>NZ_JAAAPJ010000001.1 GCF_009909145.1 Corallococcus silvisoli
ACGCCGCGGATGGCATCGCGACCTGGAGGGTGAAGCTGGCGCCGGGCGAGAGCCGCGACGTGGACCTCGCCTTCCACATCGATGCCCCCTCCAGCTACGAGACCCGCTCGCTGTAGGACGGGCTCGCGGTCGCCATCGACGAGGGAGGAGCGGTGTCCTCGCGGGCTTGTTGGGGCTGTTCTTCCGCGGCGCCGCGTATCGGGTGATTGGTGCGGCTGCGGGCGGAGGCGCGGGCGCGGTCGCACCTCCAGGCGTGAGGCCCATGTGGGACCCTGTGTGGATATGCCTGGAGGGGAAACGCGAGGAGGGTGTCGATTGGGGTGCTTCTCATTCGACGTGGGGATAGAAGCCCGCGCACTTCCTCCGAACGCAGCACGCCCCCTTCCTGGAGCACCCCATGGACACCCCCCTTCCTGCCTCCTCCTCCGCGACGGAGGCTTCCCCGAAGAAGAAGTCGCTGACCCGCCACCTGCCGACGGTGGCCCGCGTCTTCATGGGGCTCATCTTCTTCGTCTTCGGCCTGAACGGCTTCCTGGAGTTCATCCCGCAGCCGCCCATGGATCCGGCGGATCCGGCGGTGGCCTTCGGCATCGCGATGAAGGCGACGGGCTTCCTGTTCTGGCTGGTGAAGGGCACGGAGACGGTGGTGGGCGCGCTGCTCCTGACCAACCGCTTCGTCCCGCTGGCGCTGGCGCTCATCGCGCCCGTCATCGTGAACATCTTCCTGACCCACGCGTTCCTGGCGCCGGCGGGCCTGGGCCTGGCGGTGGTCCTCCTGGTGAGCGAGCTCTTCCTGGCCTGGTCCTACCGGGCGGTGTACCGCCCGATGCTCGCCCTGCGGGTCAGCCCCGGCGCGTGAGGCCGATGGCGAAGGGCGACCTGTCGCCGCCCCTCGCCGCCGGCTTCATGGACGACCGAACGCGCCTGATACGTCAGTCGCGGGCGGGCCGCGGCGGCGATCCACCGCGCCCGTGGTGACGAGCTCCTCGCCGGAGCTCACCGCCAGCGACCGCTGCTCCATCGCGGCGGCGCTCGCGGGGGGCAGGCCCGCCCAGTCGCGCAGCCGCGCCAACGCCACGGCGCGCTCCGCGCTGGGAAGCTGGCTGATGCCCGAGCCGTGATTTCCGCCCGGCACGTAGAACCGGTACGAGTCATTGCTGGCGCGCACGGAGAAGGCGCCCGTGGACCAGGGGTCGTTCTCCCCGTAGATGAACAGCATGCGCTGTCCGAACGCCTTCACCCAGCCTTCGATGAGGGGCATGGCGAAGGGGTTGAACCGGTACGGCGTCATGTCGAACGGCACGAGCGCGGACGGGACGTACTGGCCCGGGTAGCGCTGCACGCCGCGCAGGTGGCGCTCCTCGGAGTCATAGCTGCCCAACTGCGTGGCCGCCTGGAAGGCATAGGGCGCGTAGTACTCCGAGTCGGAGTCGCTCATGTACGAGAGGCCCACCACCCAGTCCAGGAAGTCCACGATGTCCTGGGCGGGGCCGCCCCGCGCGGGGATGGCATCGCACAGCGAGGCGTCGCCGTACTGCCAGAACGCGAAGGCGAACTCGAGGACGGTGAACTCCAGCGCCTTGTCCACGCCGAGCATGTTGTACGTCAGCCCCTGCGCCTGGGTGGTCTCCACGAAGCGGGGCTCCACCTCCGCGCGCCGCTCCAGCGTCTCGCGCTGGAAGACGCGAATCTTCTCCCGGCACTCCGGGGTGCCCAGCTTCGCGAGGAACCGCACGTAGCGCGGGTCCTTCGTGCCGTAGCTGTTCGGCGCCACGTAGGCCACCGTGGCGTCCACGTCGTTCGGGTAGAACGCCCGGTGATACACGGACGCCATGCCACCCTTGCTGCCGCCGGTGCTGATCCACTTGCCGGGAAAGAGGGGCTTGAACGCCTGGACGACGCGGTGATGGTCCGCCGCGGCCTGCTCGATGGAGAGCAGCTTCCAGTCCGCGGGGGTCGGACCCGAGGGCTCGAAGAAGCGGTGCCCCATCAGCAGCTGGTTGCCCCCGAGCAGCCGGGTGGGCTCGTACTGGGAGAAGAACGGGCTGATGCCGTAGCCCGTGCTGGCCAGGACCATGGGCGCTTCCGCGCTCCGGTAGAGGAGCGTCATCCGCTGCAGGAAGCGCGCGCCGTTGGGATGCCAGTGGTCCGCTGGCTGATCATAGCTCATCAGGAAGAAGCGAACGCCCGGCGCCGGAGACGCGGCCTCCAGCACCGCGAGGCCCGGGATGGCTTGCAATTGCGTCAGGATGTCCGGCGCCGCGTCCTGCGCGCGCACCCGTGTCTGGGATTCTTCCACGGCGTTCGGGACGGCGGCTTCGGGGGCGGCCTCGGGGCCGCCGCAGGCCTGGAGTCCCAGGGCGAGCGCGAGGGCGAGCAGCGAGGGACGTCGCGGGAATCGTTTCATCTGTGTGGGTCCTCCCGGGTGGAGTGGCCAGGCGAAGATGCCGGGTCCGCGTTTCCCATGAAAGGACTTGGCAGGTGATCGCAGACACTCCTTGCGCCGTGGCGTGTATTGTTGGGGGGCGCCACGCGGAGCCTCTGTTCCGGGCACCGGCGCGGCCTTAAGGTCGCGGGCCATGAACGTCTATGAGATTCGCGGTGCCTTCGGCCTGGAGAACCTCACGCGCGCGGGGCGGCCGGACCCCACGCCTGGCCCCTTCCAGGTGCGCGTGCGGGTGAAGGCCACGAGCCTCAACTCGCGCGACCTGATGATGGTGGAGGGCCGCTACAACCCGCGCCAGAAGCTGCCGCTCGTGCCCAACTCGGACGGGGCGGGCGTGGTGGACGCGGTGGGCCCGGGCGTCACCCGGGTGAAGCCCGGCGACCGGGTGATGACGCTGTTCGCGCAGGCGTGGCAGGCCGGTGAGCCGACGAAGGCCATCGTGGGGACGACGCTGGGCGGCCCGCTGGATGGCGCGCTCGCGGACACGGTGCTGCTGCACGAGGACGGCGTGGTGCCCACGCCCGCGTACCTGTCCGACGAAGAGGCCGCCACGCTGCCCTGCGCGGCGGTGACGGCGTGGAGCGCGCTCGTCACGCAGGGCGGGCTCAAGGCGGGCGACACGGTGCTGGTCCAGGGCACGGGCGGCGTGTCCATCTTCGCGCTGCAGATCGCCCGGCTGTTCGGCGCGCGCGTCATCGTCACCTCCAGCCGCGATGACAAGCTGGAGCGCGCCTTGAAGCTGGGCGCGCAGGAGGGCATCAACTACCGCACCACGCCGGACTGGGAGAAGGCGGTGCGCACGCTGACCGGGGGCGTGGGCGTGGACCACGTGGTGGAGGTGGGCGGCGCGGGCACCTTCGAGCGCTCGCTCAAGGCGGTGCGCGTGGGCGGCACCGTGTCCGTCATCGGCGTGCTCTCCGGCGGCGCCGGCACGGTGTCACTCATCCCCATCCTGATGCAGAACCTGCGCGTGCAGGGCGTCCTCGTGGGCCACCGCGAGTCCTTCGAGGCCCTGACCCGCGCGTTCGCGCTCAATGACATCCACCCGGTCGTGGACCGCGTGTTTCCCTTCGCGGAGGCGCGCGCCGCCTTTGAACACATGAAGCAGGGCGCGCACTTCGGAAAGATTGTCATCCGGGTGGGCTGACCCACGCGAAGTGGAAGTGCGCCTCCAGCGTGGGCGCCGTGGCGCTCTTCGGCAGCGGAGGGAACGGCGCCGCCTTCTTCACCGCCGCGAGCGCGGCGGCGTCCCACGCCTTGGAGCCGGACTCCGTGAGGATGGCGGTGGAGAGCAGCTTGCCGTCCTTGTCGAGGATGGCCTGGACGATGGTCTTCTTCCCCAGCGCCGGGGTTCCCTTGGGGCCCGGCTGCTTCCAGGCCTTCGCGACGCGCTGGAAGGTCTGCTGCTGGTAGGTGGGGCTGTCCAGCGAGCCCTGGAAGTAGGTCTGGAGCTGGGGGCTGCCGTTCGCGGCGGCCAGCGCCCCGGAGGCCAGGGCCAGCGTGAGCACCACCGCGGCGGGGGTTGGGATGCGGAGCATGGGCCGAATATAGGGCCCGCTCAGGTCCGCGGCTCGGGGCCCTTGGGCGCGGGCGCCTTCGTCTCCGGGGGCTTTCCGGCGGCGCGCTCCGGGAGCCAGGACAGGTCATACACCGCCGCGTCGCCCGCGCTGCGCATCAGCACGACGGACGCGCCGCGCGCGCCGCTCATCTCCAGGCCCGCGGCGAACAGGCCCCGGTAGAAGCCCGAGATGACCACCGGCCGGCACGTGAGCACGTAGCGCGTGGGCCCCGTCTGCTCCAGCCGCGCCTCCAGGTAGTTGGTGCCCGTGCGCAGGTTGCGCGTCATCCGCTCCAGCATCCGGTGCGGGCCCAACAGCCGCACGCCCGCCAGCAGCGCGCTGCCAATCAGCGTGGCCCCGTAGCCCTCCAGGAAGCGCCGACCCACCACCTCCGCGCCGTCGTCCAGCGAGGCCGTCGGTGCCAGCACCGACGCCGCCAGCTTCAGCGACTCCACCCAGACCTCCAGGGGATAGGCGACCGCTAGCTTCCCGCGCGGGTCGATGCCTGCCTCGCGCAGCTGCCGCGCGCACGGTTCGTCCAGGCGGTCACCCAGGGCCCGAATCAGCCCTTCGAAGCTCTGCTGGAAGACAAGGCGTTCGAGAGTCGGCATGCCTTCCCACGCTACCCGTGTGAGCGGGGCTGTCTCAACCCGGTAGGTTCCCAGAATTCGAGAACTTTACGGGGATTGTTTGAAAACGCGGTGCGGCAGGAGGTTCGACGGGTCGGTCGACGTGTCGAAGGGTGCGGGGATGGGAGCCGCGGGGGCGCGGCGCACCCGTGCGGCGAGGGCTTGGCGGTAGGGTGGCGGTCGCATGCCGCACGACCCTTTCGCCGATGTCTCCACGGCCGCGATGCAGGAGCGCGGAGGTCCCCGGAGCGCTCCCCGTGCCATCCCCGCGCTGACGGTGGTGTCCCATCCGGTGCCCCGGCGCGTGGGAGAGCGGAGCGTGCTCGACGCGGTGGCGGCGGGGCGCACGGTGGCCCTGTCTCGCAACGGACCGGACTTCGCGAAGCCGGGCAGCGCGTTGGGGCTGCCGCTGGCGGACCCCTTCGTGAGCCGCAAGCCGCTGGAGCTCTCCGCCTTGCCTGATGGCGGCGTGCGGCTGCGGGTGCCGGAGGACGGCACGCACGTGGCCGTCGCGGGCGCGCTGCTTCAGGGGACGCGGGACTTCGGGCCCGCTGAGGTGGCGGAAGGCGTGGCGCTGGAGCTGGCGGGCCGCGTGGTGCTGCTGTTGCATCAGGTGGAGCTGGACGGCGAGGGCGTTGGGGACACGCTGGGCATGGTGGGGGAGAGCGCGGGCCTGCGGCGGCTGCGCCGGCACATCGAGCGGGTGGCGGACCTGGACGTGTCCGTGCTCATCCGGGGCGAGACGGGCACGGGCAAGGAGCTGGTCGCGCAGGCCATCCACCGGCTCGGGTCGCGCCGGGCCGGGCGCTTCGTCAGCGTCAACCTGGGGGCCATCCCCAAGGAGCTGGCGGCGGCGGAGCTGTTCGGTTCGCACAAGGGGGCGTACTCGGGGGCGACGCGGGACCGCGAGGGCTTCTTCCGCGCCGCGCACGGCGGCACCTTGTTCCTGGATGAGGTGGGCGAGGCTCCCGCCGAGGTGCAGGTGATGCTCCTGCGCGTGTTGGAGACGGGGGAGCTGTACCCCGTGGGCGCCAGCCAGCCGGTGGCGGTGGATGTGCGGCTCATCGCCGCCACGGACGCGCACCTGGAGGCGCAGATCCGCGATGGGCGCTTCAAGGCGCCGCTGCTCCATCGGCTCGCGGGCTACGAGCTGCGCGTGCCCTCCCTGCGCGAGCGGCGCGAGGACCTGGGCCGGTTGTTCTTCCACTTCGCGCGCGAGGAGCTGGCGGCGCTGGGGGACGTGGGCCGGCTGGACACGGAGGATCCGCACGCGGAGCCCTGGCTGCCCGCGCCGCTGGCGTCGCGGCTGGTGCGGGCGGCGTGGCCGGGCAACATCCGGCAGCTTCGGAACCTGACGCGCCAGCTGGTCATCGGCGGTCGGGGGCAGGCGCTGTTGCAGGCGGACCCGCAGCTGGATGAAGCGCTCGGGGGACCGGACGTGCCCGTGCCGACGACCCCGGGCGCGCGGGGGGAGGCCACCACCGGGCCGGCGCCGGACGCGCGGGGGATGCCCGGCGATGCCGCGAAGGCTCCCGAGGCCCGTGAGCCGGGCGTGCCCCGTCGCAAGCCCTCGCAGGTGACAGAGGCGGAGCTGCTGGCCGCGCTGAGGGCGAGCGCGTGGGACCTGAAGGCGGCGGCGGACGCGCTGGGGATTCCGCGGCCGTCGGTCTACGACCTCATCGACAAGAGCCCGAACCTGCGCACCGCGGGCGACCTGGACGCGGAGGAGATTGCCCGCTGCTTCGAGGCGTGTGGCGGCGACCTGGACGCGATGGTGCGCACGCTGGAGGTGTCGAAGCGCGCGCTGGGGCGGAGGCTGAAGGAGCTGGGGCTGAGCGCGAAGGGACCTTGAGCGGACGCGCGTGACGCGTGGCACGCTGCCTGCTTAGGCGGTGGTTCAACTCTTCCTGGAGACGTCTCATGTCGCGTAACCGCGTCCTCTTCTCGCTGTGCCTGGCTGGAGCCCTGCTCGGGGCCTGTGCGTCCGTGTCCCGTTCCTCGTCCGACACCGCGCGGAGCGAGGCCGAGCCGGTGCAGCCCTGCGCGTCGAGCCCGGACGCGGGCACGGCCGATGTGGTGGTGGACATCACCGCGGACTCCGACGGCAAGGTGCACTTCAGCTCCAAGACGGTGAAGGTGGAGCCCGGCCAGACGGTGGTGTTCGTGTCCCAGGTGCAGCAGGACCGCTGCATCGGTGTGTCGGACGCGTCGCTCTTCAAGGAAGGCGCGGTGAATCCGTTGCCGGTGCCCGCCTGCCAGAGCGCCTCGTGGACGCTGCGCAACAAGGACGCGCAAGGGCAGCACTCGCTGTGGTCGTGCGCGACGAGCGACTGCTCGAAGTGCACCCAGCCCCAGGGCATCACCGAGACCATCAACGGCACGCTCGAGGTCACGGGCCGCGGCGAGGACTAGTCCGACGGCATCCGGGCGAGGGCCTGGCGCAGGTCGTCTCGCAGGCGGTTCGCGTCCTTCCATCCCGGCCGCGCGGTGAGCACGGCCTCGGTCAGCGTCAGGCCCCGCTGGAGGTGGGCGCGCGACGCCTTCCTCGCGCCCCACTCGCGCAGGAAGGCGCCGTAGGCCAGCCGCGAGTCCAGGTTCGCGGGCTCCAGGTCCACGGCCTGCTGGAAGCTCCGGGCGGCGGCCTCGAAGGAGGCGTCGTCGGGCGCCTCGCCATGCAGGGCCCTCCCGCGTGCCTCCAGCGCCTGGGTCTCCGCCTTCCATCGCCACGCCTGCGCGAGCGACGGGTTGAGCTTCAGCGCGCGCTCCAGCGCCTGCGTGGCCTGGGCGAGCGCGGCCCGCGGATCTCTCCCCTGCTTCAGCGCGAAGGCGGCCACCGTCTGGTGCACCTGTCCCAGGTTGGCCCACGGCTGCGCGAGCCCGGGCAGCAGGGCCGTGGCCTGCTGGAGCGCGGCCTGGGCCTGCGTCGCGCTCGCGGTGGGGTCCTGGCCGCTCAGCAGCGTCCAGGTCGCGCGCCACATGCGCACCTCGCCCAGGTTGTTGTGCGCGAAGCCCACGGAGGGGGCCGCGGCGATGGCCTGCGTGAAGGCGCGCTCCGCCTCGTCCAGCAGGGGCGCTGGCGCGTCGCCCCGGTCCCACGCCTCGCGCGCCTGGTCGAGCAGCACGGTGCCCACGCCATTCAAGAGCGGAGGCAGGCGCGGGTTGATGGCGACGCCCTGGCGATAGCACTCCAGCGCGCGGGCGAGCCCCGGCCCCGCGGCGCCGCCGTGGTCGCGCTGGCGCAGGGCGAGCGTGCGGTGGACCTCGCCCAGGTAGAACCACGGCACGACGTGGCCCGGGTCCAGGGCGCTGGCGCGCTCCAGGGCTGTTCGTGCCTCTTCCAGGTCGCGGTCCGGGGACGGGGCCTTCGGGTGGTTGGCGCGGTTCACGTACGCGGTGCCCAGGTTGATCCACGCGTCCGGCCGCTTCGACTCCAGGGCCAGCGCCCGCTGGTAGGCCTCGATGGCCTTCGCTCGGAAGGGCAGCGAGTCCCCGCCGCGTCCGTCCTCGGAGTCCGCCCACACCTTGAAGACGAGGCCCAGGTCCAGGTGGAAGTCGTAGTCGCGCGCGGACTCTGGGATGGACTCGAAGCCGGCCACGGCGGCCTGGAGCTGTTCGCGTGCGTCCTCGTTCCGGTCCTGCCGGTAGCGGGCCCACTGCCACCAGCCCATGGCCAGCGCGTGGCGTGCGTCCACGCTGTCCGGCGCGAGCCTCAGCGCCTCCTTCGCCGCGTCGAGCGTGCGCAGCAGCAGGGGCTCCACCTCGCCACCGCCGCTGACGCGCACCTGGGCGAGGCGCCGGTGGAGCCGGGCCTCCAGCACCCAGGTGTCCGCCTCGTCGGGGGCCGCCGTCCGCGCGCGCTCCACGGCCTCCAGGCCCCGCGTGTACGCGGGCAGCACGTCGCCCTGTCCGGACACCTCCAGCAGCAGGGCCTCTTGCTCCAGCTCCGCGCGGGCCCGGTGGACGGCGGACACGCTGCGGCCGATGTTCGCCGCCGCGTCGTAGGCCCGGCGCCCGGCCTCCAGGTCGTCCCGGGCCGCGTCGCGCTCGCTCGCCAGGGCGTGGCGCACGGCGCGGGCGAGCAGGATGTCGCCCCGGAGCTGGGGCGCTTCGTGGAACCACGGCAGCCGCGAGCCCAGCGCGTCCAGCGCCTTCAGCGCCTCCTCGAAGCGGTCCTCGTGGAAGGCGCGCAGGGCTTCGGCGTACTCGGGCGCGGGCAGCTCCGCGCCCTGGCTCCGCTTCAGGAAGTCCAGCGCCGGGTCGCGAGAGTGGACCTGGGCCTCTCTCTGTTTCGCCGCGCGCTGGGTGGCATCCGGGATCCGGTCCGCCTCCAGCCGCTCGTGCTGGTAGCGGCGGCCCAACACCCGCGCGAGCGCATACGCCACGCGAGGTTCGTGGAACCCGGTGGCCCAGGCCGCCTCCAGGTGCGTGCGCGCGGCCTCCGCGTCACCCAGGGCCAGGAACCCGCGCCCCAGGGCGTAGTGGCCCGGGCCCGCCGCCACGGTGCCCGCTTCGCGCATGGAGGCTTCGATGTCGCGCATGCGGGCGCGCATCGCCTCGCGGTCCCTCCGCGTGTCGTGCAGGGGGGCCTGACCGGAGTAGCGGGCCTGGGCCTCGATGCGCTCCACGCCTTCGGTGAAGCGCCGGGTCAGGGCCTCGCGGCGCGAGACCTCCCGCCGCGCCATCACGCCCTGGCCCACCGTGCCCGCCACCGCGAGTCCGGCGACGCCCGCGACCAGGACGGCCACCCGGTGGCGGGTCACCCACTTGCGGACGCGGTACGCCGGGCCGGTGCGCGCGAGGACCCGGCCGCCGTCGAGGAAGCGCGTGAGGTCGTCCGCCAGCGCCCGCGCGGACCCGTAGCGCCGCGAGCGGTCCTTCTCCAGGCACTTGAGGACGATGGCCTCCAGGTCCGCGGGGAGGGTCGGGTCCAGGTCGCGAGGACGGCGGGGCTCCTGGGTGGAGATGCGGCCGAGCAACTCCAATCCATTGGCGCCAGTGACAGGAGGTTGGCCGGTGAGCAGGTGATAGAGGGTGGCGCCCAGGCTGTAGACGTCCGCGCGGCGGTCCAGGCGGGCGACCTCGCCCCGGGCCTGCTCCGGCGCCATGTACTGGGGCGTGCCCAGCACGGTTCCGGTGGCGGTGGCGCCATCGCCGCCGGTCCAGTCGCGAGCGAGGCCGAAGTCCATCACGTATGGGTGGAGGGCGCCGTCCTCGGCGCGTTCGACCAGGATGTTGGAGGGCTTGAGGTCCCGGTGAATGAGTCCCGCGAGGTGGGCGGCGTGCACGCCCAGCGTGGCGTCGCGCAGCACGAGCGCCTTCTGCTCCACGGACAGGGCGCCGGCCAGGGTGTGCAGCGGCGCTCCCGCGACGTATTGCATGGCGATGTACGCGCGCCCCTGGACCTCGCCGACCTCGTACACGCGGCAGACGCGCGCGTGGTCGACGCGGGCCTGGGCGCGGGCCTCGGAGATGAAGCGGCGCGACAGCTCCGGGTCCTCGTCGCGCACGAACTTCAGCGCCACGTCGCGGTGCAGCCGCGGGTCCCGCGCCAGGAAGACGCGGCCCATGCCGCCCTGCCCGAGGAAGCGCAGGGGCTGGTAGCGCTCCCAGTGTGGCACCGGGAACGCGGGCCCGTCTCCACCCGGGGGCGGCGCACCGCCCGGAGGGAGCGTGTCCTCCGAAGTGGCGGGCCGTGGCGCGTTGTCGTGCGGAGGTCCAGCCTCGCCTGGAGAGGGTGCGGCGCCGGGAGTGGCGGGCTGGGCCCGGTCGTGCGGGCCTTCGCCGCTGTCCGGGGGGAGTGAGGGCCGCGAGCCGTCGTGCGGGCGTTCACCGTTGAAGGGAGGGCTCGCGGGAGGCGGCGTCTCGGTCCCTGCTTCCAGCTCCTTGCGCAGCGACGTGAGCGAGCCGGGCGTGAGCCGCCCCCGCTTCACGAGCAGCTCGAGCGGAGAGGCGCCGTGCCGCGCGGCCTCCTCACGCAGGGCGTCCACCTCTTCGCGGGAGAGCAGGCCCTCGGCCAGGGCCAGCCGCAGCTCCGCTTCGTTCGACTCAAGCACGCAGGGATGCTCCCATCGCGGGCAGCGTAGCGGAGGCTCCGCCCGCCACGCACTCACGCCAACGGCGGGTCCCCCTGCGTCCGTCGCGGCGCGGCTTGCGGCGCCCCGCCGCCTGTTCCCAAGATGCGAGCATGAGCTCCACGTGGGTCCTGGAAACGCCGCCGCCGCCGCCCGATGCGCGCATCGCCTATGGCGAAGCGCCGCAGCAGTTCACGGAGCTGCGCCGGCCGAAGGGCAAGGGCCCGCACCCGGTGGTGCTCTTCGTCCACGGCGGCTTCTGGCGCGCGGAGTACGGCCTGGAGCACGCGGGCCACCTGTGCGCGGACCTGACGAAGCGCGGCTTCGCGACGTGGAGCGTGGAGTACCGGCGCGTGGGCCATGACGGCGGCGGCTTTCCCGGCACGCTGGAGGATGTCGCCTCCGCGGCGGATCACCTGATGGACGCCGCGCCGTCGCTGGGGCTGGACCTGACGCGCGTGGTGGCGATGGGCCACTCCGCGGGCGGGCACCTGGCGATGTGGCTGGCCGCGCGGCACCAGCTGACGGCGAGGCAGCCCCTCTACCGCGACGCGCCCCTGAAGCTGAAGGGCGTGGTGTCCCTGGCCGGGGTGCTGGACCTGGCGCGGGGCGCGGCGCTGGACCTGGGCCAGGGCATCGTGAAGACCTTCATGGGGGGCACGCCGGAGCAGGTGCCGGAGCGCTACGCCGTCGCGTCACCCTCCGCGCTCCAGCCGCTGAAGCTGCCCCAGGTCCTGGTGCACGGCTCCGAGGACGACACCGTGCCCCTTCAGATCAGCGAGGCCTTCCACGCCCGCGGCCTCCAGCAGAAGGACCCCGTGCACCTCGTGCCGCTGAAGGGCGCGGGCCACTACGAGCTCATCGACCCGCGCTCGAAGGAGTGGCCCCGCGTGGTGCAGGCGGTGCGGACCCTGCGCTGAGCGCGGGGCCCGCGGCGCCGCGGGTGCTCTAGAAGAGGTTCCAGAGGTACTGGTTCGTCACCTCATGGTGGAACTGGATCTCCGCCTCCTTCACGCGCGTGCCCAGCTGCTTGGGGCACCGGTCCGCGGAGCCCACCTTCAGCTCCGCGTACTTGCCCTGCACCTGCTCACCCAGCGTCTGGGCGATGAACTGGCTGCCCTTGAAGAAGCGGATCGCGTCGTAGATGTTGTCCGGCAGGAAGCGGGTGCGGCTGCGCTTGGTCTCCGCGTCCTCCTGCGGCGCGGGGCCCTCCAGGCCGGTCTTCAGGAGCGTGAAGAGCACCATGTAAGGGTTCGCGTCCGGGGCCACCGAACGGCACTCGATGCGCGCGCTGCGCTCGTTGCCGAACGGGATGCGCACCATGGCGCCGCGGTTGTTCGCGGAGGCCTTGATCTGATTGGGCGCCTCGTAGTGCGGATCCAACCGGCGGTAGGAGTTCACGCTGGAGTTGAGGACCAGGCAGATGTCGTTGGCGTTGTTCAGGAGGCGGTCGATGAACTCCCAGCCCATCCCCGACAGGTTGTCCTGCCCGCCCTTGTCGTAGAACAGGTTCTTGTTGTTCTTCGACAGCGACATGTTGATGTGCATGCCATTGCCATTCACGCCCGTGACGGGCTTGGGCAGGAAGCTGGCCGTCAGCCCCTGCTGCGCGGCCACCTGGCGGCAGAGCAGCTTGTAGAGCTGGATCTGATCCGCGGCGATGAGCGCCTCGCTGTACGAGAAGTTCATCTCGAACTGGGAGGGCGCGACCTCCGGGTGGTCCTTCTCGTTCTGGAAGCCCATGGCGCGCTGCGCTTCCGCGGCCTTGTCGATGAAGGTGCGCAGCCCGTCGCCCGGCAGCGCGTGGTAGTAGCCGCCGATGGAGATGAACTCGAACTTGCCCTCTTCGTGGTAGTGGCGCTCGGCGTCACGGCTCTTGAAGAGGAAGCCCTCGATTTCGGGCGCCGCGTGGAACACGGTGCCGTCCTTCTGGAACAGCGCCTCGGTGGCCCGCTTGAGCTGGCCGCGCATGTCCGAGTGGTACGGCGTGCCGTCGCGCTCCAGCACCTCACAGAAGGCCAGCACCTTGCCGGGGCCAAAGATGTCGGAGGGCAGCCAGTAGAACGCGCTCCAGTCCACGTTCAGGCGCAGGTCGCTCTCCGCCTGCGCGGAGAAGCCGCGGATGGAGGAGCCGTCGAACGTGAGGTTGTCCGCGCTCTTGAGCAGGAACTTCTTGTCGTAGTCCAGCATGTGCAGCCGACCTTCCAGGTCGGTGAAGCACACGGTGATGGCCTTGATGCGCTTCTCGTCCGTCAGGTACTTGATCCGCTCCTCGCGAATCTTGTCCGGAGACTCGCGCCGCAGGCGCTGTTCCTTCACCTTGAGGTTGAGCTCCTCCAACTCGTCGTAGGGAATCTCCAGGAAGTCCCGCAGCGGCTTCTGCTCCATGGTCCTGCCTCCAGGCGTGTCCCCCGCCGGAAGCCCGGTGGGGACAACGAAATCCATGCGCGCAGGTATTTACATTCCGCGCGTTGAAATCAAGCCTAATTTCGGTGAACTGAAGGCTAAAGGCCTTGTCGGGTCGCCCACGGACGGCCCCACGTCAAGGGACGGGGCGCCCGAGGTCCGGGCCAGTGGACACTCCGCGCCGCGTTGCGTCGTCCGCATGTCCGCCTCTGGACGGAGCTAGGGCAGCGGCGTGAGCCCCTGGGCGGGGAGGGCGGTGCCGGCGGGCCAGAGCACGTAGGCGGCCCCTCGGGAGTGCTGCCATGCGCGCCACAGCTCGGCGCGCGGGTACGTGGCGCCGGTGGTTTCGTTGGAGGAGAAAGCAGGATCATTGACGACGACGTCGCCGGTGGCGGTGAAGCCCTTCACGACGATGAGGTGGCCGTCGGTGCGGCGGGCGGCGCCGCCGGGGAGCTCCCCGGGTTCGTAGGCGATGCTGATGCTGACGGGGATGCCGGCGGCGATGAGGCGCTCCACGGGGGCGAAGGAGTCGAAGCGGGCGACGAGCCCGTGCAGCGCGCCGTCCGCCATGTGGGCGGCGTAGGCGGTGTTGAAGCTCCAGTTGCCGGTGCCCTTGTAGACCCAGTCATAGGTGTGGGCGGCGGCGGTGGGGACGGGGTGTTCCAGGTCCGCGCGGTGGAGCTTCCGGCCCCAGTACCCGAGCAGCATGGTGGTGGACGTGGGGGAGCACCAGACCTCGCCGCCGTCGGGGTAGACCATCTGCGAGTAGCCGGGCACGTCCAGCACGGTGCCCCACGCGGTGCGGTCCGCGGTGGCGTCCTGGGGCGTCAGGCGCGTGTCGGTGAGGGCGGCGGCGAGCGCGCGGACGCGGGGGCTCACGCCGGGGCGCTCGGAGAAGAGGGACACGGTGACGCGCAGGGCGTCCGCGCGGCGCTTCAGGTTGAGCGTGTCGGTGAGGACGTTGCCGTCGCCGTCGCCCTGGCCGTCCACGCTGTGGCGCGCGACGGTGGCGGTGTCGAAGGCCCAGATGCCCAGCTCGTAGTCCTTCGTCCAGGTGCCCTCGATGCGGGCGGCGACGGTGAGCTTCACCCAGGTGCCGGGAGGCGTCTGGGCGTCGAACGAGGGCACCACGCTGTCGAAGCCGCCGGGGACGGACTGGAGCTCCGAGGTCGCGGTGCCGACGTGGAACGCGCCGCCGTTGTAGAAGCTGCCGCCGTCCGTCCAGCCGCCGGCGGGGAACGGATCCGTGCCCTGCTTCGCGGTGCCGGGGTCCAGCTCCAGCGCGCCGTCGGCGGAGACGCGGGTGCCGTCGCGGGTGAAGCGCGCGAGGTCGCCGGTCATCGCGGTCCGTTGCCAGAGCCGCGCCGGGGAGCCCGCCTCCGTGGGTGTGTCCACGGGAGGCGACGGGGGCGAGGAGGCGCACGCCCAGACGCACGAGGCGAGCAGGACAGCGGAGAGGACGCGGGCGCGGGCGTTCACGCGCCCGATTCTCTCAAACGCTCGCAGGGGCCTACAAGATGGGATTCCTTGAAAGTCCGGTTGGACGACAGGGGTTGCTTTCCGAGGGCTGTCGAGGGACGTCGCTCAGGCCCAGAGCTCCTGCTCCAGGGTGTCCAGCAGGGCCAGGGCGGCCTCGGGGGTGGGCATGCCCGCCTCGGTGACGATGCTCGCGTCGAGCGGCACGGCGACCTCCTCGCGCAACACCCCCACCGCGCGCCGCTGGGCCTCGCGCAGGCCCTCGCGGTCCTTGTCGGAGAGGCGTGGCTGGGCCCACTGATGGATGTCCCAGGACAGGGCCGCGTGCCGCGTCTCGTCCTCCGCGATGCGGGCCATGGCCTCGCGCACCTCCAGGTCGCGCGCGTGCAGGGCCTGGTGGTGGGCGAGCAGCGCGCCGTACGTCTCGCGCACGCAGCCCTCCACGGCGTTCTCCAGGGCCACGTCGACGAGGGAGCGCGGAGGCAGCTCCGTCACCACCGGGCGCGGGGGCGTGGCACCGAAGCGCCGCGCGAGCCGGTCCGTGACCTGGGCGTGCTGGACCTCC
The DNA here is from genome assembly GCF_009909145.1 of Corallococcus silvisoli. Taxonomy (NCBI): domain Bacteria; kingdom Pseudomonadati; phylum Myxococcota; class Myxococcia; order Myxococcales; family Myxococcaceae; genus Corallococcus; species Corallococcus silvisoli. The sequence goes on from NZ_JAAAPJ010000001.1 coordinate 15,153, forward strand.
TCCATGGCGCTCCGGTGCGCCGCGTCCTGGAGGCCCATGTCCGCGCCGTGCAGGGCCAGCTCGTCGCGCAGCCGCAGGAACGCATGCACGGACGCCGCCTCCAGGTGCGCCGCGTTCGCGAAGTAGCGGCCCAGCGCGTCCTCGCCCCCGCACGCGTCCGCGACCTGGAGCCCCACGGGCCGCCGGCCGATGTTGCAGTTGGGACTGCCCTTCTCCAGGACATGCTCCTCCAGCTCCTGGACCTCGCCCGACGCGGACACCCGCACCACGTGCTGCGTCAGCGCCGTGCCGGCTCCGCAGGCATAGCCCTTGTTCCCGATGACGTTGAAGCTGCCATCCGCGTTCTTCTTCACCGCGCCCTGCTCCAGCGTGGAGCAGCTCAGCGCGTAGCCCGCCGCGAAGGTCCGGAGCACGGCCTCCTGTTCGGTGTCGATGTTCCCCAGCAGGCCTTGGAGGGCGTCCTGCGTCGCGTAGGTCTTCACCTCGTCACCGGACGTCGTGACCAGGAAGTATTCGGTGCAGGAATCGATGCAGTCCCTGTGGAAGCCCGAGGCCACGTTCGCCTGTTCCAGGGCTGCCTCGCAGGCGGGGACGTCGATGGCTGTCGCGCAGGCCCGGCCGGAGGTGGAGGCGGGATTGGACCCGGCGGCTCCTTGATAGGGATTGAGAGAGCGGAGCTGGACGAAGTCCGGCGCGGGGGAGATCCGCAGGTCCCCGAGCGCGGGGTGGCCCTGGTCGCACTCGATCCGCGAGTAGCCCTCCAGGTCCGCGCCGCCACAGCCCGCCAGCACCAGCGGCGTGGCGAGGGTCGTGCGCAGCGCCCGTGAGAAGAGGTGCCGCAGCCGGTGGACGTTCAAGGATGACTCCCAGGCGGAAGGGTGCCCGGGGCCTGGAGCAATGCGGATGCCAGGAGCCCTTCACCGTCGGCTCCCTCGGAGCGGGGCGCCCGGAGGGCGGGGGAGGGTCAGAAACCTGAGGGGGACGGCTGACTTCCTGACGCTCCTGCCCGGACGCTCGCGGGGGTGTGTACCCGCGGTTCGTGGGTAGGAAACCGTCACGTCCTGGCCGGACCCATGAAGGCAGTCAGCGCGTTTGCCGGATGTCAGATGGCCTGGATAGCGTGCGACTCATGCCGGACATCCGCCTGCCTGCCGAAGCGAAGTACAAGAACGAACTGGACGCCCTCGCCGCGCATGATGACAAGGCCCGCCCACCGGGTTGGGCGCTGTCGCCTCGCGCGGTGGAGACCTACATCCTGGGCAGCCCCAAGCCCGTGGGTGGGGTGGCCATCACGCCGAAGTACGTGGGGGACCGGAGCATCGTGCAGGTCTGCATCGCGACGCTCGCCTCGGACCGCGCGTTGATGCTCGTGGGCGAGCCGGGCACCGCGAAGAGCTGGCTGTCGGAGCACCTCTCCGCGGCCGTCAGCGGCACCTCCGGGCTCGTCGTGCAGGGCACCGCGGGGACCAGCGAGGACCACATCAAGTACTCCTGGAACTACGCGCTGCTGCTCGCGCAGGGGCCCACGCCGGAGGCGCTGGTGCCCTCGCCCATCCTCCGCGCCATGCGCACGGGCAAGTTCGCCCGCTTCGAGGAGGTCACCCGCACGTCGCCGGAGATCCAGGACTCGCTCATCTCCATCCTGTCGGAGAAGCAGGTGTCGGTGCCGGAGCTGGGGGAGGTGACGAGCGCGCAGCGGGGCTTCAACCTCATCGCCACCGCGAACACGCGCGACCGCGGCGTCAATGAGATGAGCGCCGCGCTCAAGCGCCGCTTCAACTTCGTCACCGTGCCGGTGGTGGAGGACCTGGAGCAGGAGATCCAAATCGTCACCAAGCGCGAGGCGGAGCTGCGCACGGACTACCAGGTGGGCGTGCCGCCGCCGGAGGAGCTGTCGCGGGTGCTGCTGACGCTCTTCCATGAGCTGCGCAAGGGCGTGACGAAGGACGGGAAGACGAAGGTGCGGACCCCGGGCGCGGTGCTGTCCACGGCGGAGGCCATCAGCGTGCTGTTCAACAGCTCCATCCTCGCGCAGCAGTTCGGCACCGGGACGGTGACGCCGCAGGAGCTGGCGGCCTCGCTGGTGGGGGCGGTGGTGAAGGAGCAGGAGGACGACGTGAAGGCGCTGCGCGAATACATGGAGACGGTGGCCAAGAGCCGCACCGGTCCCTGGAAGGACCTGTACTCCGCGAGCAAGAAGCTGCTGAGGGGCTGATGGACTTCGCCCTGCTCTCCCGGGTGCTGCACTTCCCGGTGCGTCACCACTCGCCGCGCACCACCGCCGTCCTCCAGCAGTGGCTGGAGCGGGTGTGGCCAGAGGTCGTCCTCGTGGAGGGGCCCTGCGACGCCACGGGGATGGTGGACGTGCTGTGCGACGCGCAGACGCGGCCCCCCGTGGCCATCCTGGGCTACCGCACGGACGGCACCCCGGCGTCCTCCCTGTGGCCCTTCGCGGCCTATTCGCCGGAGTATCAGGCGCTGAAATGGGCCCGCGCGAAGGGCGTGCGCGTGGAGTTCATCGACATCCCGGTGGGGGTCAGCCTCGCGGTGGACCGTCAGGCGCCCGGCGCGGAGCAGGAGGCGGAGGCAGGCGCGCCCGTCCCCGACGACGCGGTGCCGCTGACGGATGCCTTCGCGCGCTCGCGGGGCTACCGCTCCTTCGAGGAGTTCTGGGAGGCGGCCTTCGAGGCGCCGGACTGGAGCCCCGAGCAGTTCCGCCCGATGCTGATTGCGTGGGCGGAGGTCGTCAACGCGGGCCCCCGGCCGGGCTACCACCGCCAGCGCGACGCCTTCATGGCGCGCAAGGTGCTGGAGGTGGTGGCGGGCGGGGTGGCGCCGGAGAAGGTGGCGGTGGTGGCGGGCGCGGCGCACACCGCGGCGTTCCTGGCGAACGACGTGGAGCCCGCGCTGGAGGCGCGGCTGCCGGCGGGCGTGCCCTGCGCGGTGACGGTGATTCCCTTCAGCTTCCCGCGCCTGGCGGAGCAGCTGGGATACGGCGCGGGCAACCGGGCGCCGCACTTCTACCAGAAGGCCCATGAGGCCCACTGCGACTTCCGGCGCGCCACGCTGGAGGTGCTGCTGGACTTCGCCAGTCACCTGCGGATGCGGGGCTTCTCCGCGTCGCTGTCGGACGTGCTGGAGGCGTACCGGCTGGCGGTGACGCTGTCGGACCTGCGCGAGAAGAGCGCCCCGGGGCTGGATGAGCTGCGCGAGGCGACGGTGGCCACGCTGTGCCGGGGCGACGCGACGCACGTGGACGGCTTCCTGTGGAAGAGCGTCATCGGCCACGAGGTGGGGCAGGTGGCGAGCCGCATCGGGCAGAACTCGCTCCAGGCGGAGTTCTGGCGCGAGGTGGGCGAGCGGCGGCTGCCGCGCACCGACAGCCCGGAGACGTTCGCGCTCCGGCTCAACAACCCGGTGGAGGTGGGCTCCTCCGTGTTCCTCCACCGGCTGCGCGTCGCCGGCATCCCATATGCGTCGCTGTCGGGCACGGGCTCCTCGCGCAAGCAGGCGGCGGAGTCCGATGCGGGCGGCTACGCGGCGCTGACGCGGGTGCGCGAGTCCTGGCAGGCGCAGTGGACGCCGTCCACGGACGTGGCGCTGGTGGAGAAGATCGTCCTGGGCGACTCGCTGGAGGGCGTGACGACGCGCGTGCTCCAGGAGCGGCTGGCGCAGGCGAAGTCGACGGCCGACGCCGCGGACGTGCTGCTGGAGTCCGTCATCACCGGGTGCCCCCAGACGGTGGCCACGGCGCTCCAGGCGTGTGACGCGCACGCGGCCACGGACGCGGACCTGCCGTCGCTGGCCTCGGCGGCGCGGGCGCTGTCGGGGCTGATGGCCTATGGCACGTCGCGGGCGCACTCGGAGGTGGGGGACGACGCCGTGGCGGCGCTGGGAGAGAAGACCTTCGGCCGGGCGCTGCTGCGCGTGCGCGAGGCCAGCGCGTGCGCGCCGGACGCGGTGGCGAAGGTGCTGGAGGCGCTGCGCACGCTGCATGAGGTGGCGCTGTCCCAGCCGCGCGCGGACAAGGAGGGCTGGCTCGCGGAGGCGCGCGGGTTGATGGAGAGCCACGCGGTGCACCCGGCGACGTCGGGGCTGGCGACGGGCCTCCTGTACCTGGCGCGAGAGCTGCCCGAGGCGGACGTGGCGCTGGAGGTGGGGCGGCGGCTGTCCCTGGCGGTGGAGCCGGCGGACGCGGCGGCGTACCTGGAGGGCTTCCTCCAGGTGAACGCGCTGGTGCTGGTCAAGAGCCGCGACGTGGTGAAGGCGCTGGACGACTTCCTGGTCAGCGTGGAGCCGGAGCGCTTCCGGCAGACGCTGCCCGTGCTCCGCCGGGCGCTGGGCACGCTGGGCGCCACGGAGCGGCGCTACCTGATGGAGAACGTGATGGGCGTGCGGCAGCTGAAGGACAAGGGCCGCGCGGTGAAGGCGGTGCTGGAGGAGAAGGACAAGGCGACGCTGAAGGACATGAGCGCGGACCTGAGCAAGGCGCTCGACGACCTGGACGACCTGCTATGAGCGTGGACCCCAAGGACCTGGACCCGAAGGACCGCGACGCGCTGCTGCGCTGGCGGCTGGCGCTGGGCCCGGAGGCGGAGAAGACCGGGGCCTGTCCATCCCTGAGCGCGCTGGGCGCCGGGGCGGGCACGGTGGACCTGAAGGGCGACAGCCTGGAGGACCTGGATGACGCGCTCTCCTTCGTCTACGGCGAGCGCTCGGCGGGCCGCGGCGGCTCCCGGCCCTACCTGCCCAAGTGGCTGGGCGCGCTGCGTGACTTCTTCCAGGAGGACGTCATCGCGTTGGTGCAGAAGGACGCCATCGAGCGCAAGGGGCTGACCCAGCTGCTCTTCGAGCCGGAGACGCTGCCCTTCCTGGACAAGAACCTGGAGCTGGTGACGACGCTGGTGAGCGCGCGCGGGCTCATCCCGGAGCAGGCCAAGGACGCGGCGCGCGGCATCATCCGGGAGGTGGTGGAGGACCTGCGCAAGAAGCTGGAGTCCCCGCTGCGCACGGCGGTGCTGGGGGCGCTGCGCAGGGACAGGACGAGCCCCATCCCCATCGCGCGCAACATCGACTGGCGGCGGACCATCCGTTCCAACCTCAAGGGCTGGGACGCGGAGCGCAAGCGGCTCATCCCGGAGCGCTTCTACTTCTGGCCCAACCAGCGCCGTCACCACGAGTGGGACGTGACGCTGGTGGTGGACCAGTCCGGCTCCATGGCGGAGAGCGTGGTGTACAGCTCCGTGATGGCGGCCATCTTCGCGTCGCTGGACGTGCTGCGCACGAGCCTGGTGCTGTTCGACACGGAGATCGTCGACATGACGCCCGTGCTGGCGGACCCGGTGGAGGTGCTCTTCTCCGCGCAGCTGGGCGGAGGCACGGACATCAACCGGGCGGTGGCCTATGCGCAGGAGCACTACGTGCGCCGGCCGGAGAAGACGCTCTTCATCCTCATCACCGACCTGTACGAGGGCGGCGACGCGGAGGCGTTGGTGGCGCGGCTGCGGCAGCTGGTGGACTCGCGCTCCAAGGTGTTGTGCCTGCTGGCGCTGTCGGACAGCGGGCGGCCCTCCTACGACCACGCGATGGCGGAGCAGCTGACGGCGCTCGGGATTCCGTGCTTCGGGTGCACGCCCCGGAAGCTGGTGGACGTGGTGGAGCGGGTGATGCGCAACCAGGACCTGACGCCGCTCATCGCGTCAGCGGAGAAGGGGGACCGCCATGGCTGACGTGCGGCCAATCATTGGCATGGGCGCGCTGGGTGAGATCATCAGCGACAAGACGGAGCTGGCGAAGGGCGCGGCGCTGTTCGACGGCAAGCAGCTCACCCACCTGTCCCGGTATGAGAACCGGCTGTTCGCGGACGCGGCGGGTTCAGGGGCGACGCCGTACAAGGTCTCGCTTGTCTTCGGCGAGGCGCGCTCGGACGTGAAGGGGCGGTGCTCGTGCATGGCGGCGCGCTCGCGTCCCTTCTGCAAGCACGCGGCGGCGCTGCTGGTGGCGTGGGCGCGGGCGCCGCAGGCCTTCGTCACCGCGGAGGCCGCCCCGGTCGCGCCGGCGGGGACGGGCGGCGCGAAGAAGAGCGTGAAGAAGGGCAAGGCGGAGACGGGCGAGCTGATGAAGGCGGGCGTGGCGCAGGTGTCCACGCTGGTGCGCGAGCTGGGCCTGTCGGGCGTGGCGTCGCTGGGCGCGGAGCGTCCCGAGCAGGTGCGGGCCCTGGGCGAGGCGCTGCGGGCCAACGGCCTGCGGCGGCTGTCGGCGCGGGCGGTGGAGCTGGCGGGCCTGCTGGACGCGGCGGCGGCCCGCACGGGGACGTTCGAGGCGCCGGTGTACACGGACCTGGTGGCGGACATGCTGCTCACGGCGCGCAAGGTGGAGAAGCACCTGGGCGGCGACGCGCTGGAGCCCCGCCACGTGGAGGAGCTGATTGGAAGGACGTGGACGAAGAAGGACCGGACGCCCGTCACCGGGCTGACGCTGGTGGAGTACGCGTTCTCCTCGCGCGTCACGCCGGACAGGTTCCTCGTCCGGGAGAGCCGCTTCGTGGACCTGGTGTCGGGCGGCCACTACAGCGAGAAGCAGATCCTCCCCGCGTCCCTCAAGACGGTGGAGCCCAAGAAGAGCCGCGCGGGCTTCGTGCTCCAGGGCGCGGTGGGCGGGCAGTACCCGGGCTTCGCGCCGCACCGGCTGGACCTGGAGTCGTGGACGGGCGGGACGCCGGTGGACCGCGCGTCGCTGGAGCGGCTGGTGGAGGTCGCGCTCCCGGACGTAGGCGCGGTGATGGCGGCCTTCCAGGAGCACCGCAAGGACGTGTTCGCGCCGGACCTGCTGCCGGTGGCGGTGCGGGTGGAGACGCTGCTGGCCAGCGGGGCCCGCTCCCAGTTCGTGGACGGCGCGGGGCGGGGGCTCTTCCTGCCCGTGGATGCCTCGCTGGAGGAGCCGCTGGCCGGGGCCCTGGAGGACGCGAAGCTGCTGGCGGTGCTGGGGGACGTGGGCCTGGAGGCGGCGCTCCCCACGCTGTTCCCCACCGCCCTGGTGGTGCGGACGCCGGAGGGCCTGGACCTGCGCCCGCTGGGCCGCTCCGAGGACGCGCCCGTGTCGCCCCGGCGTCGAGGCCGTGTCCGCGCGCCCGTCACGCCGAACGCGCTGCCCCGCAGCGGGTGGGCGGAGGCGGCGCGAGCGGCGGGCGCGTCGCGGGCGGCCATCGCGCTGGCGGAGGTTCGCGACGAACTGGCGGATGCGTTCGCGAGCGGCCTGTCCGCGGTGGGGCCCCGCGCGGTGGAGCCGCTGGTGGCCCGACTCCAGGAGCTGGGGTTGGAGAAGCCGGGGGCGCTGCTGGACGCGCTGGCGCGGCGGCCGGACCTGGTGGAGCGGCTGGACGACTTCATCAAGGTGTACCAGGTGCTGGGCATCGCGCTGGTGCGGCTGTCGGGCGCGGTGCAGGTGGAGACGTCCGCGCTGGAGTCCGTGCCCACGCACCCGAGCATCCGCGTGCACCGGTCGGAGGAGGTGCTGTCGCCGGGCGAGGCCATGGTGCGCCGGGCGCGCGGGGAGCTGACGCGCTACGAGTCGGCGGCGCACGCGGCGCGCTACTACGCCCGCCTGGGCGCGGACGCCCTCACGCGGGACTACTACCCCGCCTGGAGCGACGGCGCGGCGAGCGCCTTCGTGGCGCGGACGGTGGCGGCGCGGGGCGAGGCGGCGCTGGACGCCGTGCGGGACGCGCTGGCGGAGCACCACAGCCGGATGGTGCGCCGCACCGCCATCCGCGTGCTGGGCGCGATGGGCGGAGTCCAGGCGCGGCGCGAGCTGGACGCGATGACGCGCAAGGGGCATGACGCGGGCCTGCGCCTGTTCGCGAAGGAGACGCTGGAGGACGTGCACGCCCGGGAGACCGGCGAGGCGGCGGTGGCGGAGCTCTTGAAGCGCCGCCGGGAGCGGGCGGTGCCGCTGGTGCAGGCCGCGCTCTCCGAGACGACGAAGGAGGAGCGGGGCGCGGCGGTGGGGCGGCTGGCGGAGCTGGGCTCGGCGGCGATGCCCGCGCTGCGCCAGGTGCTGCATGGAGACCCTTCGCGCGAGGTGCGGCGCGAGGCGGCGGAGGCGCTGGCCCGGATGGGGGACGCGGAGGTCATCGACCGGTTCGTCCAACTGGTGCAGGGCCGGAGCCACGACGACACCGAGGCCAAGCACGCGGTGTACGCGCTGGGCATGCTGGGCGATGTGCGTGGCGCGGAGGCCCTGCTGGTGGCGTTCGCGGATGGGTGGAAGCCCGGCGTGGTCGCGGAGGCCATGCGCACGCTGGGGTTGGCCCTCCTCCAGCCCGCGCTGAACCTGGCGGAGACGCGCCCGGAGGTGCTGGAGCGGCAGGCGCTGCGCGGCCTCTTCGAGAAGTTCAACCCGGCCGCCCTGGCGAAGGAGCTGCTCGCGCGCGTGGAGGCGTCGCGCGAAAGCACGGACCTCGTCGACCGCGCGGCGGTGTACCTGAAGGTCGCGGCCCAGAACGCGGCGGTGGGAAAGCAGGTGGCCGCGCGCCTCCTGGCCCTGCCCTCCGTGGCGGACGACAAGGCCCTGTCCAAGCTGGCGAAGAAGCTGCTCTGAGGCGTTCGAGTCCGCCGCCCTGTCCGCGGCGGCGGGCTCCACCCGCGCGCAGGTGTTCCGCTGGGAGCTGAGCGCGGGGCATTGCGTGGGCTCCCGAATCCCGCCAGCCTCCGCGGCGCATGACGGACAACGCCCCTCCCCCTGTACCGGGCCCGCGTCACGACGACGCGCTGGACGCGTACGACCTGCCGTTCCTGGAGCGGCTCTCGCTCCAGCTCCAGGGCGTCGTCATCGCCGTCGTGCTGCGTGTCACCGACCTGCTGCTGCTCCTCTTTCGACCCCGGCTCCTGCGGCCGTACCTGGGGCTGTGGTGGCAGCGCATCCTGCGCACGCCCTACCGCGCGCGGCGCACCTTTGAGATGGCCCGCGTGCTCCAGGCGTCGGGCCAGTCGTTCCGCGAGCTGATGTACGGCGAGACGCCGCTCGTGACGGCGCTGCGCTTCTTGAAGCAGGCGGGCGTGGGTCCTGGCAGCCGGGTGGTGGACCTGGGCGCGGGGCGAGGGCGGGTGCTGCTCGCCGCGCGCTGGCTGGGCGCCGGGGCGCATGGCGTGGAGTTGCTCGCGGACCACGTGGCGCGCGTGGAGCCCTGGCTGAGGCCCGCGGGCATCACCCTGACCGTGGGCGACATGACCCGCGAACCGCTCACGGATGCGACCCATGTCTTCTGCAACTGGGTGGCGTTCAGCCCAGAGACGAAGGCTCGCCTCGTCTCCCACCTTCGCACCTGCTCACCCGGAACCCGCATCATCACGGTCACGCGCCCCATCCTGGCGGAAGGCTTCACCAGACAGGTTCACCACTGGATGCTCTTCACCTGGGGCTTCGAGAAAGTCTGGCTTCAAGAATACCGCCCGGACGCAATCACAGCGCCGCGACAGTGATTGTCAGACGTTACTTATAGTCTGCCGCCCTTCACTCGAAGTCGCAGGAAAGGCAGGCAGTCATGCACCTCTTGTCGAAATGCCGTACCGCCTTCACCGCCGCGGTGTTCGTGCTGGGAGTGGCGGGGGGCGCGGCCCAGGCGGCGCCGGGGGCTTCGGCGGACCCCTCGGACAACGCGGGTTCGCGCACGTTCGCGGCGCAGTCGGAGATCGCCGCGGTGCTCGCGTACTGGACGCCGGAGCGGATGGCCGCCGCCATCCCCGCGGACGTGCCGGCCACGTCGGGGACGGCGCCCATCAGCCTGCGGCGGACGCCGGAGGACAAGGCGGTGGGGGTCGTGGACGGCGCGGAGCCTCGCGGTGGCGTGCCCATGGGGGCGGCGGACATCCACTCGATGAGCGGCCGCATCTTCTACACGGGCGACCAGGGCGGGAACTATTCCTGTTCGGGCAGCACGGTGAACAGCAATGGCAAGCGGGTGGTCTTCACCGCGGGCCACTGCGTGCACGGCGGCGGGGCGGGGCGGGGCTGGCACACCAACTGGGTCTTCGTGCCGGCGTACCACGCGGGGTCGCCGTACGGCGTCTGGACGTCGTACCAGCTGTGGGCGAAGAACGGGTGGATCAACAACGGGGACCGCGCCTACGACGTGGCGGCGGTGGTGATGAACCCTCGCAACGGCGTGCGCATCGTGGACGCGGTGGGCGGCCAGGGCATCAAGTGGGGCATCGGCTACGGGCAATACATCTACCAGTTCGGCTACCCGTCGAACCCGCCCTATGACGGCTCGCAGCTCTATTACTGCAATGGCAGCACCTGGAACGAAGGGGGCTTCCCCACCATCAGCTGCACCATGACGGGCGGCGCCAGCGGCGGCCCGTGGCTGGAGAGCTATGGGCAGACGTTCTGGGCGTATCTGTATTCGGTCAACAGCTGGCTGTTCTGGAACCCGGACCCCAGCCACGTCTACAAGTGGCAGGGCCCGTACTTCAGCTACGACACGGCCGGCAGCCTCTTCGACACCGTGAAGGACATGTAGACCGACGGGAGGTGGAGTCCGTGTGGCCCGCGTCCCAGGGCCGCACGGCTTCCGCCCCCTCAGCGCGTCAGGTGCTTCAGCGTGAGGTAGACGAACTCCGCGCCGGGCTGGAGCGACGCCACGGGGACGCGCTCGTTGGGGGCGTGGGCGGTGCGCGCGTCCTCGGGCGTGAGGGCGAACAGGTCGATGCCATAGGCGTGGATGCCCGCGCGGCGCAGCGTGGCGGATTCGGTGGTGCCGGTGGACATGCGCGGCAGCACCGGCGCCTTCGGCCACACCTGCGCCGCGGCGGCCTTCACCGCGCGGAACATCGCGTTGTCACCCACGGGCGACATGGGCGAGTCCGGCGGCGACACGTCCATCTCCACCTGGATGTCCGGGTCGTTCACCGCGCCGACGATGCGCTCCCGCACGGCCTGCGCGTCCGCGTCCGGCAGGAGGCGGCAGTTGACGGTGGCCTCGGCGGTGGCGGGGATGACGTTGGAGCGCGTGCCCGCCTTGAACACGGTGGGCACGCAGGTGGTGCGCAGCACGGCCCCCAGCGCGGGCTCCAGCCTCGCCACCGTGGCCACCGCCTCCTCCGGCGGTGCGTCCGGCGCGGCCGCGATGCGGCGCAGGGCCTCTCCCAGCTCCCCCGGCGTCGAAGGCGCTCGGCCCTGCACGTGGAGCCGCGCGGCGGGCGTGAGGTGGGCGGGGAAGGTGAGGGCCCCCACGCGCGCCACCGCCGCGGCCACGCGCACCAGCGGCCCCGCGTCCACGGGCGGCGCGGAGGAGTGACCTCCAGGTCCCGTGGCCTTGAGCGTCACGTTGCGGGACACGCGCTCCGCGGCCTGGAGCGCCACGAAGCGCACCGCCCCGCGGTCCGGGGACAGCTCCGTGAGGCCGCCTTCGTTGAGCGCGAACTCCGCCTCCTTCAGCTCCGGGCGGTGCTCCATCATCCAGTCCAGTCCCTGCCCCGAACCCACCTCCTCGTCCGCGCCCAGGTACAGGAGGATGTCGCGCGAGCGCGGGCCGCCCTCCTGCTTCAGGCGGCGCAGCGCGAGGATGCTCGCCGCCGCCATGCCCTTGTTGTCCTGCACGCCGCGCCCGTGGAGCAGGCCGTCCTTCTCCGTGAGCTTCCATGGGTCGGTGGCCCACTCGGCGGGCACGGCGGGCACCGTGTCCAGGTGCGCGAGCACGAGGACCGGCCTGCCCTGTCCATTCCCCTTCAGGCGCACCAGCAGGTTGCCGCGTCCGGGCGAGGGCTCGATGAGCTCCGACTCGATGCCCGCGTCGCGCAGCCAGCGCGCCGCCACCTGGGCCGCGGCCGTCTCGTTGCCGGGCGGGTTGGACGTGTCCGCGGCGACCAGCTCCGCGAGCAGGGTCCGCAGCGCGTCCTTCGGCGCCGGGCGGGATGACGCGGCGTGGCTTGGACCCAGCGCGAGCAGGACGGCGACGAGGGGCAGGAAGCGCATGCGCGGGAGGCTCGCGCCTCGGGACCCGGAAGGCAACGGAAGCGGCGTTTACCGGGAGTGCCATGTTAAGGGTGCGGCCCTGGAGGGAGTCCGCCCATGGCCTCGCCGTTGAGCTTTCGCACCGTGGAACTGCCGCTGCGCCACGCCTGGACCATCTCCCGAGGCACGAGCACGGTGAAGCGCAACGTGTTCGTGGAGCTGCGCGCGGAGGGACACGTGGGCCACGGCGAGGCCGCGCCCAACGTGCGCTATGGCGAGTCGTGGGAGACGGTGGAGGCGGCGCTCCACCAGCTGGCGCCGGTGCTGGAGGGCCGCGACCTGCGCGCCTTCCGCGACGTGTCCGAGGCGCTGGACGCGGCGCTGCCGGACAACCCCGCGGCGAAGGCGGCGGTGGACCTGGCGCTGCATGACCTGGCGGGCAAGGTGCTGGGCGTGCCGCTGTACCGGATGCTGGGCGTCAATCCCCGCCAGCAGCCGGTGACGAGCATGTCCATTGGCATCGACGCGCCGGAGACGCTGGCGGTGAAGGTGCGCGAGGCGGCGGACTTTCCCGTGCTCAAGGTGAAGCTGGAGGCGGACCGCGTGCGGGAGGTGTTCGGCACGGTGCGCGCGCTGACGGCGCAGGCGATCCGCGTGGACGCGAACGAGGCGTGGACGCCGGACGCGGCGCTGGCGCACATCCAGTGGCTGTCCACGCAGGGCGTGGAGCTGGTGGAGCAGCCGCTGCCGGCGGCGGACGTGGACGGGGCGAAGTGGCTGCGCGCGCGCTCGCCACTGCCGCTGGTGGCGGACGAGTCGCTGACGAAGGCGTCGGACGTGCCGAAGCTGGCGGAGGGCTTTCACGGCATCAACGTGAAGCTCCAGAAGAGCGGCGGCATCCGCGAGGCGCTGCGCATCATCGAGACGGCGCGCGCGTGCGGCTTGAAGGTGATGCTGGGCTGCATGGTGGAGACGGGCCTGGGCATCGCGGCGGGCGCGCAGTTGGCGCCGCTGGTGGACTGGGTGGACCTGGACGGAAACCTGCTGCTCGCGGATGACCCGTACCGCGCGCACCCGGTGGTGGCGGGCCGCATCCAGCTGGGGGACGGCGCGGGCCTGGGCGTGGAGCTCCGGTGACGCCGCCGCTCATCCAGGATCCGATGGCGGTCCTCGCCGTGCTGCTCGCGGTGCTGGCGGGGCTGTATGCCTTGCAGCGCCTCCCGGCGGTGGAGCGGTTCTTCAACGTCGTGCCGCTGCTGGTGTTCGCGTACTTCGTGCCGACGCTGCTGTCGAACACGGGCGTCATCCCCACGGAGTCGGAGCTGTACCGCTTCACGCGCGTGTACCTCCTGCCGGCGAGCCTGGTGTTGCTGGTGCTGTCGGTGGACCTGCCCGCCATCGCCCGGTTGGGCCGCGACGCGCTGGGGGTGTTCCTGGCGGGCTCCGTGGGCATCATGGTGGGCGGGCCGCTGGCGTATCTGGCGTTGGGGTGGCTGGTGCCGGCGGAGCTGGGGGAGCAGGCGTGGAAGGGCTTGGCGGCCCTCAGCGGGTCGTGGATTGGCGGCAGCGCGAACTTCGTGGCCATTGGCCAGAGCGTGGGGGCGCTGGACAGCACGTTGAGCATGCTGGTGGTGGTGGACGTGGGCGTGTCCAACGTGTGGACGGCGGTGCTGCTGTCCTTCGCCGGGCGGGAGCAGGCGATGGATGCGAGCATCGGCGCGGACAGGACGGCGCTGGACCGGGTGCGGGAGGAGTCCGCGCGGCTCCAGGCGGCCACCGCCCGGCCCGCGAGCCTGTCGGACCTGCTGTCGATGCTGGCGGTGGCCTTCGGCGTGACGATGGCGTGCACGGCGCTGGCGAAGCGGCTGCCAGACCTGGGCAGCGTGGTGACGGGCTTCACCTGGGTGGTGCTGCTGGTGACGACGGTGGGCGTGGTGCTGTCGTTCACGCCGGTGCGCCGGCTGGAGGGGGCGGGGGCCAGCCGCATGGGCTCGCTGTTCCTGTACCTGCTGGTGGCGACGATTGGCGCGCAGGCGGAGTTCCGGCGGCTGTGGGACGCGCCCGCGCTGGTGGCGGTGGGCGCGGTGTGGATGTGCATCCACGCGGCGGTGACGATGGGCGCGCGGCGGTGGCTGAGGGCGCCGGTGTTCTTCGCGGCGGTGGGCTCGCAGGCGAACGTGGGCGGCACGGCCTCCGCGTCGGTGGTGGCGGCGGCCTTCCACCCCGCGCTCGCCCCGGTGGGCGTGCTGCTGGCGGTGCTGGGGTACGTGCTGGGGACCTACTGTGGGCTGGTGACGGCCCTGATGCTGGAGCAGGTGTACCGGTGGATCCACTGACGTGGGCGAGGAGTCGTTGATGCGGAAGGTGCTGCTCGCGGCGGGGCTGCTGGCGATGGGCGGTTGCGCGACGGCGCCGGAAGCGGGAGCGCCTCGGGAGACCCTGCGGACGGTGGTGGAGTCGCTGGGGCAGGAGGCCGCGCGGCTGTCGCCCGGGACGGACCTGGCGCTGGCGGTGACGGACCTGCGCACGGGGGAGTCCGCGAGCTTCGCGGGCGCCACGCCCCACATCTCCGCCAGCTCCGCGAAGGTGTTCTGGGTGGCGGCGGCCCTGAGGCAGCATGACGTGGAGACGGTCGCGCCGCTTGCGGAGAAGGTGTTCCGGACGTCGGACAACGAGGCGTCCGGAGAGGTCATCGACCGGGTGGGCGGGCCGGATGCCATCAATGTCTATCTCCAGGGCCTGGGGCTTCGGAACACGGCGCTGACGAAGTGGAACTACGGCAAGCCCCGGTGGGCGACGAACTCCCCGCGCGTGATGCAGAACGACAACTACTTCTGCGCGGAGGACATGGTGTCGTTCCTCGCGCGGCTGGACCGGCGGGAGCTGTTGACGCCGAAGCCCACGGCGCGGCTGCTGGGCTGGATGGAGCTGACACCCCGCGAGGGCTGCGGCGGCTGGCTGGGAACGCGCCTGCCCGCGAGCGCCCGCGCGTCGCTCCAGCACAAGGGCGGGTGGCTGCCGCCGGGGTGCTGCTCGGATGACGCGCGCTACAACGTGCTCAATGAGGTGGGGCTGGTGACGCTGCCGGACGGCGGCCGGTACGCGGTGGCCATCCTGGCCTCGCGCGGGCCGGACTGGCCGAAGCAGGCGTTCGTCGTGGAGCGCGCGTCGTGCGTCCTCTACCGGCACCTGTCGAAGCAGCCGGCGCTGGACTGTGGGGACGCGTTGGCGAAGGCGGGAGGCCCCGCGCCGGTGGTGCTGGAACCAGGGGCGCCCGTGCCGGACTACGACTGCGAATGACGCAGGGAAGTGCACGGCGCTGAACGGACCTGCCCGCGACCCCGGACGAAGCGCGCGGGAGCCATCGCCATCCCGTGGCGCGCGGTGGATCATGGCTCGCGGAAGCGAGACTGATGCTCCCGACGCGAACGGGGTGCCCCCGTGGCGCCGGACCGTTACGGCGGACAGGGACACGGGAGGTGTCGCGATGAGGAATCCCCAGACCTGGCGCGGGTTCGCGGAGCGGCTCGGCGTGGAGCACCCGCTCATCCAGGCACCGATGGCGGGCGGGCTGACCCCGCCGGAGCTGGTCGCGGCGGTGGCGGAGGCCGGCGGGCTGGGCTCATTGGGCGCCGCCTACGTGTCACCGGAGGACATCGTCCAGCAGGCCCGGGCGGTGCGTGCGCGGACGTCGCGGCCGTACGCCATCAACCTCTTCGCGCCGGTGCCCGCCGTCGCGCCCGAGGACCCGGGACGCGCGCTGGCGGTCCTCGAGCGCTTCCACGCGGCGCTGGGTCTGCCCGCTCCTCAGGTCCCCGCGGTGGTGATGCCGGACTTCGCGAAGCAGGTGGAGGCGGTGCTCGAAGCGGCGCCCACCGTGTTCAGCTTCACGTTCGGCATCCCGCCCGCGCCGGTGCTGGAGGCGTTCCGGTCACGCGGCATCCTCATCGTGGGCACGGCGACGAACGTGCGTGAGGGATTGGCGCTGGAGGCCGCGGGCGTGGACGCGGTGGTCGCGCAGGGCTCGGAGGCCGGAGGGCACCGCGGCTCCTTCGGTGGCTCCTTCGAGGCGGGCATGGTGGGGACGATGGCGCTGGTGCCGCAGCTGGTCGACGCGGTGCGGGTGCCGGTCATCGCCAGCGGCGGCATCATGGATGGGCGCGGCATCGCGGCGGCGCGGATGCTGGGCGCGGTGGGGGTGCAGCTGGGCACGGCGTTCCTGCGGTGCCAGGAGTCCAGCGCTGCGGCGGCGCACAAGGCGCTGCTGCGGGACGCGCGGGACGAGTCGTCGCGCATCACGCGCGCCTTCTCCGGACGGCCCGCCCGCGCGATCCCGAACGAGCTCACGACCACGCTGGAGGAGGCCGGCGTCATCCTGCCGTTCCCCCAGCAGCACGGGGCCACGCGCGCGCTGCGGGCCGCGGCGTCGAAGCAGAACGACACGCGCTTCATGGCCTTGTGGGCGGGGCAGGGCGTGGGGCTGTCGCGGGAGGGGCCGGCGGCGGAGCTGGTGCGGACCCTGGTGGCGGAGACGGAGGCCGCGCTGGCGGCCGTGCGCGGCTGACGCTCCGGGCCTACGACGGCGAGGGCGGGCCCATGCTCCGGCCCGACAGCCGCTGCCGCAGCGCCACGAAGTACATGCTGCAGAAGGTCGCCACGAGGACGGCGATCTCATCCCAGTAGTCCAGCGGGTCCTCGTTCTCGTCGAGCAGGGACAGGCTGAGCAGGCACAGCACGACGTGGACGGCGAACACGGGCAGCGACGCCTGTCCCAGCGCCTCCAGCACCCTGGGGCGCAGCCAGAGGAACACCCGGGGCATGAGCCAGCTCGCGAGCAGGGCCACGGCCAGGAAGTTCACGAGGCGCAGCGGCGCGAGCGACCACTTGTCGAACAACACCGACGCGGCGCCCAGGTCCACGTCCAGGTGGCGCACGACGAAGAACCCGGCGCTGACGACGAGCGCCCCCGTCAGCAGCCTGCGGGACACGGGCTCGCGCTGCTCCGGCGCGGTGGCGCGGGCGACGCCCAGCCAGACGCCCAGCACCCAGAGGAACTGCCACGCGAACAGGTCGAACGCGCCCGACAGGTCGATGCTCAGGGGCGGCCACGGCAGCACGGGGATGGCGACGAGCAGGTCGTAGAGGGCGCGCTTGAGGCCCACCTGCGCCCAGACCCAGATGAGCGCGCTCAGGCCCAGCACCCGGGACCAGCCCTCCTTGCGCGCGCCCAGCAGCACCGCGGGCGTGAGCAGGAGCAGCACGACGTAGAGCGGGAGGATGTCCAGCAGCGGGGGGCAGTAGAGGAGGAAGAGGCTGCTCCACAGGGCGGTGAACGGATCCTGATGGAAGAACCCGAGCAGGTTGTGGATGGCCGGCCTGCGCGCGGCGACGCCGAGCGCCGCGATGATGGTGAACGCGAAGCCGAGCAGGGCGACGTGGTAGCCGTACACCTTGAGGGCCCGCGCCCAGAGGCTCCTCACCATCGCCACGGGGCTGGACGTGCCCAGCTTCTTCGCGTGCACCACGCCGACGAGGAACGCGGAGAGGAACACGAAGCCCTCCGCGGCGGACACGAAGCCGAAGGGCTGGTTGCCCAGGACGCTCAACCGGGTGGGCAGGTGCGTCAGCGTCATCAGGACGAGGAGCACTCCGCGCAGGCTGTCGAATTCGGGGCGGCGTTTCATGGCGGGCCAGGAGTTTTCCACCCATGCCACATCCCCACGCGCCGGGTAAACCTCACCGCCCCCCGGAGCCGCTGTCGTATTTCCGCTGATTTCGCGCCTCCGGCCGTCACGGCGGCTGCTCGCCAGGCCGCTCGTTTTCCCAGGGTCGGTTGCATTCAGGGACGGCGCGGCTACATTCAGGGCTTCACGCGTTCGCGTTCCCCCGGGTCCCTCGTCAGATGACGGTTTCGCTCACAGCCTGCATGCAGCGTGCTCCGCGCCGGACTTCTGTCCGCCGGACGCTGCCCGCGCACGGCCGAGCCACCGCCTGGCTTGTCACCCACGCCGCCCGTCTCGCGTAGTTCTCGACGGACGGCGTTCCGCTTCTCCCCGCTGAACCCGCGCCACGCGCTCCCGTCCTTCCGGGAATGCGTTTCGCCGCCATTCCTTTCCCACGCTGGAGGCAGCCCATGACCATGACCCACGACCATCCCCTCCTTGTCACCGACACCGACCTCCAGCGCCTGGAGCGCGTCGTCGAACAGTACGGCAACGCTCGCAACGCCGACGTCGTGGAGCAGCTGGAGTCCGAGCTGGCCCGCGCCGTCGTCACGTCCTCCGCCGCCATCCCCCGGGATGTCGTCACCATGAACAGCACCGTCGTCTTCGAGGACGAAGAGGCCGGCGAGACGCGCGAGGTGACGCTCGTCTATCCCAAGGACGCCAACAGCGACGCGGGCCGCATCTCCATCCTGGCGCCCGTGGGCAGCGCGCTGATTGGCCTGTCCGTGGGCCAGACCGTGGAGTGGCCCCTGCCCAACGGCCGCACCCGGCGCCTGCGCATCGTCGCCGTGCCCTACCAGCCCGAAGCCGCCGGCCACTTCGACCTGTGACCTACCCTGTGCGTCGCTGACGCGTCAGCGGGAAGGGGCCGTGTGTCAGCGCCCCATTCCTGACGTGTCAGCCGCCCGGGGCCGCGGCCCCTTCGCCGCCGCATCCCCGCGCATTTCCTCACTGTCTTCCTCCCAACATCCCCTGGCCCCTGGCGTGCAACCGCCCGCGCACCATCGCGGGCATTCCTACGCCTGCGTGTGGATGTGGAGGAACGCTTGTTCGCACGAAGGCATCACCTTGGGCTCGGAGGACTGGCCGTCCTCTGCGCCTTCAGCGCCCAGGCCCAGAGCACCATTCCGGGCATCGAACTGGAGCGCCTGCAGCTCAACCCCGGCATGCGCGACAGCCTGGTGCTGTCCACCGGGGACCTGCTCTCCGCGGGCCAGTTCCGCGTCGGGCTCACCGCGCACTACGAGAACCGCCCCCTGGTCGTCGTGGAGGACGACCAGCGGCAGGGCGACGTCATCTCCAACCGCGTGACGGCGCACGTGAGCGCCGCGTACGCGCTCACGAACTGGTTGGAGGTGGGCGCGCAGGTGCCCATCGTGGCGCAGTGGGGCCCGGAGACCGCCGGACTGGGCCTGACCCGTCCCACCACCAGCGCGCTGGGCACGCCGTGGCTCCAGGCCCGCCTGGGCTTCCTCGCCGAGAACCGGGGCGGACCGCTGGACCTGGGGCTGCACCTGGGCGCGGCCCTGCCCCTGGGCAGCAAGGCCGCCCTCACCCGCGACGAGGGCTTCACCTTCTCCCCGCGCCTGGGCGCCGGGAAGCAGCTGGGCGGCACCTTCCGCGTGGGCGCCGACGTGGGCGCGCTCGTGCGCACCAAGACGTACGCGCTGACGCCGCAGACGCGGCCCTATCTCGATGAGATGGGCGTGGAGCTCAACGGCGGCGTCAACCTGTCCGCCGCCCTCTGGGGCCTGCGCGAGGAAGTCATCGTGCGCGGCACCGTGCCCACGCAGGACTCGCCCAGCTCGATGGAGGTCCTCGCGGGCCTGCGCGCCCCCACCGCCGACGGCACCGAGGTGTACGTCATGGGCGGTCCTGGCTTTGGCCGGACGCCGGGCACGCCGCGCTTCCGCGTGCTCGCGGGGGTGTCCTTCGGCACGCCCCCCGCGTCCCCGGCCCCCGTCTGTGTCGAGGGCAAGCCGTACGTGATGGCCGACTGTCCCGACCTGGACGCCGACGGCGATGGCGTGCGCAACGGCGTGGACCAGTGCCCCACGACCGCGGGCGTCGCGCAGCTCCAGGGCTGCCCGGACCAGGACGACGACCACGACGGCATCCCCAACCTGGCGGACAAGTGCCCCACCCAGCCGGAGAACAAGAACGGCTTCGAGGACGAGGACGGCTGCCCGGACGACCCTGACTCCGACGGGGACGGCATCGTCGACTCCAAGGACCAGTGCCCGCACGAGCCGGAGACCTTCAACCGCTACAAGGACGACGACGGCTGCCCGGACGTGGAGCCCGACCGCGACGGTGACGGCATCGTCGACCGGCTGGACAACTGCCCGGACGAGCCCGGCACCGAGGCCAACGGCGGCTGCAAGCAGGCGCCGCTCGCGCGCATCGACTCGGGGAGCATCCGCATCCTGGAGGCCGTCTTCTTCGAGAACAACCAGGCCGTCATCCAGAAGCGCAGCAACGCCGTGCTGGACAAGGTCGCGGCCATCCTCGTGTCCCATCCGGACATCGCGAAGGTGCGCGTCGAGGGCCACACCGACAACACCGGCAAGGCCCAGTACAACCTGGACCTGTCCCAGCGGCGCTCCGAGGCGGTGGTGGACTACCTCGTGGGCAAGGGCGTGCAGCGAGAGCGGTTGGAGGCGAAGGGCTTCGGGCCCACGCAGCCCATCGCGGACAACGCCAAGGCGGACGGACGCGCGAAGAACCGCCGCGTCGAGTTCAAGATCATCGGAGAGGCCGAAGGCGTCCAGACGGCGCCGGCCTCCTCCTCTTCCCCGGAAACCCTTCAGAAGTAAGGCAGACCCTTCATGTTCATGACCGTGATGGATTCCCTCTTCCGGGGACAGACGGCACGCATGGCCTTGCGCGCGGGCTTCAGCGCCGCGGCCCTGTGTTCGCTGTTCCTCCTCAGCGGGTGCGAGTCGAACCCCTCGCACCCCTCCACGCCCGAGCCCGTCCTCGCGCGCCAGTCGTCGGCGCTCATGGGCGACGGCCGGCTCCAGCCCGGCGAGCAGTGCGACGACGGCAACACGGTGAGCGGGGACGGCTGTTCGTCCACCGGCACCGTGGAGCCGGGCTACCTGTGCAACGTGCCCGGCAACCCGTGCTCGCTGGCCAGCCTGTGCGGCAACAACGTCACCGACTCCGGCGAGCTGTGTGACGATGGCAACACGGTGGACAACGGCAACGGCTGTTCGGCCACGTGCGACCTGTCCCTGTGTGGCAACGGCACGTTCGACAACCGCCAGTACCCGTCCTTCGCGCAGGAGGTCTGCGACGACGGCAACCGCTTCGAGGGCGACGGGTGCAGCCGGCAGTGCGAGGTGGAGCCCGGCTTCGCCTGCGCGGGCAGCCCCAGCCGCTGCGTGAGGGCGGGCGTGGCGGTGTTCAACACCGGCGTGGACGCGCACAACCGCCGCCTGCCCACGGGCGGGGTGGACTCGCACTGGTTCTACGCGGGCACCTCCACCGGCGCGGACACCGGCGTGCGCAACGCCAACGACTGGCCGCTGGAGATGCAGACCGCGCGCTTCATGTCGCCCAAGGGCGCGCAGACGTGCGTCTACCAGGACTTCCTCGTCCCCTCGACGACGACCATCTCCCAGTTCCGCCTGCGCCTGGCGACCTTCAATGACAACGCGTTCGACAGCGCGAAGGTGAACGGCGTGTCCGTGACCCCCGTCACCGTGAGCGAGCCTCCGGGCCAGCCCTGGCAGAAGAACATCTTCCGCGAGTTCGGCACCAGCGCCCCCTGGCACGCGGGCATCAACCGCATCGAGCTGTGCAACGAGAACGCGGCCTCGCCCCCGAACGCCTTCCGCTACCTCTTCGTGGACGCGTTCGACGACCACTGCGGCGACGGCGTCATCTCCCCGCGCGAGGAGTGCGACGACGGCAACAGCGCCAACGGCGACGGGTGCAGCGCCACCTGCGGCATCGAGCCCGGCTATGGCTGCGCGGGCCAGCCCAGCGCCTGCGCGAAGACGTGCGGCAACGGCAACCTGAACCCGGGCGAGCAGTGCGACGACGGCAACACCCAGGCCAACGACGGCTGCAACGCGAGCTGCCGCGTGGAGGCCGGCTACGCCTGCCCCACGCCGGGGCAGGCCTGCGTGAAGACCTGCGGCGACGGTGTCATCAACGCCGGGGAGCAGTGCGACGACGGCAACACGTACGACTCCGACGGCTGCTCGGCGTCGTGCCGCATCGAGTCCGGCTACGCCTGCACCGGCGCCCCGTCCACCTGCGCCCCGCTGTGCGGCAACGGCGTGCTGGACCCGGGCGAGCTGTGCGACGACGGCAACACCACCCTGGGCGACGGCTGCTCCAACGCCTGCACCCTGGAGGCGGGCTACGCCTGCGCCGCGCCGGGCCAGCCCTGCGCGAAGACCTGCGGCAACGGCAACGTGGACCCCGGTGAGCAGTGCGACGACGGCAACCTCGTGTCGGGCGACGGCTGCGCCACCGAGTGCCGCGTGGAGACGGGCTACGCCTGCACCGCGCCCGCGGCGGGACCCTCCGTGTGCGCCCAGACGTGCGGCAACGGCACCCTGGAGACGGGCGAGACCTGCGACGACGCCGCCACGCAGTCCGGCGACGGCTGCTCCAACGGCTGCCGTGTCGAGCCGGGCTGGAGCTGCTCGGGGATGCCCAGCACCTGCGTCACCCTCTGCGGCGACGGCATCCGCGCGGGCGCCGAGGCGTGCGACGACGGCAACGCCGTCAATGGCGACGGCTGCTCGACCGCGTGCGCGGTGGAGCCGGGCTGGAGCTGCCCCGCGCCCGGCACCGCGTGCTTCAACACCTGCGGCAACGGCGTGGTGGACCCCGGCGAGACGTGTGACGACG
Source organism: Corallococcus silvisoli (assembly GCF_009909145.1). Taxonomy (NCBI): domain Bacteria; kingdom Pseudomonadati; phylum Myxococcota; class Myxococcia; order Myxococcales; family Myxococcaceae; genus Corallococcus; species Corallococcus silvisoli. The sequence continues at coordinate 37,700 of NZ_JAAAPJ010000001.1, forward strand.
GCAACGCCGTCAACGGCGACGGCTGCACCAGCGCCTGCACGGTGGAGAGCGGCTACACGTGCAGCGGCGCGCCCAGCCTCTGCGGCACGACGTGCGGCGACGGCATCCGCGCGGGCGCGGAGGTCTGCGACGACGGCAACCTGGTGGGCGGCGACACCTGCTCGCCGCGCTGCTTGCTGGAGGTGGGCCAGGCGTGCACCGCGTCCAACGTCTGCGAGGGGGCCTGCAACCCCAACACCCAGCTGTGCGTGGCGGCGGACGTGTGCGGCAACGGCTTCCTCGACGAGGGCGAGCAGTGCGACGACGCCAACACCACGAACGGCGACGGCTGCGACGCGGCCTGTGGCATCGAGGCGGGTTACAGCTGCGCGGGCAGCAACCCGTCCGCGTGCGCGGTGACGTGCGGCGACGGCGTCCGCGCGGCCGCCGAGGCGTGCGACGACGGCAACACCGCGAATGGTGATGGCTGCTCGGCCACGTGCACCGTGGAGGTGGGGTCCGGCTGCAAGAACCGCGACGTGCACGTCTTCTACTCGCGGCTGGGGCGCGCGGACTGCACCAACGTGTCCAACATCAACATGCCCGTCCTCCCGCCGGGCGCGGCGCGGCCGGAGCTGACCGTGCCGGGCCGCTATCGCATGGCCTATGTCTCCGGCGCGGTGCAGTACTCCGGCGGCGCGTCCTGGCACCCCGGCATCCTCGGGGCGCAGTCCAACCCCGGCACGGGCGTGCAGGGCTTCTCGCTGGGCTACAGCCAGCCCGCGTACGCCTCCTTCCAGGAGGCCGTGGCGCAGGGCTTCGGCAAGCGCCGGGACTTCGACGCGGCCTCGGGTGACGTGCGCGTGGCGCTCATCGACGTCGACTGCGCGAACGGGAACAACTCCGACACGGAGGTCATCTACCGCGTGGACGCGCTGTCCATCTGCCAGCGGCTGCCCGCCATCACCCACCCGACGCAGGGCGGCGGCACGGGGCCGGACATCGGCGGCACCGCGTCCCCGGGCGCGTCCGTGTCCGTCTACGTGGATGGCTCCCCGACGCCCGCGTGCACCGCCATCGCGGACGACCGCGGCCAGTGGACGTGCACGCTCTCCGGTGTGGCGGATGGCGACCACTCGGCCACCGTCACCTCCACGGTGCTGGGCGCCACGGAGCACGGGACGCCGGTGGACTTCGTGCTCGGCCAGGAGCCCGCGCCCCAGGCCCCGGTCATCGCGGGCCCCACGGCGAACAGCACCGTGAACACCGCCACGCCCGCCATCTCCGGCACCGGCCAGCCCGGCAGCCAGGTGACGGTGCGCGAAGGCACCACGGTCCTCTGCACCGCCACCGTCGACGCGGCGGGCGCCTGGAGCTGCGTGCCCACGGCGCCGCTGGCGCAGGGCCCGCACGCCGTGACGGCGACGGCGGAGACCCCGTTCGGTGGGACCAGCCCCGTGTCCAATACCCTGCCGTTCATCGTGGACACCCAGGCCCCCGAGACCTTCATCGTGAAGGGCCCGGCGCCCACCACCTCCAGCCGCACGGCGGAGTTCGAGTACGGCTCCTCCGACGCGGACGCGACGTTCCAGTGCAGCCTGGATGGGGGCCCCTGGGTCCCGTGCCAGGACCGCTACACCGTGGCGCCAGGGGAGCACACCCTGCGCGTGCGCGCGGTGGACGGGGTAGGCAACACGGATACCTCGCCCGCGGAGCACACGTGGACGGTGACGAACACGCGCGCCCTCGCGGGTGGCGGGTGCAGCGCCGCGCCGGATGCCTCCTGGCTGGCCCTCCTGGGCCTCCTGGGGGTGCCGGGGCTGCGCCGCCGTCGGCGACAGGTCGCATAGCGTCTCGCGGAGACCGCCGGAGGGGTTGCCCGAGTCCCCCTGGGGGCGCCCCCTCGCCCCCTTCCATGGGCACCCTTCCGGCGGTGCTCCCGCGTTCCCCGGCCTTCCCCGTATGCTCCGTCCGTGCACGGGGCAGGCCATCAGGAGTCGTATGAGGAGGAGGTCCTCCTCGCGCTGGACGAAGGGCTCTTGTCCTCCGATGAGGCGGCGGCCCTGCGCGAGGAAGCCCTCCGCCTTCACCGCGGGCCCCTGGAGCTCCTGAAGGAGCGAGGCCGGCTGACGGAGCACACCCTGGACCTCTTGCGGCAGGACCTGGGCCGGGGTCGCACGGACCGGGGGGGCGCCATCGAGGCTCCGACGCTGTCGTCCTCGCCCCCGTCGGCGCTGGCCGCGGAGGCGGTGCCCTCCTTCCCGGTGCCCGGCTGGGACCGCTACGAGCCGGTGCGCTTCCTGGGGCAGGGCGGCATGGGGCAGGTGTTCCTGGCCTATGACCCGCTGCTGCGCCGCAACGTGGCCCTCAAGTTCGTGCGCGACGGGGACCCGGAGCTGGCCCGCCGCTTCCTGTCGGAGGCCCGGGCCCAGGCCCGCGTGCGCCACGAGCGCGTGTGCGAGGTCTACGAAGTGGGCGAGGTGCGTGGGCAGGCCTTCATCGCCATGCGCTACGTGGAGGGCCCGTCGCTGGGGCACCTCTCCAACACGCTCACGCTGGAGCAGCGGGTGTGGGTGCTGTGCCAGGCCGCGGAGGGCGTGCACGCGGCGCACCGCGTGGGGCTGGTCCACCGCGACCTGAAGCCCGGCAACATCCTGGTGGAGCGCACGGAGGACGGCGGCTTCCTGCCGTTCGTGATGGACTTCGGACTCGCGCGGGACTGGCGCGAACAGGGCGCCAACCCGAACGCCATCCTGGGCACGCCGCACTACATGCCGCCGGAGCAGGCCCGGGGCGAGGGCCACCGGCTGGACCGCCGCGCGGACGTCTACGCGCTGGGCGCGACGCTGTACGCGCTGCTCACCGGGCAGCCGCCCTTCACCGGCGACACGGAGAAGCAGGTCCTCGCGCGGCTCCAATCCGAAGCGCCGCTGCGCCCGTGCGCCCTGGAGCCGAACATCCCGGAGGACCTGGAGGCCATCGTCCTCAAGTGCCTGGAGAAGGAGCGGGCCCTCCGCTACGACTCCGTGCGCTCCTTCACCGAGGACCTGGAGCGCTTCCTGTCGGGCGAGCCCGTGCGCGCGCGCCACGGGGCGCGCTACTGGCTGCGCAAGAAGGTCCGCAAGCACCGCGCGCTGCTGGCGCTGGGCGGCGTGGTGGTCGCGGTGGTGGCCGGAGCGCTCACGCAGGCGGAGCTGGCGCGCGCCGAGGTGGCGGAGCGCGAGCGGCTGGCCCGGGCGTTCACCGAGCGCGTGGAGCGCATCGAGTCCTCCGCGCGCTACTCCGCCCTGTCGCGCCTGCACGACACGCGCGAGGACCGGAAGGCCCTGCGCGCGAGCATGGCCTCGCTGGAGGAGGAGATCCGCCGCGCGGGCGTGCAGGCGGAGGGGCCCGGGCAGTACGCGCTGGGTCGCGCCCTCTTCGCGCTGGATGACCTGGACGGCGCCCGGACCCGGCTGGAGTCCGCGTGGGCGCTGGGCTACCGCGAGCCCCGCGTGGCGTGGGCGCTGGCGCAGGTGCTGGGCCACCTCTACCGCGAACAGCTGCTGCTGGACGTGGAGCGCCGGGCCCCCGAGCAGCGCGAGGCCCGCCTGAAGGAGCTGAACGGACGCTACCGCGACCCCGCGCTCGCGTACCTGCGTCAGGCGGAGGGGCCGGACGTGCCGGCGCCGCCCTCGTTCGTGCAGGCCCTGTTCGCCTTCTACGAGGACCGCCCGGAGGAGGCGCTGGCCCTGCTGGACGCGCCCGGAACGCAGGCGCCGTGGTTCTACGAAGCGCCGCTCTTGCGCGGCGACATCCTGCTCGCGCGAGCCATGCGCCGGTGGAATGGCGGCGACCGCGCGGGCTCGCAGGCGGACCTGGCGCTGAGCCGCGAGGCGTACTCCGCCGCGGTCGCCACCGCGGAGAGCCAGCCCGTCGTGCACTCGGTGCTGGGCCGGCTGGAGCTGGCCGCGCTGGTGATGGAGCTGTACGGCGAGGGCCATGTCCTGCCGCACTACGAGCGCGGCCTGGAGGCGCTGTCGCGCGCGCTCGCCGCCGCGCCGGACCACGCGCGCTCGCTGGTGCTGGTGGCGCGCTTCCACCGCCGGCTCGCGGAGCAGCGCATCATCCAGGGCGGGGAGGGCGTGGAGGCGCTCCTGGAGAAGGCCCTGGCCGCGCTCGGCGCCGCGGAGGCCGTGGCCACGACGAGCGACCGCGTCCCGCTGGAGCGGGCCCTCACGTACCGGCTGTGGGCGCGCCACCAGCTGATGCACGGACAGGATCCGCGCGAGCAGTTCCGGCTCGCCGTCGCCGCCTTCGAACAGCTGCGCCCCGAGGAGCGCGACTACGCCTACCACGCCAACCTGGGCCTCACGTGGCAGGGGCAGGCGGACGCGGAGGCCGCGCGCGGCGGGGACGTGCTGCCCCTGCTGGACAAGGCCATCGACGCGTACCAGGCGGCCCTCAAGCTGAGCGAGCAGCAGCCCTACACGTGGATCAACCTGGGGGTCGCGTACCGCAAGCGGGCCGACGCGCCGGACGCCCCCGACGCGGCGGGGGACCTGCGCCGCGCGAACAGCGCGCTGACCCGGGCCCTGTCCCTCAACCCGGACAACTTCGGGGCCTGCTTCAACGGCGCGGAGGTGGCCGAACAGCTCGCGCGCGCCCGCTACCTGAAGGGCGAGGACGTGGGCGTGGACCTGGAGCGCGCCCTGTCGCTGTACCGGCAGGGGCTGGCGCTCAACGCGAAGCAGCCCGCGCTCCACAACGCCCTGGGCTCCGCGGTGTTCTGGCAGGCGGAGCTGCGCGCGGAGGAGGGCGGGGACACGAAGGCCCTGCTCGACGAGGCGAGGGCGTCCTTCGAGCGGGCCCGCGCCCTGGCGCCCACGCAGGGCTTCGCCTTCAACAACCTGGGGGAGTGGGAGGTCTTCCGCGCGGAGCTGCTGCTGGAGAAGGGCGCGGACCCGGGGACCGCGCTGCGCGCCGCGGTGGACGACTACTCGGAGGCGCTGAAGCGGCTGCCAGACGACGCGGACCTGCTGGCGAACCTGGGCAAGGCGTGGGTGCGTCAGGCGCAGTGGGCGCTGCTCCAGGGGCGCGACCCCGCGGCGGACCTCACGAAGGCGGACACGGCGCTGAGCCGGGCGCGCGAACTCAACCCCCGGCTGGGCAATGCGTGGCGCTACCTGGCGGAGGCCGACAGCCTCCGGGCGCGCTGGACGGCGCGTGGCCACGGCGAGGCGGAGGGGGACTTCGCGCGCGCGGCCCAGTCCTTCGAGGAGGCCCTGAAGCGCGACCCCCGGCTGGAGTACCGGCTGGCGGCGGCGGACCTCCACGGCGCGTGGGCCCGGTGGCGCCTGGGCGAGGGGCGGGACGCGACCGCCGGGGTGGCGCGGGGGCTGGAGCTGGCTGAAGCGGTGGTGGCGGCCCGTCCCCGGTGGGTCCGGGCTCGCGAGGTGAGGGACGGTCTGCTGAAGCTCCGCGACGGCGCGCGCGCCCCGGTGCGGGAGCGCGCGGCGGACGCCCGGGAGCCTTGAGCACGGCCTACCGGAGGAACTCCTCCGGCGGATCGCTGGTCACCTCGATGCCGCCGTTCTTCCGGTCCCGCTCGTGGGGGTGGGCGCGCGCGGCGTCCTCCTTCGCGCCATCGCGGGTCTCCACGTCGAAGAGGTAGGGGCCCCGGCGCGCGGTGGGGGAGACGGTCAGCGGGTCCGTCCGCAGGATGTGGCCGCCCAGGCTGTACGGGCCCGTCGTGGTGAAGCACGAGCCGATCGGGAACGTGATGGTGGCGCTGGCGGTGGGGCCGGCGCCCAGCTCGAAGACGACCTCGTCGCCATGCTTCACTTCCCGGCCCGGGTCGTAGGTGATGGGGGTCGCCGATACATCGATGGTGATGGTTGCCATGGTGCACCCGAGCATTGCAGCGCCCGTACCAGCGAGGATGCCAGTACGGGCGCCGGGTGCTTCAAAGGTGCGGCAGGTGACACGGGCGCCCGGACGCGTCAATGGCACGTCACGGTCCGGGGCTGACGTGTCGGGCCCGCCTAGCGGAGGAACTCCGTCGGCGGGTCACTGGTCACTTCGATGCCGCCGTTCTTCCGGTCCCACTCATGGCGGTGGTTCGCCCGGGTGTTCAGCTCCCGGTCATCGTTGGAGACCACGTCGAAGTCGTAGGTGCCTCGCGGCGCCGTGGCGGAGACGGTCAACGGCGACGTCGCCAGGGTGGCGCCTCCCAGGTCGTACGGGCCGGGCGTGGTGAGGCAGTTGCCGCGGGGGAACGTCACCGTGGCGCTGAGGAGGGTGGCGGTGCCCAGGGTGAAGACCACCGTGTCGCCGTGCTTCACCTCCGGGCCGGGGAGATAGGTGACGGGGGTCGTGGAGATATCAATGGTGATGTTTGCCATGGTGCCCCCGAGCATTGCAGCGCCCGTACCAGAGCGCATGCTTTTACGGCGCCCCTGCGTGTTTCATGCGTGAGACACGCATGAGACAGGTGATACATGTCCACTGACGTGTCAGTGACACGTCACCGACCAGGGCTGACGCGTCGGATCAGGTGCCCTCCAGGCCCAGCTCGCGCACGCGCCGCTGGAGCGCGCGGCGGGAGACCTCCAGCTTCTGCACCATGCGGTCCAGGTCGCCTTCGCATTCGTGGAAGCAGCGGGTGATCTCCTCCGGGCTCAGGTCGCGCGCGGTGCGCAGCAGCGAGCTCTTGTCGATGAGCACGTACACGGAGGAGCGCGGGATGCCCAGCCAGTCCGCGGTGGCCTTCAGGTCCCACGCGCAGGCGCGCAGGGCCTCCAGCACCTCCTGTTCGCTCACGTCCGCGGGCTTGCGCCGCGCGGGCGTGCGGACCCCCGCCGGGGTGTTCTCCGCCGCCGGAGCGCCCCCGTCCACGGGCAGGACCTGCCCCGGGATGGGGAGGGCGTCCGCGTCCAGCGCCTGCTCCAGCCGGGCGTCCACGCGCAGCCCGGGCAGGCCCCGGCTGCCGATGACGAGCTGCCGCGCGACGTTGCGGAGCTGGCGCACGTTGCCGGGCCACGCGGAGCGCACCAGCCGCACGGCGAGGGACGCGGGCAGCCACGGTTCGGCCCGTGCGTCCGCGGACGTCAGGCGCTCCGCCTCGCCGGTGGACTCCAGCTCCTGGCGCGCGAAGTGGAGGAACAGCGACGCGATGTCCGCGCGGCGCTCGCGCAGCGGGGGCACGACGATTTCAAAGCCCGCCAGCCGGTGCAGCAGGGGCGCCTTGAAGCGGCCGTCCTGGATGCGCGCCTCCAGGTCCGCGTCCGTGGCTGTGACCAGCCGCACGTCGACGCGCACGGGGGCGTGTCCGCCCACGGGGTGCACCTCGCCCGTCTCCAGCACGCGCAGGAGCGCGGCCTGGACCTCCGGGGGCGCCTCGGCCACCTCGTCCAGGAAGAGGGTGCCGCCGTGGGCCGCGCGGAAGAAGCCGTCGCGGTCGCGCGTGGCGCCGGTGAAGGCCCCCCGGAGCGCGCCGAACAGCTCCGCGGCGATGAGGTCCCGGGACAGGGCGCCCAGGTTGACGCTGACGAAGGGGCCGGCGCGGCGGGGGCTGTGCGCATGGAGCGCGCGCGCCACCAGCTCCTTGCCCGTGCCCGTCTCACCCCGCACCAGCACGGGGACCTGGAGGTCCGCCACGCGCAGCACGTCCTCGCGCACGCGGACGATGCCCTCGCTGTCGCCCACCATGCCCAGCGCCGCCAGCTCCGCCGCGCCCTGGGGGCTGGGGCCGCGCGCGCGGGCCTGATGCAGCAGCAGGGCCACGCGCCCGGCCAGCACCAGCGGCACGCCCGCGACCAGCGCCTCGGCCGGGAACTCCCGCCCGCCGCGCACCGGCTCTCCGCCCACCAGCACGGGCGTCCCATCCTGCGGCACGAGCAGCCGCACCCCGCCACGCGTCCCCGCCTCGAAGCGCACCGGCGTGCGGCTCAGGAACGGGTCCCCCAGGGGCAGCGACAGCACGCCACCCGGGCGGCTGAAGTCCGGGGCGTTGCGCGACAGCTCCACCGCGCGCTCCCCCGACAGCAGCCCCTCCAGCAGCAGCCGTTCCCCCACGCGCTGGGGCTGGGCATGGCCAATGAGCGTCAACGCGGGCACCGCCTGGGCGGTCTGCGAGGGCGTTCCGTGCGTGCGGACGGCGGTCGTCGAGAATTCGGCGGGATTCTTGGGCGGCATGGACCTCCGGGGAAGCCTACAACGGGCTGGCTGCACCTGGGCCCACCAGGCGGGTTGCCTCCCTCCTTCTGCTTCATTGGGGATGGTCCTTTCCGGTGGGACCGGCCAGGGGGCTTCCCCATGGCTGCCCGTCCGGTGGGCCCAGGCCCGTGGGGGCGAGGAGCGCGCCCGCGCCCCACCCCGTGAATAGTGTTGAACCGTCCGCCGTGTGGATCTTCGAGAGAGCCCGAACTCCATGTCCCCATCGACCTCGAACAGCGCCCTCTTCGATGCCGTCCTGTTCGACCTGGACGGCGTCGTCATCGACACGACCGAGCTGCACTACCGCGTCTGGGAGGAGTTCTCCCGGGACCGGGGCTACGCGCCCACGCGGGAGGAGCTGCTCGCCACCAACGGGCGGCGGGCGGGCGAGACGCTGCGCGCGTGGTTCGGCACGCAGCTGAGCGACGAGGAGGTGGAGGCGCTCACGAACGACCGGGAGCGGGCCTTCCACCGCCTGCTCGCCCACGAGCCGGTGGTCGCGGTCCCCGGGGTGGAGGCCTATCTGCGCTCCCTGCGTCAGGCCGGAGTGCCCTGGGCCCTGGGCACCAGCGCCCTGGCGGAGAACGCGGAGCTGGCCCTGGAGCGCGTGGGGCTGGAGGACCTGTTCCCCGTGCGCGTGACCTCCCGGGACGTCACCTGGGGCAAGCCGCATCCGGAGGTGTACCTCAAGGCGGCCTCCGCGCTGGGCGTCGCCCCCGAGGCGTGCGTGGTGTTCGAGGACGCGGTGGCGGGCCTCAGGGCCGCGCGGGCCGCGGGCGCGGCGTGCGTCGCCGTGGCCACCTCGTTCCCGCGCCACGTCCTGGCGCGGGAGAAGCCGGACTGGCTGGTGAAGGACTTCCGGGACCTGCCCGCGGCGCTGCGCCCCGGAGGTCAGGGCCTCATGGCGCCGACGGGACCTCACCCGTGAGCACGCAGATGAACGCGTCCGGGTCGCACTTCACGGGGAAGAGCGGGTTGATGCCGGAGCCGCGCAGCCGGCCCGCGTCGTAGTCCGCGTACGGGTCGCACAGCGTGTCGTCCGGCAGCTTCGTCTTGCTGTTCTGGCACTTCACCACGGGCCAGATGCCCTTCACGTCGTAGGCGGCGGTGCAGCCGTTCTCCGTGTAGACGAGCTCCGCGGTGAACTGCGTGCCCGGAATCTCCGGCGTGTTGTAGATGCGCAGGTGGCTCCACGCGTAGCCGTACTCCTGCGCGGGCAGCACGCCGCCGTCGGACGCCTGGGCCGCGGCCACCTCCAGCCGCGTGGGCGTCAGCTCCGGCACCGAGCAGAAGTGGTCCGCCCCGGGCGTCGGGGACGCGAAGGCGCCCACCGCCGTGGCGGAGGCGGTGGAGTCCGCCGACAACCGGGACGCGAAGTCCTCCAGCAGCTTGCCCAGCCGCGCGCTGCGCACGCCCACCGTGTCGGGGGCCTCCGGTGCGGGGCTGAAGAACTTCTGCAGGCCCAGCGGCTCCGGCTTGAGCCGCGAGCAGACCAGGTCCGGGTTCTGCCCGGCCTTGAGCTGGTACGTCGCGGCGAACGAGCCGGTGGAGCCGTCCGACACGGCGCGCGCCACCACGCACTCGGGCTCCGGTTCGCTGCCGCACGCGCCCACGGCGACAGCGGCGGCCGCGAGCCCTGCACTGATTGCCATCCATCGAAGCTTCATCGCGGGGGTCCTCATGGGCGGTGGCCTAGAAGCTCAGCTCCGCGCCCAGGCGGATGGAGCGCGGGGCCTGGTAGGCGGTGGGCCGCTTGAAGTTGGGGTTGATGTCCTGCACGCCGATGGGCAGGCCCGTGGCGGTGGAGATGACCTTGCAGTGGGGGTTCTTCGCGCTGAGGCAGGCGGTGAGGTCATCCGGCGTGCCACCCTGCTCGATGGCGTACACCCGCGTGAAGGTGAAGGTCTGGTCCACGTCCGTGTACTGCTGGAAGTTGAAGAGGTTGAACACGTCCAGGGACACCGTGAGGGCGTAGCCCTTGGACAGCCCCTGGACGAGGCCCACGTGGCCGTCCACGCCGTGCACCCAGGGCAGCCGGCCCGCGCTGCCGCGCGGCAGGATGAACGTCTCCGAACCGCTGCGGCGCGGGTGCGCGCCCAGGTAGTTGAGCGGCGTGCCGGAGCGCGCCCGGTAGTTGCCGCCCACCACGAACCGGGTCTTCGACGTGAGGATCAGCTCCTTGGCGGCGTACAGCTTGAACGCGTGGGTGCGGTCGCCGGGCAGCGGGCCCTCGCGGTTGATGGTGAGCGACACCAGGTCGAAGTCGCGCGTGAGGTTGGGGGACAGCTGGCCGGTGTCCGCGCGGAACAGCCCCGAGTAGTTCCCGCGCAGGGTGGACCACGTGTAGCTGGCCTGGGCGAGCCATCCATCCGTGAAGTTGCGCTGGAAGTAGACGTTGACGGCGTCGTACTTGCGCTTCGCCAGCGGGAAGTCCGTGGAGTAGCCCTTGCCCGGGTTGCCCAGGAAGAAGGTGCTGCCGTCGTCGCGGCTCATGTCCTCGATGACGTCGTTGAGGTAGCGCCGGGTGTACGTGGTGCCCAGGCGGCTGGCGGCCAGCAGCTCGTACTCACCGCCCAGCACGAACTCGTCCGCGGACTGGGCGCGGATCTTCGGATCCACCGGCACGCGGTCGCCGCCCTGCGCGTCCCAGAGCTGGTTGGGGCTCTCGCGGTTGCCAATGGGCTGGCGGTTGGCGTCCAGGGTGCAGTCCACGAGCAGCGACCCCTCGCGGGACGGGTTGCACGGAGGGGCCGCGTAGGTGGCGGACAGCAGCTGCTGCTGGGGGAAGGACAGGTCCGCCATGTCCAGGGGGACGTTCTCGAAGAAGCGCGCGTAGTTGGCGAAGAGCTTGGCGCGGCCCTTCTGCGTCGGGTCGTAGATGACGCCCAGGCGCGGGGACCACTGGTTGGGCAGGTGCAGGCCCACCTGTCCATCCAGGCCGTAGATGGTCTGCACGTCGTAGCGCACGCCCACGTTGACGGTGACCTTGTCCAGGATGGACCAGCTGTCCTGGAGGAAGCCGCCCACGGTGGTGGACGTGGAGGTGCCCTCCTTGCTGGCCAGGAACACGGGCTGGTCCGGGCCCTCCAGGTAGCCGTACTGGTTGAGGCTGAAGAAGCAGTCGCCGCCGGTGCACTCCTGCCAGGGCGTGAGGCCGGTGCGCGCGCGGTTGTTGTAGAAGCTCATGCGCTCGAGGTCCGCGCCGGCCTTGAGGATGTGGTGGCCCAGGGCCTCCACCAGGTAGGTGCCCAGCACCTTGCCCTGCACGCGGTCCAGCCGCTGGATGCTGATGGTGCCGGGGCCGCCGGTGGAGTAGGCGGCGACGGGACAGCGCACGGCCTGTTCGGCGGGCGTGGTGCCGCAGGCGTCGGGGTCGGGCAGCGTCTCGAACTCGTTGATGGTGTGGAAGCCGGGGTTGCGGGTGCGGCGCCACGCGATGTTGGACTTCGCGGACAGGCCCTCGCCGGAGCCCAGGCCCGAGCCGTCCGACGGGAGGATGGAGTCCGCCTGGTGGTGCCAGCCGAGCGTCGCGTCCACGAGCAGCTTCTTGTCGAAGAAGGCCGACGTCTGCTTCGCCACCAGGTCCAGCGTGCTGTTGCTGCGCCGGGTGGCGATGGCTTCATAGGCGCCCTGCACGAAGGCGGTGCATGACAGGCTCAAGCACACCTCGGGCTCGCCGTCGTCGCTGAAGGAGTACTTGCCGCTGCCGCCGGACGTGCGCGGCGTGCCGAAGATGGAGACGGCGAGGCTGTGGTCCGGGTTGAAGTTGTAGGTGAGCTTGCCCAGGTACTGGATGCTGCGCTCGTCCGCGAAGCGGCTGACGCGGCTGCCGTCGATGGGCGTCACCCGCGAGAAGCCGGTGGTGGGGTCCTTGCGGCGCGCGCCCACGGCGGAGCAGCCCTGGGCGGGGTCCACCTCCGTGCACACCTCATAGCTGCTCAGCTGCCGGTCCACCTGGATGCGATTGAAGGACGGCGCGACGCCCACGTAGAACCAGAGCTTGTCCTTGAGCAGCGGGCCGCCCAGGTCGAAGCCGAAGTCTCCCAGGTTGTGGGCGCTGCCCTGCGCGGAGATGACGCTGCCCTCCCGCAGGATCTCCCTTCCGGGCGCCTGGAGGCCGCCGGGCGCCATGTTGGCGAAGACGGAGCCGTGGAATTCATTGGAGCCGGACTTGGTGGTGACGTTGAGCACGCCGCCGGTGGAGCGGCCGTACTCCGGCATGTAGCCGCTGGTGATGATGTTGGCCTCCTTCACGAACTGCACGGACAGGGGCGTGCCCAGCGTCCCCACGCCGGGGTCGTTCACGGACAGGCCGTCCACGACGTACTGGCTCTCCGGTGAGGAGCTGCCGCTGATGCTCACGCCGTAGCGGTCCTCGGTGGCGCCGGGGGCCAGCTCCGCCAGGCTCTCGAAGGAGCGGGACGCGGCGCCCTTGGTGCCGGGCCGGATGACGGCGATGTTGCGGATGAACTCCTGGTCCACGGTGATGCCCGCGGCGCTGGAGCCCACGTCCAGCGTGGGCGGCGAGCCCACCACCTCGACGTCCAGGCTCAGCGTGTCCGGGACCAGCTCCGCGTTGAAGCGGATGGTCCGGTCGATGCGCAGCAGGATTCCCGTGCGCGCATAGGGCTGGAAGCCCTGGCCTTCGAAGCGCAGCGTGTACGTGCCCGAGGGCAGCTGCGGGAGGCGGTAGAGGCCGGTCTTGTCGCTGAGCACCGTGCGCTCGCCCTGCAACTGCGGCGAGGTGGCGGTGACGACGACGTCCGCCAGCGGCTGCTTGTCGAGCGTGTTCACCAGGGTCCCGGTGATGACCGAGTTGCCCTGGGCGAACGCCCCGGTTCCCCACAGCAGGACCATGAGCCACAGCCCACGGATGACACGGACACGACTGGACACGTTGAGGCCCCTCCCGGCGAAGGCGGCGCACTCTGTCGCAAAACGTGAGAAATCCACCAGACCTAAAGAACTGGATTTTGCTGTCAGGGCCGCGAAGTCCTGGCCGGGTGCGTCAGGCACTGGAGGGCAGCAGGCCGTGTCCGCGGGGTGATGGCGGCGGGAGTGGCGAGGTCGCATCCATCCGGGGCCGCGATGGGAGTCGCGGCGCTTCGATGTGGGAACGAGGAGAACGGCGATGCGATTGGATGGGGTGCGGCAGGTGATGATGGGTGTGGTGTTGGCGGTGGTGATGGCGACGGGGGCGCAGGCGGAGACGGTGCTGTTGACGTGTCCGGTGGGGACATCGGTCTCGAAGTTCACGCCGGGGGTGACGCTGACGCCGCGTCAGACGGCGTCGGAGGAGAAGGCGCTCTTCGGGCCGTGCGTGGGGCTCCCGGTGGACCTGGTCTACGCGAGCTTCGACTTCCAGGGGACGGGCCTGGTCTCGTGTCTGTCGAATGGGAGCGCGGGCCGCTTCACGGTGACCTGGAGTGACGGCAGCACGAGCACGGTGGACCAGGCCACCGTCATCACGGCGCGGGCGGGCGCGTCCGTATCCTCGGTGTCCGGGACGGTCACGAGCGGCACCCGGTTCGTGGGTGCCTTCATCGAGCACACGGTGGCGCTGGCGCAGCTGGACCTGACGAAGTGCCTGAGCCCCCTGGGCTTCACGGCCGCGGCGGGGCCTGGGACGCTGACCGTGCTGGGGCTCTAGCGCGGGACGGCTGGCCCTTCAGCAGGGGGCACACCGTGGGGCGCGGAACTGTTCTTCCGCGCCCCCTTCCTCCCCCCGGAAGGACACGGACGTCACCTCAGAAGCCCTTCAGCGCTCCACCGTCGCAGGCGATGGACTGTCCGCTGATATACGCGGCCGGCTCCGACGCCAGGAACGTCACCAGCGCCGCGAACTCCTCGGGCCTCCCCAGCCGGCGCGCGGGGATGTTCGGCGCCACCTTCTCGTCGGACAGGCCCAGGTCCTTCATCCGGTCCGTCGCGTGGTAGCCCGGCAGCGCCGCGTTCACCGTGATGCCATACGGCGCCACCTCGTTGCTCAGGCTCTTCACCAGCCCCAGCAGGCCCGCGCGCAAGCCATTGGACACCGTCAGGTTGTTCATCGCCTCACGCGCCGCCGTGGACGTCACCAGCACGATGCGGCCCCAGCCCTGCGCCTTCATGCCCGGCAGCGCCGCCTGAATCGCCTCCACCGTGGACAGCCACAGGCTCTGGAAGGACGCCTGCCATTGCTCGCCCGTGATGGCCTCGAAGCCACCGGACGGCGGCCCGCCCGTGTTCACCACCAGCACGTCCAGCCCGCCCAGCTTCTCCGTCACCTCGCGCACCAGCTCGCGCGCCGTCCCGGCTTGCGTCAAGTCACACGGCACCGCCAGCGCCGCGCCCAGCTCCTTCGCCGCCTTCTGGAGCTTCTCCCCACCGCGCGACGACACCGCCACCGTCGCCCGCTCCTGCACCAGCGTCTGCGCGATGGCGCGCCCCAACCCGGACGACGCGCCCGTCACCAACGCCCGCCTACCCTTCAAGCCGAAATCCATCCGCGTGCTCCTTCATGAAAGGGGTCAGCCGGCCGCGGATCAGCTTCGCCGCCGCGTCCAGGTCCACGTCCTCGGGGCGCTTCAGCGCCCGCGACAGCTCCGCCACGATGCCGCCCGCGATGGTGCCCACCTCGTACGCCAACCGGTAGGGCGCGCGGCTGAAGCTCACCAGCGTGTAGCGATTGACGAACTCCCCCGGGAAGGCGTTGAGCAACACCTTCTCCACGCCCTTCTCCAACAGGAAGCGCGGATCCCCGGTGCTGTCGCGCATCTCGATGAAGTTCTCCACCGCCATGTCCGCGATGGCATCCGCGTTCGTCTTGCGCAGCGCCTCGAATGCGCCGAACGCCTGCTCCCAGTCCGGCCGCGCCTCCAGGAGCGAGTCCAGCACCACGCAGTCCTCGAAGCCGCAGTTCATCCCCTGCCCGTAGAAGGGGACCATCGCGTGCGCCGCGTCGCCCAGCAGCAGCGTGCGCCCGCCCACGCGCCACGGCGCGCACTTCACCGTCACCATCTGCCCCGTGGGCCGGGAGAAGAACTCCTCCACCAGCCCGGGGATCAGCGCCTTCACGTCCGGGAACTGCTCCTGGAAGAACGCCTCCAGCGACTCGGGCGTCTGGAGCGCCGCGAAGCTCATGGGCCCCTGCCACGGCAGGAACAGCGTGCAGGTGAAGCTGCCGTCCTCGTTGGGCAGCGCGATGAGCATGTACGAACCGCGCGGCCAGATGTGCAGCGCGTGCTTCTCCATCTGGAAGCGCCCGCCCTCGCCCGGCGGAATCGTCAGCTCCTTGTAGCCATGCCCCAGCGTCTCCTGGGACGCGTGGAAGCCCGGCTGGGGCTGAAGGGCCTGCCGCACCGCGGAGCCGGAGCCGTCCGTGCCGAACACCACCGCGTCCCGCACCTCGCGCGTCTCGCCCGTGGCCTCGTCCTGCACCGTCAGGTTCCCCGCAGCCGGGTCGGCGTGCGTCACCCGCTGGCGGAAGCGCAGGTGCACCCGGCCCGTCTCCTCCGCGCGCGTCATCAGGAACCGGTTCAGCCACCCGCGCGACAGCGAGTTGATGTGCTGCGAGTCGTCCTTCCCATAGGGCTGGTACGCCAGCTCGCCGCGCACCGGATGGATGACCCGCCCGCGCATGGGGATGGCGTGCTTCAGCGCCTCCTCCTCCAGCCCCACCTGCCACAGCGCGTGCAGGCCGCGCGTGGAGATGGCCAGGTTGATGGAGCGCCCCGCGTCCAGCGTCTCGCGGCGCATGTCCGGGCGGCGCTCCAGCACCTCCACCGTGTGTCCGCGGCGGGCCAGGTACAGCGACAGGAGCGACCCCACGAGCCCCGCCCCCACCACCGTCAGCTTGGACTCATTCGAGGGCATGGGCCTCCAGCGTCCGCACGAAGCGGAAGACGTCCAGGTACGTGTTGTAGAGCGGCGCGGGCGCGGCGCGGATGATGTCCGGCTCGCGGAAGTCGCAGAGGATGCCGGCCGCGGCCAGCCGCTGGAGCAGCCGCTTGGGCTCGCCCCGGAAGCGCAGCGACAGCTGCGCCCCGCGCTGCTTCGGATCGCGCGGCGTGGTGATGGTGACGAACCCCGCGGGCAGCCGGTCCAGCAGGAACTCCAGGAAGCCGGTCAGCTTCACGCTCTTGGCGTGAAGGGCCTCCATCGTCGCCTTGTCGAACAGCTCCAGCGACGAGCGCAGCGCCGCCAGCTGGAAGATGGGCGGGTTGGACAGCTGCCACCCCTCCGCGCCGGGCAGCGGGTCGAACGTGGGGCCCATCTCGAAGCGCGTGGCCTTGTTGTGCCCCCACCAGCCCTCGAAGCGCGGCAGCTGTGGCGAGTGCGCGTGCCGCTCGTGCACGAACACGCCGCCCAGGCTGCCCGGCCCGCCGTTGAGGTACTTGTATGAACACCACACCGCGAAGTCCGGCCCGTCGTCGTGCAGCGACAGCTTCAGGTTGCCCGCGCCGTGCGCCAGGTCGAAGCCCACCTTGCAGCCCTGCGCGTGCGCCACGCGGGTGATGGCCTTCAGGTCGAACGCCTGCCCGGTGAGGTAGTTCACGCTGCCCAGCATCACCAGCGCGACCTCCTTCCCGTGCCGCTCCACCGCCTCCAGGACGTCCTCGGGGCGCAGCGTGTCCTCGCCCGCGCGCGGCATCAGCCGGATGATGGCGTCCTTCGGGTCGTAGCCGTGGAAGCGCGCCTGCGACGCCACCGCGTACTGGTCCGACGGGAAGGCGCCCCCCTCCACCAGGATCTTGTAGCGCTCGCGCGTGGGCCGGTAGAACGACACCATCATCAGGTGCAGGTTCACCGACAGGGTGTTCATCACCACGACTTCCAGGGGCTGCGCGCCGACCAGCCGCGCCACCTGTTCGGTCAGCAGCTCGTGGTAGGGGAGCCAGGGGTGGCGGCCGTGCACGTGGCCCTCCACGCCCAGCCGCTCCCAGTCCTCCATCTCCATCTGCACGTACTTGCGCGCCTTGCGCGGCTGCAACCCCAGGGAGTTGCCCGCCAGGTAGATGGCGGGCGCGCCGGAGGGGGCGGCCAGGTGGAGGAACTCGTCGCGGAACGGCCGCAGCGGATCCTCGGCGTCCAGCCGGTGCGCGAACGCGTCGGAGCTTTCGTAGACAGGGGCCGTCATGGTGCGAAGTCCTCGTGCGAGCGCCCCAGCCACTCCAGGGCGTTGCGATAGAGCAGCCGCTCACGGACCGGGGGGGAGAGGTCCGTCAGCGATTCGATGAGCGTGCCGGGCCGCTCCTCGCCCAGCGGGAAGGGGTAGTCACTGCCCAGCGCCACCTTGTCCGCGCCGAACAGCTTCACGATGGCGCGCAGGGTCTCCGCGTCGTGCACCAGCGAGTCCACCCAGAAGCGCCCCAGGTAGTCGCGCGGCGCCACCGGGTTGTCCACCGCGACCAGGTCCGGGCGCACCTCGAAGCCGTGCTGGATGCGGCCCAGCGTGCCGGGGAACGCGCCGCCGCCGTGCGCGAACGCGAGCCGCAGCTTCGGCAGCCGCTCCATCACCCCGCCGAAGATGAGCGAGCAGATGGCCAGCGACACCTCCGCCGGCATCCCCACCAGCCACGGCAGCCAGTACTTCGCCATCTTCGCCTCACCCATCATGTCCCACGGGTGCACGAAGACGGCGGCGCCCAGGTCGCTCGCCGCCTGGAAGAAGGGGAAGAGGGCCGGGTCGGAGAGGTTCAGGTCGTTGACGTGGCTGCCAATCTGCACGCCCGCGAAGCCCAGCGTGCGCACGCAGCGCTCCAATTCCTTGACCGCCAGGTCGGTGGATTGGAGCGGCACCGTGCCCAGGCCCACGAAGCGCCTGGGCGCCGCGGCGACCGCGGAGGCCAGGTGGTCGTTGAGGAAGCGCGCCACCTCCAGGCCGTCCTGCGGCTTCGCCCAGTAGCTGAAGAGCACCGGCACCGTGGACAGCACCTGCACCTGGACGCCGTGCGCGTCGCACTCCACGACGCGCTGCTTCGGGTCCCAGCAGTTGCTTTCGATCTCGCGGAAGAACTTCCCGTCATCCCGCAGCATCCGCGCGCGGCACGGCGCGTGGTGGTCCAGCGTGATGAAGCCGCCGTAGCCGAAGCGCTCGGCGAAGCGGGGCAGCTCCGGGGGCAGGAGGTGCGTGTGGATGTCGACCTTCACTGGGGCGCACCACCCCGCGTCACCTGCGTGCCGCACCGCTTGCAGGTGCAGTGCTCGGGGTTGCCGTAGAAGTGTTCGAACACCGGCGGCAGCTGCGTCACCAGGTTGGTGACGTGCAGGGACTCCTCGTACAGCTTGTCGCCGCACTTCGGGCACAGCCACAGGAACGAGTCCAGCTCCCGCGGCTGGCGGCGGCGCTCCAGCACCAGGCCCACCGTGCCCGCGGGCCGCTGCGGCGAGTGCGGCACCTTGGGGGGCAACAGGAAGATCTCCCCCTCGCGGATGGGGATGTCCTGCACCTGCCCCTCGTCGATGACGCGCAGGGTGATGTCCCCCTCCAACTGGTAGAAGAACTCCTCGCCCTCGTTGACGTGGAAGTCCGTGCGCGAGTTGGGGCCGCCCACCACCGTGACCATGAAGTCCCGGTCCGCCCACACCTGCTGATTGCCCACCGGGGGCTTGAGCAGCGGGCGGTGCTCGTCGATCCACTTCTTGAAGTTGATGGGGGTCAGTCGGCCCATGTCATTCGTCTCCAATGGTGGCGATGCACTTGAGTTCAATGGCGATGGGCGTGGGCAGCCGGTTGATCTCCAGCGTGGTGCGGCACGGCGGGTCGTTCTTGAAGTACTCGGCCCACAGCCGGTTGTACGTGGGGAAGTCCCGCTTCATGTCCGTGAGGTACACGGTCACGTCCACCAGCCGCTCCCACGACGAGCCCGCGTCCTCCAGGATGTAGCGCACGTTGCGGAACACGGAGTGGCACTGCGTCTCGATGTCGTAGGAGACGACGTCGCCCCGCGCGTCCAGCTCCACGCCGGGGATGGCCTTGCTGCCGCGCTCCCGCGGGCCCACGCCGGAGAGGAACAGGAGGTTCCCCACGCGGCGCGCGTGCGGGTAGAGCCCCACGGGCTCCGGGGCCTTCTTCGAATCAATCCGCTCGCCAGCGCTCACTGTGTCGCTCCTGGGGTCAAAGCTTGATGCAGACGTTCTTGGGCTCGGTGAAGAAGCGCAGCGCGTCCCAGCCGCCCTCGCGGCCCACGCCCGACTCCTTCACCCCGCCGAACGGCGTGCGCAGGTCCCGCAGCATCCAGGTGTTCACCCAGACGATGCCGCTGTGCAGCCGCGAGGCGAACCGGTGCGCGCGCGCCAGGTCCTTCGTCCACACGCTGCCCGCCAGCCCATAGCGCGTGGAGTTGGCCCACGACAGCACCTCCTCCTCGTCGTCGAAGGGCATGAGCGTGGCCACCGGGCCGAAGATCTCCTCCTGGTTCGTGCGGCAGGTGGGCGTCAGGCCCTCCACCAGCGTGGGCTCCACGAACCAGCCGTTCTCGCAGCGGCCGGGGACGCTGGCGCGCTTGCCGCCGGTGAGGATGCTGCCGCCCTCCTGCTTCGCGAGCGCGATGTAGCCCATCACCTTGTCGAAGTGCTCGCGCGACACCAGCGCGCCCTGGTCCGTGCCCGCCTCCAGCGGGTCGCCCACCTTGAGGGCCCGCGTGCGCGCGACCAGCGCCTCCTGGAAGCGCGCGTAGAGGGGGCGCTGCACGAAGATGCGCGGGCCGCACAGGCAGATCTGCCCCTGGTTCGCGAACGAGGAGCGCAGCGTGGTGGCCAGCGCCTCGTCGAAGTCGCAGTCCGCGAAGATGACGTTGGGGTTCTTCCCGCCCATCTCCAGCGAGAGCTTCTTGAACGCGGGCGCCGCGACGCGGGCGATCTCCGCGCCGGTGCGGGTGCTGCCGGTGAAGGAGATGGCGCTGACGTCCGGGTGGCGCGTGAGCGGGCCGCCCACGTGGGGACCCAGGCCGTGCACCAGGTTGAGCACGCCCGGCGGCAGGCCCGCGTCGCGGCACACCTGGGACAGGAGGAAGGCCGTCATCGGCGTCACCTCCGACGGCTTCGCCACCACGCAGTTGCCCGCCGCCAGCGCGGGGGCGATCTTCCACGTGAGCAGGTACAGCGGCAGGTTCCACGGCGAGATGCAGCCCACCACGCCCAGCGGCGAGCGCAGCGTGTAGTTGAGCGCGACGCCGTCCATCGGGTGCGCTTCGCTGGCGAACTGCGTCGCCGCGTCCGCGAAGAACTCGAAGTTGAGCACGCTGCGCGGGATGTCCACCGTGCGCGCCACCGCCAGCGGCTTGCCCGTGTCGATGGACTCCGCCCGAGCGAACGCGTCCAGGCGCTCGTGGATGAGGCCCGCGACGCGGCGGAGCATCCGCGAGCGCTCCGCCGCGGGCAGCGCGGACCACGCGGGGAAGGCCCGGCCCGCGGCCTCCACGGCGGACTGCACGTCCGCCTCGCGCGAGTCCGGCACGTGCGCGTACAGCCGGCCCGTCGCTGGCTCCGGCTTGTCCAGCCACTGGCCGCCCGCCGCGGGCACCAGCTCGCCACCGATGTAGTTGAGGACCTTTTCCAAGGCAGCTCCCTCCTGGGCAGACGCGCGGCAATGTATGTCGCGCCCGTCCACCGCCTCCAGGATTCCGAGCGCTGGACGTCGGGTGGCGCTCGCTTGCGCGGTCGTTCGCCTCCCAGCGACTCCGGGACCCGCTCCACCGGTGAATCCTTGGTGGAATTGCGGGCCGGGCATGGAAATGTTCCGCGTCATGACCTCGACAGCGGACGTGGTGGCCCTGGCTCGGATTCTGGACGCGGCGCGGCGCGAGCGGCGGGAGGTGCCTCCCTTGACGCATGCGCACCCCCAGCTGTCCGTGCCGGACGGCTACGCGGTGCAGGCGGAGGGCATCCGGCTGCGCGAGGCCCAGGGCGAGCGGGTGGTGGGCCTGAAGATGGGCTTCACGTCGGAGGCGAAGCGCCAGCAGATGAACCTGGGCTCGCCCATCTTCGGCGTGCTCACGGACCGGATGCGCGTGCGGGCGGGGGGGACGGTGAGCGTGGGCGCGGGCATCCACCCGCGCATCGAGCCGGAGATCGCCTTCCGCACGTCGCGCGAGCTGAAGGGGGCCGTGACGCGCGACGAGGTGCTGGACGCGTGCGACGCCGTCTTCGCGGCGATGGAGGTGCTGGACTCGCGCTTCGTGGGCTTCAAGTACTTCAGCCTGCCGGACGTGGTGGCGGACAACGCGTCGTCGTCGCTGTTCGTGCCCGGCACCCTGGAGCGCGGCCCGCGCGACCTGGACCTCACGCGGCTCCAGATGCGCATGGAGGTGAACGGGAAGGTGGAGGGCGAGGCGCGCTCGGACGCCATCTCCGGAGACCCGGTGGTGTCCCTCATCCAGCTGTGCGCGCTGCTGGCGGAGCGCGGTCAGGTGCTGCCCGCGGGGAGCCTGGTGCTGTCGGGCGCGGCCACCGCCGCCTACCTGATGAAGCCCGGCGACCAGGTGCGGCTCACCGTGGACGGGCTGGGCACGGTGGAGGTGTCCGCGGTGGAGTAGGGCGGCCCTTCAATACAGCAGGCCGTTGCGCGGCTGGAGGGGCGGGGGCAGCGCTGACTCGCCCAGCATCTGGCGCAGGTTGATCTCGATGGTGCGGCACAGCGCCGTCATGGGCGTGTCGCTGACGCCATCCTCGAAGGGGTCCTCCACGTCGCGTCCCACCGCGTCCAGGGCGATGAAGAGGAACGCGATGATGGCGGTGACGAGCGGCGTGAGCACGCCCAGGTCCGCGACGACGCCCAGGGGCAGCAGGGTGAGGTAGGCGCGCACCATGGCGCGCGGGAGGATGTCGTACTGGCGGGGGAGGGGCGTGTTCTTGATGCGCTCGCACGCGCCCAGCTGGTCGGTCAGGTCCGAGAGCGTCTTGTCCATCGCCACGCGCATGTAGACCTTCTCCGGGTGCTGGACGTCGCTGTAGATGCGGCGCAGGCGCGTGCCCATCCACAGCAGGATGGAGGCGGGCACGTTCTGCTCGCCGCGCAGCGCCTCCAGCACGGACGGGCGGAAGAACGGCGTGATCTCCGGGAAGGGGTCCTGCCGCCGCAGGTGGCAGCGCAGCGCGTTCACGAAGCCCATCTGCGCGTAGACCAGCTCGCGGGCGTCCTCGGTGATGCCGGTGATGATGCCCCGGGGCGCGTTCCACTCCGACGGTGGGTGGATGAACGAGGCCAGATGCGGGCGGGGGGCGTCCGGGTCGCGCAGGTCGCGCGCGCGGCCGGAGTGGTCGCGCACGGCGCCGTCACCCACCTTGGCCCAGGCGGGGGCCAGGGCGGGCCCGTCTGGCTGCACGGCCGTCCGGACCAGCCGCGACGCGGTGGAGGGCGTCTCCGGGGTGCCGTCGCTGCGCTGGGCCCGGGGCGCGGGCAGGAAGGTCAGGACCTGCCGGGCGAGCGTGCGCGAGGAGTTCACCAGCCCTCCCCAGAG
The DNA here is from genome assembly GCF_009909145.1 of Corallococcus silvisoli. Classification (NCBI taxonomy): domain Bacteria; kingdom Pseudomonadati; phylum Myxococcota; class Myxococcia; order Myxococcales; family Myxococcaceae; genus Corallococcus; species Corallococcus silvisoli. Next base: position 60,316 of record NZ_JAAAPJ010000001.1, read on the forward strand.
GGTGCGCGCCTCCCACCAGCGCTCGTAGGCGGAGTTGTTGCGGAAGGCGAGCAGCACGCCCAGCGCCGCGGCGAGCAGCGACACCGGCAGCGCGGGGACCGACAGCCACTTGGCGCCCAGCACCTCGTAGCCCAGGGCGATGGCCAGCGCGACGATGACGTGGGTGACGACGGGGCGTCCCGTGTAGCGGAGGATGATCCGCCAGGACAACATCCGACCGACGATCATCGCGCGGGGTTCCTTGCCGGGGCGTGCTGCGTGCGGCTTCGGATCTAGTGATGCCCCCGGGGCGCGGCAACGCGGCGCCTTTCGTGCGCGTCCACCAGCTCCTCCACGCTTCGTCCGCACGCCCGGCGAGCGTGCGGAACCCGACGGACCGCCCGCGCCGGCGTCAGGCCCGTGACTTGGAGAACACGAGGTTCGTGCCCGCCCCCGGCACCGTCACGGTGAAGGTGCGCTCCACCGTCGCCAGGCCGTTGCCCCCGCGCGCCGCCAGCTCCAGGAAGAACGCGCCGGTCGCCTTGAGATGGAAGGACTGGGCCCACGACTGGGACAGGGCCTTGAACGCGCCGTTGAAGACCGCGGGCGAGCGCTGCTCGTTGTTGCGCAGGTCCAGGAGTCCCGCGCGCAGGTCGCGCCACTTGGACACCGTGCCGGGGTTCTTCTGGATGACCTCCGCGAACGTCAGCATCCCGTCGCCCAGCTGCCCTTCGGTGTGGGCGAAGCGTCCGACGAGGGGGTTGTTCTTGAGGGACGCGGCGGCCGTCCTGGCCGCGTCGGCCGCGGACCAGTTCTGCTCCAGGTAGGACTTCCAGAGGGGCGCGTAGATCGACTCGCGCACGGCGGGGCGGTCGCGGCACGGCACGGCGTACCAGGGCAGCGCCCGTCCCAGCGCGCGGGCGAAGGCGGAGGGCGCGTCGGGATCCGCCGCGTGGGTGATGACGTCGCGCAGCGTCCGGTTGTCCAGCTTCAGCTCCACGCGCGTCTCGAACGCCTGTCCCGCGGCGGCGGCGCGGATGCGCTTGAGGACCTCCTCCTCCTCCGCGTCATCCAGCGCGCCCCAGATGATGGCCTCGTCCACGGCCTGCCGCAGGTCGTCGTCTCCCTGCTTGCGCGCGTCGTGGCGCAGGAGCAGGTACAGGCCCAGGTCGAAGTCCGCCACGGTGGGCGACTTGCGGTGCTCCGCCATGTCCGCCTTGAAGTCCGCCGTCCAGTGCGAGTACGGCGTGAGCAGCGCGCCGGTGTAGGAGCGCACGCCCAGGAACGAGATGCGCTGGGGCGCCTCCTTCTCCAGGCTGTTGCGCTGCACCACCTGGGTGAGCTCGCGCGTGTCACTGCCGCCCAGCGCCCACGTCCCCAGCTTCAAGGAGAAGCCCCACGCGTTGGACTCCTTGTTGACCTCCTTGAGCAGGCACTGCTCCAGCGTCAGGCCGTCCGCCTGCATCCGCTGCATCGCGCTGTCCATCCGCCCCGTCACCAGCAGCGGGTGCAGGGCGCGCGCCTGGGCGTCGGTGCACACGGCGGACAGGAGCGCGGTCTGCTCCTTCATGCGCAGGTATTCGTAGCGGAAGCCCGCCTCGAACTTCGACTCGGCCAGGGCCTGGATGCGCGCGCGCGTGTCCGCTCGCAGCTTGTCCCAGCGCGCGCGCAGCGCGGTGAGGTTGACCTCCAGCTCCTGGAAGCCCAGCCGGTCCAGGATGATGCGCAGCACCTTCGTCTCGTTCTCCGACAGGGCGTGCGCCTCCAGCTTCGTCAGCAGGGACTCGAAGGTGCCCAGCGGCACCGACAGGAGCCCTTCCAGGACGCGCTCCACCTGGGTGACGAGGGCGGCCGGATCGGTGAGGCGGGCCTCCACGTGCAGGGCGGCCGTCACGCCCGCCTCGCGCGCCACGGCCTTCTTCACCTGCACGCGCACGCGGCCCGCTTCGGGCCGGGAGAAGATGACGGCGTAGTCGTCCGTCACCTTCACCTTCGCGGACACGGTGGCGCCCGCCTTGGCCTCGAAGGAGAGCAGGGTGCTGGCGGACAGCAGCTTCGTCAGCGTCTGGAGGTTGGACGTGTAGACGTCCGTCCAGTCCAGCGTCGCGGTGACGGACAGCTCGCCGCGCGCCTGGAAGGCGATGGCGTCGCCCACGCCCAGCGCGTCCAGCGACGACGTGAGCAGGGGCAGCCGGAGCGAAGGGGCGTCCTCTTTCAGCGCGGCGCGCGCGTTCATCCGCTGGGGGTGCCGATGGTAGTCCGCCAGCAGCACGCGCACGTCGCCGTTGGCCGAGAGCGCCACGTAGGGCAGGGGGACGCCGACGTCCGCCTTCACGCGCGTCTCCACCGCGTACTTGAGCCACGCCGCGTCCCCGCCGTAGACGAGCGGCGGGGCCAGCTGTGCCGTCGGGTCGCTCGGGGCCTCGCCCACCACGCCCGCCGCGTCCACGTCCGCCGGGGCGTCATAGCCTTCGACGAAGCCTCGCGCCGACACGTCGAACGCGAACGTCAGGGCGCCCAGCTTCTCTCCGGCGGGCAGCGCGTAGCTGGCGGTCGGCAACTCCACGCGGATGTCGGAGCCCTGCAGGGGCGCGTCCGGTAGCACCTTCGACACTTCGTCCAGCAGCACCAGCTTCCACGACATGACGGCTCCCTCCCACGACGTCCATGGAAAGGCGGCATCGTACAACGCCCGTCCCCCTCGACAGGGGGATGCCGCGCCAGACGAGGCCGGGCGGCGGGTGGGGCGCCGGTCGGGCGCGGAGTCGGTGGAGCGCGGCGTCGGCGGGTGGGGCGCCAGTCGGGCGCGGCGTCGGTGGAGCGCGGCGTCGGCGGGTGGGGCGCCAGTCGGGCGCGGCGTCGGTGGAGCGCGGCGTCGGCGGAGCGCGGCGTCGGCGGAGCGCGGAGTCGGCGGAGCGCGGCGCCAACGGTGCGGAGCGTCAGGGCTGGTCGCGGACCTGCTGGAGCGCGGCCGGGCGGTCCGCGGTCACGAGCAGCGCCTCGGGCGTCAGGCCCCGCACGCACGAGCGGATGACGACCTGGGCGTCGTCCACGGGCTCCAGCACCAGCGACGTCGTCCGGGTCATCAGCGCGCGGGGCCACTGGCCCTTCTCCGCCCGGGCCGCGTCGACCTCCGCCAGGGCGATGAGCGCCTCGGAGCGCAGCGCGCGCAGGTCCAGCGCCTCGGCGTCCTCGGGGGACAGGCGCACCGCGGGGGCCTCCGCGTGGCGGAAGCGCTCCGTGGCCTTCTGGGCGTCCAGGGACTCCAGCGCGCGGCGGCGCTCCTCGGAGGGTTGATCCACCACGGCGCGCAGGCGGTCCGCGTCCTCCACCCACTGCCGCCACTGGTGGCGGCGCGACAGGGCGCCCGGCAGCGGGGGCGCGTCGAACCACGTGGGCGGAAGCTGGCTGCGGGCGTCGTCGGACAGCAGGTCGCGGAAGGCCACGAGCTGTGAGGCGACGGCCTCCTCGTGCAGGGTCAGCGACACCGGCGGGAACCCTTCATGCAGCCGGGTGAGCTGGGAGATCGCCCGGCGCTTGCGGACCAGGGAGGCCGCGTCGAGCGCGTCCGCGCAGGCCCGCCAGGTACGCGCGTAACCCTGGGCGGACAGCCGCTGTCCCACCAGCCCACCGCCCAGGGCCAGCTCCCGGCCCAGCGCGAGCGCGTCCACGCACGTGTCCACCGCGCCGTCCGCGTCGCCCCGGGCCACCTGGAGCCGCGTCTCCAGCGCTGCCTGCTCCATCACCTGCCGCAGGGCCTGGGTCAGCGCGTCGCGCCGGGACATGTCCGGTCCGGACAGGGGACGCAGGTCCTCCGGAAGGCCGCCCCCTTCCGAGTGGGTGGCGGCGAGCACCTGCCGCATCAGCGGGCGGCCCTGCTCCAGCGCCTCGCGGCACGTGGCGGGGAGGTCCGTCACCGGCGCGCGGCCCTCGGTCACCGCCTCGCGGAGCGCCGCCTCCTGCGCGGTGGGGGCCGGCGTGTCGTGGGTCTGGCGGAGCAGCGTGGGCAGCAGCGGCGACAGGGCGTCACCGAACGTGCCAGGCCGCGAAGGGATGACGTGGGACGGACGCGGGTGCTCCGCGTGGATCAACGTGTTCACCTCGCGCAGCAGCCGTGCTTCGAGCGCGTCCGTGCGCAGGTGTTGGTACGCCACCGCCCCGAGGCTCGCGAGGACGGACAGGGACACGCCTCCCATGAGTGCGGGGAGGGGGCGCTTCAGGGGCATGGGGGAGGCACTCCAGGAGGGGGACCCGGAATGTCGCATGAATCCCCGCCCCCCACACCCTTCCGCTGGGGTGAACCGTTGCCTGCCTGTCGGCAGGGCCCGGTCTCCAGGTCATGGCGCCTGTCAGGTCCTCTACCGGGCAGGCAGGCGTGCGGCCCCGCTCAATGGGGCGCGGCGGGGGCCGGGTCGGAGGCGGTCCGGGACATGCCGGGGCCGCGCAGCAGGTGGTCCGCCAGCTCCCGGGCCTGGGCGCGGATCTCCGGCACGGCGGTGGTCTCCCAGAGGTCGCCCCGGCGCGGTGGCCCCATCGTGAAGAGGTGGGCCGAGGGCCGGCCGCGCGCATCCAGCACCGCGCCGTCCGGCGCCGTGGCCAGCCCCATGCCCAGGGAATCCGCGCGAGCCTGCCCCGCTTCCAGCAGGCCGCGCAGCAGCGGCTGGCTGCGCGAGGACAGGCTCGACTCGGGGCCGGTGCAGTTGATGACGTGGCCCACGCGCAACACCCGGGCCTCGCGCTCGCCGCGGGGGCGCAGGCGGACCGCCACCGCGTCCGGCTCCAGCTGGAAGTCGAGCACGCGGCCCGCGTGGAGCACCAGCCGCCCATCCCGTCGCCACGCCTCCAGCGCGGCGTTGATCTCCGGCGCCATGCGGTGGCGGTGCACCTCCCAGTGCGCGCGCAGGTGGCGCAGGAAGCGCTGTCGCTCCGCGTCCGTCAGCCGCTGCCACAGGGGCGTGGTCACCGGGCGCAGCGCGTCCACCGCCGCGCGCCAGTCCGCGCCCGCGGCCACCTGCGCGTCGACCTCCAGGCGCACCGAGCGGAGCACGTCGCGGATGCGCAGCGTGCTGAAGGGGGGCGTGCCCGGCGCGGAGGGCGAGGCCGCGTGCGCCGCCGCCTCCGCGTCGCGACAGCGGTCCATCTCCCGGCGCACCGAGCGCAGCAGCTCGCGGATCCGCAGGGGCTCCGCGGCGGCGGGCACCTTCGCTCCAGCCGGGCGGTGCGCGTGTGGCAGCAGGCCGTGCCGGGACAGCGCGTGCACCGTCCCCACGTGGCCGCGCTCGCCCAGCGACAGCACCGTGTCCACCATGGTGAGGCCCGAGCCGATGAGCAGCACCGGCTCCTCGGGCTGGATGCCCTCGAGCGCCCCGGCTGCCCACGGCGAGCGGTGGTAGCGCGGGCTCGAGTACAGCCCGCCGTCCGGCACGCGCAGGTCCGCGGGCAGCGCGTTGCCCAACGCCAGCACCGCGCCGCGCGCCTCCAGACGGGCGCCGCTCGCGAGCGACACCGTGACGCCGCTGGCCGTGTCCACCACCACGGTCACTTCGTCGCGCAGCGTCTCCAACTGGACGCCCGGCGCGGCGCGCGCGGCCGCCTCCTTCAGCACCGCCTCCAGGTACTGGCCATAGCGGCGGCGCTCGGCGAACACGGACGGGAGCGTGTCCGGGGCGTCCACGCGCAGCCAGCGCAGGAAGTGCTCCGGGTCCTCCACCCAGGCGCTCATGCGGCCGGCCGGGACGTTGAGCAGGTGACGCGCGCTGGTGGTGGAGTACGCGACCCCCCGCCCGACCCGCTCCGCCTTCTCCACGAGGGCCACGCGCAGGGGCGAACGGGCCCCTCGCAAGAGACAGGCCGCCAGCAGCGTACCGCTGGCCCCCGCGCCGATGATGATCACGTCCTGCTGGGAGTGCACCGCTCGATTCTAGGTCCGGCCCCACCGGATGCCATCCCTCCCGGGCCGCGCCACCCGCGCCCAGTGTCCGTCGGCCCACGCCCGCGCGGGGCCCGGCCCACCGTGGGACGTCGGGGCCCGGTGGACCTCAGAGCGCCTGCCGCGCCTCGGGCACGGCCGGGACCTCCGCGGACGGCGGGACGGGCAGCCGCTCCCCGATGCGCGTGAGGCCCGCACCGTCACGGGCGCGGGCGTGCACGAGCGGGTAGTCGTCGAACGCGGTGCCCAGCCACCGGTCCAGCACCACGGTGTAGAGGCCGTAATGTCCCTGGTAGCGCGCGTGATGCAGCGCGTGGAACGTGGGCGTGAAGAAGACGCGGCCCACCCAGGACGTCACGAAGCGCTTGGGCAGCCACTCCGAATTGCCGTGCCCGAAGGCGTTGAGGGCGTAGTTGGTCAGCATGTAGGCCAGGATTCCGACCTGCGTCCCGGGCTTCAGCTGGAGGGCCAGGAAGTGGATGCCCAGCCCGCCGCTCATCAGCACCAGCCGCTCCACCACGGAGAACGACAGCGCGGTGAGCGGCTCCGTCACCTGCGCCACGTGGTGCTGCGCGTGGAAGCGGTAGAAGCGCGGCAGGTGCAGCAGCCGGTGCGTCACGTAGAACCACACCTCGAAGCCCACGAACATCCACGCGTAGGACCAGAGCGCCGTGGACAGGCGGAAGGGCCCCATCATCGGTTCGGCGAAATAACGGAAGGTGGCGATGAGCACCGCGTCCGTCAGCACCACGCCCACCGCCGCCACCGCCTCGCTGCGCAGCTGCCCCTTCGCCAGCTCCCGCCGGTACACCCGGATGCGCTCCGCCAGCCGCGTGCGCCACACCAGCCACCCGGTCGTCACCGTCAGCAGCTTGATGCTCCCCGAGATGACCAGCACCAGCACGAACAACACCGGCAGGGACGGATGAAGCGGCAGCATCACGGACCTCGCAAGGGCCAGCACACCCCGGGCACGCGCGCCCGGTGGTCCATGGATAGTGACCGTCGGGATTTGTTGTCAAGTTTGACAATAGCCGGGGCGGGGCCGGAAGCGGCGCGTTGAATGGCCGCGCGCGGTGGGTAGGATGGCCGCGATGGCACCCAGGCGTCCCACGGGCCGGGCTCCGGTCCGGCGCACCGCTCCCCGTCGTTCCGCGAAGCCCTCTTCGCCCCGCAGGCGGCGCACCCCGGAGGAGGCGAGGGAGGCCATCCTCCAGGCGGCGGAGCCGTTGCTCGTGGAGCAGGGGCCGGACCGGGTGGGGCTCCAGGCGGTGGCGAAGGCGGCGGGGGTGAGCCACGCGCTCGTCACGCACTACTTCGGCACCTACGAGGCGCTGGTGCGCGAGGTGCTGGTGCGGCGCAACGAGCTGCTGGCGGAGTCCTTCCGCCAGCACCTGCTCGCGGCGCGGACGCCTCCGGGCGCGGGGGAGCTGCTGGAGCGCTTCTTCTCCGTGCTCCAGCAGGAGAAGCATGGCCGCTTGATGGCGTGGGCGCTGCTCACCGGCCGCGCGGAGCACATGCCGCTGGCGCGCGCGCAGGGGCTGAGGCTGCTGGCGGATGCGCTGGAGCTCCAGGCGGGCCGCGTGGCTGTCGCCCAGGGCGCGCCGCCGCCGTCGCGCGACATGGTGGACATGACGCTGCTCGTGGCGCTGTGCGCGTCGCAGTGGTTCGTGCTCGCGCGCGAGGTGCTGCTGCCCGTGCTGGGCCGCCCCGTGGACGCGGCCTCGGATGCGCGCTTCCGCGAGGTGCTGGGCGGGATGCTCCAGGGGGCGCTGGGCGTGACGCCGCCCGGCGGAGGCTGAAGGGGCGGGCCTCAGGTCCAGTCGGCCTGCGAGCGAGGCGTCTGCACGAAGGCGCCCGCCACCGGCAGGGACACGCGGAAGATGGTGCCCCGGCCAGGGGTGCTCTCCATGGTCAGGGTCCCCCCCAGCGAGGTGACGATGCCATGGCACACCGCGAGCCCCAGGCCCGTGCCCACGCCCAGGGGCTTGGTGGTGAAGAAGGGGTCGAAGATGCGCTCGCGGTGCTCGGGCGCGATGCCGCAGCCGGTGTCGCGCACCTCCACCAGCACCTGGCCGGGGCCGCCGGGGCGGGCCACCACGCGCACCTCGTTGGCCTCCGCGTTGCCCGGGGAGATGGCCTGCGCCGCGTTGAGCAGCAGGTTGAGGAACACCTGGCCCAGCCGGGAGCCGTTGCCCTGCACCGGCGGCACGCCGTCGCACTCCACGACCAGCCGCGCGCGGTGCCGCAGCTCGTGCATCGCCATCTTCGCCGCCGTGCGCACCACCGCGGCCAGCTCCGCGGGCCCGCTGCCCACGTCCTCCGCGCGCGACAGCGTCTGCAGGTCCCTCACGATGAGCCGGATGCGCTCCGCGCCGTCGCGCGTCTCCGCCAGCGCCTCCAATATCTCCTGCCGGTCCTGCTCCGACAGGCGCTCCTTCTGCTGGAGCTCCTGGTGGATGTACTCCAGGTTGCTCAGGATGAAGGCCAGCGGGTTGTTGATTTCATGGCCCACGCCCGCCGCGATGCGCCCCAGCGCGATGAGCCGGTCCGCGAAGAGCAGCTGGGCCTGGGTCGCGTGCAGCTGCTCCAGGCTGCTGGACAGCTTCGCGTTGGCGGCCTCCAGCGCGGCGGTGCGCTCGCGCACCGTCTCCTCCAGCAGGTGGTTGTCCGCGCGCGAGGCGTCCTGGGAGGCCCGGGGGCCGGAGCCCAGGCGCTCGAAGGCCTGTCGCAGCGAGCCCCGCCGCCGCGTCATCGCCTCCAACCGCCCCACCTTCGCTCGTAACGTCATCGCGGCCCGCTCCAACCCAACTTCCATCCGCGGCCGTCACCGCACCTCGTGGCGGTGGTCCCCATGGCGGTGGTCCCCATGGCGGGCCGGCCTGCGGAGGGCCATCCAACACCGACGCCCCGTGCCCGGCAAGGTGCGCGCGGGTATGCGACACCGTCAGGCGACACCGCCCGGCTCGTGCTCCGCCCTTCTTTCCATTTCAGGACTCGGGCGCGCGGAAGGCTCACACCGCTCGCCCGGAGGCTCGGGCAGGGGCCCCTGGGGGAGGCCTCTCATGCCCGGTGCGTCATCGTCAGCTCCACCCCGGGTGCGATCAGGAACAGGTGCCACAGTCGGCGCGGCAGCTGTCCGCCGTGGTGCCGTTGCCACAGTGCTCGGTGAACTGACAGACGCCGTCGCCGCAGCGGTAGAGCTCCGCGGGCTGCACGCGCGTGGTGATGGCCGGGTACGTCTTCCCGTTGTACGTGCACTGCGTGTAGTAGGGCTGGCTCGCGTCGCCGCGCGTGCAGAACTGCGCGCAGCTGCCCACGTTGGTGATGGGCGCGCAGTTATCCGCCTTCAGGGTGAGGCCACACGCCCGGGTGGAGCTCTCCGCCGTGCTGAAGTCGCGATCGCGCGCCGCGAACACGCCCTCGTTGGTGAACAGGTTGCCAAAGAAGCAGGCCTCCTTCGTGTTGAACTGGGTCAGCTCCTCGGCGGAGTAGGGGACCTCCACGCCGTCCGCGGCGCGGCCCAGCACGGACAGCGCGATGTGCAGGCCGTACTTGTTCGCGTGCGCGGCCAGGCACGCGCTCACCGCCTGCTGCTCCAGCACCGTCGCGGCCTTGCCCCCGGCCCAGCCCGGCGCGAGCCCCAGGCTCCCCTGCCACGTGTACTTCACGCCCGTGGACGTGGCCTGGAACGTGCGCGTCTGCCCCGCCGGCACCGCGCACTTCACGATGTACGCCATCAGCGTCGGCGCGGAGGAAGCGTTCTGGTTGAACCAGTCGTTGAACCCGTTCGTGGACAGGCCGTTCGTGGACAGGCCGTTGGTCGACAGGCCGTTCGTGGACAGGCCATTCGTGGACAGTCCGTTGGTCGACAGTCCGTTGTCCCCCGCCTGGGCCTGATCCACCGAAGCCCACGCCGCGTCCGGGACGGCGTCCTCGGGCAGCGCGCCGCAACCCACGAGGGCGAGCAGCGCCCCCGTCATCAACACCGCCTTCAGGGGTTGGCGTGAGGCACTTCGGTTCCACCACTCACTGCATCCACTTCCAGGCCGAAAAGCAGGGGTGAGGCGCATGTAGGGGGCTCCCGCTCGAGGGAAGTCGGAGGTCCGACTTCCAGAATGTCAGGCAGTCCAGGCTTTCAGCCAGAAAGGTGCTGAAACTGTCAGACAGGGGAATCGTGACGGATTCAGGATCGGAAAGAAATACGGCTTAGTCAAAAAATTATGGTGTGGGTCCAATTCTCACGGAGCCAGAGGTAGGCCGGTGAACGGCATGGAGCCACAGCGCATGCGGGTGTCGCAGGGGGGCGGGCGGGAGGCTGGGGGGCGGCGGGGACGGCTCACTGCGGGGGAGGACTCTCGAGGAACTGGGACGCGGGACGGGTGATGGCGAAACCACCCGGCTCCCTTACGTTCCAGGTTGCCACATGCGTGACGGGGCCGCCTACCACCTCGGCCTCACCGGCCTCGCCGCGGGTCTCCGCCTCGCCATGGTGGAGACAGAGGTGGACGCGGGCCTGCGCGGAGTCCGCCAGCCGCTGCGCCTCCGAGTGAAGTTCCCTCAAGGCGTGGAGCGCGTGCGCGGCGTCGGCGGCGGAGGAGACGGGCCGCACGCCCAGCAGCGTGGTGCCGGTCTGCAGCGCCAGGAGGAAGCCCTGGGCGCGCAATCCCTGCTCCAGCGTGTCCAGCACGCCCGCGAGCGCGGCGTAGACGGTGTCGTCGTCCTGTTCGGCGGTGGGCAGCAGCACCTCCGCGTTCACCGCGAGCACCATGCGCGTCTGGCCCTCCACCTGGCCGGGCTCCTCGGCGGCCTCGCGCAGGGCGGTGAGGAAGGCGTTCACGCTGGGGTAGCGGCGGGTGGAGTCCTTGTCCAGGCACCGGAGCACCACCGCGTCCATGGCGGGCGACACCGGGGCCCTCACGCTGGGGCGCGGCGGAGGGGCCTCCAGGTGCATGCGCTCCAGCTCCAGCCGGTCGTCGGATTGGAAGGGGTAGCGGCCGGTGAGCAGCTGGTAGAGGAGCACGCCCAGCGCGTACACGTCCGTGGGCGGACCGATGCGGCCGCCCCGGAACTGCTCGGGCGCCATCGCGTGCGCGGTGCCCAGGCGCTGGCCCGCGGTGGTGAGCCCCTCCTGGCCGGGCTCCTGCTGAATCAGCTTGGCGATGCCGAAGTCGAGCAGCTTCAGCCGGGGCTTCTCCCCCTCCTCCACGACCAGGATGTTGCTGGACTTCAGGTCGCGGTGGACGACGCCCGCGCGGTGCGCCGCCTCCAGCGCGCCGCAGATGGGCTCCAGGTACGCCAGCGCGCGCGACGCGGACAGCCGCCCGCGCTCCTGCACCACCTGGCTCAGGGTGCGCCCCGACAGCAGCTCCATCACGTAGTAGGGGCTGCCGTCCGGCATCAGCCCGAAGTCGTAGACGTCCACGATGTTCGGGTGGTGGATTTGATTGACGACGCGCGCCTCGCGCACGAAGCGCTGGAGCATCTCCCCCTGGTCCGCCAGGTGCGCGTGCAGCACCTTCACCGCGGCGTGCCGCCCCAGGATGCGGTGCTCCGCCTCGTAGACGCTGCCGTGGCCGCCGGCGGCCAGCATCGCCTTGAGGACGTACTCGCCCGCCAGCGTGCCCGGTCCCCGTTCAGCACGGGTGGGTGTGTCGTGCCCCTTGTCCGTGGCGTTCGCGGCCGCGCGCGCCTGGATGCGGAAGGTGCTCTCGGAGTCCGCCGCCATGAATACTTCGCACCCTACCACCCGCGGGTGGGTCGCGTGTGCCCGTGCCCGGCGGGGCCTCCCTGCCTGCCTGTCTGCCCGTTCACCAGCAGTCAGCCTCCCTGTCCCATGGGGGGAGGGGACGTTCATTGGAGGCCGTTGGGGTATGGTTGCGGTCCGGGCCAAGGCTTCTGGCCATCACGGAGCGCGGCGTCATGCACGACAGGCGGCGAGCAGACTGCCGTCCCGAGCGCAGGGGAACGCCAGGGGGCTGGCATACATGATGACGTTGTTGGACGAGCTCACGACCTGCGCGGGCCAGTCGGTGACGGCCCCGTCCTCGACCGGGGCGTGCCTCATCCTCATCAGCACCACGACGCCGGCCGCCATTGGCAAGGCGTACCGGCTGGAGCAGGGCGAGCACGTCATCGGACGGGGCTCGGAGGCGGAGGTGCGCATCGACGACCACGGGGTGTCGCGCAAGCACGCGCGCATCCTGCGCGCCGGGGATGGCACCTGCCACGTCACCGACCTGGAATCCACGAATGGCACGTTCCTCAACGGCCTGCCGGTGTCCACGGCGGAGCTGCAGGAGGGCGACCGGCTCCAGGTGGGCACCGTCACGGTGTTCCGCTTCTCCAAGCGCGAGGTGCTGGAGCAGCGCGAGGAGCAGCTGCGGCAGGCGCTGTCCGCCGCGCGCGTGGGCATCTGGGACTGGAACGCGAAGAGCGGGCAGGTGACGTGGAGCGAGCACGTGGACCGGCTCCTGGGGCTGGCGGTGGGCAAGCTGTCCGGCCGCGCCATGGACCTGGAGGAGGTGGTGCACCCGGCGGACCTGCCCCGGCTGCGCGCGGGGCTGGCCACGGCGCTCCAGCAGAAGTCGCAGGTGGACGTGGAGTACCGCATCGAGCCCGCGGGCAGCGGCTACCGCTGGATTTCGTGCAAGGGCGACGTGCTCTGCGACGCGGCGGGGCAGCCCGCGCGGGTGACGGGCACGGTGATGGACATCACCGCGCGCAAGCAGGCGGAGCAGGAGCTGCACCGCCAGGCGCTCATCTTCGAGAGCATCTCCGACGGCGTCGTCATCACGGACCTGGCGGGCGGGGTCATCGACTGGAACACCAGCGCGGAGCGGATGTTCGGCCGCAGCCGCAAGGAGGCCATGGGGCAGACGCTCTTCAGCGTGCTGCACCCGGGCGAGCAGGACCGGCTGACGGGCGCCATCCTCACCGCGCTGGAGGTGCACGGGCGCTGGAGCGGCGAGCTGGAGTTCCGGCGCGCGGACGGCATGGCGTGCGTCTGCGAGTCCGTGGTGGTGCCGCTGCGCGACGCGGAGGGGCGCATCATCGCGAACATCATGGTGCACCGCGACCTGAGCGAGCGCCGGCAGCTGCAGGCGCGGCTGGTGGTGGCGGACCGGCTGGCCAGCGTGGGCACGCTGGGCGCGGGCGTGGCGCACGAAATCAACAACCCGCTGGCGTACATGCTGGTGAACCTGCACCTCATCCGCGAGGGGCTGGACAAGCTGGAGGCGCAGGGCGCGCCGTCGCAGCCGGTGGCCTCCATCCAGCAGCTGGTGCGCGAGACGACGGAGGGCGCGGAGCGCATCGCGACCATCGTGCGGGACCTGAAGGTGTTCGCGCGCGGCGAGCAGGAGTCGCGGCCGATGCCGGTGGACGTGCGCCGCTCGGTGGAGCTGGCGTGCAAGATGGCGGACAACGTCATCCGCCACCGCGCGCGGCTGGTCACGGAGTTCGAGCCGGTGCCCGCGGTGGAGGCGAGCGAGGCGCGGCTGTGCCAGGTGTTCCTCAACCTGCTGCTCAACGCGGCGCAGGCGATTCCGGAGGCCCCGTCGTCCGTCACGGAGCATGAGATTCGCGCCATCATCCGGCCGGGCGAGCCGGGCAAGGTGGTGGTGGAGGTGCGCGACACCGGCGTGGGGATGACGCCGGAGGTGCTGGGGCGCATCTTCGACCCGTTCTTCACCACCAAGGCGGTGGGCGTGGGCACGGGGCTGGGGCTGTCCATCTGCCACGGCATCGTGGAGTCCATGGGCGGCTCCATCCACGCGGAGAGCACGCCGGGGCAGGGCAGCACCTTCCGCGTCGTCCTGCGCTCGGCGGCGCATGAACCGGACCTCTACCCGCGCCTGTCGGCGACGGCGCAGGCGGGGGCGCGGGCGCGCATCCTGGTGGTGGATGACGAGCCCAACGTGACGGTGGCGCTGCAGCGCTCGCTGGCGACGGAGCACGAGGTGGCCACGGCGAACAGCGCGCAGGCGGCGCTGCGGCTGGTGAACGAGGGCGGACGCTTCGACCTCATCCTCTGCGACGTGATGATGCCGGGGATGACGGGCATGGACCTGTACTTCGAGCTGGGGCGCTCGGCGCCGGAGCAGGCGGGGCGCATGGTGTTCATGACGGGTGGGGCCTTCACGCCGCGCACGACGTCGTTCCTGCGCGACGTGCCGAACCTCAAGTTGAGCAAGCCGTTGGACCTGGCGCAGCTGCGGGAGCTGGTGGGCCGCTCGGCGGAGGCGTCTCGATGAGCGCCGCCTCCGGTCACCCCGCGGCTCCTCCCGAGGTCGCGGCGGGACCGGAGGCCCCTCGGCCCGCGGTGGACGCGCCGGGCCCGGTGATGGTGGCCGCGCTCGCGTCCCAGGGCCGCGAGTGGACGGCCCGGTCGCTGGGGATGGGGCTGCTGATCGGCGCGCTCCTGGCCGTCACCAACCTCTACATGGGGATGAAGACGGGCTTCTGGGACAGCGGCTCCATCACCGCGACGGTGCTGGGGTTCAGCGGGCTCGCGGCCTACGGGCGCAGGCGGGGCGTGCCGTACACGCCGCTGGAGAACAACCTCACGCAGACGGCCGCGTCGGCGGTGGGCGCGATGCCCGCGTCGGCGGGGCTCCTGGGCGCGCTGCCGGCGCTGGCGCTGTGGGGCACGGGCGTGCCGGGCTGGGGCATCGCGGCGTGGGGCATCGCGCTGGGCGCGGTGGGCGTGCTGGTGGCGGGGCTGTTGCGGCGGCGGCTGCTGGAGCAGGAGGCGCTGCCGTTCCCCACGGGCATCGCCACCGCGGAGCTCATCTCCACGCTGCACGCGGCCACGCCCGCGCGGGACGCGCCCGCGGGGCGGGGCCGGACGCTGGTGGGGGCGGGGCTCGTGGCGATGGGGCTGACCTGGCTCCGCGACGCGCGAGGGTGGCTGCCGGCGATGGTGGCGCTGCCGGGCCGCGTGGGCGGTGTCCCGCTGGAGTCGCTGACGTGGGGCGTGGGGATGAGCCCCATGCTGCTGGCGGTGGGGATGATGACGGGCCTGCAGCTGGCGCTGAGCATGTTGTTGGGCTCGGGGCTGGCGTGGGGCGTGCTGGCGCCGGGGCTGCTGGGGAAGGGCGTGGTGACGGGGGCGGGGTACGAGTCGCTGTCCGCGTGGCTGATGTGGCCCGGCGTGGGGTTGATGGTGGGGGCGGCGGTGGTGTCGCTGGGCGCGCAGGCGCGGGACTTCCTGGGCGCGGCGAAGGACCTGCGCTCGGTGGGCGCGAGCGGGGGGAGCCTGCCCCGGTGGAGCCTGTGGGTGGCGGCGGTCGCGTGCGGGCTGACGGTGGTGCTGGGCGGGGTGCTGTTCGGCCTGGGGGTGCCGTCGATGTTGCTGGCGCTCGCGCTGCTGGTGCCGCTGTGCGCGGTGTGCGCGCGTGGCGCGGGACAGACGGACGTGTCGCCGGTGAGCCAGATGGGGAACCTCACGCAGGTCGTCTTTGGCGTGGTGCGGCCGGGGGAGCTCTCGCCCAACGTGGCGGCGGGTTCGGTGGTGGCGGGCGCGGCGGCGCAGACGGGCGTGAGCTTGTGGTCGCTGAAGGCGGGGTACCTGCTGGGCGCCTCGGCGTCGCGGCAGCTGGGCGCGCAGTTGGTGGGAGTGGTGGTGGGCGCGGTGGTGGCGGTTCCGGCCTACCTGTCGCTGGTGGAGGTGTACGGGCTGGGGACGGCGGCGCTGCCGGTGCCCGCGGCGGCGCAGTTCCGCGCGGTGGCGGAGGTGTCCGTGCGCGGCCTGGCGGGCCTGCCGCCGTACGCGGCGTGGGGCGCGCTGGTGGGGTGCGGGGTGGGTGCGTTGCTGACGCTGGCCGCGAAGGGGCGGGCCGCGCGGTGGATGCCGTCGCCGGTGGCGATGGGCATCGGCTTCATCACGCCCGCCTTCTTCGCGGTGACGCTGTGCCTGGGCGCGGGGCTGGTGGCGCTCGCGCGGCGGTGGTCGCCGAAGGCGATGGATGCGCACGTGCCCGCGCTGGGTTCAGGCGCGCTGGTGGGCGAGTCGCTGATGGGGCTCATCATCGCCGCCACGACGGCGCTTCAGCGCTCGGCATAGCGCGCGGCTGGGCGTGGGTCGGCGGGACCACGCCGCTCCGCCACGGTGGCACCGTGGCGGGTGTCGCGAGCGGTTCGGACATGCTGGCGGGACGATGCCGCTCCGCCACGGTGGCACCGTGGCGGGTGTCGCGTCGGCGCTATGCCGCGGGCGTGAGGTCCCTCACGCGCTCCAGGGAGCGGCGGATGCGGTCCTCCATCAGGTTCGGCACGTGCGCCGCCCGGGCCAGCGCCTCGCCGAGCGCGAGCATCGCCTCCGCGAAGTCGCCCCGGCGCCACGCCGCGAGGCCCATCATCTCCAGCACCTCCAGCGGCTCCTGCTCCACGGACGCCTGGGCGGAGCGCTCGCGCAGCGCGTGCCACTCCTCCGCCGTCGCGTCGCGCGCGGACAGCTCCACCATGGAGAAGAGCACCTCCTCCGACGGGCTCAGGTTCACGCCGTGCCGGTTGTTCGCCATCGTCTGCCGCACCTGCTCCAGCAGGTCTCGCGCCCGGTCGCTCCGGCCCGTCCAGGCCATGGCGCGCGCCTGGAGCAACAGCGCCCACGGGCGGTGCGCCACCTCCGGATGGCGGCGCTCCAGCACGATGGCGCGCGCGATGTGCGGCGCCGCCGCCTCCACGTCGCCGGCCTGGTAGTACAGCTCGCCCATGTTGTGCTCGGCGAAGTACTCCCAGCCCACCACGCCCAGCTCGCGCCCCAGCTGCATGAAGCGCTCCTGGTCCTTCAGCGCGTGCGTCAAATCCCTCCGCGCCACCCACAGGTTGCGGCGGTTGTTGATGGCCGAGCCCAGATGGAAGCGGTCGCCACGCTCCGTGCACGCGCTGATGACCTCGTCCATCACGCGCTCCGCGCCGTCGATGTCGCCCAGGTTCGGGAGGATGACCGCCATCAGCAGCAGCGCCACCACCAGCGTCTCGTAGCCCGCGTCGCCCAGCTTCCGGGCCCGCTCCGCCGCGGCCTCCAAGGGCATGAGCGCGTCCAGCCACTCGCCCTTGCGGAACTGCGCGCGGCCCAGCGCCAGCAGCAGCCGCGCCTGCACGTAGGGCGAGGACACCGTCTCCGCCAGGTGCTGCGCCTCCTGGGCCCGCACCTCGCTGCGCGCGTAGTCGTTCACCCAGTCGAGCGCCATCGCCTCGTCGAGCAGCAGCTCCACCTCCGCGCGCGAATCCCCCAACCCCCGCGCCCGCTCCCGCGCGATGGCGAAGTCCGTGAGTGAGTCCTCGTACCGGCCAATGCGGTAGCGCATCAGGCCCCGGCCCCGCAGCGCCGTGAGGCCGCGCAGCTCGTCCTCGGGCTCCAGCAGCTCCAGGGCGCGCGTGTACATGGCCTCCGCGTCCAGGAACGCGTGACGGCCGCGCGCGGACTCCGCCAGGTCGATGGTCAGCGCCGCCGCCTCGTCGCGCAGCCCCGCCGCCGCCGCGTGGATCGCGAGCCGGGCCAGCCGCTGGCGCTCCTGCGTCCCCGCGGGGCTCAGGTAGTGGCGGTACGCGGCGCGGTGGATGCGCGCCTTCTCCTCCGCGGGGAGGCCCGCGACCACGGCCTCGCGCACCAGCTCGTTGCGGAAGCTCAAGCCCTCCAGCCGGTGCTCCACCAGCAGCCCCGAATCCAGGAGCCGCCGCGTCGCATGGCCCACATCCAGCGGGAACTGCGCCGCCGCGCCATCCCGCTCCAGCTCCCGCACCACGCCGTCCGCGGCCGTGGCGGTGAAGGCCGCGCCCAGCAGCGCGCACAGGCGGGCATGCGCGGCGAGCGCCGGAGGCAGCGCGCCCAGCTCGCGGTCCGCCAGCCACTCCACCAGCCGCAGCTCGGGGACGCGGTCCAGCTCGTCCGTGACGAGGTACCAGTTGCCGCCCGGCGAGCGCTGCCGCACGAGCCCCTGCCGCTTCAGTCCCCGCACCAGCTCCACCAGGAACAGGGGCACGCGCTGCGCGCGCTCGACGATGCGCTCCACCGCCTGCGCCGGCACGTTCTCCACCGGCTTGAGCAGCGCGCGGCACAGCGCCTGCGCATCCCCGGGAGACAGGCCGGACAGGGGCAGGTCCAGCTGGCGCGCGGCGCGGGCGCCCCAGGACGGGCGGCTCTGCTCGAAGCCCGGGCGCACCAGCACGCAGACCCACAAGGGGACGCGCGTCTCCGCGAGCGCCGCGTACTCCAGCGCGTCCAGCGCCGTCTCCTCGGCGAAGTGCGCGTCGTCCACGATGAGGCACAGCGGACGCTCGCGGGCGCTCGCCGCCAGCAGCTCACCCGTGGCGCGCAGGGCCAGGGAGCGCAGCGCGCCCGGCGCCGCGGCCCAGCTGTGCAGCTCCGGCCCACCGGGCGCGTACCACCCGAGCGTCGCGGCCACGCCCGGCCACAGCTCCATGCCCAGCCGGGGCCCCAGCCGGTCGAGGATGGCGGTGCGGCCGTCCTCCTGCGTGTCGGTGTCGTCGCGGTCGAAGCCGTGCAGCGCGAGGCGCAGGAGCGTGCGCAGCGTTCCTTCCGGGTCGCCCTGCACGGGCTCGCGGGAGCGCATGGAGTAGACGCGCGCGTGCGGCAGCGCGGCCCTCAGGCGCAGGCCCAGGGTGGAGGCCAGGTGGCTCTTGCCGTGGCCCCGGTCCCCGCGCACGGTGACGATGGTGGGCGCCGCTTCGGACACCGCGGACCGGGCGCTCTCCAGCAGTTGCTCCAGCTCCACGTCGCGGCCCACCAGCATCTCGCTGCCCAGCTGCAGCACGGTGACGTCGGGCCTGGGCGCGGCGCCCGACGGCGCGGGACGCATCAACCCGGGGCGTCCCGGCACGGGCAGGCACGGCACCTCCGGCACGGCCTCCGCGGCGGCGGGTGACATCAGGGGGCCGCGCACGTCCGGCACGCCGGGGTAGCGGTCCTCGCGAGCGAAGATGGCGCCCAGGTAGCGGGGCGCGCCATCGCGGCGGCGCTGCACCGTGACGGTGGCCACGTCCACGAGCGCGGCGGGCGCGAGCCCTCTTTCGGCCAGTCCTTCCGCGGCGCGCAGGGCGCGGCGCACGGGGTTCTCTCCCACGTCGGGGTCGAAGACGCCCGCGAAGCGCACGCCGTCGGTGAAGGCCATGTGGCCTCCGTAGGCGGCCAGCGCCTTCTGCACGGCGACGGGGTTGGCGCGGGAGGAGATGAACAGCACCGACACGGACCGGCGCGTCTGGGCGGGCCGCACTTCGGGCAGCAGGGTGAGGCGGGGCGCGGGCGGCACCGCGGCCTGGCCCGCGTGCTCCAGCGCCGCGCGCAGCGCCTGGGCCACGGCGGACGCGTCGCGGGGACGGCGCGCGGGCTCCTTGGCCAGACAGCGCAGCACGACCTCCTCCACCGGCGGCGCGACGGGCGCGTACTCCGACGGGGGCGGCGGCCGCAGTGACAGGTGCGCCTGGAGCACCTCCGTGAGCGAGCCGAAGAAGGGCGGCCGGCCGGTGATGAGCTCGTAGAGGATGATGCCCAGCGCGTACACGTCCGTGCGCGCGTCCAGGGCGGCGTGGCCGGCGCACTGCTCGGGCGCCATGTATTCGGCGGTGCCAGCGAAGGAGGAGGTGTCGCCGGGCGTGCCGTCCTCGGCGGGCGCGCCGGGGGCGGGGCGCTGCACCAGGCCGAAGTCGAAGACGCGGGCGCGGCCGTGGGCGTCGTCCAGGAAGACGTGCTCGGGCTTGAGGTCGCAGTGCACCAGCCCGTGCGCGTGCACGTGGGCCACCGCCTCCAGGAGCGCGCTGGCGCGCGGCCCGAACTCCTGCGGCGACAGGGGCCCGGACACCTGGGCGAGCCAGTCCGCCAGCGTCGGCAGCGGGACGAACTCCATCGCGACGAAGCGCTGGCCGCCGGGCAGCGTGCCCGTGTCATACAGGGCGGGCACGGTGGGCGGCCCGATGGTCCGCAGGGCCACCGCTTCGCGGGCGAGCTGCGCCTCCGCGAGCGCGATGCCAGGGCGGGCCAGCTTCAGGGCGATGCGCTCCCCTTCGCCGCCGTCCGCGGAGCGCTTGTGCGCGGCCAGCAGGACGCCGAAGCCACCGCGCGCGATGACCTTCTCACAGCGGTAGCCCGGCACGTCGGGCACGAGGAGTGAAGCTTCGGACGGCGAGGCGGTGGGAGGCGAGGCGCCGGGCGGGCACGGCGCGTGAGAGCCTTCCCAACGTCGCCCGCATGTGAGGCAGCGCGGCACGGGTGCCACTCTATGCCAGCGTCCCGTCGATTTCCGAACCCCTGGCGGCACTCAAGTGGCGGACGCGTGAAGCATTCGTCAGAAGCCCTCCCGTGCCCGGAGGGCGTCCAGGCGCCGCGCCTGGGAAAACGCGCGACACCGGACACCCCAAGCGGCCAGAAAAGCAGCGGGTCGCCCGCGCACCGGCCGCGTCATTTCGCACCGCGTTGCGCCTTTCCTCTCCATGTCAGGATTGCCTGTTAGTCCAGCTCGACTGGAGGAGCGGGCATGGAAGGAGTTCAGGCTCCACGTGGCTGGGAGCGGCCACGGCAGGCGTGGCCGGGTCTGGTGCTCGTCGTGGGGCTCATGGGCTGCGCGGGAGGGCGTGCGGGAGCGTTGCCGGTGGGGCCTCAGGGTTGTGCGCGCTCCACCGGAGCCTCCCGGCGGAGCGCGCACGGAGGACCGCTACCGCTGGGGCACTTCAATCGCTCGCAGCAGTGAGCCGTCCTGACCGGGCACCCGCGCGCGCAGCAGCAGCGCGGCCCCTGGCTCCGCGGCCGTCAGCGCCCGCGCGGCCTCGGAGACGCCGGACACCTTCTGGTCGCCCACCTGCGTCAGCACCATCCCGGGCGCCAGTCCCGCGCGCTCGGCGGGGCTGCCGGACTCCACCGCGACCACCTGCGCGCCCGCGTTGCCGTCCTGCGCCTCCGACAGCCGCAGGCCCAGCCGCTTCGACAGGGGCGCGGGCGTCGCGTCCCGAGGCGTCATCTCCTCCTCGCCCCGCTGCGTCGGCCGGGTGCCCAGCTTCACCGGCACCTCCATCGCCTTGCCGCCGCGCACGAGGCTCACCTTCACCTCGCTGCCCGGCTTGAGCAGCGCCACCGCGCGGGTCAGCGAGCCGGCGGAGTCCACCGCGCGCTCGCCCACCGACGTGATGACGTCCTCCTCGCGCAGGCCCGCCTTGGCGCCCGGACCGCCCGCGCTCACGCCGGCCACCACCGCGCCCCTCGCCGCATCCACGCGCAGCGCGCGCGCCAGCTCGGGCGTGAGGTCCTGCACCGCCAACCCCACCCAGCCCCGGCGCACCACGCCTGTCTCCTGCAACTGCGGCAGGAGCGCCTGGATGAGGTTCGCCGGCACCGCGAAGCCAATGCCCGTCGCGCCGCCGATGATGGCCGTGTTCATGCCCACCACCTCGCCCTTCATGTTGAAGAGCGGGCCGCCGGAGTTGCCCGGGTTGATGGCCGCGTCCGTCTGCAGGAAGTCGTCATAGGGGCCCGCGTGGATGTCGCGCGCCCTGGCGGACAGGATGCCCGCGCTCACGCTCGACGCGAGCCCGAACGGATTGCCAATGGCCATCACCGGGTCGCCCACGCGCAGGCCGTCGGAGTCCCCCAGCTTCACGAAGGGCAGCTTGCCGGACACGCCCTTCAGCTGGATCAGCGCCACGTCCGTGAGCGCGTCGCGGCCCAGCACCTCCGCGTCGAACGAACGCCCGTCCTCCAACTTCACCCGCACGCTGTCCGCGCCCTCCACCACGTGGTTGTTGGTGAGCACCAGTCCGGCGGGATCAATGACGAAGCCCGACCCCAGGCCCTGCTTCGCGGGCGCGCCGCCCTCGCCGAAGGGGTTCTGTCCGCCCTGCATGCCGAAGCGCTCGGCGAGCCCGGGAGGAAGGCCTTGCATCATCCCGCCCATCGCGGGCCGTGCGCGGGCCTGCACCTCCACGTTCACCACCGCGCCCTTCACGGTGTCCACGAGCGGTGCCAGGGATGTGAGCGCGCCGGGTGCGGAGAGCGCGGGCGAATAGACCGCGGGCTCCACCTTCGCGCCCGAGGGCGTGGTGGCCGTCTTCAGCGACAGCGTGGGACGGTCTGGAGGGGCCACGTCCGGCGACGGCTTGCACGCTCCCAGCGCGACCAGGGGCGTGAGCATCAGTGCGCGGGCAAGGCGGCGGCGGGACGGAAGGGTGCGGACCATCGTGCGTTCTCCTTGAGGTGGCGGCCGGAAGCGACCTTCCGGGCGGAGGGGAAAGAGTCGAACCGGATGCGGTGGGCACCCTGGGAAGGAGGCAGCGGTCCCGTTCCACCAGCGACACCGGGAGCCACCAGTGGCCCAGCTGCCTGAAGGGAGCTCTGAAGAGGAAGCCCCGCATCCGGTCCGACGCCGGGACCTCAATGCAGTCCGTGGGCCAAGTCCCCCATCACCCCGTTCCAGAGGGGAGTCGTGTCCCAAACGCCCCCGGGAGGCGGGGCAAAGTGCCCCAACCGGGGCATTTCGCCCGGGGACAGGCTGCCCCACGCCCCATCCCCCTGGCTCCCCGGGACCCCCGGGCCGCGTGCATGGCACGGCGGATGCTCTTGCAGCGGCCTGTCCCACCGCCGCGACACCGCCGTGTCGGGGAAGGCCCTCGCGTCGCGCGGGGTCCTCCGTGCGAGGCGTCAGGCGCACCTTCAACCCTCCAGGAGCCCACTCCCCCATGGTGCACGAGCAGACGGAAGGGGTCGCGCGCGGCGCGGCCTGGGAAGACCCCACCTCGGAGCCCGCGAGGGTCCCGCGCATCCTGGTCGCGGATGATCAGTCGGAGATGCGCACGCTCATCCGCAAGATGCTCATGCGGCGCGGCTATGAGGTGGTGGAGGCGTCGGACGGGCCGGACCTGGTGCGTGTCCTCATCGAGGGGCTGACCGCGGATGAGTCGCGCGCGCCCGACCTCATCATCACGGATGTGCGCATGCCGGGCTTCACCGGCCTGGAGGTGCTCGCCCGCCTGCGGCGCGAGCAGTGGACCACGCCCGTCATCCTCATCACCGCCTTCGGCGACGCGCAGCTGCACCGCGAGGCGTTGCGCCTGGGGGCCACCTGCGTGCTCAACAAGCCGTTCGACATGGACGAGCTGCGAGGCGCGGTGGAGGTGGCGCTCACGATGACGCGCGGCTGAAAGGCCCGCGCGGGGCGTGGGCGCGGTAAGGTGGCCGCCGCTCGCGACGAAGTCGCCTGCTTGCAAGGAAGCCCATGCGCCGCATCCCCTGGTTCCTGCCGTGGTCCCTGCTGTGCCTGGGGTGTGCGCCCACGCAGCGACAGACGCCGGACGCGGGCGTCACCGACAGCACGCCGCGCAAGCTGGTGGCGCGCATCGTCCACACGTATCCGCACGACCCCACGGCC
The DNA here is from genome assembly GCF_009909145.1 of Corallococcus silvisoli. Classification (NCBI taxonomy): domain Bacteria; kingdom Pseudomonadati; phylum Myxococcota; class Myxococcia; order Myxococcales; family Myxococcaceae; genus Corallococcus; species Corallococcus silvisoli. The sequence continues at coordinate 83,599 of NZ_JAAAPJ010000001.1, forward strand.
TTCACGCAGGGGCTCCAGTTCCACCAGGGCCAGCTCTACGAGAGCACAGGGGAGGACGGCGACCTGCGCCGCATCTCCCTGGAGCAGGCGTCGCCCCTGTGGACGCAGGACCTGCCGGACGTGTTCCCGGAAGGGCTCGCGAGCGACGGCGAGCGCCTGTACCAGCTCACCTGGAAGGACGAGACGCTCTACGTGTGGAATGGCCAGAGTGGCCATCCCCCCGCGCAGGAGAAGCAGGTGGCCTACACGGGCGAGGGCTGGGGCCTGTGCTACTGGCGAGGGCAATTGGTGCGCAGCGACGGCACGTCCACGTTGCGCTTTCACGATCCGAAGGACTTCCACGTGAAGTCCCAGGTGCAGGTGACGTCACAGGGCGTCCCGCAGGACATGCTCAACGAGCTGGAGTGCGCGGAGGACGGCGTCTACGCCAACGTCTGGCACACCGACCACGTGTTGAAGATTGATTACGCCACGGGCCGTGTGCTGGCGATCATCGACGCGTCGGCCCTGGTGCGAGCGGTGCGTGGGCGGGTGCACAGCTACGAGGCGGTGCTCAACGGCATCGCGCTGGAGCCCGGCACCGGCCGGCTGTTCTTCACCGGCAAGCTGTGGCCCGACCTCTTCGAGGTGGCGCTGGAGCCCGCGACCTCGCAGGAGTCGCGTCAGCGCGAGTAGCGGAAGGACACCGCGCCGGTGCTCGCCGGGGGCACCAGCAGGTCCCAGGTGAGCGTCGCCGTTTCGTCGTCGCGGTGGGCTCCGGGAGTGATGCGAATGAGCCGGGCCCCGCGCGGCAAGGTGTCCACCACGCGTACGCGCATGGGTTCGGCGTAGGGGTTGGGCACCCGCACGGTCACGTCCTGGACCTCACGGGCATTCCATTCCACCGGGCCGCGCTGCACGCGCCGCACGGCCCGGACCTTGGGGTCGGTGCCCAGGGGAAGCGTGAAGGTGTTGTCCGGAGGGCGGGGCCACAGCTTCAGAAATTTTTGCTGGTTGCCGTCCACGATGGGCTGGGTCGGATAGTGCATGAACAGCGCGGCCTCCGCGGAAGGGTGCACCTCCCCGACGAGATAGGTGGCCGCGTCCTGCTCGGGGAACACCTGGCGATGGATTGTCACGGGCCAGGTTTCGGTGAAGAGAGGGACGCGGGGCCCGGTCCTGTTGAGCACGGTGTGCCGTCCCGGGGCGGTGAAGCGCCTGTCCGGATTCTTCCAGAGGTCGTGAGGAGGATTGGCGGGACGCGCGAAGTCCCGGGGCGGGGGGATGATGTCGGGCTCGTACATACCGACCTCCGCCTCGATGGAGTCGACGTACGCGGGGCCGAGTGGATGGAAATCGGTGTAACAACCGCCTTCCACGGGCGGCGCGGGTGGGTCTGGATCTGGCCCCGCCCCCGTCCAGAGTCGTTTATCGAAACGCAGGGATGCTCCGCTGGAGGCTGGAACCACATCGTGCCTTCGGGCTCTGGCCCTCGGGTGCTGGAAGAGCAGTCGGTAGCCAAAGGGGTCGGGTGGCAGGTCGGTGATGCGGTACTCGCCGTGCGCATTCGTGAATGCGTACACCCGGGATTGGAGCCGGTTGGTGGCGACGGTGACCACCGCGTCCTTCAGCGGCGCTCCCGTGTTCACGTCCACGACCGTTCCAATGAGGACGACGGGGATGTCCCTCTGGCGGGAGGCCCGGGCATTCCAGTTCGCCGTGGTGGGCTGCCCGATGTTGTTGAAGATCAGGCGGCGCAGGGCCGTCTCTTCCTCCAGCATGTCGGGCCGGTTGATCCGCTCCGGGAGGGGACCCGTTGCCTCGAAGGGGGGCATCTTCCGAGACAGATCGAAGTGGAGAATGACGTCCTTCCAGTCGACGCCTGTCCGCTGAAGGATGTGCCCAAGGAAAGTCGCCTCCACCTGGGGAGGCTGGCTTCGTACGGTGAGTCCGGCCCGGTACTGAGCGCTCGCGCCGGACAGCACGTAGCGCAGCACCACCTTCACGAGGCCTTCGCCCTTCAAGGTGGCCATGACGTCCACGGCAGGAGGTGAGCCTCGCTCCGCCATGACGGAGAGCTCCATCAAGGCGTCCGACTGGCTGCGAGAGTACGACAGGTATTCGCCTGGGGGTCTGGGAGGGCCCAGGCGCTGCAGTGCCGAATGGACCTCTTCGGCGGTGAAGGCAGGCACATAGGTGGGCCGCACCTCGACGCGCTGGACCTCGGCGCCCTCGGCCTCCACTTGGAGGGATGCCGGGTCCACCTGCCCCGTCAAGAGTGGCCACTGCACCTGCTCCGTGCCCGCGACCTTCACCGTGGCCGTCCGCACGACCAGCGTCTTGTCCTTGTAGAGCGTGACCGTGGTGTCCGGGACCTCTATCGCCACGGCCAGCGTTCCCGCGAGGAGCAATCCCAGACCCATCAAGACCATGTCTGCATTCTGCGCAGGTCCTCGCCAGGGCCGTCACCCTGGGGCTCCTGGCCGCCAGGAGATGCTTTCAGTTTGAGGGCGATTGGGATTCGGGCTGCCTGGAAAAGCGCCGCCGCACGGTGCGGGTCACCTCCGCGTCCCAGCGCGGCGACAGCACCTCCACGAAGGTCCGCCGGAAGGGCAGGGCGCACGCCAGACACGCCAGCGTCGCCGCCAGCCCGATGAGCGTGTTCTGCCATGAGCCCAGGTTCCACTGGCCGGACCAGGACCACGCCTCCAGGCTCTGAGGCCACAGGTAGTGGATGGGCCAGTCCGGTCCGCTGCCCGCGAGGTCGCACAGCAGATGACCGTGGAACGCAGCCACCGACAGGAGCGCCACGGCCACGCGCCGCCGTGCCAGCGTGGCGCAGACCGCCATCGTGACCAGCGCCCCCACGTAGCCGTGAAAAATCACATGGTGATAACGCGAATAGAACTCTTCACCCGCCAGCAATGACAATCCATCCAGATCCGGCGCGAGCCCCGCGCAGACCACCAGGACGCGGTCCCTGCGCTCCCTCAGCCCCTGCGAGATGAGCCAGGACAGTTCGGCGTGGACAATGGGGTTCATGGGTGTGCACTAGCGTACGGCATGCCAGGGCGGGTGCGAAGGTTTCTGGCACTGCGCGTTGAGGAGATGGGGGCAATGATTCGTCATGACTTTCTTCTCCGCGCACCCTGGCCCGGATATCGCCACGCTGTTTGAAGCGCATGCACGTGAAACACCGGATGCGGTGGCGGTGCATTTCGAGGGTGGCGTGCTGGCGTACGACACACTCAACCGCCGCGCGAACCGGCTGGCACGGCGGCTCCAGGCCCTGGGGGTCGGGCTGGATCAACCCGTGGGCATCCACGTCGACCGCACTCCGGAGACCTTGGTGGGGCTGCTGGGCATCCTGAAGGCAGGCGGCGCCTATCTGCCATTGGACCCGAGCCATCCTCCAGATCGGCTCGCCGGGATGATCGAAGACTCCGGGATACAGGTCCTGGTGGGCCGGAGGGACGCGGCCCAGGGCCTGCGCTTCCAGGGCTCCATCGTGGAGCCTCCCGCGCCGGATGAGCCCCCGGAGGAGCGCGACGCCGTGAACGTGAAGGGCGGCGCGGGCCCTGACTCCCTGGCCTATGTGCTCTACACGTCCGGCTCCACCGGCAGACCCAAGGGGGTGTGCATCCCGCACCGGGGCGTGGCCCGGCTGGTGCTGGATGAAGGCTTCATGGGCTTCCGGCGCGAAGACCGCGTCCTCCAGGCCGCGTCGTTCGCGTTCGATGCGTCGACGCTGGAGGTCTGGGGCGCGCTCCTGAACGGAGCGGCGTTGTGCCTCACCTCGCGGGAGACGTTGCTGTCGCCGCCGCTCCTCGCGGCGAAGCTGAGGCGCGACGCGGTGTCCGTCGCGGTGCTGAGCACGTCGCTGTTCCATCAACTGGCCGCGGCCATCCCGGACGCATTCGGAGGGCTCCGGGTGCTGATGGTGGGCGGTGACGTGCTGGACCCCAAGTGGGTGTCGGAGGTCATCGCGCACGGGAAACCAGTGCGGCTGCTCAACAGCTATGGGCCCACGGAGTGCACCACCTCCGCGACGGCGTATGAAATCCGCGCGCCCCCGTCCCTGGAGCGGTCCATTCCCATCGGCGGGGCGCTCGCGAACCTCCAGCTGCATGTGCTGGATGACGCGCTGACGCCAACGCCCGCGGGCGAAGCGGGGGAGCTGTACCTGGGCGGCGTGGGGCTCGCGCGCGGCTACCTGAACCGGCCCGGCCTGACCGGTGAGCGGTTCGTCCCGGATCCCTTCAGCGCCGCGCCCGGCGCCCGGATGTATCGAACGGGAGATCGGGTGCGACGGCTCGAGGACGGCGACCTGGAGTTCCTGGGGCGGGTGGACCATCAGGTGAAGATCCGTGGCGCCCGGGTCGAGCTGGCGGAGATTGAGAGCGTCCTGCGCGCCCACGGACAGGTCGCTGACGCGGTGGTGCGGGTGCACGAGGTGTCTCCCGGGGACAAGCGGCTGGTCGCCTATGTCTCGCGTCGCGACGGCACGGCGCCGGACGGCGCGATGCTGCGCGCGCACCTGCGCTCGAAGCTGCCGGCCTTCATGGTGCCTCACGCCGTGATGGTGCTGGACCAACTGCCGCTCAATCCCAGCGGGAAGGTGGAGCTCCAGAAGCTGCCGCCGCCGCGACTGGGTTCAGGAGAGGGGGATGCGCCACGCACGCCGCTGGAGCAGGCGGTCGCGCGCGTCTGGTCGGAGGTGCTGGGGACGGAGCAGGCGGGGACACAGGACCGGTTCATGGAATCGGGCGGGGACTCGCTGCTCGCGATCCGCTTCATCGAACGGCTGGAGCAGGCGCTGTCAGTCCGTCTGCCCGTGGGGGCGCTCTTCGACAGTCCGAACATCGAGGAGCTGGCGCGGCGCGTGGAAGCCGCGAGGGGGGCGGTCCGGAGCCCCGCCCTGCCTCCCATCGTCCCCGTGGATCGGAGCCGGCTCCTGCCGCTGTCGGATGCCCAGCAGCAGCTCTGGCTGCTGGAGCAGGTGGCCCCTGGCCGTGCTGTCTACAACGAGCCCTTCACGCTGTACCTGCCGGGAGACCTCCAGCCCGAAGCGCTGGAGCGGGCGTTCCAGTCGCTCATCGCCCGGCATGAAGTGCTTCGGACGACCTTCGTCTCCACTCCGGAGGGGCCTCGCCAACGGGTGGAATCCGCGATGCCGTTCCACCTGCGAAGCGTGGACCTGCGTCCTGTGCCCCAGGGCCTCCGGAGCGCGAAGGCGTTGCAGGTGGCTACGCAGGAGGCGCGCGAGCCCTTCGACCTGACGCGGGGGCCGCTGTTGCGCGCGACGTGGATGCGGCTGAGCGAAGAGGAGAGCCGCCTCGCCCTGGTGATGCACCACCTCATCGTGGATGGCTTCACGATGGCGGCGTTCCTCCAGGAGGTGAACCGGTTCTACATGGCGGACCTCCAGGGCGAGCCGCCCGCGCTCACGCCGCTGCCGCTCCAGTATGGCGATGCCTCCGCCTGGCAGGAGGGGCCTCGTTACCAGGAAGCCATCGCGCCACACCTCGACTGGTGGAAGCAGGCGCTCGCGGGGGCTCCGCACCTGGAGCTGCCCATGCAGCATGCCCGTCCTCCGGTCCCGAGCTTCCGGGGGGCCAAGCACGTCGTGCGAATCCCCCGGGACCTCCTGGACACGGTGAGGGCGCTGGGGCGCGCCGAGGACGCCACGCTCTTCATGACGCTGATCTCGGCGTTCGGTGCGCTGCTGCATCGCTACTCCGGCGCGCAGGACCTGGTCATCGGTGGCGCCTTCTCCGGGCGGAGCCGCGAGGAGTCCCTCGCCATCTCCGGGCACTTCGTGAACCTGCTGCCCCTGCGGCTGCGGTTCTCCCCCGGATGGAGCTTCCGGAGGGTGCTGGCGCACGTTCGCCGGGTCTGCCTGGAGGCGCTGGAACACCAGGACGCGCCGCTCCTGCGCATCGTGGAGGCGGTGAACCCGGCGCGCATCCCCGGGGCCAATCCGCTCCTCCAGGTGTCGTGCACGCTGGAGCCGCGCATCGCGGTGCCGGAGTCGAGCTGGCGTGTGGAGCCCCACGACGTCGACACGGGCACCTCGAAGCTGGACCTCTCCATCGAAATGGATGAGCGGCCGGACGGCATGTCCGTGCGGTGGGAGTACGCGCTGGACCTCTTCGAGCCGTGGATGATCTCCCAACTTGGAGAACACTTCGTGACGCTGCTCCGCGAAGCCGTGCGGGATCCGGAGCAGCCGGTCGCGGCGCTGCCGCTGCTGTCGGAAGCGGAGCAGACGCGGCTGCTGACCTGGGCCCAGGGACCCGCGGAGGACAGGGCCTTCGCGGAGTGTCTGCATCATCCGTTCGAGGCGCAGGCCGAACGCACGCCGGATGCGCCGGCCCTGGTCTTCCAGGGGCGGACCCTGCGCTACCAGACGCTGAACGCGGAGGCGAACCGGCTGGCCCATCACCTCCTGTCGCTGGGAGTCGGCCCCGGGGACCTGGTGGGCCTGTGCCTCCAGCGCTCCTTCGAGCTGATCATCGCCGTGCTGGCGACGCTGAAGGCGGGCGCGGCCTACGTCCCGTTGGACCCCTCCTACCCGAAGGCGCGGCTGGAGTTCATGGCGCGGGATGCGGGACTGAAGTGGATCCTCACGCAGGACGCGACGCGCGGGCTCGTGGACGGCGCGGGCATCCCGGAGGTCCCGTTGGAGCAGGTGCGCGGCGGCTCCGAGTCCAACCCCCGGGTGTCCGTCACGGGAAGTCACCTCGCGTATGTCATCTACACCTCGGGTTCGACGGGCCAGCCCAAGGGCGTGCGCATTGGCCACCGGAGCGCGGTGCACCTCTGCGAGACGGTGGCCTCCCGCTTCGGCTTCGCGCCGGGCCAGCGCGTGTCGCAGTTCTCCCGCTTCGGCTTCGACTTCTCCGTCGCGGAGATCTTCCCGACGCTGTCCTCAGGCGCCACGCTGTATCTGCTGGCCCAGGAGGAGGTGCTGCCCGGTGAGGAGCTGGCTGACTTCCTGGAGTCACGGCGCATCCACACCGCGATGCTCACGCCCTCGGCGCTGGGCTCCATGGCGTGGCGGGCGCTTCCTGACCTGAAGACCGTCGTGCTCGGAGGCGAGGAGCTCCCCGCGCGGCTCGTGGACCGCTGGGCTCCTGGCCGGCGGCTCATCAACGGCTATGGCCCCACCGAGACCACGGTCTTCGCGACGAGCGCGGACTGCGTGGCGGGAGCGGGCACCCCCACCCTGGGGACGCCGCTTCCGGGCTACGAGGTCCACCTGCTGGATGACGCCCTGGCGCCCGTCCCCGTGGGCGTGCGAGGCGCGCTCTACATCGGCGGCGTGGGGCTGGCGCACGGCTACCTGCACCATCCCGAGCTCGACGCGGAGCGGTTCATTCCGCATCCGTTCAGCGCGGAGCCGGGAGCGCGGCTCTACAAGAGCGGCGACATCGCCAGCCGTCGCCCGGATGGCGTCATGGTGTTCCACGGCCGGTCGGATCGACAGCTCAAGCTGCGGGGCTTCCGCATCGAGCTGGGCGAAATCGAAGCCGCGCTGCTGAAGCACCCGGAGGTCCGGGAGGCGGTCGTCGAACCCCGATGGCTCGCGGGCGAGCCGCACCTCGTGGGCTATGTCATTCCCCGGGACGCGGACGCGGCGACGCGACTCCTGACGCCAGGATTCAGGGACGGGCTGGGTGAGTCCCTTCCTCCGCACATGGTGCCGCGCGAGCTGGTGGTGCTGGAGGCGTTCCCGTTGGGCGCCACCGGGAAGCTCGACCGGAGCGCGCTTCCGCTGCCTCCGTCCCGCGCCCTGCCTCCTGAAGCTCCCGCGTCCACGGACCGGGAGAAGGCGCTGGAGCGCATCTGGTGCCGGATCCTCGGCGTGGAGCGCGTGGGCCGGCGAGAGGGCTTCTTCGACGCGGGAGGCAACTCATTGCTGCTCGCGCGGGTCCAGTCCGCGCTGGCTTCGGAGCTGGGCCTCTCGTTGAGCATGGCCACGCTGTTCCAGTTTCCGACCCTGGAGTCGCTGGCGCGGCACCTGGATGAAACCACCGAGGCTCCGTCCGTCCCGGTGCCGTCGAAGCCTGTCTGGAGTTCGGAGCGCTCGGACCGCATCGCCATCATCGGCATGGCGGGCCGGTTCCCGGGAGCACCCGACATCGAGTCACTGTGGCGGCTGCTGGTGGAAGGACGTGAAGGGCTCTCCCGCTTCGATCGGGAGACGCTGCTGGCGGCGGGCGAGGAGCCGCGACTCCTGGATGACCCTGCCTATGTCCGGGCGTCGGGCCTCTTGGACGACGTCGAAGCCTTCGACGCCGCCTTCTTCGGCTACAGCCCACAGGACGCGCGGCTGATGGATCCCCAGCAGCGCGTGTTCCTGGAGTGTGCCTGGGAGGCGCTCGAGGCCGCCGGCTACGACCCGAAGCGGCTGCCGGGAAGGGCGGGCCTGTTCGCGGGTTCGGGAGTCCCGCGCTACTGGCTGGACCACGTCGTGCCGCGCTTCCGCTCCTTGTCCGTGGCCTCCGACATGTATCGCTCCATCCTGGGCAATCCGTGGCAGTTCCTCGCCACGACGACCGCGTACAAGCTGGGGCTGCGCGGTCCCGCGCTCACGGTGCAGACCGCGTGCTCCACGTCGCTCGTGGCCGTGCACCTGGCCTGCCAGAGCCTGCGGACAGGGGAGTGCGACATGGCGCTGGCGGGGGGCGTGTCCCTCTTCGCGTCGGGTCCCTCCGGCTACCTCCATGAGGAAGGGGGCATCACGTCGCCGGATGGTCACTGCCGCCCCTTCGACGCGAAGGGGCAGGGCACGGTGCCCTCCAGCGGCGTGGCGCTCGTGGTGCTCAAGCGCCTGGAGGACGCGCTGCGGGATGGGGACTCCATCCACGCGGTCATCCGGGGCTCGGCCATCAACAACGACGGCGCCGACAAGGTTGGCTTCACCGCCCCGAGCGTGCAGGGCCAGCGCGACGTCATCGCGCGAGCACACGCCGCGGCGGGGGTGTCGCCGCGCCACATCACCTACGTCGAGGCCCACGGCACGGCGACACCGCTGGGGGATCCGCTCGAAGTCCAGGCGCTGCGGCTGGCCTTTGGTGACCGAGCGCCTTCGGACCCGCCCTGTGTCCTGGGGGCGCTCAAGAGCAACGTGGGGCACCTGGACTCGGCGGCCGGTGTGGCGGGGTTGATCAAGGCGACGCTGGCCCTGGAGCGCCACTTCCTTCCCGGGACCGTCCACTTCGAACATCCCCATCCGGAGTCGGGCCTGGAGCATTCGCCCTTCGTGGTGAGCCGGGAAGGGCGACCGTGGGATGCTCCTGGTGCGCTGCCGCGTCTGGCCGGGGTGAGCGCGTTTGGCATTGGCGGAACCAATGCCCACGTGGTCCTGGAAGAAGCCCCGCCTGTTCCCGCCCTCTCCCCCATGAACGAGGAGGCATCGGTCCTGGTGCTCTCCGCCCGGAGCGCGGAGGCGCTAAGCGCGGCATCCCTGCGGCTCGCGGAGCACCTGGAGCGTACGCGCGCGCGCTCATTGGCGGAGGCCGCGTACACGTTGCAGGAGGGCCGCACCGTCTTCGCGCACCGGCGCGCGGTCACCTGCGAGACTCCCGAGGAGGCCATCGCGAAGCTCCGGCGGGAGGGGCCCGCGCGGCGCGCCTCGCCCGAGCCTCCGGAGGTGGCCTTCCTGTTTCCCGGGACGGGCACGCAGGAGGCCGGCATGGGCGCGGCGTGGTACCGGCGTGCCCCCGCGTATCGCGAAGCTTTCGATGCATGCGTCAGCGCCTTCGGCCGCGACGTGGAGCGGGAGCTGCGGAGCGCACTGCTCGCGGACGAGCACGGAGGCCGCGCGGAGGAGATGCTTCGCGCACCCTCGCTGGGCATGGCCGCGATCTTCACGACGGAGTACGCGCTGTCGCGGCTGTTGGGTGTCTGGGGCGTCCGCCCGTCGAGCCTCATGGGGCACAGCCTGGGCGAATACGCCGCCGCCTGCCTCGCGGGAGTCCTGTCATTGGAGCAGGCCGTGGCGCTGGTGTCGCTGCGAGGCCGGCTCTGCGATGCGCTGCCGCCCTCCGGCATGCTGGCCGTGCCGCTGCCGGAGGATGAACTGACACAGGCGCTTCCCGCCGGACTGTCCCTGGCCGCGGTCAACGGGCCCGGTCAGTGCGTGGTGTCGGGCGCGCTGGAGGCGCTGGAGGACTTCGCGGCGCGATTGCAGGAGAAGGGCGTGCGGTCGAAGCGGCTGCCACGCTCCAGTGGGTTCCACTCCGTCCTCGTCGAACCCGTGATGGAGCCCCTGACCGCCCTGGCCCGGTCGATGACTCCCAACGCCCCGGCGATCCCCATGGTCTCCAACGTCTCGGGACGCTGGCTGACCGAGGACGACGCGCGCGATGCCTCCTACTGGGCCCGGCATCTTCGGCGCACGGTGCGTTTCGCCGATGGACTGGAGCTGCTGCTGGAGGACCGGGAGCGGATCCTCGTGGAGGTGGGGCCGGGACGAACGCTCTCCACGCTGGCGTCGCTGCACCCGGGCGCGGGCCGGGAGCGGCTGGTGGTGCCTACGCTCGGAGTGCCCGCCGGGAGACGTCAGCCTCGGGAGAGCGATGAGAAGGCCCTGCTCGACGCCGTGGGGCAGCTCTGGTCCGCGGGCGTCCCCGTGGACTGGAGCGGGCCGCGAGGAGACGCGCCGCGCGCACGCGTCGCGCTGCCAACGTATCCCTTCGAGCGGAAGCCGTACGCGTTGGGGCGCCCGGAGCCTCGGCCCTCTCCGACGCCACCCCCTTCGCACCGGGCCCTGGACCGCGACGAGGTGTGGGCGGCCATGGAGGCCCTCTGGAAGGAACTGCTCGGCGTGGAGTCGCTGACCCCCGACAGCCACTTCTTCGAGCTGGGGGGAACCTCGCTCCTGGTCGTGCAGCTCAACCACGAGCTCAAGTCGCGCCTGTCGATCAGCCTGTCGCTGCACGCGGTGCTGGAGCACCCGACGCTGGGCGCATGGGTGCAAGCGGTCCAGGAGGCGTTGGAGCGGGCGGGGAGGCCGCTCCGCAAGGCACCTTCGCTGCGGATCCGGCTCCAGGAGGGACGGCCGGAGCGGACGCCGCTGTTCCTGGTGCAGCCCATTGGTGGCACGGTCTACACGTACCTGCCGCTGACCCGGCGGTTGGGCGCTGACAGGCCCGTGCATGCGTTCCGCGCATCGGGGCTGGAGCCCGGTGAGAGGCTCTACCGGGACGTGCCCGAGATGGCGCGCCAGTACGTGGACGAGCTGCTGGAGTTCCAACCCCAGGGGCCCTTCTGGCTGGGAGGCCATTCCTCCGGAGGCGTCATCGCATATGAGATGGCGGGCATCCTGCTGGAGCGCGGCCATGCCGTGGCGGGCGTCATCCAGATCGACACGGTGACGGTGGATGACTCGCGCAGGCTGGGGATCCGGAGCGTGGGGGACGTGCTCCAGCTCATCGACGCGTTCCGGGAGATCTCCCCGCGCGCGGCGGAGGGACTGCGGGCCGCGATGGAGGTCGACACACGGCTGCGGGACGTGGTGCTCGCCACCAACGAAGCCATCGCCGCGTACTCGCCCGGTCGTCACGCGGTCCCCCTCGTGTACCTGCGGGCCACGGAGCGGGACGCGGTCCTGGACGGCCACGCGGAGGCATGGTGGAAGGCGTTGACGACCGCTTCGTTCCGCGCCCATGAGGTGCGGGGCAATCACTTCACCGTCATGGAGGAGCCCTTCGTGGCGGAGGTGGCGCGGATCCTCCGGGACTGTCTGTCCGGGGAGAAGGGTGCCGGGGACGATGACGCCGACGCAGGATGAGTGGAAGGCCGCGCTGTCACGCCGCTTCACCGCGTTCGTGGAGGCCTATGAGCGCGGGAGCCTGGAGGCCATGAGCGAGCTGTTCTGGCACGACGACGACATCGTGGTCGTGGGCACCCACTCCAACCTGCACTTCAGGGGTTGGGAGCAGGTGGAGCACTCCTTCCGCACCCAGTTCGGCAGCCTGCGCGACATCCGCGTGACGCTGCGCTCCGAACAGCTCTGGCACGGCGGAGCCCCGCCCTCCACGATGGCGTGCCTCACGGTGCCCGCGATGGACATCGCCCTGGTCGCGGGCGGAAGGCCCGTCACCTTCGAGGGGATTCGCGTGACGTGCGCGTTCGAGCGCCGGGACGCCGAGTGGCGGATGGTCCAACTGCACTGGTCGCTCCCGCGCACGGAGGTGCTGGTCGACCACAAGTACCGGTGATCACCCCGGAGGCAACGGCGAGCGCCGAGGCGTGCCCAGCAGCTCCAGCGTGCGCATCGCCACGTCCGCCAGCGTGGACGTGCAGGGCATGCAGCCTCCGCCGCAGCACGGAGGCCAGTCCCCTTCCGGGTCGCGCAGGAGCGGATACACGCAGCCCCGCAGGGACTGGGGCAGTCCCGCTTCATCGCAAGCCTGGAGCAGCGCCGCCTGCACGGTGGCATCCTTCACGTCCATCGCTTCTGACTTCCTAACCCGGCCCCTCCCACGCCGCCCAGCTCCAGCAAGGAAGCCTCGTGCGCCCCGAGTCCCCGACCCGCCCGTTCGCATCCAGCACGCAAGCCGGGGCCGCCGCCTGGAGGGCCCGCGTGTGGCTGCTGGCGGTCCTTGGCTGCGCGTGCGCGGGGCCCGCCACCCGCGCGCGAGCAACCGACCCCACGGTGCGCCTGATGGACGCCGCGCGAGCGCACGCCATCTCCCGCGGATCCACCCAGGCCCCCGTCTGCTCTCCGGATGTCGCGTTGCTTCGGCCAGGAGGTGGCGTCGACCTGGAGCGGCTTCACGCCGCGGGCCACCCGGTGGTCGTCTGGACCGTGAACGACCTGCCCACGATGCAGGCCCTGCTCCGGCGAGGCGTGGACGGCATCATCAGCGACCGGCCGGACCTCCTCGCGCGAGCGGTGCGTGACTTCGACGCCGACGCGGACGGCATCCCCGGAGACCTGCTGGACGCGGATGGGCTCATCAACCTCAAGCGCTTCGATGCGCAGGGCCACCGGGGCGCGCGGGGCCTGCGTCCGGAGAACACGCTGCCCGCGTTCGAGGCCGCGCTGGACTTCCAGATGACCACCCTGGAGCTGGACACCGTGCTCACCGCCGACGGTGTCCCGGTGCTCTCCCACGACCCGGACCTCTCACCCGCGAAGTGCCGCCACTTGGATGGAAGCCCTCTCCCGGAGCCCATCCCCATCGCGTCCCTCACCGCCGCCCGGCTCCAGGCCACCTTCGTCTGCGACCAGCTCCTCGCGGACCGTCCGGAACAGACGAGGGAGCGCGCCCGCTCGCCGGAAGCCGTCGCGTTCGCGGCCCGCGAGGGCCTCCCGGACCCCTACACCCTCCCCACGTTGCGCCAGGTGTTTGCCTTCGCGCGAAGTCAGGCGGACGCCGAACATCAGGCCCGCGACCCGCTCCGCGCCCGGAATGCCCGGCGCGTCCGCTTCAATGTCGAACTCAAGCGGGTGTCCGCCAGGACAGACATCGAACCGGCCCACGGAGATGCGGTCGCCGCGGTCATTCGCGAGGCCGGGCTCGTCGACCGCGTGGACGTGCAGTCCTTCGACTCGCGGGCCCTGCGCTCGGTCCAGGACAGGCATCCGGACCTGCGGACCGTCTTCCTCCTGGAGTCGGGGCGTGGGCCCGCCCAGGAGGAAGGTGGAAGGGGCTCAGGTGGTGGAGGACCGTGAGCCCATCCGCTTGGGCCTCAGGCCTGCTTCCCTCGCGCTACGCCTTCACCTCGCGCGTCAGCGTCGAAGACCACGGGCACCAATGGTTGCCCGGGAGGAAGGCGCCGCCCGCCTCGTCCAGGTTCTCCTCGACATAGGTCATGTCGGCGTCGCACACCTCGATGGCCATCTGGAAGAAGTTGATGGTCGCCGGGTCGATGTGGAACGAGAACTTCGGGTTGTAGGGGACGGTCCTCTTGATGATGCGCCCATGGATGTGGATCTCGTTCTTCTCCTCGCCGGAGAGAATGCGGCGCGCGTGGGCGATCTTCGCCTCGTCGGTCAGCTCGATGATGAACTCGGCTCCACGTGAGCTGGGCTGCGTGAAGGCGAAGCGGACAGGGTTTGCCATGGGTAAGGCTCCTTCCTGGGTGGAGGCGCCTGTCTAGTTGATTGGCTTCTACCCACAATTGAATCGACGTCTGGGTTGGGTGTGGCGGACCCGACAACCGCTGCCTCCGCCCCCCGGACGGTCCGGCGGACCGCGTGGTCCTTCGAAGCCCAGGCGAGGAGCCGGGCAACCCTCCAGATTCCGAGGTTTTAGTCGGTCGACGAATCGACTTGCGCAAAATCGTTAGGGGCCTTACTAGACGCCCGCCTTGGTTCCTCCGCGCGCCAGAAACGCCACGTTGGTGAAGCTCGTGCCCCGGTACGAGCGGCTGCAGCAGCTGTCCCTGCGCTTCCCGGAGCTGGACCCGAGCGCCATCGAGACGTGCATCACGATGCTGCACCTGTCCAACGAGCTGACCGGCGCCTACGAAGCCCACTTCGCGCGGCACGGGCTGTCGCACGGGCGCTTCGTGGTGCTCGTCCAGCTGCTCATGGCGGAGGACGCGGGAGAGACCCTGCGGCCCGGGGAGCTCGCCGAGCTGTCCCGGTGCACCCGCGCCACCGTGACGGGCCTCCTGGACACGCTGGAGAAGGACGGCCTCGTGTCCCGCGTGGACCACCCCGAGGACCGGCGCATGTACTCCGTGCACCTCACCGCGCGGGGCCGCGAAATCATCCAGGGCATCCTGCCCGACCATTACCGCCGCATCGCCTCGCTCATGGCGCCCTTGAGCCATGCCGAACGCGACACCCTGCGTGCCCTGTTGGCCAAGGTGTCCTCCGGCATCCCCGCCCTGCGGGACCCCTGATCCGCATCCCACTTCCCTTCTTCCATCACCGTTGCGAGCAACAACCATGACGACCCGCACAGCCCCCTCCCTGGAAGCCGCTCCCTCGACCGATACCCCCGCCGCCGCGAAGCCCGCGAAGCGCTCCCGCGCCAAGCAGGTGCTCCCCGTCCTGGTGGGCGTGGCGGTGTTGGGCGCGGGCGTGCGCTTCTTCCTCACCCACGGCCACGAGTCCACCGACGACGCCCAGGTCGAAGGCCGCATCGCCAACGTGTCGCCGCGCGTGGCGGGGCAGGTGGCCCGCGTGCTGGTGCACGACAACCAGGCGGTGAAGGCCGGTGACGTGGTGGTGGAGCTGGACCACTCGGACCTGGACGCCCGGCTGGAGGTGGCCCGCGCTGACGTGATGAGCGCGGAGGCCCAGCTGTCCAACGCCCAGGCCCAGCTCACCCTCACGGAGGCCAACGCGGGCGCCAACCTGCGGCAGGCCCGCGCGGGCGTCACCCAGGCCTCCAGCGGCATCAGCTCCTCCAAGGCCGCCCTGGACCAGTCCCGCGCGGACGTGGCCGCCTCCGAGGCGCGCTTCAAGCTGGCGGAGACGGACCTGGGCCGCGTGAAGCAGCTTCGCGAGCAGGGCGCGCTGTCGCAGGCGGACCTGGACAGCCGGCAGGCCGCGTATGACCAGGCCAAGGCCGCGCTGGACCAGTCCCGCGCCCGGCTGACCTCCACCGAGGCGGGCATCCAGAGCTCGTCCGGTGGCCTGGAGGCCGCGCAGGGCAAGCTCTCCGCCGCGGAGACGGGCCCCGTGCAGGTGCAGTCCGCGCAGGCCGCGCTGAAGCTGGCGGAGGCCCGCCTCAAGCAGACGCGCGCCGCGCTGACGCTCGCGGAGCTGAACGTGTCCTACGCCCAGGTGCGCGCCCCGGTGTCCGGCGTGGTGAGCCGCCGCACGGTGGAGGTGGGGCAGATGGTGGGCCCGGAGCGCCCGCTGATGGCCGTCGTTCCGCAGGACGACATCTGGGTGGTGGCCAACTTCAAGGAGGACCAGGTCGGTGAGATGCGCGCGGGCCAGCCGGTGGACGTGAAGGTGGACGCCTTCGGCGGCCACACCTTCCGCGGCCACGTGGACAGCCTCGCGGGCGCCAGCGGCGCGCGCTTCGCCCTGCTGCCCCCCGACAACGCGTCCGGAAACTTCGTGAAGGTGGTGCAGCGCATCCCGGTCCTCATCCGCTTCGACGGGGACCTGAAGGAGCTGCCCATCAAGCCGGGCATGAGCGTCTACGTCACCGTGGACACCGGCGCGAAGGCCGCGCCGCAGAAGACCGCCGCGGTGGACGTCCGGAAGGCGGAGTAGCCCCCCGTGGACGCACGCCGCGACGTCATCCAAGGTTCCAAGACGGGCATCACCATCGCGGCCATGGCCGCGGCGCTGATGTCCGTGCTGGACATCTCCATCGTCAACGTGGCCCTGAGCGACATCCGCGCGAGCTTCGGCACGCCGTTGGATCAAATCGCCTGGGTGTCCACGGGCTACATGATGGCCAACGTGGTGGTCATCCCGATGACGGGCTGGCTCCAGCGCCGCTTTGGCTACCGGAAGTACTTCACCTTCTCCGTGCTGCTCTTCACGCTGGCCAGCGTGCTGTGCGGCCTGTCGTGGAACCTGCCCTCGCTGGTGGCCTTCCGCATCCTCCAGGGCATGGGCGGCGGCGCCATCATCCCCACCTCCCAGGCCATCCTCTTCGCCCGCTACCCGCGCGAGGAGCACGGCATGGCGGGCGCCCTCTTCGGTCTGGGCGCCGTCACCGGGCCGCTGCTGGGGCCCACCGTGGGCGGGCTCCTCATCGAGGCGGCGAGCTGGCACTGGATCTTCCTCATCAACGTGCCGGTGGGCCTCTTCGCCGCGTACATGGCGTGGCGCTACATCGAGCAGCCCCACTTCGAGCCCTCCACGGAGAAGGTGGACCGCAACGGCATCGCGCTCCTGGCCGTGGGCATGGCGTGCCTCCAGTACGTACTGGAGGAGGGCAACCGCGAGGACTGGTTCGACAGCCGGCTCATCACCCTGCTGGCGGTGGTGGCGGCCATCGCGCTCATCACCTTCGTCGTCCATGAGCTGGAGACACCCAGTCCCGTGGTGGACCTGCGGGTGTTCGCCAACCGCTCCTACTCCGCGGCCACGGGGGTGAACTTCCTCGTGGGCACGGCGCTGTTCTCCGGCTCGTTCCTCTTCAGCCTCTTCTGCGGCTCCGTGATGCGCTACGAGGCGTTGGACATCGGGCTCATCTTCCTGAAGGGCAGCGCCATCCAGATCCTCCTGATGCCGCTCATCGGGAAGTTCGGCGGCAAGGTGGACGGCCGCTACCTCATCGGCTTCGGCGTGCTGGGGATGAGTCTGTCGCTGTGGACCAACGGGCACCTGGCCACCCGGGTGGATGAAATCACGCTCATCACCCCGGTGTTCATCCGCGCCTGCTCGCTGGGCTTCATCTTCGTGCCGCTGTCGGTGATGGCGCTCAGCAACCTGCGCCCGGAGCAGCGAGGCAACGCGGCGGGCCTCTTCAACCTCACCCGCGAGCTGGGCGGCTCCATTGGCACCGCGTGGATGAGCAGCGCGCTCAGCCGCTCCACCCAGGCCAACGCCACCGCCCTCACCTCGCACGTGGACGTCTACGGGCAGGTGGCGCAGGAGCAGTTCGCCCAGCTGAAGGCCGCCATGGCCGCGCGGGGCGTGTTGGATCCGACGGGCGCCGCCTACGGCCTGCTGGGGCAGCGCATCAACGCGCAGGCCCTGGTGCGGGCCTTCAACACGAACTTCCTCATCCTCGCCGCGATCTTCGTCTGCGCCCTGGTGCTGGTGGCCATGCTCCAGCGGGCGGATCCGACCGTGAAGGTGGAGGGCGCGCACTAGCAGGCGCCCCGCCGCCGCTGGAGATGACGAAGCGCGGGTCCCCGGCGTGGGGGCCCGCGCTTCTTCACTTCAGGAGGGGAGGGGGATGGCTACCGGCGCCACTTCTGCGCGCTGGTGCCGTTGCACTCCCAGAGCTGCAGGACCGTGCCGCTGGCGGGGTTGCCGTTCTGCACGTCCACGCACTTGTTGGCCTGGGGGTTCACCAGGTCCCCGGCGCCGGAGAGGATGAACTGCTGCGCCGGGTTGCCGGAGCAGGTGACGAGCTGGATGGCCGCGCCGTTGTCGCGCGAGCCCCAGGCCACGTCCATGCACTTGCCGAAGGCGCGCACGGTGCCGTCCGACATGAAGGTCCAGTTCTGCGCGTTGGTGCCGTTGCAGTCCCAGAGCTGCAGGCGGGTGCCGTCGGTGCTGTTGGAGTTCGGCACGTCGATGCACTTGTTGGCCAGGCCGATGATGGGGCCGCCCGTGCCGCCGCTGCCGGACGTGGTGAGCGACAGGCCGTAGGCGCCCAGGATGGGGTTGAGCGGCTGGAAGAAGGTGTTGCCGCCGGTGGAGCAGTTGCCGGAGCCGCCGGACGTCACGCCCTGCGCCTGGTTGCCGGACATCCACGAGCCGCCGGAGTCACCGCCCTCCGCGCACGCGTTCGTCTGCGTGAGGCCGTACACCAGCCCCGCCGAGTAGCTCACCGTGACGTTCTTCTGCTGGATGACGCCACAGCGCCAGCCGGTGGTGGAGCCCGAGCGACAGATGGACGCGTTGATGCCCGCCTCCTGTGAGCCGTACACCAGCACGTTGCCGCCCGCGTAGTTGTTTACCCACGGCTGCGACACCCAGGAGCCGTTGGTGCGCACCCACGCGAAGTCGTTGCCGGGGAAGGTGGACGCCACCACCGTGCCCTGCGCCACGCCGCTGCCGCTGGTGCCCGTGCCCGCGCCACCGCAGTGGCCCGCCGTCACGAAGCCGCCCGCCACCGGGAAGCCGATGGAGCAGCGCGCGTTGCCCGGGTAGTACGCGTCACCGCCGCGCAGGTCGTACAGCGGCTTGAACTCCTCGCGCGACGGCACCACCCGCACCGCGTCGTGCTTCACGCCCGCCTTCGCCAGGAAGTCCGTGCCGCCCGTCAGCGCGGAGTCCTGCGCCAGCACCACCACGCTGTTGGTCATCACGTCCACGTACCAGGCGTGCACGGTGCGGCCCGCGGACTCGCCATGCAGGTCCAGCCGCGCCTTCACCGCGTCCAGCGCCGCCTGCGTGTACTTCACCTTCTGGGGCACCGCCCCCGCGCGGCGCACCGCGTCCGCGTCCGCGTCCGTGGTGACGCCCACCACCAGCGCGCTGCCGTCCGCGTTCATCCACGCGCCGCCCATGCGCTCGCCCAGCTCCGCGCGCAGCGCGCCCTCCACCCGCACCGCCGCCGCCTCCGCCGCCAGCCGCCGCTTCGCGCCGTCCGCGGTCAGGCCCAGGTCCCGCTGCATCGCGAAGAGGATGTCCGGCGAGACGTCGTGCGCGAGCGCCGCCTCCGCCTGGGAGGGGGCCGCGAGCGCCACGGAAGGAACGACGCCCAGCGAGGCACCAGCGAACAGCGCCGTCGCGGTGGAGAACAGACCGAAGCTCCGCTTCATCGGGTCCTGCCTTTCTTGCTGCGGGGGAAGCCCGGAGCGAAGCCCGACAGAGCCCGGAAGGTCAATCAATTCAAGAAATGCTTAAAATCTCCGACATATTTGTGTGGTCGAAGAAAGTCCCGGGAAACAAGAAGGCCCGGTGCGTCACAAGGGCGCACCGGGCCACGAGACTTGTTTCGGTGACGGACGGAAGTCAGCGCTTCACGAGCGGGACCGGGGCGGGGGCCCGGCGGCGGCGCAGCGCCACGGCGCCCAGCAGCAGCGCGGCGGCGGCGAAGGGCAGGGTGCCGGACGCCCCGGACGCGCTGCATCCGCCGGACGCGCCGTCGGAGGCTTCCGGCAGGCCGTTGGGGTTGTTGGAGATGGGCGTGGTGGTGCCGGTGGGCGTCTGGCCGCTCGGGGTGGGCAGCGGGATGCTGGGGAGGTCGGGCGTGGTCGTCGCCGGGGTCTCCACCACCGGGGGGGAGGTGGTGGTGTCGCCCGTCGAGCCGCCCGTCGTCGGCGTTTCGGCTGGCGGGGTCGTGGGCTCCTCCACGGGCTTGGGGGCCGGGGGCATCACGTCCTCGAGCGACGTCGCCATGATGAAGCCGTCGTGGAAGATGCTCGCTTCGGGCTTGATGGCGTCGTCGCGGTACAGGCCCATCTTCAGGTAGTTCAGCTCCTTGCCGAACTGGTTGGCCCCGTAGGTCTTCGGCAGCACGTGCTTGCCGTTGTGCCACAGCTCCACGAAGCCGGCCTTCTTGTCGGACGACCACTTCACATGCAGCACGAAGTCGTGCCAGTTGCCCTTGTCGATGGAGGTCTGCCAGAGCACCGGGGCGGTGTCGCCGCCCACGCGCAGGTGGATCTGATCTCCTCGCACGAAGAACTCCAGGGGCGGTGAGCCACAGCAGCTCTCCTGGTGCCACTGGGTGATGACCTGCCACGAGTCATGGACGGGGTAGCTGGAAGGGAAGAGCGTGCTCCACTTGTAGTAGTACTCCTTCCCCTGCGTCTCATGGGTCACGTACAGCAGTTCGTTGCGGTTGCCGCTGGCGCCAATGGGATCATCGCCCTGCCGCACCGTGGCCTTGAGCGCATAGCGGCCGTCGCGCACCACGTCCGTCACGATCTGCAGGCGGCTGTTGGCGACACTCTGCTGCCGCGTCCACTGGGACGTGTTGCCGGTCTCGAAGTCGCCCTTCCAGAGGATGCTGGCGGAGGCAATGGCCGGCATCATGGAGGCCGCGGCAACGAGCTGAAGGAGTCGCTTCAAACAGGGGTCCTTTCGGTCCGGGTTGGGCCCAGGGGACACCTGACGCGGAAAAAGCCTTCCCGTGCGCTCCTGCCTGGCAACCCCCTGTCGCTCGCACGCTCGACGGGACGCTCGTCGGGGCAAGAGGGGGACAGGGCCCTGCCGCCCGTCACTTCCCCAGGCATGCCGAAGTGCGTGATTCCGGAGGGATGCGGGCGCTCAAACCATCGGGTGAAGGCAGACGTGCAGGCGAGCCCCCGAGCGTCATCCCCTCAACAGCCTGACGGCCCGGCGTCCCGTCTCTGCCTCGCGCCAGACCTGGGAAGTGGGGCCTTTTTTCAAGAACGGCGGGTATGGCCGTCTATTGGTGCGTGTGGAGCCAAAAACATCCGATGCGCCTGTTTTCTCACCACCCTGCTGCCCAGCGCGTCATGGGACGCCTGGAGGGTGGGGGCGAGGCCGGGTCGGCGTTCGTCGGGTGTTGGTGTAGAACGAGAAGCAGGGGCGGCAGGGGGGAGGCGCCCGAGGGGACCGCATGGTGAAGCCAGCGAAGAAGAAGCTCTGGGCGCTGGCGCTGGCCATCCCCGTGATGGCGGCCGGTGTCGCGGCCCTGAAGCCCCGGGCGCAGGCCCCCGCCGTCGCGGACACCTTCTGGGTGGAGCGTCGCGCCGCGGCCCGCATCGAGGCCCGCCTCACGCACGCGGAGGCGGATCGCTACCGCTCCCGAGCGCCCGCGGGTGGCTGCCCCGTGCCCGCCGAGCCGATGCCCCTGGGCCCGCTCGCCCGCATGGAGGCCCGTGAGGACTGGGGCGGCATCGCGGCGGCGTACGGGCTGGAAGGGGAGTGGAACCAGGCGGCCTCCTTCCTGGAGCGCACGCCGGCCTCGCCGGAGCGCGACAGCGACCTGGCGGCGGTGGCGCTGGCCAAGGGCGACTTCGAGCGGGCGCTGCGCCTGCTGGATGGCGTGCTCGCGGTGAAGCCGGCCCTGCCGCAGGCCCTGTGGAACCGCGCGCTGGTGTTCCGGGAGATGGGCCTGACGCTGCGGGCCTCGGAGCTCTTCGAGCAGGTGGCGAAGCTGGGCGAGCAGGGCTGGGGCCGCGAAGCCCACGCCCAGGCGCTGGCCCTGCGCGAGGCCACGCTGGAGCGCCAGCGTCAGTGGACGGCCGCTCGCGAGGCGACGCTGGCCCTGGTGCGGGACTCCCAGGCGCCGCTGCCCATGGACGCGGCCCGCCAGATGCCCGGCACCGTGCGCGGCGTCTTCTATGAGGTGGTCCGCGCCGCGGAGTCGAAGGAGCGCGCGGTGGCGCTGCTGCCGCTGGCGAAGGAGCTGGACCGGGTCCATGGCGGCAGCGTGCTCACGGACTACGTGCAGCGCGTGGTGAAGCGCGACTTCTCCCGCCGCGGCGCGCTGGCGCGCCAGTACGCGGAGTCGCTGCGAGAGGGCCAGGGGGTCCCGGAGGCGCTCCTGGACAAGGCGCGCATGACCGGGGACGAGGACATCTACCTGGGCGCGCTGATGCGCACCCGCAACGGCCCCCTGCGCACCCTCCAGGACACGCTCACGAGCATCCAGCGCGCCAACGACCCGTGGTTCACGGACGTCGCGGAGCGCGACCAGGCCCGCAGGGAAATCAACGACGGCACGTGGTGGAAGGCCGAGCAGCGCTACTTCGGCGCCCTCCAGCGCTGCCGGGAGACGACGTTGTCCGTGCGCTGCCTGGAGCTGGAGCGGCGGCTGGCCATGTTCTACGGCGACATGCAGCGGGTCTCCGAGGCGGAGCAGCATGCGCGCGTGCTGTGGGCGGGCGCCCGCCAGCTGCGCGAGTGGGACCTGGAGCTCAACGCGCTGGAGATCCTCAGCCATACCTCGCGCTCCCGCAACGACCTGGGCAGCGCCCGCGCGTACCTGGAGGAGTGGATGGCGCGCGGGGCGTCCATCAGCTGCTCCTGGCCCCATGTGCAGCTGGCGCACCTGCTCTACCTGGACCTGCGGCCCGACGCGGCCCGGCGAGAGCTGGACCTCGCCGACGCCTGCCCCGACAACCCGATGGACCCCATGTTCGGCGCGACGCTCGCGGAGCTGGAGCGTACGAACTCCGGCCCCCGGGACGCGGCGTGGATGAAGGCCGTCTCCTCCAACATGAGCACCGGCGCCACGCTGGGGCGCAGCGACCACGTCTACAGCCGCTACCTGGAGGGCCGCTTCCTCCTGGAGAAGGACCGGGCCCAGGGCGAGGCGCTGCTGCGCGACACCCTCGCGCAGGCGGATGCCCTGCCGCGCGGCGACGCGCTGGCGCGCGAGGCCTGGGCCCTCAGCTATTCGTCGCTGGCGACGGACGCGGGCCGCGCCGGAGAGTTCTCCAAGGTGGTGGCGCTGATGGCCGCGCAGCTGGGCACGCCCGTGCCCACCCGGTGCGCGCTGGCCGCCAGCGTCCACGCGGAGCGCACCGTGCTGGTGGCGCTGGGCCCCCAGGGCGAGGTGAAGGGCCACTACGATGCTTCGCGCAAGGAGGCCTTCTTCCACGCGGACTCGTCCCGGCTGGTGCCGGAGGCGCTGCGCCAGACGCTCGCGAGCTGCGAGCGCGTGGACGTGCTCGCGTGGGCCCCCGTCTTCGGACGGACGGACCTGCTTCCCCCGGAGCTGGCGTGGAGCTTCCGACTGGGCCGCGTCACCGGGCCCCGCCCGCCTCCCGCGGCCACGCGCCGCCTGGTGGTGGCCGGCGTGGAGACGCCGTCGCTGCTGCAGCTGCCCCGGCTGCCCACGTGGACGCCGGACGCGGAGCCGGGAAGCGCGCCGCCGGACGTGCTGTCCGGCTCGGACGCCACGCCCTCGCGGGTGCTGGCGCGCATGGCGGACGCGACGGAGATTGAAATCCACGCGCACGGCATCACCGACCCCACGCTCTCCGGCGCCTCGCTGGTGGTGCTGTCGCCGGAGGTCAACGGCCGCTACGCGCTCACCGCGGACGTCGTGCGCGAGCACCGGCTCACCGGAGCGCCCACGGTGTTCCTGGCCGCGTGCAGCGCGGGCCGCACCACGGCCCTGCAGAGCACGGAGCCCTTCAGCCTGCCGGCGGCCTTCATCGACTCAGGGGCTCGCGCGGTGCTGGCCTCCACCGTGGACATCCCGGACGCGGCGGGCCGCTTCTTCGACGGCGTGCGCCGGCGCATTCACGCCGGGACGCCCGCCGCCGTCGCGCTGCGCGATGAGCGGCAGGCGTGGCTGGCCCGCGATACCCGCGCCGGGTGGACCCGCTTCGTGCTGCTGGTGGAGAACGCGGATTGAGGTGACGGAAGGGTCAGACAGGGGGCTCCAGGTGCGTGTTGCCGCCGGGAACACGGAAGTGGTGGAAGGTGACGCTGGCGCTCACGTCCAGCGCCTTCACCCAGTGCCACCAGCCCACGGGCAGGAACACCATGTCCCCGGGCTCCAGCACCGCCTCCAGCACCGTGGCCTCCGCGAAGAGGGGGTGCGCGTCCAGGTCCGGCGCGTCCGCGTCCACGTGGCTGAAGGTGCCCCGGTGCGGGTACACGCGGTGCCGCTCGAAGGAGGGCACCAGCCGCACGTGCTTGCGGCCCATCACCTGCCCCAACAGGATGTTCATGTTGTCGTGGTGCAGCGGGGTGACGGTGCCCGCGGGCCCCAGCAGCAGCGTGAGCATGTCCTCCCTCAGGTCCGGTTCGATGATTCCCGCCGGGGCCCGCAGGTCCTCGCGCAGCGGCGACAAGCCGCCCTGCCGCCAGTTCTCGTTGCGCGGCACCATGTAGTAGTCGTTCGTCTCCGCCCCCTTCTCC
The DNA here is from genome assembly GCF_009909145.1 of Corallococcus silvisoli. Classification (NCBI taxonomy): domain Bacteria; kingdom Pseudomonadati; phylum Myxococcota; class Myxococcia; order Myxococcales; family Myxococcaceae; genus Corallococcus; species Corallococcus silvisoli. Next base: position 107,984 of record NZ_JAAAPJ010000001.1, read on the forward strand.
AGCAAGGTGAGGAAGTCGGAGAAGGGCATCCGCGCGCGGTGGCGGTCCTGGAAGGCCGCGTGATCCGGATCGGCGTCGCGGCCCACCATCACCTCCACCTCCACGCCGCCCAACCGCTCGCGGAAGTAGGACAGCGACCAGCGCCGCATCGCGGGCCAGTCCGCCATCATCCCGCGCAGCACCACCGGCCGGTGGCCGAAGTAGTAGCGGTGGAAGAACTCCTCGGGCGTCACCCCCTGGCGCACCTCCAGCGCGCGGCCCCCGTCCTGGGCCCGCAGCGCGCTGTAGACGTCCATCAGCGACTCCATCCAGCCGAAGTGCCGGGCCACCTGACGGCAGGCCCGGAAGTACGGGTGCTCACCCACCGCCCGCATCTCCGCCTGCGCCAGCGCCGGGTCCACACCGGACGACACGAGGACCCGCTGTACGTCTTCCTCCGCGACCCCCAGGGCCAGGTTCTCCGCCAGCCACTGCCGCCACTCCGGCCGCAGGGGGGACTTGTCTTCGCTCATTCGGAACTCCTTGAAATCCTTGGAGACATGGGCGGGGGGGCCCCTGCTGCCAGTGCGTCAGTCCATGTTATGGACGGCGCATCAGTCCCATTCCACCCAGCCTCGGTTTACGCAGGACTCCCCTCGTAGCAGGAGAAAACGACCCCATGACCTCCGGAAACGTGTCGTCGGTTTCCCCCGGTGCCTTTGAGCCGGACACCAGCGCGCCCCATGTGAAGAACTCGTACCCCACGTGCAGCGAGCAGGCGCCGCGTCGCCGCCGCCCGCTGCCGCCGCCCTCGGTGCCCCCCTTGCTGGAGGGCGCGGAAGGCGCTCGCTGAGGCCCCCTGCCCGGCGGGCTTGTCTGCCCTTCCGGGCATTTTTCTCTCAAGAAACGAACCGCTCGGCGTCTTTAGTCAGGAAGCCCACCAGTCACTTCGGGTCCTAGCGTCATGGCCAACCTCTTCAACCGGGAACGGCGCCACTTCGAGGCCTTCATCCGACGCCACCGGCCGAGCTTGCTGGCCGTGGCGCGCCGGTTGTGCGCCCGCGGCATCCTGGACCCGGAGGACCTGGTCCAAGAGGCCTTCGAGCGGGCGTTGCCTGAGTTTGGCCACCTGAAGGACCGGACGGAGGCGGCGTGCGCGGCGTGGCTGTGCACGACGATGACCAACCGGTTCCTGGACCACTGCCGTCGGCAGCGCACGGAGACGCGGGGGCTGCCGCACCTGGCGCTGGTGCAGGACGCGCCGGTGACGGGGGATGGCGACCGGGAGAACTGGGAGCTGGTGGGCAACGATGCCTTCCAGGCCGCCATCGAGCAGCTCAAGCCGCACCTGCGGGACGCCTACAAGCTGCACGCGGAAGGCCGCCGCTACCAGGCCATCGCCGAACATTTCAACGTTCCCGTGGGAACCGTGGGCAGCTGGCTGACGCTGGCGCGCAGGGACCTGAGGGAATTGCTCCTTCCGAGCGTCGCGGTGGCTCGGGAGCGGGGGGTCCAGTCATGAACGCGCATTGCACCCGGTTGCATCTCTTCATGGACGGCGAGCTGTCCGAGTCCGACGCCGAAGGCTTCCGGAACCACCTGCCACGCTGCGCTGCCTGCGAAGGGGGCCTGCGGGACCTGCTCCAGCTGGAGCTGCTGGCGGCGCGGGCGCTGGGCGTGGGCGCGGCGGAGCAGCCCGCCTCCAACCCCGGGGGCAACGTGGTGGCGCTGGGCGCGTGGGTGCGCCGCAACGCCCGCGTGGTGGCGCCGCTGGCCCTGGCCGCCAGCCTCTGCGCCATCGTCGTGCCGCGGATGATGCCGGTCGCGCAGGTCCCGGCGGTCGTCTTCCTGGAGAACCAGTCCACCCGCGAGCTGGAGGCCCGCTTGTCGGATCCTCGCGCGGACCAGTGGCGCCGCTACAGCCCCATGAGGGGCGGCGCGGAGGGCACGGAGGCGGTGCAGGCGCCGCTGCCGCTGCGCCCGCTGGCGGAGATGGAGGAGCGCAAGGACTTCCGCGGCATCGTCGCGGCCTACGTGCTGCACGGTCAGTGGCAGCAGGCGCAGGCGGTGCTGGCGCGCGAGCCCGCGTCGCTGGCGCGCGACAACGACCTGGCGGTGGTGGCGCTGCAGGACGGCCGTCACCAGGACGCGCTGGCGCTGCTGGACTCCGTGGTGCGCGCGGATCCGCGCAACGCGCAGGCCCTGTGGAACCGCGGCCTCGCGCTGCGCTCCCTGCACCAGGACGCGCGGGCCGCCCGCGACTTCGACCAGGTGGCCGCGCTGGGTGAGCCGGGCTGGAGCGACGAGGCCCGCAAGCTGGCCGACGAGCTGCGCGCCGCCGCCGCCCACTGACGGCGCCGGAGCAGCCCCGGAGCTTCCCTGCCCGCGCGAGCGAGCGTCCACCACCGGGCGCCCCGCGCGGGCTTTTCGTCTCCGGGGCTGGGATGACGTGTCAGGCTGCTGGGGTTGACGGAACACTCCAGGAGCCTGCCCATGCCCGAGTCGCTTCCCTCCGCTTCCTCCGACTACGCGTCCGCCCGCCGTGACTTCCGGTGGGAGCGTCCGGAGCACTTCAACTTCGCCACGGACGTCATCGACCGGCACGCGGCCGAGCGGCCCCAGGCCCCCGCGCTCCAGTGGTCCGACGAGTCCGGGCGCTCGCGGTGCTTCACCTTCCAGGAGCTGAAGGAGCGCTCGCTGCACGCGGCGCGCTTCCTCACCGGGCTGGGCCTGAAGCGCGGCGACCGGGCCTTCATCCTGATGCCGCGCGTGCCGGAGTGGTGGTTCCTGGTGCTGGGCTGCATCCGCGCCGGCATCGTCTTCATGCCCGGCACGCCCATGCTCACCGCCAAGGACATCCGCTACCGGCTGGAGGCGTCCGGCGCGAAGGCGGTGCTCACGGACTTCAGCTGCCTGGACCGCTTCGAGGGCGTGGTGGGCGCCTCCCCCGGCGTGACGACGTGGGTGTCCACCGGCGAGCCTCCCTCGCCCTGGGCGCGCTACGCGTCGGAGGCCCTGGCGGAGGCCCAGGCTCCGGCGTTCCCTCCGACGCGCTCGGAGGATCCGCTGCTCATCTACTTCACGTCCGGCACCACCGGCATGCCGAAGATGGTGCTGCACACGCAGGCCAGCTACGGCCAGGGGCACCAGATTACCGGCCGCTACTGGTTGGACCTGAAGCCGGAGGACCGGCACCTGACGCTCAGCGACACCGGCTGGGCGAAGTGCGCGTGGGGCAAGCTCTTCGGGCCGTGGAGCCAAGGGGCGTGCAACGTCGTCCATGACTTCCGTGGCCGGTTCGACGCGGCGGCCTTCTTGAAGGTGTTGGAGCGCGAGAAGGTCACCACCTTCTGCGCGCCGCCCACCGCGTGGCGGGCGCTGGTGCTCCAGGACCTGAAGGCGGTGGACCTGTCCTCGCTGCGCCACGCGCTGAGCGCGGGCGAGCCGCTCAACCCGGAGGTCATCGAGACGTGGAAGGAGGCCACCGGGCTGCACATCCGCGAGGGCTACGGCCAGACGGAGACGGTGGTCATCGTGGGCATGTTCCCGTCGCTTCCGCCGCGCGTGGGCTCCATGGGCAAGCCGTCCCCGGGCTTCACCGTGGGCGTCATCGACGAGCACGGCCAGGAGGTCGCGGACGGGCAGGAGGGCGACATCGCCGTGCGCGTGAAGCCGGAGCGGCCGGTGGGCCTGTTCCAGGGCTACCTCAACGACGACGCGGCCAACGCGGCCAGCAGCCGGGGGGACTGGTACGTCACCGGCGACCGCGCGGTGCGCGACGCGGACGGCTACCTGTGGTTCGTGGGGCGCTCCGACGACGTCATCAAGACGTCCGGCTACCGCGTGGGCCCCTTCGAGGTGGAGTCCGCGCTGATTGAGCACCCCGCGGTGGCCGAGTCCGCCGTCATCGGCGTGCCGGACGACAAGCTGGGCCAGCGCATCAAGGCGTACGTGCTGCTCACGCCGGGCCACGCCCCGTCGCCCGCGCTCGCGCAGGAGCTGCAGGACTTCGTGAAGAAGACCACGGCGCCCTACAAGTACCCGCGGGAGATCGAGTTCGTCACGGAGCTGCCCAAGACGGTGAGCGGGAAGATCCGCCGCGCCGAGCTGCGCGCCACCCAGAAGAAGTAGGCGGCGCGCAGGGGCGGGCTACTTCAGCCAGTCCGAGTGCACGAAGCCGGCGTCGGGCTTGTCCCGGCGCTGGTACGTGTGCGCGCCGAACGCGTCGCGCTGGGCCTGGGTGAGGTTCTGCGGCAGCTCCGGGCTGCGGTAGCTGTCCATGTACGCCAGGCTGCTGCTGAACACCGGCACGGGGATGCCGACCTTCGTCGCGGTGCCCACCAGCTTGCGCCACGACGGGGCCATCTTCTCCAGCACCGGCGCGAACGCCTCCGACACCATCAGGTTGGGCAGCGTGGGCTGCCGCTGGAAGGCCTCGCGCAGCGGGGTGAGGAGCTTCGCGCGGATGATGCAGCCGCCCCGCCAGATGCGCGCCATCTCCGCCAGCGACACGCCCCACTTGTCCTGGTCCGACGCCGCCTGGATGAGCCGCATGCCCTGCGCGTACGTCACCACGCGCGCCGCGTAGAGCGCGTCGTGCGCCCACTGGGCCAGGTCCTTCTGCTCCTCCGATGACAGGGAGATGGCGGGGCCGTGGAGCTTCTTGCTGGCCGCCACGCGCTCCTCCTTGTGCGCGGACAGGTTGCGCGCGTCCAGCGCGGACGCGATGGAGGGCACCGGCACGCCCATGTCCAGCGCCACCTGCACCGTCCACTTGCCGGTGCCCTTCTGGCCGGCCTTGTCCAGCACCAGGTCCACCAGGGGCTTGCCCGTCTCCGGGTCGCGCTTGCGCAGCACCTTGATGGTGGTCTCCAGCAGGAACGACTCCGCGATGCCCTCGTTCCACTTGGAGAACAGGTCGGCCAGCACCGCGGTGTCCAGGCCCAGGCCTCGGCGCAGCACGTCGTACGTCTCCGCGAGCAGCTGCATGTCCGCGTACTCGATGCCGTTGTGCACCATCTTCACGAAGTGGCCCGCGCCCTCCGGGCCCACGTGGGTGACGCACAGGCCCTCCTCGCTGCGCGCGGCGATGGCCTCCAGCACCGGCTGCACCAGCGCGTACGCGTCCTTGGGACCGCCGGGCATGATGGACGGGCCGTGGCGCGCGCCCTCCTCGCCGCCGGACACGCCGATGCCCAGGAAGTGGAAGCCCTTCTCCTTGCAGAGGGCTTCGCGGCGCCGCGTGTCCAGGTACCAGGAGTTGCCCGCGTCCATGATGACGTCGCCGGGCGACAGCAGCGGGAACAGCCGCGCCATCATCTCGTCCACGGGGGCGCCCGCGGTGATCATCAAGAGGATGCGGCGCGGGCGCTCCAGGCCGGCGACGAACTTCTCCAGCTCCGGGAAGCCCGCCAGGGCCTGCTTCGGGTTGTCCTCCAGGACCTTCTGGATGCTCTCCGGGTGGCGGTCCCACACCGCGACGCGGAAGCCGTGGTCCGCGATGTTGAGGGCGAGGCTCGCTCCCATGACGCCCATGCCCGCCACGCCGAACTGCGCCAGCTTCGTCTGTGTGCTCATCATTCCCTCCGGGGACCCGCCTACCCTCCGGCGGCGGGGTCCAGCATCCACTGCGTGTTCGTCACGTGCGACGCGGGCAGGGACATATCGCCCGCGAGCACCCGCCGCATGGCGTCCCGCTTGCCCTCGCCCGTCACCAGTCCCAGCACCGCCCCCGCGCCTTGGAGCACGGGGAAGGTCAACGTCATCCGCCACGGCGGCGGCTTGGAGCCCTGCTCCACGGCCAGCACCCGCCGGGTGTGCTCCTTCAGCGCCGGGTGGCCGGGGAAGAGGCTCGCGGTGTGGCCGTCCTCGCCCAGGCCGATGAGCACCACGTCCAGCCGCGCGGGCAGCGCCTTCTCATAGTCGCGCGCGGCGGCGTCGCGGTCCTCGCGCTCGCCCTGCATGCGGAACACCTGCGCGTCCGGCAGCTTCAGGGGGTCGAGCAGCGTCTGCTTCACCAGCTGGTAGTTGCTGTCCGGGTGGTCGGGCGGCACGAAGCGCTCGTCCACGAAGTACACGTCCACCCGCTCCCACGGGAGCGGGTGCTCCGCGAGCGCGCGGTACGCGGCCTTCGGTGTGTTGCCGCCGGACAGCGCCAGGCTCACCCGGGACTTCCTCGCGAGCGCCTGGGTGAGCTCGCGCGCGAGCCAGTCCGCGGCCTCCCGGGGCAGCTTCTCCGGAGGGACGATGACGGGCGGGTTCATAGCGGGGACCACCGCCGGCCATTCTTCGCGGGCAGCGCGTCCGCGGAGTCCGGCCCCTTGCTGCCCTTCGCGTACGGGTACAGCTTGCCCCCCGCTTCCGTCTCCAGCGCTTGCAGGATGGGCGTGATGTAGCCCCACGCCTGCTCCACGCTGTCCTGCCGGGCGAAGAGGGTGGCGTTGCCGCGCATGCAGTCCAGCAGCAGCCGCTCGTACGCCTCCGGCACGGGCTTCTGGAAGCTCTCCGCGTAGTCCATGTCCATGGTGACGCCGCCGATGTTGACGTCCTCGCCGGGCACCTTGGATTCGAAGGACAGCGCGATGCCCTCATGCGGCTGGATGCGCAGCGTGAGCACGTTGGGCTGGAGCCGCTGGCAGGTGTCCCCGCCGCCGCTGAACAGGCCGATGGGCACCGACTTGAAGTGGATGGACACCTCCGTCATGCGCCGCTTCAGGTTCTTGCCCGCGCGCAGATAGAAGGGCACGCCCTGCCAGCGCCACGAGTCCACGTTCAGCTTCAGCGCGACGTACGTGGGCGTGCGCGAGCCCTTCTTCACGCCCTTCTCGTCCTGGTAGCCCTGGTACTGGCCCACGACCACGTGCTCGGGCACCGCGCTGCCCTCCACCGGGCGCAGCGCGCGGAACACCTTGGTCTTCTCATCGCGGATGTCCTCCGCGCCAAAGGACACCGGCGGCTCCATGGCGCACAGGGCCAGCACCTGGAGCAGGTGGTTCTGCACCATGTCCCGGATGACGCCCGTCTCGTCGTAGAAGCCGCCGCGGCCCTCCACGCCAATCGTCTCCGCCGCGGTGATCTCCACGTGGTCGATGTGCTGGCGGTTCCACAGCGGCTCGAAGATGGCGTTGGCGAAGCGGAACACCAGGATGTTCTGCACCGTCTCCTTGCCCAGGTAGTGGTCGATGCGGAAGATCTGCTTCTCGTCCACCACCGCGCCCAGCTCCTTATTGAGGGCTCGCGCGCTCTCCAGGTCGTGGCCGAAGGGCTTCTCGATGATGATCCGCCGCCAGGGCTTCTGCCCGGGCTTCTCCTCGCGCGTGAGCAGCCCCGCGCCGGCCAGGCTGTGGATGATCTGCGGGAAGGTGGAGGCGGGCGTCGCCATGTAATAGAGCTGGTTGTCGCCCGTCTTGTGGCGCTTGGAGATGTCCTGGAGCTTCAGGCCCAGGCGCTTGAAGGCCTCCGGGTCGTCGTAGCCGCCGGAGACGCACTCGATGCTCTGGGCGAAGCGCTTCCAGGTGGCCTCGTCCACGGGCTGCGTGCGGGCGAACTTCTGGAGGCCCTCCTTCACGTGCTCCCGGAAGGCCCCGTCCTCCAGCTTGGAGCGGCTGAAGGCGACGATGGCGAAGTGCTCCGGGAGCAGGCCGGAGCGGGCGAGCTCGAAGAGGGCCGGGAATAGTTTGCGTTCGGCCAGGTCGCCCGTGGCGCCGAAGAGGACCAGCGTGCAAGGGTCCGGGCGGCCTGCGCTGAACACCGGTTCGCCTTCACGGGGATGGGTTTCGATGTGCACTCCCTGCGCGTCCATGCGGTGTCTCCCTCCGGGTTCGACCGGGCACCTTAAGGCGCTAATCTGGCGGCCCTGCAAGCGCATTGCAGGAGAATGACGCGGGCCTGACGTCTTGCCTGCCCCGGCGGTGCGGCGCCGCCGTCGCCACGCGCCGCGCGGACCCGGGGGGCCCGCACCGGCTCCGCCGAGGAGCGCACGGGCGGCCGGGCGCGAGCCGGGGCCCGGGAACATGGTATCCCTGGGCGCCATGACGACTTCTCCCGTGGCGCTCATCACCGGGGGTTCGCGCGGCGTGGGCCGCGCGGTCTCCCTGCGGCTGGCCCGTGCCGGCTATGACATCGTCTCCACCTACCGCCGGGACGCGGAGGCCGCGGCGACGCTGGTGGGAGAGGTGGAGGCGCTGGGCCGCCGCTGCCGCACCGTGATGGCGGATCAGCTGGAGCCCGCGAGCCTCCACGGCGTGTTCGACGTCATCCAGGAGGAGTTCAAGGGCCTGGACGTGTTCGTCGCCAACGCGGCCTCCACGGTCTTCACGCCGCTGATGCAGACGAAGCTGCACCAGATGGACAAGACCTTCAACGTGACGGTGAAGAGCTTCCTGCTGGGCGCGCAGCGCGCGGTGCCGCTGATGGACGGGCGCAAGGGGCGCATCGTCGCGGTGTCCGGCATGGACTCGCGGATGCCGCTGCCGTTCCACGGGCTGCTGGGCGCGATGAAGGGCTCCATGGAGATCCTGGTGAAGTACCTGGCGGCGGAGCTGTCCGGCACGGGCATCCGCGTCAACGCGGTCAACCCGGGCTACATCGACACGGACTCCAGCCGCTTCTACATGGGCGACGCGTGGGCGGGCCTGGAGGCGAAGGTGCAGGAGCAGGTGCCCGCGGGCCACGTGGCCCACGTGGATGAGATTGCCCGGCCCATCGAGTGGCTGTGTTCGGAGGGCTCCGCGTACGTGAACGGCCAGACGCTGGTCGTGGACGGCGGCCTGGAGGTCAACTACGCGATGAACTTCGCGGCGAACATGACCCCGCCGGCCCAGCGCTGAAGCGCGCCGTCCTCCCCATGCGCTACGTCGTCTCGCTGTGGTTCTTCGTGTTGTTCCTGCTCACCGCGCCCCTGCTCTTCACGCTGGGCGCGGTGCTGTTCGTGGTGGCGTACCCGCTGGACCCCGACCGGCGGTGGCTGCACGCGCTGGTGTGCCGGTGGTGCCACGGGCTGTGGCTGCACGCCTCGCCCGGCTGGCGCGTGCGCGTGGAGGGCCGGGAGCTGCTGCCCCAGGGGCCGTGTGTCTACGTCGTCAACCACCAGTCCTTCGCGGACATCCTGGCGGTGATGGGGCTGTTCACGCCGTACAAGTTCGTGGCGAAGGCGTCGCTGTTCCGCGCGCCGCTGGTGGGCTGGATGATGACGCTGCTGGGGTACGTGCCCATCGTGCGCGGCAGCTCCACGTCCATGGAGCAGCTGTTGCGCCCGTGCCGCCGCTGGCTGCGCCGGGGCATCCCGGTGCTCATCTTCCCGGAGGGCACCTATTCGTCCGGGGAGCTGCTGCCGTTCAAGCGCGGCGCGTTCCAGCTGGCGCTGGAGGAGCATGTGCCGGTGGTGCCGGTGCTGGTGCGTGGCACGCGCGAACTGGTGGACGGGGACGGGCCATGGATGAGCCCGCGCGCGAACATCACCGTGCGCGTGATGCCGGCGCTGCCGCCGGAGAGCTTCGGGCCGGACTCGGCGGAGCTGGCCACGCGCGTGCGCGAGCAGTACGTGGAGGCGCTCGCGCGCGCGGGTTGAGGGGGCGCCGGATGGAGTAGCGTCCGGGCCATGCGCCACCTGCTCCTGTTCTGGCTCGGGGTCTGTCTGACTTCCACCGCGTGGGCGGGGACTCCTTCCCGGCCGCTTCCCTTGCCGGAGGCGGGCATTCCCGACCCCGCGCGCCTCGTGCTGCCCGTGTCGGCGCTGACGGTGGTGGAGGGGAGCACGGCGTCCTTCAGCGTGGCGTTGTCCCGAGACCCGTTCGTGCCGGTCACCGTCACGGTGGAGCGGACGGACGGCGACGAGGACCTCACGGTGCGGGAAGGGGCGTCGCTCACGTTCGATTCGGCGACCTGGAGCACCCCCCAGCAGGTGGTGTTGGCGGCAGCGAAGGACGCGGACAGTGAGGATGGCACGGCCACCTTCACGCTGTCCGCGCCGTACCTGGAGTCACGCACCGTCATCGCGACGGAAGCGGACCAGGATCCCCTGGCCCCGGTCTTCACCACCGTGCCTGTCACCCAGGCCGTGGTGGCCGCGCCCTATCGGCTCGTCGTGCACGCGAAGGGGCGGCCCGCGCCGACGTATGCCCTGCGCACCGCGCCTCCGGGGATGAGCCTGGATGCACTGGGCCACCTCACGTGGACGCCTTCCCAGACGGGCGAGGTGGACGTGGCGGTGGTGGCCAGCAACGGGCAGCAGCCGGATGCGGAGCTGGCCTTCCGGCTCGTCGTGGGGCGGGATCAGCCCCCCGTGGCGCGCATCACCGCCCCGTTCGAGGGGGCCCGGGTGCCAGCGGGATGGGCGGATTACTCCTGCGGGTGCGCGGATGACGTGGGCTGCGTGAGCGCGGAGTTCTGGGTGGATGGCCAGCGGCTGCAGACGCAGGAGGGACCCGGTCCGTCCTACTCCTTCGGTGGCGCGCCGGGCCGGTGGGACACGACGGGCCTCGCGCCGGGCGAGCACCTGCTGTACGTCCTCGTCACGGACACGCTGGGGCAGCAGGCCTCAAGTGTCATCATGGTGTGTGTCGCCTGTCCCGAGCCCGACGCGGGGACCGCCACGGACGGGGGGACGCTTCCGCGTGGCGACGACGAAGGCGATGACGTCGTCGCCTGTGGTTGCGGCGCCGGCGCGCTGGCGCCCGCGGTGTGGACGGCGCTGGGGCTGCTGGGCTTGCGAGCGCGGCGGCGGCGGAGCTGAGCGGGGAGTGCTCGGTGGAGCACCGCTTCACTTCGGGCTGCGGGGGCCTCGTGTTCACAGCGGGCGTCCGGCGTGCTCGGCGGAGCACCGCTTCACTTCGGGCGGGGGCCTCGTGTTCACAGCGGGCGTCCGGCGTGCTCGGCGGAGCACCGCTTCACTTCGGGCGGGGGCCTCGTGTTCACAGCGGGCGTCCGGCGTGCTCGGCGGAGCACCGCTTCACTTCGGGCGGGGGCCTCGTGTTCACAGCGGGCGTCCGGCGTGCTCGGCGGAGCACCGCTTCACTTCGGGCGGGGGCCTCGTGTTCACAGCGGGCGTCCGGCGTGCTCGGCGGAGCACCGCTTCACTTCGGGCGGGGGCCTCGTGTTCACAGCGGGCGTCCGGCGTGCTCGGCGGAGCACTGCTTCACTTCGGGCGGGGGCCTCGTGTTCACAGCGGGCGTCCGGCGTGCTCGGTGGAGCACTGCCTCACTTCGTCGGGCGGAGGCCCGCGTTCGGCGCGCTTCAGGCGTGCTCGGAGCCGGGCAGCTCTTCGTCCGGCGGTGCCTCCGCGTGCAGCGCGGCTTCCACGGAGTGGGATGCGGGCAGGGCGGGGGCGGCCTCGGTGACGGCTCGGGCCAGGTCGTGGGGTGCGCGGATCAACGCCTCCAGGGTGGCGCTGCTCGCGGGCACACCGCGCTGCTCCACCTGGAGCCAGCCGCCCTTGATGCTGACGCGCCGGTGGCCGCGCAGGCCCAGCAGGCGCTGGCGCACCCCGGGGTCCAGCAGCACGGGGCGCGCCTCGGGAGCCAGGTTCTCCACCTGGAAGGTCGCGTCCAGCTCCGCGTCGCCCAGGGCCTCCTCGCGCGGGGTGGCGGCGCCGGGGACCTTGTCCTCCGGGCGCTCGTGCTCCACCAGGAGATCCGCGGGCAGCGCGCCCTCCAGGTCCAGCCGCAGCACCGTGACGGTCTGGCGCTTCTTGCCGCCCGCGCCGCGCTTGCCCGTGGCCAGGAGCAACGTGCGCCCCTGGTAGCGCCCCTGCACCTCCAGCCGCCGCTCCGCGACGGTGAGGCCGTGCGCCTTCGCGAACGCCTCCCACGCGGCGCGCTGGCGGCGCTTGAGCTGGAACAGGGTGGCGAGGACCAGGGTGCCCACGACGAGCAGGGACCCGAGGATGCCGAGCGGAGAAAAGACACCGGGAAGCATGGCGGTGCATTGTGCACTGGCGCGCGGCGCGTGGACCATCAATCCGAACGCATCCGCACCGCCCGCGCGCAGGGCAGGCTTGCTCCATGGGGTGCTTGGACCCGGGGGAAGGGCCTGCGCCCGGATGCAAACGCGTGGAATCCCGAGTGCCCGCGCTCCCTCGCGTCCCGGAGGCCAGGGACGGGCGGTGGCCCCTTGTCCGTGGGGCCCTCGCGACGCGCTGCTCGCACCGTCCGGGTGCGCCTCCACGGGTGGGCGCTCCGCGCGCTGGAGGCGCCGTGGCGCGTGGGGCGGGATGCATGGGACGCGGGGCGCAGGGCTTGGATGCAACCACGCGGAATGACGCCCTTTTTCGACAATGTCAGAGGGGGCGGGTAAGGGAGCGGGGGCTTGCCGCTTGGAGTCGGGGTCGGGACCGGGGGAGGCTGCCCGGCTCGCACCCGCCACCGGGCCACGAGGGAGGGTGAACGCCGGATGCGCCTGCTGCACACGTCGGACTGGCACCTGGGACACACGCTGTATGACGTCTCGCGCGAAGCGGAGCACGCCGCGTTCCTGACGTGGCTGCTGGGCACCCTGGAGTCCCAGGAGGTGGACGCGCTCCTGGTGGCCGGGGACATCTTCGACACGGCCAACCCCAGCGCGGAGGCGCAGGCGGCCTGGTACCACTTCATCGCGCGGGCGCGGCGCACGCTCCCCAAGCTGGACGTGGTGGTGGTGGGCGGCAACCACGACTCCGCGGCGCGGCTGGACGCGCCGGATCCGCTCTTCAGCGCGCTGGGCGTGCGCGTGGTGGGTGGGCTGCCTCGCCACCGGGGCGGCCTGGAGATGGAGCGGCTGGTGGTGCCGGTGCACGACGCGCGTGGGAAGGTGGGCGCGTGGGTGGCGGCGGTGCCGTACCTGCGGCCCTCGGATCTGCCCCCCGTGCCGGACGGCGAGGGGGACCGGCTGGTGGAGGGCGTGCGCTCCGTGTACGCGGAGGTGCTGGACGCGGCGCGCAGGCGGCGCCGGTCCGGGCAGGCGCTGGTGGCCATGGGCCATTGCTACATGACGGGCTCGGAGCTGTCGGAGCTGAGCGAACGCAAGATCTTGGGCGGCAACCAGCACGCGCTGCCGGTGGAGCTGTTCCCGGAGGACGTCGCGTACGCGGCGCTGGGACACCTGCACAAGGCCCAGCGCGTGGGGGGCCGCGAGGGCGTGCGCTACAGCGGCTCTCCCCTGCCGCTGTCCCTGTCGGAGGCGCACTACCGGCATCAGGTGCTGGTGCTGGACGTGGAGGATGGGGCGCTCCAGCAGGTGCGTCCGCTGTCGGTGCCGCGCACCACGGACATGATGCGGGTGCCCGCGAGGGACGCGGCGCCGCTGGTGGAGGTGCTGGAGTTGCTGGCGGCGCTGCCCGCCCACGAGGCGGGGATGCCGGAGGCGATGCGGCCGTACCTGGAGGTCTGCGTGTCGCTGCCCCGGCCGGAGCCGGCGCTGCGCCACAAGGTGGAGAAGGCGCTGGAGGGCCGCGCGGCGCGCCTGGTGAAGCTGACGCCCTTCTACACCGGGACGGGCGGCGCGCTGGCGGACGCGCGGCCGGGGCTGTCCCTGCGCGAGCGCACGCCGGAGGACGTGTTCCTGGCCCGCTACGCGCGGGACTTCAAGGAGGCGCCCTCGCCGGTGTTGCTGGAGTCCTTTCACGCGTTGCTCACGCAGGTGCAGGAGGACGCGTCGTGAAGAACCGCGCGATTCGCGGCAGCAACCTCACGGGCTTCGCGGGCGACTTCGCGCGGGCGCTGGCGGAGTCCTTCCACGCGTTGCTCACGCAGGTTCGGGAGGACGCGTCGTGAAGATCCTCGCGATTCGCGGCAGCAACCTCACGAGCTTCGCGGGGGACTTCGCGCTGGAGCTGGACCGGGCGCCGTTGGACCGGCTGGGGCTGTTCGCCATCTCCGGCGCGACGGGCGCGGGGAAGAGCACGCTGTTGGATGCGCTGTGCCTGGCGCTGTTCGACCGCACGCCCCGGCTGGGCGGACCCAGCAAGGTGCTGGTGGGCCGCGCGGACGAGGACGAGGAGGCGCGGCTGTCGGCCTACGACGTGCGCGGCATGCTGCGGCGCGGGGCGGGCAAGGGCCACGCGGAGGTGGACTTCCTGGGCAAGGACGGACGGCGCTACCGGGCGCGCTGGAACGTGTGGCGGGCGCGCGAGCGCGCGGAGGGCCGCTTCCGGCCGCAGGAGCTGAGCCTGACGGACGTGGCCTCGGGGCAGCTGTTCGGCCGCACCAAGGGCGAGGTGCTCCAGGCCATCCAGGAGCGGCTGGGGTTGTCGTTCGACCAGTTCCGCCGCTCGGCGCTGCTGGCGCAGGGGGAGTTCGCGGCGTTCCTGCGCGCGGACGCGAACGAGCGCGCGGAGCTGCTGGAGCGGATGACGGGCACGGAGGTGTACAGCCGGGTGTCCGTCGCGGCGCACGAGAAGAACGCGCAGGAGCAGGAGGAGCTGAAGCGGCTGTCGCAGGGGCTCGCGGCCATCGCGCTGATGTCGGACGCGGACCGCGAGGGCGCACGCGGGCGGCTGGGCGAGGAGGAGGCGGCGCGGGCGCGGGAGGAGGCGCGGCTGCGCGAGGCGGAAGGGGCCCGGTCCTGGTACGCGCAGCGCGCGGAGTTCATGGGGCAGGAGCAGCAGGCCGCGAGCGCGCTGACCCGGGCGGAGGCGGAGCGGGAGGCGGCGGCGCCGAGGGAGGCGCTGCTGGAGTCGGTGCGCGCGGCGGAGGGCTTCCGCGCGGTGGTGTCCGCGGTGGAGACCGCGGAGCAGCGCTGCGCGCGGGCGGAGGCCGACCAACTCGAACGGGCCTCCCAGGCGGAAGTGGCGCTCGCGGCGGCCGGGGCGCAGCGCCAGGCGCGGATGCAGGCGGAGGCCGTGCGGGCGGCGGCGCTGGAGGCGGAGGCCGCGGTGCGCCCGGCGCTGGAGGAGGCCGCGACGCTGGACACGCGCCGCGCGGAGGCCGAGCGCGAGGCCCGCGAGGCCTCGGAGCTGGCGAAGCAGGCGGTGCGGGGGGAGGAGTCCGCGCGCGACGCGCTGGCGGTGGTGCAGGCGGCGGAAGCGAAGGCCCAGGCGCTGGTGGAGGGGGCGGAGGCCTGGCGCGCGTCGCATGCGAGCTGGGAGACCCTGGCGGCCGAATGGCCTCGCTGGCAGCGCGAGCTGGAGCGCTACGCGGGGGCGCTGAAGGAGGAGCAGGCCGCGGGCTCGGACGTGGAGCGGCTGGGGAAGGACGCGGACCGGCTGGACGGTGAGGCCCGGGCTCGGCGCGAGGAGCATCAGGGCGCGGCCGACTCGGAAGCGCAGGCGCAGGCCCTGGCCACGCACGCGGAAGGTGCGCTGAGGGAGGACGGCGGCGCGGCGCGGCGGGCGCTTCGTGAAGCGCTGCTCGCGCGTCAGGAGGCGCTGGGCGCGCTGTCGCTCGCGGACGAAGGCGCGCGGGGAGAGGGGGCGGCGGAAGGGGAGGCGGCGGCGGAGGTGACGGCGCACCGCGAAGCGTCCGCGCGCGCGGCGCAAGAGGCGAGGGACGCGGGGGCACGGCGCGCGCTGCACGAGGCGATGCTCCAGGAGGCGCGGCGTGCGCAGTCGCGCGCGGAGGCGACCCAGGGGCTGGCCTCGCACCGGGCCGCGCTGCATGACGGGGAGGCGTGTCCGCTGTGCGGTGCGCTCGAACATCCGTATGCCCGCGAGGGTTCGGCGCTGGAGGGGCTGGTCGCGGAGGCGGCGGCCCGGGTGGTGGAGCTGGAGTCGGCGCGTGACGCCGCGGCGAAGCAAGAGGGCGCCGCGAGCGTGCGGCAGGCGACGGCGGACACGGCCGCGACCCAGGCCGAAGGCAGGCGTGACACGGCCGCACGCAGGCGCAAGGGCCACCACGAGTCCTGGCGCGCGGCCCGCGAGCGGTGGACCCGCGCGGTGCTTCCAGGAGAAGGCCCAGCCGACGCGAGAGCGCTGTCGCGCGGGCGGGATGCTGCCCGGAGCCCAGCCGACGCACCGCCTCCCGACGACGCGGAAGGTCCCATGGCGCGGGCGTGGATCCGCGCCGCCCAGGAAGGACAGGGCCCGACCGACGCGAGAGCGCTGTCGCTCGGGGGGGACGCCGAGCGGAGCCCCGCCGACGCACCGCCTCCCGATGACGCGGAAGGTCCCATGGCGCGGGCGTGGATCCGCGCCGCCCAGGAGGACGTGCGCGTCCGGCTCGCGACGGTGCGCGAGGAAGAGGCCTCCGCTGAGCTGCGGGCCAGCGCGGCGCGCGAGGCTCGGGCCCTGTTGGAGACCCGGCGGACCCGGCGCGAGGCCGCGGCCGAGGCGCTGCGCAAGGCCGAGGACGCCCAGGCCCGCGCGACGCAGTCCCACCGGGACGCGCTCCTGCGCCGCGACATCGCAAGCGACGCCCGGCGGCGCGCGCTCCTCGAGGTGTCCCCGCCCTTCGCCAGCGAGGTCTCCTGGGAGGAGAAGCTCGCGGCGGACCCCGTGCGCTTCCAGGGGCGCTGCCTGGAGCGCGTGACGAAGTGGCGCGACAAGCTCGCGGAGCTGGAGTCCGCGCGCAAGCGCCTGGACGAGGAACAGGGCCGCCGCGCCCGCGAGGAGGTCCGCCTCCAGGCCCGGCACGAGGAAGCCCAGACGGCCGCCGACCGCGCGCGCCTCAAGGACGCCGCCTTCCTGGACGCTTCGAAGCTCCGCGCCCGGCTCCTCCAGGGCCGCCCCACGCAGGAGGTGCGCGCGGAGCTCCAGGCCCGCATCGACGCGGCCCAGGACACCTACGAGCGCGCCCGCGAGGACTCCGAAGCCCTCCAGCAGGCGGAGAAGGTGGCCACCGCGCGCGCCGAGGACGCCGTGCGGTTGCGCACCGAAGCCCTCCGCGCGCTCGACAGCGCCCGGTCCGTCCTCATGGAACGCCTCTCCGGACGCGGCACCACGCTGGAGGAGCTCAAGGCCCTGCTGGCGCGCGACGCCACCTGGTGCGACGCGGAAGGCCGCGCGCTCACCGCCCTGCGTGAAGCCGTGGCCCAGGCTCGCGCCGTGCTCGTGGAGCGCCGCGAGCGCCGCGCTCGCCACGAGGCCTCCGGACTTCCCTCCCTGGTGGAGGCGGACGTCGCGGCCCTCTGCGACACGCTGCGCACCGACGTGGAGGTGCGCCGCCGCGCGGAGGCCCTGCTGCGCGCCCGGCTGGACTCCGACGACGCCGCCCGCGCGCGCCATGGCGCGGAGGCCCGGGCCCTGGAGGTCCGCCGGGGCGAGGCGGAGGTGTGGAAGACCCTGGGCGACCTCATCGGTTCGCACGACGGGAAGAAGTTCAAGGTCTTCGCCCAGAGCCTCACGCTGGACGCGCTGCTGCTGCACGCCAACGCGCACCTGCGCGAGCTGGCCCGCCGCTACCGCCTGGAGCGCGTGCCCGGCCACGACCTGGACCTCCAGGTCGTGGACCGCGACATGGGCGACGAGGTGCGAAGCGTGGCCAGCCTCTCCGGCGGCGAGAGCTTCCTCGTGTCCCTGGCGCTCGCGCTGGGCCTGGCCTCCCTGTCATCGGAGACGACGCAGGTGGAGACCCTCTTCATCGACGAAGGCTTCGGCACGTTGGACCCGGAGACGCTGGAGGTGGCGCTGGCCACGCTCGACGCGCTCCAGGCCACCGGCCGCCAGGTGGGCATCATCTCCCACGTCAGCGGGCTGGCGGAGCGCATCGGCGTGCAGGTGCGCGTGGTCAAGCAGGGCGGCGGGCGCAGCCGGCTCGTGGTGGAGGGCGAAGCGGGCCTCGTCGCGCCAGCGGAACATCAGGTGGCGTGACGGCCCGGCCAGCTCAGCCCGTCACCGGCTCCGCGCTCATCAGCCCGCGCACGACGGCGGCCACGGCCAGCGGGGTCGCCACGCGGTCGTCGCTCAGCGCCGCCAGCGCCCGGGCGAACTGCTCCGCCGACGAGAAGCGCTGCGACGGATGCGGCGCGAGCGCCCGGTCCAACACCAGCGCCAGGGCGTCGGACACCTCGGGGGCCAGCATGCGCACGGGCGTCACCCGGAGGCCCCGGATGGAGGCCTCCACCTCCTCGGCCGTGCCCTCCGGGAAGGGCGACGCCAGCGACAACAGCTCGTACAGCAGCACCGCCGCCGCCCACAGGTCCACCGCCACGGACACCTCGCCCGCCAGCAGCTCCGGGGAGCGGTAGTGCTGCTTGCCCACGCGCCGTGGATCCACCGCCATGCCCGCGCGCGAGCGGGCCGCGCCGAAGTCCGCCAGCTTCACCTCGCCGCCGCGGGACAGCAGCACGTTGCTCGGGGACACATCGCAGTGCACCACCGCCAGCGGCCGGCCCTTGGAGTTGGTGGCCGCGTGCGCGTACGCCAGCGCCTCCAGCACGTGGCGCACCATCATCACCGACAGGTCGATGGGCAATTCGATGCGCCGGCGGCGGCACTGCGCCAGCACCCGCCCCAGGTCCGTGCCGTCCACCAGCTCCAGCGCCAGGTAGGGCCCATCCTCCAGCTCGCCGTACTCCCGGAAGCCCACGATGTGCGGGTGCTCCAGGCACCGCGCCAGCTCCGCCTCGTGCAGCAGCTGCTCGCGCGCCTCCGGGTCCCGCGCGCGCTCCGGCCGCACGCGCTTGAGCGCCACGTCCTCGCCCGCCATCGGCCCCTGGCGCATCCGCGCGCGGAACACCTCCGCGTTGCCGCCGCGCCCCAGCCGCGACAGCAATTGGAAGCGCCCCAGGTCGCGCGGCCACTCCGGTGTCTGGCCTTCCTCCAGCGTCACGCCTTGTCCCCCACCAGGCTCGCCAGGTATTCGTCGAGCGTCGCCGAGAAGGTGGCGTCGTCGCTCAGGAAGGCCAGCCCCACGCCTCCGGTATAGGGCGCGTCCACCACGTGGACCACCAGCGCCTCGCCCTGCAGGCGCTGGCCGTTGGGCAGCTTCACGTCCACCGTGACGACGCTGTCCTGCGGCGGACGGTGGGCCGTGCGCACGAAGAGGCCGCCGTTGGAGATGTTCAGCGCGTGCTCGCGCACGAAGTCCAGCTCCGTGCGGAACTCCAGCTCCAGCTTCACCGCGAACCTGCGGCCCCGCCGCTGGGGCTCCTCCGCGGAGCCTTCGCCCTCCGGCCTCCGGAACGACTCGCCTTCCGGCCGGGCGGGAGGGGCCACTGTCGCGGGCGGCGCTCCAGGCGCGGGCGCTTGGGGCAGGGGGCCTCGCGCGGCCAGCGCCTCCAGGTGCTGTTGAAGCTCCTGCGCGGCCTGCGCGCGCTCCTCGCCGGTGAAGGGCGTGCCGCCCGCCAGCGTCCGCGAGCGCAGTGCGTCCCGCTCCGCCTTGGGCAGGCGCCACAGCTCCACGAAGGTGCCGCCGCTCTTGCGCACCTCCTCACCCAGCCGCTCCACCGCCGCGCGCGGATAGCCGGGCACTTCGACCTTCACCTCCAACGCGCCGGCCTCGTCGCGGAACGCCACCAGCAACTGCATGGATTGCGCGGAGGGCAACAGCGCGCCCAACCCCTGCACCACGGCCGCCGCCTTCTCAGGCGAAGCTGCTTCCCCCCAGACCGCCGCAAGACCGAAGACTGGCACGGGCGGAAGATAGCCGAGCCCTCCTGGCCCTCGTAAAGACAGTGCAGTCGGAATCAGGCGACGACGGCGGACTCAGAACTTCCAAAATCACGATGCGATCTGCGTCCGAGGACGGACCTACATCGGAATCCCGCGCGCGGGCTTCTATGCTGGCGGGTGTTCTCCGTAACCCCCCTTCTCGGAGTGCACCTCTGTATGCGCAATTGGATCCGACTCTGCTCTGGCACGCTGCTCGCCGCCACGCTCCTCACAGGCTGTGGTGGCACCGACCCTGACCCCGACCCGGGACCCGGTCCTGAAACCATCACCGACGGAGGCACTGACGCGGGCTCCGACGCGGGCTTCGACGCGGGCTTCGACGCGGGCTATGTCGAGGACGCTGGCGTCATCGTCGACCCCGACCCCGACCCCGGCAAAGTCCCCACCGACCCATATGATCCGAACAACTCGAAGAAGGACTCGGACTGCGACGGCCTGACGGACGAGGAGGAGTACTCCACGGTCTACGCCGGAGGCCTGAAGACGGACCCCGGCCTGCGCGACACGGACGGCGACGGCATCCGCGACGGCGTGGAGGTGGGCCGCACGTCCAGCGTGGATCCCAACTGCTCGTTCTACCCGGACCAGGATCCGTCCACGCGCACCTCGCCGGTGAAGGCGGACACGGACGAGGACGGCCTGCCGGACGGCCTGGAGGACGCCAACCGCAACGGCAAGCGCGACGCCACGGAGACGGACCCCAACACCGCGGACACGGACGGCGACGGCATCCCGGATGGCGTGGAGGACGCGAACAAGAACGGCTCGGTGAGCCCCGGTGAGACGGACCCGCGCCTGCGCGACACCGACGGCGACGGGCTGCCGGACGGCCTGGAGAAGCAGACCGGCACGGATCCGCTCAACCCCGACACCGACGGAGACACCTGCTCCGACGGCGCCGAGGACGTGAACAAGAACGGCAAGGTGGACCCCGGCGAGACGGATCCGCGCAAGGCGGACTGCGCCGCGTCCGTCCTGGACTCGGACTTCGACGGCATCCCCGACGCGGTGGAGGACGCCACCGGCACCGACAAGTACAAGGCCGACACCGACGGCGACGGCGTGGCGGACGGCGTGGAGGACAAGAACAAGAACGGCCGCGTGGACTCCGGTGAGACGGACCCCCGCCTGACGGACTCCGACTGCGACGGGCTCCAGGACGGCCCCGGCCGCGACGGCTTCCTGGGCGAGGACTTCAACTCCAACGGCAAGGTGGACCCGGGCGAGACGGACCCCACCAACCCGGACACGGACGGCGACGGCCTGCTGGACGGCCTGGAGCGGGGCGTGACGACGGCGGCGGCCCCGCGCACCAACTGCGGCTACTCGGGCGACATGGACCCGACCACGAAGACGGACCCCACCAAGGCGGACACCGACGGTGACGGCATCTCCGACGGCGCGGAGGACTCCAACCAGAACGGCCGTGTCGACCCCGGCGAGCTCAACCCGCTGGACCCCACGGACGGCGCGGCCAGCACGCCCGCGGGCAAGGCGTGCAGCGAGCAGAACCTGCGCACGGTGACGTTCAAGGAGGACAGCGGCGCGGACATCCGGCTGGCGCTGCCCAACACCTTCAAGAACGCCAACCTGGTCAACCTCACCGTCAACAACCAGACCGTGGGCGTGATGGGGTGGGATGACACGAAGCAGGTGACGTTCATCGCGTACAAGCGCGGCCAGGTGACGGGCTCCACCACGCCCTCCGGGGACGAGGTGGGCATCCGCTCCGGCACGGCGCTGCTGTCGCCCGCGGACGTGGAGTTCACCCAGACCTTCAGCACCTGGGACGGCTTCCCCGCGGTGGTGGCGCGGTACGGGCTCGCCGGCACCACGGACCTGAAGGCGTTCACCAACTCGCTGGCGCGGCAGCTGGTGCCCTCCAGCCAGGGCACGCTGGCCAACAACGCGGGCATCACCGGGCCGTTCAAGGTCCAGGCGCAGTACGTGCACCGCTCCAACCAGAGCGTCGTGGCGATCATCGCCCTCACGCCCGCGGCCCGCTACAACGAGGCGAACAGCCTCTTCACGATGTCGGACACGGCGGGCGGCTCCGCGCTGGCGCAGTTCGGCGACGCGGACGCGGTGCAGTGCGAGGTCTTCACCGGCAACACGGCGGTGGTGGACTTCCTCTTCGTCGTGGACGACAGCGGCTCCATGGCCACGTCGCAGACCTTCCTCGCCGGCGCGGCGAGCGCGGTGGCCAACAAGCTGGCCAACGCCACGCTGGACTGGCGCCTGGGCATGGTCACCACCGCGTACACCGGCACCGGTCCGAACAAGGGCGTGCTCCGGGCCTTCACGCAGAACGTCGACCAGTTCAAGTCGTGGCTGACCGAGAACGCGGTGTGCAGGAGTTCCGTGTGCGCGGTGACGGACAGCTCGAGCTCCACGCCGTTGCCCAACACCACCTGCGGCAGCGACAAGGAGTGCTGGGTGGGCATCACCGGTGACGGCACCGAGCGTCCGCTGGAGGCGGCGCGCAAGGCCATCAACGACCTGACCGCGACGGGCGGCACCACGGCGACGCGGATCCGGCCGGGCGCGAAGGTGGTGGTCGTCGTGCTGACCGACACCCGCGACCAGTCCAGCAGCTCCCTGGAGGAATACACGGCGTACTTCCTCAACACCGGCACGACGGCGGGGACGACGAAGAACCCGCTCAACACGGTCATCCAGATGCACGGCATCATCTGCCCGCCGGAGAAGGCCACCGCGGACAAGAGCACGTGGTGCCGCACGGATGAGGATCCGCGCATCCCGCGCCACCTGGACGTCATCCAGGCCTCGGGCGGCGTCGCGGGCAGCATCCGGGACAGCACCTCCATCACCAACACCATCAACGCCATCGTGGACAGCGTCATCGCGTCCGTGGGCTACAAGACGCTCAAGCCGCCCATTGGCGCGTCGTTGAAGGTGGCGGTGGCGGAGGTGGCGAACGCCACCCTGTGCCCCAGCATCGGAGACCTGCCGCGCAGCCGCACCAACGGCTTCGACGTGGACGGCATCAACCGCACCGTGTCCTTCTACGGCGCGTGCCGTCCGAAGGAGTCCGGCAAGACGCAGGCGGCGGTGTCGTACCGCTACTGGATCGACCGCACGAGCAAGCCCAACGGCAACCCGCCCCCGTGCTCGTCCGACACCCAGTACTACGACCCCAGCGACCCGGACTTCTGCGCGGGCAAGCTCGTCTGCAATCGCACCACGGACAAGTGCGAGTGCCCGTCGGACTGCGGCGGCACGGCGCCTCCGGGACAGGTGTGCAACACCGACCGCGCGGTGTGTAACTTCACCTGCGCGCCGGACTGCGGCGGCGCGTGCGGCACGTTCGAGACGTGCAACACGGCCACCTGCTCGTGCAGCTGCGTGCAGTCCGCGTCCTGCGCGGCGGGCTACAAGTTCGACAGCGCGTCCTGCGGCTGCGTCTGCGACACGGCCGCGCTCAACTGCGGCCCTGGCTTCGGCTCCAACCCGAGCCTGTGCGCCTGCGTCTGCAAGCCGGACTGCGGCGGCTGCGCGCCGGGCTACACGTGCAACGTCAGCGCGTGCGCCTGCGAGAAGCCCATCGGCTAGGTCGCCTCCGAAACGAAGACGCGCTCCCGGTGCCACGAGGACCGGGAGCGCGGCGGTGAGGCAAGCCCGCTGGACCTGAAGCCCCCGGTGCCCCACGCCCCTTCACGGGGCCACGGGCCGGGGGCTTCTTCTTTTCGTTACTTCACCGGCGCGAGCCCCGGGGGCGCGCTGTCGGCGCGGTACACGGGGTAGAGGCCCAGGCGTTCGTCCCAGGCCGGGTGCCGCTCGGCGAAGAAGCGCAGGCGGGCGTTCGGGTCCTTCGCGAACGCGGGGTCCTTCAGGCGCTCCTGGAACGCGGCCTTCACGCCGGGGTCCTTCGCCAGCAGCTCCCGGGCGAAGGGCTCCACCACGTAGTCCTCGATGTATTCCTTCTGCTCGAAGTGGGCGTTGAAGAAGCCCCACGCCAGGAGCGAGTCCGGCCCCGCGGGCTCGAACAGGTGCGCGACCAGCTCCACGTTCCTCTGCGCCACCGGCACGTAGAGCGTGCCCGCCGGCAGGTCCTGCGTGTCCGGCTTCCACGTGCCCTTGGCGGCGAGGCCCTGGTGGCCTTCGTTGGAGCGCGCCTGGAACTGGAAGTCCTTGGAGTGGAACGACTCCACCTTCGCGGCGGAAACCGCGCGCGTGAGGCGCTGGAACGCGACGTGGTGCGCGGCGAGCTTTGGCGCCACCCACGCGGCGTGCGCGGCGGACACCAGGTAGCCGCCCGTGGGGAGCGTGGCGGTGAGCGCGGGCTGGATGTCCGGCGCGTACGGCACGCTCCACGTCTGGGGCTTCGTGTCGTCGTAGTGGATCCACGGCTGGCCGGAGATGTCCGACGGCGCGCGCTCGTAGGCGTAGCCCTTGAACTGGAGCGTCTCCCGCTTCGCCGTGTTCTCCCAGCCGAGCACCACCTCGCGCACCTGACCGGACGCGGCCTTCTGGTCCTCCGCCTTCACCGCGGCCTGGAGCGCCGCGCCGTCGCGGGCGACGAGGCGCAACAGGCCCTCCATCACGTCGCGGGTGGCCTTCACGCGCTGGGCGTGGGTCTTCCAGGAGTGTGTCTCCACGAGCACGCCGAAGCGGTGGTGGATGGACCAGAAGCCATGGCTGAAGCGCGGCGGGGGGACGCCGTAGGCGAAGCCGCTCGTGGGGTCGTCGTTCTGGAGGAAGGACGGATAGAAGCCGAGCGGCTGGTGCCCCTGCGCGGTGAGCCCGGTGAAGAGCTCCCCCAGCAGCTTCGTGCCCAGCGCCTGGAGCGCGGGCGGGCCGGACTTCTGCGGCTCCAGGCCCACGGACACGTCGGGTTCGAACTTCGCGCCGTCCGTGACGTGCAGGTCCACGTAGACGAGCGGATCCCACGCGTTGAGGTACTGGAGCAGCAGCACCATCTCCGGCGCGTCCGCCTTCACGTAGTCGCGGTTGAGGTTGAGGTTGCGCGCGGTGGTGCGGAAGCCCATCTCCTCCGGGCCCACCTGGTTGGGGCGGTGGTTGGGGCTGAAGCGCTCATGTCCGTCCACGTTGAAGACGGGCACGAAGACGGCGGTGACGCCCTTGAGCACGTCCGGCAGCGCCTTGCCCTGGAGCGCGTCGCGCAAGAGCCAGTAGCCGGCGTCCTTGCCGTCGATCTCGCCCGCGTGGATGCCGCCCTGGAAGAACACCACGGGGCGCTTCTTCCCGCGCGCGGCGTCGGCGGTGAGGGTGCCGTCCTGGCTCACGACGAGCGCCACCAGCGGGCGCCCCTCCGGGGACACGCCCAGCGTGTCGCAGCGGGCCTTGCCGGGGAACGCCTTGGGGAAGGCGCGGCAGAGCGCCTCCGCCTCGGCGTAGCGGCCGGTGCGCGTCCAGCCGCTCTGCTCGGACGTGGAGGTGAGGGGTGGGGCCTGCGTGAGGATCAGGGCGGTGAGCGTGGGCAGGAGCATGGCTCTGCTTGAGACCACAAGCCCCGCCAGCGCTCAACCGTGGCGCACGGTGTGTGTACCTCCCACGGGCAACACGTGCACGCGGTCGCGCGGCCAGCCCCGGCGCACCCACTCCGCGTCCAGGCGGGCGGGAGGCTCGTCGAGCGGCTCGTCGGTGAGCTTGAACGTGCCCCAGTGCATGGCGAAGAAGGCGAGCGCGCCCAGGTCCTCGAAGGCCTGCACCGCCTCCTCCGGGTTCATGTGCTGGAAGCGCATGAACCACGCCGGGTCGTAGGCGCCAATGGGCAGCAGCGCCGCGTCCAGGTGGGGGAAGCGCGCGCCAATCTCCTTGAAGCCCTGGAAGTAGGCGGTGTCGCCGGAGTGGTAGACGCGCGCGCTGGAGCCCTCCACCACGAAGCCCCCCCAGAGCATCTGGTTCGCGTCGTTCAGGCCCCGGCGGCTCCAGTGCTGGGACGGCACGTAGTGCACGCGCACCGGGCCCACCTGCGTGGACTCCCACCAGTCCAGCTCGTGGAAGGGAAGGCCCTCGCCCTGGAACACCGGCGCGTGGCCCAGGCCGGTGATGACGCGGGCGCCCACCTGCTTGAGCGTGGGCAGGTCCAGGTGGTCGTAGTGGTTGTGGGACACGAGGCTCGCGTCGATGGGCGGCAGCTTCTCCGCCGGCACGCCAGGCGGCACGTTGCGCCGGATGACGACGTTGATGGCGTCGCGCAGCACCGGGTCGATGAGGAGCGACACGCCATCCAACTGCACCAGCCAGCTCGCGTGCCCCAGCCAGGTCAGGCGCGCGCCCTCGCCCGGCGCGGGCGGGGTGGCGAGCACCGCCAGGTCCGGCTCCACACGAGGCACCGCGGCGTGCGCGGGGGACTTGCGGCGCCTGCCCGCGAGCTTGTCCACCACGGCCCACTTGAAGACGTTGGTGAACGGGTGCGGCCCACTGCCATCCAGGTTCTTGAAGCGCATCGTCATGGGCGGCTCCCGGCGACGGGTGTCCCCTCAAGATGGGCCCGCGCCGCTTCGGACGGGGGATGCTCGGCCGGAGGGGGGAGGGGCGCAAGGGGAATGCGGCGCCGGGAGGACTTGGGCGGGACGCGAGGGGAGCGGACGCGGGGGGACGGGCCATATAAGAGGGTTCGCGATGGGTCCTGTCTCCGGCACCACCACCCGCAGGGTGTTGCTCGCGTTCGGCGCGCTGGTGGCGCTGTTCGCGGCGGCGTCGGGGTATGCGCTCGGCCGGCTGGCGGACATCCATGAGGGCACGCATGCGCTGCGCGAGGTCGGGGGCCGGGCGCGGGAGGCGCGCGCGCTGGCCACCGCGGTGCGGGATCAGTACGCGCACCTGGCGCACACCATCATCCTGGGCAATGACACCCACCGGCGCTTCCACACCGAGGCGCGCGCCCGCGTGGAGGCGCTGACGCGGCGGCTGGCGGAGCAGGCGCGCGACGCGGAGGAGCGCGCGGCGGTGGCGGACATCCAGGCCTCCGGCGACGCCCTGGACACGCTCTACCGGGACACGCTCCTGCCCGCGGTGATGGCGAAGGACGTGCACGCGGTGGAGGTCGCCCACGGGCGCGCGCTGGAGTGGGTGTCGCGCATCCAGACGCGGGTGGACGCGCTGACGGAGCGCTCGGACGCGTCGATGGTGGCCTTCGAGGCGCACGTGGGCGCGGTGGAGCGAGACAGCTTCCGCTGGGCGCTGCTGCTGCTGGGCGGGGCCACGCTGTTCGCTGCCGGGGTGGGGGTCTACATCGGCAACTCGGTGGCCCGGCCGGTGGCGCGCCTGTCGGAGGGCGCGGCGCGGCTGGCGCGCGGGGACCTGGACGCGCGCATCCCGGAGGATGATCCCGGGGAGCTGGGCCACCTGGCCGCGCAGCTCAACCGGATGACGGGGGCGCTGCGGGAGCACCAGGCGCGGCTCGTCCAGCACGAGAAGCTGGCGGGCATTGGACGGCTGGCGGCGGGCGTGGCGCACGAAATCAACAACCCCCTGGGCGTCATCCTGGGATACGTGCGGCTGTTGCAGCGGCGGGCGGAGGGCGCGCTCGCGGAGGACCTGCGCGTGGTGGAGGAGGAGGCGGTGCGCTGCCAGGACATCGTGGAGGGGTTGCTGGACGTGGCGCGTCCGGGGCGCGGGCCGCTGGAGCCGGTGGCGCTGCGCGAGGCGTGCGAGGAGGTCGTGTCCCGCCTGCGCGAGTCCGCGAGACTGGCCCCGGTGGCGGTGGAGCTGCACGGGGAAGGCACCGCGTGGGCGCAGGCGCCGCGCCTGCGGCAGGTGCTGCTCAACCTGGTGAAGAACGCGGCGGAGGCGGCGGGCGAGGGCGGACGGGTGGAGGTGCGCATCGCGGTGGACGCGCAGGGCGGCGCCCGGGTGGCGGTCTCCGACTCCGGGCCCGGGATGACGGCGGAGGCGCGGGCGCGGCTGTTCGAGCCGTTCTTCACGACCAAGCCCTCCGGCACGGGGCTGGGGCTCGCGGTGAGCCAGTCCATCGCGGAGGCGCACGGCGGACGCATCGACGTGGACACGGGCCCGTGGGGCGGCGCGCGCTTCACGCTGTCCCTGCCCGCGCCCTCGCGCGAACAGGAGGCGGCGGCATGAGCGGCGCGGAGCCCCGGCCGTCCGTCCTCGTGGTGGACGACAAGGAGAACATGCTCAAGCTGTTCGCGCGCATCCTCGGCGACGCGTACGCGGTGACGACGGCGCCGGACGGGGCGCGGGCGCTGGCCCTGCTGTCCGCGCGGCCCTTCGACGTGGTGGTGACGGACATCCAGATGCCCGGCGCGGATGGCTTCACGGTGCTGCGCGAGGTGAAGCGGCGCGCGCCGGACACGGAGGTGGTGCTCGTCACCGCCTACGCCAGCATCCCCAAGGCGGTGGAGGCCATCAAGGAGGGCGCGTACGACTACCTGTCCAAGCCCTTCGACCCGGACGAGGTGGCGCTGGTGGTGGCCCGCGCGCTGGAGCGCCAGCGCCAGCACCGGGACGCGCGGGGGCTGGCGGGCCGCGTGGCGCGCATGCCGGACTTCCACGGCCTGCGCGGCACCAGCACCGCGCTCCAGAAGACGCACGCGCTGCTCGCGCAGCTGGCGGCGCGCGACCTCACGGTGGTGCTCACCGGCGAGACGGGCACGGGCAAGGAGCTGGCCGCCCGCGCGCTGCACCGGGAGAGCCCC
Organism: Corallococcus silvisoli; assembly: GCF_009909145.1. Classification (NCBI taxonomy): domain Bacteria; kingdom Pseudomonadati; phylum Myxococcota; class Myxococcia; order Myxococcales; family Myxococcaceae; genus Corallococcus; species Corallococcus silvisoli. The sequence goes on from NZ_JAAAPJ010000001.1 coordinate 136,127, forward strand.
CGCCGCGACAGGCCCTTCGTCGCGGTGAACTGCGGCGCGCTGCCGGCGGAGCTGGTGGAGAGCGAGCTCTTCGGCCACGCGAAGGGGGCCTTCACCGGCGCCACGGGCGCGAAGGCGGGCCTCTTCGAGGAGGCCCACGGCGGCACGCTCTTCCTGGACGAGGTGGGGGACCTGCCGCTCCCCGTGCAGGTGAAGCTCAACCGCGCGCTCCAGGAGAAGGAGGTGCGCCGCGTGGGCACCACCACGCCGGTGACGGTGGACGTGCGCGTGGTGGCGGCGACGCACCGGGACCTCGCGGTGGAGGTGGCGCAAGGGCGCTTCCGCGAGGACCTCTACTACCGGTTGGGCGGCGTGACGGTGCGCATGCCCGCGCTGCGCGAGCGGCGCGAGGACATCGCGCTGCTGGCCATGCACTTCCTCGCCGCCGCGAACCGGCCGGAGCTGGAGGGCTTCACGCCCCCGGCGCTCCACGCGCTCACCGCCGCGCCCTGGCCGGGCAACGTGCGGCAGCTCCAGAACGCGGTCGCGCGCGCGGCCGCGGTGGCGGCGGGCCCACGCATCACGCCGGAGGACCTGCCGCCGGAGCTCGACGTGCCCGGCTCCCTCGCGGCCCCGGGCCCGCTGCCCGCGGAGGCGCTGGCGAAGCAGCCCTACCGCGAGACGGTGGACCGCGTTCGCGACGCCGTGTCCCGCGACTACCTCACCGCGCTGATGCAGGAGTTCTCCGGCAACGTCACCCACGCGGCCGAGCGCGCGGGCATGGAGCGCGAGAGCCTGCACCGCCTGCTCAAGCGCTACGGGGTTCGCACGGAGGACTTCAAGCGCGGCGAGTCACCCTAGCGGGGCTCGTGCTCCGCCAGCACCTTGTCCAGCGCCTCCGCCTGCTGACGCACGTCCGCGTCCGTGTCCTTCATCGCCTTGGCGGCGTGCGCCCGGGCCTTGCCGGCCTCCGTCTTCGCCAGCGCCATGGCCATACACAGGTTCGCCTTCGGGTGCTCCGGAGATGCCGTCAGCGCCGCCTTGAGGACCTCCACCGCCTGGGCGTCCTCCTGCTTCTCCAGGTGGAACATCGCCAGGACACAGGCCGGCTCCGCCGCGGAGGGCTGCTGCTTGAGCGCCTCCTGCAGCAGCTCCGTGGCGAAGCCCCGCTGGCCGTGCCCGTCCATCGCGAAGGCCATGGCGTGGAGCTCCTCCACGGAAGCGTCCCCCTGCTGCTTCGCCTGCTCCACGAGACGCTGCGCGTTCTCGAAGTTGCCTGCGCGCAGCTCCTTGATTCCCTCGGAATACAGGTAGTTCCCCACGGTGTCCTCCAGTGCACCACGCGGTGCGTTGGCGCATTCTGCGCGACTTTGGGAGTGGATCCGCAACTTTGGGCAGGCGGATTCCGAAAAATCGAGAAGACTTCTCTCCCAGGCGCCCCATGCTCATCCGCAACGCCCCCGTCCGCCAGCCGCTGACCTCCGGTACGGAGTCCCCCACCGCCCGCCCCGCGGCCCCCGCCGCGCGCAACGCGGTGAAGGACTCCTTCGCTTCCGGCACCACCGCCGCCCAGCGCACGGGGGCCGTGTCCAGCGCGCCTCCGGGCGACAACGGCAAGCTGATGAGCGAGTACCTCACCGGCGCGCGCCCGCCCCCGGCGGACTTCGAGCAGGTGATGGGTTACAAGCCCTACGCCATCCAGACGCCGCACGGCCAGCGCATGCAGGACCCGCTCGGCTACGCGTCGGTGCCCGGCCAGATTGGCCCGGTGAAGGAGTTCGACAAGGCGGCCAAGACGCACGACTACGGCTACGACATGCTGCGTTACTACGACCGCAAGGGCACGCCGCTGAAGCCCGAGGCCCGCAAGGCCGCGGACGCGCAGTTCCGCAAGGACATGTTCGACTACGCGAACGACCAGAAGGGCACGCTGGACCGCTTCAAGTACCGCGCGTGGGCGCAGATCTACGCCACCGCGGTGGAGCTGAACTCGCGCGTGCAGGGCTACGGCCCTCCGTAACCGCATGGACGCTGAAGGGCCAGAGGCGGGGCTGCCCCCGGACCGCGAGGACGTGATGGCGGCGCTCCTGGCCCATCAGCGCCGCTTCCTCGCGTTCCTGGAGCGGCGCGTGGGCAGCCGGGCCGCCGCGGAGGACCTGCTCCAGACGGCCTTCGCCCGCACCCTGGAGAAGGGCGGGGCGCTGAAGGATGGCGAGGGCGCGGTGGCGTGGGTCTACCGCCTGCTGCGCAACGCCCTGGTGGACCACCACCGCCGGCAGGCCGCGGAGGGACGCGCGCTGGCGGTGGAGGCCCGCGACGCGGAGGGCGCCGCGTCGGAGGATCCGGAGCTGAAGGCCACCGTGTGCGCGTGCCTGAACGACCTCCTGCCCACGCTCAAGCCTGAGTACGCGGAGCTGGTGCACCAGGTGGACCTGGAGGGGCGCGCGGTGCCGGACGTGGCGCGCGAGGTGGGCATCACCGCCAACAACGCGGGCGTGCGGCTGCACCGCGCGCGGCTGGCGCTCAAGCGTTCGCTGGAGCGCGGCTGCGGCGCGTGCGCGGCGCACGGCTGCCTGGACTGCACCTGCAAGCCCCGTCGGTGAGCCGCGCCCTCAGGGGCACGGGGTCGCGTCGTCGTTGTTGAAGATGTGCACGCCCCCCAGCGGGTCGCCCTGGAACACGTTCGCCGCGAGCGCGGTGGCCAGGCACGTGGGCAGCTTCGCGTTGTCCACGACGACGAAGTCGTCCGTCACGCGGGCCAGCTCTCCCAGGTTGAAGCCGGTGAGCGCCGGGTTGCCCTGGAGGTTGAGGAATCTCAACTCGCGCAGCGCAGAGAGGTCGCCCAGCGTCGCGAGCTGCTTGTTGCCCAGCACCTCCAGCGTATGGAGCCATGTCACCCGGCTGAAGCCTTCCAGCGACGTCAGCGCGTCGTTGACGGTGAGGGTCACCGCTCCGGTGCCACGCAGCTGGGGCAGGCGGTGCACGCGCTGGAGCTGCGCGTTGAATCTCACGAAGAAGCCCTCATCCACCCGCTGCAACAGGGGCATGTCCCCGGCGCTCAAGAGCCCCGTGTTGCCCTGGAGATGGATGCTGCCCGCGAAGGTGAGCTTGTCGAGCCCCACGGTGTTCTCCAGGCGCGGGTTGCCGATGAGCTCCAGCTGGCCCACGGAGGTGAGCTGGCCCAGGGGTGCCAACTGCTCGAGCAACGCGTTGTTCTTCAGCTCCAGCGTGCCGTCCACGGAGGTCAGCTGCTCCAGCCCGAAGGGAGCCGTCAGCAAGCTGTTGTTCGTGATGCGCACGTCTCCGTGGACCCGGGTCAGGTGGACAAAGGGCGTCCGCTTCACCTGGAGGTTGTCCTGGAAGAGGACCGACCCCTGGAGCACGGTGACGAAGGACAGCTGGCCGGGCTCCACCAGCGAGTCGTTCGCGCGCAGGGTGATGCTGTCGCGAGGCTGCACCGCCGCCAGCCCCTCCAGGGTGGGGAGCAGGGGGTTGTCCTCGACGAGGAGGCTGCGCTCGACCCACAGGGGGGCGCTCGCCGCGGTGCCCAGCGTCAGGGAATCGAGCCGGGCGTTGGAGCGCACCGCCACGTCGCCGCCCACGAAGCGCAGGGCGGGCAGGGACAACCGCCGCAGGCTGGAGTTGGCAACCACCGTCAGCGCCCCCTGGATGACCGACAGGGCGGGGAGCGAGGCGTCGGTCAGCGTGGGCGCGGAGATGCGCAGCTCGCCCCTCAGGTGGGTGACGCCCTCGAGCGCCACCAGGTCCACGGGGCTCGTCACGACGAACATCCCGTCGTGCACGCGGATGGAATGACACACGTACACGGTCGACGTGAAGCCGCCGGGGTCGGGCGTACCGTCGTGGTTCGAGTCCTGGAAGAAGTCCACGCGCGTGCCACCGCGAGCGCAGTGGGAGCCCGCGGGCTCTGTCTGGTGACGGGCCTTCAGCTCGGAGGGCTCGATGCCGCAGGCGTAGCCGGTGGCCTCGACCTCGGACGGCTCGAGCGCGGTGTCTCCATTGAGGTCGACCCCGGCCTCCACCGCGCTTCCGCCGTTCTCGTCGCCATCACACGGGGCGGTGAAGGCGGGAATCGAGCGCATGCGTGAGAGCACGGAGGCCGGCTCGTCGCAGGCCAGGACCTCGCGGGAGACCTCTTCGTCCTCCAGCAGGCCGTTGGCGTTGGCGTCATGTCCGGCGTGCGTCACCTGCCCGCCCAGGGCGCACTGCGCGCCGGGAGACACCGGCCGCACGCGCAGGAGCACGTTGGCGACCGTGGTGGCGCAGACGTAGTCGGTGGCGGTGACCTCCGCGTCGTCCAGCTGTCCGTTCGCGTCCAGGTCCAGGCCGGACTGAATCGCCTGTCCTCCGAGCGCGCAGTTCGCTCCGTGGGGCTCGGGCCGCGTGCGGGTGCTCACCTCGGGGAGGGCTGCCGCGCAGATGTAGTCGGTGGCCGTGACCTCCGCGTCGTCCAGCAGCCCGTCGCGGTCCAGGTCCAGGCCGGACTGCACCGCCTGACCGCCGAAGCGGCAGTGCTCGCCCGGGGGCTCCGGGCGCACCCGGGTCTTCGCGTTGCGCTGGGTGACACCCGAGAGGTCGATGGCATCACAGCCGCCGCCGAGGAGCGCCAGCACCGCCCCCCATGCGCTCCACATGCGTCGCATTCGATGCCCTCTCCAGGTCGGGCCCCGACCTTGTCTCCCAGGGAATACGGATGCGGGAGACTTTCCGGGCTGCTGTTCGTAGGGGAGGTCACCCGGCGCCGCAACCCCCTGGAACTCCAGTCACTCCGACGACCCCTTGCGCGCCCTCCTACCGGAAAAATGCCTCGGCCGGGCAGGCGCCGGGCCCGCCTGACGCCCCTCCCTTCAACGGACGGAGCGGGGCGGGTGCCCTTCCGCCGCCGCGCCAGGGGTTTACGCATGTGTAAGAGCGCGCCGGGTGCCGCGTTGGCCTGGGGAAAGGAGGCTTCACCATGGCGCATTCGCATCCGCATTCCCCTGTCTCCGCTTCACCCAGGCCACCGCCCTTCCCGGAGGATGGGGGGCCCGCCATCGACCCCGTGTGCGGCATGGAGGTGGACCCGCGCGCGCCGAAGGGCGGGCAGTGGGAGCACGCCGGGCACACCTGGTCCTTCTGCGGGCCGAAGTGCCGCCAGCGCTTCCAGGCGGACCCCGGGCACTTCCTCCAGCCTCGGACCCCACCTCCCGCCGCCGCGCGGGGCACGGTGTACGTGTGCCCCATGGATCCGGAGGTGCGGCGGGACGCGCCGGGGGCCTGCCCGAAGTGCGGCATGGCGCTGGAGCCGCGCACGGTGACGGCGCGGGCGCCGGCGGATCCCGAGCTGCGCTCGATGACGCGGCGGTTCTGGGTGGGCCTCGCGCTGAGCGTGCCGCTGATGCTGCTGGGCATGTCGGACATGCTGCCGGGCCAGCCGGTGCAGCACGCGCTGTCGCCCGCGGCGCTGCTGTGGGCGCAGTTCGCGCTGGCGACGCCGGTGGTGCTGTGGGTGGGCGCGCCGTTCTTCCAGCGGGGCTGGGCGTCGGTGCGGAACCGGCACCTGAACATGTTCACGCTCATCGCGCTGGGCGCGGGCGCGGCGTATGTCTTCAGCGTGGGGGCCACGCTGTTCCCGCACCTGTTGCCCGAAGGCGCGCGGACGGGGCACGGCGGCACCGCGCCCGTGTACTACGAAGCCGCCGCCATCATCCTCACGCTGGTGGCGCTGGGGCAGGTGCTGGAGTTGCGCGCCCGCCACGCGACGTCCGGCGCGCTGCGGGCCCTGCTGTCGCTGGCCCCCGCCACCGCGAGGCGCATCGGCGATGACGGCCACGAAGAGGACGTCCCGCTGGCCCAGGTGCACGTGGGCCAGCGGCTGCGCGTGCGCCCGGGTGAGAAGGTGCCGGTGGACGGCGAGGTGCTGGAGGGCGCGAGCGCGGTGGACGAATCGCTCGTCACCGGCGAGCCGGTGCCGGTGGAGAAGGGCCCGGGCGCGAAGGTGACGGGCGGCACGGTGAACGGCACGGGGACGCTGGTGATGCTCGCGGAGCGCGTGGGACGCGACACGCTGCTGTCGCGCATCGTCCAGCGCGTGGCCGAGGCGCAGCGCACGCGGGCCCCCATCCAGCGCCTGGCGGACCGCGTGGCCAGCGTCTTCGTGCCCGCGGTCATCGCGGTGGCGCTGCTGACGGCGGCCGTGTGGGCGGTGTGGGGACCGGAGCCGAAGCTCGCGCACGCGCTGGTGAACGCGGTGGCGGTGCTGATCATCGCCTGCCCGTGCGCGCTGGGGCTGGCCACGCCGATGTCCGTGATGGTGGGCACCGGTCAGGGCGCGCGCATGGGCGTCCTCATCCGCGACGCGGCGGCCCTGGAGCGGATGGCGGCGGTGGACACGCTGGTGGTGGACAAGACGGGCACGCTCACGGAGGGCAAGCCGCGCCTCGTGTCGGTGGAGCCCGCGCCGGGCGTGGACGCGGCCGTGCTCCTGCGGCAGGCCGCGAGCCTGGAGCGCGGCAGCGAGCACCCCCTGGCCGAGGCCCTGGTCGCGGGCGCGAGGGAGCGAGGCGTCGCGCTCGGAGCCGTGGACGGCTTCCAGTCCCACCCGGGCCAGGGCGTCCGGGGCCGCGTGGACGGCCGCGACATCGCGCTGGGCAACGCGGCGCTGATGCGGAGCCTGGGCGTGGAGGCGGACGCGCTGACCTCTCGCGCGGAGGCGCTGCGTGAGGAAGGGCAGACCGTGGTGCTGATGGCGGTGGACGGCCGCGCGGCGGGCCTGCTGGGCGTGGAGGACCCCGTGAAGGCGTCCACGCCGGAGGCCCTGGCGCGGCTGCGCGAGGAGGGCCTGCGGGTGGTGATGCTGACCGGCGACAGCCCCACCACGGCCCAGGCGGTGGCGCGCAGGCTGGGCATCACCGAGGTGCTCGCGGGCGTGCAGCCGGACGCGAAGGGCGACGCGGTGAAGCAGCTCCAGGCACAGGGCCGCGTGGTGGCGATGGCGGGCGACGGCGTGAACGACGCACCGGCGCTGGCCCGGGCGGACGTGGGCATCGCGATGGGGACGGGCACCGACATCGCCATGGAGAGCGCGGGCGTGACGCTGGTGAAGGGCGACCTGCGGGGCATCGCGCGCGCGCGCCGGTTGAGCCAGGGCGTTCTGCGCAACATCCGACAGAACCTCTTCTTCGCCTTTGTCTACAACCTGCTGGGCGTGCCGCTGGCGGCGGGGGTGCTCTACCCCGTCTTCGGCCTGCTCTTGAGCCCGCTGTTCGCGAGCGCGGCGATGAGCCTCTCGTCGGTCTCCGTCATCGGCAACGCCCTGCGGTTGCGCCGGCTGGAGCCGTAGTCCTCCCTGCTCCGGAGCGGCGTCCGGGCAGGCGGCCCCGCGGGGCCGGAGGGTCGCGGCCCCGCGCATGCCCACCGTGAAGGGGGAACGGCTTTCTGGCCCGAAAGGACCCCCCATGGCGAACGCCGAATCAGAGCGGGACAACGACGAGCTGCATGAGTGCATCGACCAATGTCTGGCCTGCCACCGCATCTGTCTGGTGACGCTGGCGGACTGTCTGCACCAGGGAGGCAGGCACGCCGAGTCGAAGGACCTCCAACTGCTGATGGACTGCGCGGACATCTGTGAGACGAACGCGCGCTTCATGCTGCGCAACTCCGACCTCTATTCGCGCACCTGCTTCGCCTGCGCGGAGGTGTGCGAGGCCTGCGCCGACGCCTGTGAGCAGCGGAGCGAAGAGGGGTTGATGAAGGCCTGCGCGGAGGCGTGCCGCCGCTGCGAGGCGTCCTGCCGGCGGATGAGCGGTGGGATGATGTCCCAGCCCATCAACCCGGAGGCCGCTCAGCACGCCGCTGACCTGCCCGCCTGAAGGGGGGGCGTGCATGGAACCCCAGGCCCATTAGACTGGGAGCATGAATGCCCGCGAGGAAGGCCGCGCCCCCGGTGCGTCCCCCAGTCACATCTCGGTCGTCCGGCTGCCGCACTCGTGGTTCATCCTGTGCACGTCGCGCGAGCTGAAGGACCAGCCGCTCGCGCGCACGCTCCAGGGCACCCCCCTGGTGCTGTTCCGGGGCGAGGGCGGCAAGCCCGGCGCGCTGGTGGACCGGTGTCCCCATCGCAACGTGCCCTTGTCGCTGGGGCGCGTGCGGGAAGGGCAGCTGGAGTGCGGCTACCACGGCTGGCGCTTCGACTCCGGAGGACAGTGCCGGCTCATCCCCGGGCTCGTGGGGGAACCGGAGGCGAAGTCCCGCTGCGCCACGTCCCACGCGGCGCGAGAGCAGGACGGCTTCGTCTGGGTCTACTCCACGCCCGGCGTGGAGCCCACCACGGAGCCCTTCCGCTTCCCGCTGCTGGACGCGCCGGACTACACCACCGTGCGCCGGGTGCTCCGCGCGCCGGGGTCGCTGCACGCGGTGCTGGAGAACACGCTGGACGTGCCGCACACGGCCTTCCTCCACGGCGGCCTGTTCCGCACCGCGGAGAAGCGCAACGAAATCGACGTGGTGGTGCGCCGGAGCGCGGACCGCGTGGAGGCGGAGTACCTCGGGGAGCCCGCGCCCAAGGGCCTGGTGGGGCGGCTGCTCGCGCCGGGCGGCGGGGTGGTGCAGCACTTCGACCGCTTCCTGATGCCGTCCATCGCGCAGGTGGAGTACCGCATCGGGGAGCGGAGCCACGTCCTGGTCAACTCCGCCATGACGCCGGTGGGGGACTGGGACACGCTCGTGTACGCGGTGGTGACGTTCAAGCTGCCGGTGCCACGCCTGCTCCTGAAGGCCGCGCTGCCCTTCGTCCTGCCGGTGGGGCTGCACATCTTCGGTCAGGACGCGCGCATCCTGGCGAAGCAGACGGACTCCATCCGCCGCTTCGGCACGGAGTCCTACGCCTCCACCGAAATCGACGTGCTGGGCCCGGGCATCCTGCGCCTGATGCGCGCCCAGGAGCGCGAGCGGACCGCCCCTCCGCCGGACACGGTGCACGAGACGCGCGTGCGCATGCGCACGTAGCGCCTGGGCCCCGCTGTCCAGGCCGGGTCAGGTGGGGCGGGCCTGCGGCCGGGGCTGGACGAGCTCCGTGGAGAAGTAGCGCTCCATGCGGTCGGGGAACACCGTCACCACCTGCGCCTGCGGGCCCAGCCGCTTCGCCGCCTCCACCGCCGCCGCGTAGTTGAGCCCGGAGGACGGGCCCACGGGGAAGCCGCGCCGGATGAGCGCGCGCGCGGTGCGCATGGCCAGGTCGTCGGAGACGTCCAGCTCCACGCGCCCCGGCAGGTCCGCTTCGCGGTACAGCTTGGACAGGCCGTCCACCACGCCCGGCACGCGCGCGCTGAAGCTGCAACACTCGATGTCGCAGCCCAGCCCGGCGATGGGCCGCGCGACGAAGGCCGTCACCGGACAGCCCGCCTCCGCGAACGCCTGATACAGCCCCACGATGGTGCCACCCGTGCCCACGCCGCTCACCACGCCGTGCACCAGCCCGCCCGGCACCTGCGCCAGAATCTCCTGCCCCGTCCACACGCGGTGGGCCTCCGCGTTGTCCGGGTTCTCGAACTGGCGGGGCGCGTAGCCCCCGCGCTCCTTCGCCAGGGCCTCCGCGCGCGCGATGGCGCCCCGGATGCCCTCCGCGCGCGGCACCAGCTCCACCTCGCCGCCGTAGGCGCGGATGGCGATGAGCCGCTCCTCCGTCACGCCCTCTGGCATCACCGCCGTGAAGCGGCAGCCCATCTGCGCGCTCGCCAGCGCCATGGCGATGCTCGTGGAGCCGCTGGACGCCTCCACCACGTCGCCGCCCGGGCACAGCTCGCCCAGCCGCCAGGCCTTCTCCAGCATGTACCGCGCGATGCGGTCCTTGGTGGAGCCGCTGGGGTTGAGGAACTCCAGCTTGCACCAGATGGTGGGGCCCTCCGGGTCCAGCCGCACGGGGACGAGCGGCGTGGGCCCCACGGCCTGGAGGAAGCGACCATCAGCGGGGAGCGGGCGGCAGGGAGGGCGCATGGGTCATCCCTATCGCGAAACGCGCCAGGGGGGGAGTCACCCTCTGTTGGCCAGCGAGCGGCGACGACCGCCCGTCCCCCTGGCTGTCCTCCCACGGAAGACATTTTCCCACGCGCGACACTTGGCGCTCCGAGGGCCAGCCATTACGAAGGAGGGCCACGGTTCTCTTCCGCCCGCATGTCGCCTCCAGCGCCCATCATCCTGAACGTCAACGACGACCTGGCCAGCCGCTACGTCACCACCCGCGTCCTCTCCCTGGCGGGCTTCCAGGTGTTGGAGGCCGGCACGGGCGGTGAAACGCTGGCGCTCGCGGACGAGAACACGGACCTCGTCATCCTGGATGTCCGGCTGCCGGACATGAGCGGCCTGGAGGTGTGTCGGCGCCTGAAGTCCTCCTCGCGCACACACAACGCGCTGGTGCTGCACCTGTCCGCGCAGGCGGTGGGGGCCGCGGACCGGGCGCAGGGGCTGGAGCACGGCGCGGACGCGTACCTGGTCGCGCCGGTGGACCCCGAGGAGCTGGTGGCCCAGGTGCACGCGCTCCTGCGCCTGCGCCGCGCCGAACGCGAGGTGCGCGTCCTCTCCGACCAGGTGCAGCGGCAGCGGCGGCTGCTGGACCTGGCCATGTCCGCGGCGGCGGACCCCATCTCCCTCTACGACGGGGACGGCACGCTCATCTTCGCCAACCAGGCGGTGGCCGCGTCGCGCGGGACGCACCACGTGCACCAGCCGGGCCTGAGCATGGACGCGCTGTGCGCGATGGACCCCCAGCTGGAGCCCTACGCGAAGGCGCTGGACGCGGCCCGGCGCACGGGGCAGGTGCAGCGCGGCCGCATCACCCTGTCATCGGACCGGGGCCCGCGGCACTTCGACTACACGATGTCCCCGGCCACCGGGCCCACGGGCGCGGTGGAGGCGGTCATCGCCACCGGGCAGGACGTCACGGAGGTGCGCCACGCGGAGGACTTCCGAGAGCAGTTCCTGGGCATCCTGGGCCACGACCTGCGCAACCCGCTCAACGCGCTGTCCATGTCCGCGCAGCAGCTCCAGCGCCAGGGGGAGCTGTCGGACCGGCAGCGCGTCTTCACCGGGCGCATCCTCACCAGCGCCCAGCGCATGGACCGGATGATCCGCCAGCTCCTGGACTTCGCCCGGGCGCGCCTGGGCGCGGGGCTGCCGGTGGTGCGCGCGGGGTGCGACCTGTTCGACGTGGTGCGCGGCGCGGTGGAGGAGTCGCGCGCCAGCCATCCCCACCGCGAGGTGCTGCTGGAGGTGCGGGGCGACGGGCGCGGCGACTGGGACGCGGATCGGCTGGAGCAGGTGGTGGGCAACCTGATGTCCAACGCGCTCAAGTTCAGTCCTCCAGAGACGCCCGTGCGGGTGGGCGCGGAGGGGCTGGAGGGCGAGGCCGTCGTGTGGGTGCACAACCTGGGCGCGCCCATCGCTCCGGAGCAGCTGCCCCACCTCTTCACCGCGTGGCGCCGCGCCGGCCGCAGTGAACGGGAGCGGGGCGTGTCCGCGGGGTTGGGGTTGGGGCTCTACATCACCGAACAGCTGGTCCGCGCCCACGGCGGCGGCGTGCAGGTGAGCTCCACGGAGGAGCGGGGCACGACCTTCACGGTGAAGCTGCCCCGCCAATGACGCCGGGAGATGTGCCCACTCGTTGACGGATGCGGCGCGTCGGCACTTCCGGATGCGCGGGGGCGACACCACCCTGAGGGCATGGTCCCATCCGAAAAGCGAATCTTCGCCCAGAGCGTGGACGCCCTCTTCGTGCGCGCGTTGGGGCCGCACCTGACACGGGACGGGCGCCAGCGCCTGAAGGCCGTGGGGTTGGACCTGGCGGCGCCGCTGCGCCACAACTATTCGCTGGAGCAGTGGCGGACGTTCCTGGACGTGGCGGCGCGGGACGTGTTCCCGGGCCAGCCGGCGGAGGCCGCCTACCTGGAGCTGGGCGCGCGGTACCTGAAGGGCTTCCAGCAGACGTCCGTGGGGCGGGCGAGCATGCAGCTCGTGACGCACCTGGGGCCGGAGAAGACGCTGGAGCGCGTGCCGTACAACCTGCGCGCCGGCAACAACTTCAACGAGGTGCGGGTGGAGGAGCTGTCGAAGCAGGCCGCCACCCTGTGGGTGAAGGACGTGCTGGCGGACACGCCCTTCTTCGCCTGCGGCTTCCTGGTGGAGACGCTGCGCGCGTCGGGCGCGGGCTCACCGGAGGTGACGCCCCTCGCCTTCGACGGGACGGCGGCGACGTACCGGCTGACGTGGACGGAAGCGAAGGCGCGGCGGCCCACGGGCACGGTCGCGCCGGTCCGCAGGCTCTACGGGTAGCGCACGGGCGCGGGCGGATCATCCGGCGGCAGGGGGATGAACTCCGTCTCCTGCGGGACGGCGGCGAAGCGGCCCTCCTTCCAGTCCGCCTTGGCGGCCTCCAGGCGCTCCTTGGAGGACGACACGAAGTTCCAGAACAGGTAGCGCGGGCCGTCCATGGGCTCGCCGCCCAGGAGCATCATGCGCGCGGGGGCCTCCGCGCTCAGGATGATCTCACTGCCCGGCTTGAACACCAGCAGCTCGCCGGGCTGGAAGCGCGTGCCCTCCACGTCCACGGTGCCTTCGACCAGGTAGAGGCCGCGCTCCTCGTATTCGGTGGGGAGCTTGAGCCGCGCGCCGGCGTCCAGCTTCGCGTCCGCGTAGAAGAGGGCGGAGTGGGCGCGCACGGGGGACTTGCCGCCGTGCACCTCGCCCGCGATGACGTGCAGGTGGACGCCCTCGCCCTCGACGACGGGCAGGGTGTCGGTGGGGTGGTGGACGAAGGCGGGGGCGGTCTCCTCGTGCTGCTTGGGGAGCGCGACCCAGGCCTGGATGCCGAAGAGGCGGCCGCCGGCGGCGCGGGTCTCGGGGCCGGTGCGCTCGGAGTGGGCGATGCCCTGGCCCGCGGTCATCCAGTTCACGGCGCCGGGGCGGATGTGCTGCACGCTGCCCAGCGAGTCGCGGTGGAGGATCTCGCCCTCGAAGAGATAGGTGACGGTGGCCAGCCCGATGTGCGGGTGGGGCCGCACGTCCAGGCCCCGGCCGGGGTCGAAGTCCGCGGGGCCCATCTGGTCCAGGAAGATGAAGGGGCCGACCATGCGGCGGCGCGCGGAGGGCAGCGCGCGGCGCACGTGGAAGCCGTCGCCCAGGTCGCGAATGCGGGGGACGATGAGCGTCTCCAGCGAGGGAGGGGGTTCACGCCCCTGCAGATCCTCTTCCCAGCTCATGGTGTGGCTCCTTTTCGAGGGGGCCCAGTCTGCCTGGGTTCCCGTCCCGCGCGGCCACTTTCTCCCGGACGTTCCACGCTCGGACGCTTCGCTCGGACCCGGGTGGGGCGGCACCGTTGGACGCCGTGCTTTCTCCGGGGTGGATCCGCGTTTAGCCTGGGCCTCACCATGTCCCCTGGGCTCATCGGGCTCGCCGTCGCGGCCGCCGTGGCGCTGACACCGCTGACGCTCCGGGCGTGGCGCCGCGCATGGGCCCGGCGTCGCTGGCGGGCACTGGGCCCCATCCTGGAGCTGTCACCGTTCCCGGCGTCCACGCGCGTGCTGTTGGCCGGCCGCTACCGGGGCCATCCGGTGGAGGTGTCCCTGTCGCGCACGGGGGCCTCACGGCTGCGGCTCATGCTGGGGACGAAGCTGCCTCAGGAATTCGCGCTGCTCCCCCAGGGGCGGGGTCTGCGTTGGCGCGGGGCCTCGAAGGAGCGGGACATCCAGGTGGGCCAGCCCGCGCTGGACGCGGCGTTCCTCATCCAGGGCGCGAACCCAGCGGCGGTCATCCGGCTGCTGGGCGAACCCGGCGTCCGCGACGCGCTGATCCGGCTCCAGGCGCGCGGCGTTCCGTTCCAGCTCCAGGGGCAGGAGCTCATCGCGTCCCCCATGGGCTCGCTCTCCGAGGCGTCCGTCCGGGAGCTCCTGCGGGACCTCGCGGGGGTCGCTTCCGCGCTCCAGTCCACGGCGGAGCACCACCGCGCGCTGGCGGCGTCGGCGCGGGAAGCGGTCCAGGACAGCGCGCCTGCCACGGGGACGGTGCTGGCTCCGGCCGTCCGGAGGGACTTGGACTTCCAGCGGTTCGTCAGGATCCGCGAGGAGTTCAGCAGGCGGTGGGTGGTGCACAACACCCTGGTGATCGCGAGCGGTGTCGTGGGGCTGCTGGGCGGGGGCCTCTGGCTCGTCCTGCGGCGCGGGCCTCCTCCGGAAGGGTGGGACCTGGCGGGGGTCCCCTTCGCCGCGGCCTTCACCTTCGCCAGCCTGACCTACATGTTCAGCGCGTATTTCCAACTGCTGTGTCCGGGATGCGGGAACGACCTGCACGACTACGACAACACGGACTCGGACGGAGCCCCCAACCTGTCGCTGGACCGCTGTCCGCACTGTGACGTCGTGCTGCGGTGAGCCGTCGCTCCAGCCTGGACCAAGGTTCGTCCTTGGGGGCGGAATCGAACCCCGCCCGACCCATTCGTGAGCGCGCTACCCCAGCTCGGCGTCCAACTGCTGGTAGCAGGCCTCCATGCCCTGGTCCATGCCGGACGCGAGCGCGCCATCACGGGCCACTTTCGTGTCGTACGTTTGCGTGATGCGCATCGTGGTGACGCTGCCTTCCTCGGCGAACTCGTGCTTCTCCAGCAGCGAGCCGATCTCCTGACCCGACCCCAGCGCCATCGTTTCGGTGTGAATGGCCCGTTCGTGCAGGACGACCTCCGTGAATTTGCCCCGGAGCGTCATGGCCGGGTCGGCCTCGTCGCTCTTCCAGGCCATGTCGAGCGCGCCGCCCACGCGAGGCTCGCATTGGCAGGTGGTCAGGGCATAGCCCGGCGGAGGAAGCATCCAACGGCGCATCTTGTCCGGAGTGAACATGGCCTCCCACACCAGGCGACGAGGCGCGTTGAACGCGCGGATGAGGATGATGGTGGTGTCCGTGGGCGTGGAGATGTGCAGGCTTTTGGGGGAGGTGGCGGGGATGGGGCTCATGAGCTGGTCCTTGTGACTGACAGTTGGAAAGTGAGAGCGGCCGCGGCGAGGCGGCGGTGAAAACGCTCAGCGGCGACGAGCCCGCGATTGCTCGTCGGAGCTCATCTCATCGAGCAGCGAGTCCAGCGCCTCGAACCGAGCCTCCCAGCTCCGGCGGAACGACTCGGTCCAGAGCATCGCCTCCTTCAGCGGCGCGGCCTCCAACCGGCAGAAATGCTGCCGCCCGGCGACGCGGCGACGGACGAGCTTGGCGTGCTCCAGCACGCGCACGTGCTTGGTCGCCGCCGGGAAAGTCATTTTGAGGGGTGCGGCAAGCTCGCTGAGGTTGCGCTCCCCGCCCGACAGTTGGCGGATGATCGCGCGCCGAGCGGGGTGGGCCAGGGCGTGAAAAACGACGTCCAGCCGGGGCGAGAGATCTGAAACCATGTGGTTTACTATGCCAACTGGTTTCACGAGATCAACCGCGTAGAGCGCATGTAGAGCGCATAAGGAAGGATAGGGGCAGTGTTGAAGGGAACGGGCGAGAGCAGGGAGGCAGGGGAGGGCTGCTGACGAGTGCCGAGTGCCACGCCGATGCGTCCATCACGCGGTCCTCATCCACCGCATCCTCGACAGCGCCTCGGTCCCCTCCGGACTGCTCGCAATCGCCAGCGCTCCGCCAGTCCATCCCTGCACCGCAACGGCCTCGGGTTCATCGCCTGAGGCTGTTCGAGAGCCACGATCGTTGGTTTAGCGCTCCAGCAGTGCCTGCTCGCGCTCGTTCGACTGGAGCCAGGAGGAAGGGCGCTCCTGGATCTCGGCGATGAAGGGCGGGCGCGAGTTCAGCTCCCAGCGCAACTGGAGCGTCGTCCACTGGGCGTCGGACTGGAGGTCGTATTCCCAGTGCTCGAACGCGCGCTCCACGTCGTCGGAGAACTCGGTCACGTGATGGATGAGGTCCGGTGCTCCCACCCGTTGGAGGACTTCCCAGGCCGACATCGTCTTCTCCAGGGTCGCTGCCCGCTCGCGCCGGTCCGGCAGGCACTCTGGGACCGTGTACCGTTCATTCTTCGCGTCGAGGAAGGAATAGGCCGCGAAGCCTCGGGGCTGGACCCCCAGCCGCCGGAGGGACTGCTGGACGATGGGGCGGAAGGTCTGCTCCTCCAGGGACGCCTCGCGAAACACGGAGCTGCGCGAGACGCTGCTCCAATCCTCCACGGCTTCCCACTGCTGGAGCAGCGGCAGGCACGCGTGGATGCGGTGCGCTCCCACCAGTACGACGGCGCCCACCACCCGGTCGAGGTCCTTCCGCAGCTCGCTGGAGACCTCCTTCCGCGGAGCGGTGAATGACTTCGACAGGTGCGCTTGAACCTCCTGGAGCCGCTCCGTCAGCATCGCCAGCAGCGCGGTCGCATCGCGCTGCTCCGCGGCATCCCATTCACGCGCCCGGACATCCGCCTCCGGGAGGATGGCTGCGTGGGTGAGGTCGAGCACCAGCCGCTGCCCTCGGTGTGTCCGCCAGATGAAGAAGTCCGTCTCGGCGTCGCGGAAGAAGTAGGGCCACGCATGCTTCGACCAGAACAGCCCCGCGGTCGTGGACGTGGCGTGGTCTGCCCGCCACGCATCGCGTCCCACCTTCCCTGCCCTGGGACCGAGGATGTCCACCCGAAGCACGTCGCGCCCCGACGGAGACACGGCGATGAGCTGGGGGCCGTGGGTCCGGAGGATGGACCAGCCCGTGTCCGAGACGAACAACTGGTGCGGACTGCTCTCGTTCCACTGCTGCCACCGCTCCCAGACAAGGCGAGGCTCGGCGCTCCCGGGCATGTGTTCGAGCAGCTGGAAGCGGAACTCGTTCTGGAACGCGGTGCGCCTGCCCCACCACCAGGAAGCCTTCCGCCCGCCGCGTCGGAGGATCGTCCCGTTGTGGGGCGAGCGGGCCGTCAGGATGAAGCGCCCGCTGGGCGAGTGGGTCTCCAGGTCGGAGAAGAAGACTCGGGTCATCCGGATGAGGCTATCGCGCCGCGTCCCTTGGCACAGACCCCCGTCTGGAGGGCGGCCCAGGCCGCGGGAGGGAGGCACCGGGCGTACGTTGACGACGCGCTGTACCTGTGTTCAGGCTGGCCTCTGGGAGCCCGCCATGTCCCCTCAAATCCACCTCGACTTCGCGTCCGAGTTCGCGGCCCATCCGGCGCTCGCCGCCTTCCACCCGGTGGTGCGGCGCTGGTTCGCCTCGCGCCTGGGTGAGCCCACCCGTCCGCAGGTGGAGGGCTGGCCGCTCATCCACGCAGGACACGACGTGCTCATCGCCGCGCCCACGGGCAGCGGCAAGACGCTCACGGCGTTCCTCGCCGCGCTGGACTCGCTGTTCCGTCTGGCGCTCGAGGGCACGCTGCCCGACCACACGCAGGTCCTCTACGTGTCGCCGCTCAAGGCGCTGGGCAACGACGTGCAGAAGAACCTCCTCCAGCCGCTGGAGGAGCTGATGACGCTGGCGCGCGAGGAGGGCTACTCGCCCCAGCCGCTGCGCGTGCAGGTGCGCACCGGGGACACGCCCGCGGGCGAGCGCGCGCAGATGGTGCGCCGCCCGCCGCACATCCTCATCACCACGCCGGAGTCGCTCTACCTCTACCTCACCGCGGACCGCGCCCGGGCCACCCTGCGCAACGTGCGCACGGTCATCGTGGACGAAATCCACGCGCTCGCCCGCGACAAGCGCGGCAGCCACTTCACCCTGTCGATGGAGCGGCTGAAGGCCCTCACCGACGTGCGGCCCCAGCTGCTGGGGTTGTCCGCGACGCAGAAGCCGCTGGACGCCATCGCGGGCTTCCTCACGGGCGCGTCGCTCACGGAGTGCAAGCGCGTGGAGGTGGGCCACCAGCGCCCGTGGGACCTGAAGGTGGAGATCCCGGACGCGGAGCTGTCCTCGCTCGCGAGCCACGAGATGTGGGGACAGGTCTATGACCGCCTCATCCAGCTCTCCGGCGAGCACCGCACCACGCTCATCTTCGTCAACACGCGCAAGATGTCGGAGCGCGTGGCGCACGACCTGGGGGAGCGCCTGGGCCAGGAGTGGGTGGCCGCGCACCACGGCAGCATGTCGCGAGAGATGCGCCTGTCGGCCGAGGAGCGGCTGAAGGCGGGCCAGCTGCGCGTGATGGTGGCCACCGCGTCGCTGGAGCTGGGCATCGACGTGGGCAACGTGGACCTGGTGGTGCAGCTGGGCACGACGAAGGCCATCTCCGTGCTGCTCCAGCGCGTGGGCCGTGCGGGCCACCACAAGGCGGGCATCTCCAAGGGCATCCTCTTCGCGATGACGCGCGACGAGCTGGTGGAGTGCGTCGCGCTCCTCAACGCCGTGCGTGAAGGCGACCTGGACGCGGTCCGCATCCCGAAGAAGCCGCTGGACGTGCTGGCGCAGCAGATCGTCGCCGCGTGCGCGTGCGAGGAGTGGGACGAGCGCGCCCTCTTCAGCATCTTCCAGCGCGCGTACCCGTACCAGGACCTCACCTGGGAGGAGTACCAGCAGGTGCTGGAGATGCTGTCGGAGGGCGTGGCCGAGCGCCGGGGTCGCGGCAGCATCCACCTGCACCGCGACCGGGTGAACCAGCGGCTCAAGGGGCGCCGGGGCGTGCGCATCACGGCGCTCACCAACGGCGGCGCCATTCCGGACACGTTCAGCTTCAGCGTCACCGCGCAGCCGGAGGGCAAGGTGGTGGGGACGCTGGACGAGGACTTCGCGGTGGAGTCCTCGCCCGGGGACATCTTCCTGTTGGGCAGCACCGCGTGGCGCATCCAGCGGGTGATGGGCAGCACGGTGATGGTGGAGGACGCGAGGGGGGCTCCGCCCAACGTGCCCTTCTGGCGCGGTGAGGCGCCGGGGCGCACGGATGAGCTGAGCCTCCAGGTGGGGCGCCTGCGCGAGGAGCTGCTGCGCCACGACGACCCCGCGGGCTTCCTGGAGAAGCTGCTCCGGGTGCCGCCGCCGGCGGTGGACGCGCTGTTGGGCTACCTGCGGTTGGGGAAGAAGATGCTGGGCGACGTGGTGCCCAGCCACACGCAGATCGTCGCCGAGCGCTTCTTCGACGAAGCGGGCGGCATGCAGCTCATCATCCACGCGCCGTTTGGCAGTCGCATCAACCGCGCGTGGGGCATGGCGCTGCGCAAGCGGTTCTGTCGCTCGTTCGACTTCGAGTTGCAGGCGGCGGCCACGGAGGACGGCATCCTCCTGAGCCTGGGGGAGCAGCACTCGTTCCCGCTGGCGGACATCTTCGACTTCCTGCACCCGGACAACGTGGAGGAGGTGCTGGTGCAGGCCATCCTCCAGGCGCCCATCTTCGGCACGCGCTTCCGGTGGGTGGCGTCGCGGGCGTTGACGCTGCACCGGATGATGGGGGGCAAGCGCGTGGCGCCGAACCTCCAGCGCGCGCGCAGCGAGGACCTGCTGGCGGCGGTGTTCCCCGCGCAGGTGGGCTGCCAGGACAACCACGGCGGCGGGGACGTGGAGCTGCCGGATCACCCGCTGGTGAAGCAGACGATGGACGACTGTCTGCGCGAGGCGATGGACATCGACGGCCTGCGGGAGGTGCTCCGGCGCATGCGGGACGGGAGCATCCAGCTGGTCGCGCGGGACGTCCCGGAGCCGAGCGTCTTCGCGCACGCGCTCATCAACAGCCAGCCATACACCTTCCTGGACGACGCGCCGGCCGAGGAGCGCCGCGTGCGCAACGTGGCCTTGCGCCGCGCGATGCCGGCGGAGGACGCGGCGGCGTTCGGAGCGCTGGACGCGAACGCCATCCGGCAGGTGGTGGAGGACGCGGCGCCGCCGATGCGCGACGAGGATGAGCTGCACGACGCGCTGTTGCAGCTGGTGCTGGTGCGGGCGTCGGAGGTGCCGCGAGGTCTGGAGACGGGCCTGTTCGCGCAGGGCCGGGTGGCGTGGCTGGAGCGGCAGGGGGCGCGGTTCCTGGTGTCGGCGGAGCGGGGCAACGCGGTGCGGGTGCTCTTCCCGGACGTGGAGACGCAGCCGGTGTTGCCGGTGCTGGCGCATGACCGGCCGGTGGAGCGCGAGGCGGCGGTGCTCCAGGTGGTGCGTGGGCGGATGGAGATGGTGGGGCCCACGACGGTGACGGAGCTGGCGCGGCTGACGTTGTTGGATCCGGACGACATCAACGTGGCGCTGCACGCGTTGGAGAGTCAGGGCAGCGTGCTCCGAGGCCAGTTCCGCGCACAGGACGACGTCCCGGTGCCGAGGGACGCGGACGGCGGCCCGGTGTTGGAGTGGTGTGACCGGCGGCTGCTCCAGCGCATCCACCGGCTGACGGTGGGGCGGCTGCGCCGAGAGATTGAACCGCTGAGTCCGCAGGACTTCATGCGCTTCCTGTTCCGGTGGCACCACTTGGAGGACGTGGACGCGCTGCGAGGGTCCACGGGCCTGCTCAAGGCGGTGCGGCTGCTGCAGGGCTACGAGGCGCCAGCCTCCGCGTGGGAGCGCTTCCTGTTGCCCGCGCGCATGAGCGGGTACACGCCGGACCTGATGGAGCGCGCGTGCTACGCGGGCGAGGTGGCGTGGGGGCGGGTGACGCTGAAGGATCCGCCGAAGCCTCCGGGGCCGCGCCGGGGAGCACCGGTGGAGGCGCCGGAGCCGGTCGTGGCGAAGCGGGCGTCGCCCACGCGCAACGCGCCGCTGACGTTCACGGTGCGGGAGGACCTGGAGTGGATGTTGGCGGCGGCGCGTCCGCACACGGTGCTGGCGGACGGGGGCGTGTGGATGCCGCCGGACCTGAGCGCGGCGGCGAAGGACGTGGTGGGGGTGTTGGAGCGGCGGGGCGCGTGCTTCTTCCAGGACCTGGTGTCGCGGGCGCGGCGGTTGCCGGCGGAGGTGGAGGACGCGCTGTGGGAGTTGGTGGCGAAGGGGCTGGTGACGGCGGACGCGGTGCAGAACCTGCGCATCCTGCAGAGCCCGGCGCACCGCAAGCGGCAGAAGCTGCTCAACCGGGGAGGGCCGGGCCGCTGGAGCCTGCTGGCGCCGTCGGAGCCGAAGTCGCAGGAGGAGGTCACGGAGGCGCTGGCGAAGCTGTTCCTCCAGCGCTACGGCATCGTCTGGCGCGACCTGGTGATGCGCGAGTCGTTGGCGCCGACGTGGCGGGAGCTGCTGTTCGTGTACCGGCGCATGGAGGCGCGAGGTGAGCTGCGAGGGGGACGCTTCGTGTCGGGCTTCGTGGGGGAGCAGTTCGCGCTGCCGGAGGCCGTGGACATGGCGCGGGCGGTGCGGCGCGCGCCTCCGTCCGGGGTGCGCGTCCAGCTGTCCGGAGTGGATCCGTTGAACCTCACGGGCGTGGTGACACCGGGGCCGCGAGTGGCCGCGCTGCCGAACAACGTCGTCACCTACGTGGACGGGATTCCGCAGGGCGTGGACGCGGTGGAGGACGCGCCGGAGAACGAGGACGCGGAAGTCGACGCGGCGCTCGCGCAGGTGAACTGAACCCCTGCTCTGGAATCGAATGGTGGGAAGTGGATCCCTATTGGGAAGGCCTCTGGGGCGGCAGGGGATTTCACCTTCGACCTGTTCGAGGGGCAGTCATGGTTGCCGTAGTCGTTCAATGGGAGATCGCGCGATGAGGATGGCCGCGCTTGCTGCGTTGCTCTGCATTTCCCTGACCGGGTGTTCGCTGCTCGGGTATCACAAGGCGAAGAAGGCCTCGTGGGCTCCTCCTGAAGAAGCTGCCGCCGTGGTGTTCCCGAATTCATTCAAGGAGGGAGCCCATTTGAGTGGCCCCATGATGGCCGCGCTCGAAGTGGCGATGAATGAATTCCTGCCGCCCGGAGCGGAACTCAAGACCCAGGACCCCGACAAGCGCATGGCGGAATGTCTCTCCAGGAGGAGCACCTTCGACACCCATGTCCTCCAGGCTGGGAACGATCTGTTCTTTGTGTGGTTCTCCCCGGACACGTCACGCTGCGGCCTGAGCGAGCCCATCCTGGATGGAGGCGCCGTCTACGCGATCGACGGACAGGGAAGGATCTTGGACCGGAGATAGTGGGTACAGGGGGCAAGAGGGTTCGGTTGGACAGCTTCGTTCCGCGCCTGCTGGTCTTCGGACCGGTCCTGGATCCCTCCTGCACTTGCGCCAGACCTCTGAAGGGTGCGGCCATGCTCCGACCGTCTAGGGGCGGCATGAACCCCAGGGAGCCACCTGGGGCTTGCCTGGGGGGCTGCTCCAGAGGATCCAGGATATGTGCTCAATTATCGAAGATTTAAGATTAATCCGTTCGGATTAGATCCATGTAGATTGAAAATAGTCCATGTCGGATCCATACTGCATTGCGTCAGCTCTTCGGAGGGGTGCGTCGATGCAGAAGTGGATGGCGATGGTCCTGCTGGTGGCGGTGGCGGTGGCGGGACTGGTGGTGGCCCCGGCGGCGCAGGTGAAGCAGGGCGGTCCCATCAACGCGGCGGACACGGCGTGGCTGCTCACGGCCACGGCGCTGGTGCTGCTGATGACGCCCGGCCTGTCGTTCTTCTACGGCGGCATGGTGCGTCTGAAGAACGTGGTCTCCACGCTGATGCAGAGCTTCATCGCGATGGCCGTCATCAGCCTGCTGTGGGTCGTCGTCGGCTTCAGCCTGTGCTTCGGCGACAGCTTCCACGGCCTCATTGGTGACCCGCGGACCTTCTTCATGTTCAGCGGCGTGGGCGGTGAGACCCACCCGGACCTGGCGCCCACGGTGCCGCTGCTGCTCTTCGCGCTCTTCCAGCTCAAGTTCGCCATCATCACCCCGGCGCTCATCACGGGCGCGTTCGCGGAGCGCGTGCGCTTCAAGGCGTACCTGCTCTTCATGGTGCTCTTCAGCCTCTTCATCTACGCGCCCCTGGCCCACTGGACGTGGCACCCGGATGGCTTCCTGCGGCAGTGGGGTGTGCTCGACTTCGCGGGAGGCACCGTGGTGCACATGTCCGCGGGGCTCGCGGCGCTCGCGGGCGCCATCGTCCTGGGCCGCCGTCAGGTGCACCTGACGCACGCCACGCACGCGCCCGCCAACGTGCCCTTCGTGATGCTGGGCACGGGCATGCTGTGGTTCGGCTGGTTCGGCTTCAACGCCGGCTCCGCGCTGTCCGCCTCGTCGCTGGCCACGCTCGCCTTCGCCACCACCAACACCGCCTCCGCCGCCGCGATGCTCGGGTGGATCGCCTTCGACTGGCTGCGCGGCCGCAAGCCCAGCGCCATGGGCGCCTGCGTGGGCGCGGTGGTGGGACTGGTCGCCGTCACGCCCGCCGCGGGCTTCATCACCGTGGGGCAGAGCATCCTCGTGGGCCTCGTCGCCAGCTTCGTCAGCAACGCCGCCGTGCACTTCAAGAGCCGCACCGCGCTGGATGACACGCTGGACGTCTTCCCGTGCCACGGCCTGGGCGGCATGGTGGGGATGCTCCTCACCGGCGTGCTGGCGAAGGACGTGGGCCTCATCCACGGCAACCCCCGCACCTTCCTCATGCACCTGCTGGCGCTGGTCGTCGTCTCCGTCTTCTCCTTCGTGGGCTCGTACATCCTCTACAAGCTCGTCGACCGCATCGTCCCGCTGCGCGTCACCCGCGAACAGGAGGAGGAGGGCCTGGACCTGAGCCAGCACGGAGAGACCGTGGGCGAGGTCCCCACCGCGGCGCTGTCCGCACCGCCGCCCGCCGCGACCCCGTCCACCCCGACGGCCTCCACGCCGGAGCACGCCCCTCCTTCCGACCCCGTGCCCGCGTAGCCGGCCGGTCCGAATATCGCTGAAACACAGAAGGCTCCCTCGCCTCACGGCGGGGGAGCCTTCTTCCTTTCAGGCCTCAAGCCCCCGAAGGAGCGCCGCCTTCAGAACGCGCAGTCCTGTCCGCGCGTGGGCAGCGCAGACGCGGTGCCCGCCAGCCACGTGTCCAGTGCGCGCGCCGCCTCTCGGCCATCCGCGAGCGCCCAGACGATGAGGCTCGCGCCCCGGCTCGCGTCGCCCGCGCAGTAGACGCCCGGCGCGGAGGTGGCGAACTTCGCGTCCACCCGCACCGTGCCGCGCGGTGACAGCGCCACGCCCAGCTCCTCCTCCAGGCGGTCCGTCTGGGGCCCGGTGAAGCCCATGGCCAACACCAGCAGGTCCACGTCGAACACCTGCTCGGACCCCGGCACCTCCACCAGCTTCGGCACGCCGCCCGGCTCGCGCAGCACCTCCACCTGGATCGCGTGCAGCCGCTTCAGCTGGCCGTCCTGGCCCTCCAGCCGCTTGGTGAGCAGCGCGAAGGCACGCTCGCCGCCTTCCTCCTGGCTGGACGACGTGCGGAACACCAGCGGCCAGCGCGGCCACGGGTTCTCCTTCGCGCGCACCGACGGCGGCGCGGGCAGCAGCTCCACCTGCATCACGCTCGCGGCGTCCTGGCGCAGCGCCGTGCCCAGGCAGTCCGAGCCCGTGTCGCCGCCGCCCAGGATGATGATCCGCTTGCCCTTCGCGTCCAGGCGCGCGTCCGTCGCCGCGCCCGCGGTGACGACCCGGTTCTGGTGCTCCAGGTACTCCATCGCCTGCACCACGCCGGACAGCTCGCGGCCCGGCACGTCCAGCTCCCGTGCCTTCCGGGCGCCCATGGCCAGCACCACGCCGTCGTACTGCTCGCGCAGCGCGCGGTAGCCCGGCGTCACGGCCACGTCCTCGCCCGTGCGGAAGACGATGCCCTCCGCCTCCATCAGCGCGATCCTCCGGTCCAGCACCGACTTCTCCAGCTTGAAGTCCGGGATGCCGTAGCGCAGCAGGCCCCCCACTCGGGCGTCCTTCTCGTACACCGTCACGGCGTGCCCGGCCGCGTTGAGCTGCGCCGCCGCCGCGAGCCCCGCGGGCCCGGAGCCCACCACGGCCACGCGCTTGCCCGTGCGCCGCGCCGGAGGCCGGGCCTTCACCCACCCCTCCGCGAAGGCGCGCTCTGAAATCTCCTTCTCCAGCTGCTCGATGGTCACCGCGTCCCGGTCGATGGCCAGCACGCACGCGGCCTCGCACGGCGCGGGGCACAGCCGTCCGGTGAACTCCGGGAAGGAGTTGGTGCGGCTGAGCACCTGGTACGCCTCCTTCCACTGGCCCCGGTACACCGCGTCGTTGAAGTCCGGGATGAGGTTCCCCAGGGGACAGCCCTGGTGACAGAAGGGGACGCCACAGTCCATGCAGCGCCCCGCCTGCCGCTTCGCTTCTTCTGGCGCCAGCGGCAGGTGCAGCTCGCGCCAGTCCTCCAGGCGCTCCGCCTTGTCCCGCTTGGGTGCGGGGACGCGCGGCCACTCGACGAAACCCGTGGGCTTGCCCATGGCTCAGCTCCCCCCGCCGACGATGTGGAGCTGCTGGACGCCCGCGGTCGGAGGCGGCCTGCGCGCCGCGCGCCGCGCCTGGAGCACGCGCTTGTAATCAGTGGGCATCACCTTCATGAACTGCGGCACCATCAGCTCCCAGTTGTCCAGCACCCGCCGCGCCAGCGCGCTGCCCGTGTGGTGCAGGTGGCGTTCAATCATCCCGTGCACGAGCCAGATCTCCGACTCGTCCACCAGCGACTCCAGCTCCACCATCTCCAGGTTGCAGCGCTCGCGGAAGGTGCGCTCCCGGTCCAGCACGTACGCGGTGCCGCCGCTCATGCCGGCCGCGAAGTTGCGGCCCGTCTGGCCCAGCACCACCACCACGCCGCCCGTCATGTACTCGCACCCGTGGTCGCCCACGCCCTCCACCACCGCCTGCGCGCCGCTGTTGCGCACCGCGAAGCGCTCGCCCGCGAGGCCCCGCAGGTACACCTCGCCGGCCGTCGCGCCGTAGAGCACCGTGTTGCCCACGAGCACGTTCTCCTCGGAGGTGAAGCGGCTGCCCTCCGGCGGATAGACGATGACGCGTCCCCCGGACAGGCCCTTGCCCAGGTAGTCGTTGGTGTCGCCCTCCAGCTCCAGGGTCACGCCCGCCGCGAGGAACGCGCCGAAGCTCTGGCCCGCGGAGCCCTTCAGCTTCACCCGCAGCTTCCCGTCCGGCAGCCCCTGCGCGCCGTGGCGGCGGGCGATCTCTCCGGACAGCATCGCGCCCACCGCGCGGTGCGTGTTCGCCACCGGCAGCGTGAGCAGCAGCGGCGGCCCCCCCGCGAGCACGGACTGCGCCTTCGCGAGCAGCTCGTGGTCCAGGTGGTCCGCCACGTCCTTGCGGTGCGGCGCCTGACAGTGGCGCGGCTCGGTGGCCGGCGCGGCCGGCGCGGTGAGCAGCGCGGACAGGTCCACCTTGCGCGCCTTCCAGTGGTCCACCGCCGCGCGCTGGCGCAGCAGGTCCACCCGGCCCACCAGCTCATCCAGCCGGCGCGCGCCCAGCCTCGCCATCTGCCGGCGCAGGTCCTCCGCCAGCAGCAGGAAGAAGCTCACCACGTTCTCAGGCGTGCCCTGGTAGCGCTCGCGCAGCGCCGGGTCCTGCGTGGCGATGCCCGCCGAGCAGGTGTTGAGGTGGCACTTGCGCAGCATGATGCAGCCCACGGACACCAGGCTCGCGGTGGCGAGCCCGAACTCCTCCGCGCCCAGCAGCGCCGCCACCAGCACGTCGCGCGCGGTGCGCAGGCCGCCGTCCACCTGCACGCGGATGCGCGAGCGCAGGCCGTTGTGCACCAGCACCTGCTGCGTCTCCGCCAGCCCCAGCTCCCACGGCAGGCCCGCGTGCTGGAGGCTGGAGAGGGGAGAGGCGCCCGTGCCGCCCTCGTAGCCCGCCACCACCACGCAGCCCGCGCCCGCCTTGGCGACGCCCGCGGCGATGGTGCCCACGCCCACCTCGCTCACCAGCTTCACGCTCACGCGCGCCTTCGCGTTCACGGACTGGAGGTCGTAGATGAGCTGCGCCAGGTCCTCGATGGAGTAGATGTCGTGGTGCGGCGGCGGGGAGATGAGCGTCACGCCCGGGGTGCTCCAGCGCACGCGGGCGATCCGCTCATCCACCTTGTGGCCCGGCAGCTGGCCGCCCTCGCCGGGCTTGGCGCCCTGGGCCATCTTGATTTGAAGCTCGTCCGCGTTGACCAGGTACTCCGCGGTGACGCCGAAGCGCGCGCTCGCCACCTGCTTGATGGCGCTGCGGCGCGAGTCCCCGTTCGGCTCCTTCGCGTACCGGCGCGACTCCTCGCCGCCCTCGCCGCTGTTGGAGCGGCCTCCCAGCCGGTTCATCGCGATGGCCAGCGTCTCGTGCGCCTCCGCGCTGATGGAGCCGAAGGACATGGCCCCCGTGACGAAGCGGCGCGCCAGCTCCATCGCGGGCTCCACTTCCTCCAGCGGCACCGGCGTGCACCCGTCCGCCACCACGTCCAACAGGCCGCGCAGGTTGCTGTGCTCGCGCGTCTCGTCGTCCGCCAGCCGCGAGTACTCCTGGAACAGCGCCGCGTCGTCCGCGCGCACCGCCGCCTGGAGCTTCGCCACCGTCGCCGGGTTCCACTTGTGCCGCTCGCCCTGGCGGCGCCAGCGGAACTGCCCGCCCACCGGGAGCAGGTCCTCCTCTCCATCCGCCGCGGCGCCGAAGCCGCGCGCGTGCCGCTCGGACACCTCGCGCCCCAGCTCCGGAAGGCCCACGCCCTCCACGCGCGACGGCGTGCCGGTGAAGTGCTTCTCCACGAGCGAGCGCTGGAGCCCCACCGCCTCGAACAGCTGCGAGCCCCGGTACGACTGGAGCGTGCTGATGCCCATCTTGGACATCACCTTGAGCAGGCCCTCCTCCAGTCCGTGGAGGTACTGGGCCTGCGCCTTGTCCGCGTCCGCCTTCAGCTCGCCCGCGTCCGCCAGCGCGCGCAGCGTGTCCAGCGCCAGGTACGGGTTCACCGCGGACACGCCGTAGGCGAACAGGCACGCGAAGTGGTGCACCTCTCGCGCCTCCGCCGTCTCCAGCACCAGGCCCGTGTACATGCGTGTGCCGTCGCGCACCAGCCGCTGGTGCACCGCGGACACGGCCAGCAGCGCCGGGATGGCCGCGTGCGCCGCGTCCACGCCCCGGTCGCTCAGCACCAGGATGCTCGCGCCCGCGTCCACCGCGTCCACCGCCGCCATGCACAGCCGCTCCACCGCGACCTCCAGCGCCGTGGCCGCGCCGCCCGCATGCGGGTACACGAGGCTCAGCGTGCGCGGCTCGAACAGGCCGGTGTCGCCGCGCAGGTTCGCCAGCCGCGCCAGCTGCCCGTTGGTGAGGATGGGGCCGGGCAGGGACAGCCGGTGGCACTGCTCGGGCGTCTCCTCGAAGGTGTTGCCCTCCGGGCCCAGCGCCGTGGCCAGCGTCATCACCAGCGCTTCGCGCAGCGGGTCGATGGGCGGGTTGGTCACCTGCGCGAAGAGCTGGTGGAAGTAGTTGAAGAGGGTGGGGGCCTGGTCGCTCAGCACCGCCAGCGGCGTGTCCGTGCCCATGGAGCCCGTGGGCTCCTTGCCCGTCTCCGCCATGGGCACGAGCGTCGTGCGCACGTCCTCGTCCGTGTAGCCGAACGCGCGCTGGAGCCGCCACAGCGCTTCGCCCTTCACGCGCGCGGGCGCGGGGACGGCGGGCAGGTCCTCGAAGGTGAAGACGTTGCGCTGGAGCCACCGGCGGTAGGGCCAGCGCGAGGTGATTTCGCGCTTCACCTCCTCGTCCTCCAGGATGCGCCCCTCGGTGGTGTCCACCAGCAGCATGCGGCCCGGCGTCAGCCGCCCCTTGCGGCGCACCTGCGACGAGGGCACGTCGATGACGCCCGTCTCCGACGCCAGGATGATGCGGTCATCCTCCGTCACCAGGTAGCGCGCGGGGCGCAGGCCGTTGCGGTCCAGCGTCGCGCCAATCAGCTGCCCGTCCGTGAACGCGATGGCGGCGGGGCCGTCCCACGGCTCCAGCAGGGACGCGGAGTACTCGTAGAAGGCGCGGCGCTCGTCGCCCATCTCCTTGTTCCCCTCCCACGCCTCGGGGATCATCATCATCATCGCGTGGGGCAGGGTGCGGCCGCCCAGGTAGAGCAGCTCCACCATGTTGTCGAACTGCGCGGAGTCGCTCTTGCCCGGGACGATGATGGGCCACAGCGGCTCCAGGCTCCCGCCCAGCTTCGCCGTCTGCAGCAGCCCGCGCCGGGCCGTCATCCAGTTGCGGTTGCCACGCAGGGTATTGATTTCGCCGTTGTGCGCGATGAAGCGGAACGGCTGCGCCAGCTCCCACGTGGGGAACGTGTTGGTGGAGAAGCGCGAGTGCACCAGCGCCAGCGCGCTGACGAACTCCGGGTGCCGCAGGTCCGCGTAGAAGCGCGGCAGCTGCCGGGGCAGCAGCAGCCCCTTGTAGATGAGCGTCTCCGACGAACAGCTGGCCACGTGGAAGCGCCCCTGGGGGTCCACGCCGCGCGCCTGCACGCGGTTCTCCACCAGCTTGCGGATCCGGTAGAGCTTGCGCTCGAAGGCGCTGGGCACCACGCGCCGGCGCGCGATGAAGAGCTGCCGGATGACCGGCGCCGCCTCCCGCGCGAGCGGCCCCAGCTCCTCCGGCGCCACCGGCACGTCGCGCCAGCCGAGCAGCCGCTGGCCCTCCTCCTCCACCACGTCCTCGAACAACGCCTCGCACGCGCGGCGCGCCTCGGGCTCCGGCGGCAGGAACACCTGCGCCACGCCGTACTGGCGGCGCGGCGGCAGTTCGAACCCCAGCCGGGGCGCTTCGTGGTTGAAGAAGCGGTGCGGCAACTGCACCAGGATGCCGGCGCCGTCACCCGTCTCCGGGTCTCGCCCCGCGGCGGCGCGGTGGCTGAGCCGGTTGAGCAGCTCCAGCGCGTCCTCCACGATGCCCCGCGAACGCTGCCCCCTCAGGTGGGCCACGAACCCCACGCCGCAGGCGTCGTGCTCGGTCTCCGGCTCGTACAACCCGTAGCGCGGAGGGCGGGTGAACGGCATCGTCTGGACCCCTTTCCCGCGTGACGCGGGAAGCCAAGCTGTGGAGCTTCCAGGCTAACGCGGCGTGTCGCACTCCGTAAAGACAGGGGGCATCAGGGGTTTGGTGGACCGCATGCAGGGGCGGCGCACGACCGGCTCCGCTGAGCGGACGACATTCGCCGTCAAGGGGGTTTCCGGATGCCGCGCTGCGTCCCATCCTCGGAGGGACCTTGGACCTGTTGCGGCGACTGAAGACGGAGACGCGCTCCCATCACGAGCGCACGGAGGGCGCGGTGCGGCTGATGGACGCGCACCTGACGCCTGCGGACTACCAGCGCCAGCTGGAGTCCTTCCATGGCTTCTACCTGCCGGTGGAGGCGCTGCTCGCCGGGCCCCTGTCAGCCCTGGAGCCCGCGCTGAACCTGCCAGCGCGCTGGAAGACGCCGCTCCTGGAGCAGGACCTGCGGGCGCTGGGGCACGACGCGGGCTCGCTCGCGCGGCTGCCTCGCGCCTCCCCGCTGCCGTCCCTGCCGGGGCTGCCCGAGGCGCTGGGGTGCGCGTACGTGCTGGAGGGCTCCACGCTGGGGGGCCAGCTCATCCTGCGCCACCTGACGCGGCACTTCGGCCCGGACGCGCGCGTGGGGAGCTTCGCCTTCTTCCGGGCCTACGGTGAGGAGGTGGGGCCCATGTGGCGCTCCTTCGGCGCCGTCCTCACCCAGGCGTCCGAACGGGCGGCCTCCTCCTCCTTCGACGCGGCCGTCGTGCAGGGCGCCCGCGACACCTTCGATGGCTTCGCCGCCTGGTTGACGCGGGACGCGGGGCCGCTTCAGGACACCGCGGGGACGCCGCCGCGCAGCATGAAGAACACCACCACGCCCGTCACCGACACGTAGAGCCAGATGGGCGCCAGCCACCGCGTCACCTTGCGGTGCCGGGCGAACTGCTGCCGCCAGGAGAAGTAGAAGGCCACGAGCGCCATGGGCAGCACTGGCATGGACAGGAGCACGTGGCTGGCCAGCAGCGTCAGGTACAGCCCCCGGAAGTCGCCCACGTAGCGCGTGTCCCCGTGCACGAAGTGGTACGCGAGGTAGCCCACCAGGAACAGCGAGGACGCGATGAACGCGCTCACCATCAGGTTCTGGTGCACGCGCCGCGCGCCGCGCTTGATGGCCACCCAGCCCCCCAGGAGCAACGCCGCCGCCGTCGCGTTGAGGGTCGCGTTCACCGCCGGCATGAAGCGCAGGTCCACGCCCGCCGTCCCCGCGCCGCCACGCCGGATGAGCAGCAGCCACGCCAGGAGCGCCAGCGCCCCCGCGGACACCACGCCCGTGGCGATGAAGAAGGAGCGGTCACTGGCCGAGGAGGACGACGGGGAAAGCCCGGAAGCGGCGTTGGACATGCCCCCCTTCTGGCTCGCGTCAGGGTCCACTTGCAACCGCTCCTCCGACGGCGGCCGCACGTGGGCCTACATGTCGGGCGAATGGAATCGGTAAGGTCAACTGGATCTCAAACCGGAAATTCCTTCATACTCGAACACCAGTGCGTCACCCCCGACCCCCCTCTCGGAGGTTTCCCGTGTTCAGCGTGCGTTGCCTTGCCCCCCTGGCGAGCGCCGCCCTCCTGCTCGCCCTGCCCGCAGCCGCTGAAGAAGCGGTGTGCGCGCCCGTGGCGAAAGTCCCCCTGGAGCGGCACCTTCGTCAGCTCTCTCTCGATTTGCTGGGACGTCCTCCGACGATGGAGGAGTACAAGACGTTCCAGGCGAAGGGCTCCGTCACCGCGGATGACGTCCGCAAGATGATGGGTGACGAGTCCTTCTACGCCCGGATGCGCGAGTTCCACCGCGCGCTGCTGCGCTCCAACATCAACTCCAGCGTGCAGGCCAACGGCGACTTCCGCGTCTCCGGGACGCCGCTGAGCTTCGCCGGCAACAACTCCAACAGCCTGCGCGGCGGCCAGAGCCAGCGCTGTGACGGGGAGATTGAACAGGACAACTGCAAGGCGAAGCCGCAGGACGCGCACCAGGACAACTCCACGCCGCCCAACTGCCGCGACCCGCAGGGCGTGCCGCTGCCGGTCAGCTACGACTACGACCCGAACTACTACCAGTGCCGGCTGCTGGACGTGAACTCCACGGCGCCGGAGCTGAAGTTCGCGGACTGCAACGCGCTGAAGGCCGACGCGACGTACGGCAAGTACGTGAACTTCTGCGACAACCGCTTCCTCTCCAGCGCCAACAAGTCCGTGGGCTACCTGTGCCTGCCGGACCCGAGCAAGAACACCACCAACGTGCTGGTGCCTTCGCCGGCCACGGGCGTCATCACCGCGTGGGTGCACCCGACGCCGGAGACGAACCCCAGCCTGAAGCGGTTGGACCGCTGCGGCTTCACCATGGCGCAGCGCAGCGGCATCAACGGCACGTGGGTGCCGCAGCAGGGCTGCGTGCAGCGCGAGGGCTACGTCAACACGGCGGTGCAGCCCTACTGGTCCACCACCACGGACACCGTGAAGGTGTGCGCCGTGGAGGCGCAGAACCGCGCGACGAACCCGTACACCGGCGAGTCCTGTGAGACGGCGCGCTTCAACGGCGACCGCACCTGCGGCTGCGGCGACAAGATGCGCCGCTGCGAAATCGCGGAGGTGCACACCGCGCGCGTCACCGCCTTCAACGAGGAGCCGCTCTTCATCACGGACGCCGTGGTGCGCAACGACGAGCCCTACTTCAACATCCTCACCACCCGCCGCTCCTTCGTGAACGGCACGCTGTCGGAGTTCTTCCGCCAGCGCCAGGGCGTGGGCGTCTTCAGCATCAAGTCCCCCGCGGACACCGCCACGCTGCCCGCCGTGACGTACACGAGCGCCAACCAGTGGAGCGAGTACACCCGCGACACCACCCACTCCGGCGTGCTCACCACCCCGGCGTTCCTCTACCGCTTCCCCACGCAGCGCGCCCGCGTGAACGAGTTCTACGAGGCCTTCCTCTGCAAGCACTTCGCCCCGGCCGCGGACGCGTCGCTGCCGCCCCCGGAGGACGCCTGCAACCGCGAGAACAACCTGGCCAAGCGCTGCGGCTGCAACTACTGCCACGCCACCATCGAGCCCACGGGCGCGCACTGGGGTCGCTTCGCGGAGCGCTCCGCGCTGTTCCTGTCGCCGGACCAGTTCCCCCGCCTGGACGTGAAGTGCCGCGACTGCGCCATCGCCGGTGACACCAACTGCGGCGGCGAGTGCACCCAGTACGTCATGCAGGCCTTCGACGGCGACGGCGCCAACTCGCTGGGCCTCTTGAAGACCTACCTCTACCGCACCGCGGACGAGGAGAAGAACATCGAGGGCGGTCCGCAGACGCTCGTGCAGCGGATGATGGAGACGGGCGACCTGGAGCGCTGCACCGTCAAGCGCATCTGGAACGAGTTCCTGGGCCGGGCGATGACCGCCGAGGAGCAGCGGCTGTACCTGCAGACGCTGTCGCAGGACTTCGCCAAGAACAACCACAGCCTCAAGGGCCTCATCCAGCAGGTGGTGATGTCCGACGCGTACCGGAGGATCGACTGATGCGCCGCCTACTGTTGACCGCGCTGCTCGCGCTCGCCACGGGCTGCACCCAGGGCTCCGTGGACGCCCCCGCCAAGCCCGTCCCGCTGGATGCCCAGCTGGATCCGGTGCCCAACCCGCACGGGGACTCCACCCCCATCGACCCGCTGCCGGACCCGGAGGCCCAGGGCGGCAGCGTGGGCCGCGCCCCCCGGCGCCTCACCGTCGCGCAGCTCAAGGAGTCCATCAAGGTCGCCGTGGGCATGGAGTGGGATGAGCTGGAGGCCCGCGCCCAGTCGCTGGGCCGCGCCGACTACGCGCTCATCACCACGGAGAACACCGAGCCCAACCTCGTCTTCGCCCGCTTCCTGGACGACGGCGCGCGCAAGGTCTGCATCGCCCAGGCGCAGAAGGACATCGCGCAGACGGACGTGGCCCTGCGCACGCTGGGCCGCACGCTGCCCACGCCCATGAGCGACCTGACCAAGCTCACGGACGCGCAGGTGAACGAGACGCTGGTGTACCTGTCCACGCGCTTCTGGGGCGCGCCCCTGTCCGGCGAGGAGCTGTCGCGCTACGCGACGTTCTTCCGCAAGGCCGCGGCCCGTGCCGAAACCCTCAAGAAGCGCGACCAGGCGCTGGCGGTGGTCTGCATCGCCATGCTGACGGACTCGCGCTTCATCACCTACTGACCTTGACGGTGCCTGCGATGAAGAAGACGCCCCAAGACGACCTCTGCTGCCCCGAGCGCCGCACCTTCCTCAAGGCTGGAGCCGGCTTCATGGGCTCCCTGCTGCTGGGAGGCATCCCCTTCAAGGCCGTGGCCCAGGCGACCAACCTGGCGCCGCCCGACCGCTGCTTCGTCTTCGTGTATTTCAACGGAGGGTGGGATCAGCTGCTCGCGTTCGACCCGCGCGACCCGGCGGTGTTCACCGCGGACCGCGTCAGCGAGACGCGCATCATGCCGGGCTACAGCCTGCTCTCCACCGACTCGCGCTTCCAGCAGACGCCCATCATCCCCAAGGAGCGTCCGGGCGCCGGCCCCGCGACGATGACCTTCGGGCCCGCGGTGGGCGCGCTGTCGGACCACTACGACCTGATGACGGTGGTGCGCGGCATCAACATGAGCACGCTCACCCACGAGGTGGGCTACCGCTACTTCCTCACCGGGAAGATGCCCATCGGCAGCGCGGCGCGCGGCTCCTCCACCGCGACGGAGATCGTGGGCCAGATGAAGCCCACGGTGCCCATCCCGTCCATCGCCCAGGGCGTGGAGTCCTACAACGACCGCTACGGCGGCTACGCCAACGCGCTGCGCGTGAGCGGCCTGGCGGACCTGGTCCTCACGCTGGACCCGCCCGTGGCGGCCCGGCAGCTGGACAGCGAAATCGAGAAGAGCCTCATCGACCTGAACGGCATGCCCATCAGCTGCGAGGAGCAGGCGCTCACCGCGCGGGGCGTGGGCACGGCCTACGAGAGCAGCCGCACCCAGATGCAGACGGTGATGGAGAACAAGCTGTCGGACTCGTTCCGCTTCAACCTGGCGGCCAACCAGACCGTGCGCGACTTCTACGGGCTCAACAACCAGGCCTACCCGTACAACAGCGCCGCGGGCCGCGCCGCCATGGTGGCCACCGCCCTGAAGAAGGGCATCAGCCAGTGCGTGTCCATCAACCTGGCCGGCGGCCTGGACACCCACTTCGGCACGCAGGTCACCCAGGCAAGCAACCAGCGGGCGGGATTCGACGCGCTGAACCTGTTGGTGAATGATCTCCGCCAGACGTCGCACCCTGGCGGCGGCAACTTCATGGACCACACCACCATCCTGGTGTTCAGCGAGTTCGCGCGCACGCCCACCATCAACGCCACGGGCGGCCGTGACCACCACCTGTCCAACAGCTGCCTGATGATGGGCGCGGGCATCAAGCACAACCTCGTGGTGGGCCGCAGCGGCGACATCGGCATGTCGCCGGGCACGGTGGACCTGCGCACGGGCGCCAACGACCCCAACGGCTCCAACATCTTCCCCGAGCACATCATCGCCACGGTGCTGGCCTCGGCGAAGCTGGACTACAGCATCACGCGGGTGGACCCGCTGCGGTTCATCCTTGCCTGAACCTTGATGAGCACTCCCTCCTCGCGCCCCTCACCGCGCCACGGTTCCCCCGCCGTGGCGCGCTTCCTCCCCCCTTCGTTCCTGCTCTGCGCCGCGGTGCTGCTCTGCGCGTGCGGCGATGACGCCCCGCCGGGAAGTGACCCGGCGAAGCCCGCGGCGTTCACGGCCACCCAGGTCGCGGCGTCCCAGTCCCTGGCGGAGGCCCCTGGCTTCGCGGACCAGTCCGGCGGCGGCATCTTCGCCACCGCGGCGGGCGGCGCCGTGCGGCTGCGGCTGGATGGCTCGCGGGCCGCGCTGGAGCCGCACCCGCAGAACAAGGCCGCGCTGGGCCAGGTGCGCGCCACCTTCCGCCTGGGGCCGCACAGCGCCCTGGTGGAGACGAACAGCGGCCTGTTCCTGGCGAACCAGGGCTGGCTCATCGAACCCTTGTGGCAGGAGGTGCTGGGCACCGGCATCGTCGCCACCGCGCAGACGGCGGACGGCGCCGCGTGGATCGCCCACCCCACGGGCCTCTACCAGATTCAAGGCGGCGTGCTCGCGTCGCTGAAGCTGTCGGGCCAGGCGCTCAGCGGCATCACCACGATGACGGCCGCGCCCGCGGAGGACGGCCTGCCGGGCCTGTGGTTCGCGCGCCAGGGCAAGCTGAACGTGGTGGTGGCCTCCGCGCCGGGCGTCTATCAGGTGCGCGGCACGGACGCGCCCCTGGGCACCGGGGAGACGGTGCGGACGCTCGCGGGGCTGGGCGCCGGCACGGGCAAGGCCGGTGAGGTGTGGCTGCTCACCAGCACCCGCGTGCTGCGCCGGAACGCCGACGGCTGGAGCACCGTGGGGCTGCCGTCGCTGCCGGATCAGCTGATGGGCGCGGGGCGCTACCTCTGGGCCCGCGCGGGCGACAAGCTCTTCACCTTCGACGCGGACCAGGGCCTCTGGGGCTCCGCCGAGGGGCTGCCGACCGGCGCGCTGTCGCTCCTGGCGGTGGATGAGACGGGCTGCGCGTGGATTCGCGTGGCCGACGCGGCGATGGCCGTCAGCCGCGCGCCGGTGCCGCGCGTGACGGGGATGCACCAGGGCATGCTGGTGGTGGAGGACGGGCTGGTGGTCCAGGCCCGCCTGCCGCCGGGCGCCGCCCCGCAGCGCGTGGTCTTCCAACTGGAGGGTCAGGAGTTCGAGGCGACCGGGCCCGCGTACAGCATGGGCGGCCTGGAGGCGGACCATGAGACGCTCAAGGCGTTCTCCTTCGCCAGCCTGACGCCGGGCGGGCACACGTTGGGTGTGGTGTCCCGCTTCGCGGACGGCTCGGAGGCGCTCCGGCAGGTGCCCTTCACCTACCAGCCGCTCACCACCACCCCCAGCTACGCGCGCGACATCCGCCCCATCCACGAGGCCCGCTGCGCCAAGTGCCACACGACCAGCCCCGGCCGTCCGCTCAACACGTACGAGCTGTGGAAGTCCAACGCCCAGCTCATCAACGCGGCGGTGCGCGACCTGCGCATGCCCGCGGACGGGCCGTTGGATCCGCAGGGCATCGCCCTCATCCAGCGGTGGGTGTCGTCCGGCGCGCTCCCCTGACGCCCTCTTCGTGACTTCATTTTTCGAGGCACCCCCATGAAACGTCTCGCCCGCGCGACCCCCCTGCTCGCGCTGTTGACCCTGGCCTGTGATGACGGGCAGCGGCCCGCCGAGGTCCTGCCCTACGTGGGCCCGTGTGAAGGCCTCGCTCCGCTGACGCTGTCGGCGGAGCCCACGACGGTGCGCTCCGGGAGCGTGGCCACGCTGACGGCGGGTGGCGGCAGCGGCCACTACACCTTCCGCGCGGAGGCGGGCGGCTCCTCTGGCGACATGCGCGGCAACCGCTTCGTCGCGGGGCGCACGCCGGCGGACGACACGCTGACGGTGGTGGACGACCAGTGCGGCGGCACCGCGAGCGTGCGGGTGAAGGTGCTGGCGGGCTTCGGCGTCGCGCCCGCGCGGGCCATGCTGCGGCCGGGCGCGTCCTTCCAGATCGCCATCGACGGGCTGGTGGGCACGGCGTCCTTCACGCTCACCAGCAACGGCTCCGGCGCCACGCTCACCGACGCGGGCCTCTACACGGCGGGGCAGGTGGAGGCGCAGGACGTCCTCACCGTGCGCGACACGAAGTCCGGCGACGTGGCGGTGCTCCAGTACACCGTGAGCAAGGCCGCGAAGCTGGTGGGCGACCCGCAGTACCTGGCCCTCCCGTCGGGCGCGTCCGCGCCGCTGGGCACGGCGGGCGGCACGGACCGCGTGGTGTGGACGAAGAAGTCCGGCCCCGGCTCGGTGGTGAACGGGCGCGTGGTGGTGGAGGCGGGCGCCTCCGGCCTCATCTCCCTGGAGGCGAAGGACGCCTTCACCGGCGACGTGGCCCCCGTGGCGGTGCGCGTGCTGGATGAGCTGAAGCGGCCCCTGCTGGCGCACGGCCGGCTGACGGACGCGGCCACGATGGTGACCGCGGACTTCGACGGCGACGGCATCCAGGACCTGGCGGTGGGCCAGCGTGAGAGCGAGCTGTCGCGCCCCACGGGCGGCGCGGTGTTCATCTACAAGGGCAGCGCGTCCGGCCTGCCCTCGAAGCCCACCTGGGTGCTGACGGGCGAGACGGAGGGCGCGCTCTTCGGAGACATGCTGGCCGCGGGCGACCTGGACGGGGACGGGCGCGCGGACCTGGCGGTGTCGTCGCCGGGCGCGGACGTCACCATCGGCGACTCGGGCGCGGTGTACCTCTACACCTTCAAGTCGGGCCAGCCGCCCGCGCTGCTGCGGCCCGCGCTGACCGGCCTGGGCCGAGGCGGGTTCGGCACGGGTCTGGCCATCGCGGACGCGGACGGCGACGGCGACATGGACCTGTTCGTGGGCTCGCCCGCGGGCGACCTGTCCACCATCTCCGGCGTCAGCCGGCGCGGGGTGATCGACATCTTCCTGCTCGCCAAGAACCAGCCCGTCCCGGACCTGCCGGCGGTGCGGTTGGGCGGGCAGGACCTGCTGGTGGACGGCAAGTTCGTGCTGCGCAGCAACACGGAGCTGGGCCGCGCCATCGTGGTCGCGGACCTCAACGACGACGGCCGCCCGGACCTGGCGTCGCTGCACAAGCTGACCCGCTACAAGGCGGACGGCACCACCGACGGGCAGCAGATGGGCGTGGCGGTGTACTTCGCGCGCGCCACCGGGGCGCGCTACCGCTCCGCGCCGGACCTGTACGTGATGGCGTCCAACACCGCCGTGGAGGTCCTGGGCAACGAGGGCACCTGGCGCCTGGGCGCGATCCCCGCCGAGGGCAGCCGGCCTCCGCTCCTGCTGGTGATGGCGGACAAGGCGGACTCGCCGGACCTGAGCAAGGAGGGCGGCGTGGCGGCGCAGGTGGACGCGGGCGGGGCCTACCTGTTCGACCTGCGGGGCGCGACGCTGGTGGACGACCCGTCGCAGGCGGCGCCCGTGAAGGTGCCGCTGGCGGACGCGTACGCGCGCTTCTACGGCGACGCGCGCGGCATCACCGCGACCCGCAGCTGGGCGGTGATGGACGTGGACGGAACGGCGGGGCCGGAGCTGCTCCTGGGCGCGCCGTACGCGTCGGTGACGGCGGGCACGCAGACGCTGGGCAACGCGGGCAAGGTGCTGGCGTTCCCGCTGACGTCCCTGGCGAAGAACACGGTGATGAACAAGCCGCTCGTGGCGCTGGGCGGCGCCGCGAAGGCGGAGGTGCTGGGCGCGGGCCTCTCGGCCTGGACGCTGCCGTCGGGCACGGTGCTGGCGGGCTTCTCCGGCCGCGCCTCGTCCGCCACGGGCGCCTTCACCGGCCGCGTGGACGTCTACCAGAAGGCGGGCGCGAGCCTGTCCGAGTGGACGCGCAGCGGCCTGGAGGTGACGACGAAGGCCAGCATGGAGCGCTTCGGTGAAGGGGTGGCGCTGGCCCGGCTCAACGGCAAGGTGATGGCGCTGGTGGGCGCGCAGGGCTTCTCGGGTCCCGGCCCCAACAACGACGGCGCGGACCTCAACGTGGGCCGCGCGTACACCTTCGACACGGCCACGCCCGGGACGGCCACGGTGTCCGGCGAGGGCGCCAGCTCGCCCTGGTGGGGAGGCCGCAACGTGGGCGTGGACGTGGCCTTCACGGACTTCAACGGCGACGGGCGGCCGGACATGGTGGCGGGCTCCACCGCGCTGGTCATCCCCGGCACGGGGTCCGCCGCGTCGGAGAAGGATCCGTACGTGCAGAACGCGTGCATGCTGGCGGGCACGCAGACGCTGGGCGGCTTCCTGGTGTCGCTGGGACAGGCGGACGGCACCTTCAAGGCGGCCTACCGCGTGTTCGCGCCGTCCGTCGTCACCACCTGCGACGACCCGGCGGCGACCCGCTGCAAGCGCACCACCCTGGGCCGCAACGTGGTGGGCGGCTTCGACTTCAACGGCGACGGCAAGCAGGACGTGGCCGTGCTGCGCGACCGCGGCTTCGACCTGTTCCTGGGCCGCGCGCCGGATGACGCCTCGCTCGCGAAGCTCACCCTGGCCTGTGACGCCCTCTACTCCTGGCCGTCCACGCCCGTCGTCTGGCCCCCCACCCAGTGGAACACCACCGCGCTGCCGCAGACCTCCGCGCCCGCGGCCCTGGGCGACCTGAACGGGGACGGCTGCGACGAGGTGGCGTGGCGCTATTCGGACGGCTCGCACTCGGGCGTGGTCATCCTCTATGGCTACGACCCGGGCGGCAGCCGGTGCGGAGGCCGCACGGCGGCGTCCATGGTGCGCATCGCCGGTGACGCGGAGGTGGGCCGCGCGCTGATGAACCTGGGCGTGGCCTCCACGCGCGCGGGCCGCTTCCTGGGCGACACGCGGGACTTCATCGCGGTGTCGGCCAACAACTACCTCGTGGACGGCGTGAGCCAGCCCGCGGTGCTGCTCTTCGACATCGCGAAGCTCAACGGGCTCAGGCCCACGGCGGGTGAGGTGCTGGTGGACGCGTTGAGCGCCACGCTGGCGCCGCCCAACCTGACGTACCGCGCCCGCGCGGTGACCTTTGGCACGGCGCTCTCGGGCGGCAAGGACCTGAACGGCGACGGGGTGCCGGACCTGTGGGTGGGCGCGCCGGGCGCGTCGGTGGCCTCGGACGGCGAGGGCGCGGCGTTCCTCTTCGCCGGCGGCACGAAGTCGCAGGGGCCGCTGTCGCCCTTCCTGCTCGTGGTGGGCGACGGCGCGGAGCGCAGCTCGCTCGGTCAGTCCATCGCGGTCGTCCCTGGCAGCGGAGGCTCGCCGCCGACGGTCGTCATCGGCGCGCCGAAGAGCTACCGCACCGGCACGCAGAACGGCACCGCGTTCTCGCTGCCCCTGCCCTTCTGACGCGGGGGCGGCGCTTCACCCCGGGGTCGCTTCCGGAGGCGCCTTCGCCTCCGGGGCCTCGCCGCGGTTGGCGAGCGCCGCCGCGGTGAGGATGAGCATGCCGCCCGCGAGCAGTGCGGGCGTGAGCGGCTCACCCAGCAGCGCGACGCCCAGCGTCACCGCCACCAGCGTGTCCAGCAGGGCCATGGCGCCCAGGGCCGCCAGGGAGATGCGCGGCAGCAGCCAGTACAGGCACTGGTAGGTGAGCACCGTCCCGCCCAGCGCCAGGTACAGGAGCGCGCTCACCGAGCGCGTGGTCCAGTGCGCCGGCTGATTCCACTCGGTCATCGCGGAGGCGGACAGCAGCAGCACCGCGCTGCTCAAGGACTGCACCATGGTGAGCAGGTGCGGCGGCACGTGCGTCATGTGCTGGCGCACCAGCACGTTGGCCACCGCCACGGACGCCGCCGCGCCCAGCGTCATCGCGCAGCCGAGCAGCACCATGCCGGAGAAGCTGAGCGAGGCGAGCTCCTGGTGCTGGAGCGCCACCACGCCGGTCAGGCCCAGGCCCGCGGCGAGGAGCTTGCGCCCGGTGAGCAGCTGATCAGGAACCAGCACGCGCCCCACCACCAGCAGCCACACGGGGAAGGTGGAGAAGAGGAGCGCGGCCCAAC
The DNA here is from genome assembly GCF_009909145.1 of Corallococcus silvisoli. Classification (NCBI taxonomy): domain Bacteria; kingdom Pseudomonadati; phylum Myxococcota; class Myxococcia; order Myxococcales; family Myxococcaceae; genus Corallococcus; species Corallococcus silvisoli. Next base: position 177,594 of record NZ_JAAAPJ010000001.1, read on the forward strand.
TGGACGGGATCCACTGCTGCGCCACGAAGAGCATCCCGAAGGGCAACGCGAGCTGGAGCACGCCCAGCCCCGCGATGCGCCACCCGGTGCCGTTGCCCAGCGCCGCGCCGCGCGAGCGCGCGAAGGGCAGCAGCGCCAGCCCGGCCACGAGCATGCGCGTGCCCACGAAGCGCAGCGGTGGCAGGTCCTCCAGCCCCACCTTCACCGCGGCCCAGGTGGAGCCCCAGAGGATGAAGCAGGTGGCGTAGGCGAGGGACACCTTCCATCGCGGCGCGGACTGCACGGGGAGGCTCACGGCGGGTGCGGACGACATGGCCCGGGGGCACTAGCACGCGCCAGGGCCCTTCGGGGAGACATCCGTTCAGGGCGCGACGCGGAAGCAGGCGACTCACTCCGCCGGCAGCACCTGCTTCACGCGGAGCGCGGGCGCGAACAGGTCTCCTACCGCGTCCAGGCGCTTCTTCAGCGTCTTCAGGCGGAAGCGGTGGGGGTCCAGGCGGCCGTTCACCTCGCTCCAGGCGAGCGGCGCGGAGAAGGGCGCGTCCTCCACGGCGCGCAGCGAGTAGGGCGCCACCACCGTCTTGCCGCGCGCGTTCTGGCCCGCGTCCAGGTAGAGTCGGCCCTCGCGGTCGCGGATGGAGCGCTTCGTGGTGGCGATGCCGCCCAGGTCCTCCTCCAGCTCACGCACCCGCGCGTCCGCGAACGCCTGGGTGCGCGCGTAGGTGTGGCCCGGCGCCAGCGGCACCAGCACGTGCAGGCCTCGCTTGCCGGAGGTCTTCGGGAAGGACTCCAGGCCCAGCTCCTCCAGGCGGGCGTGCAGGGCCTTGGCCACCTTCACCAGGTCCTTCCAACCGCCGACGCCGGGGTCCAGGTCGAACACCACGAAGTCCGGCTGCGCCAGCCGGGGCGCGTGGCTCAGCCACATGTGCAGCGTGAGCGCGGACTGGTTGGCCAGCCACAGCAGCGCGGCCGTGCTCTTCACGTTCACGTGGCGCAGCGTCTTCGCTTCGTGGCGCACGCGCAGCGTGGGCAGCCACGGGGGGATGCCGGACAGCTCATGGCGGAAGAAGCCCGGGGCCTCGATGCCCGCGGGCCACTGCTGGTGGGCCAGGGGACGATCCGCGAGCACGGGCAACAGCAGCGGTGCCACGTCCCGGTAGTACGCGAACACATCCGCCTTCGTCAGGCCGGCGCCGGGGAACAGCACGCGGTCGCCGTGCGTGAGGTGCACCTGCGGGGCGCGCCCGGACACCTCGCGTTCGGGCTTCGTCGTGGTGCGAGCGGAGACCCGCGCCGGAGCCCGACGCGAGCCCCGGCGGGCCGAGCCTTCGACGGGGGCGGGGTGTTCCCGCACGACCTCCTGGGGAACCTTGTCGCCGCGCAGGCCCTGGAACACGGGTTGGCGCAGGCGGCCGTCCTTCGTCCACTCGGTGAACCGCACCTGGGCCACGTACTTCGGCTTCACCCAGACGGTGTCCGTGTTCGCGGGCGCATCCACGGCGGCGGACTTCTTCACGCGCGAGGCGTCCAGCAGCCCGCGCAGCTCGCGGCGGTCCTCGGTGGTGTAGCCCGTGCCAACCTTGCCCACGTCGTGGTAGCCGCCCCGGCCGCGCACGCCCACGCGCAGCGCGCCGATCTCCGACTTCGCCCGGGCGTTCTTGATGGGCAGGTAGCCGAGGATGACGACCTCCTGGCCCGCGACCACCTTCAGCTTCAACCAGTCGCCAGAGCGCGTGCCGGTGTAGGGCGAGTCCCTGCGCTTGGCGATGATGCCCTCCCAGCCCTTGCGGCGCGCTTCCAGGAGGGCCCGCGACAAGGGCAGGTCCAGCTTCTCGGAGAGCTGAAGCGGGAGCGCCGCGTGCGCCATCAGCTTCTCGAGCCGGGCGCGGCGTTCCCCATAGGGGCGCTGGCGCAGGTCCTCGCCGTCCAGCCACGGCAGGTCGAACACCCGGAGGCGCTGCTCCGTGTCCGCCTCCGCGTGCTGGAGGAGCTGGAAGCTGGAGCGCCCCTTCGCGTCGAGCGCCACGATCTCCCCATCCAGCACCAGGTCGCGCGCGGGCAGCTCGCGCAGTGACGAGGTGAGCCGGGGGAAGCGGCTCGACAGGTCGTTGCCCCGGCGGCTCTGGAAGGCGCTCTTGCCGTGCGTGGAGGCGAACATGGCGCGGAAGCCGTCGTACTTCACCTCGTAGGCGTGCGTTTCGTCGTGCACCTCGTCGGAGACGGCCAGCCGCGCGAGCATGGGAGGCCACACCCGCTTCAACAGCGCCTCCGGCGTCGCCGGCGCGCGGGCGGACCTGGCGGGAGCGCGGACGGCCTTCCTGGCGCGCGCCACGCCGGGCTTGCGCGGCCCCTGCGTGCGCACCTGGCCGCTCTTCACGGACTCGGGGCGCTCCACGGTGATGTCGGAGCCAGGGCGGGCGAAGGCATCCTTCGCCTTGAAGAAGAGCCACTGTGCCTTGCCGCTTCGGGGACGGGTGCGCACCAGGTGCCAGCGCCCGTTCAGCTTCGCGCCGTGGAGCACGACCTCCAGGTGGCCACGCTTCAACTGGGCTTCGGCGTCGCCGGGTGGGACCGTCTCGAAGGTGCCGGACTCCCAGAGCAGCGAGTCGCCCCCGCCGTACTGTTCATCCGGGATGTGGCCTTCGAAGTCCGCGTAGGAGCGCGGGTGGTCCTCCGTCTGGACCGCCAGCCGCTTCACCGCGGGGTCCTGGCTGGGTCCCTTGGGGATGGCCCAGCTCACCAGCACGCCGCCGATCTCCAAGCGCAGGTCGTAGTGCAACCGGGTGGCGTCATGCTTGTGCACCACGAAGCGGGGGGCGCTCTCGCTGGGTGCGCCCACGTCCGGCGAGGGCTCCGGCGTGCGGTGGAAGTCCCGCTTCATCCGGTAGCGGCGCAGACGCTTCTGTGTCTGGGAGGTCTTCACCCTCCAACGCTCTGCACAGGAGGGTGGGGGCGCAATTCCCCATGCCGACGGGCGAGGGACCAGGAGGGCAGGCGCTCCGGGGAGGTGGGGGTTGCTTGTCCGGGGCCATGGACGTGCACGGGCTCGCGACCGACCGCCTGCCCTGGGGGCGGCGGAGGGGTGGGTGCGCGGAAAGGCGGTTGGTTCCGGGAGGAGGGCGCACCACATTGGTTGGGCCTTCGCATCCGCCTGTTTCACTCACCTGCGTTTCACTCACCTGGAGGAGGCGCCGATGGCCGACAAGTCCGAAGTGGCTCGCTTGCACAGCCTGGCCCAGCTCGACGCGGACGCCGTGGGCGCGTACGACGTCGCCATCGCGCGCATCGGGCCGGCGCTGGTGCGCGAGCGCCTCAACAGCTTCCGCGCGGACCACCTGCGGCACGTGCAGGACCTCAACACGCTCATCCGCCACTTCGGGGGGGACCCGGTGACGCTGCGGCCCGACCTGAAGGGCTCCGCGATGAAGAGCCTGACGGCGATGACGGGACTGATGGGGACGGAGGCCACGCTGTGGGCCATGCTCGGCAACGAGGAGCTGTTCGACCGGGCCTATGAGCTGGCGCTCCAGTTCGAGTGGACTCCGGAGGTGAAGGCCCTCATCCACCAGCACCGCGAGGACGAGCGGCGGCACGGCACGTGGATCCGCGACGCGGTGCGCACCCGTCCCTGGGCGGAGGGCCGCGCGCCCCTCATGGACGGTGCTGAACTGGGCGCCTGAGCTGCTTCCGCGCCCCGCCGGGAACTGGCATACGCTGCCGCGCGTGAGCGACATCACAGTCTACCAACCTGACTTCCTCTTCGCGGAAGGGCGTTTCCACGAAGGCCGCGCGCTGGCGGTGGGCGCGGACGGCCGAGTGCTCGACAAGGTGCCTCCGGGCGCGCGCGTGGAGCGGCTCGCGGGCCGGGCGTTGCTTCCGGGACTCGTCAACGGCCACTCGCACGCCTTCCAGCGGCTCATCCGGGGGCGCACCGAATACGTGGCGTCCGGCCGGGGGCAGGACGACTTCTGGTCCTGGCGCGAGGCGATGTACCGCGCCGCGGAAGCCCTCACGCCCGAGGAGGTCTACGCCGCCTCCCGGCAGGTGTTCGTGGAGATGGCGCTCGCGGGCATCACCGCGGTGGGCGAGTTCCACTACCTGCACCACCAGTCCGACGGGACGCCCTACGCGGACCGCAACACCCTGGCGCGCGCGGTCATCCGCGCGGCGACGGACGTGGGGCTGCGCATCTGTCTGCTGCGGGTGGGCTATGCGCGCGCGGGCTTCAACGTGCCGGCGAACCCGCGCCAGCGCCGCTTCATCGACGCGGACGTGGACACGTTCCTCGCCACCACGCAGGACCTGGCCCAGGCGGTGCGTGGCGACGCACGGGTGAACGTGGGGCTCGCGCCGCACAGCGTGCGCGCGGTGTCGCGCGACTGGTTGGAGCAGGTGGCCCGCGCCGCGCCCGCTGTCATGCCCATCCACATGCACGTGGCGGAGCAGCCCAAGGAGATTGAAGCGTGCCTGGCGGAGCACGGCCGCCGTCCCGTGGAGCTGGTGTCGGACGTGGGGCTGCTGGGGCCGCGCTTCACGGCGGTGCACGGGGTGCACCTGACGGACGACGAGGTGGCGCTGCTGGGCCGCGCGGAGGCCACGGTGTGCGCGTGCCCGTCCACGGAGCGTAACCTGGGGGATGGCATCGTGCCTGCGGACGCGCTGGTGAAGGCCGGGGCGCGCGTGAGCTTCGGTTCGGACAGCCAGACGACCGTGGACCTGCTGGAGGAGGCGCGGCAGCTGGAGCAGCACCTGCGCCTGGTGCGTCTGCGCCGCGCGGTGTTGGATCCGGGGACGGGGACGTTGGACGGGCTGGCGGCGCGGCTCTTCGACATGGCCACGGTGCAGGGCGCGCGGAGCCTGGGGATGGACACGGGCGCGTTGGCGCCGGGCGCGCCCGCGGACTTCTTCACGGTGGATCTGCATCACCCGTCGCTGGTGGGCGCGGGCCTCGCGTCGCTGCTGCCGGGCATCGTCTTCGGGGCGACGGCGGGAGCGGTGCGCGAGGTCGCCGTGGCGGGCCGGTGGGTGGTGCGGGACGGCCGGCATCCGCTGATGGACGAGAGCGGCCGGACGTTCCAGCAGCTCGCCCGGCGTCTTTATCCGTGAGGGTGACAGGCGGCCTCGATATGGAGGACCGCCCGAGGCGTTGAAGGCCAGGATGTAGGCTTCCGCAGGAGGATGTGGATGCGTTCAGGACAGTGGCTGTCGCTCGTGGTGCTGATGGGGCTGGCGGTGGGCTGCGCCGGGCGGCAGGACCTGGAGACGCCCGACTACGAAGCCATCTACGACGCGCCGCTGGAGGAGATGTGGCCCGCGGTGCGGGAGTACTTCACGGACGCGCACCTGCCCTACCGTCAGGACCGGGGCAGTCTGGTGTTGGAGACGGATTGGAAGCAGGAGTTCGGTGGCTCGAAGATCGCTGGCTACTGGCACCGGTACATGGTCGTCGGCAAGCGCGAGACGCCGACCAAGAGCAAGTTGTTGATCATCCGCATCACCAAGACGGTGAACAAGGCGCTGGCTTTGCCCGGACGGCAACTGGACTGGGGCGTCGGCCGTGGGCTTGGCGGCGACCCTTCCACGCGAGACACCGGAGCCCCGGGGGATCCGTCCTCGACCGCGAGCGGCGCGTACGGCGTCTCCATCGAGGATGACGAGGACCGGCTGGCCTTCCCCGTGGGGGAGAACGCCTTCTACGTGGACTCGGGGCAGGGGACGCGAGACCTGACGATGGAGTGGCGGGTCTTCCGAGGCGTCGCGCCGAAGCTGGCGAAGAAGCAGCAGGTGAGCGCGGAGCAGCAGGTGGCGCGAGCACCGGATGCGAAGGAGACGCCAGCGTTCACCGAGTGCGGGCAGTCCATCCTGGGACTGAAGAAGCAGGCGAAGGTGGGCGGGGTGCTGCTGCTGGGAGAGCTGCACGGGACGCGGGAGGTGCCGCGGTTCATCGCGCAGGCGGTGTGCCAGCTCGTCACGTCAGGGATGCCGGTGACGGTGGGGCTGGAGTTGCCGGTGGAGAACGAGGAGCGAATCACCACCTTCCTGCGGAGCCAGGGAGAAGAGGTGGACTGGCTCAAGCTGATGGAGGCGCCCTTCTGGCGCAGCCCGTACCCGGACGGGCGAGGCAGCGAAGCGGTGGCGAACATGCTGGAGCAGCTGAGGCAGTTGAGGGCGCAGGGGTTGGACGTGGCGGTGTTCGTCTATGACCACCCGAAGCTGTCGGGCCAGAAGCGGGAGGACGCGCTCACGCAGACGGTGCTGGCGCAGGTGAAGGCGACGCCGGAGCGGTTCCACCTGGTGGTGAGCGGCAACGTCCATCCGCGCACGGCGAAGGGGCTGCCGTGGGACAAGCAGTACCGGCCCATGGGGCACTTGCTGAAGGCGCAGCTGTCGGACGTGAAGTCGTTGGACATGGCGTATGACAGCGGCACGGCGTGGATCTGCGCGGCGGAAGAGAAGGGCGGGAAGCTGGAGTGCGGGGTGAAGGAGGCGAAGGGGAAGGACAATGGGGACCGCTTCTTCGTGCACGTCTGGGATTCAGCCAACAAGGAGGGGTACCACGGGGTGTTCTACGTGGGGCACGTGACGGCGTCGGAGCCCGCCGTCCTCAAGGCGCTGGGGAATCCGGAGGTGGCACCCGAGCAGGAGCCCACGTCCAGCTTGTAACGGATTGAAGTGGAGGACAGGGGCCGTGCGAGTCATCCGAGAGGGGGACGCGCGCGGCCCTTCGCATTGCGGGCGGATGCGCTCGCGATACGTCAAGGGTGTCCTCGCGTTTCCCTGTCATCACGAAACCGGATGAAGGAGTCGGGAGATGCGTTCGACATGGCTGATGGGAATGGTGGCGCTGTTGCTGGCGGTGGGCTGCGCCGGGCGGCAGGACCTGGAGACGCCGGACTACGAAGCCATCTACGACGCGCCGTTGGAGGAGATGTGGCCCGCGGTGCGCGAGTACTTCACGGACGCGCACCTGCCCTACCGTGAGGACCGGGGCAGCCTGGTGTTGGAGACGGATTGGAAGCAGGAGTTCGGCGGCTCGAAGATCGCTGGCTACTGGCACCGGTACATGGTCATCGGCAAGCGCGAGACGCCGACGAAGAGCAAGCTGTGGATCATCCGCATCACCAAGACGGTGAACAAGACGCTGGCCCAGCCTGGCAGGGAGGTGGATTGGGGCGTGTCCCGAGTGCTTGGGCCCGGTGGCGGCGACGATTTCCCTCTCAGCGCGGAGGACAACGAGGACCGGTTTTCCTTCCCCCGTGGAGAGAATGGCTTCTACGTGGACTCGGGGCAGGGGACGCGAGACCTGACGATGGAGTGGCGGGTCTTCCGAGGCATCGCCCCGAAGCTGGCGAAGAAGCAGCAGGTGAGCGCGGAGCAGCAGGTGGCGCGAGCGGCGGACGCGAAGGAGACGCCAGCGTTCACCGAGTGCGGCCAGTCCATCCTCGGACTGAAGAAGCAGGCGAAGGCGGGAGGAGTGCTGCTGCTGGGGGAGCTGCACGGGACACAGGAGGTACCGCGATTCATCGCGCAGGCGGTGTGTCAGCTCGTCACGTCAGGGATGCCGGTGACGGTGGGGCTGGAGCTGCCGGTGGAGAACGAGGCGCGAATCACGACCTTCATCCAAAGCCAGGGAGGAGAGGTGGACTGGCTCAAGCTGATGGAGGCGCCCTTCTGGCGCAGCCCGTACCCGGACGGGCGAGGCAGCGAGGCGGTGGCGAACATGCTGGAGCAACTGCGGCAGTTGAGGGTGCAGGGGCTGGACGTGGAAGTGTTCGTCTATGACCACCCGAAGCTGTCGGGCCAGAAGCGAGAGGACGCGCTCACGCAGACGGTGCTGGCGCAGGTGAAGGCGACGCCGGAGCGATTCCACCTGGTGGTGAGCGGCAACATCCATCCGCGCACGGCGAAGGGACTGCTGTGGGACAAGCAGTTCCGGCCCATGGGGCACCTGCTGAAGGCGCAGCTGTCGGACGTGAAGTCGTTGGACATGGCGTACGACAGCGGCACGGCGTGGATCTGCGCGGCGGAAGAGAAGGGCGGGAAGCTGGAGTGCGGGGTGAAGGAGGCGAAGGGGAAGGACAATGGGGACCGCTTCTTCGTGCACGTCTGGGATTCAGCCAACAAGGAGGGGTACCACGGGGTGTTCTACGTGGGGCACGTGACGGCCTCCGCGCCCGCCATCCTCAAGGGGCTGGGGCGGCCTGGGGCGGATGACAACTCCGTGTTCCCGGCGGTCCTGGAGGAGGGTGGGGTGGCCTCCGCGCGACGCTGAGGGCGCTCCCGCGCTGGCGTCGCGACGCGGGCAGTGGCATGGAGATGGCCTGACTGGAGGCCGTCCCATGAGCGACACGCTGCCCGCGCTGCGGGCCACCCTGGCGGAACTGGTGGCGTTGGACACCACGTCCTCGCGCCCCAACGCGCCCCTCATCGACTACGCCCAGGCGCGGCTGGAGGCCGCGGGCTTCACCGCCGAGCGTCAGCACTACACCGACGACGCGGGCGTGGCGAAGGTGAACCTGGTGGCGCGCAAGGGCGACGCCGACCGCGCCGCCCTGGCGCTGGTGGGCCACTCCGACTGCGTCCCCTACGACGCGGCCTGGAAGGACGCGCTGCGCCTCACCGAGCGCGACGGCAAGCTGTATGGCCGCGGCGCGTGCGACACCAAGGGCTTCATCGCCTGCGCGTTGCACACGGCCACGCGCAAGGACCTGCCGGCACTGCAGGCCCCCCTCCTGGTCATCCTCACCGCGGATGAAGAGGTGGGCCTGGTGGGCGCGAAGAAGCTGGTGTCCGCGGGCCTGGGCCGCGCGAAGCACGCCATCGTCGGCGAGCCCACGCGCCTCATCCCCGTGCGCGCCAACAAGGGCTACTGCCTGGCGGAGGTGGAGGTGCTGGGCAAGGAGGGGCACAGCGCGTACCCGGAGCTGGGCGCGTCCGCCATCTTCCGGGCCGGCCGCTTCCTGCACCGGCTGGAGACGCTGGCGAACACCGTGCTGCGCGAGGACCGCGACGAGGGCTTCCAGCCGCCTTTCACCACCGTGAACGTGGGCCTCATCCAGGGCGGCAAGGCGAAGAATGTCCTGCCGGGCTCCTGCCGCTTCACCGTCGAATGGCGCCCCATCCCCGGTCAGGCCGCCGAGCGCGTCCCGGAGCTGATGGAGCACATCCGGCAGGAGCTCGTGCGTGACGAACCCGCCTACGAGGCGCGCATCAACGTGCTGCGCATGGACCGCGGCGTCCACACGCGCGGCGACGCGGACGTGGTGCGCTTCCTGGAGGAGGTGAGCGGCAACGCCTCCGAAACGGTGTCCTTCGGCACGGAGGCCCCCCAGCTGACGGAGCTGGGCGCGGAGGCCGTGGTGTTCGGCCCGGGAGACATCCGCGTCGCGCACCAGACGGGGGAGTTCGTCCCCATGGAGGACCTGGTCCGCTGCGAGGCCGCGCTGACGCAAGCCGTGGCCCGCTTCTGCGCGGGCCGCTGAGGCAGGGCGTCAGGGCTGCTTCGCGTCGACGATCTCGACGTTGCGGAAGCCCTGGCAGGCCTCCTTGAAGCCGAGCACGTACTTCAGGGAGCGCAGCTCCAGCGTCAGCTTGCGCCACAGCTTGCGCAGCAGGTTCGGAGCCGGCGCGGGCACGGTGTCGACGAGCGTGCCCAGGTCGATGTAGTGCGTCGCCGTGCGGCCCATGCCCTCGAAGTCGTGCTCGAGGCTCAGGCTGAGCTGGCGCAGCGCCGGGTCCAACTGCTCGTGGACCGTGTCGGTCATCAGGACGTACTCGGACACGGGCACGTCGTTCTTCAGCATCCGGTGCACCAGGATGACGTCCACGCCCGCCAGCTCCGTGAGGTGCTTCACCTTCTGGAAGGCCACCTCCCCGGCGTGGGCCACGAACTTGAGCGTCAGGGCGCCCACCTGCATGCACCCGTCGCACTGGCACATGCGGTCGACGACGAGCTCTTCCCGGCGGGCGAGGAAGGCGCGGCGGATGTCCGCCACCTGCCGCGCGACCGGCGTGGCGTCGTCGCTCACGGCGTAGAAGAAGGCCGCGTCGCCCTCCAGCTTGGCGAGCTTGAAGCGGCCGGAGGCGTCGATGACGGCCTCGAGCAGCCGCGCCACCGTGTCCTGCGCGTGCGCGAGGCCGAAGCGATGCTGCCGCATGAAGCGGGTGTAGCCACCGATATCCGCGATGAGCAGCAGCGCCTTCTCTATCGCCATGCGGCGTCCAGCCTAACCCAATCCGGGCTGGACGCTCCTTCCCGGCGGCGTCCTCAGTGTCGGGGCAGCGCGCAGGTGCCCAGGTCCCGCAGCATCTTGTGCGCCTCCGCCAGCAGCGCATGCCCCTTCACCTCCGGGGGGACCCGGGCGATGAGCTTCATGTCCGGTGTCAGCCGGTAGAAGCCCTTGGAGCGCTGCACCAGCCCCGCCACCTTCGCGCCGTCCAGCAGCGCGTCGCCGCCCAGCGCCAGGGACAACCGGGCGGGGCCCGCCTCCAGCGCGCGCAGGCGCAGCTCGCGCATGTCGATCTTCAGCAGCGTCACCTCGGAGAGGGCATCCACCTCGTCGGGGGCCTCGCCGTAGCGGTCCACCAGCTCCGCGCGCAGGTCCGTCACCTCGTCGGGGTGGCTGGCCTGACTGAAGCGCTTGTAGAACACCAGCCGCTGGTGCACGTCCGCCACGTAGTCGTCGGGGATGAGCGCCGGCATGGGCAGGTTGATGTCCGGCTCCACATGCACCTTGGGGGGCATGCCCTGCAGCTCCGCCACGGCCTCTTCCATCAGCTGCGCATACAGGTCGAAGCCGATCTCCGCGATGGCGCCCGACTGCTTCTCGCCCAGCAGGTTGCCCGCGCCGCGAATCTCCAGGTCATGGCTGGCGATGGAGAAGCCCGCGCCCAGCTCCGTGAAGTTCTGGAGCACCTCCAGCCGCCGCTGCGCGTCCTTCGTCACCGGACGGCGGGTGGGCACCAGCAGGTACGCGTACGCGCGCTCCTTGCTGCGGCCCACGCGCCCGCGCAGCTGGTAGAGCTGCGCGAGGCCGAACTGGTCCGCGCGGTTGACGATCATCGTGTTGGCGCTGGAGATGTCGATGCCGCTCTCGATGATGCTGGTGCACAGCAGCACCTGGAACTTGTGCTCCGTGAACTGGAGCATCACCTTCTCCAGCTGACCCTCGCCCATCTGGCCGTGCGCCACCCCGATGGAGACCTGGGGCAGCAGCTTCTTGAGCTCCTGCTCCATGGAGGGCAGGGACTCCACGCGGTTGTGCACGAAGAAGACCTGGCCTCCCCGGGCGATCTCCCGCTCCACGGCCTCCTTGATGACGGCCTCGTCGTACTTCATCACGAAGGTGCGGATGGCCCGGCGGTCCTGCGGCGGCGTGGCGATGATGCTCATGTCGCGCACGCCGGACATGCTCATGTGCAGCGTGCGGGGGATGGGCGTCGCCGTCAGCGTCAGCACGTCCACCTGCGTGCGCAGCCGCTTGAGCGCCTCCTTCTGCTTCACGCCGAAGCGCTGCTCCTCGTCCACCACCAGCAGCCCCAGGTCCCGGAAGGCCACCTCGCCCGCCAGCAGCTTGTGCGTGCCGATGACGATGTCGACCTTGCCCTCCTTGGCGCGCCGGAGGATGTCGCGGATCTCCGGGGGCTTGCGGATGCCGGAGATGACCTCCACCGTGACGGGGTAGTCCTTGAAGCGCTTCTTGAAGGAATGGAAGTGCTGCTGCGCCAGCACCGTGGTGGGCACCAGCACCGCCACCTGCTTGCGGTCCAGCGTGGCCTTGAAGGCGGCGCGCATCGCCACCTCCGTCTTGCCGTAGCCCACGTCGCCGCAGACGAGCCGGTCCATCGGCTGCGCCTTCTGCATGTCCGCGAGCACGTCCTCGATGGCCTTCGCCTGGTCCGGCGTCTCCTCGAACTCGAAGTCCGCCTCGAACTGGGCGAAGTAGCGGTCCGGCGGCTGGAACGCATAGCCGGGGTGCGCCTTGCGCGCGGCGGCCATCTGCAACAGCTCCGCCGCCATCTTGAGCAGCTGCTCCTTGACGCGCTTCTTCGTCTTCTCCCAGCTCGTCGTGCCCAGCTTGTCCAGCTGGACCTTCTCCGGGTCCCCGCCGGTGAACTTCTGGATGAGCCGCATGCGGCCCACCGGCAGGTAGATCTTGTCCCGCCCCGCGTACTCCAGGACGAGGAAGTCCCCGGGCACGCCCTGCACCTCCATCTTCGTCAGGCCCGCGTAGCGCCCGATGCCGAAGTCGGTGTGGACGATGAGGTCGCCTTCCTTCAGGTCCTTGAAGCCCGCGGCGAACGCGTCCAGCTTCTTGCTGCGCTTGACGCGGCGGCGCGAGCGGACGCCGAAGATCTCCTCGTCCGCCAGCACCGCGAGCCGCCCCTCGGGGTCGACGAAGCCCTGGCTCACCTCGCCGGTGAACAGGTGCGCCCACACCGCGGGCTCGTAGAGCTTCGCGGCGTCCTGCATGGGTTCGGTGTGGACCTTCACCATCACCGACCGGTCCAGGAGCAGCCGCTTGAGGCGGTCCGCCTGACTGAGCGTCCCGCACGCCACCGCGCACGCCACGCCCGTGTCGCGCCAGCGCTGGAGCCGCTCCACCAGCGGGGTGAGGGCGCCCTCCTCGCCGTGGTGCGCGAGGATGGCCTCGCGCAGGTCCTGCGTCGTGCCGAAGTTGAAGGCCACGGGCACTTCCGACTGCGTGAGCGACAGCCCCCCGCCCTCCACCACGCGCAGGGCCTGGAGCTTCGCGGCCACGCCCTCGCGCGTGAGGAAGTGGTGCTCCGGCGGATAGGTGAGGTCCTGCCGCGCGTCCGCCTCCTCCACGCCCTTCGCCAGCTCCGCCCACAGCTCGTCCTGGGCGCGGTCCAGGGCCACCGGATCATCCAGGTAGACGACGGGCTCCGGGGCCCACGCGCGCAGGTAGTCGAACACCGTGGCCAGTCCGCCGTCGAAGAAGCCGGGCAGCAGGCCCTCCAGGCCGAAGCCGGGCAGGCCCTCGCGCAGCGCGTCCAGCCGCTCGCGCAGCTTGATGGTGGGCAGGTTGATGCGGTCGGCCACCGCGCGGGCGGCGGCCTCGGCGCGCGGGCGCGTGTCGTCGGTGAGCAGCAGCTCGCGCGCGGGCACCAGGTCCACGGACTTGAGCGCGTCCACCGTGCGCTGGGACTCCGGGTCGAAGACGCGGATGGATTCGATGGTGTCCCCGAAGAACTCCAGGCGCACCGGCCGCTCGTACAGTGGACTGAAGACGTCCAGGAGGCCGCCGCGCACGCTGAAGGTGCCCTTGTCCTCCACCAGCGGGCTGTTCTGGTAGCCCATCAGCGAAAGCTTCCGCGCCAGCGAGTCGCGGTCGAAGTCCTGGCCCACCTCCACGCGCTGGGCCAGTCCCTCCATCACCGCCAGCGGCAGCACGCGGCGGTGCAGCGCGCGCAGGGACAGCACCAGCGCGGGGAACGGCGTGCCGCGCGCCAGGTGGAACAGCGCGCCCAGCCGCTCGGTGATGGGGCCCGCTTCGGGCGACAGCTCATCGTAGGGCAGCACCTCGTCCGCGGGCAGGCGCAGCACCCGGGGCTCCAGCAGGCTGCCGGTGCCGCCCAGGAAGAAGGCCAGGTCGTGCGCGAGCGCGTCCGCCGCCTCCTCATCCGCGGCCACGCACACCAGGGGCACGCGAAGCTCGCGGTGCAGGCGGGCGAGCAGATGCCCGCGCGCCGCGCCCTTCACGCCTTGCGTCCGCGTGCGATGCCCGGCGCGCAGCGAGGCCAGCAGCCGGGCGAGGACATCACCCGGGGAGGAAGGGGGACTGCCCGGCCAGGACGCGCCGGAGGACTTCGGGGGAGAAGAGGTATCCATTCGAGGGCCCGGGTGGGGCCCTCGGCTAATTAGGGTGCGCCCTGTCTCAAAGCAACGCCGGATGCGGGCCCTGTCGGGTGTTCCGGAACAACGGGACGCTCGCTGGGCGGGGAGACTCACGCGCGCCCGGGGCCAGGGAGGCCCACGGGCGTTCGCGTCTGGACATCAGGGCTTCGTGCAGGCCTGCGCCAGCCGCGTGTCCTTCCGGCTGGCGTCGGTGGTGGTCGCGGCCAGCGAGTCGCAGTCCAGCACATTGGACAGGCCCGTCAGCGGCTCCACCATCAGCACGCTCTTGGCGCGGTTCGAGGTGAACCGGAAGAGGATGGAGTTGTCCGCGGGGGCCGCCGCCGCCACGACCGCGGGCTGGCCGAGCGAGCCCCGCAGGCAGTCCATCTTGTTGAACGCCGGCCGGCCGGAGCCCGGCAGGAAGCAGAGGCCGTTCATGTCCGTGGCGCTCATGGTGGGCGGGATGATGATGTCCGGTCCCGTCTCACTGCAGCACGCGGGCGTGGTGCGGCACGTCTTGTTCACGCAGGCCGCGCTGGGGCACCTATCCACGCCCCAGTCATTATCCGGGGCGCTGAGGTCGTCTCCGCACCTCAGACGCTCCCAGCGGGCCACGGTGTGCTGTGCTCCGTCCGGCTGGAGGATGTTGTTCTCCACGACGAAGCGCACCGGCTGGTTGGTGCTGATGGCCAGCTGGCGTGCACGCATCGAGGACGACCACAGCTCGCGCGTGGCGGAGGTCTCTCGCTGCCCGCCAATGCGGCCCTGCATCCCCACCACCGCCAGGGAGACCATGATGCCCACCACCGCCACGGCGGTCATCATCTCCAACAGCGTCATGCCACGGGTGCGCTTCATCACGTCCCTCCCGCCGGATCCGCTGGCGGCCGACTCAGGCCCACCGTCATGTTGCGCGCCGTGACAATGAAGGTGTAGCGACGCCGTGTGTAGCCGTCCTTCGCGAGGCCCTCCTCATCCTGCCCTGACATGTCCGCGTCCCGGTTGGTTCGGCGGGTGCGGATGACCAGGGTCACCTCCAGCTCGCGCACCCGCTGCCGCAGGCGCCGGATGATCTCCGCCTTCACGTCGGGGTACGTGGACACGGCCGGGAGGGGAGCCCCCGTGGGCGACAACACGTCCGTCCTGCAGAAGTTACCGAGGTCGTACATCGCCTTGTCACACTCGGAGATGGCCGGAAAGGTCACGCCAGCGTTGACGCCGGGGTACCAATTCAGCACGTTCTGGTCGCTGCCGAGGTTGACGACCCCTTCGCGCACGGTCAGCTGCTCCACGTCGCGGCTCAACACGGACCAGTTCGCATCGCTCGGCGCCCGGACCTCCAGCGTGGGAATGCCCCCCCTCCAGTTCACCCGGTAGGCCGCGCCGCCCAAGCGCAGGGCCAGCCAGTTCTCCACGGTTCCCGCGGCCTTCTGCCACTGAGCGGCGTTGTTGCACGTCGGGGACGGCGCGTTCGCCCCGCCGTTGTTGACGGTGATGGAGGAAAGAGTGCCTGCCGCCCCGGGGTTGATGCCGATGATGCTGACGGGGCATGCGAGCTTGTTCCCGCCGCTGACCAGGATGGCGGTGGCCGGGCCCGTGGGGGTGACCATGGCCGTGGAGGCCTGCGGCTTCGCGCAGAAGCGGGTGGTGTTGGCGGTGTCGCGGACGCTCGTCCCGTCACACTCCGCCAGGGTCACCATGCCATTCGTATCCCCCCAGTAGAGCTGGAGGGCGTCCGAGACCGGAAACCCGGCGGGCGGGGGCTCGAAGGTCGGATCCGCGCCCAGCGTGGTCCCGGCCCCCGTCTTCAGGTCCGGCTTGCGCCACACGGTGATGGCCGAGCGAACGTCATCGTCCTTGAAGGAGATGTGCGTGTTGCCCATGCCCATCCCCGCGCGGGACAGGTCCATGGTGAGCATCTCCTTCACGGCCCGCCCCGTGACCTGCGCGGTCATCGTCTGTTCCTCGAACAGGGCGCGCTTCTGCATCTGGGTGCCCACCACCAGACCCGTGGCGATCACGACGACCCCCAGGGAGCTGGCGATCATCACTTCGAGGAGCGTGAAGCCCCGTTCGTGCATGGAGGATGGTTTCATGGTGCCAATCGGGTCTGGAGAACCACCATCTGCCGGTCCGCGCGGACGCCGACCTCATCCCAGCTCACGGACACGCGCACGTTCACGAGGGTGCCCGGCGTGCCTCCCACCAGGTTGCGGGTAATGGCCGGCTGTCCCGCCATGCCCCCCTCGATGCTGCCGGGGATCCTGGAGTTGTCCACGTCGATGACCACCGTGTACCTGCGCGCAACGACCTTGGGATCCGCCGGGGGCACGGTCCTCTGGAACCCCTCCGCCGTCTGATACACGTCGAAGGTCCGGCTCTGCACGACATTGCAGTTCACGGAGCCCTGGCAGCCTGTCTGGAGGATGTCCTCCAGGGTCTGCTCCGCGATGATCTGCGCCTGGTTCGCGGTCAGGGTGCGGCGGTTGGAGCGGGTCGTCTGGCTCACCACGGTCATCGCCGCCGCCACGCCCACGAGCATGACGGCCATGGTGGCCATGACTTCCAGCAGGGTGACACCGCGTGAGGCGCGCTGCTTCATTGCGGCAGTCTCCCGTCGGGCAGCGGCTCCCACAACATGATCTGCGAGGTGGGCATTCCGTTCGCGCCTGCCTTGTTGTTCCACTTCTTCCCGCCCTTGACCTTCATCTTGCCCGTCGCGGTGAGCACGAAGAGGTGCTCGTCGTGAACCACCGGCGCGGAGATGGCATGGCCCTCCAGTTCGGTGGAGGTCATCGTGCCCGAGAGCTGGTTGGCCATGTAGGACTTGCCGTTCGCGTCGGCGTCCAGGTTGCAGATGTCCGCCGCCTGGCCCACCGCGGTCGCGGCATAGACGCTGTTCGAGCTGAGCGCCACGCCGCCCCACAGCTTCTGGCCCGGGGCCAGCTTCTCCACCCACAGGGGCTTGAGCTCCGCGCACCCCTTGGTCCCGCTGGGGTCCGTGTCCTCGAACGCCAGCAGGTGGTACTGGTACGTGGGGGGGCCGTTGGGGTTCGGCTCCTTGTAGCCGTCCGTGTACTTGTCCGGGCTGTCGCTCGTCCCGAAGAAGAAGCGCACCGCGGGGCCCGCGTCCGTGGTGACGAGCTTCACCGCCATGTTGGAGTAGAGCTGCTGCAGCTCCAGCTCCGTCTGGTTGGCGTTCGGGTTGTTCTTCAGCGCGGACGCCGCGTGGGCGACCATGCACTTCTTCACCTGGCTGCCCAGCTTCCGGCTGGTGCTCACGTCCTTGAGGTTGACGCGCCAGACGCTGCCGGCCGTGGTGGGCACGTACATGACGTCATAGGAGCCGTCCTGGTCCAGGTCCAGCATCGCGGTCTCCGCCGCGATGCCCGAGCCCTGCTCGAAGGTGATGACGCCCGCGTTCTTGGCGGTGCCGTACTGCATCGGCTTGCCCGTCTTCATGTCGAGGATGAACACCGCGCCCGCGCGCTTGGTCGCCGGCTCGTAGTCGGTGCCCACCACCGCCGCCCAGCGCCGGTCCTTGTCAGCCGCGGAGCCCCAGGAGATGCGGGCGATGGAGGGGGCGTGCCGCGAGCCGGTGTTGTCCGGCATCAGCACGGCGGGGTCCGCCGTCTGCGCGGAGGAGAACGCGGTCGTCACGTCCACGTCCGCGAGGCTGAACTCCCACAGCGGGAGCGGGTACCAGGAGTTGGTCGGGTCGGTGATGTCGAGCGAGAAGACCACGGGGTTGGCCTTGCCCGTCGCGGAGACGAGCACCGTCTTGGCGCCCTTCTGCTTCTCCGCCGTCGACGCCGGCTTCCAGGTGTACTTGATGCTGTCGGCCCAGTCGTTCCGGTCACCCAGGTCCACGTTGGCGATGCTGGGGGACGCGTCCATCTGGGGCCGCACGAGCGTGCCGGAGTTGCGGAAGCGCACGTACTGGTTGCGGTACTGGCTCAGCATCATGTTGGGCATGTACGCGAACGCCTCGTTGCCGGTGCCGTACTTGCGCTGGGCCGGCGTGGAGGGGGCCGGGCAGTTCTCCGGCACGAAGTAGCCGCGGTACTGGTCGTTCGGGCGGCAGCCGTCTTTCAGGGCGTTGCGGAAGTCGCCCGTGTCGAAGGAGTGGAGCACGCCGCTCATCGTGCCCACGAAGGCCCGGGTGCTCCGGGTCTCCAGGGGCTTCATGAAGTTGTTGAGGTAGTCCGTCCGCTCGGCGGCCTTCGCGTTCTGGTACCAGTTGTCCTGGTACGGGGGCACCGCCACCGCCACGGTGGAGAGGTTGATGCCGCCCATGGGCCAGGGCCGGATCTTGTTGGTGCCGGAGGCCTTGGGGTTCTCGTAGCCGTACAGCCAGTCGATGAGGAACTGCCGGTCGCTGTAGGGGGCTGGATCCGCGGCCGCGGTCACCGTGCAGACGCCGTCGTGATTCATGTCGTACAGATAGCGGCCATCAATCTCGCTGTAGGTGTTGCAGTAGGAGGCGGGAAGCAGCGTGCCGCCCACTTCGGCCACGTCCTTGACCTCCTTGCGAACCCCCGCGTCGTTCATCGTGTAGAGCTTGCGGTTGAGCGGGTTGGAGGCGGCCAGCGACAGGGCCATCACGCGCCCGGCCTCCCAGCGCTGCTTCGGGGCCGTCTCATCGGGCTTCTCCGGGTCGTAGAGCGACTGGAGGTACATCCGACCGCGGATGGTGAAGTCCTTGGCGCCGTCATAGCCGCGGATGCCCGCCGCGGGCAGGCTGCCCTCGGCGTTCCAGTTCACGCCCCAGTTCTGACCCGGCGTCTCGTTCACGCCCCAGACGGCGACGTTGCCCAGCGTGCTGGGGCTGGAGCGCGCGTAGGCGCCGGAGCGCACCGCCTGATAGCCGATGTCCACGTCGTCGATGATGGGACGGCACAGCTCGCTGGGGCTGCTGATGTCCACCTTCCAGCACAGCTGCGAGCCGGTGAGGCCCAGCGCCAGGATGTCGATCTCCACCTCCTGGTCGGGGTACGGCGGCGTGTTGTTCAGGGGCACCGGGACCCAGCCGGGGGATTCGTTCTTCTGGTACTTGCCGTTGGCGTCCAGCACGCGGCAGTCCACGGCGATGGAATAGGTGATGGTGGGCTTCACGCTGCCGGCCGTGCACGCGCCGGGGATCTCCTCCGTCCAGCAAGGAGCCTTCGTGCAGCCCGCGCGGATGTTGCTGGGAGGGGGTCCCGGGGTCGCGTAGGGCGCGACGTCGTCCTGGCGGCGGAAGCGGACCTTGGTGATGGTGAAGTTCGGGCCCAGCGCGTCGCCCACGTCGCTCATGACGTCCGAGGACACGGTGGTGGACTTGGCGCCACCGCCGTTCTCCTTGTTGATCATGAACACGATGTCGTTGAAGTCGCGGTCACCGCCGCCGTTGAGGTCCTCGAAGCCGAGGATCCACCGGAAGGGGTCCGTGGTGGGTGCGCCCACGATGACGTGGGGCATGTAGTTCATCCGGTCCACTTCCGGCTTCAGGTTCCCCGGCTCCGTGCCGGGGCGCATGATGGTCACGCCCTCCTTGGGCATCTTGAGGTTCTTGTACGCGACCGTATCCAGGCGGTTGAGCGTGTCCTGCTCCAGCCAGCCGCAGGCCTTCTTCGTGGTGCCCGTGATGAGGCAGGCGGACGCGTCCGTCGGGGAGTTGCAGCTCTCGGAGTAGCTGCAGCCGATGTTGCGCTCCGCCACCTTGTTGTCCGCGGGCGCCTTGAAGTTCTGGTCCAGGTTCCAGGTGGCCTTGGAGAAGAACACGGAGATGGACGTCTGCAGGTGCAGCAGGCACTTGCCGTCCTCGGCGGGGTCACCCGTGTAGGGCTTGCGCTTGAGGCAGGGGGCGACCGTGTCGTTGTCCGTGTTGTGGCGGGCGTCGTAGTACACGACGGCGAAGAAGACGATCTCCTTGCCTCCCTGGACCAGGCCCAGGTTGACCCGGCGGTCTCCCGTGTTGATCTGCTGGTAGTTCGTGTACTCGGGATCCGAGGGCGGGGGCTGCGGGAGCTTGATGCCGCGGAAGTCGTACTGGGAGACGTTGTAGTCCGGGATGCCGTCGTACGTGTCCATGACGTCCGCGACGGGGCCCAGGTTGCGGTGGACGGTCTTGTCGCTGTCGTCATCCACCAGCAGGAAGACCATTCTTCCCAGGCCCAGGTTGTTGTTCTCGGGCGCAGCCGGCTCCAGCAGGTTGGGGATGTGCGGGAACAGGCCCTTGTCGGACGCGTCGTCGTCCGTGAGGTTGGAGGGGTCGCCGTTGCCCTTGACGGGCATCGTCGCGCCCACCCAGTCCACCGCGATGTTGTAGAAGCTGGAGTCCGCCCGGCCCGGGCGCGCGTCCGTGACGTCGGGCTTGGCCACGTAGGTCTTGGCGCAGTTGGCTCGCAGCGCCAGCTCGGGCTCGTAGTACTTCTTGCCTCCGGACGTGAAGGTCTGGCTGCAGCGCCGCGACAGGCCCACGTACTTGACGGGCAGGACGGTGTCGTCGTCCGGCGTCATGTTGTAGATGGCTTCGTGCAGGTCGAGGATGCCGTTGTTGTTCTTGTCGACCAGGTTGCCGTTGGCGTCCGCGTAGCCGCGGGCCTTCACGTCATCCATGTACATGTAGCCGAGCGAGTGGGACGCGCCGGCGGACTCGTACACGTAGTCGATGGTGACGGTCTGGTCGAACGGGAAGGTGATGTTCTCCGAGTCCAGCTTCTTGAGGTTGGTGTTGAGCTGGAGGCGGCCGTCATCGCGCAGGATGATGGTGTTGTTGGCGACGGTGAGGCCGTCCGGGCCCAGCTTGAAGTCGCCCTGCTTGTCGTTGGCCAGGTCGTCCTGACAGAGCTGCTGCGACGCCGTCATGGCGGGCGTCGCGACTGTCAGCACCAGTGCCGTGAGGGTTCGTTGAAAGAGCGTGCGCATCACTTCTTCCCCTGGTTCTTCGGCTGGGACTTCGCCTTCGCTTCCGCCTCGGCCTTTTCACGCACTTCCCGGGCCGCCACCTGTTGCTCCATCTGCTGCCGCAGCAGCATCCGGCGCGGCGGAGCCGCGGGCACCGTCACGGTGGCCAGGAAGCTAGTCAGCGCATCCAGGTCATCCGGAGGCAGCAGGCGTGTGTCGCAGTTGGTCTTCGGGTTGATCGCGTGGGGACTCCTCACCCACGTCCGTACCTGCGTCAGGTTCTGTCTGCGGAGCACCTGATCCATGTAGGGCCCGACGGGCTCACGGGAGCCAAGCAGGCTCTTGGGCTTCTCCGTCGGGGTCTGTGCCTGGTGGCACTGCGCGCAGGCCTTGTTGAAGGCCAGTTCGCCTCGCTCCTGGGCGCTGGCGAGCGCCGGGAGCAGGAGCAGCAGGGGAGTCAGGCGTTTCATGATGGGCTCGTGGGGGGCGGCGAAGTTACGGAAGCGTGGTGGTCGTCGAATCGTCGGGCGCCTTCTGGTCCGTCGGATTGTTGTAGGTCATGTCCGGGCCGCAGCCCTTGGTGATGCAGCCCGGCGTGAAGACGGAGGTGCCGTCGGCGTTGTTGACCAGCGCCTGGGTCATCACGCGCGTCGGACGGCCGTTCGCGCTGGTCACCTCGCCCACGGAGAGGATCCACACCTGACGGTTGGCGTCGACGCTGGAGTTTTCGTCGTCCACGTCGTCCCGGACGAAGACGCGGTAGCGCACGTTGCGCTGCTCCGGGTAGACGACGCCGGCGGGGATTTCCGTCGCGTCGAGGTCGGCGACGCGGAGGCTGTATTCGTTCCAGTTGCCCGCGCCTGCTCCGGGCAGCAGCTCGTACCAGGGCGGATTGGCGGTGGCCATGCCGGGGATGTCCGTGACTGGGACGGCCCCCCCCAACGCGTTGGGCAGGTTCAGGGTGGGCTGAGGGGAGTTGGCCGCCATCATCAGGCGCACCGCCTCGCGGCCTTCCGCGAGGCCCGCCTCGGCGGCGAAGAACGCCTGCTTCCTGCGGCGGGTGTCCGCCTGGCTGTCGGCCTCGCGGCCCACCACGCTGAAGCTGAGCATCACCGCCATGGTCACGACGGCAACCACTCCCAGTGCGAGCAGGAGCGTGAAGCCGCGGGGCCGGCGGCGGAGGGTTGGGCGAAGCACCATCGGGGACTCCTTCGCATGCCCCTGGGGGGAGGCACGGCTTGGGAGCCCGGAACAGCAATCCCCGTGCCGAAAGATTCAGCACTCAACCCGCTGGAATAAGGGATGTCCGCGAGTGGGGGGGTACCGTCTGACGTCAGGGGACTGCGCAAAGTTTGCGAGCCCCCTCATTCTTGCGAGGTCGCGGCCCTCTTTCGGGCCGCGACGGTGCTAGCGCTGGCCGCCGCGAAGGGCGGCGCGCAGGCGGAGCATGTCGTCCAGGACGCCCGGATCCACCAGCTCCAGGGCGGCCTTCTGGGACAGGCCGCGTGGCTGCTGGCGGTACTCCTCTTCGTCCTCCTCGCCGCCGCCCTTTCCGCCCTTGCCGCCGTCGCCACCCTTGCCGCCGCCCTTGCCGTCGCCGCCCTTGGGCATCAGCGCCACCGGCTGCGAGATGCCCGACTCCAGGCGGGGGAAGGCATTGGCGTCGGCGCGCACCGAGGCGAAGACGCTGACCATGGACAGGCAGAACACGATGGCGACGGTGAGGGTCTTCATGGCGGCTCCAATTCTCCCAGGCTTCACGACGCCCATGCGCCAGCGGTTATTCACGCGGCCCGCTACTTCGCCTTGAAGGTGCGGATGTATCCCACCAGGGCGTCGATCTGCTCCGGGGTGAGCTTGTCCTTGTAGGCCTTCATCTTGGGGTTGTCGGAGGAGCCGTTGGCGATGACCCCGCGCAGCTCGGCGTCCGACTCGGCCTTCTGCCAGGAGGCCCGGCTCATGTCGGGGATGGACTCCTTCTTGCCCATGCGGGTCTGGGCACGGCCATCCGCGCCGTGGCACCCCTTGCAGCTCTTGTCCCAGAGCGCCGCGGTGTCGTCGGCGAAGGCAGCGGCTGGGGCGCACAGCAGGAGGGGGAACAGCAGGGACCACCGCGTCGTCATGCACCGTCTCCGGGAGAAAGGGCGCCAGTATAGCGACCCCCGCGCGCTCAGGAACCGGCGTGGGGCCAGAACGCAGGAGACGGGCGATCCGGGGGCTGGAGCCAGACGGACTCCAGGAAGCGCACCGCGTTCTGGTCCGCCCGGTCGTTCCGGGTGAACGCCGCCTGCGCGCCCCCGAGCACCGCCAGCGTCGCGAGCCCCGCCGCCCAGGCCCTGGGGGAGGCGCCGTGTCCGGACGCGTCCCGGCCCAGCGCGAGGAAGACGCATGCCGCCACGGCGAGGAGCGCCGCGAACAGCACCGCGCCCGCGAGCGCGGTGGGCAAGCCCCCGAAGGCGAGCAGGTTGGGCGGATGGTAGCCGCCCAGGAGCAGCGGCCGGGCCAGCGCGAGCACGGGGGTGGAGACGTCGTCGGGGATGTAGTTGATGAACGTGGCCAGCCCGGTCATCAGCACCGACGCCGAGCACAGCATGGCCGCCATGCCCGACAGCGCGGGCCGCCCGGCGCCGCGCAGCCGCTCCAGCACGAGCCCCGCGGGCAGCAGCAGGAAGGGCACCAGGCCCGTGAGGTGGCGTGGCCCGGTGGTCCAGCCCCACGAGTCATAGGTGAAGGACGACGTGAAGTACGTGTAGCCGGCGAGCGTCACCGCGGACATCCAGAAGAGGGCGCGCGCCTCCGGGGAGGTGCGGCCCTGACGCTGGAGCAGCCCGAGCCCAGGCAGCGCGAGCAGCAGGAAGGGCGACAGGGTGAAGAGCCCCCGGAGCGGGGAGAAGAACGACAGCGTGAAGGCGCGGGGATCCGGCGTGCGGATGCCCAGGAAGCCGCCCAGGTGCCACGGCTGGTAGGCTGCGTCGTTGAGGTGCTTGTAGCCCGTCTCCAGCGGATGCCCGAACGTCGCCTGGTGGTAGAGCATCAGCGCCGCGATGAAGGGCAGCGCGCCCAGCACGGCGAGCCCCGTGGCCCGCCCCAGCTTGCGCAGCCGGACCGCCCAGGGGTCCGGCGTCCCCAGCAGCGTGAGGCAGGCGTAGAGGATGAGGCCCAGCACGCCCAGCGCGCCGGTGTACTCCGCCGCGACGGTGGCGCCCGCGCACGCACCGGCCACGACGTAGCCCCGGTCGCGCCACTCGCCACGGGCCAGCCGCCACAGCGCGTAGAAGCCCGCGAAGAGCAGCACCGCCGTCGTCTGGTGGCTCATGAAGAGCAGCGAGTAGCTGAACGCGAGCGAGCCCAGCGCGTACGTCACCGTGACGCCGTCCGCGACGAGGGGCGACAGGAACGCGCGCAGGAAGCGGCGCACGAGCCACAGCAGGCCCAGCGTGGGCAGCACCGTGAGGAAGAGGCGGCTGAAGAAGACCAGCGGCACCTCCGGCACGGCGTAGCGGTGGCCGCCGCCCACGGCCCTCAGGGCCGCGTACACGGGCACCGCGGCGAAGGACAGCAGGGGCGCCTTGGACGGGTAGTACTTCCCGTTCATCACCGACAGGTCGCCCACCGGGCCGTAGTCGCGCAGGGCCTGGTTGATGTCGAGCGTCCCGTCCTCCACCAGCGCTCGCGTCTGCCACAGCCGGCACAGCTCGTTGGGCGAGCGCAGCCCCGGGTGGTACGGGAAGAGGACCACGTAGAGCGCCGCCACCAGGGCCCACACCGCCCTCGGCAGGCCGGTGGCGCGGGGCGCGGGCGCTCCGGTGGGGAGCGCTGGGGCCGCGTCGGGGGGCGGCGGAGTGGGGTGGGGCGCGGCGCTCACTCGGGCGTCAGACGGCGCGGGCGACGGCGAACAGGCTCATGCCCACGGGCAGCTTCACCTGGCGCTCGGCCTGGGCGAACAGGGGCGCCAGCGTGTCGTAGAGCTTGAGCTGGAGCTTGGGCACCGCGCGGCGGCGCAGGAGGCGGCTGTTGACGAACCAGCCCGGCAGGCCGACCAGGTTCATCCACTCCAGCGTGTCCACGCGGAAGCCGTTCTCCTCCAGCACCGCGCGCAGCGACTCCGGCGTGTAGCGGCGGTAGTGGCCCACCGCCTCGTCGATGGCGCCGAACAGCTGCGGCAGCGCCGGCACGAGGATGAGCACGCGGCCATCCGGCTGGAGGATCTGACGGAAGCGGCGCACCGCGGACGCGTCGTCCGGAATGTGCTCCATCACGTTGGACAGCACGATGGTGTCCAGCTTCTCCGCCTTCAGCGACTCCCAGTCCGCGAGCGCCACGTCGGACAGGTAGGGGCGCACGTGGGGCTTGCCGCGGAAGAGGTTCTTCAGGCGGTCCACGTAGAAGCGCTCCACCTCCAGCGCGACGAGCATCTCCGCGCCCGCCTCCAGCTCGCGGGTGATGGTGCCGATGCCCGCGCCAATCTCCAGCACGCGGCGGCCCATGTGCTCGCGGAAGCGGCGGCCCAGCCACTGGTTGTAGTGGGTGGCGCCGTCCATGCGCTCCAGCGTGGAGTAGCCCTCGTGCTGGTTGTCCGCGTCGTCGCGCACGGTGGCGTAGCGCACCAGCGTGCGCAGGCGGGCCAGGTGCGCGGAGGCCGGGCGGCGCGGCACGGCCTGCAGGGGCGGCAGGGACACTTCCGTGAGGCGGAAGAGCTGCGCGGCCAGCTTCACCACCAGCTCCGCGTCCACCGCGTCGTCGTCGCTGGTGAGCTGGATGGAGCGCAGCGCGTCCGTGCGGAAGGCGCGCAGGCCGGTGAGCGGATCCGCCAGGGCCACGTCGGTGACGAAGCGGGTGATGCCGCCCAGCGCGCGCTCGGCCATCATCTCCGGCGACATGCCGGGGCGGCGGCCGAAGACGCCGTCGGCGGTGTCGTCGCGCAGGGGCTGCACCAGGGCGTCGTAGGTGTCCGGCGAATAGGCGGCGTCCGGATCCTGGAGCACCGTGAGCGTGCCGGTGACGTGGGGGAGCGCGGCGCGGATCGCCGCTCCCTTGCCGCCCTGGGCGGCGAGGACGTGGACATTGGGTCCGGGCGTGACGTCCACCGGTCCTTCACCCGCGAGGACGACCTGAGCCTGACCGGACAGGGCGTTGGCGAAGTGGGCGGCGGCGGAGGCCGTCGCCGGGGTGAAGGGGAGGACCACGGAAAGAGCAGGAACCATGGCGCCGCTCCCTACCACAGGCGCATCCAGGGTGCGCGTTCCCGGACGGGACCGGATGGACGAGGAGCATCCAGGCGGCGGCGGTCTGATGGACAACCCGCCCGGCCCGTTGCACGCTCCGGAGGGTATTCCCCCAGCGCGATGTGGGTGCAGGTCGGGTCCGGAGGTTTCCGGCCAGTGGAGACCGCCCGCGGCAGCCACTTCCGGAGAGACGCGACGTGGAAGGTACGGTGTTGGATCCCGCCGGTGGGGCTCCCGGCGCGACGCCCGCGAGCGTGATGCACCGGGTGCGGGGCGTGTGGCGCCGGAAGTGGGTGATGTTGGGGGTGGCGCTGGCCATCACCGCGCTCACGGCCGCGTGGACGCTGCGGCAGCCGCGCATCTACGCGGCCAGCACCTCGCTCATCATCGACGTCACCGCGCCGCGCATCCTCGATGGCGAGGTGAAGGAGGTGATGGGGGAGGAGCGCAGCAACTACTGGTTCAACAAGGAGTACTACGCCACCCAGAGTGAGATCATCACCTCGCGCGCGGTGGCCAGCCGCGTGGTGGACCGGCTGGGGCTGTCGAAGGACGCGGCCTTCCTGGGCCTGCCCGCGAACCAGGACCCGGCGGCGCGCGCGAAGGCGCTGGAGGACGCGGACGCGGTGGGCCTCCTGCGCTCGCGCATCCAGGTGGTGCCCGGCAAGGACTCGCGGGTGATGAACATCGGCGTGGAGGACGTGGACCCCGTGCGCGCGGCGCTGCTCTCCAACGAGGTGGCCGCCGCGTACATGGCGGAGAACCTGGCGCTCAAGCTGCGCACCACGGAGGAGGCCCGCACGTGGCTGGAGGGGCGGCTGGATGAGCTGGGCCGTCAATCGAAGGCCGGTGAGATGGCGGTCTACGACCTGAAGAAGGACGCGGACATGCTGTCCACGTCGCTGGAGTCGCGGCTGAGCATCGTCAGCGAGCGGATCAACTCCTACAACCTGAAGCTCACCGAGGTGCGCACGCGCATCGCGGCGCAGCAGGCGCGCGTGGACGCCATCCACCGGCTGCGCAAGGACGCGGGCAACACCGACGAGACGTGGGCGGAGGCGGTGCCCGGCGCCAAGGACGGGCCCATCCAGGACCTGAAGCTGCGCTACGGCGAGCAGAAGGCCGCGTGCGCGGAGCTGTCCGAGCGCTACCTGCCGGAGCACCCGAAGCTGCTGGAGTGCAACCGCAAGCTGGAGGTCGTGCGCGACGACCTGCTCAAGAGCCTGACCAACGTGGTGCGCTCGGCGGAGACGCAGCTGGCGGAGGCGCAGGGCGAGGAGCGCAACCTCAACAAGCTCCTGGATGAAACCAAGGCCGAGGCCTTCCTGGTGAACAAGAAGGCCATCGAGTACGGGCGGCTCCAGCGCGAGTCGGACAACAACCAGCGCCTGTATGAGCTGGTGCTCAAGCGGCTGAAGGACATCGAGCTGTCGGGCCTGCTGCGCACCAGCAACGTGCGCGTGCTGGACGCCGCGCAGCCGGTGATGGTGCCGGTGCGGCCGCACGTGCGGCGCAACCTGCTGGTGGGCTGGGTGATGGGGCTCCTCCTGGGCCTGGGCGTGGCGCTGTTCCTGGAGATGCTGGAGAACAGCGTCACCTCGCAGTCCGACGTGGAGGAGGTGCTGGGCCTGGCGTTCCTGGGCGTGGTGCCGCGCATGGAGGCGGTGCGGGAGCCGCGCGAGCGCGACCTGTACGTGCACCGCGCGCCGCGCTCGGCGGTGGCGGAGTGCTGCCGCGCGGTGCGCACCAACCTGCTGTTCATGTCGCCGGACCACCCCTGCAAGACGCTGGTGGTGACGTCCAGCGGTCCGCAGGAGGGCAAGTCCACCACCTGCATCAACCTGGGCGTGGCCATGGCCCAGAGCGGCAACCGCGTGTTGCTGCTGGACACGGACATGCGAAGGCCCCGGCTGCACCGCGCGTTCGGCGTGCCCAACGACCTGGGCATCAGCTCGCTGGTGGTGGGCGAGGGCTCGCTGGACAAGGCGGTGAAGAGCACGGAGGTGCCCAACCTCTTCGTGCTGCCGTGTGGGCCGCTGCCGCCCAACCCCGCGGAGCTGTTGCACACGCGCGCCTTCGCGGAGCTCCTGCGCACGGCGGCGGAGAAGTTCGACCGCATCATCCTGGACAGCCCGCCGCTCAACGCGGTGGTGGACGCCGCAGTGCTGGCCACGCAGGCGGACGGCGTGGTGATGGTGCTCAAGGCGGGGCGCACGGACCGCGGTGCCGCGAAGCGCGCGCTGCGCTCGCTGGCGGACGTGCAGGCCCGGATGTTCGGCGCCATCCTCAACGACGTGGACCTGCGCCAGCCGCGCTACGGCGACACGTACCTGGGCTACCAGGGCTATGGCCCGACGCAGGACGAGCCGAAGGGCGGGGTGGCGCCGTCGTGACGGGCGCGGGCCTGCGGGTGCTGCACCTGGGGAAGTTCTACCCGCCCGCCTCCGGTGGAATGGAGGCGCACGTGCGCACGCTGGCGAAGGCGCAGGCCGCGCTGGGCGCGCAGGTGGAGGTGCTGTGCGCGAACCACTCGGTGGATGGCACCGGCACCAGCCACGAGTTCCACGGCCGCAGTCCCACCCGGGAGGACTGGGATGGTCCGGTGCGCGTGGTGCGCCTGGGCCGGCTGGCGTCCGTGGCCCGCATGGATGTGATGCCGTCGCTGCCCTTCGTGCTGCGGCGTGCGCTGGCGCGGGGCGTGGACGTGGTGCACCTGCATGTGCCCAACCCGAGCATGGTGCTGGCGCTGGATGCCGTGCCGCGCCTGCCCCCGGTGGTGGTGACGCACCAGAGCGACATCATCCGCCAGAAGGTCGCGGGCGCGCTCTTCCGGCCGTTCGAGTGGATGTTGTACTCGCGCGCCGCGCGGCTGCTGGCCACGAGCGAGGCGTACGTGCGCGGCTCGTCGCTGCTCTCCACGTTCAGGTCGAAGGTGCGGGTGTTGCCGCTGGGCATCGAGCTGGAGGCATACCTGCACCCGTCCACGGAGGCCCGCGAAGCCCAGGCCCGCTGGACGGCGGAGGCCGCGGGCGGGCCGCTGTGGCTGATGGTGGGGCGGCTCGTCTACTACAAGGGACTGTTCACGGCGCTGGATGCGCTGGTGCACGCGCCGGGCAGGCTCGTCATCGTGGGCGAGGGACCGCTGGCGGAGGAGGGACGTGCGCGGGCCCGCGCGCTGGGCATCGAGGCGCGCGTGACGTGGGCGGGCTATCTGTCGCCGGATGCGCTCGCGGGCGCGTACCGGGCCGCCACCGCGCTGTGGTTCCCGAGCAACGCGCGCAGCGAGGCGTATGGCCTGTCGCAGGTGGAGGCGCTGGCCAGTGGGCTGCCCGTCATCAACACCGCGGTCCCGGATTCGGGCGTGGCGTGGGTGAGCCTCCACGAGCGCACCGGGCTCACGGTGCCGGTGGGGGATGCGCGGGCCCTCGCGGCGGCGGCGCGCCGGCTGGTGGAGGAGCCGGGCCTTCGGGAGCGGCTGGGGCGTGGAGCGCGGGAGCGGGCGCTAGGTGAGTTCGGCCACGACGTGATGGCGTCGCGCAGCCTGGAGTTGTACGCGGAGGCGCTTGGACGTCAGCCCCTGGCGGAGGTCCGGCCGGGTGCGTCCGTCCGGCACGTCGCGGGTGGGAGCTGAAGGTCCGCCCATGCGCGTGCTGCATGTGTCCAGCGGCAACCTGTACGGCGGCGTCGAGACACTGCTGCGCACGCTCGCGCTCGCCGGGACAAACCGGCGCGGCGGCGCGGAGCACGCATTCGCGCTGTGCTTCGAGGGGCGTATCGCGGAGGAGCTTCGCGCGGCGGGCGCTTCCTTGACGTTGCTGGGCCCCGCGAAGGTGAGCCGTCCGTGGCGGGTCTGGGAGGCACGCCGCGCGCTGATGGCGCTGCTGAAGCGCGAGGCGTTCGACGCGGTGGTGTGTCACGCGGCATGGCCGCAGGCGCTCTTCGGTCCGGTGGCGCGCACGGCCGGGGTGCCGCTCGTCTTCTTCCAGCATGACGCCCTCACGGGTGAGCACTGGGCGGAGCGCTGGGCGCGCGTCACCGCTCCGGAGCTGGTGCTGTGCAACAGCCGATACACCGCGAGCACCTTGCCGAGGGTGTATCCGCGCACGCCGTGGCGCGTGCTTCATCCGCCTGTCTCGGATGGGGGCGCGGGGCTCACTCCTTCCGAGCGCGCCTCTCTGCGGGCCGAGCTGGGCGCGGACGCGGAGGAGGTCGTCATCGTCCACGCCAGCCGCATGCAGGAGTGGAAGGGACAGCGGCTGCTGCTGGAGGCCCTGGGGCGGTTGCGGCAGGTGCCTCGCTGGAAGGCGTGGCTCGTGGGGGGCGCACAACGTCCGGAAGAGGCCGCGTACGAAGCGGGCTTGAAGGCGCAGGCCGTGGGCCTGGGGCTCGGTGAGCGGGTGCGCTTCCTGGGCCAGCGCTCGGACGTGCCCCGGCTGCTTCGCGCGGCGGAGGTGCATTGTCAGCCCAACACGGGGCCAGAGCCGTTCGGACTGGCGTTCGTCGAGGCGCTGTACGCAGGGCTTCCGGTGGTCACCACCTCTCTCGGGGGGCCGCTGGAGATCGTCGACGCGTCGTGCGGCGTGCTCGTGCCGCCGAAGCCCGAGGCGCTGGCCCGCGCGCTGCTCGCGTTGATTCAGGATGGGGACGTTCGGCGGACCCTGGGCGCCGGCGGGCCCGCGCGCGCCTCGAAGCTCAGCGCCCCGGCCGCGTTCCTGGAGGGACTGGAGCACGCGGTGCGCTCCGTGGCTCGGGAGCGTGCTCCGTGAAGGGAACACGCTTCGCTTCCATGCCTCGCCCCCAGCTCCGGGGACCTGGCGTGCTGCACTCGCGCTATGTGCGCCGCGCGCTGGAGCCCGTGGCTCGGGCGGCACCCACGCCCGCCTCCGCGCCCACGGGGTTGCTGGGCTCAGGCCGGCTGGTGGTGGCCTTCATCGTGCTGCTCTTCGTCTGCCAGCTCGCGCTGCTGGTGGAGGCGCTGGCGCCGGTGCGTGTGGTGTTCCGCATCCTGGCGTTCGGCACGAGCCTCGCGCTGCTGGCGCTGGCGAAGGGGCCTCGGCTCAAGCACCCGGCGAAGCCCTTCCTGCTGGCCTCCGCGGGGCTCACCGCGCTGAACTTCTTCCACCCGGGGACCAACAGTCCGCTCGCCGCGGCAGCGCAGCTCGGCATCCAGGTGTCCGTGTTCGCGCCGCTGTTCTGGGCGAGCCGCCTGCGCATCGACGCGAAGATGTTCGGGCGCGTGGTCCTGCTGCTCTTCCTGTTCAACATGGCGAGCGCCGCGCTGGGCATCCTCCAGGTGTCCTTCCCCGGCCGCTTCCAGCCCGCGCTGTCCGCCATCGTGGAGAGCCAGGGCGAAGGCTACGTGCGCAGCCTTCAGTTCGAGACCGCGAGCGGTGAGCGGGTGTTCCGCCCCATGGGGCTGACGGATGTCCCGGGCGGAGCCTCCACGGGCGCCTTCTACGCCGTGCTGCTCGGCGGCGCGCTCCTGCTCAGCCGCGAGGGATTGCTCAAGAAGGGGCTGGGCGCGGCGGGCATCGGCATCGGGTTGAGCTGCCTGTACCTGGGACAGGTCCGCGTCGCGGCCGTGACGCTGCTGGTGTGCATGGCCGCCATGGGGCTGGTGCTCACCGTGAGTGGCCGGTGGGTGCGCCTCATGGCGCTGGCCGGCGTCGTGGGCGGCTTCGCGGTGGTGGCCTTTGGTTGGGCGGTCGCCGTCGGCGGCGACGCGGTGCTCTCGCGGTGGAGCACGCTCACCGCATCCGGGCCCTCGCAGGTGTATCAGGCCAACCGGGGCCGCTTCCTCGACAGCACCTTCGAGGAGGTCCTTCCGGAGTTCCCGCTGGGCGCGGGCCTGGGCCGCTACGGCATGGCCAACGCCTACTTCGGCGACAACAGCGACCGCGCCAACCCGCCGCTCTGGGCGGAGATTCAGTGGACGGCCTGGGCCTACGACGGCGGATGGCTGGGGCTCGTCTGCTACCCGCTCGCGCTGTTGGCGACGCTGGGGTGGGGCTTCCAGGTGGCCCGGCGCCGCGATGACTCGCAGGGCGAGTTCTGGCTCTGGGGCAGCCTCCTCTTCGCGTACGACCTGGGCGCGCTGGCCCAGACCTTCAGCTATCAATTCTTCATGAGCCAGATGGGCATGGAGTTCTGGCTGCTCAACGCGGCCTTCTTCAGTGCGTACTGGAACCGGAATGCGGCCGTACACCCTCATCGCCGGTGACTTCGTGTCCACCGGAGGCATGGACCGCGCGAACCTCGCGCTGGCGGACTGGCTCGCGCGCCAGGGCGGGCCGGTGCGGCTGGTGGCGTATCGGGTGGAGGACTCGCTCCTGCGCTACCCCAACGTGCGCTTCGTCCGCGTGCCCAAGCCCGCGAATGCGTACCTCCTGGGTGAGCCGCTGCTCGACGCGGTGGGGCGCTTCTGGGCCGCGCGCACGCTGGCGCAAGGGGGGCAGGTGGTGGCCAACGGCGGCAACTGCGAGGTGCCCGCCGCCAACTGGGTCCACTACGTCCACGGCGCGCATGCCCCCGAGCCCGTCGGGAATCCCCTGCGCCGGCTCAAGGGACACGTGAGCCACCGCGTGTATCTGCGCCGCGAACAACGCGCGCTGCGCCGCGCACGCATCATCCTCGCGAACTCGGAGCGCACGCGGCAGGACCTGCTGGCCGCGACGGGCGTGGACGCCTCCCGCGTCCACGTCGTGTACCTGGGCGGCGACCCCGCGCGCTTCGCGTCCACGTCTCCCGAGCTCCGCCGCGAGGCCCGGGCGTCGCTGGGCTGGTCCGCCGAACGGCGCGTGGCGCTGTTCGTGGGCGCGCTGGGCGACCGGCGCAAGGGCTTCGACACGCTCTTCCAGGCCTGGGCGCGCCTGTGCTCGCGGCCTGAGTGGGACGTGGACTTGTGCGTGGTGGGGACGGGCGCGCAACGCGAGACCTGGGAGCGCGCCGCGCGCGAGCAGGGGCTGGACGGACGGATCCGCTTCCTGGGCTTCCGTGAAGACGTGCCTCGCCTGCTGGCCGCCGCGGATCTGCTCGTGTCACCCACGCGCTATGAGTCCTATGGGCTGGGCGTGCACGAGGCGCTGTGCGTGGGCATCCCCGCGCTGGTGAGCCGTTCGGCGGGCGTGGCGGAGCGCTATCCGCCTTCGCTCCAGGGGTTGCTGCTGGAAGACCCCGAGGACGTGGCGGAGCTGGTGCGGCGCCTGGAGTCATGGCGAGCCCAGGGCGGGGAGTGGATGCCCGGCGTGGCCGCGCTGTCGTCGGAGCTTCGGGCCTGGACGTGGGACGCCATGGCGGCGGCGGTGGTGGCGCGGCTGGAGGCGTGAGCTTCAGGTGCCCCGCTGGAGCACCTGCTCGAAGAAGTCGAGGTGCGCCCGGGCAACCACCGGCCATGCGAAGCGAGACGTCGCGCGCTCGCGGCCCCTCGCGGCCAGCTCCTGGCGCAGGGCGGGGCTCTCCAACAGCTCCGCGAGCGCGGCGGTCCACGCGTTGCCATCCGCCTCCGGAAGGATTCGACCGGCGTCCCCCACGGTGTGCGGAATCTCTCCCGAGTCACTGGCGAACACGGGCACGCCACACGCGAAGGCCTCCGCGAGCATCCGGCCGAACTGCTCCTTCCACGCGGGCGTCGTCTGGCTGGGCGCGCAGAGCACGTCCATCGCGTTGAGCGCGCGAGGGACCTCCGCGTGCTTGACGCCCGTGACGATGCGCACGGAATCTCCATGGCGCTCCGCCCATGCGCGCAGCTCTCCTTCCATGGGGCCGCCACCGACGAAGAGGGCACGCCACGGAGTGCGCAGGGCGTCGAGCGCGCCCATGAGCAGGCGCAGGCCCTTCTCCGGAACGAAGCGCCCCAGGCAGCCCACCACGGGAGGTCCTTCGTGCTTCCAGCCGAGGCCCTCGCGGAAGGCGCGGCCTGCTTCAGGCGATGGCTGGAAGTGCTCCACGTCCACTCCCACGGGGATGAAGCGCGAGGGACGCAGCGCATAGCCGGGCCGGGCGAGGAGCGTGTCGTGTACGGTCTGGCCCCAGGCGATCCACCCCGCGGCGCGGCGCACCACGAAACGCTCGGCCTGCGCGAAGGGTGGGGGATAGCGCTTGGCCAGGTTCTGGAACGTGCAGAAGACGAGCGGCACGTGGCGCGGTGTCAGCAGCGCCACCTCCAGGCCCGAGAACACATAGGGCTCCTCCCATGCGTGCACCAGATCCACGCCGTCCGACAGCCGTGCGCGCAGCTCGGGTCCGTAGACGAAGCCGTGCAGGGAGCGGCTGAAGAAGACGCGCACGGCCTCCAGGTTCACGGACTCGGTGGCGTCGCGCTGGAGCACCAGCGGGCCCAGATCCCCATGGAAGGCGCGAGGCGCCACGGCGGTGACATCCCAGCGGCCCGCTCCCACGCGGGTCATCTCGTTGGCCAGCCGCCGGTTGAGGGTGACGACATACGAGTGCGAGACGGTGACGAGCTTCCAGGGGCGCTTCATGAATGTCCTCGCGGGGAGACGAGGCCCCGGTACACCTCGAGGATGTCCCGGGTGTAGCGCTCGCGGGAGAAGCGGTAGACGGCGGTCGCGCG
Organism: Corallococcus silvisoli; assembly: GCF_009909145.1. Classification (NCBI taxonomy): domain Bacteria; kingdom Pseudomonadati; phylum Myxococcota; class Myxococcia; order Myxococcales; family Myxococcaceae; genus Corallococcus; species Corallococcus silvisoli. Next base: position 212,137 of record NZ_JAAAPJ010000001.1, read on the forward strand.
GGCAGAGAAGGCCAGGGTGTCTCGCAGGCCTTCGTCCTCCAACAGCCGGCGCAGCGCCGCCGCGAGCGTGTTCGCGTTTCCGGGGGCGATGGCCAGGACGTCCGCTTCGTTCCGCAGCGACTCCGCGGCGCCGCTGGACCGCGAGATGACGGCGGCACGGCCGCAGGCGAGCGCCTCCGCGATGGTGAGGCCGAAGGGTTCGCGGCGGGTGCTCGCGTGCACGAAGACGTCCAGGTCCCGGTAGACGCGGGCGGGCTCGGGCTGGAAGGGCACGAAGCCCACGCGGCCCGTCAGGCCGTGGCGCTCCACCCACTCGCGCAGCTCCGCTTCGGTGAACTGCGAGCCCGCCGTGCGGTAGAGCGGGGCGCCCACGAGATAGAAGCGCACGGGGAGGTCCGGTCGCTGACGCGTCAGCAGGGCCGCGGCCTCCAGGAAGACGTCGTGCCCCTTCCAGCGTGCGTAGGTCGCCACCAGCCCCACGCGCGGCGTCCCCGGCGGCGCGGGGGGCAGCGCCGCCAGTTCATCTAGGTGCGCGCCGTCACCAGGACCCGGGGAGAACCGCTCCACGTCCACGCCGTTGGGGACGACGTGCACGGGCACCTCCCCGAGCACGGCGCGCGCGTCTTCGCCCACGGCCTGCGAGTTCGCGATGGCGGCCGACGCCAGGAGCCGCATCCCCATGAGGGCACGGCGCACGAGGGGACGTTCACCGAGGAAGTCGTGCACGTGCCACACGAGCGGAATCGCGAGCCCGGTGGTGGCCGCGCTCAACAGGTGCGTCTTGATGCCATTGGAATGGATCAGGTCGGGCGCCACGTCGCGCACCGCGCGCCGGAGCTCCAGGCCGTAGCGGGCCAGCATCAGCGGCGTGGGAGCCAGGTCGCGCGTGAAGCGCCAGAGGCCGGCCCGGCCCTGGCCCCTCAGTCCACTGTCGCCGAGCGCGGCCAGGGAGTCGGGAAGCGCGAGCACGCGGGTCTCCACGCCGAGGCCCCGGGCAAGCTCCACGAGTGGCCCGTCCGTGCCCGCGATGAGGTGCAGCGACAGCGCGGGCTCCATCTTGCGCAGACAGGCGAGGAGATCGACGAGCGCGCGCTCGGCGCCGCCCAGGATTCCCACGGGGTTGAGGAACAGGATGCGCACGCGGAAGCGACCGAATCAGACCCGTCCGGGCCGGTCAAGGCGATGCAGGTACGCGTCCAGCACCGTGCGCGCGTGGGCGCTCCAGGTGAAGCGTGCGGCCCGGGCTCGCCGCGTCTCCGGCTCCGGCGCGGGGCCGCGCCCGGTGAGCAATGCATCCACCGTGTCCGTCCACGCGGCCACGTCTCCCACCGGGCAGTACGTGCAGGCGTCGGCGCCCACTTCGCGCAGCACGGGCAGGTCGCTGGCCACCACGGGGACGCCACAAGCCAGGGCTTCGATGACCGGCAACCCGAAGCCTTCCGCCTCGCTGGGGACCAGCACCGCGCGCGCCTTGCGGTAGAGGCCCGCGAGCGTGGCTCGCTCCTGCCGGGGCGGCCGCAGCAGCGCATCCTCCAAGCCGAGCCGTGCGACCCGCGCCTGTTGCGCCGTGTCCAGGTCTCCGCCCTGTTGCACCAGCATGAGGTCCGGGTGCCGTGCGCGCAGCGCCGCGAAGACGTCGAAGAGCACGTCCAGGCGCTTGCGGCGGATGGCGCTTCCGACATGCAGCAGGTACGGGCGTCCGTGAAGCGGCGCGAGCACCGCGTCGCTGGCGTCTCCGGGAACAGGGGCCGGCCGGTACTCTGGTGACACGCCGTACGGAGCCCACACCAGCCGCTCGGGAGGCACCACGCTGTGCGCGAGCAGCTCCTCCCGCACCTGCTGCGTGCCGTGGAAGACGATGGCCGCGCGCTCCAGCCCCTTGAGCGTGGTGCGCGCCATCAGGCGGAACCACGCCGACCGTGGTTCGCGGTGGGGTTCCAGGACGGAGCGGAAGGCATCCAGGTCATGGCAGAAGACGCCGGTGCGGTCCGCTGGCAGCGCGTGGACGAGCTGCGCGTAGGTGTGGTCCACGACGTGGAACGCATCAGGGCCCCGGCGCTCTCGCAGCAGGCGCGTGGGGTAGAGGCCGAAGCGTGTGAGCAGCCGGTCCCCGTTGAAGGCGGCCTTGCGGCTGCCCACGCGGGGCAGTCCTCGCAGGACGCGAGGGATGGACGGCCGCACACGGGCGACGTCGACCTCGGCGGGAAAGGCCGTCAGCCCTTCCGCGAGCGCTTCGCCCACCAGGTCCATGCTGGGCCAGCCCTCCTCGCGCGGATCCATCAGGACCTTCAGTCGCAAGGCACTCACGGGCTGTCCCTGAACACAGGAGGGGCCTGACGCAGCAGATGCGCCACCGTGTGCTCCAGGGCGAAGTGCTCACGGTAGACGCGGCCCGCCCGCTCACCCAGGGCCCGGCGCTCCTCACCGTGCCCCAGCAGGTGCTCCACGAGCTCCAACAACGCACCGGGGGATGCGTCGTCCGCGAGCGCCACGGGGCGCAGCTCACGCCACAGCGGTTCGGTCAGGTGTCCGGTGTGGGTGACGATGGGGAGGCCCAGGCCCAGGCCTCCCATCGCGCTGCTGCGCCGCGCGCTGACGCCATCCGGGTACGGCTGCAACAACACCTCCGCCGCGCTCAGGTGCGCGGCGACGTCCTCCGGTGACAGGCCGTCCCTCGCGTGGAGCCTGCGGGCCAGCGCGGGATGCCTCCGCGCGATGGTGCCGCACCAGCCCTGGCTGCCCCGGCCCAGCAGCAGCGCCTGTCGCCGTTCATCGCGCTGCAACAACGGGACGAGCACCGCCTCCAGTGGCTTCGCGATGGCCGCGCCATAGGTGCCGAAGTGCGCCACGCACGGTGTCCCCCCCAACGCCTCGCGCACCGCTCGCACGGCCTCCCGCGAGACCTCGAGGGGCAGGGGACTGGCGATGGGACACCACCGGGCTCGCGTGCGCAGCGGCTCCGGAAGATGCTCCGCCCACGCGGGGATGGAGACGTAGGCGCGCCCCACGCCATGCGCCAGCGTGCGCAACATGACGCGTGTGACGCCCGCGAGCACCTGATGCCGCCACGGCGCACCCGCGCTCCATGGGTACACCGCTTCGTGGAGGAACAGCTCGCGCTCGTCCTGCCGCCTCGCCGCGAACCACGCGCAGAACGGCACGTTCATCGCCTTCCAGCCGAACGCATGCGGTACGTACTGGAGCAAGAGCCTCCGGGGGCCCGGATACGCATCCAGCTCCCGTGTCAGGCGCGGCAAGCCCAGCGGCGTGAAGAGGCCGGGCCAGCGGTGCACCGTGACGCCCTGCTCCTCCGTGACGGCCTCGGTCCCCGGGGTCCACACCCGCACCGTCTCCCCCGCCTTCACCAGCGCCTGGGCGATGCTCCTCGAATGGTCGGAGACTCCGCCGGGCGCGGGCGGATACTCGCCGGTCAGCAGGTGCCACGTCGGGGCCGCGGGACGGCTCACGGCGGCGCCCGCCTCGCGCGCACCTGCTGGACGAGGCCGCGCAGCTCCCCCAGCAGCGACAGGCCGCGCCGCGTGGCTTCGCGCGCGAGCACCAGCGCGGTCAGCACGCCCGCCGCCACCAGCGCCTGCACCAGCAGGCCATCCTCTCCCATCGCGAGCCGGGAGAGCCCCAGCGCCAGCGCGAGCAGCGCGCCCACCGTGAGGAACGGCTCCATCACCTCGAACTCGAGCCGCGACAGGCTCGGGTTGCGTCGCGCCACCAGCCGCGCCGTCACCCACAGCTCGGTGAGCGTGATGACCGTCGCGCTCACCCCGACGCCGACGATGCCCCACCGCATCACCGCGAGCGCCCCCAGGGCGAAGCGCGCGAGGCTGGCGGCGGTGGCGACGTACATCCGCTCCCGCGCGTGTCCGCTGGCGTGCTGTTGCGAGTGCAGCAGGCCCTGCACCGCCTGCATCGAGGCCTCGATGGTGAACCACTGCACCAGCGTGGACGCGAGGCTCCAGCGCGCTCCGAAGACCACCGGGATGAAGGGCGGCAGCGCGATGACACCGAAGGGGATGGCCAGGCACAGGACCGCGCTGACGCGCCGGATGGACGTGCGCAGGTACTCCGCCAGCGCGACCGGATCCTGCTGCATGCGGCTGTAGGCCGGATACGCGACGCGCGTGAGGACGCTGCTCAGCGCCAGCGGCACGGAGGCCAGGGCGCTCGCCCAGTTCACCAGCCCCACCGCGTCCTTGCCCTCCATGCGCCCCACCACGAGCGGAATCCAACCCTGGAGCGCGGCGGGGATGATGCCGGTGAGCTGGAACCAGATGCCGAAGGCGAGCAGCCGCTTCACGATGTCCCACCGGAACGCGCCCCTCGGCCTCCAGCCCGCCGCCGCCCAGAGCATCAACATGCCCAGGCCGCCTCGCACCAGCCCTCCGCCGATGAGCGACCACGCGCCGCAGTGCAACCACGCCAGCAGGATGGTGGCCGCCGTCTGCGCGATGCCCTCGATGAGCTCGATGCGCGCGAGCTTGGGGAAGTGGAGCTGACGCTCCAGCACCATGATGGGAATCACTCGCAGCGAGTGGAAGAACAACCCCAGCGCCATCACGCTCACCATCGACGCGCCCGAAGGGCCCAGGTCGTACGAGCGCGACAGCCACGGCGCGAGCAACAAGAGCACGCCCACGATGAGGACGGTGAACGCCTGGTGGCTCCAGAACGCGGTGCTGATCTCATCTTGGGTGGGCTCGTGCTGCTGGCGCACCAGCGAGGCGCTGAGGCCCAGGTCCCCCAGGAACGCGCCCATCGCGGCGGTGAAGGCGACGATGGCGAACGCGCCGTAGTCCCCCGGGAACAGCAGGTGCGACAGGGCGAGCGAACTCACCACGCGCAGCCCCAGGGAGCCGAGCGTCCGCAGGCCCAGCGCGATGATGGAGCGCTGGGCGCGGACCTTCACGTCCGACGTGCCCAGCTCCGGTGCGTCGGGCGTGGAGGTGGGACGGCTGCTCATGGGAAGGCGGGGCGCTCCACGAAGGGGACTGGCGCTCAAGCCTATATGCGCCCTTGCTTCCGGCGAACAAGGGCCGGAGGAGGAGGGCGCGCGGTTCTCCTCCGAGGCGGAAGGGCCCGGATGCAGCCCCGGGGAGCGGGCGAGCGGCCCCGGGGGTTCCCGGCACGGCGGCCCCTGCGGGAACGCCACTGCGCAGATTGTGCCGCGTGCGGCCACCAGTGCGCCGCGAACCAGGGGGCGCGACATGGCCGACGCTTCAGCGAAGAACGGGCACGGAGCCACGAACGGGACACCGAAGGACGCGGCTCGCGCATGGGGAGGCATCGACCTGGGCGGCACCAAGATTGAAGCCGTCGTCGTGGACGCGAGCGGCGAGGTGCTGGGCCGGGCCCGCCACCTGACTCCCGCCGAGGGCGGCCCGGACGTGATCGTGAAGGAACTCTACGGCACGCTGGGCGAAGCGGCGAAGACGGCGGGCATCGAGCCCGCGAAGCTCGCCGGGGTGGGCGTGGGCGCTCCAGGCGCGGTGGATGCCAACAGCGGCACGCTCGCGCACACGGCCAACGTGGCGGGGGGGTGGGAGGCGCCGTATCCGCTCGCCTCGGACCTGGGCGACCTCGTGGGCGGCAAGGTGGTGCTGGGCAACGACGTGCAGGTCGCGGTCGCCGCCGAGTACAAGCTGGGCGCGGGGCGCGACTACCGCTCACTGCTGGGCGTGTGGTGGGGCACGGGCGTTGGCGGCGGGCTGGTGCTCAATGGCGTGCCATGGCGGGGGCAGGGGGCCGCCGGTGAGATTGGCCACATGGTGGTGAAGCCCAACGGCGCGCGCTGTGGCTGCGGCCGGCGCGGCTGCATGGAGGCCTACGCGGGCCGGGCGTCCATGGAGCGCAAGGCGCGCAGCGCGGCGAGGAAAGGGGAGAAGACGGTCCTGTTCGACATCATGCGCGAGAAGCACCGCACGCGCCTGTCGAGCGGCGTGTGGGCGCGGGCGCTGAAGGAGAAGGATCCGCTGGCGACGCGGCTCATCGACCGGGCCATCGAGATGCTGGGCGCGACGCTCGCGTCCGTCATCAACCTGCTGGACCTGGAGGCCATCGTCATCGGAGGCGGGCTGGGGTCCCGGCTGGGGCCGGCCTACCTGGGCCGCATCCAGGACGCCATGTACCCGCACCTGTTCATCACGGAGCGCAGGCCCGCGATGCATGTGTCGACGCTGGGGGACTTGTCCGGCGCCATTGGCGCGGCGCTGCTCGCGGGCCCGCAGATGTGAGGAGCGCCTGCTATGAAGCGCGCGCATGCGCGTGCTCCTGGCCATCCACCACCCGCTGTCCCAGGACCTGGGTGCGCCCGGCGTGACGCTCGCGCTGGGCCGGGCGCTCCAGGCCCGGGGCTGCACCGTGGACTACTACAGCTACGGCGAGGCCTTCCCCGGGGAGCGGCACCACTCCGCGCTCCACAACCTCCGCTTCCCGTGGATCCTCTCCGCGCACCTCGCCCGCGCCGCAAGGAACTACGACGTGCTCGACGTCACCACCGGCGACGCCTGGCCCTGGGCCCGCGCGGGCCGCCCCGGCGCCGCCGCGCGCCACGCGCTGGTGACGCGCAGCCACGGCCTGGAGCACACCGTCTCCGAACAGCTCCGCGCCGACGCGCGCGAGGGCAAGGCGCGCCTGAGCTGGAAGTACCCGCTGTACCACGGGGGCTTCCGCCTCTGGGAAGTGGCGCAGACGCTGCGCCTCGCGGACCGCTCCGTGCTCCTCAACGAAGCGGATGCCGCCTACGCGCGTGAACGGCTGCGCGTCCCCGCGCCGAAGCTGAGCCTCATCCCCCACGGCCTCGCGGAGGCCTTCCACGGACTGCCCGCGCCCGCGCCACCTCCGGACGGACCGCTGCGCCTCGCGACCGTGGGCACCTTCATCCAGCGCAAGGGACGCGAGGACGTCATCGCCGCCGCGAGCCGGCTGCACGCCTGGGGGCTCGACTTCACCCTGACCCTGTACGGCACCGGCACCCCCGAAGCGGAGGTCCGCGCCGCCTTCCCCGCGCCCCTCCAGCCGCGCCTGCGCGTGGTGCCGCACTACGCCCACGCGACGCTGCCCGGCCTGCTCGCGCGGGAGGAGGTGCTGCTCTTCCCCAGTCACGCGGAGGGCTACGGCATGGCGCTGGTGGAGGCCATGGCCTCCGGGCTCGTGCCCGTCTCCACCCCCGTGGGCGTGGCGCCCTCCGTCGTGCACCCCGGCCGCACGGGCTTCCTCGTCCCCATCGGGGACGTGGACGCCCTGGTGCACGCGGTGCGCACGCTCGCGCGGGACACGGCCCTGCGACAGGCGCTGCGCCGCGCGGCCCAGGCTCAAGTCCAGGGACTCACCTGGCCCGACATCGCCACCCGCACCCTGTCGCTTTACGAAGAAGTCCTGCGTGTCGGCTCTCTTGGAAGCAGGTAGGCAGGCGAGTCGTTCCGCACCTGCGCCGCCGGGACGTTGACGCGTTGCATAGAGGGCCGTCACGATGTGGGGTGGACGTTCTCCCCGCATGATCACCTTCTTCGTCGCCTTCCTCGTATCGCTCGTCGTGGCGCTGGCGCTCACGTGGGGCGTGCGTGAGCGCGCGTTGGCGTGGGGCTGGTTGGATCAGGCGAACTCCAGCCGCAAGGTGCACGTGCGGCCCATCCCCCGGTTGGGCGGGATTGGCATCGTGGGGGGCTTCTTCGCGCCGCTGTGCGCGTTGTTCCTGGTGGATTCGGGCGTGGGGGACCAGTTCGTCTCGCAGACGGCGCTCATCGTGGGGCTCTTCGTCGGCGGCGGCATCATCGCGGCGCTGGGCCTCTACGACGACCTCAAGGGGGCGGGCGCGAAGCTGAAGTTCTCCGTGCAGTTCGCGGTGGCGCTGGGCCTCTACGCGCTGGGGTTCCGCATCGAGGTGCTGGCCAACCCGTTCGGCGCGGAGCTGACGCTGGGGCTGCTCAGCCTGCCCCTGACGCTGCTGTGGGTGGTGGGCGTCATCAACGCGCTCAACCTCATCGACGGGTTGGACGGGCTGGCGGGCGGGGTCGCGTTCTTCGGGGTGGGCACCCACTTCCTGCTCGCGCTGATGCGCGGGGACGTGCTGCTGTGCCTGCTGATGGCCGCGCTCGCGGGCGCCATCCTTGGGTTCCTGGTGTTCAACTTCAACCCGGCCTCCATCTTCATGGGGGACACGGGCAGCATGTTCCTGGGCTTCGTGCTCGCGGCGGTGTCCATCAAGACGTCGTCGAAGAGCGGCACCGCGGTGGCGTTGCTCGTGCCGGTGATGGCGCTGGGCCTGCCCATCATGGACACGCTGCTGGCCATGGTGCGCCGCTCGCTGCTGGGCAGACCGATGTTCAGCGCGGACAAGGAGCACATCCACCACCGGCTGATGAGCCGCCTGCTGCTCTCCCACCGCACCACCGTGCTGGTGCTCTACGCGCTGTGCACGCTCTTCATGCTCACCGCGCTGGGGCTCCACTTCGCCAACAGCACGCAGAGCGCGCTGCTGCTCTGCGGCATGGGCGTCGTCATCGTGGTGCTGATGCGCAAGCTGGGCTACCTGGACATGCGCCACGTGGGCGCCGTCCAGCAGACGCGCCAGCACAACCACGAGCTGCGCACGCTGGTGCGCTCCGTCACCGCCGCGGTGCGCGCGGCCGGTTCGTTCCAGGAGGTGTGGAACGCCGTGCGCCCGCTGTCCGGCGGCATGTCCACGTCCCAGGTGGAGCTGCGCCTGCGCCGCCCGCATGAGGAGCCGGGCGGAGGCGTCATCTTCGAGTCGAAGGATCCCGCGGCCGGCTCCGCCGCCGCGCTGGAGGTGCGCATCGACGTGAAGGACGGAGAGGCGCTGCTCGGCGTCCTGCGCCTGGTCTGGCGCGACGGGCGCTCCACCATCGACCGGGACGAGGAGCTGGCGCTGGAGGTGCTCGCGGACGTGGTGGCCGAACGCGCCGGGCAGCTGGTGGCCCTGGAGGCCGCCGAGCCCGGGCGCATCATCGCGCTGCGGCGGTGAGCGCATGACGACCTCCGTGGCCCTGTTGTCCTTGCTCCAGGCCTGGCCGGCGGCGCCCGCCGCCCCCGCGCCCACGGAGGCCGGTGCCTGTGACGCGTTGGTGAAGTCCGCTGTCCGCCACGGCCTCGCGGGCTTCGTCGAGCACGCGCTCGCCCGCGCGGACTGGCGGCTGACCCCGGACGCGCAGGCGCTGCTTCGCCGCGAGGCGCTGGCGGGCGCGGCGCGGGGCATGCGGGTGCGGGCGCTGCTCGCGAAGAGCCTCGCGGCCCTGGCGGAGGTGGGCGTGACGCCGGTGCTGCTCAAGGGCTACGGGCTCGCGCGCAGGCTCTACCCGGAGCCCCTCCAGCGGGCCACGACGGACGTGGATCTGCTCGTCGCGCGCGCCCGGGTGCTCTGCTCCGTGCACGCGCTGGAGGGGCTGGGCCTGACGACGAGGGCCGGGGACATGGACCGGGACGACACGCACCACGTCGAGCTCTCCAGCCCCGACGGGCTGGTGGAGCTGCACTACCGCGCCCTCGCGGGCTACGGACAGGCGCTGGAGGGTGACGCGTTGGTGGCGCGGGCCCGGGACGCGGAGCTGGACGGCCAGCGCGTGCGCTACCTGTGCCCCGAGGACGAGGCCGTGTACCTGGCCTTGCACGCGAGCAATCACCTGCTGCAGCGGCTGGCATGGCTGTTCGACCTGAAGCTGCTGGCCAGGGCCCACCCCACGCTCGACTGGGACCGGGTGGTGACGCGCGCGAGGCAGAGCGGTCTGCCCCACCTGGTCTGGTACGCGTGGGACGCCGCGCACCGGCTCCTGGACGCGCCCGTGCCTCCCTGGGTGCTGAAGGCCCTGGCCCCGCCCCGGTGGCAGCGGGTGCTGGCGGTCCGGCTGTTCTCCGGGCCCCGGCTCGTGGAGGCGGAGCTCGCCCGGAGCAAGCCCGCGTGGGTCGCCGCGAAGCTCGCGCTGGCCCCCCGGGCAGGGCCCATGGTGCGGTACGCGCTGCGGCGGCTGCGGGGCTTCGGGGGCCCGCTCCGGAGCGCGCCGGAGGCAGGGGAACCCAGGCCCGTGCGCCCGCCAGGGCCACGAGCGGCCCGTCCCGGAGTGGGACGCGAGTGATGTCCAGGCCCCAGCTCCGCGTGCGCGCCGCAAGACGGTGATTGCGGCGGGCAGGCCCGGACCATTAAAGGTGCCGCACCATGGCGCCCAGCCTCCTCGATACCTTCCGGGTCCTGTCCTCCTTCGAGCCCCCGCGCGGAAAGCTCCGGGGCGCACCGTGGGAGGCCTATGTCGATTGGGCCATCTCGCAGGGGCTGGCACCGCTCGCGGCGTACAACCTGGAGTACCGGATGGGCGGGGGCGAGGCGCCGGAGTGGGCCCGCGACCGGATGATGTCCATCTACACCGGCTCCGTGAACGACAACGTCATGAAGCTGGTGCACTTCAAGCGCATCGTGGACCAGCTGGAGGGCCGCAAGCTGCTGCTCCTGGGCGGCGCCGCCTTCGCGGAGGCGCTCTATCCGCACGTGGGCTTCCGGCCCGTGCTGGACATCCAGGTGCTGGTGCGCCGCATGGACGTGGACGGCTTCGCCGGCTACCTGTCCAACCACGAGTTCGTCCCCGAAGCGGACACCACGAACAGCGGCGCCGCGCGCGTGGTGTCCGACGGCCGCACCCCCATCTACCTGTACGCGGACGTGCTGGGCGCGAGCCGACGTGAGCAGTTGGCCGGCATCTTCGACCGCGCGCGACCCATGAAGGTCTACGGGCAGTCCGTCTTCCGTCCGGAGCTGGAGGACGCGCTGCTGCTCACCGCGCTGGACCAGGCCCACCACGGCTACGACGTGCCGTGGCTGTCGTACGTGGACCTGCGGGAGCTCATCACCGGCGCCACGTGGATGGGCGGCGTGTATTCGCGTCCCCTGGACGTCCCGGCGCTGCTGACGCGCGCGGAGGCGTTCGGCCTGGAGCGCGCCCTCTACACGTCGCTCGCCATCGTCGCGCGGTTGTTCCCGGAAGCGGAGGGCGCGGCCACCGCCGCCTTCCCTCCGCTGCGCCGCGCGACCCGGGAGCTGCTGGACCGGGGGGTGGTGGGTCCGGTGAGCACCCCCGGGCGTTCTTCCGCGTTGAGAGGCGTGGACCGGCTGCGCCGCCTTCTCACGGGGCGATGAGGCTGTCCGGCCGCTCGGCGTCCATCGCCCCCGGGCTTTCTTTCGGTGCGCCTGTCGGCGTATGAGTTCATGACGCCACCTGTCGAAACCAGGACACTTCAAGAATGCGCATTGCCATTATCGGATCGGGCTACGTCGGACTCGTCGCGGGTACCTGTTTCGCGGACTCGGGCAACGACGTCGCATGCGTGGACATCGACGAGCGGAAGATCCGCATGCTCCAGGATGGGCAGGTCCCCATCTACGAGCCGGGTCTGGAGGAGCTGATCCGCAAGAACGTGAAGGAGAAGCGCCTCACGTTCACGACGAACCTGGCGGAGGGCGTGGCGAATGCCCAGGCCGTGTTCATCGCGGTGGGCACGCCGGAGGGCGAGAGCGGCGAAGCGGACCTCCAGTACGTGCTCGCGGCGGCGCAGCAGATTGGCCGCGCGATGAAGCAGTACACGGTGGTGGTGGACAAGAGCACCGTGCCGGTGGGGACCGCGGACAAGGTGCGCGACGCCATCTCCAAGGTGACGCAGGTGGAGTTCGACGTCGTGTCCAACCCGGAGTTCCTCAAGGAGGGCGCCGCGCTGGACGACTTCCTCAAGCCGGACCGCGTCGTCATTGGCGCGGACTCCGAGCGGGCCCGGCAGCTGATGGGAGAGCTCTACGCGCCGTTCGTGCGCACGGAGAACCCCATCCTGTTCATGGACACGCGCTCCGCGGAGCTGACGAAGTACGCGGCCAACGCGATGCTGGCGACGCGCATCTCCTTCATGAACGACGTGGCCGCGCTCTGCGAGAAGGTGGGCGCGGACGTGGACTTCGTGCGCAAGGGCCTGGGCGCGGACAAGCGCATCGGCTACCCGTTCCTCTTCCCGGGGGTGGGCTACGGCGGCTCCTGCTTCCCCAAGGACGTGAAGGCGCTGGTCACCACGGCGCGTGAGTACGGCCTGGAGCTGGACCTGCTGCGCGCGGTGGAGCGCACCAACGAGCGCCAGAAGAAGCTGCTGGTGAGCAAGGCCGTGAAGCACTACGGGTCGCTGGAGGGCAAGAAGTTCGGCGTCTGGGGGCTGGCGTTCAAGCCGAAGACGGACGACATGCGCGAGGCGCCGGCCATCGAGGTCATCGAAGGCCTCATCGGCAAGGGCGCGCAGGTGATCGCCCATGACCCGGTGGCCGCGCACGCGTCCAAGCGCGTCTTCGGCGACCGCATCCGCTACGCGGACGTGCCCTACGACGCGCTGGAGGGCGTGGACGGCCTGTTCGTCGTCACCGAGTGGAACGAGTTCCGCCACCCGGACTTCGCGCGCATGAAGTCGCTGATGAAGTCGCCGGTGGTCTTCGACGGCCGCAACATCTTCCAGCCCGCGCGCATGCGTGAGCAGGGCTTCACCTACTTCGGCATCGGCCGTCGATGAAGCAGCAGCCGGGTGGCGCGCTGGATGCGTTGACGGGGCTGCGCTTCCTGGCGGCCCTGCACGTGGTGCTCTTCCACTTCGGGACCGCGTGCCTGAAGGACGTGGCGCCGGAGTGGGTGGTCCACCTGGTGGGCTCCGGCTACGCCTCCGTGGGGGTGTTCTTCCTGCTGTCCGGCTTCGTGCTCGCGTACAACTACGTGGACGCGGGCGGCGGGATGGGGACCGCGCCCCGGGCCTTCTGGAGCGCGCGCGTGGCGCGCGTCTACCCGGTGTTCCTGCTGATGTTCCTGCTGTCTGCGGCGCCCACCATGGGGGCGTCGCTGGCGGTGAACTCGCTGCCGGTCGCCGCCGCGAAGCTGGGCACCGCGGGCCTCACCACGCTGGCGCTGCTCCAGGCCTGGGTGCCCCGGCTGGCGCTCTACTGGAACCCGCCGTCCTGGTCCGTGTCGGTGGAGGCCTTCTTCTACGCGGTGTTCCCCGCGCTGGCCCGGCGGCTGGCGCCCTTCCGGGGCGCGCGGATGACGGCGGCCCTGGTGGGGGTGTGGCTGCTCGGGCTGGTGCCGCCGGTGCTCTACGTGGCCCTGCGTCCGGACGGGCCGGGCACGCTGGACGTGGCGTTCACGGGCCTCTGGCTGTCGGTGGTGAAGTTCAACCCGCTGCTGCGCCTGCCGGAGTTCCTCCTGGGCGTGCTCCTGGGGCTCGTCTTCGTGCGGGAGCGGGCGGCCTCCCGCCCTCCGCGCTCCGGCGCGGTGATGGCGCTGGCGGGCGCGGCGCTGCTGCTCGCGGGGTTCTCCCAGGGTGGGTGGATCCCGTATCCGCTGATGCACAACGCGCTGCTGGCGCCCGCGTCCGCGCTGCTGGTGTACGGGCTCGCGCGGGGCGGAGGCCCCCTGGGCCGGCTGCTCGCGCGGCCGTGGCTGGTGCACCTGGGCGGGGCCAGCTACGCGCTGTACCTGCTCCAGTACCCGGTCAGCGAGTTCGTGCACTGGCTGGAGCGCTACGTGGACCTGACGTCGCCCTCGCGCTTCCTGGCCGTGCTGTTGGTGGTGCTGGTGCCGGCGTCCGTGGCGGTGCACCGGTGGGTGGAGACGCCGTGGCGCGCGAAGGTGAAGCGCGGGCTCCAGCCGTGGGTGGAGGGCGGGGACTCCGCGCGGGCGGCTCCGGCGCGGATGGCACCGGGAGCGTAGGTCCGCGGGCGGGCCCCGCGCCGTCGTCAGCGGACGGCGCTCAGCGCGCGAGACCGCAGGCCTTCTTGCCTTCCTCGGTCTCGATGGTGCGGCAGTCGCAGCCGTCGAGCTTCGCCTCGCAGGCGAGCTCATCCTCGGCGGTGGGCTCCACGCGCTTCTCTTCGTCGGCGGCGCGCTGCCGGCAGGACTGCTTCTCCACCGAGTTCAAGGCGCACTCACAGAGCTTCTCGGACAGCTCGCGGCAACTGCTCTTGCACGCGGTGAGTCCGGAGAGGGAAGCGCAGAGGACGGCGGCGGTAAGCAGGAAGCGACGCATGGGGTCGGGCGAAGATGCCAGATGGGTCCCCGGATGCAAGCGGTGTCCCGGTGGGCCCGTTCATTCGGTGGCCCTGAAGCCTCCCTGGAGGGAGGAGGCGTCCGGGCGGCGTGTCCCCTGGCTGGGAGGACGGGGCCGGGGCGCGTGACGGGCGTGACATACTCGCGCGCCTCGCATGGCTCCTGGCCCTCTCCGCGTCTCCCGGTACACGGTCCTCGCCGAAGCGGCGCTCGCGGCGCTGGTGGTCCTGGGGCCGGCGGCGCTGGGCGGAGCGGCACCCTGGGTGTCCTGGCCCCTGTGCGTGCTGTCCGGGGCCGCGGCGGTGCTGGCCTTCGTGGGCGCGCGGCGGCAGCGGGAGACGCCGCGCGTGCCGTTGCTGGCGGCGCCGCTGGTGGGGGGCGTGGTGCTGTGCGCGCTCCAGCTCGTGCCGCTGCCGCCGGGGGTGCTGAAGTACGTGAGCCCGGAGGCCTTCGCGCTGCGCGAGGACGTGCTCGTGCCGCTGGGGCTCGAGGGGCTGCGGCCGGTGTCGCTGGATCCGTCCGCCACGTGGCGCGAGCTGGCGAAGCACGCGGCGTATCTGCTGACGTTCGTCGCGGCGGCGCAGGTGTGCCGCGCGCGGGCGTCGCGGCAGCGGCTGCTCGCGGTGCTGGCCTTCACGGGCGCGGCGGTGGCGCTGGTGGGGTTGGGGCACGCGCTCTTCGGCGTGGAGACGCTGTTCGGCCTGCGGGCCTACGTGCACGCGCGACCTCCGCTGGTGACGCCGTTTGGAAATCCGAACCACCTGGCCGGGTTCCTGGGCCTGTGCGCGACGGTGGCGGTGGGGCTCGCGCTGTCGAAGCAGCCGCGCTCGCGGGCGTGGCCCTTCGCGATGGCGGCGCTCGTCTCTGGCGTGGGCGTGCTGCTGTCGCTGTCGCGCGCGGGCATCGTGTTCCTGGTCTTCGGACAGGTGCTGCTCGCGGCGTGGCTGCTGAAGCAGCGGCGCGAGGCACGCACTCCCGCGCGGCCCGCGTGGGGCCGGGGCGCGGCGGTGTTGCTGGGCCTGCTGGCGATGGTGTCCGTGGGCGTGTCCCTGGCGGCGGATCAGCTGTGGGCGGAGGCGCGCAGCGTGGACGGCGTGGAGGCCCTGGGCCGCGGCAAGATGGAGCCGTGGCCGATGATGGCCCGCGCGGCCAGCGCCTTCCCGGTGCTGGGCATGGGCCGCGGCGCGTTCGAGGCCGCCTTCCCGCGCTACCAGACCGAACCCAACCCCAACACCTTCACGCACCCGGAGAACGGGGTGCTGCAGGTGGCGGCGGAGTGGGGCGTGCCCGGGCTGCTGCTCCTGGGGCTGGGCGTCTGGGCCTTCGTCCGTCGCGTGCGGCGCGAGGACCATGGCCCCGTGGAGCTGGCGGTGCTGTCGGGCGTGGCGGCCCTGGGACTGCACAACCTCTTCGACTTCAGCCTGGAGCTGCCGGCGTGCGCGGTGGCGGTGGCGGTGGTGCTGGGCGCGGTGGCGAGGCCTCGCGACGCGGAGCGCGGCGTGGCGCGACGGACGCGCATGGGCGCGGTGCCCACCGGTCCCGCGCTGGCCCTGGCGGCGGCGCTCACGGCGGTGATGCTCCTCGCGCTCGTGTCGGGCCGCCGGAGGATGGCGGACGCGGAGGCCCTGCTGGCGGAGCGCGTGACGGCCCATCCTGCGAGCGCGGAGGTGCGCGCGCTGGGGCTCCAGCTCATCGACGTGCACCCGGCGGACTACCTGTTGTACCGGCTGGTGGCGATGGCCTCCGTGGCGGACGGGGCGACGGGCGCGAGGGACGCGCTGACCTTCGTCAACCACGCGCTGTACCTCCGGCCGCTGGATGCGCCGTCGCACCGCGTGGCGGCGCGGGCGCTGCTACACCTGGGCCGCCGCGCGCAGGCCTTCCTGGAGTACCGCCTCGCGCACGACGCGGGTGACACGCGCGTGCTGCTCACCGAAGCGGTGCCCCTGGCGCGCACCCTGGAGGAGCTCGAGACCCTGACCCCCGAGTCCCCGGGACAGGCCTCGGAGCTGGCCGGGGCGCTGCTCGCCGAGCCCGCGCGTCGCGCCCTGGGGCTCACGTGGCTCGCCTGGGCGCGCGAGCACTTCGAGGGCCGGCCCGAGGCCACCGCGCTCTGGGTGCGCGAGGCGCGCGGCCAGCTCGCCCAGGGGAACCTCCCAGCGGCGGAGGCGGCGTGCGCGGAGGTGGAGCGGCGCGCTCCGGATGTCCTGCCCACGCACCTGTTGCGCGCGGACCTGTGGCGCGCGCAGGGCAAGCAGGCCGAAGCCCTCCAGTCCCTGGAATCGCTCGCGAAGCGCTTCCCCCAGGACGTGGAGCTGGCCTTCACCCTTTCCACACGGCAGCAGGAGGCAGGCCTCCTGCGCCGGTCCCGGGACACGCTGGCCGTGGTGGCGCCGTACCTGACGGACACTCGCCAGCGCGCCCGCCTGCTGTCCCTGGAGGCGGACAGCTTCGAGCGCGAAGGCCTGCTGGCCCGTGCGCTGGAGCAGCGCCGCTCGGTCGTGGGGTTGCTGCCAGGACCGGAGAGCCACTTCGCGGTGGCTCGCTTGCAAGAGCTGCTGTCGCGCTACGACGCGGCGGCGCGCTCGGTGCACGAGGGCCTTCGGCTCATGGGGCAGGGCGACACGCGGCGCGCGGAGGCGGAGGCCTGGGCGGCGCGGTTGGAGGAGCGCGAGCGTGCGCTGGTGGACGCACGTCAGCGGGACCTGTTGGAGGCCCCGAAGGCTCAGGCGGACGCGCCCGAGTCCTCGATGGGAGCGCCGTAGGTCGCCTTCTCCACCGCGGTCGGCTGGATGAAGGACGCGACCAGCGGCCACTCCAGGCGCGCGAAGTCCTGGAAGCGCATCTCCAGGGCCTCCTCGTGCGAACCGGCGCGGAACAGCAGTCGCTCGTTGATGCTGAGCGATTCATCCAGCGCCACGGGCAGGCCGTACAGCTCTCCGAATGGCGGCTCCGCGCCGGGCTCGCAGCCCGGAAAGTGGTCGATGAACTCGGACTCGGCGGCGAGCCGCGCGGTGCGCACATCCAGCGTGTCGCGCACCAGCCGCAGGTCCAGGCTCGCCAGCGCGGGCACGACGACGATCCAGGGCTGCCGGTTGGCCAGCACGATGACGGACTTCGCGACGCGCCAGCCCGGCACGTTGAGGACGCCCACGAGCTCCATCGCGGTCACGGCTCTGTCGTGGGCGTACCGCTCGAAGGGGACGCGGTGGCGCCGCAGGTAGTTTTGGATGGCGGTCGGAATCATGGGGGACGTCACCTCCTTGACAGTCAAGGTGTGTCCGGACGACGCGAGCGGCCATGCGCCGCCGAGCGCAGGCGGGCGGGCCTGCCCTCGGACGTCTGGCGTGACGGAGGGCAGGCAGGAGGACAGGCTCACGTCACCGCTGGAAGTCGTAGACGCTGCCCAGCTTGAGCAGGCGCGTCAGCTCGTCGAGCGCCGTCATCGTCTCGCGCGCCAGCAGCGGATCCCTCACGTCCTCCGGCTTGAGCACGTCGCGGTAGTGCCGTCGCACCCAGTCCGCGAGCGACGCGTGCAGGGCCGGGGAGTAGAAGACGTCCGCGGTGATGGCGGCCCGCTCCGCGTCCGTGAGGGAGATGCGCTGGCGCAGGCACGCCGGGCCCCCGCCGTTGTTCATGGACTGACGGACGTCCAGGTAGTGCACCGCCTTCACCGGGTTGTCCCCGGCGGCGACGCGCTCCAGGAAGGCGCGCGCCGTGGGCGTCTCGCGGCTCTCGATGGGCGCGATGATGGCCATGGTGCCATCCGGCAGCGACAGCACCTGCGAGTTGAACGGATAGGCGCGCACCGCGTCCTTCACCGGCAGCTCGGCGTCCGTCGCGACCTCGAAGCGGAAGGCGTCACCCAGCTTCTCGCGCAGCGCCTGGAGCAGCTTCGGGTGCTCCACGAACGCCAGCGCGTGCAGCATGAGGAAGCGCTCGTTGCCCACCGCGAGCACGTCGGTGTGGAACGCGCCCGCGTCGATGCCGTCCGGGTGCTGCTGCGGCAGGAGCACCTGGGCCGGGTCCAGCTGGTGCAGCCGCGCCAGGGCCTGGCTGGACTCCAGCGTCTGCCGCGCGGGGAAGCGCTGCGGCCCCTTCACGTCCTGCCACGCGCTGCGCCCCCAGGCCAGCAGGTGCACGCCCCGGTGGCCCGGCGTCGCGAGGCGCGTGTGGTTCGCGGCGCCCTCGTCCGCGAAGTGCGAGCCGCCCGGCAGCGGGGCGTGGACCTGGAACTTCTGGGGGTCCGCGAAGATGGCGCGCAGCACCGCGTGCGTGGTGTCCGCCTCGATGGCGCGGTGGAACATCTGCGTGAGGTTCGCGGGCGTCAGGTGCACCCGGCCGTCCGCGGTGTCCACCGACGGCGCCACGGTGGCCGCGTTCGCCGTCCACATGGCGGAGGCGCTGGAGGTGAGGCGCAGCAGGTGCTCCGCGTCGCGGGCGGCGCGGGTGATGACCTCCTCGTCGGAGCCCGTGAAGCCCAGCGCGCGCAGCGTGCGCAGGGACGGGCGCGGCTGGGGCGGCAGCACGGCCTGCCCCACGCCCAGCTCCGACACGAAGCGCATCTTCTCCAGCCCCTGGAGCGCCGCCTCCCGGGGCTGGCTGGGCTGGCCCCCGTGGTGCTGTGACGCCAGGTTGCCGGGCGAGAGGCCAGCGTAATTGTGGGTCGGACCAATGAGGCCGTCGAAGTTGTATTCGCGCATGGGATATGGAGACGCGTCGTGGAGCGTCCCCCTTTAACAAAGCGCCTGAAGCGTTACCTGCGCTACCTGCTCATCGCTGGGATGTTGCGCCTGCTCCAGTTCCTGCCGCTGGGAATGGCCCGCACCCTGGGAATGACGCTGGGCGGCTGGGCCTATGCCCTCGCGGGCGGAGAGCGGCGCAAGGCGCTCAAGTCCCTGGCCCGCGCCTTCCCGGACCTGGGTGACGCGGAGCGTGACGCGCTCGGACGGGGGGCCTTCCGCCACCTGGCCGCCGCCGCCCTGGAGGTGGCCTCCACGCGCGCGCTGGATGCCGGACTGGAGGCGCTGGTGGCCTGGCCCGCGCAGGACCGGCAGGTGCTGGAGTCCGCGCTGGCGAAGGGGAAGGGCGTCGTCTTCGTGTCCGGGCACGTGGGCAACTGGGAGCTGCTCGCGCGGCGCGTGGCGAAGGCGGGCTACCCCAGCCAGAGCATCGCGAAGGAGACCAGCGACCCGCGCCTCACCGCGCTGGTGGAGGACTTCCGCGCGAAGGGCGGCGTCCGCAGCATCTGGCGCGGCCAGGAGGGCGCGGCCCGGGCCATGCTCCGCGCGCTGCGGAGCGGTGAAATCCTGGGCATCCTCATCGACCAGGACACCCGGGTGCAGTCCGTCTTCGTGCCCTTCTTCGGGGAGCTGGCGGCCACCCCGCGCGCGGCGGCGGACCTGGCGCTGCGCACCGGCGCGGCGGTGGTGGTGGGCTTCTGTCAGCGCGACAAGGAGGGCTACCGGCTCACCATGGAGGAGGTGCCCGCCCCGGACGCGGTGGAGCGCGAGGCGGCCGTCCAGGCCCTCACCACGGCCCTGTCACAGCGCATCGAGGCGGCCATCCGCCGGGCACCCGAACAGTGGGTGTGGATGCATCAGCGGTGGAAGACGCGTCCTCCCGGGGACGTTTCCCCGGCCCTCGCCGACACAGCGTCCGCCCCGGCGCGGTGATAAGGAGGCCCCTGTGCCGCGCCTGCTTGCCTTGAGCTTCCTGGGACTCCTCGCCACCGCCTGCGGCCCTCGTCGGTCCGCCCCAGGCGCCGCGAGCGAGCCGCTCCCGGACGTGGTGCTGGAGGGCGCGCACCTCCGCTCGTTCGAAGGCGACAGGCTCCAGGTGTCCGGCACCGCCGCGCGCGTCCTCTACCGGCGCGCGGGCGGAGAGGTGCAGGCCACCGACGTCGTCGTCCGGCTGCCCCCCGGCCCGGGCGGGCAGGGCTCGCCTCCCACCTTGTCCGACGGCACCACCATCGCCGCGCCGAATATGGACGGCAGCCTCGCGTCCAGACGGTGGGTGGGCACGGGGGGCGTCGTCGTGCGCACGGACGTGGGCATGGTGGCCAACACGCCCCGGCTCACCTACGACGCGGACGTGCGCCGGGCGCATGGCGAGGAGGGCGTGACGATGAAGGGCCCCGACTACCAGATGCGGGCGGACCGCTTCGAGCTGTCCGCGCAGGACCAGACGTTCACCTTCGACGGCACGGTCGAGGCCGTGCTGGGTGGAGCGACGGAGTGATTGAGTTCCTCGTGATGGCGCTGTTCCTGGCCCAGCCCACGTCCACGCAGGCCGCCTCGCCCGCCACTCCGGGCATGCCGGCCGTCGCGCAGGCCACCCCCGCCGCGAAGCCCGGAGCGGGCCCGGCCGCGCAGCCCCCGGCCCCCGCCGCGGGCGCCCCCGCCGCGCCGCTGCCCGCGCCGGGCACGTCGCTGGCCCCCGCGGACCTGCGCAACCCGGTGGACCTGTCCGCGGACCACGTCACCGGCGACCGCACCCAGGCGGTGCTCACCGGCAACGTGCGGGTGAAGCACCAGACCATGGACATCCGCTGCGACAAGATGACCGGCTACTACAACGCCACCCGCCAGGTGACGCGCGTGGTGTGCGCGGGCAACGTGCGCGCCGTGGACGGCGACCGGCAGGCCCGGGGCGAGCGCGCCGACTACGACGTCCCCTCCGGCGTGCTGGTGGTGACGGGCTCCCCGGAGGCTCGCCAGGGCAACACCTACGTCACCGGCACCAAGGTGCGCCTCATCCTGGGCAACGAGCGCGTGGAGGTGGAGAACGCCCGCATCCTCGTGGAGTCCCCGGCCAGCACCGCCGTCCCCGGCGCCCGCAAGAAGGCGCCCGCGCCGAAGGCCGGGGGCACCGCCCCATGAGCGGCGGCGCGAAGCTGTTCGCGGAAGGCCTCCAGAAGACCTTCCACCGCCGTCAGGTGGTGCAGGGCGTCTCCTTCAACGTCTCCCCGGGGGAGGTCGTGGGCCTGCTGGGCCCCAACGGCGCCGGCAAGACGACCAGCTTCAACATGGTCGTGGGCCTGGTGACGCCCGACGCGGGCCGGGTGCGCGTGGGCGACGAGGACCTCACCCACCTGCCCATGCACCGCCGTGCCCGCCGCGGCGTGGGCTACCTGCCCCAGGAGGCCTCCGTCTTCCGCAAGCTCACGGTGCGCCAGAACTTCCTGGCCGTGCTGGAGCTCCAGAAGGGCCTCACCTCCCAGGACCGCCAGAAGCGCGCCGACACCCTCCTGGAGGAGTTCGGCCTCTCCCACGTCGGCGAGTCCTGGGGAGAGACCCTCTCCGGCGGCGAGCGGCGGCGGGCCGAAATCGCCCGCAGCCTCATCCCCGCCCCCCGCTTCATCCTCTTCGACGAGCCCTTCGCGGGCGTGGACCCCATCAACGTGGGCGACCTCCAGCGGCAGATCCACCTGCTGCGCGAGCGGGGCCTGGGCATCCTCATCACCGACCACAACGTCCAGGACACCCTGGGCATCTGTGACCGGGCCTACATCATCGCACAGGGGCAAATCTTGGAAGAAGGAACCCCCGCGCAGATCGCCGGCTCCGCCCGCGCGCGGGCCGTCTACCTGGGGGACCGGTTTCGCCTCCAAGCCCCCTGAAAAGCCACTCTCTCCGTGTGTCTCCAGATGCTCGGAGTGAAGTTGGCCCCGCTTTTGCGTCGACGTTTGAACATCGGCCAGGCAGGCGGGGGTTGCGACAACCTTTTGGATTTCTTGCGGATTTTTGATGATGCAAGTCAGGAACCACGGCCCGGGGCACTGGACGTGGCCGGGGGTCCTTGTTAGGTTGGCACGGTCCTTGATGGGAACCTCCCTTCAAGTGGCACGGATGCCTTCTGGAGACGCCCCCACATGGCGATGGAACTCAAACAGAGCCTGAAGCTCGCGCAGCAGCTGGTGATGACGCCCCAGCTGCAGCAGGCCATCAAGCTCCTCCAGCTCTCGCGAATGGAGCTCCTGGACCAGGTCCGCGAGGAGATGGAGCAGAACCCGCTCCTGGAGCAGCCCGAGGAGGGCATGCCGGGCGAGGTGAGTGAGAAGGAGCCGGGCGAGGCCTCGCTCGAAGCGGACAACGCGGAAATCGCGCGGGACGTCGACCTGCCCTCGGCGACGCCGGAGACCGCCCAGGAGTTCAAGGCGGACGGGGAGGGCCCCCCGGAGATTGACTGGGAGTCCTACCTCAACAGCTACCAGTTCAACGAGCCCACCACCGCCTCCAACAAGGGCAACGTGGCCACGGACGACCTGCCGTCGTTCGAAGCCAACATGGTGAAGAAGGAGGACCTGGTCGACCACCTCCAGGAGCAGCTGGGCACGCTGCGGCTCAACGAGGCCGAGCGCCGCGTGGCGGTGCTCATCCTGGGCAACCTGGACGACGACGGCTACCTCAAGCTGCCGGACGTGGAGGGCGACCCGCTCATCCGCCTGTCCAACGAGGCGGACGTGCCCATGCACGTGGCGGAGCGCACGCTGCGCCGCATCCAGAACCTGGAGCCCCGGGGCTGCGGCGCGCGCGACCTGCAGGAGTGCCTGCTCATCCAGCTGCAGGCGATGAAGGACCCGAACGCGGCGCTGCTGGGCCTCATCATCAAGCGGCACATGAAGTACCTGGAGAGCAAGAACCTGCCGGCCATCGCCAAGGACCTCAAGGTCACGCTGGAGGAGGTCGTGTCGGCGGCGAAGCTGCTGCCCAAGCTGGATCCGCGCCCGGGCCGCAACTTCAGCGGGGATGACGCGCAGTACATCACCCCCGACGTCTTCGTCTACAAGCTGGGGGACGAGGACTACACCGTGGTCCTCAACGACGACGGCCTGTCCAAGCTGCGCATCTCCGGCATGTATCGGAACGCGCTCAAGACGGGCGCGGTGAGCCCCGGTCAGACCAAGGAGTTCATCCAGGACAAGCTGCGCAGCGCGATGTGGCTCATCCGCTCCATCCACCAGCGGCAGCGCACCATCTACAAGGTCACCGAGAGCATCGTGAAGTTCCAGCGGGACTTCCTGGACAAGGGCATCGCGCACCTCAAGCCGCTCATCCTGCGCGACGTGGCGGAGGACATCGGCATGCACGAGTCCACCGTCAGCCGCGTGACGACGAGCAAGTACGTGCACACGCCGCAGGGCATCTTCGAGCTGAAGTACTTCTTCAACTCGTCCATCGCGCGCGTGTCCGGCGAGGACACGGCCAGCGAGGCCGTGAAGCACCACATCAAGCAGCTGGTGTCGCAGGAAGACGCGCGCAACCCGTACTCGGACCAGAAGATCGTGGAGCTGCTGCGCTCGCAGGGCACGGAGATCGCCCGGCGCACGGTGGCCAAGTACCGCGAGGTGCTGGGCATCCTCCCCAGCAGCAAGCGCAAGAAGTACTTCTGAGCCGCGGGCCGGGCTGGTCCAGCCGGTTTGTCGGAACCGGCCCTGCACGCCAGGGCCGGCCCTGGGGCATGAAGTGGGGCCATGGACCCCGTGTTCCCCCATGACGTCGGCGTGCCCCGCCGCGACCCCGCGCCCCTGACCGTCCCGCCCGTCACCCTGGAGGGGGCGGCGGTGCGGCTGGTGCCCCTGTCCTCCTCCCACGTGCCCGCGCTCGCGGCGCTCTGTGAGCCGGAGCTCTTCGCGCACTTCTCACGCGTGCTGCGCACCGAAGCGGACGTGGCGGACTACGTCACCGCCGCGCTCCGGGCCGCCGCCGCGGGGACCGAACAGCCCTTCGCCATCTGCGAGCAGGCGAGCGGGGCCGTGGTGGGCACCACGCGCTTCATGGACATCTCCCGCGAGCACCGCACGCTGGAGATCGGCTCCACGTGGCTGGCCCGGCGGGTGTGGCGCTCGCGGGTGAACACGGAGTGCAAGTTCCTGCTCCTGCGCCACGCCTTCGACACGCTGGGCGTGATGCGCGTGCAGCTGAAGACGGACCAGCGCAACGCGCGCTCGCGCGCGGCCATCGAGCGCCTGGGTGCTCGCTTCGAGGGCATCCTGCGCAACCACATGCTGGTGCGGGGCGGCGTCGTGCGGGACAGCGCGTACTACGCCTTCCTCGACACCGAGTGGCCTGGCGTGCGGACACGACTCGAAGGACTGCTGGCGCGGGAGTGATAGGGTGCCGGGCCCTATGGTCCTTCCTGTCATGTCCCCCCGTCGAACCGTTGGTGCATCCCTTGCCTTGGGGGCGCTCGTCGCGCTCACCGGATGCGGCGGCGGCGAGACGAAGGTCATGTCGCTGGCGGAGATGGCGGACCGCTCGCTCACGTATGCGCTGACGGACGTGGACGACGCGGAGACGCCGGATGCGGAGGGCGCGCACCGCTTCACCGTCAGCTATTCGGTGACGGGGGACGGCCCGTGCTCGCGCTTCGCCGACGACGTCACGGCCACCCTCAACGGCGCGGCGATGACGGTGGTGCCGGGCGGCGCGTCGTCCGTGGGCGGCCGGTCGGGCGCGTGCGAGAACAGCCGCGTCTACTTCAACTACGACCCGGAGGCCTGGGGCCGCGAGCCGGTGGGGGACATCACCGTGCAGCTCCAGGACGCCACCAGCACCGTGCGCCTGGTGCTCCAGAACGCCAAGGCCAAGCGCCGCTTCGTGTTCCAGGGCGAGGGCACCCCGGACAAGCTGCGCGTGGGGCAGACGTATGAGTTCCGCTGGGAGCCCGCGACGGAGGTCCCCGGCCCCGTGGAGGCGCTGCTGCTGCGCGAAGGCGGCAGGGCGCCCGGTCAGCTCGCCGTCACGCAAGACGGCGTCAAGGTGCGCCTCCCCATCCCCGCCAACACGCCGCAGGCCAACCACACGCTCACCCTGGGCGCGGACCTGTCCGGCGTCATGAGCGAGTGCTCGGGCGTGGCGTCGTGCTCCGGCGCCATCTACCACTCGCAGGACTTCGTGCTCTCCGTCGTCCCCTGAAACCCAGGCGGGCGCTGACGGGCATGTTGCTCGAGTGAACGCAACACACCGGGAGTGGGGGACGGAGATCCGGGAAATCAGACCTGGGTCGGAATCCCTCCCGCGTGGTGGGCAGCGGACACAAGACCTGTCCTCTGGCGGTCGCTTTCGCGAGCGCGAGCCGTGGACGGGAAGTTCCAACCTGGGGGGCCGGGTTGCTTTCGGCGTGGGCTCCGTTTCTGATCTGTCACGGAGCTTACCTCTCTCCCTAGGAGGCGGCCACGCATGCAGCTCAACATCACCTTCCGTCAATTCGGAGCGTCGGATTCCCTGAAGGAGTACGCCCGTGAAAAGGTCGAACGGGTGAACCGACTGCTGGACCGGGCTGGCGAGGCCCACGTGGTGCTGTCGTTGGAGCGGCACCTGCACCACGCGGACATCACCATCCACTCCGGCGCATGGATCCTCCGGGGGCGTGAGAAGAGCGATGACATGTACGCGTCCATCGACCTGGCGATGGACAAGATCGAACGCCAGCTGCGCCGCTACCGGGACAAGCTCAAGTCGCACCACGGCAAGGAGCGGGTCCACCACGGCCAGGACCTGGTGAGGGTCCGCCACGACGTCTTCGAGGTCCACGAGCCGGAGCACGAGGCCGCCGAGGCGACCGAAGCCGCCGAGGCCGCGCCCCCCGCCCCGCGCCCCCCGGCCGCCGTGCCGGTGGCCGAGCCGGGCGTCGCCCGCCTGGTGCGCACCACCCATCTGGCCATCCAGTCGCTGTCGGTGGACGACGCGGTGATGCAGATGAACTTGATGAACAACGACTTCTACGTGTTCCAGAACCAGCAGTCGCAGGCGCTGTCCATCGTCTACCGCCGCAAGGAAGGGGGGTTCGGCGTCATCGAACCGCACCTGCCCTCCGCGCCGGTGGCCGCCACCGGCACGTGACGCGGGCCGGGGTCCGGGTCCGGGGCATGAACGCCCGGGCCCGGGTCCGGGGCTGACGCGCAGTGAGCGAAGCGCCTGTGACCGCCCAGGCGACCCTTGCGCGAATCCAGTGTGAGGAGTAATTGCCGGCCGAGGAATCATTGCCGGCCCGGAGCGCCAGTGCGGGAGCGCCATTGAGAATCGCCGATTTCCTCAGCCCCCAGGCGGTCGTCGCGGACATGCAGTCCCGCACGAAGGCGGAGGTGCTGCGCGAGCTGAGTGCCACGTTGGCCAGGGCGCACCCGACGCTGCGCGAGGACCGGCTGGTGGCGGTGCTCCAGGAACGCGAGAAGCTGGGCAGCACGGGCATTGGTGAAGGCGTGGCCATTCCGCACGGCAAGCTGGCCGGCATGGACAGCCTCCAGGCGGCCTTCTGCGTGTCGCGCGCGGGGGTGGACTTCGAATCCATCGACGGAAAGCCCACGCACCTGTTCTTCGCCCTGGTGGCGCCGGAGAACAGCGCGGGGGTGCACCTGAAGGCGCTGGCGCGCATCTCGCGGCTCTTCAAGAACCCTCGCTTCCGGGCAGCCATCCTGGAAGCGCCCACGGCGTCGGACATCCACGCCCTCATCGTCCAGGAAGACGCGCGGCCCTGAGGGCCGGACAGGAAGGACGCCCCGCATGGACGTCGTCCTACGTCCCATCAACGACCGCTTCTTTCACGAGCAGGTCCTGCCCTTCTTCCAACGCGCGATGGGGGATGCCTCCGGCGCGTTGGAGTCGCTCTCCAACCAGCTGGGGGATGCGCAGGCCTTCACCCTCTGCCAGCGGCTGTCCTCGTCGGCGCTGCCGGGGGGCGTGGGCTCGGTGGACTCGGACGGGTGGATGGACCTGGTGGACCGGCTGGTGTTCCAGCCCTGGCGCGAGGCGCCCGGTGGCTGGGAGGTGGGCGGTGCCCCCGGCGGCTACGCGGACGAGTGGGACGAGGCGCTGAACCTGGCGCTGATGGTGGAGGACCCGTCCTATCCCTACTGGGACACGCGGGCGGCGCGGGCGGTGCGGGACGGCTTCCGGCGGCGTCCCCCGGGAGACCAGGGGCTGGCGTCGCTCCTGGCCGGGCAGTGGGACCCCTTCCCGGAGTTCCCTCCGGACCGCGTCTTCGTCACGCAGGGCCGGGGCGAGTACGCGGCCCGTGAGCGCTTCGCCTTCGCGGACTGGGCGTGGCGGCCGGCGAAGACGGTGGCGCACTGGCAGGTGAACCTGCCGCGCAAGCTGGAGCGGCTGCTGACGCGCGAGCAGGAGCGCATGAAGCTGCCGTCGCTGCCGGAGCGCGACGAGGTGCTGGGCTACTGGTCGGGCCGCCTGCCGCAGCCGCCGCCGTTGTCCGTGCTCTTCTCCGGCCTGGGCCCGAACGCGGCCACGTGGATCCGCGAGCTGGGCGCGCTCACGCTGCACCTGCGCTCCGCGGCGCAGACGAAGCAGGGGCTGGCGGCGCTGGTGACGCGCGGGACCACCGTGCGGTTGTGATTCGCCGAGGCCCTCGCAATGGGGGCCCAGGCGCGCCGTAGGCACCGCGGGACCGCGCCCATGGGCGGTCCCGGCCCGGTCTTGTCCGCGCGCCAGCGCGCGCGGCTCCACCCCCTGAACTGGAGGAGTCCCGCCATGTCCCCCTTCTCGCGACGCTCCTCCCGGACCGCTCGTGCGCGCCCTCCCGACTCCCCGCGCGTGCTGGGTGCGCTCGGGGTCGCCGCGGCGTTGCTGCTGGGCGGCTGTGCCTCCTCGCGTGGCGCCGGACAGGCTCCTGCGGAGGCCTCCGTGTCCCCCGAGGGGACGGACGCGGCCTACGCGGTGGGGCTCGCGTCGTTGGCCGTCGAGGACACCGAGCGACACCGCTCGCTCAAGGCGGTGGTCTGGTACCCGGCGTCGCCCGGCACGCCGATGGGGGAACAGAAGACGTCCGCCGTGTTCGCGCCCTTCCTCGCCGCGAAGGACGCGCCGGTGTCGGACGCCCAGGCGCGCTGGCCGGTGGTGCTGCTGTCCCACGGCAGCGGGGGCATGGCCATCAACATGTCCTGGTTCGGCGCGCATCTGGCGGCGCGCGGCTTCCTCGTCGTGTCGGTGAACCATCCGGGCAACACCTACGGGGACGACAACCCGGAGGGCTACGCGCGTGGCTATGAGCGGCCTCGGGACTTCACCGTCCTCCTCGACCACCTGCTGAAGGACCCGGCGTGGGGGCCGCGCATGGACTCGCGGCGCATTGGCGCGGCGGGACACTCCATGGGGGGCTACACGGCGCTGGCGCTGGTGGGCGCGCGCATGAACCTGGAGTGGATCGCCCGGGTCTGCACCTCGCCCGAGACCCGGATGCATCCCGGCTGTGACGGGCTGCGCGACGTGGACTACGGCCGCATCGACATGAAGGTGTCGCGGGCTTCGTACCAGGACCCGCGCGTGAGGGCGGCCTTCGCGATGGCGCCGGGCATGGCGGGCTCCTACGAGGACCAGGACCTGGTGGACATCCACGCGCCAGTGGAGCTGGTGCTCGCGAAGGGCGACGAGCTGATGCCGCATGAGCGCATGGGCATGCGCCTGGCGGGACAGCTGCCGGCGGCGAGGACGGTGGTGCTCGACGACGCGGCGCACTTCAGCTTCCTGCCCGAGTGCACGCCGCTCGGCTTCCAGGCCACCCCCGAGCTGTGCCGGGATGCGGTCCCCGGAACGCGCGCGGCCCTGCATGCGCGCACGCTGGCGGAGGCCGTGGCCTTCTTCCGAAGCACGCTCGCCGCCCGCTGAGCAGGGGCCCGGTCGCGGCCCGGGGACCGGGCTGGGCCGTGTGCCCGTGATTTCCATCGAAGTCTGTTCCCGGCCATGCTTGGGCCCATGCACCGCGCCTTCCAGCTGAGGTCCGCAGCGCTCCTCGTCGCCGCCGTCGTGCTGACGGGAGGCTGTGCGTCGAAGAAGCCGTCCGAGGCGCCGCGCACGGACGTGGCGGCGCTCTACGGGGCGGACGCGGCCTACGCGGTGGGCGTCACGCAGTCACTGACCTTCGAGGACGCGGCCCGCCACCGCACGCTGAAGCCGCTGCTCTGGTACCCGGTGGCTCCGGGCACGCCGATGGATGACCGCGCGCCGTCGGACCTGTTCAAGCCCTTCTTCGGCGCGAAGGACGCACCGCTGTCGGACGCACAGGCGCGCTGGCCGGTGGTGCTGCTGTCGCACGGGAGCGGTGGCTCGGTCATGGACCTGTCCTGGTTCGGCGCGAACCTGGCGGCGCACGGCTTCATCGTCGTGGGGGTGAACCACCCGGGCAACACCTACGGAGACACGAGTCCGGAGGGCTTCGCGCGGGCCTACGAGCGGCCGCGGGACTTCACGGTCATCCTCGACCACCTGCTGAAGGACGCGACGTGGGGGCCGCGAGTGGATCCGGAGCGCATCGGCGCGTCGGGGCACTCCATGGGGGGCTACACGGCGCTGGCGCTGGTGGGGCTGAACCTGAACCTGGAGTGGATCGCGCGGCGCTGCAAGACGCCGGGCACCCGCGAGGAGATTGGCTGCGAGGGGTTGCGCGACGTGGACTACGACCGCATCGACATGAAGGTGTCGCGGGCTTCGTACCAGGACCCGCGCGTGAAGGCGGCCTTCGCGATGGCGCCAGGGATGGCGGCCTCCTTCGAGGCCCGGGACACCGCGGACATCCAACGGCCGGTGGAGCTGGTGCTCGCGAAGGGCGACGAGCTGATGCCGCACGCGCGGCACGGCCTCCACCTGTCCGCGCTGCTGCCGGTCGCCTCCACGACGACGGTGGTCCTGGAGGACGCGGGCCACTTCAGCTTCCTGCCCGAGTGCTACCCCAAGGGCTTCGACGTCATCGCCATGCTGTGCAAGGACCCCGTGGCCGGGACGCGCGCGGCTTCGCATGCGCGCACGAGCGCCGAGGGCGTGGCGTTCTTCCGCCGCACGCTGGACGTGCGCCAGCAGGCCGCCGGGGCGCTCCGCTGAGGCGGACGCTGGGGCCGGTGGCTAGGCCGGGGCCGCGGCCTTCGGCGGACTCTCCAGCAGGAGGGTGACGGGCCCGTCGTTGACGAGCGCGACCTTCATGTCCGCGGCGAAGATGCCGGTGCCCACGGTGAGGCCGCGCTGGCGCAGCGCTTCGCACGCGCGCTCGTAGAGGGCCTTGGCCGCCACCGGCTCCATCGCGTCGGTGAAGCTGGGCCGGCGGCCCTTGCGCGCATCCCCGTAGAGGGTGAACTGGCTGACGACGATGAGGTGCTTGGAGGTGTCCTCCAGCGACAGGTTCATCTTCCCGTCGGCGTCCTCGAAGATGCGCAGCGTGGCCAGCTTCTCCACCATCCACGCGAGGTCCGCGTCGGTGTCGCCCTTGCCCACGCCCAGGAGCACGAGCAGGCCCGGGCCCATCTCGCTCACGCGCTGGCCGTCCACCGTCACCGACGCTTCCAGCACCCGCTGCACCACGGCCTTCATGTCTTCGTCACCTCCGTCCCTGCTTCCTGCCAGGGACGCCCGGTGCCTTCAAGTCACCGGCCTTCTTGGCGTGGATCCATCGCGTCGCGGAGCGCGTCGCCCAACAGATTGAAGCCCAGCACCGTGACCGCCAACGCGATGCCGGGGAAGAGCGCCACATGCGGCGCCACCAGCAGGTACTGCGTCCCCTGGTCCACCAGCGCGCCCCAGGACGGTGTGCCCGGTGGAACGCCCAGCCCCAGGAAGCTCAGCGAGGCCTCCGCGACGATGGCCCCCGGCAGCGCGAACGTCGCCTGGACGAGCAGGGGGCCCGCGGCATTCGGCAGCAGGTGCCGCACGAGGATCCGCCCCGGGCCACTGCCCAGGGCGCGCGCCGCCTGCACGTAGTCGCGCTCGCGCAGGGTGAGCACCTGTCCGCGCGTCAGCCGCGCGTAGCCCGTCCATCCCGTGAAGGAGAGGGCGAAGACGACGTTCGCGAGGCTGGGGCCCAGCACGGCGGTGATGAACAGCGCCAGCAGGATGCCGGGGAACGCGAGCAGCACATCCACCAGCCGCATCAGGCCCTCGTCCACGAGCCCGCCCGCGTACCCCGCGATGCCGCCCAGCGTGATGCCCACCGCGGCCGACAGCACCACCGCGAAGAAGGACACCTCCAGCGACACGCGCGCGCCGTACAGCACGTGGGTGAGCACGTCGATGCCATTCTCCCCCGTCCCCAGCAGGTGCCCCGACGTCGGCGGCGACAGCTCGCGCGTGAGGTCGATGGCGTCCGGCGAGGAGGGGCTGAGCCACGGCGCGAACAGCGCGGTGAACACCCAGACGCACGCCACGGCGAGCCCGAACCGGGCGCCCCAGGAGCGCAGCCGGAGGCCGCGGGGCCCGCTCACGAGCGCCTCCTCACGCGGGGATCCACCCACGTATAGGCCGCGTCGGTGAGCGTGTTGACCAGGACGTAGCAGAAGGTGAAGAGCAGCACCGTGGCGCGCACGGTGTTGTAGTCGCGCTTCTCGATGGCGGTGAGCAGCAGCGTGCCCATGCCCGGCCACGCGAACACCTTCTCCGTCACGATGGCGCCGCCCAGCAGCGCACCGAACTCCAGGCCCAGCACCGTCACCAGCGGCAGCAGCGCGTTGCGGAACGCGTGCTTCCACAGCACCACGCGGGGGGACAGGCCCTTGGACCGGGCCACGGTGACGTAGTCCTCGCGCAGGGCCTCCAGCATCGTCGCGCGAGTCATCCGCGCGAGGAACGCGGCCAGCGCCGTGCCCAGCGTGAACGCGGGCAGCACCAGGTGCCGCCAGGACTCCGCGCCCGACACCGGCAGCCAGTCCAGCTTCAGCGCGAAGAGGATGATGAGCACCGGGCCCAGCCAGAAGCGGGGCAGGGCCACGCCCGCCACGGACACGCCCATCGCCGCCGCGTCCACGGGCGTGCCCCGCCGCGCCGCCGCCATCACGCCCAGGGGCAGCGCCAGCACCAGCGACACCGCCATCGCCGCCACGGTGAGCAGCAGCGTGTACGGCAGCGCGGCGCCCAGGGCCGGCAGCACCTTGCGCTGGAAGGGAGGCAGCGACGTGCGCAGCTCCCCCGTGGCCAGGTCCCTGGCGAACGTCCAGAGCTGCGCGTACCACGGCAGGTCCAACCCCACCGCCCGCCGCAGCGCCGCGCGGTCCACCTGGGTCGCCTGCTCGCCCAGCATCACGTCCACCGGGTCCCCCGGCACGAGGTGCAGGAACAGCGACACGAGCAGCAGCGCGCCCACCAACGCGATGACCGCCGACACCAGCCGCCGGCTCACGGGGCCCTCCCGGGGGGCATGGCTCGGGCCCGCGACGGTCGCGGGCCGCCGCTCACGTGCGCGCTCCCCAGCACCAGGTGCCTGCTCACGGCGTCACCTCCCGCGCCTTCGCCAGCGGCAGCAGCAGGCCGTGCGCGCTGGGCTCGAAGTCCGCCAGCCTCGAGGACACCACCGCGATGCTCGCCTCGTGCCACAGCGGGATGACGGGCATGTCCGCGTCCAGCTCCCGCTGGGCCTGCGCGTAGAGCGCCCGCCGCTCCTCGGGGGAGGCCTGCGTCGCCGCCTCCAGCACGCGGTCCAGCGTGGGGTCCTTGAGCGCGCCCCGGTTGAAGCCGCCCCAGTGGTTCTCCGGCCCGGGGATGTTCGCGGAATGGAACGCGCCCCGCAGCAGATCCGGCTCCATCACCGCGGCCCACTTCAGCGTGAACAGCTCGAAGCGGCCCCGGCGCACGTCCTCGAAGAAGGTGCCGAACTCCAGCGCCCGCACCTCCACGGCCACGCCGCCCTTCGCCAGCTGCTCCTTGAGCACCAGCGCCACCGCGCGCCGGAAGCGGTCCGTGCTCGTCTTGAAGGTGAAGGACAGGCGCGGCCTGCCCCCGGGACCGTCCGGATCCGGATACCCCGCCGCATCCAGCAGCCGGGCCGCCTCCTCGGGCGCGTAGCCGCACCCCGGCGTGGCCGTGAAGGCCCAGTGCTCGCGGGGCAGCATGCTGGAGGCGGGCTCCGCCAACCCGTGCAGCTTGTGCTCCACCAGCGGGCGCACGTCGATGAGGTGGCAGAGCGCCTGGCGCACGCGCACGTCCGCGAGCGGCCCTTCGCGCAGGTTGAGGCCCAGGTAGGTGAAGCCCGTGCCCGGCTTCGTCACCACGCGCAGGTGGGGCGCCTCGCGCAGCGCGGGCAGCACCGCCGGGGACACGCCGTTGACCACCAGGTCCGCCCGGCCCTTGAGCAGCTCCAGCACCCGGGTCGTCTCGTCCCGCACCACGCGGAACGTCAGCCGGGACATGGCGGGCGCTCCTCCGTGCCAGCCCGCGAAGGGGACGAGCGTCAGGTGCTCCTCGTCCGGCCAGGACTCGAAGCGGAAGGGCCCCGCGCCCACCGGGTGCGCCGCCTGTGCCTCGATGCCGCCCGGCCCGGCGCGTCCGGCGGGGAGGATGGCCGCGGACAGCTCCGCGAGCAGCGGCGCGTACGGCCGCTTCAGGTGGAAACGGACCGTGCGGGCGTCCACCACCTCCACCCGCTCCAGGGGCTCGTACCGTTCGCGCTTGGGGCTGCCCAGCTTCGGGTCGCGCAGGCTGTCGTAGCTGGCCTTCACGTCCCCGGCGGTGACGGGGCTCCCGTCGTGGAAGGTGAGCCTCGGGCGCAGGATGAACTCCACCACCGTCGGGGACACCTCCCGGAAGGACTCGGCCAGCTGGGGCACGGGCCGGCTGGCGTCGTCGAAGGTGAGCAGGCCCGGGCTGATGAGCTGCGCCAGGCGCTGTCCATGGGCCGTGAGGGCGAAGCGGTCATCCAGGCTGTCCGGCGGCGCCTCCAGCAGCACCGTGATGCCGGCCGGGGGAGTGGGGGCGCGGCAGCCGGCGTCAAGCGCCAACGCCAGCGCGATGACGAACACCCACGGGCCGTGGGAGGGCAGGGGAAGGATGGCGTCTGTCACGGGGTGGATGTCAGGCGGAGCGCCCATGCTGCGACAGCCTTCTCTCTGTTTCCAGGAAGCAGGCAGGCGGGCAAGTTGAAGGCGGTGATGCATCCACCCCCCGCCCTTGCCGCCCCTTTCCTCCCTTCTTCATAATGGAACGCGACTTCCCCGGAGCGTGCGTGCAGGTTTTTCGAACCAGACCCTTCTGGGCAGCGGCCGCCATTGCCTTGTGGCTGCCGTCCGCCACCCTTGCCGCGCCGCCGTCCACCGACAAAAAGGCTGAACGCGAGGCGTTGAAGAACGCGCTCGTGCAGGTGATGCAGCGCACCGCGCTCAAGAGCAGCCGCGTCGGCGTGCACATGCAGAGCCTGGACGACGGCACGGTGGTGTTCAGCCACAACGCGGACGAGCTGCTCAACCCCGCCTCCAACGTGAAGCTCGTCACGTCCTCCGCGGCGCTCGTGTCCCTGGGGCCGGAGTTCCGCTACGACACGGAGTTCCTCGTCGAGCCGGAGCTGCCCGCCGACGGCAAGGTCAAGACGCTCTACGTGCGCGGCAAGGGCGACCCGACCATCACCACCGAGCGCCTCTACGGCATCACCTCCGAGCTGCTCCACGCGGGCCTCAAGGAGGTGCAGGACATCGTCGTGGACGACTCCTGGTTCGACGCCGAGCGCACCCCGCCCGGCTACGACCAGGAGGACTCCGACCGCGCGTACATGGCGCCCACCGGCGCGGTCAGCCTCAACTGGAACGCGGTGGCCGTCTATGTGCGCTCCGCTCCCGGCGGCAAGGCCGTGGTGGACATGGAGCCGCCCAGCGACTTCTTCATCGTGGACAACACCGTCACCAGCGGCCCCGGCCGCGCGCGGCGCGTGTCCGTGAAGTCCGACGCGTCCGGCGACAAGCAGAAGATCGTCGTGAAGGGCCAGGTGCCCGACGAGCGCGGCGCGGTGAGCGTGTGGAAGAAGATCGACAGCCCGCCCCTGTACTTCGGCGGCACGCTCAAGCAGCTGCTCGTCTCGCGCGGCGTGAAGGTGAAGGGGAAGGTGAAGCTGGGCCTCACGCCCTCGCGCGCGCGCATGGTGTACGTGTCCCAGTCCGACACGTTCGACATCGTCCTCAAGCGCCTCAACAAGCTCTCCAGCAACTTCGTCGCGGAGACGCTGCTCAAGACGATGGGCGCGGAGCTGCGGGGCGCGCCGGGCTCGTTCGCCAAGGGCATCGACGTGGTGGAGGAGTTCCTGGCCCGCGACGTGGGCATCGCGCGCGGCACCTACGTGATGAAGAACGGCAGCGGCCTCAACGACGCCAACCGCTTCTCCACCGCGCAGGTGGACCGGCTGCTGCGCCACATGTACGAGCGCTTCCCGCTGGCCCCGGAGTACCTGTCCTCGCTGGGCATCGCTGGCAAGGACGGCACGCTCAAGTATCGCTTCGACGGCACGGACGCCGTGGGCCGGCTGCGCGCCAAGACGGGCACCCTGGAGGGCGTCTCCGCGCTCAGCGGCTACGTGCAGTCCGCGGGCGGGGAGAAGTTCTCCTTCTCCATCATGGTCAACGACTACGCGGGCCGCGCCGGCCCGGTCGTCGCGGGCATGGACGCCCTGGGCGCGGCGGTGGCCGCCACCGGCTCCACGCTGGGGCCGGGCACCGCGCTGGCGTCGCTCAATGACGGCCAGAAGGCCCAGGGCGGCGCGCCGGACATCGTCAACCGCGTGAAGACCTACCTGGAGCTGGGCAAGCAGCACGACCAGCGCAACATCGGCTTCCTGCGCACCGCGTGGCGCAGCGAGCGCGACCCCGCCGTGCGCGCCGTGCTGGCGGAGGGCCTCTACCAGTCCAACCCGCACGACTACCTGGGCACGCGCACGCTGCTGGACAGCTACTCCTCCACGGATGACGTCTACGGCCGGCTGCGCGAGGTGGCCCGGGTCCTGTCGGTGGGCGTCCCCGGCGTGAGCAGCATGGTGGAGCTGGCCGCCAGCGGGAACACGGAGGCCCTGGCCCGCGTGCTGGAGCTGTGCCGCGCGGCGGGCACGGCCCGCGATGCCCAGGCCCAGGATGAGCTCAGCGACGGCCTGGGCGAGGTGGCCCGCACCGCCCCCGAGGAGCTGGTGACCGCCCTGCGCACCGCGAGCGCCGGCGAGCGCGACGCGACCGTCACCCTGCTGGCCCAGGGGCTGGTGAAGGGCGGGGACACCACCCATCCCTTCTGGAAGTCCCTGCGCAAGCTGGGCACCGGCGGCGCGGATTCGCAGCTCACCGCCTTCGCCAAGGGGCTGGACTCCACCCTCACCATCAAGACCGCCGAGGCCCGCACCACCCAGCGCGCCCAGCCGGTCCAGGTGGTGGCGCCGGGCTCCGCCTCGCCCGACGCCGTGCCCGCCTCCGGCGTCCTCCGCCCGGGCGGGTAGGCTCCCGCCGCCGGCCTCCGCCGCCCGGGACGCACGGCCCCGGGCGGCCGCCCTCCCAGCACCCGCGCAACCCCCTGGAATCCCAGCGCCTCCCGACCAGGGAGCAGGCGGGCGTGCGCCCTGGCCGGAATCTGGCCGGGGGAATGTCAGTGGTGGATGCTATGGGCTGAAGGACCTGTCGGGGCGTCTGGCCCCGCGGGTTGTGCCGGGCCCTTGGTGGGCCGGGTTTCGGGAGGAAACATGGCTGGTGGCGTGAACAAGGTCATTCTCATTGGCAATCTCGGGGCGGACCCCGAAGTGCGCTTCACCCCGGGCGGTCAGGCCGTGGCGAACTTCCGCATCGCGACGAGCGAGAGCTGGAACGACAAGAACGGCCAGAAGCAGGAGCGCACCGAGTGGCACCGCATCGTCGTCTGGGGAAAGCTCGCGGAGCTGTGCGGCGAGTACCTCAAGAAGGGGCGGCAGTGCTTCGTCGAGGGCCGTCTGCAGACGCGTGAGTGGATGGATAAGGAGAACAAGAAGAACTACACCACCGAGGTCGTCGCCACCTCCGTCACCTTCCTCGGCGGCCGTGACGCCGGCGAGGGCTACAGCGGCGGCAGCGGTAGCGGCGGCGGACGCCGGCAGCAGCAGGGCGGTGGCAACGGCGGCTACTCGCAGGGCCGGGACGACTACGGCCAGCCGCCCCCCATGGGCATGGACGACGGCGGGAACATGGGCGGTGGCCACTCCGGCGGCACGGACGAAGACATCCCGTTCTGACGCGCGGGGGCCCACCCCTGAAAAGCGAACCGGCCGCTCCTGGACGTCAGGGGCGGCCGGTCGTGTTTTCAGGGGGCGCCCCGTCGGAGCGCCCCGGCCTCGGCGCTGCCTTCAGCCGACGTCCATGCCGCCCGGGCCGTACGCCGCGCCCGCCGTGTAGAGGGCGTAGATGGCGCCCCAGGACATGGCCAGCAGGACCAGGAAGATGAGGATGGTGAAGGGCTCGAAGCGGCGCATGGAGCGGTCGCTGGCGAAGATGCCCCAGCCCATGGCGAACGTCTGGAGGCCGTTGGCCAGGTGGAACGCGGTGCCCAGCGTGCCCAGCAGGTAGACCATCAGCGTGGGGCCGTGGAAGCGCATCTCCCGCGCGATGTCCGCGAAGGGCTCCGCGTGGCCCTCCACCAGGCGCGGGTGCAGGAAGGCCAGCCAGATGTGCGCGCCCAGGAACGCGAGCACGCCCAGGCCCGCCACGCGCTGCACGAGGAACTTGAGGTTGCCGTAGTTGTTGTAGGCGAGGTTGTTCGGCTTGAAGCTGAACATCCGCACCATGCCCCACGCGGCGTGGATGAGCAGCGGCAGGATGACGATGATGAACGTGAACGCCTGGGCGAACGGGTTCGCGTACTCCGTCACCGACTTTTCCCAGGCCGCCGCGCCGTAGAAGGCGGACAGGTTGTTCCACAGATGGTTGATGACCCAGATGCTCAGGGGCATCACGGCGAGGAACGACCCCAGCCGAGACTTCAACAGGGGCGTCCGGTCGGTGATGGCTTCGGCGGTGGCTTGGGTGCTCATCGAGTCTCCAGCGCGGGCACGCGGATGGGTGGGGTGGAGAACCCCCGCGAGCCCAAGTCAGGGCCGGTGATGACGGCCAGGGGGCGGTTTATAGCCGTTCCTTCCCTCCCGCTGGATTTCTTCCGCATCCGCCCGTGCCAGCCGGGGCACACCGACTCATAAGCGCTGGCGATGCCAGCCCCCCGCCCTGACTGCTGGCCGGCGAGCGGCCGTCCCGCCCCCGCCCCTCTTCCGTTGGCGGGCGCGACCGGCTGGGGCACGCTAACCCACCCTATGCCCGATGAGCTTGTCAGTGGATTGTTGAAGGCGTCGGACCTGCGTCTGGTCCTGGCCACCACCGGGGCCCTGTCCCGCCAGGCCCGCGCCTCGCACCAGAGCATGCCGGCCTCCGCCGCCCTCCTGTCCCAGGGCCTCACCGCCGCCGCCCTCATGGGCGCGCTCCGCAAGGGCACGGACTCCCGGATCAACCTGCAATT
Organism: Corallococcus silvisoli; assembly: GCF_009909145.1. NCBI lineage: Bacteria > Pseudomonadati > Myxococcota > Myxococcia > Myxococcales > Myxococcaceae > Corallococcus > Corallococcus silvisoli. The sequence continues at coordinate 250,415 of NZ_JAAAPJ010000001.1, forward strand.
GGAGTGCGACGGCCCCCTGCGCGGCCTCTTCGTGGACGGCGACGCGAACGGCGTCGTGCGCGGCTACGTGAAGAACACGCTGGTGGAATACGTGGGCACCGAGGGCCACTACCACTGGCGGCCGGTGCTGGGGAACCACGGCTTCCTGTCCGTGCTGCGCGACCAGGGCGGCGGCGAATACTACCGCTCCTCCGTGGAGCTGGAGCACTTCGACCTGGTGGCGGACCTGGAGCGCTACTTCCACCAGTCCGATCAGGTGCCCTCGCACCTGCTGATGACGCAGCTGCCCGGCGTGGTGGACGGCCAGGAGGACGCGCTGGGAACCGTGGTGGGGCTGCTCGTGCAGCCCCTGCCCAACGGGGACAAGGACGCCTTCCACGCGCTGGGCACCCGGCTGCGGGCGCAGTTCGAGACGGCGGTGCGGGCCCACGCCCGGGACGGGGCGCTGACGCTCCTGCGGTCGCTGGTGCCGGAGGCGGACCTGGAGGTCATGTCGCGCTACCCCCTGCGCTTCACCTGTTCGTGCAGCCGCGACCGCGTGAAGCTCGCGCTGCTGGCCATGGGGCGCGAGGAGCTCCAGGACCTGCTGGAGAAGGAAGGCCAGGCGGAGGCCACCTGCCAGTTCTGCACGACGCGCTATGTCATCCCGGGCGCGGAGATCCAGCAGATGCTCACGGAGGGAAGCGCCTGACGGTGGAACCCGGGGGAAGCCCCCTGTCGTGAAGACAGACATCCCCCCGTCCCGGAGGATGTTTCAACGCTTCACACCGTTCAGGAAAGCAGGCGCGGCGGTTGTGGCGGGGTCGCGATGCTCGGGATATGACAGGGCCGCCTCACCTCACCCGGAGCTTTCGTCGTGGCCATCAAGCGGGCAGCGCCGCCGAAGTCCCAGGACCAGCGCAAGCCTTCCCCGAAGTCCGCCGTGCCCTCCGCGTCCCAGAAGAAGGACGCGGAGAAGCTGGTCTCCATTCCCACCGACCTGGTCCTGGCGCCGCAGGTGGAAGCGCCGCGCCAGCCCACCGGGCGTGACCAGTCCCGGCAGAAGTCCACCGGCGTGGTGGAGCTGTCGTGGGCGGAGTTCGACCGCTCGGTGCAGAAGCTGGCGCGCGCCATCCGTCAGGCGTGGGAGCCGCAGGCGGTGGTGGGCGTGGCCCACGGCGGCGTGTTCGTGGGCGGGGCGCTCGCGGGCGCGCTCGGCTGCGAGTTCTTCCCCGTGCGCATCAGCCGCCGCAGCCGCGACAAGGCCGAGCGCACCAAGGAGCGCGGCCAGCCCCAGGTGGGCGGGGAGATGCCCTCGGAGCTCAAGGGCCGCCGCGTGCTCATCGTGGATGACATCGCCTCCAGCGGGGACACGCTGGAGCTGGCGACGACGCTGGCGCGCAAGGTGGGCGCGAAGGAGATCCGCACGGCGTGCCTGGTGGCGCGGCCGGAGGGCTTCACGCCGGACCACGTGGGGCTGTCCACCGACTCGCTCTTCGTCTTCCCCTGGGACTACGAGCCGGTGATGGGCGAGGCCCACTTCGACGACGACCCGGACAAGGCCGGGGCTTGAGCCCGGGACCCGGGCGCTGACGCGGCGATGATCATCGGGACGGCGGGGCACATCGACCACGGCAAGACGTCCCTGGTGAAGGCGCTGACGGGCATCGACACCGACCGGCTCCCGGAGGAGAAGCGGCGGGGCATCACGCTGGAGCTGGGCTTCGCCCACCTGTCCCTGGCTGGCGGCCAGGAGGCGGGCGTGGTGGACGTGCCCGGCCACGAGCGCTTCGTGAAGGCCATGGCCGCGGGCGCGGGCGGCGTGGACCTGGCGGTGCTGGTGGTGGCCGCGGACGAGGGCGTCATGCCCCAGACCCGCGAGCACCTGGACATCTGCCGGCTGCTCGGCGTGAAGGCCGGCGTCGTCGCGCTCACCAAGGCGGACCTGCTGGACGCCCTGGGCGACGACTGGCGCGCGCTGGTGGAGGCGGACCTCGCCTCGCTCACCACCGGCACCTTCCTGGAGTCCGCTCCCGTGGTGCCGGTGTCCGCGAAGACGGGCGCGGGCCTGACGGACCTGAAGGCGGCGCTCGGCCGCGCGGGCGCCACGCTGCCGCGGCGGCCCTCCGAAGGGCCGGTGTTCCTCCCGGTGGACCGGGCCTTCACCATCAAGGGCTTCGGCACGGTGGTGACGGGCACGCTGCTGTCCGGCGCGCTGGCGGTGGATGAAGCGGTGGCGTTCCTTCCGGGGGCGCCCGGGGCCCGTCCGGGGCCGTTCCGCGTGCGGGGCGTGCAGGTGCACGGGCAGCCGGTGCCTCGCGTGGAGGCGGGGCAGCGCGCGGCGGTGAACGTGGCGGACGCGCAGACGGAGGACCTCCACCGGGGCATGGTGCTCACGCGCGCGGGTGAGCTGCCGGAGACGTCCATGCTGGACGTGGAGCTGACGCTGCTGCCCGCGGCCGAAGCGCCGCTCGCGAAGCGCCGCAAGCTGCTGCTGCACCTGGGGACCGCGCAGGTGGAGGCCACGGTGGCGCTGCTGGACCTGGACTCGCTTTCGCCCGGGGAGACGGGGCTCGCGCAGCTGCGGCTGGAGTCCCCGGTGGGGGCGCTCGTGGGTCAGCGCTTCATCCTGCGCGGCTCGCGCGCGCTGCCGGGGCGGGGCGCCACGGTGGCCGGGGGGCGCGTGCTCTCCATCACCCCGCCGCGCCGTCGCCGGGGCGCGTCCGCGGTGGTGCGGCCGCTGCTGGAGTCGGACGCGGCCGGACAGGTGGCCTGGCTGCTGCGGCAGGCGGGCTACGCGGGGCTCACGCAGACGGAGCTGTTCGGCCGCTCGGGGCTGGGGCCGAAGGTGCTCGCGCGCACGCTGGAGCTGCTGGGCGCGAAGGGGCAGGTGCTGCTGGTGGACCGCGACAAGCGGCTCTACGTGGCGCACGACGTGTTCGACGGGCTGCGCCAGCGCGCGCTCGCGTTGCTCGCTGCGTTCCACGAGCGCGAGCCGATGCGCGAGGGCCTGCCGCGCGAGGAGCTCCGCCAGCGGCTCTCCTCCGGGCTGGACGCGCGGCTGTTCCAGCGCGTGGTGCAGGCGCTGGTGGACGCGGGGCAGGTGGAGGCGGAGAAGGACGTGGTGCGCCTCCAAGGCCGGGGCCGCACGCTGACCCTGGGGGACGAGGCCGCGCGCACGCGCCTGTCCGCGGAGCTGTCCGCGGCGGGGCTGGCGCCGCCCACCGTCACGGAGCTGGCGCTGAAGCTGTGCCTTCCCCCCGCGAAGCTCCAGGAGCTCTTGAAGGTGCTGGTGGCCACGGGCACGGGCGTGCGCGTGAGCGAGGAGCTGTGCTTCGACGCGGGCGCGCTCGACGAGCTGCGCGCGCGGCTGGTGACGTACCTGAAGGAACAGAAGGAGATCACCACGCAGGACTTCAAGGAACTGGTGGGGCAGAGCCGCAAGTTCACCATCCCCCTGTCGGAGTACTTCGACCGCGAGAAGGTGACGCTGCGGGTGGGTGACAAGCGGGTCCTGCGTCGCGGATGAGTCCCAAGGCCTACAGCGTGGGGGCGTTGCGCGCCCTGGTGGAGCCCTTCTCCAATCCCATGCTGGTGCTGGAGGGGGAGGGGCGCGTCTGGGTGGCGAACGACGCGTACGCGCGGCTCCTGGGCCTGCCCCTGGAGCAGGTGGAGGGCCACTCCTTCCTGGACTTCGTGCAGCCCGAGGAGCGCAGCCGGCTGGCGGACCGCTACCAGCGGCTGGCCGCGGGCTCGCCGCTGGATGGGCGCATGCAGCTCTACCGGGTGAGCAGCCTCCAGGGGCAGCTGAACGAGGTCTGCGTGCAGGGCTCCCGGCTGCTGCTGGAGGGCGGCGGCCACGGCCTGCTCCTCAACTGCATCGTCCAGCCGGACCGCCCCCTGGAGCTGGCGGTGGCGGAGCGGCTGGTGGACACCTCCGCGGGGCTGGTGTCCGCGCGCTCGGAGGAGGCGGTGCGGCGCGTGGCGCTGGCGGGCCTGGAGGCCGCGGGCTTCCGGGCGCGGCTCCTGCGCTGGGAGGGCACGCGGCTGGTGGTGCGCGACGGCGTGCCCCCGCCCGCGGACGCGCACCTGGCGCTGGAGGCGCTGTCGGATGGCCGGCCGGTGTTCGGCGGCGCGGACCAGGCGCAGCCCACGCACGCGTACCTGCCGGTGGGCGGGCCGCGGTCGGAGGTGCTGTGGGTGACGGGCCCGTGGGTGGCGCCCCGGCACGGCTCGGTGCTGACGCTGTTCGCGAAGGTGGTGGGCGCGGCGCTCGCGGACGCGAACCTCCAGGCGGACGGCGTGCGCAGCCGCTGGGAGGTGGAGGCGGTGGCGGAGATGGCGCGCTTCGTGGCGCAGCCCGTGCCCCCGCCGCCGGAGACGTTCCTCGCGCGGGTGGCGGAGCTGCTCCAGGCCCGCGCGGTGGCGCTGCACGTCGTCCCCGAGGCCGGCCAGGGCCCCCGGCTCCTCGCCCACGTGGGGCTGGAGGAGGGGAGCCCCATGGGCGTGGACGCGGGCCGCATCACGGGCGTGCTGCTGTCCGCCTCGCTCCGGGAGGACGGGGGCGTGCTGTCCTCGGAGGCCCAGGGGCGCGCGCTGGAGATGCTGTCCGCGGGCCGCTTCGGCGGTGGCACGGCGGCGCGGCTCACCCGGGGCGGGGAGGCCGTGGGGGTGGTGCAGGCGCTGCGTCCGAAGGAGCGCCCCTTCGACGAGCGCGACGCGCGGCTGCTGGCCGCGCTCGCGGAGCTGCTGGTGACGCTGCTGGAGCAGCGCCGCCTGCGCGCGGAGGCCGCGCGCCAGCTCACCGAGTCGCGCCTGCTCTTGGACCTGGCGCGCACCACGTCCGGCGTGCTGGAGACGGCGAGCATCCTGGACGTCGCGTCCGACTTCCTGGTGAACCTGCTGGACGTGTCCAACTGCTTCATCCTGCTCTACGACGAGCAGGCCAAGCTGCTCCGCGGCGCGGCGGCGTCGGCGGCCCACCGGGACCTGTTCCGCACGGTGGTGGTGCCGCTCGACAGCCAGGACCTGGCCGCGCGCGTGGCCCGCGAGCGCAGGCCCATCGCCATCGAGGACCTGACGTCCGGGGGAGAGGCCGCCAGCGCCGCGCTCGTCGAGCGCCTGGGGGAGAAGGCCCTGCTGGGGCTGCCGCTCACCTCGCGCGAGGAGCTCATCGGCGTGGTGATGGTGGACGACGTGCGGGGGCCGCGCCCCTTCGGCCCGGAGCTCATCGACCTGGCGGAGGCGACGTGTGGCCAGCTCGCGCTGTCCATCGCCAACGCGCGCCTCTACGAGTCCCTGTGGGCGAGCTACGCGGAGCTGGCGGCCACCCGCGCGGAGATGGTGAAGCGCGAGCGGTTCACCGCGCTGGGCGAGCTGTCCGCCATCGTCGCGCACGAGGTGCGCAACCCCCTGGGCGTCATCTTCAACGCGGTGGCCTCGCTCCGGCGCATCATGAAGCCTGAGGGGGACGCCGCCATGCTGCTGGACATCCTGGGGGAGGAGAGCGACCGGCTCAACCGGATGGTGGGCGACCTGCTGGACTTCACCCGCCCGCGCAACCCGGTGCTCCAGCCGGAGGACCTGCAGCGCGTGCTCCAGGACGCGCTGGAGGCCGCGAAGGCCCAGGGGACCACGGAGCGGCCGGTGTCCATCCACCTGGACGTGGAGCCCGACATGCCTCCGGTTCCCATGGACCGGCGGCTCATCCGCCAGGCCTTGTTCGACGTGGCCGTCAACGCCATCCAGGCCATGCCCCAGGGAGGCCAGGTCCAGGTGCGTGCGCGCCGAGAGGCGCACGGCGGCCGCGAGCAGCTGCGCATCGACGTGGTGGATCAAGGCCCGGGCATCCCGGCCGAGCTGCTCCACCGCGTCTTCGAACCCTTCTTCACCACCAAGGCCCAGGGCACGGGCCTGGGGCTCGCGGTGGTGAAGCGCATCCTGGAGGAGCACCGCGGCGAGATCGCCGTGGAGAGCAGCGTCCCGGGGCGCGGTACGACCTTCACTTTCTGGCTGCCGCTCATGCAGCCCCTGTCCTTCCCATGACCGACGCGACCACCCCGATTCCCCGAGGACGCATCCTCGTGGTGGACGACCAGCGCAACATGCGCGCCACGACCGCGCTGCTCCTGCGCGCGGAGGGCTACACCGTCTCCGAGTCCGCCACCGGCGAGGAGGCCCTGGGCGTGCTCGCCCAGGGGCGCGTGGACCTGCTCCTCACCGACCTGAAGATGGAGCCCATGGACGGGCTCACGCTGCTGAAGCGGGCGCTGGAGGTGGCCCCGCGCCTCCAGGTCATCATGATGACGGCCTTCGGCTCCATCGACAGCGCGGTGGAGGCCATGCGCCTGGGGGCGTACGACTACGTCACCAAGCCCTTCAAGGAAGGGGAGCTGCGCTACCGCGTGGAGCGCGCCCTGGACCGGGCGAAGCTCCAGGCGGCGGTGGACAACTTCGCCACGGAGTTCAACCAGCGCCACGGCCTGTCCGCGCTGGTGGGCCGCAGCCAGGCGATGCGGGACCTCACCACGCGCCTGCTGCGCGTCGCGCAGAGCGACGCCACCGTCCTCATCCAGGGCGAGAGCGGCACGGGCAAGGAGCTGGTGGCCCGGGCGCTCCACGCGCACAGCCGCCGCAGCAACCAGCCCTTCGTGCCCGTCAACTGCGCGGCCATCAGCGAGACGCTCCTGGAGAGCGAGCTCTTCGGCCACGCCAAGGGCGCCTTCACCGGCGCGGTGAAGACGCGCCGGGGCCTCTTCGAGGAGGCGGACGGCGGCACGCTCTTCATCGACGAGGTGACGGAGACGAGCCCCACCTTCCAGTCCAAGCTGCTGCGCACGTTGCAGGACGGCGAGGTGCGCCGCGTGGGCGAGTCCACCGCGCTGCGCGTGGACGTGCGCATCGCCGCGGCCACCAACCGCGACATCGAGCTGGAGGTGAAGGAGAAGCGCTTCCGCCAGGACCTCTACTACCGCCTCAACGTGGTGATGCTGCGCGTGCCCCCGCTGCGCGAGCGCCTGGAGGACGTGCCCGCCCTGGCCGAGCACTTCCTGGAGCGCGCCAACGCCCGCAGCCCCCGGCCCCGGCGCCTGTCCGCCTCCGCCGTCGACCACCTGATGACGTACAGCTTCCCCGGCAACGTGCGCGAGCTGGAGAACCTGGTGGAGCAGGCCGCCGCGCTCGCGGAAGCGGACGAGCTGCTGCCAGAGGACTTCCCGCTGCGCCCCCAGGGTCGCGTGCTCCCGGCGTCCCCCGGCCTGCCGCCCACCGACGCGCGGTCGCCCTCCGCGGAGGCGACCGGCCCCACGCTGGCGGAGGTGGTGGAGGAGGCCGAGCGCCGCGCCATCGTCCAGGCCCTGGAGCGCCACGGCGTGGACCTGGCCCGCGTGGCCGACGAGCTGGGCGTCTCCTCCACGACGCTGTGGCGGAAGATGAAGCGGCTCAACCTCCGGCCGCCCGCCGGTGCCCGTGAGTAGGGCCCCGGCGGCGCCTCGCACCACCTTCCAGGGTGAGTGCAGATCCGAAATCCGCCACGTTCAGGGATGAAAAAAACAAGTCCCTGATTTCGTTCAGCGTTTTCATCCCTGAAACGCGATTGCAGCCTTGCAATGGGGGAGGGTGGGGGTGGGAGTGTCGTCCGGTCGTCCAAGTGCCTGAGAAGTCTGGAGTTTTGATCCGCGCGGGCACTGGCATGGCACCTGCTAAAGGTTACGGCGGGACGCATCGAAGCGAGGTTGAAAGTGGTTCCCCCCCACCCTTTCAGCACTTCCGGTGTGTCACCTTGAGAAGACCCGCGGCCCGACACCCTCACGGGTGCCGGGCCGCCTTCTTTTCCCCCTCCCTCCTGCCTCGCTTCCGCCGCGCGTGACGCCTCGGGCGTCTGGGAACGGGCTCATGACGCCGTGAGCCACGCGGGGGAGCCATTTCATTTCTGAAATGCGGCGCGGGGGCGGGCACCCCCAGCCCTCCATTTCATTTCTGCAATGGACGTGGGTCCATGACGCCACGGGCCAGGCCCGCAACGACAACGCCCGCCAGGGCCGGGGGGGCCGAGGCGGGCGTCGGGTGCCGCGAGCTGCCGGCGGGAGGCTACTGGCCGAACAGCGTGCCGGCCTGGGCGAGCCAGTCGGTGACGTGGCCGGGGAGGATGCCCAGCAGGACGACGGCGACGGTGGAGATGACCAGCGCGGCCTCGGTGCCCCAGTTGCGCTCCAGCGGCTGCGCGCCCTCGGGGATGGGGTGCATGAACATGTAGACGACGACGCGCAGGTAGTAATACGCGCCCGCGGCGCTGGAGAGCACCGCCACCACGGTGAGGCCCACGAGGCCCACGTCGATGGCCGCCTGGAAGATGAGCAGCTTGCTCATGAAGCCCACGGTGGGGGGGATGCCGCCCAGGGACAGCATGAAGGCCGCCATCGCGAACGCCCAGCCCGGACGGCGCTGCGCGAGGCCCGCGAAGCGCTCCAGGTCCCAGGCGGTTCCCTTCTCCTCGTCCTCGCGGCGCTCCAGCGCGGACACCATCGCGAACGCGCCCGCCGCGCTGAAGGTGTACGCCAGCAGGTAGTAGAGGATGCCGCGCAGCGCGTCGGAGCGGGCCACGTCCAGCGGCGTCCCACCCGACAGCGAGGACGCGGACAGCAGGCGGAAGTGCTCGCCCGGCGCCGCGACGAACAGCGCCGCCACGCCCAGCAGCAGGTAGCCCGCGTGCGCGATGGACGAGTACGCCAGCATGCGCTTCACGTTGCGCTGCGGGATGGCCATCAGGTTGCCGGCGACCATCGTGAGCAGCGCCAGCGTGGCGAACAGCATCAGCGGCAGCTTCGGGTCCATGCCCTTGCCCACCGTGAGGAACACGCGCACCAGCGACGCGAACGCCGCCGCCTTCACGCCCGCGCTCATCAGCGCCGTCACCGGCGTGGGGGCACCCTCGTACACGTCCGGCGTCCACATGTGGAACGGCACGGCCGCCACCTTGAACGCGAAGCCCGCGGCGATGAGCACCGCGCCCACGTAGACGAGCGCCGGCGACGTGGCCAGCGCCTGCTGCAGCGGGCCCACCATGTCGTTCAGCTTCGTCGTGCCGGTGGCGCCATACAGCAGCGCCGTGCCGTACAGCAGGATGGCGGAGGAGAAGGCGCCCAGGATGAAGTACTTGAAGCCCGCCTCGCTGGGACGGGTGCCGCGGCGCAGGTACGCCGTCAGCGCGTACGTCGCGATGGAGAGCACCTCGATGTTGACGAAGATGGTGATGAACTCCGACGACATCGCCAGCAGGCTCATGCCCGCCGAAGCGAAGAGCATCAGCGCGTAGAACTCACCGCGCTCCGCGCCGCGCTTGCGCAGGAAGCCCACCGCGCTCAGCGCCGCCAGCGCCAGGCCCACGCTCACCACCAGGGTGAGGAAGCTGGAGAAGGGGTCCAGCACGCCGAAGCCGAGGAACACCTCGTGCGGCGGCTCGAACATCAGGCCCACGGCCACGGCGCCGCTGGCCGCCGCCGCCACGACGGTGAGCACCGCCTGGTAGCCGCGGGACGCCGTCGCGGAGAGGAACACCTCCGACAGCAGCAGGACGGAGGCCGCCACCACCATGATGATGGCGGGCAGCAGGGGGAGGAAATCCGCCAGGGTGAGATTTGGCAGGTTCATGGAGTCTTTCGGGGCCTACTCGCGCACGGCGAGCGGCGCGGCGGGAACGGAGGGGCGGGCCGCGGCGGCGGTGGAGGGCAGCGACATCACCTCCACGCGCAGCTGGTCGTCCTTCGCCTGGGGGGCGCTCGGAGCGCCCACGCTGGCGCGCGCCACGTAGCGGTCCGTGGACGGAGCGATGCGGTCCAGGAAGGGCTGCGGCATCAGGCCCATCACCGCCACCAGCACGATGAAGGGGGCCGTGGTGAGCATCTCGCGCAGGTTCATGTCGCGCAGGTGCTGGTTCTCCCGGTGCGTGATGCCGCCGAAGAACACCTTCTGCACCATCCACAGCATGTACGCCGCGCCCAGGATGACGCCCAGCGTGGCGAACACGCCGAAGGGCAGGGGCAGGGTGCTCTTGAAGGTGCCCATCAGCACCAGGAACTCGCCGATGAAGCCGTTGGTGCCCGGCACCGCCACCGACGAGAACGTGATGATGACGAACGCCGCGGTGAACACTGGCATCACCTTGGCGATGCCGCCGTAGTCCGACATCAGGCGCGTGTGGCGGCGCTCGTAGAGGAAGCCGAACAGGAGGAACAGCGCGCCCGTGGACACGCCGTGGTTGAGCATCTGGTACGCGCTGCCCGTCGCGCCCTCACCCGTGACCGCCAGCAGGCCCAGCATGCAGTAGCCCAGGTGGCTGACGGACGAGTACGCGATGAGCTTCTTGATGTCCCGCTGCGCCAGGCACATCAGCGCCCCGTACACGATGCCGATGACGGACAGCACCGCCAGCACCGGCCGCGCCGCGTGCGCCGCCACCGGGAACAGCGGGATGGCGAAGCGCCAGAAGCCGTAGGTGCCCATCTTCAGCATCACGCCGGCCAGGATCATGGAGCCCGCCACCGGCGCCTGCACGTGCGCGTCCGGCAACCAGGTGTGCACCGGCCACATGGGGACCTTGATGGCGAACGCCAGCGCGAACGCGGCGAACATCCACGGCCCGTAGGTGTACAGCGTGGCGGCCAGGCCCGTGAGCGACGCGCACGCGCCCTCCGGCCCGCTGCTGCACGCGGCCAGCTGCTGATTGGCGGCGAGCAGGTTGTTGTAGAGCTGCCCGTAGTCGAACGAGCGCGTGCCCGGCCCGCCGCTGATGAAGTACACGGCCACGATGGCCACCAGCATCAGCAGGGAGCCCACGAGCGTGTAGAGGAAGAACTTCACCGCCGCCATGCGCCGGTCCTCGGCGCCCCACACACCCACCATCAGGTACATGGGGATGAGCATGGCCTCGAAGAAGATGTAGAAGAGCAGGACGTCCATCGACGCCAGCGCGCCCAGCATCGTCGTCTGGAGCACCAGCAGCGCCAGGTGGAACTCCTTGATGCGGTGCTGGATGTACGTGGTGGAGGCGAGCACCACCAGCGGGCCCAGGAACACCGTGAGCAGCAGCAGGCTCACCGCCAGCCCGTCCACGCCCAGGTGGTAGCTCATCCCGAACTGCTGGAACCAGGGGACGCGGTACTCCATCTGGAACTCCGCGCCGGAGGGCTCGAAGCGGAAGTACGCCCAGACGCCGAACGCCAGGTCCAGCAGCATGCCCACGAAGGTGATGGCGCGCACCTGCCCGTGTTCGGAGGCAGGCAGCATCAGCACCAGCGCCGCGAAGACGAGCGGCAGGTAGATGACGACGTTCAACAGGTGGGTGTCGAAGAAGCTCATGAAAGCACCTGCAGGAGGGCGTAGACCGCGCCGCCCAGGATGGCGAGCGCCATGATGGCGGCGTAGGCCTGCGCGTCGCCCGTCTGGAGGCGGCGCAGCCCCAGGCCCACCTTCTCCGTGACGTAGGCGGTGCCGCGCACCAGCACCGTGTCGATGACCAGCGCGTCCACCACGCGGAAGAGGATGAAGGCCACGAACTTCACCGGCCGGATGAGGATGAACTCGTAGAGCTCATCCACGTAGAACTTGTTCTGGGCGGTGCGGCGCACCGCGCGGGCGAACGCCGGCACGGGCTGGCCCGCGCGCGAGGGGAAGTACTTCAGGTAGGCGAACGCCGCCGCCGCGCCGCCGGACAGCGCCACCAGCCACGCGAAGAGGTAGTCCGTGATGGCCGGCGTGCTGGTGTCCAGCTTCACCGTCTCCGCCGCGCGCGCCACCGCCTCCGCGGGGCGGAGCACGGGGCTGAGGAAGTTCTCGAACACCGGCTGCATCCCGCCGCCCGTGCGGGGCATCAGGGGCAGCGCGTAGGCGAACGTCACGAAGCTGAGGAACGCCAGGACGACCAGCGGCAGCGTCATGTGCCACGCGCTCTCATGCGCGTGCGGCACCTTGGCCTCCTTGGAGCGCGGGCCCGTGAAGGTCAGCAGGTACACGCGCGACATGTAGAACGCCGTGGACGCGGTGATGAGCAGGCCCATCACGTAGACGAAGGTGGAGACCCACTCCAGCCCGTGCAGGTGGTTGTGGTGCACGCCGTGGAAGATGGCGTCCTTGGAGAAGAAGCCCGACATGATGGGGAAGATGCCGGTGATGGCCAGCGTGGCGACGAGGAACGTGCCGTGCGTCCAGGGCATCTCCTTCCACAGGCCGCCCAGCTTCTTGATGTCCGTCTCGTCCGCGTTGCCGTGCATCACGCTGCCGGCGCCCAGGAAGAGGCAGGCCTTGAAGAACGCGTGCGTCATCAGGTGCATCTCGGCGGCCCAGAAGACGCCCATGCCCACGCCCATGAACATGATGCCCAGCTGCGACACCGTGGAGTAGGCGAGCACCTTCTTGATGTCGTCCTGCGCGAACGCGATGAGCGCCGCCAACAGCGACGTGAGCGCGCCCACGATGGCGATGGTCGCCATGGCCGTGGGGGAGAGCACCAGCAGCGAGCTCATGCGGCAGAACAGGTACACGCCCGCCGTCACCATCGTGGCGGCGTGGATGAGCGCGGACACCGGCGTCGGGCCGGCCATCGCGTCCGGCAGCCAGACGTACAGCGGCAGCTGCGCGCTCTTGCCCGCGGCGCCCAGCAGGAAGAGCAGCATGATGGCGGTCATCACGCCGCCGAAGGTGTAGCCGGACAGCGGCCCGGCCTCGATGGGCGTGGCCAGCGACACCGCGCCGCCCGTGCCCTCCGGCAGGGCCAGGGCCATCTTCTCCAGGCCCTTGAAGGTGACGGGCCCCTTCTGCTCGATGCCCTGCGCGTAGCGGGCCCGCGAGCTGCTGGCGGCGTTGAAGTCGCGCGCGTCCGCCTGGCGGTTGAAGGCGCCCACCGTGAGGATGAGCAGGAACGTGGCGATGAGGAACGCGAAGTCACCGATGCGGTTGGTGACGAACGCCTTGCGGCCCGCCCACGCCTTCGCGCTGTCCGTGTACCAGAAGCCGATGAGCAGGTAGCTGGCCATGCCCACGCCCTCCCAGCCCACGAAGAGCAGGACCAGGTTGTCGGCCATCACCAGCGTGAGCATCGCGGCGACGAAGAGGTTCAGGTACGCGAAGAAGCGCCAGTACCCGTCGTCGTGCTCCATGTAGCTCGTGGAGTACAGGTGGATGAGGAAGCCCACGCCCGTGATGATGAGCAGCAGGATGCCCGACAGGTGGTCCACCAGCAGGCCGAAGTTCACCCGGAAGTCACCCGCGGCGAACCACGTCCCATAGTCGTGCGCGATGGCGTAGCGGATGACGTCCCGCTCGAGGCCGAACGGGTTGGCCATGCTCACCACGCGCCCGCCGGCCGCGTCGCTGGTGGCCCAGAAGGCCAGCACGCTCAGCACGAAGGCGCCCGCGATGGCGGAGCACGCCACCAGGTGCACGTTGGCCCGGCCCAGCCACTTGCCGAACACGCCGCACACGAACGCGCCCAAAAGCGGCAGCAGGATGATCAACCCCAGCGATGGTGCGAACACATCGGGGGGGATGGGTGCCGTTCTGAAGAATTCGACGATTCCGTCCATGGATGGGCTCAGGGAGTGACGGGATTCAGTGCTTCATCGTCCGGATGTCGTCCACGTTCACGGAGCCGCGACTGCGGAAGACCGCGATGACGATGGCCAGACCGATGGCCGCTTCCGCGGCCGCCACGGCGATGACGAAGAAGGCGGACACGTGGCCCATGCCGTCGCCGTGCATGCGCGCGAAGGCCAGGAACGTGAGGTTGACCGCGTTGAGCATCAGCTCCACGCACATGAAGACGACCAGCGCGTTGGTACGCACCAGCACGCCGAACATGCCCATGCAGAAGAGCGCCGCGGCCAGCAGGAGGTAGTAGGTGATGGGGACCATTGGATTGTCCTGAAGGGCGCGAGGACTAGATGCGGGACTTGGCCACGACCACCGCGCCCACCATGGCCACCAGCAGGAGCAGGCTGACCGCTTCGAAGGGCAGCAGCCAGGTGGTGAAGATGGTCTCGCCGATGGACGCCATGGTGCCGAACGTCGCCTGGGCCTGCGGACCCAGGCGCGCGGGCTGCGCGTCGATGCGGCCCAGCGTCACGACCAGCACGGCGAGCAGGCCCAGCGCGGAGGCGCCTCCCAGGATGCGCGTCACCGTGGGCCGGCCGCGGTGGGCCGCGTCACCCAGGTTGAGCAGCATGATGACGAAGAGGAAGAGCACCATGATGGCGCCCGCGTAGACGAGCACCTGGATCACGGCCACCGTGTGCGCCCAGAGGAGCACGTAGATGCCGGCCAGGAAGAAGAACGTCGACACCAGGGCCATGGCGGAGTTGATGGGGCTCCGCGCGGTGATGACCAGCCCCGCCGACAGCAGCGTCATCACGGCGAACACGCCGAAGAGAACCAATTCGATGTTCAAGACCAGTCTCCGAAGGAACCCCAGGGGTGGTCACCGAACGGGCAGCGCTTCTCCCGAACGTGAGCCTCGAACTCGTCCCGGAACCGCATGAGGAACGAGTGCGTCGGCAGGGCCGCCGCGTCGCCCAGCGCGCAGATGGTGTTGCCCAGACCGATGGGCGGGTAGGGCGCGATGGAGGAGGCGACGTTCGACAGCATGTCGATGTCGCTCATGTCCGCGCGGCCTTCTTCAATCTTGCGCAGCAGGCGCGTCTGCCAGGGCGTGCCCTCGCGGCACGGCGTGCACTGGCCGCACGACTCTTCCGCGTAGAAGCGGGCCACGCGCCAGAGGCTGCGCACCATGCAGGTGGCGTCGTCCATCACGATGACGCCGCCGGAGCCGGCCATCGTCTGCTTCATCTTCAGCGCCTCGAACTCCAGCGCCACGTCCAGCTCGTCCGCCCCCAGCACCGGCGCGGAGGAGCCGCCCGGGATGACCGCCCGCACCTTGCGGCCCTTGGGCATGCCCTGGCCGTACTGGTCGTCGTGGATCAGCTCCAGGATGGTGGTGTGCATCCCCACCTCGTAGACGCCGGGGCGGTTCACGGAGCCGGACAGGCAGACCAGGTGCGTGCCGCCGGACTTGTCCGTGCCCAGCTTCGCGTACCACTCCGCGCCCTTGGCGAGGATGGGGGGCACGCTGGCGAGCGTCTCCACGTTGTTCACCACCGTGGGGCTGCCGAACAGGCCCACCACCGCGGGGAAGGGGGGCTTCAGGCGGGGCCAGCCCTTCTTGCCCTCCAGCGACTCCAGCAGCGCCGTCTCCTCGCCGCAGATGTACGCGCCCGCGCCGCGGACGACGTAGCAGTTGAGCTCGTAGTCCTTGCCCAGCATCGACTTGCCGAAGATGCCGGCCTTGTAGGCCTCGTCGATGGCCGCCTGGGTGCGCTCCGCCTGGAACTTGAACTCGCCGCGCAGGTACACGTAGCAGGTGTGCACGCCCAGCGCGTACGACGCGATGGCGATGCCCTCCAGCATCATGTGCGGGTCGTTCTCCAGGATGTAGCGGTCCTTGAAGGTGCCCGGCTCGGACTCGTCGCCGTTGACCGCCAGGTACTTGGGCTTGGGGCTGTCCTTGGGGACGAAGCTCCACTTCATGCCCGTGGGGAAGCCGGCGCCGCCGCGGCCGCGGAGGTTGGACTTCTTCACCTCATCGATGATGGCCGCGGGCTCCATCGTGAGGGCCCGCTTGAGCCCGTCGTAGCCGCCGCGTGAACGGTAGCTGTCCAGGGTCCAGGACTGGGGCTTGCCCCAGGCCGCCGAGATGACGGGTTCAACCGCCTTTGCCGTAGAGGCCATGGATGGATGTCCTAGGAAAGCGAGGGGGAGGAGGGGCGACTCACGACAGCCGGGCCAGGATGGCGTCCAGCTTCGCCTGGGTCAGGCGCTCGTGGTGGTCCTCGTTGATCTGCAGGCAGGGCGCCGTCCCGCAGGACGCCAGGCACTCCGTCTCGCGCAGGGTGAACTTGTCGTTCGTCTCACCGGCGGTGAGCCCCAGCTTCTGCTCCAGGTACGCGAGCATCTTCTCCGCGCCCCACAGTGAACAGGACAGGTTCGTGCAGACGTCGATGACGTACTTGCCCGGCTTCTTGAGGTGGTACATCACGTAGAAGCTGGCGACCTCGTAGGCGCGCTCCGGCGTGACCTCCAGGTTCTTCGCCACCAGGCGCAGACCGTCAGGAGGCAACCACCCCTTGAGGTCCTGCAGCAGGCGCAGCGCGGGAAGCATGCCGGCGCTTTTGCGATCAGGGGGGTAGTGCGAGAGGATTTCCGCGATCCCCGCGTCGAACTTCTTCTGCTCTTCAGGAGTGAACAGGGGCTCCGCCATGGCGGGCCGTACGTATTGCCGCAATGGCTTCGTTGTCAACATAAACCCTCGGCGGTAGACTGGACCGCCATCAGCAAATTTCCGAGCGATTTCAACCCCTTGTTATGAGCCCGGACCCTGCGGACCAGCGGCAGTACCCTCGTGTCCCCACCGTCCTCCGGGTGGACTACCCGCATGGGCGTCCACTCCGGGACGTGACGGAGAACCTCTCCGCCGGAGGCTTCTTCGTCCAGACCGAGCAGCTCTTCGCGGTGGGGGATGAGCTTCGGCTTGCTCTTTCTTTCCCGGGACTGCTGGATCCGGTAGAAGTCGCCGGGACCGTGGCGTGGGTGCGCCTGGCCGCTCCCGATCAGCCGGGCGGCGTGGGCATCCGGGTGGAGAGCGAGCAGGACCGGCGGCGACTGGGTGACATCTTGACTGCGGCGGGACCAGAGGAGAGCGCGACGACCCCTTCCGAGCAGGACGGGTACCGTGTGCTCATCGTCGAGGACAACCCCCACATCATCGAGATGTACAGCTACGTGCTGAAGAAGCTCGCGAGCAACGACCTGCACGGCAAGGTGCCGCTGGAGGTCCACTTCGCGCCGGACGGGCACCACGCGCTGCTGCGGCTGCGCGAGGACCGCTTCAGCCTGGTCATGCTGGACCTCTACATGCCGGTGATGGACGGCTTCGCCCTGGTGGAGCGCATCCGGGAGGAGGAGGCGCTCAAGGGCATCCCGGTCATCGCCATCTCCGCGGGCGGCAAGGAGGCCCAGGAGCGGGCGATGCAGCTGGGGGTGGATATCTACCTGCGCAAGCCCGTGCGGTTCGTGGAAGTGCTGGAGACGGTGAAGCAGCTCCTGCGCATCAAGTAGAGAAGACGCGGCTTCGTCGCACCAGACGTTGAAGCGCCGGGCAGGTGCCGCGTAGAGTCCGGCGCACCCATGACGAAGCCCGCCATCCATCGTGACACCGTCAGTGGCGAGGCGCTGCTCATCCTGCAGAATCTGCGGGAGAACGGCCGCCTGGGACGCTCGAACAAGCTGGCCGACGTGAAGGCCGCCCTCGAACCGTCCGTCTCGCTGGAGTTCGACAACTACTTCTTCTTCCTGCGCAAGTTCCACTACATCGCCATGGACCGCGAGGCCCAGCTCAAGCTCACCGAACAGGGTGAGCGGGTGGTGGAGGGGGACCTCCAGGACCGGTTCGCGTCGGAGGTCGACGACTTCTTCGCGGATCAGCTCCTCCCGGCGGAGGACGCGACGCACATCGGCCGTCCGTTGGACGAGGACGAACCGATGAGCGTGCCGCCGCCGCCGCCGGAGCTGCTGCTGGACGAGGCGGAGGTGGACCCGTCGTCGGCGGGGGGCCCCTCGCAGTCGCAGGCGGGGCCGCCGCCCGTGCCGCCGTCGCGCACGCACCGGGTGGCGATGCCGGCCCTGGACCTGGCGCAGGTCGCCCCTCCGATGCCGGCGCCGCCCATCTCCACGCCGCAGCCCATGGCCCGCCAGGACGGGCCCGCGGAAGGCCGCCGGGAGACCTTCATCGGGCTGCCGCCCGCACCGGCCCCCCAGCCCGTGGCCGCGCCGGTCCCCAGCGCCCCCCAACCGCTCATCATCACCCCTCCGCTCGCCGCCGCGCCCGCTCCGATGCCCCCTCCCGCCACGACCCCCGCTCCCGCAGCCCCGGTTCCCAATGCCGCCGCCGCGAAGGGCTCCAGCGACCTGGACCTGCGCTACCAGAAGTTCGACCCCATCGGCACGGGGCCGCTCGGCACGGTCTTCAAGGGTCGCTACAACGCCCTGGGGCTGGACATCTGCATCAAGGAGCTGAAGGACATCTTCGGCTACTTCTCCTTCCTCCAGCGCGGTGAGGTCCTCAAGCGCCTGAAGAAGGAGCTGTGCGCGCAGGCGCAGGTGCGCCACCCGGGCGTGGTGCAGATCATCGACCAGAACGTGGACTCCGGGCGGCCCTACTTCGTCGTGGAGCTGATGCGCGGCAGCCTAAAGGAGCGGCTGGAGGCGAGCGGCGGCAAGGGCATTGAAGTGCCGCACGCGCTGCGCACCTTCCTGCAGCTGGCCTATGGCCTCCGGGCGGCGCACGCCGCGGGGCTCACCCACCACAACCTCAAGCCGGAGAACGTCCTCTTCGACGCGTACGGAAACGCGAAGCTGGCGGACTTCGGCATGAGCCGCGTGGTGGAGGTGGACGCCACCAAGGGCATGCCCCAGGTGTTCGTGGGCACCGGCGGCATGGTGTACATGGCGCCGGAGCTGATGAACCGGGGCGCCAAGGAGCCGGGCCCGTCCGCGGACGTGTACGGCCTGGGCATCCTGCTCTACGAGATGTTCACCGGGCAGATCCCGGGCCGCCGTTCGCCCCTGCCGTCGGAGGTGAACCCGGAGGCGCCCAGCGGCCTGGATCAGCTCTTCGACAAGGCCACGCAGGACAAGCGGGAGCAGCGCTACCCGGACGTGGACGCGATGCTGGAGGACTTCTACAAGGCCTTCCCGGAGCGCGAATACCAGGAGCGCGGCTCGCTCATCCTGTCCTCGGATCCGCAGCAGGAGTAGCCCCTCTCCGGGCAGGCGGGCCTCCACGCGAGGCTCGCCCGCTCCGGCTGGGACCTGTCAGACTGCGGCGCGCCCATGACCGCGCGCCCCTCCGACAGCGTCCTCCTCACCGTCACCGGAAGGGACGGCCCCGACACCACCGCCCGCATCACGGGCCTGCTCGCCGAAGCGGGCGCGGAGCTGTTCGACGTGGAGCAGGGGGTGCTCCGGGGAATGCTCACCCTGGCCCTCTGGGTGCGCCTGCCCGCGGCCCCTCCGGAGGTCGAGCCGCTGCTGCGGGCCCTGTCCGAGCTGCCCCGTGAGCTGGGCGTCACCGTGGACGTCCGCGTGGTGCCCGCCGCCGTGGAGCCCGCCGGGCCGGAGCCGCTGCGCTACGTCGTCACCGCCGTGGGCCGCGCGCTGGGCATGCGCGACGTGCATGCGCTGACGGCGCGGCTCGCGGCGGGCGGCGCTCGCGTGGAGCGCATCACCCGGCTGAGCGAGACGCCGCTGGCGTCGGTGGAGCTGCACGTCACGCTCCCTCCGGACGCGGACCCGGTGGCGCTGAAGGGCGCGCTCCTGGCGCTGTCCATGGAGAGCTCCACGTTCGACGTGGCCCTCCAGCGCGAGAGCCTCTACCGGCGCGGCAAGCGGATGGTGGTGATGGACATGGACTCCACGCTCATCCGCATCGAGGTCATCGACGAGCTGGCGCGGGCGTACGGCGTCCACGCGGAGGTGGCCGCCATCACCGAGCGCGCGATGCACGGGGAGATGGACTACGACGAATCCCTGCGCCAGCGCGTGGCGCTGCTCGCCGGACTGGACGCGCGGGTGCTGCACGAGCTGGCGGCGAACCTGCCGCTCACCGAAGGAGCGGAGACGTTGATCCGCGTGCTCAAGCGGCTGGGCTACCGCACGGCCGTCATCAGCGGTGGCTTCTCCGTGGCGGCGGAGGCGCTCCAGCGGCGGCTGGGCATCGACTTCGCGTACTCCAACGCGCTGGAGGTCCAGGACGGGAAGCTCACCGGGCGCACGGTGGGCACCATCGTCAACGCGCGCCGCAAGGCGGAGCTTCTGGAACTGCTGGCGAAGCAGGAGGGCGTCCTGCTGGAGCAGGTCATCGCCGTGGGAGACGGGGCCAATGACCTGCTGATGCTGGAGAAGGCGGGGCTGGGCATCGCCTTCCGCGCCAAGCCCCGGCTTCGCGAGGCGGCTGACACGTCCATCTCCGCTGGCGGGCTGGACACCATCCTGACCCTGCTGGGCCTCACCGCGCGCGAGCTGCGCGAGGTGGGTTGAAGCAGGCGGCGGACGGGACCTGCTTCATCAATGCCTCGCGTCCCTGACGCGAGCCGGGGCGCCGGCGCGAAGCGCTTGAAGCCGCCCTGTGCAATGCCATCCAGCCATTCGTGGCGGTGAATGCCTGACAAGGGCATGGCACGCCCCGTGCGTCCGACAGGACCTGCTG
The DNA here is from genome assembly GCF_009909145.1 of Corallococcus silvisoli. Classification (NCBI taxonomy): domain Bacteria; kingdom Pseudomonadati; phylum Myxococcota; class Myxococcia; order Myxococcales; family Myxococcaceae; genus Corallococcus; species Corallococcus silvisoli. The sequence goes on from NZ_JAAAPJ010000001.1 coordinate 270,702, forward strand.
GGTCCGCTCGGTCCTCGGCGGGCATCGGAAATGCCATGGATTGGCGCCGCGTTCGCCGGGCCTCCGCCCGTTTCCGGAGGGCGCCGCGCCGTGACGCCAATCCCAGCCCTCGGCCGAGGTCAAAATCATCCTAGGCACGCAGGGGGGAGTGCCCATGGAGCTGGACAAAAATATCCGACCTGACAGGTCCGTCAGGTTAGTCCGAGAAAGACCAACATTGTGTAATTGCTTGTCTTTTTAGAAGGGCAGACGTTGGCCCCACGCTTGCTCATGTCCTGGCTGCCCGTACAGCGCGCCCGTACAGCGCAGTTTCCACCCACCGGAGGTATGGACCATGAGGCAGACGTGCAGTCCCACCTGGAAGCAAGCACTGCGATGGTTGGCGATGGCGCCAGCCTTGTTGTGCGGCACCCTCGCGCACGCGGATGAGCCCGTGTACGAGATGGAAGCCGCGGCGCTCGCCAGCTATTTCACCATCGACATCTACACCGTGAAGAAGGGCGGGGAGAGCGCCTTCCTGACCCAATCCCTGCGCTCCGGCCCGTATGACCGCGTCGCGACGGGCTTCGGCAGCGAGAAGATCGTCGAGGTGCTGCCCGCGCACCGCGAGGCGGACCCGACGTACATCGTCCTCGGCCGCTACTTCGACCCGGACATGGGGACCTCCATCACCCGCTACCGGCAATCCAAGACGGACTCCCTCGCCAGCGCGTCGCCCACGCGCCTGCAGGGCAAGCTGGTGGATGTCATCCTCAGTGACTGGAGTTGGGAGCGCAACCACGCCAAGGGCGTGAAGAAGGCCGCCACCACGCTCGTGCGGGCCATGCCGTACCAGGACAGCAAGGTGTTCCAGGAGTACACCGCGTCGCTCAACTTCATGAAGATCGGCTACGTGGGCCAGACGGCGAGCGTGGAGTTCTTCGACGCCAAGACGCCGCTGGACGACATCCGCAAGGCCATCACCGGGCGCCCGGGCATGTCCGGCACCGCCATCCTCTCGCTGTCGGATGGGAATGGCTACGCGGCCTACACCGAATACTACGAGCTGCCTTCCACGCTGAAGAGCGCGCAGCTGTCGCGCGCCGGCAGCCGTGTGGCGGGAGTGGCTTCGGGCGTCGTCATCGAAAACTACATGGCGCGCTGAGTCCGCCCTCCGACTCCGGAAAGGAAATCCCAACCATGCGAAAGTTGATTCCGCTGTTCACCTTCGCTTGCGCGCTCGCGATGTCCGCGCCAGCCGCCGCCCAGCCGCCCGGGGAGCAGCAGGGGCCCGTGGCGCAGATCATCGTCTATGACGTCGCGCCAGAAGCCCAGCAGCAGTTCAAGGAGGCCCTGGCGTCGACGCGCGTCGCGTACCAACGCGAACCCGGCTTCATCAATGAGCGCGTGCTCGACAGCCTGGACACGCTGGCGCTCAAGTACGCCACCTACGCCCGCTTCTCCAACGCCGTCGCGGCGGAGAACATGCTCAAGCGCCGGCTGGACGCCGTGGCGCCGTATGTCCGCCGTGCCCCGGAGGTCCACACGGCCGTCCTCACGCAGGCCTTCACCCCGCAGGCCATCAACCGCAAGCCCAAGGGCAATGAGTTCGCCGAGGGCAAGGTGAACCAGGTGGCCCACCTGGGCATGTTCATCCCGTTCCCCAAGTACTGGGAGCAGTACGAGAAGGCGCTGGATGACGTGAAGACCGTGACCCGCGGCCGCAAGCCCGCGGGCTTCCTGGGGGATGACGTGCTCGTGGAGACGACGGCTCCCGCCCCGGAGCGGCAGACGCCGTACTCGCCTCGGGCCGCCGAGGCCTCGCGGATGTCCTTCAACTACGGCGAATACAACACGTTGGAGGACGCGGAGAACTCGTACGTGCGCCGGCATGGGCCCGTCGAGGATCCGAAGATCGCCGCGCTCGCGCGAGTGTTCTACGGGTCGCTCCAGGTGCCCGCCCGCTTCTACATCTTCCGGGTGGTCGACAACTACGGACCCTCCTCCGCCAACGTCCGTCAGGGCCGCTCCAAGCCCCGCTAACCGCACCGCATTCCAGCCATGTCCTCTCCTGACATCTCCCGGCAGGGCGGTGAATGCCCTGTCTTTGTCCAATCACATGCCGCCTTCACCCCGAGATGGAGGACGCTGGGGGAGATTCTCTCCGCGGTGCGAAGCCATCACCGCTTCGACCCGGAGCGGGATCGCCTGGTTTCTGAGCAGGACCTCGCGGCGGGAGCGAACCTCCCGCCGCGGGAGTTCCGCAAGATGGACCGCTTCTCGCTGCTCACGCTGGCCGCCGTGCAGCCGTTGCTCGCGCCGCTGTCCGCCGAGGAGCGGACGGCGTGCGGACTCTTCGTGGGCAACATGCTGGCGGGCTGGACCTTCACCGAACCGCAGATCCGCACGTTGCACACCCAGGGCGCCGGGGCCGTGAGCCCCTATCTGGCCACCGCCTGGTTTCCCGCCGCCGCCCAGGGACACACCACCATCGCGCTGGGGATGCAGGGCATCGCCAAGACGGTGACCACGGACCGGTGCTCCGGTGGGCAGGCCATTGGGATGGCCTATCACCGGCTTCGCCACGGCGCGTCCGGCTCACTGATGCTGGCGGGGGGCGCGGAGGCGCCCGTGACCCCGCTGGTCCTGACCGCGCTCGGTGATGACGAGCGGCCGGCCCCGCTCGCGGAGGCGTCCGCGTTCCTGTTGCTGCGCAAGGGGGCCGCCCCGGTGGGCGCGCCTGTCATTGGCGCTCATGCGAGCTTCCGGCTCACCACGGCGGTCAACGCCGAGGCGCGGCTGCGCGGGTTCCTGGACCGGCACGTCCGGGACCGGCCGCTCGAAGCGGTGGTGTGTGACGCCCCTCCCTGGAGCGGGACCGAGCGGGTCCTGCATGGGCTCCTCCGGCGCACCCGCGGAGAGGGCCTCCGCCTGTTCGACGTGTGCCGCACGGTGGGCGACGCGCTGGGGGCTGGCAGCGCGCTCGCGGCGGCGCTCGCCTGCGAGCTCCTTCAATCCCTTTCCCCAGGCCGGTCGGTGCTTGTCCTGTCGTTGGGACATCAGTGCGTCGACCTGCTGTGGCTCTACACCTGAGGAACCCCCATGGCGCTCCCAACCCCTGATGTGATCGAAACCATCTTCCAGTCCCTCCACTCGCTCGGGCACCCGCCCGGCACCGTGAAGCCTTCCACCCATCTCCAGGAGGAGCTGGGCATCGACTCGCTGGAGACCGTGGAGTTGTCCGCGGTCGTCTGCCAGCGGCTGGGATTGCCGTCGCGGGTGGCCGCGGACGTGCGCAACGTCCATACGGTCGAGGAGCTCGCGGCGCGCATCACGCCGCTGCTGGCGGAAGGCAATGGCGACACGGGGGCCTCGCCGTGACCCTGGGTTCCTCCTCGCGTGGCCTGCTGCTGCTCATGGGCCTGCTCCTCGCGGTGCAGGCTCGCGCTGGCCAGACGCACGTCATCGACCTCACGGATGCGCCGCCGTACATGACGCCGCTGTCGCTGCGTGCCCGGGTGGGCGACACCATCACCTTCAAGAACCACGGGCCGGAGATGGTGCACTCCATCACCGACGATGCCCTCATCCTCTTCTCCGGCGACCTCGCCGTGGGGGCGGAGTGGAGCTACACGTTCAAGCGCGCCGGGGTGTACCCCTACGTCTGCTTCCGCCACCACTTCATGCGCGGAGCCGTGACGGTGGAGAACCCGGACGGCACCACCGACTCGCCTCCCGAGTTCCCCTACCACGCGGCGTTTCGCGAGTTCGTCATCCCGACCCTGCGCGCGGTGCCCCGGATGATCATCCCCAGCCGCAAGGACGACACCTTGTGGTTCACCGAAGGGGGCGGGGACTTCTATGGGTTCGAGAACATCCCCGCCAACAACAAGCTGGGCCAGGTGGATGACCAGGGGCGGATCATCGAGTTCGCCACGCCCACGCCCGGCAGCGACGGCAGCACGGTGGGCGTCGACTCGCTGGTGATGGACGCCTCTGGCGCCGTCTGGTTCACGGAGCGCCTCACCAATCGCATTGGCCGCCTGGACCCCTCGGGCACCATCCGCGAGTTCCCGCTGCCCAGCCCCAAGGGATACGCGCTGGGCATCGACCTGGACGCCAAGGGGCGCATCTGGTTCGCCGAGCGGTACGCGAACCGCATCGGGTTCATCACTCCCGATGGCAAGGTGACGGAGGTGGAGCTGCCCGGCAAGGACTCCGAGCCGCGCACGGTGTACGTCGATCGCCGTCAGCGCATCTGGTACACGGCGCGCACCGCGAACGAGATTGGCTATTACGAGCCGGCGCGCCGCCGCTTCGTGCGGCTGAAGATCCCCACGGAGAACGCGCGTCCCACGGGCATCGCGGAGACGAGCGACGGCACCGTCTGGTTCGTGGAGATGGTGGGCAACAAGCTCGCCAAGGTCGTGGGTGACCAGATCATCGAGTACGCGCTGCCCACGCGCTTCTCCGCGCCGTTCAAGATCGTCGCGGACGCGAAGGACCGGCTCTGGTTCACCGAGGTGTTTGGCAATGCCATCGGGATGATGGACACCCGGACCGGGAAGATCCTCGAGTACAAGATTCCCACCCCGGACAGCCGGCCGGGCGGCATCACCGTGGACCGCAAGGGCCGCGTCTGGTTCACGGAGCAGACGGGCAACAAGATTGGCATGGTGGTGCCGGAGGAGCTGGCCCGCTACCCGGATCCCGTCCCCGGGCCTTCCCTGGGGCCCGTGCAGGCTTCGGGGCGTGAGAAGCCCTGGGCGCCCTCCCCAGGCGGCCCCCCGGCGCCCGGGGATGGAGATGGCGCGCCGCGCGTGGCTCCCCCCGCGGGGACGCAGGGGACTCGCGGTGGGGTGCCTGCTCCGGGGCCCAGCCCCAAGCCAGAGGGCCCCCAGGCGCTCCTGGGCCAGGAGGACTTCGCGCTTCCACACGCTGGAAGTGGCCCGGGCAACGAGCTCATCGAGGACGCGGAGGGGCTGCTCTGGTTCAACCAGCTCTACGGCAACCGCATTGGCGCCTTCGACCGGCGCACGCAGCGCTTCCGCGAGTACGCGCTGCCGAGCGTCTCCAGCATGCCGTCGGGCATGGCGATGGATCGCTCGGGCCAGTTCTGGATCGCCCAGTTCCGCACCAACGCGCTGGCGCGGCTGGAGCCGCGCACGGGCCACGTGGACGAGTATCCCCTGCCCATCGATGCCGCGCTGCCCTCCAGCGTGGCGGTGGACGAGCACGACGCGGTCTGGCTCACGCTGCTGGGGGCCAATCGCATCGCACGCTTCGACAGGGCCGAGCGCCGCTTCGACCTGTTCGAGATGCCGCGCGAAGGCAGCAGCCCGCTCCACCTGGCGGCGGACCGCCGGGGCGGGCTGTGGATCTCCGCCTCGGAGGAGGCCGGGAACTACGTGGCGCGGTTCGACACCGTCCGTCACACCTTCGAGGTCCACGCGATGCCCACCCCGGACAGCTCGCCCATTGGCGTGCTGGTGGACGACGCGGCGGTCTGGGTGGCCGAGGGAGGCGCCGGCAAGCTGGCGCGCCTGGACCTGGGGACCCGGCGCTGGGAGGAGTTCACGGTGCCGGCGAGCGACGCGGAGCCCGTGCGGCTGGCCAAGGATGCGCGCGGTCGCATCTGGCTGACGGATGGCGGCGGCCTGGGGGGCGTGGGCGGCAATCGCATCGCGGTCTTCGATCCGCGGACCCGGGCCTTCGAGCTCATCCCCATGCGCATCGCCAGCGCCAAGCCGCGCGGAATCCTCGCGTCCGCGGACGGAAACATCTGGTTCACGCAGCAGAACGCCAACCTCCTCTCCCGCATTCACTTTCGAGGTCAATGAACAATGGAAACGTTTTCCGTGGGCATCCGCATCGCCCGTGACGCGCGCACCGTGCTCGACGCCTTCTGGCGGTTGGAGTCCTGGCCGGAGGTGGCGCCGCACGTGCTGAAGATCGACATGCTCTACGCCGACGCGCAGACGCAGGTGTTGAAGATGACCGTCCGGAGCCGGGGCCGCACGGATGTCTTCAAGACGATGCGGGTCCTCCAGGGGGACTGCATCTTCTATTACCAGCCGGAGCCGCCGCCGTTCCTGCGCCGGCACTACGGCTGGTGGGAGGTGGCGAGCGAGCAGGACGCCACCATCATCACCAGCCGCCATGAGGTGGACCTCCACCTGGACGTGGCCACCCGCTACCTGACGGAGACGGGGGCGGCGCTCACCGGGCCGGACGACGTCCGCGCCCAGATGCTGGAGCTCATCCGCAACAACAGCCTGCAGACGATGCTGGGCCTCAAGCGGCGCATGGAGAACCTGGAGGAGGTGGCCCATGCGAGCCGTTAGGGCATGGCTGCTGGCCGGGCTGGGCTGGGCCCTGGGGTGCTCCGCGTCGTTGGCGACGCAGGCCTCCGACCTGGCTCCGGCCGCGGTCGCTCGGAGCCCGGAGTCCTCCGAACCGGGGCGCGCGCCCAGCGCCGCCGCCACCGACGCGTATGTGGAGTCCGCGGTGACGAAGGTGCAGGCCCGCCTGCACCAGCTGCGCTCCAGCGCGAAGCGCCCCTTCTCGCTGTTCGCGTATGACGTGCCCACTCCCCACGCGGTGCCGCACATCATCGCCATCGACGAGAAGGACCGCGTCTGGGTGACGGAGAGCGGCGGGCGCTTCGCTCGCAACTTCATCGACGTGCCGGCGGTCAACAAGGTGGCCCGCCTGGACCAGGGGGGCACCATCACCGAGTGGACCACCGGGACCGAAGGCTCCAGTCCCATGGGCATCCTCTTCGGTCCGGATGGAGACATGTGGGTGGCCGAGCGTCTGGCCAACCGCATCTCCCGGCGCAGCGCGGACGGCACCCGGCTGGTGCGCTACGACATCCCCACGCCCGACGCGTGGCCCACCGCCATCGTCCTGGACTCCCAGGGCAATGGCTGGGTGACAGAGACGATGGCGGACAAGCTGGCCCGCATCGACGCGAAGACGGGGCAGGTGACGGAGGTGCCCCTGCCCGCGACGAAGACCAAGTCCACCGGCATCGCCGTGGACCGTCAGGACCGCGTCTGGGTGGCCATGCGCGACGTCGGGACGCTGGGCCGCTACGACCCGCGCACGGGCACGTTCGACCAGTTCAAGCTCCCCACCCCGGACTCCAAGCCGTGCGGCCTGGTGGTGGACGGCGCCGGACAGGTCTGGTTCTCCATGCGGAACGCGGGGAAGATCGGCCTCATCCACGAGGACGGCTCCATCCAGGAGTTCGCCACGGACAACCGCCACGGGGGCCCCTTCTTCCTGGCGGCGGACAAGCGCGGGGACATCTGGTTCAGCGAGCTGTTCTCCAACCGGGTGGGCCGCTTCGAGCCGAAGACGCGCACGTTCGAGTACTTCGAGCTGCCCGGCAAGGACGCGTTCCCGGCCGGCATCGCGCTCGACTCCAAGGGCAACCTCTGGTTCGCGCAGCAGGGCTCCAACGTGGTGGGCGTCATCGTCCGCACGGACCTGTCGTACCTGGCCGGGGAGACGCCCGGAGCGGGGCCGGGTGGGAAGATCGTCAACGCGCGGCATGAGTTCATGGAGCTGGAGGTCCCCACGCCGCAGTCGGTGCCGGGCATCGTCGCGGTGGATGCGCGCGACACCGTCTGGTTCACGCAGATGGGCGGAGGCTGGGTGAGCCCGGGCTTCCCCCCCGGGCCGGGCGGCAGCGCCATCGGGTACTACAAGGATGGCGCCCTGCACGAGCTGAAGACGCCCACGCCTGAATCCGGTCCCACGTCCATGTCGTTGGATCCTTGCGGCGATGACGTCTGGGTCACGCTGCGCACGGCGAACAAGATCGCGCGCATCCGCGACTTCAAAATCACGGAGTACGCCATCCCGCTGCCCGGCGCGCTGCCCGTGGGCATCGCGGTGGACCTGGACCACAACGTGTGGGTGGCGCTGAGCGACGCGAACAAGCTGGCGCGGATGACGCCCGAGGGCGAGTGGCGCTTCCTGGACATGCCCAATCCCAAGGCGGAGCCGCGCACCATCTTCGTCGACAGCGCGAACGAGGTCTGGTTCGCGCAGAAGACGGGCAACCGCATTGGCCATCTGGACAAGGACCGGTGGACGGTGGAGACGTGGGAGCTGCCCACGCGTCTGGGTTGGCCGCTGTCGCTGATGGAGGACGCGGACGGCAACATCTGGTTCGCGGAGATGCGCAGCGACAAGCTGGGCATGTTCGACCGCAAGACGAAGAAGATCACCGAGTACGCGCTGCCCGTTCAGTCCGCGCCGTTCAAGGTGAACTACGACAAGGCGTCCAACGCCATCTGGGTGTCCACGGTCTTCTACAACGCCATCCTGCGCTTCGACCTCACGAAGAAGCAGGTGGTGTCCATCTACAAGATTCCCGCCGAGGGCGCGTGGATGGGAGGGCTGGACCGCGACAGCCAGGGCTGCCTGTGGTTCTCCGAGCAGTTCGCCAACAAGTTGGGGCGGCTGTGCATCGAGGGCGTGTCCAGCGCGACGTTGGGGCCGGGCGCGACGCCGGGCACTGGCGCGTCCGCGGGACGGTAGACGCCATGGAGCCACGTCGATTCATGGTGTTCCGGGCGGCCTTCGCGGGGGTCCCCTTCGGCGCCCTGGAGGCGGCCACCCGGAGGATGGATGCGGGCCAGGAGTGGACCGCGGCGCTCCTGGGCTCCGCCATGGACCTGCGGCAGCTGGCGGATCAGGCCTCGCGCGAGGGGCGGGCGCGGTCCGCGGCCCAGGCCTGGCTGTGGACGGCGAGCACCTATCAGGCGGCGTCGCTGGGACTCCACCTGGTGGCGTCCGGCACGCCGTGGTGGCGGAGCGCGCTGCGGCTGCGCCACCGGGCGCGGCTGGCGTACCGGCGGGCGCTCGCGCTGCAGCCGGGGCTGGGCCGCGCGGTGCGGCTCGCCACGCCACGGGGACCGGTGACGGGCTACCTGCGCCTGCCGGCGACGGGACCGGCGCCGCTGGTGGTCCTGTTCAACGGGTTGGACTCGCTGTGCGAGGTGGAGCTGCATGCCTTTGGAGAGCCGCTGCTGGCCCGGGGGATGGCGGTGCTGGCCTTGGACCTGCCAGCGGCGTTCGGCGCCCGGCCCCGGACACCCTTGTTCGAGGTGGAGGCGGTGGCGCCCGCGCTCGCGGACTGGGCCGCGCGGCAGCCCGGGTTGGTGGCGCGTGGGCTGGGTGCCCTGGGGGTGAGCTTCGGAGGGCACCTGGTGGCGCGTGCGCTGGCGGGCGAGCCGCGCTTCGTGGCGGGCGTGGCGGTGTCACCCAACGCTGGCATGGATGGACCGCTCATGGCGCTGGAGCGCATGCGCCGGATGCTGTCGCTGTCGTTCAACCTCCGGGGCGATGCGGAGGTGGAGGGCTTGGCCTCGCGCATCCACCTGGGGGGACTGAAGGCGCCGGAGGGACGGCTGCTGTTGTTGCACATGGAGCAGGACCGCCTGTTCGGCCCGGAGCACGCGGAGGCCTTCGTGGCGTGGGGAGGCTCGCGCGTGGAGCTGCGCACCTGGAACGCGGAGCACGTGGGCACGAGCCGCGTCCACGAGTGGCTTCCGCAGTCGGTGGATTGGCTCCTCGAGCGCATCAAGGCAGCGGACCCGGACGTGGAGAGGACGACGAACACATGGGGGGCACGGAAATGAAGCGTGGAGGATGGACGTGGACGGCGGCGCTGCTGGCGCTGGCGGTGGGTTGCAAGCAGGGCACCTCGGAGCCGACGCCGGAGGCCCCCGCGGGGATGCCCACTCCCTACTTCCAGGAGTTCGCGCTGGATCATCCCGGCAGCGGTCCCGCCATCGTCGCGGTGGACGAGCAGGACGCGGTGTGGGTGGCGCTGGCGAAGACGGGCAAGCTGGCGCGCTTCTCCAACGGCTCGCTGGAGCTCTTCCCGTTCGGTCCAGAGAGCCGGCCGGTGGGGGTGGCCGTGGGTGCGCCGGGGACGGCGCACGAGGCCTCCGTGTGGGTGGCCGCCAGCTACGACAACAAGCTCATCCGCTTCGACCGGACCACGCGCGAGAAGAAGGAGTTCCCCCTGGAGGGCAAGAACACCTGGCCCTTCAACGTGGCGCTGGGGCCGGACGGGTCGGTGTGGTTCACCCAGCGCTTCGCGGGGCAGGTGGGCCGGTTGGATCCCGCGTCCGGGAGCGTCCGGAACTATCCGCTGCCCAACCGGCAGTCGGGCCCCGCGGGGCTGGCGGTCGACGCGCGCAGCGGCCGGGTCTGGTTCACGGAGGGCTTCACCGACACCGTGGGCAGCTTGGATCCCGCGACGGGGGCGATCCGGGAGTGGCGCCTGGGCACGGAGAGCACGGGCGTCGTCAGCGGACCGGCGGGATTGGCGGTGGATGCGCAAGGCGGCGTCTGGTTCGCCAAGCTGGAGGGCCGCCTGGGCTATCTGGCTCCGGACGCGCAGACGCCGCGGATCATCGAAGTGCCCGCGGAGGCGCGGCGCCCCGCTGGCATCGCCGTGTCGCCGTCCGGTGGCGTGTGGACGCTGGCGCTGGATGGGAACCTGGCGCTGCGCTACCGGCCGTCCACCGGGGCCTTCACGTCATTCCCGATGCCCACGGGCGCGCCCGACCTGGAGCCCGGGGTGCCGCCCACCGCGCGCAGCTCCCGGCCCTTCGGTCTGGGCTTCGACAAGCAGGGCAATCTCTGGTTCTCCGAGCAGTACGCCGGGAAGCTGGGCGTGCTGGACCTGGCGCCCCCGTCCATCCAGGTGCTCTCTCCCGCGGGGGTCGCGGAGGGAGGCCGGACGATGCTGTCGGTGCGCATCACCGACCGCGTCTCCGGGGTGCGCGACACCGAGTACCGCATCGACGGCGTGCCGGTGACGCCCGTGCAAGGGTTCCTGGAGCTGGTATCGCTCACGCCGGGGCCCCACATCCTCAGCGTGCAGGCGACGGATGGCGCGGGGCAGCGCGCCTCGGTCGAGTCCCGCTTCGAGTACCGGCCAGGACGGCTCGCGCTCCAGTACGCGCTGTCCCGCCTGCGGCCCGTCGACCTGGAGGGGCAGCAGGTGCGGGACCGGCTCGTGACGGAGGCGGAGCGGCTTGGGGAGCAGGACGTGCGCGACGGGCTGACGCGCATCCGTCGCACGCTGGGGGAGGAGGCGGCCCGCTTCCATCCGTTCCCTCTGTCCGCGTACCAGGGGCTGGTCGACTTCATCGCGAACACCTCCGCTGGCGACGTGGAGGTGCGCGTGCTCGACACCCCTCCGTACTTCGACCGCAGGGAGCTGGTGCTGCGCCCCGGAGACAGCGTGCGGTGGCGGTATGACTCGCCCAACACCGGGCACACGGTGTCCACCGCCACGCACGCGCTGACGGTCGAGGGCGGAGGCCAGTTGCTGTCCTCGGGGCTCCTCAAGTCCGGAGACCGGTTCACGTTCAAGTTCGAGCGGCCCGGGCAGTACGTGGTCAAGGCGCCGGAGTCGCCGGACGCGGTGCTGGCGGTGAAGGTGGGCGAGCCATGAGCGGCTTCGCGCGGCTGGTGGACTTGAGCGCGCCCTTCGGCCCCAATCCGGGCGAGCGCGTGCCGGTGGTGCTGGAGCGGCTGCCACACGAGGCGGGGGGCGCCCATCTGGCGAGCCTCGTGGGCATGGATCCCCAGCGGTTGGAGGGGGGACGCGCCTGGGCGAGCGAACGCATCACCGCCATCACCCACGCGGGGACGCACATGGACGCGCCGTTCCACTACGCGCCCAGGGTGAACGGGGTGCCCGCGCGCACCATCGACGAGATGCCGCTGGAGTGGTTCTGGAGCGAGGGGTGCTGCGTCGACGTGGAGGCGGGGCCCGCTGACGCGCTGGTGACGCCCGAGGAGCTGCTGGACTGGGAGGAGCGCCAGGGCCACCTGATTGTCGAGGGAGACATCGTCCTGTTCCACACCGGCGCCGGGGCCTTCTTCGGGCAGGAGGGGTATTCGGACCGGGGCCGGGGGCTGTCCGCGGACCTGGTCCGGCTGCTGGTCGCGCGAGGCGTGCGCGTGTTCGGCACCGACGCGTGGAGCATCGACCCCGCGTATGGCGTCATGCGCCGGCGGATGGAGGAGCAGGGGGCGGACACCGTGTGGGCGGCGCACTTCGTGGGCCGCGAGGCGGAGTTCTGCGTGATGGAGAAGCTGTGCAACCTGGAGCGCCTGCCCGCGGCGGGCTTCCGGGTCGCGTGCTTTCCCATCAAGGTCCACCGGGGCAGCGGAGGCTGGGTCCGCCCGGTGGCCTTCCTCGACCCGGAAGTGGCGTCATGAAGCGCGTGGCGCGGGGGACGTTGCTGTTGGGGCTCTTGCTGGCGGGCGTCGCGAAGGCCGGGGGCCCGGCCCGCGCGGCGAGGACGCGGGCCACCGAGGGCCCGGGGGCGGCGCTGTTTCGCGACCGGTGCCAGGGCTGTCATGTCCCCCGGCCCGCCGGCACCGGCGACGTGTTGGACGCGGAGAAGGCCGAGGGGCCGGACCTGTCATACGCGGGCACGAGGCTGCGGCCGGAGTGGGTGGAGTCCTGGCTCCAGGCGCCCACCCGGGTGCGGCCCGCGGGCTGGCTCCCCTACCGCTACGTGGTGCCCACGGCGGAGGGGGACCGGGTGGACGTGGCCCGTCTGCCAGCGCATCTGGCGTTGTCCGCGAAGGACGCGCGGGAGGTGGCCGCGCATCTGGGAGGGCTCAAGCGGGAGCTCAACCCGTACCCCATCGCGGAGCCCCACGGCGCCATCCGCGCGCAGGTGCACTTCTCCAAGCTGTTGCCCTGCGGCGGCTGCCATCAGTCCGGGGCAGGGCAGGGCGGGGTGTCCGGACCGGAGCTGTCCACCGCCGGTGCTCGCCTGGAGCGCGAGTGGATGGCGGCGTACATCGCGGATCCGGGCTACTGGCTGCGCAGCCTGATGCCCCGGTCGGATGCGCGCAGCGATCAGATCGCCGCGATCGTCGACTACCTGGCCCAGCCCCCCGCCGCCGCCGCGCAGGCTCCGGTCGTGAAGGCGGAGGCGTGGGTGGCGGTGGAGACGGTGCCCGAGCCGAAGCGTCGCGCGCAGCGGCTGTACCGGCTCCTGTGCACGCAGTGCCACGGCGTGCGGGGCGACGGGCGCGGCATCAACGCGCGCCACCTCTTCGTGGCGCCGCGCAACCACCGCTCCGCGCAGGAGATGGGGATGCTCACGCGCGACAGCATCATCACCGCCATCCGCTCCGGCGGGAGCGCGGTGGGCAAGTCGTCCCTGATGCCCGCCTGGGGGGCCGTCCTGGACCGCCCGGACATCGAGCTGCTCGCGGACTACGTGATGACCTTGAGCGGAGGGGCCGCCCCTTCGCGAGGAGACCTCCAGCCATGAACTCGAACCGTCGTCGCGTCGTCATCACCGGGGTGGGGCCGGTCTCTCCGGTGGGAGTGGGCCGGCAGGCCTTCTGGAACGGCATCCGCGAGGGCCGCAGCGGGACGGTGGCCCTGACGGAGCTGCCGGGAGGCTTCCCGGTGGAGACGCTGCGCTCGCGGGTGGCGGGCCGCATTCCGGACGCGTTGCTGCCCGAGGATGAGCGGCGCCACACGGACCGCCGCTCGTTCCTGGCGGAGCTGGCGCTGGACCTCGCGCTGAAGGACGCGGACCTGCGAAGTCTGCATGAGACCCGCTCCGCGCTCGTCCTGGGCAACGCGGTGGGCGCGCCCATCGAAGTGGAGGCGGCCTTCCTGCGACGCGAGCGGGGGGAGCTCGGCGCGCCGTCCGTGGCGCCCCCGGCCCTGCTCCGGCAGCTCTCCTTCCACACCGTCGCGGACGAGCTGGCGGCCCGCTGTGGCTGCGAGGGGTTGGTGCTGACGGTGTCCACCGGGTGCACGGCCTCGCTGGATGCGATCTCCACGGCGTTCGACCTGGTGCGCACCGGCGTGGCGGACGTGGCCCTGGCGGGTTCAGCGGAGGCTCCGCTCACCTCCATGGTCTTCGCCTCCTTCGACGTCATTGGCGCCACCACCCGCCGCAACGACATTCCCACCGCCGCGTCCCGCCCCTTCGACCGCCAGCGGGACGGCTTCGTCCTGGCGGAGGGGGCGGCGCTGCTGGTGTTGGAGGAGCGGGAGCACGCCCGCGAGCGTGGGGCGCCCATCTACGCGGAGGTCACCGGCTTCGCGTCCTCGAGCAATGCCTACCACATGACCCAGCTGGCGGCGGATGGGCTGTCGTTGGCGCATTGCCTGCGGCTGGCATTGGAGGACGCGCGGTTGCCTCCGGAGGCCATCGACCATGTCAGCGCGCACGGCAGCTCCACGCCCCAGAACGACCTGTGTGAGACCAACGCCATCAAGGCCGTCCTGGGGGCGCGCTCCCGAGCCATCACCGTCAACTCGCTCAAGGCGATGCTGGGGCACGCGCTGGGGGCGTCCAACGCGCTGGAGGTGGCTGCCTGCGCGCTCTCCCTGCGCCACCAGTTCCATTTCCCCACCATCAACCTGGACGAGCCAGGACCGGGCTGTGACCTGGACTATCTGGCGCACGCGGGCCGCGCAGCGGCGTGCGGCCACCTGGTGAAGCTCAGCAATGGCTTCTCGGGCATCCACTCCGCCCTGGTCATGGCGGCGGTCTGACGCGATGACAGCCATTGCCAAGGCCCTGCGGCTCTCCTGTGTCGCGCTGGTCCTGCTGTGGGCGGGAGGTCCGGGGCATGCCCAATCGCAGGAGGAGCTGATGGAGGAGACCCTGCCACCGCCTTCCGCCCGGCTGGACCTGCTGCGCGCGAAGCTGAAGCCGCGGATGGAGAACGGTCAGGCGGTCTGGGAATACGAGCTCGTCGTGAGCGAGCGCAAGCTGAGGCTGGCGGACGGCACGATGTACAAGGTCTGGTCCTTTGGCGGGAGCATCCCCGGGCCCACGCTGGTGGCGCGGGAAGGGGACCGGGTGCGGATCCGCCTGGTGAACGAGACCTCCAACCCGCACTCCCTCCACTCCCACGGCCTCTGGGTGCCGCACCGGATGGATGGCGCTCCCCATCCGCACCCCGCGGGGCAATCCCACGAAGGGATGGAGCTCCCCGTCTGGGCGAACCCCGTCCCGCCGGGCCAGAGCTACACCTACGAATACATCGCGCGGCCGGCGGGGACGCACTGGTACCACTGTCACGTCAACACCAACGAGCACCTGGACCGAGGCATGAGCGGGGCGCTCATCATCCTCCCCCGCACGGCCGAGCCCGCGGTGGACCAGGACCTGGTGATGCTGCTCGACGAGTGGAACCGCGACTACGCGGACATGGGCACGCCGGGGCATCCGCGCGACTCCGGGCTCTATGACATCTTCACCATCAATGGCCGCTCCTATCCGGAGACGGAGTCCTTCCATCCGCGCCTGGGGGACGTCGTGCGGGTGCGCTTCATCAACGCGGGAGCGCTGTCGCACTCCATGCACCTGCATGGGCATGAGTTCCTGGTGACGCACAAGGATGGACAGCCATTGACCGACCCGGCCCTGATGGACACGGTGACGCTGGGGCCAGGGGAGCGGGTGGACATCGTGTTCGTGGCGAACAATCCGGGGGACTGGCCGCTGCACTGTCATTCGTCCCCGCACGTCACGAACGCGGGGCGCTATCCGGGAGGGATGATGGCGCACTTCCTGGTGGGCCCCGAGCGCTTCCCGAAGAAGGGAGAAGGCCCGGTCGGGCCCGGCATCCGGAGCTTGCGAGAGCTCTGGCGCGCCTCGGCCCTGAGAGCCCTCAAGGTGGATGTGGAAAAGGGCCCGGCGCCCTGAGCCGGAAGAGACGGCCCGCTCCTGGCGCGGATCCTGGGGGCGGCGGGAAGTTTCGCGAGCATCCCCGTACGAGAAGGTCGGGGAGGTCCACTGGCAATGACGCCCGGCGCGTGTGCCGGGGATGTTTCGAGCGACGCCGAATCGAAGAGCCTCATGGAAATGGTTGGTCGGAGTCCGGAGCATCGACGGGTGCTCGAGCAGTTGACGAAGGTCGCCCCCACCCTCACCGAGGTGTTGATTACCGGACCCACGGGCGTGGGCAAGGAGCGCTATGCGCGCTTCCTGCACGAGCAGAGCCGGCAGCGCGGTGCGTTCGTCGCCATCAATTGTGGGGCGCTGCCCGCGGAGCTGCTGGAGAACGAGCTGTTCGGCCACGTGTCGGGGGCCTTCACGGGGGCGCGCCTGCAAAGCGAGGGATTGGTCGCGAGCGCCGAGTCCGGGACGCTCTTCCTCGACGAGGTGGACTCCCTGGCGCTGGTGAGCCAGGTGAAGTTGCTGCGCTTCATCCAGGAGCGCGAGTACCGCAGGCTGGGGGAGAACAGGACGCGCAGGGCGGACGTGCGCATCGTGGCCGCGACCAACGCGGACCTGCAGGACGCCGTGCGCCGGGGAATCTTTCGCGCGGACCTCTACTTTCGTCTGCGCGTCGTGCCCGTGCGGGTGCCGCCCCTGAAGGAGCGGCCCTCCGACATCCTCCCCCTGCTGCGTGCCTTCACGGAACACTACGCGGAGGCCTACCGCCTCTCGCGGGCCGAATACTCGCCCCGCGCGGTGAAGTGGCTTCAGGAGTACTCCTGGCCGGGCAACGCGCGGGAGCTGGAGAACGTCGTTCGCTACCTCACCGCGCTTCAGCTGGGGAGGCTTGTCGAACCGGAGGACATCGACCTGATGGATCCGGAATCCAACAGGCAAGAGGAGTTGCCTGGAATGCGTCTGGATTTGACATTCCAGCGCGCCAAGCGCGACCTGATAGATCATTTTGAACGGCGCTACATCACCGAGGCGCTCCGCCGCCATCGAGGCAACATCTCTCAGGCCGCGAGGGCCAGTGGCAAGGCGCGGCGGGCCTTCTTCGAGCTCATGCGCAAACACGGCATCCAGGGCAGTGAGCTGCGCTGACATCCAACCCGTCGGGTTGACGCCATCGGCGGGTCTGGTCTATCTCTATCTTTCGTGAATAAGAGGATTGTCATGTGGATTGTCGGCATCCTGGGTTCGCTGCTGGGGCTGGTTGGCATCATGGCTGTCGTTGGGGCAGCCCTTCCCCAGGACCATGTCGCCACGCGCAGCATTGTCCTGAAGCAGCAGCCGGAGGTGGTCTGGCCGGTGATCGCGGACATCGCGCAATGGCCTTCATGGAATGCCAATCTCAAACGCGTGGAGCGCCTGCCGGACAGGGAGGGCCGGTCGGTCTACCTGGTGGAGGACTCGAGCGGGCCCATCCCCTCCGAGGTGATGCAGGTGGCGCCTCCCCCTGGGGCGACGCTGGTCACGCGCATCGCGGATCCCCAGCTGCCGTTTGGCGGGACCTGGACCTGGAAGGCGGAGCCCCACGCCGAGGGGTGCCGGGTGTCCATCACGGAGAACGGTTCGGTGACCCATCCGTTCTACCGCTTCGTGTCGCGCTTCGTGATGGGGCATCACCGCAACATGGATGCGTATTTGAAGGAGCTGGGCCGCAAGTTCGGTGAATCGGTGCAGCCGACGTGATGCGCGGGGGGGCACATGGGTTCAGAGGCGCAGTGCAAGGTTTCCTTCCAGGGGAAATCCGGCGAGGGCAGGGCCTACCTTGAAAGTGAGGGCTTGAGCTTCCGTGGCGCGTTTCGCTTCAACATCCCGGTGAAGAACGTGCTCGGGGTGACGGTGGAGCAGGGGACGCTGAAGGTGTCCACGGCGGAGGGCGTG
Organism: Corallococcus silvisoli; assembly: GCF_009909145.1. NCBI lineage: Bacteria > Pseudomonadati > Myxococcota > Myxococcia > Myxococcales > Myxococcaceae > Corallococcus > Corallococcus silvisoli. Next base: position 288,323 of record NZ_JAAAPJ010000001.1, read on the forward strand.
GCGAGCTTCGCGCTGGGCCCGGAGCTCACCGGGAAGTGGGCCCACAAGCTGAAGAACCCGCGCAGCCTCCTGGACAAGCTGGGGGTCAAGGCGGGCCAGAAGATCGCGACCGTGGGGATGAAGGACGAGGCCTTCCGGGAGCAGCTCACCGCGAAGGTGGGCGCCGCCCCGTCCACGCGGGTGGGCAAGGACAGCGACATCATCTTCTTCGCGGTGGAGACGGCCTCCGACCTGGAGCGGCTGACGGCCCTTCAGCAGGGCCTCAAGCGTGATGGCGCCATCTGGGTCGTGCGGCCCAAGGGCAAGGCGTCGCGGCTCACCGACGGCGAGGTGATGGGCGCGGCGAAGGCCAGCGGGCTGACGGTGGTGAAGGTGGCGAAGTTCTCCGAGACGCACACCGCGGAGAAGCTGGTCATCCCGGTGGGCCTGCGCTGACGGGGCCTGGGCGCGTCAGACGCGCATCCGCGCGGCCAGCTCGCGCTGCTGCACGGCGCCCTTCTCGAAGATGAGCTCCAGCAGGGCGCGGAGGATCTTGGAGCTCTTCTCCTGGTTCTGCTGCACCGTCTGCAGGCGGGCGAGGTCCTCCTCCGTCCACTCGGAGGTGGGCGAGCCGCCCGCGAGGATTTCATCCAGGATGTCGGACGCGCTGGAGCCCGCGCTCGCGGCGGGCGCGGGGGCGGCGCGCGCGGCGGGGGCGGCGGCGGCCGCCGGGGGCGCCGCGTTCGGGTCGACGATGTCGCTGATGCGCTTGACCACCGTCTTGCCGCTCATGTCGACGACCTTGAACTCCTCCTCCTCCGGGAACTCGTCCGAGGCCTGCTGCTGGCGCGTGTCGGGCTTGAAGCGCTTCTTCTCCACCGGCTCCTGGCCGCGGTAGTGGCGCAGGATGGCGTGCTCGATTTCACGGTCGCCCGCCACCATGGGAATCACGCGAGCGCGGCTGCGCGCCGCCACCTGGTCCAGCGTGGCCAGGTCCGTGGGGTCGGACATCGCCAGCACCAGCGTCTTCCCGTTGTCCTTGAGCTGCACCGGGAACACGCCCTTCTGCTCGGCGAGCCCCACGTCCACGCGCGCGAGCGCGGCGGCGTCCTTCGTCAGGTTGCCCAGCTGCACGCGCGGCATTCCCAGGCCCTGGCAGATGGCCTGGGTGATGGTCTCCTCGGACGCCAGCCCCAGGTCCGCGACGACGCGCGACACGCGTCCGCCCCACTGGTCCAGGGACGCGAGCGCGCTGCGAAGCTGCAACTCGTCGATGACGCGCGCCTTGACGAGGATGTCCGCGATGCGATTCCGGGAAGGGGGAGCCATGGGGTGGGGATTCTAGCGTCTGATGGCGCGGACGCTCAGTCCACGTCACCGAACATGCCCTGCGAGCAAGGAGGTTGGGACCATGCAGCCCTTCGCGGACGCCGCTGCGCAGATGTGCCCGTACTGCGGTGAAGAGGTGGAAGTCGACGTGGACTCACTGGGCGCCTCCGCCGAGTCCTACGTGGAGGATTGCCCCGTCTGCTGCCGGCCCTGGGAGGTGCGGGTGACCCGGGACGAGGACGGCGCGGTCGTCACGCTGGGCCGCGACGACGACTGACGCGCGCGCGAACGGCCCTCCGGCCGGGGAGCAGGCAGGCGGGCGCGGGGCCTTCCACGGAGGCGCCGCGACGGCCGGGGCCGTTGCTTGACACGTCCCGAAGCATGGTTCTCTTGAGTCTTGTGAGGCGCCGCCGGGCCCCGCCGGAACACCGGGACGGGGCACGTCCGCTCATTCAACAACGACTGTGAACCCGCACGACGTGCGTCCGAACGGACGTCACGAACAGGAGAAGACCATGCTGAACGCCCGCAATCCCTACAACGCCGCCGTCGCCCTGCCGCTGCTGCGCGACTTCGACTTCCTCTTCCGCGAGCTGGCCTCGCCCGGCGTCCGCGACAACGCGGAGCGCACCGTGACGCCCGCGGCGGACATCCTGGAGGCCGAGTCCGGCATCACGCTGCGCATCGACCTGCCGGGCCATGACGCCAAGTCCATCCAGGTGAAGGTGGAGGATGGCGTGCTGACCGTGCGCTCCGAGCGCAAGGCGGAGGCCGTGGCGGAGGGCACCACCCTGCGACGCCAGGAGCGCGCCACGGGCGTCGCCGCGCGCCAGTTCCGCCTGCCGGACACGGTGGATGCCACCCGCGTGGAGGCGCGCTACGACAACGGCGTGCTGTCCCTCACCCTGCCGCGCCGCGAGGAGACCAAGCCCCGCGTCGTCGAGGTGAAGGTCCAGGGTTGATGCGCATGCATCAACGCCATGGGCTGATGCGCAGGCATCAACCAACAGGGAGGCCGCTGCCCTCGCGTGAGCGAGGCGCGGCGACTCCCGCAAGCATCCTGTCGACCCGAGGGCTTCCGCGTTGGGCTTGGCGGAAGCCCCCGTCCCCTCACTTGCGGGTAGCGCTGGTGTTGAGCGCCAGCGGCACCCGGAACAGCTCCATCACCTGCGTCACGTCCAGCGGCTTCGCCAGGCACGCCACCGCGCCGGCCTGCTTGGACTGCTCCACGACGTCAGGCGTGTGATTGCTCGTCATGGTGATGAGCCGCACGCCCTCCATCTGCTTGCGAGCGCGGATGCGCTTGCAGACCTCGATGCCGTCGATATCCGGCATGTTGAGGTCGATGATCATCCCGTGCGGCTTCTGCTCCGACACCAGCAGCAGCGCCTCCACGCCGCTCGTCGTTGTCTGAAGCTCCACCTGGTTCGCGTGCGGCTTGAACGCGCGCTTGATGGCGTCCAGCACCGGGCGCTCGTCGTCCACGACAAGCAGGCGCACCGTGCTGCTGCCCAGCTCCTCGGGCACGGGCATCTGGTGGGTGACCAGGAAGGTGCGCAGGTCGGTCGAACGCACCCGGCGGTGGCCACCCGGCGTGCGGAAGGCCATCAGGATGCCGCGGTCAATCCACTTGCTCACCGTCGACGGGTCCACCTGAAGCAACCGACTGATGTCGTGCGTCGTGTAGAGCTGGTCCGTCATCGCCGTACTCCCCTCGGACTGCATCGTTCCACTAGCCATGGAAATAAACACCTACCTTGAATGCGGGGTTTGATCAACCCACCCTACGACGTGCTGCGTTTACCTGTGCTTCGCATCAGACCCACGGCGTCATCCCAACGGCCACTGGCACGGAGGCACAGCTCGACCAGCTCCCGGGCGGCTCCGTGACCGCCCACGTTCTGCGTAACGAAGTGTGCCTCCTGGCGCACCTCAGGAACAGCATCCGCCGGACAGGCGGAAAGCCCGGAGAGCGACATGGGGTCCAGGTCGTTGAGGTCGTCGCCCATGTAGGCGCACGCGTCCGCGGGCACCTGGAGCTGGGCGAGCAGCTCCTGGAGGGCAGGGCCCTTCTGCTTGCGGCCCTGGAAGACCGCGGCCAGGCCCAGCTCGCGCCCGCGCGCCTCCACGATGCGCGAGGTGCGCGCGGTGAGGATGGCGGCGGGCAGCCCCACCAGACGGGCCATGACGAGCGCATGGCCGTCCTTCACGTTGAAGCGCTTCATCGCCTCGCCGTTGTCGCCGTAATACAGCCCGCCGTCGGTGAGGACGCCGTCCACGTCGAACACGAGCAAGCGCACGCGCGACGCACGGGACGTCAGCTCTTCCTTGCCCGGCTTGGAAGGCGCTTCCGTCTGCATGGCCTCCTCACCTTTCGCGTCCATCAACCTGCTTCGTGGCCCAGCGCGCGGCGGATGCTGAGCACATCTCGTACCACGTCCTCGAACATCTGTGGATTGAGCGAGCAGGGACCGTCACACAGGGCACGGTCGGGGTCTTCGTGGACTTCTGTGAATAAAGCGTCAATCCCGGCAGCCGCCGCGCTCCGGGCAAGCAGTGAGACGAACCTGCGCTCGCCGCCTGTCTTCCCGTCGCTGGAACTGGGCAGCTGCACGGCGTGGGTGGCGTCCATGCACACGACGAGACCCGCCTCGCGCATCTGGGCGAGGCCGCGCATGTCGACGACGAGGTTGTTGTAGCCGAAGGAGGAGCCCCGCTCGGTGACGAGCACGTTGGGGTTGCCTGTCTCCACGGCCTTCCTCGCCGAGTGGACGATGTCCTTGGGGGCCACGAACTGTCCCTTCTTCAAGTTCACCCCCTTGCCCGAACGGGCGACCGCCTCCACCAAGTCCGTCTGCCGGCAGAGGAACGCGGGTATCTGGATGATATCCACGACTTCAGCGGCTGGCCCGACGTGGCTGGTTTCATGGACGTCCGTGAGGACGGGCACTCCCACCTCCCGTCGCACGCGGTCCAGGATGCGCAGGCCTTCCTTCAGCCCCGGGCCGCGGAAGGACTTGCCGCTGGTCCGGTTCGCCTTGTCATAGGAACATTTGAAGGCATACGGGACGCCCAGCCGGGTGGTGATGTCCTTGAGCAGGTGCGCGTGGCGCAGCGCCATCTCCTCGGACTCGATGCTGTCCGGGCCGGCGATGACGAAGAGGCGCTGGCCGGGGCCGACGGTGTGACCGCACAGCTGGATGGAGGGCGTGGGGCTCATGCGCGCACCGGGGTGGCGGGGGGCTGGCCGTGGGCGGCGTCCCGCTGGGCGAGCGCCGCGCCGATGAAGCCGGAGAAGAGGGGGTGGGGGGCGAAGGGCTTGCTCTTGAACTCCGGGTGGAACTGGCAGCCGACGAAGTACGGATGATCCGACAGTTCGATCATCTCCACCAGATTCAGCTCCGGGTTGTGGCCGGAGATGACGAGCCCCGCCTCCTGGAGCCGGCCGCGGTAGGCGTTGTTCACCTCGTAGCGGTGCCGGTGGCGCTCCTGGATGGCGTCCTGGGCGTAGAGCTTGTGCGCGACGCTGCCCGGCTTGAGGGCGCACGCGTAGCTGCCCAGGCGCATGGTGCCGCCCTTGTCCTGCACCTTCACCTGGCTCTCCATCAGCGTCACCACGGGGTGCGCGGTGTGCTCGTCGAACTCCAGGCTGTTGGCGCCCTTGAGGCCCAGCACGGTGCGGCTGAACTCCACCACCGCCATCTGGAGGCCCAGGCAGATGCCGAAGAACGGCAGCTTCTTCTCGCGCGCGTAGCGCACGGCGGCGATCTTCCCCTCGGTGCCGCGCACGCCGAAGCCGCCGGGGACGAGGACCGCGTCCACGCCCGCGAGCGTCGTCTCCGGGCCCTGCGCCTCCACGTCCTGGCTGTCCACGAAGCGCAGGCGCACGCGCACGTCGTTGGCGATGCCGCCGTGGAGCAGGGACTCGTTGAGGCTCTTGTAGCTCTCCGTGAGGTTCACGTACTTGCCCACGATGGCGACGGTGACCTCCCCGCGCGCGGGCTCGTAGATCTTCCGGACGATGGTCTCCCACTTCTCCAGGTGGGGCGCGCGGCTCCAGATGTTGAGCACCTCCGCCAGGCGCTCATCCAGGCCCTGGCGGTGCAGCTCCAGGGGCAGCTCGTAGATGCTGCGCACGTCGGGGGACGTGAACACGTTGCCGTTGTCCACGTTGCAGAACATCGCGATCTTGTCCTTCAGCTCGCGGGAGATCTCCCGGTCGGTGCGGCACAGGAGGAAGTCCGGCTGGATGCCAATCTCCCGCAGCTTCATCACCGAGTGCTGGGTGGGCTTGGTCTTCACCTCGCCCGCCGCGCCGATGTACGGCAGCAGCGTCAGGTGGATGTAGACCGCGTTCTGGCTGCCCACGTCGTAGCGCATCTGGCGGATGGCCTCGAGGAAGGGCAGGGACTCGATGTCGCCCACCGTGCCGCCGACCTCCACGATGACGACGTCCACGTCCTGCGAGGCCTGGCGGATGCTGGCCTTGATCTCATCCGTGATGTGGGGAATCACCTGGACCGTCTTGCCCAGGTACTCACCGCGACGTTCCTTGGTGATGACCGCGTTGTAGATGCGGCCGGAGGTGAAGTTGTTGAGGCGGCTCATCCGGGCGTGGGTGAACCGCTCGTAGTGGCCCAGGTCCATGTCGGTCTCGCCACCATCCTCGGTGACGAAGACCTCGCCGTGCTGGAAGGGGCTCATCGTGCCCGGATCCACGTTGATGTAGGGATCCAACTTGATGAGCGTGATGTCGAGCCCGCGGTTCTCCAGGAGGGCGCCAATGGATGCGGAGGCCAGTCCCTTCCCCAGCGAGCTGACCACGCCGCCCGTCACGAAGATGAACTTGGTTTTCTTGGAGCGCATGTCCCTTCCTGCCAAGAGGGCCAGGGGGCGTCAAATAATCTCTGCCGGCTGGATGGCCGGCTGGCCCTGACCGGTGAGGTCAGCCCTTCACTGCGCGTCCCAACCCCCCGGACGGGCGACCGCGAACTGCTGGGCGGTCGGCTGGCCCACACGGAAGCGGCGCAGGTCGCACCCCCGGCAACTCCAGCCTTCCCAGCCTTTCTTCACGACCTGATGCAGGCAGGCGTCGTAGTTGGGACAAAAAAGGTTGCGCTGGTCATCCACCGTCTCCTCGTCACGGAGAGCGGAAGGCAGGGGGATGGGACACGGTGTGATGGACACGGAATTTCTCCGGCAGGCGGCCACGGCAGTCGTGGACGGCGCTTCCCCCCCGGCGGCACGAACCGGTGGATGGCGAGGACATTCCCGGGATGGGAGGGGACGAAAAAAGTCGCCCCCGTCGGCAAGGACGGGGGCGACTCGGTACCACGGGCGTCGACATCCGCCGGGGTGACGCTGCGCTAGCCGGTCACCGCGACGGAGGTAGACGCCTTGATCATGCTGTCGTTCAAGGCATCACCTCCTTTCTTGCGGCAGCAGAGATAATGCGCGCGACAATTTCCCGCCACGGTACGGCGGGGTGGGGGCTCGTTCGGGGAACGAGCGTTCAGGCGGCGACGACCTGGCGCTCCACGAGGCGGCGGTACAAGCCATCCTGCGTCATCAGCGTGGCGTGCGTGCCGCTCTGCACCACGCGGCCGGCCTCCAGCACCAGCACGCGCTGGGCGTTGGCCACGGTGGACAGGCGGTGGGCGATGATGAGCGTGGTGCGGCCCTGCATCAGCCGCTCCAGGGCGTCCTTCACCAGGTGTTCGCTCTCCGCGTCCAGGGCGGAGGTGGCCTCGTCCAGGATGAGGATGCGCGGATCCTTGAGCACCGCCCGGGCGATGGCGACGCGCTGCTTCTGGCCGCCGGACAGCTGCACGCCGCGCTCGCCCACGGTGGTGGCGTAGGCCTCCGGGAAGCGCTGGATGAAGTCGTGCGCGTGCGCGGCCTTCGCGGCGGCCTCCACCTGCGCGTCGGTGGCGTCCGGGCGTCCGTAGCGGATGTTGTCCGCGATGGAGCAGGAGAAGAGCAGGGGCTCCTGGGCGACCATGCCCACGTGGCGCCTCAGCCAGCTGGGGTCCAGCGAGGCCAGCGGGCGGCCGTCCAGGAGCAGCCGGCCCTGCTGCGGGTCGTAGAAGCGGGACAGGAGGCCCGCGAGCGTGGACTTGCCGGCGCCGGAGGAGCCCACCACGGCGACGACCTCGCCGGCCTGGAGGGTGAGGTCGATGCCCTGGAGCACCGGCACGTCCGGGCGCGTGGGGTAGGCGAAGCGCACGTCCTGGAAGTCCACCCGGCCCTCGATGGTGGCGGGGCGCTCACCCTGGTCCGGCGCGATGGCGGGCTCGCGGTCCATCAATTCGAAGACGCGCTCGGCGGCGCCCGAGGCGCGCATGAAGTCCGCCCAGAGGTCCGCCAGGGAGCCCAGGGAGAGGGCGACGAGCATCGTGTAGATGAGGAACGAGGTGAGGGCGCCCACGGTGAGTTCGCCGTCCACCACCAGCCGGCCGCCGTACCAGAACACCACCACCGCCGCGACGTAGCCCGCGCTGCTGGCGCCGCCGAGGAACGCGGCGGACTGACGGGCGCGGTTGCGGGCGACCTCGAAGGCGTGGCGCACGGTGGCGCCGTAGCGGGCCACCTCCGACGGCTCCGCCGCGAAGGAGCGCACGGTGCGCATGCCGGACAGGCTCTCCTCCGCGACCTCGCTGGCCTTGGCGAGCGCGTCCTGCACGTCGCGCGACAGGCCCCGCACGCGCCGGCCGTACATCACGCCGCCCACCGCCACCAGGGGGACGATGGCGAGCATCAGGAACGTCAGGGAGGGCGAGGTGTAGAAGAGCAGCCCCAGCCCGCCCAGCGCCTGCACGGCGTTGCGCAGCCCCTGGGAGATGTTCACGCTCACGGTGTTCTGCAGCACGGTGGTGTCGGAGGCGAGCCGGCTGGTGAGCTCCCCCGTGCGGTGCGTGTCGAAGAAGGCGACCTCCTGGTCCATGAGGCGCCGGAAGAAGTCGTGGCGCAGGCGCATGACCACGCGTTCGCCCGCGGTGCTGAAGTAGTAGTAGCGCAGCGCGGTGGCGATGCCCTGCACCACGAAGACGGCCAGCATGATGAGCGCGGACCGGTCGATGAGGTCGCGGTTCTTCGCGTTGAGGGCCTCGTCGATGAGGATGCGGACGCCCTGGGGATACACGAGGCTGGCGCCGCTGCTGATGAGCAGGAAGACCGTGGCGAGCAGCAGCGTCCCCCGTTCGGGGCGGGCCAGCGACAGCAGACGGCGGGCGGTGACGCCCGAGGGGCGTCGGGAAGGTGTCGGAGCGGTAACGGAAGAAGTCACCCGCGGAGCCTACTGGACTGTCCGGGTAAGCGCAGCCCGGACCCTGGGTGCAGGGCCGGGATGCAGCCAGCGGAGCTGGGTGGTATTCCAGGGCCCGTTCCACGCGAGGGAGGTGCCATGGAGACGCGCGTCTTTGGCAACACCGGGGTGGCGGTGCCGGTCATCGGACAGGGCACCTGGCAGATGGAGGACGACGACGCGGACGGGGTCCTCCGCGCCCTCCGCGCCGGGCTGGACCTGGGGCTCACGCACCTGGACACCGCCGAGCTGTACGGGCAGGGCCGGGTGGAGGAGGCGCTCGTGGCGAAGGCCATCGCGGGCCGGCGCGACGAGGTGTTCCTCGTCTCCAAGGTCATGCCGTCCAACGCGACGCGGAAGGGCACGGTGGCCGCCTGCGAGCGCAGCCTGCGGCGCCTGGGCACGGACAGGCTGGACTGCTACCTGCTGCACTGGCCCGGGTCGCACCCGCTGGAGGACACGGTGCGCGCGTTCGAGGAGCTGGTGAAGGCGGGGAAGATCCGCTCCTGGGGCGTGAGCAACTTCGCGGTGGACGAGCTGGAGGAGGCCCTGGCCATCGCGGGGAAGGGGCGCATCGCGTGCAACCAGGTGCTGTATCACCTGGGGGAGCGCGCCATCGAGCACGCCGTCGTGCCGTGGTGCGAGTCCCAGGGGGTGGCGGTGGTGGCCTACAGCCCCTTCGGCAACGGGCACTTCCCGTCGCCCACCAGCGCCGGAGGCAAGGTGCTGGCGGACATCGCGCGGGCGCACGGCGCGACGCCCTATCAGGTGGCGCTCCAGTTCCTCGTGCGCCGGCCGTCGCTCTTCGCCATTCCCAAGGCGAGCGACGTGGCCCACGTGCGCGACAACGCGAAGGCGGCCTCGCTGAAGCTCACCCCGGAGGAGCTCCAGCGCATCGACGCCGCCTTCCCCCGGGGCGACGAGCCGGCCGCGCTGCCGGTCATCTGAGCGGGGACGCGGGGGGCGGGGCTCAGCCGCGCTCGCGCATCAGGGCCTCCACGCGGGCCACGTCCTCCGGCACGTCCACCGCCACGGTGCGCCAGGACACGGGGGCGCAGCGGATGCGCAGGCCGTGCTCCAGGGCGCGCAGCTGCTCCAGCTTCTCCGCCTCCTCCAGCGGGGTGGGGCTGAGCGTGGCGAGCTGGAGCAGCGTGTCCCGCCGGTAGCCATAGAGGCCCAGGTGGGCCCAGCGGTGCAGGGGGGCGCCGGGGTCGCGCACGTGCGGCACCGGGGCGCGGCTGAAGTAGAGCGCGTCGCCGTTGAGGGCGAGCACGGCCTTCACCACGTTCGGGTTCTCCAATTCGTCCGGCTCCAGGGGCCGCACCAGCGTGCCCATGCGCACGGCGTCGTCCCGGAAGAGGTCCGCCAGCACCTTGAGCGCGGCGGGGTCCACCAGCGGCTCGTCGCCCTGCACGTTCACCCAGACGTCCACGTCCGGACGTGCGCGGGCCACCTCCGCGATGCGGTCCGTGCCGGTGGGGCAGGCGGGGCTGGTCATCACCGCGCGGCCGCCGAAGGACTCCACCGCGTCGCGGATCCGCGCGTCGTCGGTGGCCACCCACACCTCGTCGAACGCGCGGGCTTCCTGACAGCGGCGCCAGACGTGTTCAACCATGGGGCGACCGGCGATGAGGGTGAGCGGTTTGCCAGGGAAGCGGGTGCTGGCATGGCGTGCGGGGATGACGGCCACGGTCCGGGAGGCGGGCATGGGCCCCCATCTATCAGATTCAGGACGCCCCGCTCCGTCCGGTGGACGGCTGTGGGCCCCCTGCCACTGGCCGGAAATCGCCACGTGCCTATTTTCCGGAGCGACATGAAGAAGGTCATCCATATCGTTGGCGCGCGTCCGAATTTCATGAAGGTGGCTCCCATCCACCGGGCCATCTCCGCGCGCACTTCCCTTCAGCAGCTCGTGATGCACACCGGGCAGCACTACGACGCGAAGATGAGCGACGTCTTCTTCGCGGACCTGGGGCTGTCTCCACCGGAGATCCACCTGGGCATCGGCTCCGGCAGCCACGCCGAGCAGACGGCGCGGATGATGGTGGAGATGGAGCGCGTCTTCCTCAAGGAGAAGCCGGACCTGGTCTCCGTGGTGGGCGACGTCAACAGCACCATCGCCGCGGCGCTCGTCACGTCCAAGCTGGCCATCCCGCTGTCCCACGTGGAGGCGGGCCTGCGCAGCTTCGAGCGGCACCAGCCGGAGGAGATCAACCGCGTCGTCACCGACCGGCTCTCCGACCTGCTGCTCACGCCGTCGCGCGACGCGGACGCGAACCTGCTCAAGGAGGGCATCGACCCGAAGCACATCCACCTGGTGGGCAACGTGATGATCGACTCGCTCCTGTCGTCCAAGGAGAAGGCCGACCAGCTGCCCACGCTGAAGCAGCTGGGGCTCACGCCGAAGGGCTACGTGGTGGCGACGCTGCACCGCCCGTCCAACGTGGACAACCCGAAGCTGCTGGCGGGCCTCCTGGGCGTGCTGATGGACGTCGCGAAGCGGCTGCCCGTCGTGTTCCCGGTGCACCCGCGCACGCGGAAGATGATCGCCGAGCAGGGCCTGGGGACGCGGCTGGAGCAGACGCCGGGGCTGAAGCTGGTGGACCCCATGGGCTACCTGGAGTTCCTGTCCGTGACGTCGCAGGCGATGCTGGTGATGACGGACTCGGGCGGCCTCCAGGAGGAGACCACGGCGCTCAACGTGCCGTGCCTCACGATGCGCGAGCAGACCGAGCGCCCCATCACCGTGGAGGTGGGCTCCAACGAGGTGGTGGGCACCGACCCCCTGCGCATCCGCGAGGCCGCCGAGCGGGCCCTCTCCGGCAACGTGAAGAAGGGCCGCGTGCCGGAGCTGTGGGACGGCCGCACCGGCGAGCGCATCGCGGACCTGTACGCGCGCGTGCTGGGCGTGGAGACGAAGCGCGCCTTCGGGTGAGCGCGTCCGTGAAGCAGTCAGGCCGCCGGGTGCTCGCGCCTTCGCGCGCGGGGCCGGGCGGTCGCCTTCGTCGCGAAGCGTGCTAGAGCGGCCGGTACGCCATGCGTGAAGACGTGGACCCGACTCCCAGCGCCATCCCCGACGGCTACGTGGACATCCCGTTCGTCGTCGAGCCGAACTACGCCGGCTGGCGGCTGGACCGCTACCTCTGCGAGAAGATCCGCCGCATGGACCTGGAGCGCGTGCGGGGCATCATCCTGCGCGGCGTCCTGTGCGACGAGTACCGCCTCAAGCCCTCCACGCCCGTGTACCCGGGGCTGGCCTTCCGGATCCGCCGCCCCGCGAGCCAGGAGCCCGCGACGCCCACGGCGCTGCCCGTCGTCTTCTCCGATGACTGGCTGCTGGTGCTGGACAAGCCCGCGGGGCTGCCCATCCACCCCACCGCGCGCTACCACAAGGGCACGCTGGTGACGCTCCTGCGCGAGCGCTTCGGAGAGCGCTTCGCGGAGCCCGCGCACCGGCTGGACCGCGAGACGAGCGGGTTGGTGGTGTGTGGCCGCACCACCGAGTCCTGCCGCGTGCTGGGCGGGCTGTTCCTGTCGCGCGACGTGCACAAGGAGTACCTCGCGCTGTGTGAGGGGCACCCGCCCGAGGACGCCTTCCTCGTGGACGCGCCCATCGCGGATGGCACGGACCTCATCCGCATCGCGGTGCGCATCGACCCGGTGGCGGGCAAGCCCAGCCGCACGCGCTTCCAGGTGCTCCAGCGCTTCGAGCACGGCGGCGCGCCGTTCGCGCTGCTGCGCTGCTTTCCCCAGACGGGCCGGCAGCATCAGATTCGCATCCACCTGCGCGAGGCCGGCTTCCCGCTGGTGGGCGACAAGATGTACGGGCCGGACCCCGGCTACTTCGACCGCTTCAGCAAGCACACGCTGGAGCCGGAGGCGTGGGCGCGGCTGCGGCTGCCCCGGCACGCGCTCCACGCGGAGCGCATCTCGTTCCCGCACCCGGGCACCGGGGAGCGCGTCACCTTCGCCTCGCCGCTGCCCGACGACTTGAAGGACTTCATCGCCGGGAAGACCCCGACCCCCGCGCCCACCTCCGAGGAGTCGGTGGACGGAGAGCCGGAGCCTTCCACGACACCGTGAGGCGCTAGCCCGCCTTGCGCAGACCCTTGGCGCCGGGCACCACGCGCAGGAGCTGCGCGGGCATCCGGTCCACGAACTGCTCCGTGAAGCGGGCGAAGATGCGGAAGAGCACCGGCAGCAGCACCAGCGTCAGCGCGCACGCGGAGATCGTCCCGGACACGATGACGATGGCCAGGGGCTTCTGCATCTCCGAGCCAATCCCATTGCTCAAGCACGCGGGCACCAGCCCCAGCGCCGCCAGCGCCGCGGTCATCAGCACCGGCCGCAGGCGCTCCCGGCTGCCGTGGAGGATGGCGTCGTCCAGCGACTCGCCCGCCTCCCGGCGCTCCGCGATGGCGCTCATCACCAGCACGCCGTTGAGCGACGCCTGTCCGATGAGCGCGATGAAGCCCACCGCCGCCGCCACGCTCAGCGGCATCCCCGCCCAGTACAGGCCGAACACGCCGCCCATCAGCGCGAAGGGCACGTTGATCAGCGTCACCACCGCGCGCCCGAACGAGTTGAACGCCTTGAAGAGCAGCAGCAGCGTGAGCACCAGCGCCACCGGCAGCACCGTGAGGAGCCGGTCCATCGCGCGCTCCTTGCTCTCGAACTCACCGCCCCATTCGATGCTCGTGCCCGCGGGGGCGGGGGCCTCCTTGTCCACCATCGCCTGCGCGTCCTTCACGAAGGAGCCCAGGTCCCGGCCGCGCACGTTCATGCGCACGCCGATGTAGCGCCGGCCGTTCTCGCGGTTGATGGAGGCCCGGCCGAAGCCCGTCTTCACCTTGGCCAGCTCGCTCAGGGGCACCAGCACGCCGCCCTCCACGGGCACGCGCAGGCGGGAGATCTTCTCCACGTCGTCGCGGCTGGACATGGGCAGGCGCATCACCACGTCGAAGCGGCGCTCGCCCTCCCAGAACTCGCTGAGCGGCCGGCCGCCCACCGCCGTCTGGAAGACGTGCTGGAAGTCTCCCAGCGACATGCCGTGCCGGGCCAGGGCCACGCGGTCCGGCGTCACCTGGATGCTGGGCACCTCGCCGCTCTTCACGATGCCCAGGTCCGCGACGCCCTCCACGCGCGCCAGCACGCTCTTCACCTTCTGCGAGTACGCCTGGAGCACCTGGAGGTCGTCGCCGAAGAGCTTCACCGCCAGCTGTCCCTGCTGGCCGCTGATGCTCTCGTTCACGTTGTCGCCAATGGGCTGGCTGAAGCCGACCTCCATGCCCGGCACCTCCGACACCGACCGCTGCAACACCGCCAGCACGTCATCCAGCTTGGGCGTGCTCTTGGGCCACTGCGCCGGCGGCTTGAGCTTCACGAAGAACTCCAGGTTGTTGGTGAGCTTCGCGTCGGTGCCGTCCTCCGGGCGGCCCAGCTGGCTGAGCACGCCGTCCACCTGCGGCGCCTGGCGCAGCAGGGCTTCGATGCGCGGCACCAGCTTGCGGCCCTCCGACAGGGAGATGTTCGAGGGCATGGTGAAGGTCAGGTAGAGGCTGCCTTCGTTGAGCGCCGGCAGGAACTCGCTGCCCATGCGCGGCACCAGCGCGCCCGCGAAGAGCAGGCCCGCGGTGCACACCGCGACCACGATGGTCGGGTGCTTGAGGCTCCACGCCAGCACGGGGCCGTAGGCCTTGTCCGCCGCGCGCAGCACCGGCGACTCCTTGTGCTTCACCGGCTTGCGATAGACGAACGACGCCAGCACCGGGATGAGCGTGACGGAGAAGACGAGCGCGCCCAGGAGCGCCGCCACCACCGTGTTCGCCATGGGCGCGAAGATGCGGCCCTCCACCCGCTGCAACATGAAGATGGGCAGGTACGCCGCGATGATGATGAGCAGCGAGAACACCGTGGGGCGCACCACCGCCTTCGTCGCGCGCTGGATGCGCTCCATGGGGGTCTCCCCCTCGAACTGGTGGCCGGACATGCGCGCCAGGATGCTCTCGATGATGACCACGCCGCCGTCCACGATGACGCCGAAGTCCACCGCGCCCATGGACAGCAGGTTGGCCGACATGCCCCGCATCTTCAGGTAGATGAACGAGGCCAGCAGCGAGAGGGGAATCAGGACGCCCACGACGATGGCCGCCCGCAGGTCCAGGAGGAAGATGAAGAGGACCAGCGTGACCAGCAGCGCGCCCTCCAGCAGGTTGTGGCCCACCGTGCGCAGCGTCGTGTTCACCAGGTCCGTGCGGTCGTAGAACGGGTCGATGCGCACGTCGTCGCCCTCCAGGCGCACGTTCACGGACGCCACCGCGTCCCGCACGCGGGAGAGCACCAGGGAGGGGTTCTCTCCCCGGCGCATGAGGACGATGCCCTGCACCACGTCCCCGTCGCCGTCGCGGCTGACCACGCCCTGGCGGGGCGACCAGCCCTCGTTCACGTCCGCCACGTCCTTGAGGAACACGGGCGTGCCCTCGTGCGTGGCCACCCGCACGTCGCGGATGTCGTCCAGCGTGTGGAAGAGGCCCTCGCTGCGGATGACGAACTGTTCGGAGCCGCGCTCCAGCACGCCGCCGCTGGCGTTCTCCGAGCCCTCCTTCAGCGCGTCCTCCACGGTGTCCAGCGTGAGGCCGAACGCGGCGAGCCGCGCGGGGTCCGGCTGGATGTGGATCTCCTTGAGCAGGCCGCCGTAGCTGACGACGTCCGCGACGCCGTCCACGCGCAACAGGCCCGGCCGCACCACCCAGTCCTGGAGGGTGCGCAGCTTCATGGGGTCGCCCTTCGCGCCCTTCAGCGTGTACCGGTAGATTTCACCGATGGGCGTCGCCAGCGGCCCCAGCGACGGCGTGAGCCCCTCCGGCAGCTCCGCGTCGCGCAGGCGCTCCAGCACCTGGGCGCGGGCGAAGAGCACGTCGGTGTCGTCGTTGAAGCTCAGCGTGACGAACGACAGGCCGAACATGGACAGGTTGCGCAGGCGCGTCAGGCCCGGGATGCCGTTGAGCGCGCGCTCCAGGGGCAGGCCAATCTGGCGCTCCACCTCTTCGGACGGCTGGCCCGGGTAGAGGGTGATGACGTTGACCTGCGTGTCGGTGGGGTCCGGGAAGGCCTCCACCGTGAGGTCGCGGAAGCAGAAGTAGCCCCAGATGGCGGTGAGCAGCGTGAGGAACACCACCGCCGCGCGGTTCTTCAGACTGAAGTCGACGAGTTTCTCGAACATGGGCGTCTCTTGGTTTTCGCGGGGGGCTTCAGTCGGCCAGTTCGATCTGGTTCTCCAGGAGCAGGGCGCCCCGGGCGACGAACCGGTCTCCGGAGGCCAGGCCCCCGCGCAGCTCCACCTCGCCGTCGCGGCGGCGGCCCGGCGTCACGGGGACGCGCTCCAGGCGGTTGGAGTCGCGCGCGACGAAGACCACCGAGCGCGCGCCATCCGTCACCACCGCGCTGTCCGGCACGCGCACGCGCCTGACGCCCGTGGGCGGGGTGGGCGTCACCTCCACGAAGGCGTTGGGCCGGAAGCGGCGGTCGTCATTGGGCACGCGCACGCGCACCTCCACGGTGCGGCGCAGCGGGTCCACCACCTCCGCGACGCGGTCCACCTTGCCCGCGCGCACGATGCCGTCGCGCGTGGTGACCGTGACGTCCTGGCCCGGGGACATGTCCAGCGCGTCCGACTCCTGGAGGTCCGCCACCACCATCACCTGATCCAGGTCCGACAGGCGCACGAGCGGCCGCTCGCGGTCCGGCGTCACCTCCTGGCTGGCCACCACGTCCAGGTCCACCACCGTGCCCGAGCGCGGCGCCGTCACCCAGAAGAGGTTCTCCCCGCGCGAGGACACCCGGAGGCTGCCCTGCTTCGCCTTCGCGGCCTCCAGGGACAGCTCCGCCTGACGCAGCTCCGTCCGGGCGGCGAGCAGGTCCTTCTCCGGGGCGGCGCGCAGGGCCACCAGCTCCTGGAGGCGGTCCGCGTTGCGGCGCTTCTCCGCGAGCTCCGCCTCCGCGCCGCGCTGCTCGCGCAGCAGCTCCGCGTAGGCGCCGGAGCGCACGCTGAACAGGTCGTCGCCCTGCTTCACGCGGTCCCCGGCCCGCACGCGCACCTCCTGCACGCGGCCCGCGAGCGGCGCGCCCACGGACGCGGTGCGGGCCTCGTCGAACTGCACGCGCGCGGGGGAGGGCAGGGGGGTGAGGGCGCTGCCCTCGGTGGCCACGGCGAGCTGCACGTAGTGCCACTGCGGCGCGCCGTCCGGCAGGTGCACCGTCTCTCCCTTCACCGTGGGGCCGGGGAGGGCCGTCTCGCTCTCCGCGCTCGAATCAGTGGGGGCCAGTGCGTAGAACAGCACGCCGGTGCCCAGCAGGCCCGCGCCCGCGAAGGCCATCCAGACCGGGGTGCGGCGGGCGGGGGCGGGGGTGGACGTCGGGGCGGCGGCGGGGTCGTGGGGATTCATGGTGGTTCCTTCAGGAAGGGTTGGAGATGGGGGCCGACGGGGGCGGTGAGGCGGGTGCCGGGGTCGGCGGTCGTTGAGAGGTGGGTGCGCGGGGGAGGCTCAGGAGCGGGGATTGGCCAGCGCGTCCGGGGCGCGGGGGCCCGCGGCGCTCGCCCGGTCGATGGCGACGGCGAGGTGGTAGGCGGTCTGGTCCAGGTCGGCCGCGTGCAGCACCAGCTCGCCGTAGGTGCGCCGCGCGAGGAGCAGGTCCTGCAACGCCGCGCCTCCCGCCTTCACCGCCGCGTCCAGGCGCTGCACCACGCCCTCCGCGAGCGGGAGCGTCTGCGTGTGCAGCCGTTCGCGGCGCTGCTGCACCGCGCGCAGCTGCTGGCCCAGCACGTCCGCCTCGCGCGCGGCCTGGGCGGTGAGCAGCTCGCGGGCGACGCGCGCGGACTGCGCGCTGGCGCTGGCGGCGTGCGCGTCCGCCTGCCCGTGGTCGAAGAAGGGGAGCGGAATGGACAGGCCCACGAAGAGGGAGTTCTTCTGGTTGCCGGAGATCATGAACTGGTCGCGCGTGTAGCCGGCGCGCACCGTCGGATCCGGAATCCACCGGCGCTTCGCGAGCGTCAACGCGGACTGGGCCGCCTCCTGCTGCGCGCCCAGCGCCCGCAGGTCCGGCCTGGACTCGATGGCGGCCGGGGCGGACGCCCGGTCGAGCCGGGTCTTGAGGAAGGCCGCCGCCAGCTCGCGGCCCCCGAAGGGCTCACACGGCAGGCCCGCGAGCTGCGAGCACGCGAGCAGCGCTTCCGACAGCCGCGCGCGCTCCTCGCCCAGGGACGTCTCCAGCGCCTGCGCCTCCAGCGTGGAGCGGTCCACGTCCAGCCCCGCCGCGTCGCCGTGCTGCTGCCGGGCGCGCTGCAGGTCCGTGAGCTTCAGCGCGTCCTCGGTGAGCTTCTCCAGCTCCGAGATGCGCACCTCCGTGGTGGCCACGTCCGCGGCGCGCTCCAGCACGTCGTAGGTGCGCGCGCGCAGGGCGGCGTGCACCCCCAGCGTGGTGGCCGCCAGCGCCGCCTTCGCCGAGTCCTGACGGGGGCCCCGCTTGCCCAGCTCCACCAGCTCCGACAGGCCGACGACGTAGTTGGGCACGTCGGTCAGCCGGCGCAGGCCCGGCGGGTTGGTGGCGCCAATGGGGATGGTGTTCATGGACACGTCCAGCTCCGGGTTGGGGAGCAGGTGCGCGCGCTGGAGCTCCGCGCGGGACGTGGCGATGTGGGCCCGGTCGTCCGCGAAGTCGGCGGAGCGCTCCCACAACAGCTCCGCCAGCGCGTCCTCGTCCGGCAGGGTGGCGAGCAGCAGCGTGGCGGGGGAGGCGGGATGCTGCTCGGCACTGGCGGTGAGGCCGAGCAGGGTGCCCAGGGCAGCGAGGACAGGGAAGGAACGGCGCAAGCGGCAGGCTCCGGTGAGAATCCGGAGGGCCCCCATCGCAAGCCGTGTGCCCGGCCCAGCCCCAGCAAATCCGCGCGGATGCGACGCGGTGCGACTTCAAGAAATTTTCATCGACCCGGTGACTTCAAAAACCTTTCATCGCTCCCGCGCGGGCACTGCAAATCCCTTCAAGCGTCGCCCAGGCGCTTGAGGAAGGTCGGGTAGGACAAGCCGAGCGCCTTCGCGGCCTCCATGCGCCGGCCGCCCATCCGCTCCAGGACCCACCGCGCGTAGGCGCGCTCCACGTCCTCCATGGCCAGCGGCTCCTGCACGCTGAAGGCCCCGGGCGCCACGGCGGCCGGGCTCTCCGTTGGCGCCGCGCCGCCGGTGGGGGCGCCGCCGCCAATCACCTCCAGCTCCAGCCCGCTTCCGGACTCCAGGACCAGCGCGCGCTCCAGGATGTTGCGCAGCTCGCGCACGTTGCCGGGGAAGGCATAGGCGGCGAGCCGTGCGCGGGCCTTCGCGCCCAGGCTGACGTCGCGCCGGCCCAGCTCGCGGCCCAGGTCCGCGAGCATGCCTTCGGCCAGCGGGAGGATGTCCTCGCGCCGCTCGCGCAGCGGGGGCACGTCGATGCGGAACACGCCCAGGCGGAACCAGAGGTCCTCGCGGAAGTTGCCGCCGGTCATCTGGGCGGGCAGGTCGCGGTTGGTGGCGGCCACGATGCGCGCGGTGCTGGTCTGCTCCGTGGTGCCGCCCAGCCTCCGGAAGCGGCCGGAGTCCAGGAAGGTGAGCAGCTTCGCCTGGAGGGGCAGGGGCAGCTCGCCCACCTCGTCCAGGAAGAGCACGCCGCCGTGGGCCACCTCCACCAGTCCGCGGCGGGCGGTGCGCGCGTCGGTGAAGGCGCCCTTCTCATGGCCGAACAGCTCGCTCTCCACCGTCTGTTCAGGCAGGGCCGCGCAGTTGATGTGCACGAAGGGCGCGCCGCCGTCCTTCGACGCGAGCGCGTGCAGGTGCCGGGCGAGCTGCTCCTTGCCCACGCCCGTCTCGCCCAGGAGCAGCACCGGGCTGCGCGGCGACGCGGCGATGCGCTCCAGCATCGCGAACACGCGCTGCATGGCGGCGGACGCGGGCGGCACCAACCGGCGGCGGCCGGACAGCTCCGCCTCCGCCATCTCCAGGCGGTCGCGCAGGCGGCTTGCGTCCACGGCCCGGCGCGCGCGCAGCACCAGGTCCGCCAGCTCCACGGGCTTGGCCACGTAGTCCGCCGCGCCCATGCGCACCGCGTCCACCGCGCTGGCGATGTCCCCGTGCGCCGTCACCATCACCACCGCCACGCTGGGCGCGTGCGCCTTCAGCTCCGGGAGGAACGACAGGCCGTCGCCGTCCGGCAGGCGGCGGTCCAACACCACCAGCACGGGCGTGGCCTTCGCGAGTTCGGCGCGGGCCGCGTGCAGCGAGTGCGCGACGGTGAGGCTGAAGCCCTCTCGTTGGAGCGCCACCGCGGCGATGGAGGAGAAGGCGCGGTCGTCATCCACGAAGAGGGCGGGGAGGCTCATGGCCGGGGCGCTCGGGGAAGCTGGAGGAGGAAGCGGCTGCCGTCAGGGAGGCGTTCGAAGGTGAGCTGTCCGCCCTGATGTTCCAGCGCCTGCCGCGTCATGGCCAGTCCCAGGCCGATGCCCTTCGGCTTGGAGGTCCGGAAGGGTTCGAAGAGGTGGGCCTCCACGTCCGCGGGGGGACCCCCGCCGTTGTCGTCCACCGTCACCGCCGCGGCGTCCTCGTCGAGCCGGACCTGCACGCGCACCAGGGGGTGGGTCACCTTCCCCAGGTCCTTGGCCGCGACCGTGGCCTCCATCGCGTTGCGCACCAGGTTGTCCAGCGCGGTGGTGAGCAGCAGCGGGTCGCACGACAGGGGCACCGGGCCCAGGGGCAGCGTCACGTCCACCCGCACCTCGCCCGCCTCCGGCAGCGAGCGCAGGCCCTCCACCACGTCGCGCACCAGCTGGGACAGGTCCACGTCCACGCGGCGCACGACGGGGGGCT
This sequence comes from Corallococcus silvisoli, assembly GCF_009909145.1. Lineage (NCBI taxonomy): Bacteria > Pseudomonadati > Myxococcota > Myxococcia > Myxococcales > Myxococcaceae > Corallococcus > Corallococcus silvisoli. The sequence goes on from NZ_JAAAPJ010000001.1 coordinate 308,822, forward strand.
TGCCGAAGTTGAGCAGCGACGTGGCCAGGTGGGCCAGCCGGTCGATCTGCCCGTGCAGCGTGCGCACCACGAGCCCGCCCTCGCCCTCCGGGGAGACGAGCCCGGCGGCGGCCTTGAGGCCGTTGAGGGAGTTCTTCACCTCGTGGGCGATGAGGCTGGCGGCGCTGCCCAGCGCGGCCATCTTCTCCTGCTGCGCGGAGCGGACCTCCACCTCGCGGAACAGGCCATAGACGCGGCGCCAGTGGACGGTGAAGAGCACCAGCGTGCCCACCTGGAGCAGCGCCAGCACCAGCAGCTGCACGAGGAAGCGGTCGCGCAGGTTGGCGAGCAGCGCCGACTCGTCCGCGGCGAGCACCAGGTGCAGTCCCGTGCCGGGCACGGGCGTGGCGGTGAGGAAGGTCTCCGGCATCGCGTCCAGCGACGGCGGGCGGGTGCCCTCGCGGATGAACTCCCGCAGCTCCCCGGACGCGCGCGACACGCTGGCCCACGAGGGGGGCGCGTTGGGCAGGAAGAGGTCCCCGGAGGCGTTGAGGACCAGCAGCTCCAGGTCGTTGCTCAAGGGACGTCCGCCCGGCAGCGCCGTCTCCGTGTCCAGCAGGCCCGCGAACACCGCGGTGGTCCGCCCTTCGCGCACCACCGGCACCGCGACGACGAAGAGGGACGCGCCCGGCGCGATGGCGTCCACCACCGACGTCTGGCGCGCGAGCACCTGCTGGAACCAGGGGCGCGTGGCGAAGCTGTCCTGGGCCTGCTCCTCCGCGAGCGGCGGGTCGCTCCAGCGCAGCTTGCCCTGCGCGTCCAGCACCATCACGCCCGCGTGGAAGAGGCCGGCGCGGGGCGTGGTGAGGTCCTGGAGGTCCTCCGTGGGCAGCTCGCGCTTCACGTCCGGGCCCACGCCTTCGGACACGCGCAGCAGCTCCGTCTGGAGCAGCTTCAGGTGCAGGCCCAGCGCCTCCGCGTAGACGCGCGCCTCGCGCGTCATCCGCGTCTGGAACTCCGCGCGGGCCCCCGCCACGTCGCTGCGGTAGGAGAGGAGCGGACCCGCGACGGCGACCGCGCCCAGCAGCAACAAGCCCGCCAGCACGGAGCGGACGAACTGCCGCTCCGCCTGCGCGAGCCCGGGCCGACCCGGGGCCGGGGACAGGTCCGGCGCGGGTGACTCAGGCGCTGAGCTTGGCGTCACCGGTGCCCTGGTGGGACAGCTTCTCGGTGAGGTACTGGCCGGAGAAGCACGCGGTGCAGTAGGTGGCGCGCTTCGGATCATCCACCGCGGTGCCCAGGCCCTCCAGCGACAGGTAGCCCAGGGAGTCCGCCGTCACGTACTTCGCGATCTCCTCCGTGGTGTGGCTGGCGGCGATGAGCTCCGTGCGGCTGGGCGTGTCGATGCCGTAGTAGCAGGGCCACTGCGTGGGCGGCGACGAGATGCGCAGGTGCACCTCCGACGCGCCCGCGGCCTTGAGCATCTTCACGATCTTCCGGCTGGTGGTGCCGCGCACGATGGAGTCGTCCACCACCACCACGCGCTTGCCCTTGAGCACCTGGCGCACGGCGGACAGCTTCAGCTTCACGCCGAAGTGGCGGATGGACTGCTGCGGTTCAATGAAGGTGCGGCCCACGTAGTGGCTGCGGATGAGGCCCACGTCATAGGGGATGCCGCTCACCTGGGCGAAGCCGATGGCGGCGGGCACGCCCGAGTCCGGCACCGCGATGACCAGGTCCGCCTCCGCGGGCTGTTCACGGGCCAGCTGCATGCCCAGGCGCTTGCGGACCTCATAGACGCTGGTGCCGAAGAGCACCGAGTCCGGCTTGGCGAAGTAGACGTGCTCGAAGATGCAGCGGCCCAGCCGCGCGGCGGGCTTGAAGGGCATGCTGGCGCGCAGCACGCCGTTCTCGATGACGACCAGCTCGCCGGGCTCCAGCTCGCGGACGACCTCCGCTTCGATGAGGTCCAGCGCCGTCGTCTCGCTGGCGAGCACGTAGGCGCCCTCCTTCATCTTGCCCAGCACCAGCGGCCGGAAGCCGTTGGGGTCGCGCACGGCGATGAGCTTGTTCTCCGTGAGGAGCAGGATGCTGTAGGCCCCCTCCACCCGGCGCAGCGCCTCCACCAGCCGCCCTTCGAAGGACGGGAGCTTGGAGCGGGCGAGCAGGTGCATCACCACCTCCGTGTCCGCGTCCGACTGGAAGAGGGCGCCCTCCGACTCCAGCTCCGCCTTGAGCTCCGCCGCGTTCACGATGTTGCCGTTGTGCGCGATGGAGAACTGGCCGCCCGCGTAGTTCACGAACAGCGGCTGGGCGTTCTTGAGCTGGCTGCCGCCCGCCGTGCTGTAGCGCACGTGGCCGATGGCCGCCTCTCCCGGCAGTCCCTCAATCACCGGAGCGGTGAAGATGTCCGCGACGAGCCCCATCTGCCGGTGCGCGCGCAGGGTGTGGCCGTCGGACGAGACGATGCCTGCGGACTCCTGTCCGCGGTGCTGCAGGGCGTGCAACCCCAAGTACGTCAGGTTGGACGCCTCTCCGTGACCCACGATTCCGAAGATGCCGCACATGGCGCGCTGCCTTACCCCTTTCGACCGCGAAGCGGAACAGGAACGCACGCCTCGACGTGAGGTATTCCACCCGCAGTCGACGTCGGCCCCTGTAGGCCAGGCAAGGTGGCGTGGGCCGAAAGGTAGGCGCCGTCTGGAAAGAGGGGAGCGGTTAGGCTCCCCGCGGCATGTCCATCTTCCGGCGCTCCCTCCTCCGCACCCTGCTGCCCTCCGCCTTGCTAACGGCGGGGGCTGCGTACGCGCTCGCCTCCTGGAACTGGTGCGGGCGCTGGGAGGAGCGGACGCCCCAGGTCCTGTCCCAGGTGCGGGGCGAAGGCTCCTTGCGTGCGGGCGCGGCGAAGGTGGCCCTGTCCCCGCCCTTCCCGGTGGTGTTGGCCGGCTATCCGCCACCCAGGCCCGAGGCGAGCCAGGCCGAGCTTCCCCTCCACGCCAGGGCCGTGGTGCTGGAGGCGGGCGGTGCCCGCGTGGGCGTGGTGTCGCTGGAGCTGCTCTTCGTCACCCCGGAAATCGTGGATCAGGTGCGGGAGCGCGCCGCGCGGGCGGGGGTGAGGGAGGTGCTGGTGGTGGCCACGCACACGCACTCCGCCTTCGGGGGTTATGACTCACGGTGGGTGGCCCAGCTCTCCGGGACGGGGCGCTACCGGCCCGCGTCGGTGAACGCCGCGGTGGCGGGCGCGAGCGAGGCGCTGGAGAAGGCCGTGGCCTCGCTGGCGGACGTGACGCTGGAGGTGGGCGGGGCGGCGGACGCGGGCCTCGTCTATTCGCGCACGGGCGGAGAGGTCCCCGACGGCCAGCTCACGCGCGTGGTGCTGCGCGGGGCGGACGGGCCGGTGGCGGAGGTGCTGGTGTTCGCCGCGCACGCCACGCTCCTGGGCCGCCGGCAGGCGCTGGTGGATCCGGACTACCCGGGCCGCTTGAGCGCGCTGCGCGAGGAGGCGGGCCAGGGCGTGACGCTGTTCGTGCAGGGCAGCGAGGGCAACGCCTCCGTGGCCTTCTCCGAAGGGGAGGGCGCGGGGCGGGCCATGGGGGTCGCGCGCAAGCTGTCGGCGCTGGTGGACGGCGCCACCCCGGGGCCCGTGGCGGGGCCGGTGCGGCTGGCGTTCGCGAGGGTCCAGGTGGCCTTGCCCCGTCCGGACGCCTCGCGGCTGGTGCCTGCCTTCACCCGGGCGGCGGGGGACAACTTCCTGTGCGGCTCCTCGCCGCGCGAGGCGGAGGTGGACGCGCTGGCGCTGGGGCCGCTGGCGCTGCTGACCGTTCCCGGGGAGCCCACCACGGGCGCGGGACGGGCGCTGGCGTCCCTCTCGGGCGCGACCCATGTGCTGGGGCTCGCCAATGGCTACGTGGGCTACGTGGACACGCCGGACCAGGTGAGCGGAGGAAAGGGGGAGTCCCGGCGCCAGTACTTCGGCCCCTCCCTGCTGGAGCGCCTGGGCACCGCCGCGCGCGTGGCGTCCGGCGCGGTGGGGTTCGCTCCCGGGACCTGAGCCGGGCCTGCCCGCCGACGGCCCGTCCACCCGCCTGCCCCTGCGCCTTCCTGGCGGCCAGTCGTCCCGGGGCCGTGCCGTCGCCGACGGAGGGCCCGCTGCCTACCTTGGTCCTCGGGTCGTCGCGGCGCTTGAGCGGAGGGGGCACGGGATGAGGTGGCAAGGCGGGCGTCGCAGCTCGAACATCGAGGACCGGCGCGGAGGCGGCTTCGGGCGCCCGCTCGCGGTGGGCGGTGGCGCCGCGTCGCTGGTGGTGGCGCTGCTGGTGATGCTGCTGGGCGGCGACCCCTCCGACGTGCAGGTGGGTTCGCGCGCTCCGTATTCGCAGCCGGGGACGGGCGGGTCGGGGCAGGCGGTGGATCCCCAGCAGGAGCAGATGAAGGACTTCGTCTCCGTCGTCCTCGCGGACACGGAGGACACCTGGCCCGGCCTGCTGGAGCCCCTGGGCGTGCGCTACGTGCAGCCGCGACTGGTGCTCTTCACGGACGCGGTGCGGTCCGCGTGCGGCTTCCAGCAGAGCGCGGTGGGCCCCTTCTATTGTCCGGGCGACCAGAAGGTGTACCTGGACCTGGGCTTCTTCGACGAGCTGGAGCGCCGCTTCGGCGCACCCGGTGACTTCGGCCGCGCGTACGTCGTCGCTCACGAGGTGGGGCACCACGTGCAGAACCTGCTGGGCATCTCCCGGAAGGTGCGGTCGCTGCGCGGCCGGGTGAGCGAGGCGCAGGCCAACCAGCTCTCCGTGCTGACGGAGCTCCAGGCGGACTGCTTCGCCGGCATCTGGGCCCACCACGCGCAGCAGGAGCGCGGCCTCCTGGAGAAGGGCGACGTGGAGGATGGCCTGGGCGCGGCCAGCGCCGTGGGGGATGACACGCTCCAGAAGCGCGCCCGGGGCTACGTCGTCCCCGAGTCCTTCACCCATGGCTCCTCCGCGCAGCGCATGGCCTGGTTCAAGCGGGGCCTGGACCAGGGAACGCTGGAGGCGTGCGACACCTTCAACGCCCGGCGCTGAGGCCCCGCGCTCAACGAGCCCGAGGAGGCCGTGAAGTGCCCGTGCCGTTCAAGGGCTGCTGGAGCTGGTACGTCCCATTCAGCGGCTGCCGGAGCTGGTACGTCCCGTTCAGCGGCTGCTGGAGTTCATACGTCCCGTTCAGCGGCTGCTGGAGCTGATAGGTGCCTTCGAGCGGCTGCTGGAGCTGGTACGTCCCAATCAGCGGCTGCTGGAGCTGATAGGTGCCTTCGAGCGGCTGCCGGAGCTGGTAGTCGACGGCGGAGGGCTGATACCAGTAATTGTCCCAGAAGGTGCCCTCGTCGGAGCTGTTTGTCAGTGATTGCGGGTCATCCAGGCTCTGTGAGTCATTGCCCCCGGGGGCAGCCTCCGCTTCGTCCTGCTGCGCCATGGCCGCCGTGGCCTGTCCGACGGCGAGCGTCACCACCAGGGTCATCAAGGTACGGGTGCGCATGGAATCCTCTTTTTTCCGTCGCGGGAGAGGGAGCCGCGCCGCGACCTGCCCCATGAAGATGACCGCCCGGGTGGGCGGAGGGGAGCACCGGTGGAGGCCGGCTCGGGCCCGTCCGACCGGCCGCCTTGGAACCCTGCGTCAGTCGCGTTCCGAACACATTGCGGACGAAAGGCTTACCGCGTGCGCGTGCTTTTTCCGCGTGGCCAAAGGGGCGCTGCGTCAAATCACAAACGTGTAACTTGTGCTTGTCGTCAGTGTGTCTTTGCTCCGAGCATGCCGGCTTCCTGCTGCTTCGCGGGCCCGGGTGCTTCCTGGGGACCGGGCGGGGCGGCCTCTCGGAGGAAAGACATGCCCCGTTCGCAGTGGATCCGCGCCTCGTGCGCGACCGTTCTGGCCCTGGTGGGGGCCCTGTCGATGACCGCCTGCTCGGATGATCCGGATCCCACGCCGGACTCGGGCGTGAAGGTGGATGCGGGCACCGACGCCGGCACCGATGCGGGCACCGACGCCGGCACCGACGCGGGGTCGGTGGACACGGGCATCCCCTGGGATGGCGGCAGCGCGGGGACCTTCTCCTGCGAGGGCAAGGCCCAGGCGACGCTGAGCTTCGCGCCGGGGCAGGAGGAGACGCTCCAGGACCAGGTGAACACGCTGGCCGAGTGCACGACCATCCAGCTGGCGCCGGGCACGTACACCTTCGACAACGCCATCACGGTCCGCCAGAACGGCATCACGCTGGTGGGCGCGGGCAAGGGCGTGAAGGGCGAGGGCACGGGCACGGCGAACAGCACGGTGCTGGTGTTCACCAACGCCGCGGCGAACTCCAACGGCCTGGACGTGGTGGGCAACCGCTTCGAGGTGCGTGACCTGGCGGTGTGGAACGCGAAGAAGGACGCCATCCGCGTGGAGTCCTCCACGGACGTGGTGATGCGCCGGGTGCGCACCGAGTGGGCGGAGGCCGACAAGGAGAGCAACGGCAAGTACGGCCTGTACCCGGTGAAGTCCAAGTACGTCCTCATCGAGGACTGCGAGGCCTACAACGCCGCGGACGCGGGCATCTACGTGGGCCAGACGGAGTACGCGGTCGTGCGCAACAACGTGGCCCGGCAGAACGTGGCGGGCATCGAGATCGAGAACACGAAGTACGCCTACGTGCTGGGCAACACCGCGAAGGACAACACCACGGGCCTGGTGGTGTTCGACCTGCCGGGCAACCCCATCAAGGGCACCGACATCCGCGTGAAGAACAACACCATCACCGGCAACAACCGGAACAACTTCGCGTCGGTGGCGGCCAGCAGCAGCACGGTGTCGCAGGTGCCGGCGGGCACGGGCACGTTCATCCTGGCGTCGCGCCGGGTGGAGCTGACGGGGAACACCTGGGGTGACAACAACTCCGTGGACGTGGCGGTGCTGAGCGGGCTCGCCATTGAGTCGGACCCCGCGCAGTGGGTCGCCGGTGGCATGAACTTCGACAGCGCGGACATCAGCATCCACGGCAACACCTTCACCGGTGGCAGCGGCGACTCCGTGGACAACGGCAAGCTCAACCAGCAGCTCCGTCCGCTGGGCGCGCTCCTGGCGACGCTCTACGCGTACGGCGAGACGCAGGGCACGCGCGGCGTGGAGCACCTGCTGTGGGACGGCCTGGATCCGTTCGGCCACGACCGCTCGCGGGTGAACCCCATCAACATCTGCTTCAGCGGCAACACGCTGCCCCAGGGCACCGCCACGGCCATCGTGGACCTGGACCTGCTGACCGCCGGGACGCTCGCGACGGAGGGGAACCTGCCCGGCGCGTGGGCGAAGACGCGGCACTACGCCGCCACGGGGACCGCGTTCGACTGCGCGGGCTTCAACCCCGCGCTGACGATTGGCGACTTCATCAAGTAACCGCGGTCAGGGAGCGTGACACCCATGTGGACGCCGTTCGTGAGCCCTCGTTTCTCCGTGGTGCTGCTGGCGCTGACGCTGGCGGCCTGCGGCTCCTCCGACCCGGAGGTCCCCGGGCCGTCACCCGACTCGGGCATCCTCGTGCCGGATGCCGGTCTGGAGGATTCGGGGGTTCCCGACGCGGGCGTGCCGGATGCCGGTCCCGTGGACGCGGGCGTGCCGGATTCCGGGACACCCGACGCGGGTGACCCGGATGCCGGACGTGTGGCCATGCCCTCCTCGCTGTCGGGTCTCGCACTGTTCACCGGAAGTCCGGCGGACGGGGGCTGGGCTCCGGTGGAGGGCAACATCCCCTACACCCTATCCACGGCGCTGTTCTCCGACTACGCGGTCAAGTCACGCACCCTCTACATCCCCCCCGGCAAGGTGGCGCACTACCAGTCCAAGGACGCGCTGGACCTGCCGGTGGGGACGCTCATCACGAAGACGTTCGCCTTCCCCGCGGACCTGCGGGCTCCGGACCAGGACGTGCGCCTCATCGAGACGCGCGTCCTGGTGCGCCAGCCCACGGGGTGGGAGGCGTGGCCCTACGTCTGGAACACGGAGCAGACGGAGGCCACGCAGGCCACCGGGGGCCGCTCGCGCGACGTGACGTTCATCGACCTGGAGGGGCAGACGCGGTCGTTCAAGTACTCGGTGCCCTCCAAGAACCAGTGCCAGCAGTGCCACCACCTCCAGGACGACACGGGGGCGCAGGTGATGCACCCCATCGGGGTGAAGGCGCGCTACCTGCACCACGAGAACACCTACGGCGGAGTGGCGCGCGACCAGCTGGAGTACCTGGCGTCGCTGGGCAAGCTGGACGGGCTGCCCTCGCTCGCGGAGCTGCCCAGGGCGCCGGACGCGTTCGACCCGCAGGCGGCGGACCTGTCCACGCGGGCGCGCACGTACCTGGACATCAACTGCGCGCATTGCCACAACCCGAAGGGGACGGCGGGCATCACCAGCCGGCTGTTCCTCAACTTCGACAACCCGGACCTGTTCACGCTGGGCGAGTGCAAGCGCCCGGGGTCGGCGGGCAGCGGCGTGGGCGGCGAGTTCGACATCGTCCCCGGCAACCACGCCGAGTCCATCCTCTGGTACCGGCTGGACACGGAGGAGTCCGGCAAGATGATGCCGCAGATTGGCCGCACCGTTCACCACGCGGAAGGCTCGCGGCTCATCGCGGACTGGATTGATTCGCTGCCGGCGAAGAGCTGCAAGTAGGGCTCAGGCGGCGGGCGACGGGGGCTCCTCCAGCCCCACGTTGCTGGACGCGCGGTTGTAGACGTCCAGGTCCAAGAGGCCCTCCTCGCGCGCGACCAGCACCGGCACCAGCATCTGGCCGGTGACGTTGGTGAGGGTGCGCATCATGTCCAGCACCCGGTCGATGGCGAGCAGGTAGCCCAGCCCCTCCAGCGGAAGCCCCGCGGCGCTGAGGACGACGGTGGTCATCACCACCGCCGTGCCGGGCACGCCCGCGGTGCCGAAGCTGCCCAGCACGGACGCCAGCAGGATGATGAAGAGCTGGGGCGCGGACAGCGACAGGCCGAAGTACTGCGCGATGAAGAGCGACGTCATCGCGGGGTAGATGGCGCCGCAGCCGTCCATCTTGATGGTGGCGCCCAGCGGCACGGCGAACGCCGCGTAGTCCGCGTTGACGCCCAGGTTGTGGGTGACGCTGCGCAGGGCCACCGGCATGGACGCGAAGCTGGAGGAGCTGACGAACGCCACCTGCATGCCGGGCGCGGCGCCCCGGAAGAAGCGCAGCGGGTTGAGCCCGTGCGCGAGCAGCAGGCCCCCATACACGAACACGACGTGCACCGCGCACGCGAGGTACAGCGTGAGGACGAAGGTGCCCAGGGGCAGCAGGCGTTCGAAGCCGTAGGTTCCCACCAGCGCGGCGATGAGGCCGAAGGTGCCCAGCGGCGTCAGCTCCAGCACGAAGCGGGTGACTTGGATCATGGCCGCGCTGGCCTCGCCCACCAGCTCCCGCAGGCGGGCGGTGCGCTCGCCCAGCTTCACCAGCGCGAAGCCCAGCAGGCCCGCGAAGAAGATGACCTGGAGCATCCGGCCCTCGGCCAGCGCGGCGAAGGGGTTGGTGGGCACCACGTCCAGCAGCACCTGCACCGGGCCGGGCACCTGCCGGGGCTTGTAGTCGGAGGCCACCTGGAGCTGCCCCACGCCCACGCCGGGTCTTGTGAGGGCGGCGGTGCCCAGGCCCACGCTCACGGCGAGCGCGGCGGTGACGGCGAACCAGAGGAAGGTGCGGCCGCCCAGCGCCGCCACGCTCTTCTGGCCGCGCAGCGCGGACACCGCGTGGATGACGGCGAAGAACACGAGCGGCGTGGCGATCATCCGGATGAGCTGGACGTAGAGCGTGCCCAGGGGCTGGAACCATGTGCCCGCACGGTCGCCCAGCGCCCACCCGGCGAGCGCGCCCAGCACGAAGGCGCCCAGCACGCGCTGCCAGAAGGGGATGCGGAACCAGCGGGCCCAGGGCTTCATCGCGCGACACCTCTCACGGCGGTGGACCGGCAGACCCTAACCGCCCCGCGGCCCGCGCGCCGCACCGCGCCGGGGGCTCCCGGGCCATCGCGGTGGGTCTCCCGGTCTCCAGGGCTTCGCGCTGGATGACGCCCCGGGCGCTGTGGCGGGGAGTGTCACGACCGGCCCACGGCCGTGGCGGATTGAGTTACAGCGCCTTTGTCATTGGTGGAAAATTGCAATGAATTGCATGCCGAGTGGACAGGGCGGAGGTGGGGCGTGGCTTTTGCAGAATTCCAGGCCAAGTCGGGAATCATCCTGGCTGTGATTGCCTCCGAGACCATCCATGAACCGCCACTTCCGCCTGTCCTCGACGCTCTCCGCCTCCCTGCTCCTCGCATCGGTTGGCGCGTGGGCTGGCGAGCCCCGCGCGGCCCCCACCCCGTCACGCGCGGAGCGTCCTACCTCGGCTGCCGCTGCCTGCGTGGATCTCCGGGGGGACCTCGTCCAGGCCGCCGGGGCCGCGGGGGTTCCCATCCATGCGGAGCAGTTCGGCATGACGACGACGGAGGACTTCTCCTTCGCTGGTTTCAGCATCGCGGGCAATGAGCAGACCCCCGCCACGCAGTTCGGCACGGGGGTCGAGTCCGCCTTCGTCTATCTGAACGCGCCGGGCTCCGGCATCCCGGCCGGCTTCTACCGCCTGGTCGCCCGCGCCGATCCGCGGGACATCCGGATTGGCAATTACTCCGGCTTCGTGGACTTCCAGGCGCTGGATGGCAGCACGTCCGCGAGCGTCGTCGCGACCTTCAACACTCCTTCGCTCTCCGCCCCCAATCAGCCGAACGTCCCCTTGGTTGGCTATTCGAGTGGGATTTCGGTCGGGAGCGGCTTCCTGACCATCAACGCCAAGTCGTACAGCTCCGTCTGGCTCAGCCTCCTCTACTCCAACGGCACGGTGCTCCAACTCGTCGTGGCCATCAATGGCTGAGCGCTCCGAGGTGGGAGCCGGTCCGGGGCCAGCGAGGTTGGGACAGGGGACGGCGCGGACTCCAACTGCTTGCCTCGCCCCGCTCCGGGATCGGCTCTATGCTCCTCGTCGCTTTTTTCAATCAATCCAATGCTTGGAGTGCTCCCGTGAAATTCACGAGCAGGGATGTGTCTCAGTTGCTGGCGGAGGTGAGTGGCTCCGAGGACCTGGTGGGCTACGCCTGCGCCACCTCGATGCTCAACGGCTACGCCTTCACCTGGAACGGCAACCAGTGGGTGGGGACCTACTACCCCCAGCTCACGCTCCCGGTCGGTGAGGACTCGCGCGGCGCCTGCTAGCGCGGGGGCGTTCGTCGGGAATCAGGAGGCCCGGTCCAACGTGAAGGTCGCCGTCGTGGACAGCGGCGTGTCGGTGGGGTTCCTGCGGGGGCAGTCGTTGGCCCTCGCGGGAGCCGCCAGCTTCACGCTGGACCGGGAGGCCCGGCGGCTGGAGTCGCGCATCCATTCGCGCGAGGAGTTGGATGCGTGGCGGGGCGGGGACTCGTGCCTGGATGACCTGGAGGATGCGCACGGCCATGGCACGGCGGTGCTGAGCATCCTGCTGGATTCGGCCCCACCTGTTCCTGGCGTGGAGTGGTACGTCGCGCGGGTGCTGGATGGGCGGATGCGCGGGGATTCGCTGTGCCTGCTGGAGGCGCTGGAGTGGCTGACGGCGGACGTGCGCCCGGACCTCATCAACCTGAGCCTGGGCACCGTGAGCCGCGCCTTCGAGGCGCCGCTGACCGCGCTGCTCCAACAGGCCGTGGAGCAGGGGAGCGTCGTGCTGTGCGCGGCGGGCGCCGTGCCGGGCCTGCCCGCGGGGTTGCCGCCGGTGGTGACGGTGGCGGACGCGCAGACGGCCCGGGCGCTGGGGGACAGGGGCACCGTGGACCACGTCGAGGACGCGCCCACGGTGCGGCTGTTCACGGGCGGCGCCTGGGTGGAGCGCCCGATGACGAGCAGCTACGCCTGCGCGCTCGCGGGAGCGCGCGTGCTGCGTGAAGGCTGCCCGCCGGGATGGCGGCGTCACCGACCGGGGCCGGCCGTCACGGATTGACGAACAGGCCCGCGGTGCCGGTGTCGCAGTCCGAGAAGAAGCGGTACGAGTAGAAGGTGGGCGGGGCGCTGGTCAGCGCGGGGTACTGGAGGGTCCAGATCTTCCGCTGGGTCGTGTCCAGCAGGCTGCTGGCGGGATAGGACGGAATCAGATAGCTCGCCTGGGTTACGTTGCAGCCGCCCGACGGCGCGCCCACCGAGTCGAAGCTCAGCTGGAACAACTCGTTGTTCGCGAGCGTGATGTTCGCGCCCACCGACTCCACGTGGAAGGGCCCGTTGTTCGCGGACACGACGGCGAACTCGGCCCGTGGCTGCGCGGGGACGGAGGGAGGATTGAGCGTGGGCAGGAAGAGGGGCCGGAGCGTCTTGTCCACGGAGCCGAGCGAATGGAAGCGCGCGCGCACCGCGGCTTCGATGAGCGAGGGCGTCCCGGCTGGCACGGCGTCCACGAGGTGCGCCGCGAGCCCCGCAACGAAGGGCGCGGACATGGACGTTCCCGACAGGTATTCATAGGTATTGGAGGTCGTCGTGCCGGACTGCGGGTATGCGGCGAAGGTGGAGCGGATGGCGAGGCCCGGCGCCCACGCCTCGACGCAGGTGCCGTAGTTGGAGCCTGGGCCGGAGCCTGCCACCGTCCCGTTGCGGAAGCCGTCGACGCACATCTGTCCCGGCTTGCAGTGCAGCGGTGTCACGGGCTGCCCCCGGTCATCGATGGCGCCCACCACCATGATGCCGTCCGTCGTGGAGGCGGGACCGTAGGCGCGGGTGCATGCGTCCACGGAGTCGTTGCCCGCCGAGTTCACGATGAAGGCCCCTTTGTAGCCCGGTGCGGGCTGGGACACGGTGACCATGCGCGAGCCCACGGTGCCGGTGGACGCGAGCACGCCCGAGCCCAGGTTGAAGGAGAGGTTGATGATCCCCACCTTCCCGTGGGAGGTGATGTCCATCATGGTCCAGTCGAGCGCCTGGATGGCGGCGGCGGCCGTGACGTTGCTCGGGTTGCAGTGGTGCACCGTGTCCAGGGGCTCAGGTCCCATCACCGACACGGAGACGAGGGAGATGTCGGGCGCGACGCCCACGACGCCGGTGCTGTTCTGCTTCGCCCCGATGATGCCCGCCACATGGGTGGCGTGCGCGTAGCAGCCCACCAGTCCGTCCGCGGCGTTGCCTCCCGCGGGCCAGACGCGCTGCACGACGTTGAGGTCGGCGTGGAGCCCGATGCCGCTGTCCAACACGTAGACCTTCGTGGGGATCTTCGCGGTGGTGGTGGACGACGTGTTCTCCGCCACGGCGCGCTTGCCCCAGGTCTTCATCTCCGTGCCCGTGGAGTTCGTCCACAGGGCGCCGCTCGGAGAGGTGGCCTCGTCGGGAGTGATGCGCTCGACGCGCGGGTCCGCGCGAAGCCGCTCCACTTGTTCTGGCGTCAGGAAGGCCATGAAGCCCAGGCCCGCCCAGCTCGTCAGCCCGGTGGCCTGGAGGCCGTACTGCCGCTCCAGCTCGCGCACCAGGTGTCGCGCGGGCGTCTTGTGCCAGGACGCGAACCCGTCGAGCGGTGGCGCGGCCTGGGTGAAGCGGGCCTCGGAGCCCCGGCGCAGGTCGACGAGGTAGTGCACCCGACCGGACTCGTCCCGCACGAGTGAGGGACGCTCATTGTTCACCGGCTGGCCCCAGGCATCCGCGGGGTGGAGCAGGTCCTGCGTCACCACGACGACTCCGGGTGTCTCGGAAGCTGCGAGTCCCTGGGACAGCGCGGGAGCAGCGGACAGCACGCACGCGAGCGCGGCGGCGCGAAGATGGACGGCTTTCATGGACTTCCCCCTCTTTGAGAGGCGGTCATCCTGCGCGCAACGCAAGCGGGCTGGACAGTACGCCAGGAGTGGGGCGCGACCTCCGGAGCTTGGAGGTCGCGCCCGTGTCAGGCAGTGGACTCAGGCCGGGACGCGGTCGTGGTCCTGGCGGTCCCAGTGCCGGTGCTTCGCGAGCGCCTGGGCGAGCGCGGTGGCCAGCGCCTTGCCTGCCCCGGCCTTCGAGCCGGCGACGATGCCGGGCGCGGCCGGGTCGATTTCACACGCCTTCAGCACGTCCTCCGCGTCCTTGGACGCGCCCACCGTCTTGCAGTGCAGGTAGGCCTCCTGCACGAAGTGGCGTGCCTTGCCGTCCTTCTTCAGCACCGCGACGCTCGCGGCACCGCCGGGGATGAAGACGCCGTCGTATTCGATGGAGTCCGTGGTCAGCGCGCTCTTGTCCACCGGCACGTCCTGGCCGTTGGCGGCCTTCACCGTGCCCAGCCACCTGGCGATGACCTTCACCTGCGCGCCCTGGGCCTCCAGCTCCTTCTTCACCGCCATCAGCTCATCCGCGTCCACGCCGTTGGCGACCAGCGCGGCGATCTTCCGGGTCTTGATGGACGGGGGCATGGCGGCCTTCATCGCCTCCATGCTGAGGGCCTTGGAGGTGGCGGGCCCCTTGGGGGTGACGGGCGTGGCCTTGGGCGCGGGCAGGCCCAGCCCCTCCGCCACGGCGGTCACGAGCTGGGTGTCGATCTTCGCGAAGTGCTCCAGCGCGCGCTCCTGCACGGCGCGCGTCTCCACCTTGCCCAGCTCGAAGCGGCACGCGTCGATGAGGTGGGCCTGCTCCGGCGCGGAGAGGCTGCGGAAGAACAGCGCGGCCTGGCTGTAGTGGTCGTTGAAGGAGGGGGAGCGCTCGCGCACCTTCTGGCCGCTCACCTGCTCCGGGTGGTGCACGAAGCCGCCCTGCTGCTGGGACGCGAGGAACGGGCAGCCGCCGCCCAGCGAGTTGGGGAAGTAGTTCGCGCGTCCCGCGTTGCTCGTGTGCCGGCCGAAGCCGTCCTGCTGGTTGTTGTGCACCGGCGCCAGGGGGCGGTTGATGGGGAGCTCCGCGAAGTTCGGACCGCCCAGGCGCGTGAGCTGCGTGTCCAGGTACGAGAAGAGGCGCGCCTGCATCAGCGGATCATCCGTGAAGTCGATGCCCGGCACGATGTTGGACACGCAGTAGGCCACCTGCTCCGTCTCCGAGAAGTAGTTCGTCGGGTTGCGGTCGAGCGTGAGCTTGCCCACGGGCCGCACGGGGACGACCTCCTCCGGGATGAGCTTGGTCGCGTCCAGCAGGTCCACGCCCAGCTTCTGGGCGTCCGCCTCTTCCACGAGCTGCACGCCCAGTTCGTATTCGGGGAAGTTCCCCTGTTCGATGGCTTCGTAGAGGTCGCGGCGGTGGAAGTCCGGGTCCTTGCCCGCGAGCTTCTGGGCCTCATCCCAGACGAGCGAGTGCGTGCCCAGCAGCGGCTTCCAGTGGAACTTCACGAAGCGCGAGACGTTCTTCTCATCCACGAAGCGGAAGGTGTGGACGCCGAAGCCCTGCATCATCCGGAAGCTGCGCGGGATGGCGCGGTCGGACATGGCCCACATGACCATGTGCAGGGTCTCCGGGACGAGCGACACGAAGTCCCAGAACGAGTCATGCGCGGTGGCCGCTTGGGGGATTTCATTGTGGGGTTCCGCCTTGGCGGCGTGGATGACGTCCGGGAACTTGATGCCGTCCTGGATGAAGAAGACGGGGATGTTGTTGCCCACGAGGTCGAAGTTGCCCTCCTCCGTATAGAACTTCACGGCGAAGCCGCGCACGTCGCGCACGGTGTCCGCGGAGCCGCGCGAGCCCGCGACGGTGGAGAAGCGCACGAACACGGGGGTCTTCTTGTTGGGATCCTGGAGGAACTTCGCCCGGGTGTACTTCGCCTGGGATTCATAGACCTGGAAGTAGCCGTGGGCGGCGGCGCCGCGCGCGTGGACGACGCGCTCGGGGATGCGTTCGTGGTCGAAGCGGGTGATCTTCTCACGGAGGTGGAAGTCCTCCAGCAGCGTGGGGCCGCGTGCGCCGATGCGAAGCGAGTCGTCCGTGTGTTCGACGCGGACGCCCTGGTCCGTGGTGAGGAAGTTGCCCGTGGGCTCCGAGCGATCCCGGGCGAGCTGCTGCTCCTTGCTCTGCTCGTCGACGTGCACCGCGTCCGGCTGCTTCTGTGAGGTCATCGCACCGCCTCCTTCAAGGGGCGTGCAGCGTGCTCATTGGCGCGGAGGGCGCACGCCTCCACGCGCCTTGTCTGGAAGGTGCCGGACGGAGCGCGGCGAGGGTGTCTGGTGGCGCGCGTTCTGGACGTTGGCCAGCGAGCGTCAGGCGTCCTTCGCCAGAGGAGCCAACATCCTGCCGGGGTCGTGCCGTCGGGAGGCGGGCTCGGGGGCCGGAGAGGGGTGGGTTATCGGGAAGACGTGTGAGGTAGGTGTCATGGCTGACGCCCTGTGATGTCGGATGAGCGTGCTACGTCTTCCGCTCATGGATAGAGTGACGGGCGGCGAGGAGTGGAGGGAGTCCATGGGAAAGAAGCCCGCGACATACGCGGACCTGGAGGCGCTCCCGGAGCATGTCGTGGGAGAGCTTGTCGCGGGGGAGCTGTATGCAAGCCCACGGCCGGCGATGCGGCATGCCGTGGTGTCTTCACGGCTTGGGGGCGAGCTCATGGGCCCGTTTGGGAGGGGCAGGGGAGGGCCTGGAGGCTGGGTCATCCTGGACGAGCCCGAGCTGCACTTCGGTGATGACGTCCTGGTGCCGGATGTCGCGGGCTGGAGGAAGGAACGGATGCCTGTCGTTCCCGACACGGCGGCGACGTCTCTCGCGCCGGACTGGGTCTGTGAGGTGTTGTCCCCGTCCACCCGGACGCTGGACCGGGAGGCGAAGCTGCCTGTGTACGCGCGCGAAGGTGTGCGGCACGTCTGGTTGATGGATCCGAGGACACGCACGCTGGAGGTGTTCGGCTTGAGGGATGGACGGTACACGGGACTCCTCACGCATGTCGGGGCGGCGCCCATCCGGGCGGAGCCGTTCGACGCAGTGGAGCTGGACCTCGCGTTCCTCTGGGGGACGCAGTGAGCCGACGGTGGGAATAGACCTCTGAGGTCCAGTGGACTTCGAACGCCCCTGGACGTCAGACGGGCGTGCTACGTCTTCCGCTCATGGATAGAGTGACGGGCGGCGAGGAGTGGAGGGAGTCCATGGGAAAGAAGCCCGCGACATACGCGGACCTGGAGGCGCTCCCGGAGCATGTCGTGGGAGAGCTTGTCGCGGGGGAGCTGTATGCGAGCCCACGGCCGGCGTTCCCTCATCTCACGGCGGCCTCGTTCTTGATGGCGATCCTTGGCAATCCCTTCGTCTTCGGACTGGGTGGGCCTGGAGGCTGGTACATCGTGACCGAGCCCGAGCTCCAACTGGGAGACGACGTCCTCGTGCCAGACCTCGCGGGTTGGCGGCGCGAGCGGCTCCCCAGGGCGCCGAAGGTCGCGGCGCTGGCCCTGCCACCGGACTGGGTCTGTGAGGTGCTGTCTCCCTCCACGCGACTCCTGGACCGCAAGGCGAAGCTGCCCGTGTACGCGCGCGAGGGCGTGCGGCATGTCTGGTTCATCGACCCGGTCTTCCGCACCCTGGACGTGTTCCGATGGGAGTCGGGGCAATACGTGCCGCTCGCGACCCACACGGGAAATGGCCCGGTGCATGCCGAACCCTTCGAGAGCATGGCATTGAAGCTCGCCACGCTCTGGGACGAGCCGGGCTGACAGTGGACCGCTGCTTCCTGGCAGCGCATGGGGCAGGCGGACGGCCGTGCACCACGGATTCAGGTGCGCCTGGGCGCGAGGTACGGGAGGCTGAGGCCCATGGCGCTGTCTCCGTTCTCGATCCTCATCGCGCTGGGTGCCGTGTTGGGGCACCTGTCGCTGTTCCGGCGGCTCGTGTGGAACATCCCCCCGCGCCGTACGCCCCGGCTCGTCGCGTCGCGCGGCGACCTCCAGGCACGCTACGGGTGGAGCCGGGAGCACTCCGCCGGGCACTACCGGCACGGCGATTCACACATCTACGTCAGCCGGGGCTGCGGCTTCTGGGGCCCGCCCATGCGCCTGGGCAGCCCCCCGGAGCTGGTCAAGCTGGTGCTGACTTCTTGAGGAATGCGTCCAGCGCGGCGTTGACCGCGTCCGGATGGTCCAGGTGGATCCAGTGTCCGGCGCCCTCCACCAGCTGGTGCGCCACGCCCTCGCCCAGCCGATGGAGGCTGCGCGGCGAGTCGTTGTCCGGCGCGATGAGCGAGAACTTCGGCCCCGGGTAGCGTGCGAGCGCGGCCGTCAGGTCGAAGCCCACGCTGGAGCGCTGGACCGCCACCACGGCGGACACCGGCGTGGCCTCCAGGTCCGCGAGCAACCGCTCGCGCACGTCCGCGCGCGGCCCCGCCATCTGCGCCCAGTCCTGCCGCAGCGCCTGCGCCACGTCGGGCGCGTCGAGCGAGGCGAGGTAGGCCGTCACCTGCTCCTGGGGATACAGGTGCAGGTCCGTCATCGGATCCACCAGGAACAGACCCACCACCTGCCGGGGGTTGTCGCCCGCGTAGGCCAGCGCCACGCCCGCGCCGATGCTGTGCCCCACGAGCACGAAGCGGCGAAGCCCCAGCGCCCGGACCCCGGCGGCGATGTCCCCCGTTAGCGACTCCACCGTGTAGTCCTGTGGCTCCGGCGGCGTGGAGCCTCCGTGGCCGCGCAGCTCCAGGGCGATGCCCCGGCGTCCCACCGAGGACAGATGCTCCAGCTGCGCCTGCCAGTGCGACGCATTGCCCGCGAGCCCGTGCACGAAGACGACGGGCAGGCTCGTTCCGCCGCCGCCCGTGTCCACCAGCCGCAGGTCGCCAGAGGGCCCCGCCACGCGGAAGTCGTCGAAGCGGACGCGGTGGCCCACGAAGGCCTGCCCTTCCGCGAAGGGGACCTCGTAGTGCGTGACGTGCAGGTCTCGGTCGATGAGGTAGCGGTCATCCTCGGGGAAGAAGAGGGCGCGCTCTGGCGCGTCGCCCGCGAAGCGCTTCACCGCGTCCATCGACTCCCAGAGGGTGACGAGCAGGAACTCCGCCTTCCCCTCCGCCACCTTGCGCAGGCAGTACGCGGCCAGGTTTCCGGGCGTGCGCCGGTAGTGCGCGAGGCCCGTCTGGTGGAGATAGGCGAGGTAGGCGTCGGCGTCCTCCGCCTTCGTTACCCCGCGCCAGGTGCGTGCGAGCATGGGTGGGCCTTTCGTGCTGGAAGAAGGGAGCCCCGGATGTAGCGCGCCCGGTGGGAGGTCGGCCACCCTGGGAGGGGCTCGACGCGACAAGACGACACTTGGCGGGAGGCCGCCCGTCGTCGACGATGTCCGGCACACGTGGACGCGAACCCTGGCGCACCGATTTCCGCGGAGCCCGCCCAGCGGGTGGACGAGGTCCGGCCCGGCTGGCGCTGGATGCTCGGAGGTCTGTCGCTGGTGCTGCCGGCGCTCTTCTTCTTCCGGGCGACGTTCTCCTCCGACGTCTTCCTGGCGGGGGACACGCTGCGGGCCTTCTACCCGATGCGCGCCTACTGGGCGTCGCGCGTGTCGCGGGGCGAGTTCCCGGACTGGTTCCCCTACGACGGCTTCGGGCAGTCGTTCCCCGCCATCTTCATCTCCGGCGTGTTCCACCCCACGACGCTCCTGCACCTGGTGCTGCCCTTGGGCGTGGCGGTGAAGCTCACCGTGCTCCTGTGCTTCCCGGTGGCCTTCCTGGGAACGGCGGCGCTGCTGCGCGAGTGGGGCGTCCCCCGAGCAGGCGCGCTGTTCGGGGCGCTGACGTTCACCTTCAGCGGGTACCTGGTCTGCATCACCAACAACCCCACGTACCTGCTGCCCGCCAGCACCGTCCCCGCCGCGTTGTGGGGCGTGCTGCGCTTCGTGCGGCGCCCCACGCCCGCGCGGCTGACGGTGGGAGGAGGGTTGCTGGCGCTGGTCGCGTTCGGCGGGGATGCACAGGCGTTCGCCGTCACCCAGGCGCTCGGGGTGCTGGTGGCCCTGGCGGAGCCCGTGACGGCCCCCGGGACCTGGGCCCGGCGCCTGGGGGCCTGTCTCCTGATGGTGGCCACGGGGGGGCTGCTGGCCGCGCCTCAACTGTTCCCCGCCGCGGGGTTGCTGCTGACGGGGGAGCCCGGGGCACGCTCGGTGACGGAGGCGCAGTACTTCTCGCTGCACCCGCTGCGGGTGGGGGAGCTGCTGCTGGGCCCGTTCCTCACGGATCCGGTCGGGGTGCGCGGCATCCCTGAGGTCGCGGTGCGCAAGCTCATCTTCGTGGGGGGCTTCACCCGGGCGTGGGTGGACTCGCTCTACGTGGGGACGCCCGCGTGCGTGCTCGCGCTGGCGGGGCTGGGGGCGTCGTGGCGCCGGGGGCGGACCTGGGTCTTCGTGGGCGCGTGGCTGCTGCTGGTGTTGCTGGTGCTGGGCTCGGCGCTGCCCGTCTACGGCTGGGTGTACCAGCTGCTGCCGCTGTGGCGGCCCTTCCGCTACCCGGAGAAGCTGGCGTCCTTCGTGGTGCTGGGGCTGGCGGTGGGCGCGGGGCTGGGCTGGCGGCGGTGCCTGGGGCCAGGAGGTTCTTCGCGCGCGGTCATCGTCGCGGGCGTGGGCGTCGCGGCGCTCTGCGCGGCCGTCGCGCTGGGGGAGGCGCTGGGCGGGGTGTGGACGCGGGGCTGGGTGCTGCCGCACTGGCCGGACATTCCGCGGGCCGCGAGGGAAGGCCTGTCGGGCAACGTGGTGCGCATGGGGAGCATGGCGGCGGGGCTCGCGCTGGCGTGCGCGGTCCTGGCGTGGCGTCCCCGGCTGGGCGCGGGGTGGCTGGTGCTCCAGGGCGCGGCGCTCTTCCTGGAGAACGCGCCGCTTTATCAGGTGTCTCCGGTGGAGATCCTGGAGACGCCGCCTCCGCTGGTGGCGCGGATCCGCGCGCTCGTGCCGGAGGGGGAGCCGGTGCGGGTGAACACGGTGGTGAAGGCCTACGGTGCGCCACCCCTGGCCGGCTACGAGTTCCGGGACCGGTTGAGCCTGGGGCAGGTGGCGGTGCTGGCACCGGACACGTCGGTGTTCTGGGGCATCGAGAGCGCGGCCAGCTATCTGCCCGGGAGGAGCACGCGGCTGCTCCGGTTGATGGCGGATTCCCGCCGCTGGGCAGGGGAGCTGGCTCCGCGCCTGTCCACGCCCTACTCGGTGGTGCGCACGGAGGAGCTGCGAGGGGCGGGGCCGCCACCGGGAGGACGGGTGGTGGCGGAGGATCCGCTCTTCGGGTTGTCGTTGATGGCCCACGCGCAGGCGCCCGCGCGCATCCATCTGGCCCGGCCGGAGTGCGTGGCCTCGCTCGATGAGGCGCTGCGGCGGATGCTGGCGCCGGAGCCGTTCGCGCCCGGCGACGCCATCGTGGAGTGCGCGGCGCCGCTGGAGGCCGGCGCGGGGACGGGCTCGGTGCGCGTCACCCGCGAGTCGCCGGAGCGCTTCACGGTGGAGGTCGCGGCTGACGGACCTTCGGTGCTGGTGATCAACGACGCCTACCAGCCCGGCTGGTCCGCGACGCTGGATGGTGCGCCTGTTCCCATCCTCCCCGCCAACGTGGCGGTGCGCGCGGTGGCGGTGCCGACAGGCAGCCACACCGTGATGCTGCGCTACCGGACGCCGGGGTTGCTCCCGGGGCTCTGGGTGGGCGCGCTGACGCTGGGCGCGCTGGCGGTCGCGATGGGCGTGACGCGGCGCCGCGCGGGCAAGGGGAGCGCCGTGCCGTCCGGCGCCTCCGGCTGACGCATCGGTGGGGCCTCCGCGCGGCTTCCTGGCTGCTAGTTCGGCGCGGGCGTCGCGGTGGAGGCGGCCCCGTGCGCGGGCGGCGAGGCGTGTAGGGTTCCGACGGAGTAGGTGCCGTCGTAGCCATCCGGGTCGTCGGCGCTCTTCTGGAGCGTGATGCCCAGGGGCTGCTCCGCGCCCCGGCCGCGCAGCGGCTGCTGGCCACAGGTGTCCGGCGTCATGCCCCGGCAGATCCACGCGCTCCCCCCGGCATTCGCCAGGTCGAGCGACACCAGCCCGGGCTCCGCGTCGAGCAGCTGGTGCGTCATGAACCGGAGCTTGCTGTCCCAGGGCGCTCCCATGTCGCGGCGCGCGTGCAGGTTTCCCACGAGCACGATGAAGGTGTCCCCGCGCGCCTGGCTCCGCGCCTGACGGAGCTGGTCGGCCATGGTGGTGTCGCGGTCACTGCCGCCTGGATCGAACGCCACCACCCGCACGGACAGCCCCGCGTGTCGCAGCTCCCGCACGCGCTCCAGCAGTTGCCGCATGGCCTCGCTGCCGCGGCCGTCCTGAACAGCGCGGTTCCAGAAGGCGCTGTCGGTCGGCATCCCCGCCGTCCCCGCCTCCCCCTCGACGAAGGTGTCGATGCGCGCCTGTTCCTCCACGGGCAGCTCCAGCGCCAGCCGCACCGGCTGCCCCAGGGCCGCCGCGTGACACGCCAGCCGCGCCGCGAAGGCCGGCGCCTCCTGCGTGCCGTGGATCTCCCCCAGCACGACGAAGGCGGAGGGCTTGAGCACCGCCTCCATGCCAGCAATGGCGGGACCGCAGTCCGCGCGCACGGGGGCCGTCGCCGTCTCGCGTGCCGTCCGGCATCCGGTCAGGACGCAGGCGGCCGCCAGCAGGGAACGCAGGGACAGTCGCATGGGATGGAACCTCCTTGGGACAACCGTGAGGCCGCAGTCTCGCTTGGCTCCCCAGGCGTTCGGGGGGCGAAAACACGACGGCCCGCCCCCAGGTGGGAGCGGGCCGGTCCTGGCCGCGTGCGTCAGCTCGACGCGACGGGTCGTGTCAGGCGGTGGGGACGACGACTCCGGTGCTCGACGCGGGCTGGGCCGCGGTGAGCGCGGAGCGCTGCAACCACCCGGCGAGCCCCAGCATCGCGAGCCCCGAGGTGCGCAGCGTGCGCAGCAGCTCCACCGCTTCGGCGGGGTTGCCGGGCAAGAGCGGCGCCAGCCACTCGCGCGCATCGTAGAAGAGCCACACCGCGCCGGACATGCCCATGGCCCACCACACCCACGCCAGCCGTCCGCCGCGCAGCATGTACGCGACGCGGAGGATGGGCGCGACGAGCAGGATGGTCATCATGTCCGCCAGCGTGGACGCCAGCGCGATGACCGCGGTGCACGTGGTCGCGAAGTCCTGGCCCAGGTGCCCCACCGCCGCGACGAGCGCGGGCCCACCCACCGCGAGCGCGGCCACCGCGGACACGGCCCACAGGAGCGTCGCGCGAGGGCTGGGCGGCGGCTGCAGGCCGGACTGCCGGTAGGTCCGCGCCAGCAGCACCAGCGCGAACGTGGTGCTCACGTTCGCCAGCACCACCACGCCCATGCGCACCGGCAACAGCGGCGAGTTCGTGAAGGGCACGTCCGGCACCGCGTGCATCCAGTAGCTGCGCAGCGCCGTGCTCACGAGCGACAGGCCCGCGCCCACCGTCAGCAGGCCCCACACCCGGCGCAGGTAGTCGCCCCGCGCGAACGACAGCGCCGCCGCCGCCGTGCCCAGCACCGCGAGCAGGCCCACGGTCCAGCCCGCCGCGTCGCCCACGAGCGCCAGCTGGCGCCCATCCTGGAAGGACGTGGCCACCGCGGCCAGGTGCACCAGTTGGAGCACCACGACGGTGCCCATCCAGGGGGCCACCCTGCTGGCGGCGCGACCCGAAGGGGGGTGAGGGCTCATCGCAGCTTCTCCATGGCCGTCGAAATCTCTGTGAGGATGACCTTCGTGTGCAGTGCACCGATGAAGGTGTTGAGCATCGGCTTGAGGCCCTCCAGGAGCTGCGGCAGCTCCTGCACGACCACCTGCTCCGGAGGTCGCTTGAGGGCCCGCAGCGCGGCGGTGTGGATGGCCATCTTGGCGGTGAAGCCGCCAAGGAGCGGCTCCAAGTGCTTCATCAGCACGTCGTGCCAGCCGGGTGGGGGTGGGGGGGAGGACGAGGGAGTCTGCACGTCACCTCCGCGGGGGGAAGACCCCCAGCGTAGTGACATTTTGGGATCAGCACGAGGGCCTGGCTGCCCTCGAACCCGCACAAAACGCTCGGGTCGGCCTGTTTTCCCCGCGACCTCTGGAAAGCGGTGCGGCTAACGGCGGCGCGGCTTCTTGTCCTCGGCCGGCTTGGCGACCGGCTTGGGCTCGTGCGGGCCCTTGAGGATGTCCTCGAAGCGGGACTTCTCCTTGCGCTTCTTGAAGAAGAGGGCGGTGCGGCCCAGGAGCTGCGCGAGCTCCGAACCGGTGGCCTCCGCGATGCGGTCGGCGCCTTCATGGCGGCCATCCGGGCCTTCGTTGATCTTGACCTTGATGAGTTCGTGGTCGTGCAGCGCCTGCTCGACGGCGGCGATGACGCCCTCGGTGACGCCGGACTGTCCGACGAGGACCACGGGCTCCAGGTGGTGCCCGAGGGCTCTCAGGTGGCGTCGCTGTTTCCCGGTGAGGGGCATGGGGGGTGTCTCCTTGAAGAAAAGGGGCGCACCCTACTTCTTTTGGGACGCCATGCGGATCTCCCGCATCGCATCGATGTGGTCCGGTTGCAGCTCGACCGTCCGCTTGAAGTGCTTGAGGGCCCCGGCCGCGTCGCCGCTCAGCTTGGCGATGACGCCCAGGAAGTAGTGGGCGGGGGCGCACCGCTCGTTGCGCTTGATGGCGGCCTGGATTTCGCGGAAGGCCTCCGGCTGGGCGGCCTTCTTGTCCGGGGCGGCCAGGAAGCGCGCGTAGCCCCGCCAGGCGAAGAACTCCGGCTCCTCGGCGTTGAGGGCGATGGCCTCGTTGAGCATCTTCACGGCTTCTGGGTACTTGCGCGCTTTCACCAGGATGCAGGACTTCTGGAAGAGCTCCTCGGCCTGGAGGATGGCCTGGACATCCACGCCGTCCCCTCCGCCGTTCTTGAGCTCCTCCAGGTAGGCCGCGCGGCTCTTGTCGTCCGTGAGCGTCCGGTACGCGTCCCCGACGTAGGCGAACACCTCCGCCTTGAGCTTCTCCAACTCGGGCGGGGCGCCCTGGGGCAGGGTGTCCGGGTGGTAGAGCTTGGCCAGACGGAAGTAGGCGATCTTCACCGCGCTGCCTTCGGTCTGTTCGGTGAGGCCGAGCCGCTGGAAGTGGTTCTGCCCCTTCATGGTCACGGCGAGCTGGCGCAGCGCGGGCAGCTCGTCCGACCCGGGCGCGGCGCTCGACGCCGCGGGGGCGGCGGCTGGAGCACCGACGACGGGCGGCGCGGGCCGTGCGACAGGGGCCGCGGCGGGGGCGGCACCGGGAGGGCGGGGCGCTACACCAGGGCCGGCCGTGGGCGCGGCGCCAGCGGGGGCTCCCGCAGGCCGAGGCGCGGCACCCGGGCCCGCGGCGGGTGCGGCGCCAGGCGCACGGGGCGCCGCAGCCGCGGGGGCGGCACCGGGAGGACGGGGCGCTGCACCCGGGCCGGCCGTGGGGGCGGGAGTGGCGCCAGGAGGGCGGGGCGCTGCACCCGGGCCGGCCGTGGGGGCGGCACCGGCGGCGGGAGCGGCGCCAGGAGGACGGGGGGCTGCACCGGGGCCGGCCGTGGGGGCGGCGGAGCCAGCGGGACGGGGCGCGGCACCGGGGCCGGCCGTGGGCGCGGGAGTGGCGCCAGGAGGACGGGGAGCCGCGCCAGGACCCGAGGCGGAGGCTCCGGCCGCCGTGGCGGGCCCTGCGCCAGGACCGGCGGACACGCCTGGAGGCGTCATGGGCACGGCGCCCGGACCCGCGGCGGGCGCAGCCGAGCCCACCGTGGGCACGGTCCCGGACGGACGGACCGGTGCCCCAGGTCCCTGGGCGCCGCCAGCCTCGGGGCCGGGACGCGCCGCCGCCGTGGGGCCGGAGGCGGGCGGAGGCGGGGCCGCCTGCGTGCGGGTCGCCGCCGCGAACGAGACGCCGTTCAGCTCCTTCAGCAGGAACGAGACGCGCAGCAGATGCTCCGCGTCCTGGGGCACGTCCTGCAGCAGCTGCCCCAGCGAGCGCACCCCGTCGATGAAGGCGAGCGCGCGCACCTCATGCGGCGTCAGGCGCAGCTCGCTGGAGGCCACGCGCCCTCCGGACTTCATGATGGGCATCGGCAGCACGTACGCGAGCCGCCGCTTGAGGTCCGCCGTCGGCACGCGGCGCACCTGGTCGCTGAGCAGGGCCCAGCGGTTGCCCAGCGGCATCGCCTTGTGCGCGGGCAGGTCGCGAAGCTCGAAGGTGAAGGTGCCGGCCTCGGCGCGCAGCGCCTTGCCCAGGATGCCCAACGCCCGCTGCGCCAGCTGCGCGAAGGCGGTCGCCGGCTGGAGCAGGCCCAGCCCGAAGAGCGCCGCCAGCAGGTCTCCCCCGAAGCGCTCCCGCGCGCCTTCCGCCTGCTGGAGCTGCTCCGCCGTCAACAGCCGCGCGCCCAGGAGCGACACGCCCAGCGCGTCCTCCGCGTGCGACGAGTCGACGAACTCCGGGCTGCCCTTGCGGAAGTGCACCGACAGCGCCCGGTCCGAAAGCCCCAGCGTCAGCAGGCCCGTGTGTTCGCCCGCGGCGATGCGACCGTAGAGCTGCATGGGCGGGCACTGCGCGAGCTGACCCTGCGGCGGCACGGTGTTGGAGCCGTCATCCACCGGCCCCTGTGGCGCCTGCGCGGGGGGCGCCGCCGCGGTGGCCGGAGCCCCCGCCGGACGGGCCGCCGCGGCCGGAGGCGCGACGGGGGGACGGGCCGGAGCCCCGGGACCCGGAGGCCGCGTGGCGACAGGCCGCCCCGAGGCGTCCACGGCCGCGCGCGCCACTGGCGCCGGACTCCGCATCGCGCCGGGACCCGCCATGGGCGTGGCACCCGGGCCCGCCATGGGCACCGCGCCAGGACCGGCCATGGGCACGGCGCCCGGACCGGCCATGGGCACGGCGCCAGGACCGGCCATGGGCACGGCGCCCGGACCGGCCATGGGCGCGGCGCCAGGGCCCGTGGGCGGCGCGGCGGGGCCGGGCGGTGGCGGAACGACGGGCGCGGTCCTCAGCGACGCGGGCGCGCCATCCCCCCACAGCTCGCGCGGGAACACGTCCCGCACCTCCGGGAAGCGCCATGGGAAGGCGAACTGGAGACCGTCGGTGGAGACCTGGAGCTTGCCCTGGATGGAGCCGCTGTCGATGAGCAGCTCGATGGTGGGCCCGGTCAGCGGCCCCCACGTGGTGCCCCGATCGTTCCGCACCCAGTACTGCCGGACCTCACCCTCCGCCATGTGCCGTCCTGCTCCCATTCCCGCGTGACTGCCGGGAAGCCGGAATTTTACCGCCGCCCGCGCCCACCTCCAAGCGGACGCTCCATTCCAAGGGAGCGGGCAGGCGCCTCAGGGCGTGGCGCCCTCCAGGGCCGCCAACCCCACGTTCGCGAGACACGCCGCGTCGGCCTGCTGTTCGGCGGGCGGGTCGAAGCAGAACACCTCGCTGTCGAACACCTTGCAGATGCCGGCGGGGGTGCCCGAGCACGCCACCTTGCCGTACGCCGTGGTGCAGTTGTACCCGCACACCGGGCCCGTCTCGCTCAGCTTGCACTGGGGCGCCGGCAGGTCGCGGCCCCACGCGCAGAGCGCCGCGGGCGACGGGTCGAAGCAGGTGACGCTGCCGTTCTGCGCCTTGCACACGCCCATGGGCGTCTTCGCGCACCGCACGCCCTCGGAGGCGTTCACGCAGTTGAAGCCGCACGCCAGCTGCAGGCCGTTGCTGACACACTGCGCGCGAGGCACCTGCTTGCCGAACACCGCGAACACCGCGGCGGGCGGGTCGAAGCAGGTCACGTTGCCACCCTGGCTCCGGCACACGCCCGACGGCGTCTTCGCGCACTTCACCTTGCCGAAGTCGGTGACGCACCCGTAGCCGCAGCCCACCACCCCGTCGATGGTCTTGCACTCCGGCTCCGGCAGCGCGGCGCCGTACGCCTTCACCACGTAGGCGGGCGGATCGAAACAGACGGCCTGCCCGTCGATGACGGTACAGCGGCCCTGGAGCGTCTGGGCGCACCGCACGCGCTGTCCATCCGACTTGCACCCGTAGCCACAGGACACGTGCCCGTCCAGGGCGCGGCACGTGGCGGTGGTCGCGTCGGGCGGTGAGGGCGGCGCGGCGAGCGTCAGCGCCAGCACGGTCATCAGGGTCGCGAGCATGGACCGCATTGACCCCCAAGCTTCGACCGCGCGCAAGTAAGGGTGCTAAGCGGGCGCCACCCGCGACGAGGAGGCGGGCCCCACCGTGGACCTGGACGTCGGCGCGTTGAAGCTGGTGCTGCTGTGTGTCGCCGCGTTGAGCGCGGGCTTCGTGGACGCCATCGCGGGAGGCGGCGGCCTCATCACGCTGCCCGCGCTGCTGACGGCGGGCCTGCCGGCGCACGTGGCGCTGGGCACCAACAAGGGCCAGTCCGTGTTCGGCTCGGGCGCGGCGCTGGTGCGCTTCGCGCGCGCGGGCCTGGTGGACGCGAAGCTGGGGAAGGTGACGTTCCCCTTCGGCCTGCTGGGCGCGTTCGGCGGCGCGGCGCTGGTGCTGCTGCTGCGCCCGGAGGTGCTCAAGCCGCTGGTGCTGGTGCTGCTCATCGCGGTGGCGGTGTTCCTCGCCTTCCGCCGCGCGCCGCCGAAGCGCGACGGCGTGGAGCCCTCGCCCCGGCCGCGCGCGCAGGCCATTGGCGCGCTCATCGCGCTGGTGCTCGGCACCTATGACGGCTTCTTCGGGCCGGGGGTGGGCACCTTCCTCATCGTGGCGTTCTCGTCGCTGCTGGGCCACGGGCTGGCGCGCGCGTCCGCGGACGCGAAGGTGGTGAACTTCGCCTCCAACCTGGCGTCGGTGACGCTCTTCGCGCTCCGGGGCGTGGTGCTGTGGAAGGTGGCGCTGCCCATGGCCGCGGCGCAGTTCACCGGCGCGTGGCTGGGCGCGCACGCGGCGGTGAAGGGCGGCGACCGGCTGGTGCGCGTCGTCGTGCTGGGCGTGGTGGCCGCGCTGGTGCTGAAGCTGGGGCGCGACGTGTGGCTGGGCTGGGCGGCCTGACGCCTCAGCCGATGTGCACGAGCAGCGCCAGGCCCCGCTTCGCCACGGCGGCGGTGAACTTCTGGAGCTCCACGAAGTAGGAGAGCAGCTCCTCCAGCGGATCCACGTCCTCCGCCGGCTCCTCCTCGTCCCAGGTGCCCGGGTAGATGTCCTCCGCCTGGAGGCGCGCCGGGTCGAAGCGCCCACGCAGGTCCTGCTCGGAGGCCTTCTTCAGCGCCTCCGCCAGCGCCTTCACCCCGGCCGGGTCGAACACGCGCGCGGTGCCCTCATCCGACGGGATGTCCCCCACGTCGTCGCCGCCGCGCACCAGGAAGTCCAGGGGCGGGGTGCCCTCCCAGGCCGTGCCGGTGAGCAGGAACTGGAGGCCGTGCCACGCCTCGCCAATGTCCAGCTCCAGGAACGCCGCGCCCTTCGCGTCGCCGAAGTCCTCCTCGTCCTCCAGGAAGGGCTCCAGCGCGCCGGGCGTCTTGAGCAGGGCCTGGCGCTGCGTCTCGGTGGCGCTGCGCAGGGTGCAGAGCATCTCCATGGGGCGTCGACCTCGGGGGCTCGCGAAGCGGGGGGTTACTCGACGACGATGAGCTTCGCGTTGTTCTCCACGGCGGTGCCTTCCTTGGCGAACACCTCCGTCACCTTGCCGGCCTTGGGGCTCTTGAGCTCGTTCTCCATCTTCATGGCCTCCACGACCACGAGCCCCTGGCCCTCCTTCACCTCTTCGCCGACCTTGACCAGCACCTTCACCACCTTGCCGGGCATGGGCGCGAGGATGACCTGCCGGCCCTCCACGGAGAAGCTGCCCGCGGCGGCGCGCATGCGCAGCTTGCGCTCATCCGCCACGTCGGTGCGGTTCACCTGCCCGCGCACCAGCGTGCCAATCTCGTCGCCGTTCTCCTCGAACTCGACGTTGTACGACTGGCCGTCCACCAGCAGCGACAGCGTGCCCTGGTCCACGGACAGCGCGTCCACCTGGTACGACTGGCCATTCACCGTGAGCCGGTAGCGGTCCTGGCCCAGCGCCTCCAGGTCCACCGGCACCGCTTCCTTCTGGCCCTGCTGCTTCGTGAAGTAACGCATGTGGAAAAGGTCCTTCCGGGTGCTTGCGGCAGGATGACGGTCAGCGGCGGCGGCTCTTCAGCGCCAGACGCCACGGGCTGATGCGGCCGTTGCCCCCCGCGCTGGCTCCCGCGGGCAGCGTCTTCGCGCGCTTCTGGTCGCGCTGGAAGGCGTGGAGCGTGCTGGCCAGCAGCGCCACCTCGCTCAGCTTGGGGTCCTCCGCGCCCAGCAGCGCGGTGTGCTCGCGCGTGAGGAAGCTGGTGTCGTAGTCGCCCGCCACGAACTCCGGGTGGGACAGGATGCCGTGCAGGTAGCGGATGTTGGTGGTGATGCCCTTCACCACGTACTCGGAGAGCGCGCGCTTGGCCCGCGCGATGGCCTCCTCGCGCGTGGCGCCCCACACGGACAGCTTGGAGATCATGGGGTCGTAGAAGTTGGGCACCGTGAAGCCCGCGAACACGCCCGAGTCATCCCGCACGTTCGGCCCGCTGGGCACGCGCAGCGCCTGGATCTTCCCGGGGCTGGGCATGAAGTTGCGCGCGGGGTCCTCCGCGTACACGCGCACCTCGATGGCGTGACCGCGCGGCGTGGGCGCCTCGAAGAGGGGCAGCTTCTCCCCCTCCGCGGCCTTGATCTGCATGGCGACCAGGTCCAGGCCCGTCACCCACTCCGTCACCGGGTGCTCCACCTGGAGGCGGGTGTTCATCTCCAGGAAGTAGAAGTTGCGGTGCACGTCCACCAGGAACTCCACCGTCCCGGCGCCCACGTAGTTGACGGCCTTGGCCGCCTTCACCGCGACCTCGCCCATCTTCGCGCGCATCTCCGCCGTGAGGATGGGGCTGGGCGTCTCCTCCACCACCTTCTGGTGACGGCGCTGCGCGGAGCACTCGCGCTCGTTCAGGTGGATGGTGTTGCCGTACTGGTCCGCGAAGACCTGGATCTCCACGTGGTGGGGCTTCTCCAGGTACTTCTCGATGTAGACCGAGTCGTTGCCGAAGGCGTTGAGCGCCTCGCTCTTGGCGGAGCGCCAGGCGGAGTCGAAGTCGCCCAGGCCCTCCACGCGGCGCATGCCCTTGCCGCCGCCGCCGCCGGCGGCCTTGAGCATGATGGGGAAGCCGATGTTCCGCGCGTACTCGCGCGCTTCCTCGATGGTGGCGATGGGCTCGGTGGTGCCGGGGACGACGGGCACGCCCGCCTTGATCATGTTGGCGCGGGCGCGGGTCTTCTCCCCCATGGCGTCCATGGCGGCGGCCGGCGGGCCGATGAAGGTGATGCCGGCCTTCTCGCAGGCGCGCACGAAGGACGCGTTCTCGGAGAGGAAGCCGTAGCCGGGGTGGATGGCGTCCGCGCCGGACTGCTTCGCGACCTCCAGGATGCGCTCCTGCACGAGGTAGCTCTCGCGCGAGGGCGGGGGGCCGACGAAATAGGCCTGGTCTGCGGTGCGCACATGCAGCGCGGAACGGTCTGCTTCGGAGTACACCGCCACCGTGGCGATGCCGAGGTCCTTGCAGGTGCGCATCACCCGGATGGCGATCTCGCCGCGGTTGGCGACGAGCACTTTGCGGATCTTGGGCATGGGCGCCCGTCTACCATGGGGCGCCCCTGATTGCCTGCCCCTACTTGCGCAGGTTCAGGTACTGGTCCATCAGCTGCTTCGCCTGGGCGAGCTTCGCTTCCACGAAGCGGTCCTCCTCGTCCGGCTCCGGGGGCGGGGCGGGGTGCGAGGGGGCCTCCACGGGCTTGCCGTCCGGACCGAAGTCCACCGCGGCCGCCAGCAGGTTGCGCGCGGCGTTGCCGCTGAAGAGCCGGGCGAGCGCCGTCGTCTCCACGTCCAGCCAGCGCGCGGCCTGGCGCAGCACGTCCAGGTACTCGCCTTCCATGGCGCGCGGCGGGCGGCTGGGGGCGGCCATGCAGACGCGCGCGTAGCTGTGCTCCCGGTCCACGTACATGCCCATGGCGCGGTCGCGGAAGTCCCGGGCCAGGGCCTGGGTCATGGCGTCCAGGTGCTCCTCGGGAGAGGGCACCTTGCCGGAGGTCTTTCCGGACACGAGCGGGATCTCCGCCACGTGCCAGCCGCTGTCGGCCAGCGCCTCGGGACGGGGCTCCACCCAGTGGACCTCCGGTGGGGGCAGGTCCAGGCCCTCGCACACGCCCTTGAGCGTCTGACGCAGGGCGGTGAGATGACCTTCGACGTCGGAGAGGAAGAGAACGAGTCTTCGCTGCTGGGACACGGGGGGTGGCTCCTTGGGTGGCCCCGTGAAAGCCCCGGCGTTAGCTGAGAATTTCCGGATGTGCCCGTGCCCGCCTGCCCTCCGTGCGGGGGAGGGCAGGCGTGCGAGCCGCCGGGACTGCTACAGCGGGATGTTGCCGTGCTTGCGCGGCGGGTTCTCCTGGCGCTTGTCCTTGAGCATCTCCAGGGCGCGGATGACCTTGGCGCGGGTCTCCTCCGGGCGGATGACCTCGTCGATGTAGCCCAGCTCCGCCGCCTTGAACGGGTTGGCGAACTTCTCGCGGTAGTCGTCCGTGAGCTTCTTGCGCTCCGCGTTGGCGTCCTGGGCCTTCAGGATTTCATTGCGGAAGATGATGTTCACCGCGCCCTCGGGACCCATCACGGCGATCTCCGCGGTGGGGTAGGCGTAGTTGATGTCCGCGCGGATGTGCTTGGACGCCATCACGTCGTACGCGCCGCCGTAGGCCTTGCGGGTGATGAGGGTAATCTTCGGGACGGTGGCTTCCGCGTACGCGTAGAGCAGCTTGGCGCCGTGGGTGATGATGCCGCCCCACTCCTGGTCGGTGCCGGGGAGGAAGCCGGGCACGTCCACCAGGGTGAGCAGGGGGATGTTGAAGCAGTCGCAGAAGCGCACGAAGCGCGCGGCCTTCACGCTGGCGTCGATGTCCAGGCAGCCGGCGAGCACCGCGGGCTGGTTGGCGACGATGCCCACGCTCCGGCCGTTCATCCGCGCGAAGCCGACGACGATGTTCTTGGCGAAGTGCTCCTGCACCTCGAAGAAGTGCTTCGAGTCGACGATGGCCCGGATGATCTCCTTGATGTCGTAGGGCTTGTTCGGGTTCGCCGGGACGATGGACTTGAGCGACTCCTCGGCGCGGAACGGGTCGTCGTCACACGGCTGGGCGGGCGGATCCTCCTGGTTGTTGGAGGGCAGGTACGAGAGCAGCTCGCGGGTCATCGCGATGGCGGCCTGCTCGTTCTCCGCGGCGAAGTGGGCGACGCCGGACTTCTGGTTGTGCGTGAGCGCGCCGCCCAGGGCCTCCTTGGAGACCTCTTCGTGCGTCACCGTCTTGATGACGTCTGGGCCGGTGATGAACATGTACGACGTGTCCTTCACCATCATGATGAAGTCGGTGATGGCGGGCGAGTACACCGCGCCGCCCGCGCACGGCCCCAGGATGAGCGAAATCTGGGGCACGACGCCGGAGGCCAGCGTGTTGCGCAGGAAGATGTCCGCGTAGCCGGCCAGGCTCTCCACGCCTTCCTGGATGCGCGCGCCGCCGGAGTCGTTGAGCCCGATGACGGGCGCGCCCACGCGGGTGGCCATGTCCATGATCTTGCAGATCTTCTGGGCATAGGCGCCGGACAGCGAGCCGCCGAAGACGGTGAAGTCCTGGGCGAAGACGAACACCTGGCGGCCTTCCACGGTGCCGTAGCCGGTGACGACGCCGTCGCCGAGGATCTTCTTGTCGCCCATGCCGAAGTCGTGGCTGCGGTGGGTGACGAACTTGTCCAGCTCGCTGAAGGAGCCGGGGTCGAGGAGCAGGTCGATGCGCTCGCGGGCGGTGAGCTTGCCGGCCTCGTGTTGCTTGGCGATGCGCTCGGTGCCGCCGCCCTGCTCGGCCTGCTGCTCCATCTGCTGGAGCCGTGCGCGGAGAGGATCCTTCTCGGAGGTCGCGTCCATGGGGGGCCGCTCTAACACGATTGGCAGGCGGTGGCAGCGCTTCCCGTGCCCCTGGAGGGGGGGCCGGACGGGCGGGCCCGGGGGTGCACGGGGCGGGGACGGGACGGAAGTTCAGGATTTCCGACACCGCGTCCGCGAGGGGCGCGAGGGACCAGGGAGGCTGGCGATGCGTGCGAGGCCAGGGGCACTGCGGGTGGGGTCGTTCCGGGGGGTTCCCATCCGCGTCCATTTCTCGCTGCTCGTGGTGCTGCCGCTGTTGGCGCTGTCGTTCGGAGGGGCGCTCCAGCGGGCGGCGGACGCGGCGCACGTGCCGCCGGAGGCGCTGGGCGGGCATCCGTGGGCGTGGGGGCTGGCGGTGGCGGTGGGGCTGTTCGTGTCGGTGCTGCTGCACGAGATGGCGCACACCTTCTATGCGCTGCGCCATGGCGGGCAGGTGAACGGCATCACCCTGATGATCGTCGGCGGTGTGTCGGAGCTGACAGAGGCGCCGAAGCGGCCTCGGGACGAGGCGCTGATGGCGCTGGTGGGGCCGTTGACCAGCCTGGGGCTGGCGGCGTTCCTGGGCGGGGTGACGTGGTTCCTGCATGGCCTGGGGATGTTCCAGGTGCAGTTCGCGTGCTTCACGCTGGCGACGCTCAACGGGGTGCTGGGGGTGTTCAACCTGCTGCCGGCGTTCCCCATGGATGGGGGGCGCATCGTGCGCGCGGCGCTGACGCCCCGGTTGGGGGTGTGGCGGGCGACGCGGGTGGCGGTGGGGCTGGGGCGGCTGTTCGCGCTGCTGTTCGGCGTGTGGGGCGTGGTGTCGCTGAACCCGTTCACGTTGGTGGTGGCCTTCGTCGTGTGGATGGGCGCGGAGAATGAGTGGCGGCAGGTGCGGATGCGGGCGGTGCTGGAGCGCGTGCGGGTGGAGGCGCTGATGACGCCGAGGGCGGTGGGCGTGGACCTGGACCTGTCCATGCAGGACGCGCAGTGGGCGCTCCGGCGCGAGCGCGTGAGCATGCTGCCGGTGACGAGCACGGGGCGGCCGGTGGGGCGGGTGACGTGGGCGGCGGTGCAGGCGGTGCCGGAGGCCGCGCGCGAGGCCTCCTGGGTGCGCGACGCGATGGAGGAGGGCGCGGTGGCGGAGCTGCGCGAGGACGGGTGGACGGTGCTGCGCCGGATGGCGGAGGCGGGCGTGCCGATGGCCGCGGTGGTGGACGAGGACGGGCTGCTCGCGGGCACGCTGGACTGGAATGACATCCAGCGGGCGATGACGCGCGCGGAGGAGGCGGAGCGGAGGACGGGGACGGGCTGGCCGCGCGAGCGGCCGGCGTAGGCCTCCGTCAGTTCTTCTCCGGCAGGGACCAGTTGAGCTGGAAGCGGTGCGCGCCGTTGGGGGCGCTGTCCAGCCAGCCCGTGATGCGGTCGCTCTTCATGAGCAGGGGGCCCAGCTCCGTGCTCACGCCGAAGAACGCGGCCAGGCGCTCGTCGCCCATCACGTCCATCAACGACACCTGGGACAGGCCGCGCGCCACCTTCTTCGGATCCAACGTGAACTCCACCGCGCGCGACAGCGGGGCGCCCTTCTCCGGCAGCGACGCCAGCACCGTCTGCGTCACCGCCGAGTCATTGCCGAACACCAGCTGCCTGCCCTTGAGCCGCACGTAGACGCTGCCGCCCTTCGCCTCCATCGCGTAGCCGTCGTCCAGGGCCTTCGCGCCCGGGAACTTCGCCAGCGGGGCCAGCGCCGCCTTCACCGCCGCCGCGTCCACCACCTCCGCGGCCAGCGCCTGCTTCGCCGCGAAGAAGCGCACCTCCGGCTTGCGCAGCGACCCCTTCACCGCCACCGAATCCACCCCGAACAACAGCTGGCCCGTGAGCTGCTTCGCCAGCGCGTCCGTCACGCCCCTCACCTGCTCCGCCGGACACGTGGGGCACACCGCCTGCACCGCGTCCCGCACCGAGTCCACCGCCTGCGTCACCCCCGTGGGCGCCACCTGCGCGCGGGCGAACAGCAGGCCCGAGGGCGCCATCGCCCCGTAGGGGCTGGTGCCCTTGGACTGGAAGGGCGGCAGCGGCAGCTTCGTCGCGGTGCCCTCCACCTTCAGCGCCGTCGCGGTGCCGTCCAGCGCCACCACGCCCTGCTGCGTGGCCACGTACAGCGCGCCGGGCAGCCCGCCCATCCGCGCGTCCGCGGCGGGCGCCTTGAGCGCCACCAGCTTCGCCGCCTCCTTGCGGAGCGCGTCATCCGAGTCCGTGCTCAGGAAGGCGCACGCCTCCTGGCCCTTGAGCACGTAGCCCGCGAAGCCGCCCGCGGGGGCCGGCGCGCGCAGCGTCGTCACGCCCTTCACCGTGCCCGCCTTCACGTCGCCGTTGCGCGCGAGCACGCTCGCGGTCGCCTCCTGGAAGGCCTTCGCGTCCTTCACCCGCGTGCACGCCAGCCGGCCGTCCTGCCGCATCGACACGGACAGCGGCCCCGTCGCGTCGATGCCCAGCGCCTCCAGCGCCTCCGGCCGCGCGAGGTCCAGCTGGAGGATGGGGTGCAGCTCCGCGCTCCACGACGCCGGGTTCAACATCTGCGAGTACGCCCCCGCCCGCGTCATGAACGCGGTGAGCCCCTGGAGCTTGTCGAGCTGCGGGACATGGAGGACCGTCACCGTCGAGGCGGCGACGCGGGGCGCGGGTGCGGCCGCCAGGGTGGCGGCAAGTGCGAGGGCGAGCATGGCCCCCACCTGAGAGCGCCCCACCGTCCCTGTCAAGGCACTCCCACTCCGGACGCCCTCCAGCGACGCCCGGCGAGGTGCCTCGCTCGCCCTACGCCGGCAGGCGCCCCGTGTTGGCCCAGTCGATCATCCGCTCCGCCAGCTCCTCCGCGTTGCGGCGCAGGTAGGCCAGCTGCAGCACCTCGTCGTCCGAGCGCGCCTGCGTCAGCCGCAGCCTCAGGCCGTCCGCGAAGCGCACCACCTGCCCGATGCTGATGGACGCCCGGTCCTCCATCGCCCCCGCGAACCGCGCCACGTCCGCCTCCACCGAGCAGCCCTCCGACAGCAGCGCGTCCACCAGCGCGCCGCGCGCCACCCGCTGCTCGTGCGCCCGGGGCACCTGCAGTTGTCGCCGCCAGGGCTGCGCTTCCCAGCGCGCCATCGACACGTCACCCCGCGCCGCGTCCTCCAGGGGGAACGCCTGCTGGCCCTCGTCCTGCGTCCGCCGTGACTCCATCGCTCGGTTCATCCGTGTCCCCCTTCAAGACCCGGGTCCATCCACGGGCATGGCCGGCACCGGGACTCCGCGCCGAAAACCGTCGTCGCGGGTTGGAAGCTTCACTGGAAAAACGATTTAGACCCGTTTTCTTGACGGCCCGGAGGGATGCTTGAACTGTCATTGGCGGACACCCCATCCGGTGGGAAAGACTCCTCTCGCTGGCTGATGATCCAAGGCGTTGGAACTGGCTTCGGTCCTCCACGGGCTGGGTGTTGAAGCCGCTCCAGTGAGGTGTCGCGAGCGTCCTCGCCCGGCGCGGGCCCCGCGGGAGGGGACGCGTGTTCAACCGGGGACAGACCGTTGCCCCCGGGACGGATGGGCCGGGTCTGGGTTCTCCCTCATGGTACGAGATTCAGGTTCCCGGGGGACGGGGTTGGCCGCGCCGTGTCTTGGGACCATCACGGGTCTTCCGGGGGGAAGCCATGTCGAACCTGCTCGACCTGCCACGGCAGGCGTTGATGGACCTGCGCTCGCGCCTCAGCCACCTGCCGCTGGTATCGCACCTGCATCGCCGTCACGCGCCCAACAGTCTGGCCCTCTCCAGTCCTTCACCGCAGGACTCGGTGCTGGCGGATCCGGAGCGCGTGGACACCTGGCGTCGCGCGGTGGAGCGCTACGTGCGCCCGAACCAGGTGGTGGTGGACGTGAAGGCCGGCACCGGCCTGCGCACCTTCCTCGCCGCGCACCAGCAGCCGCGCCGGCTGTACGCGGTGGACGACTCGCGCATGTTGGATACCGCGCAGTGGGTGGCCCGGCGCAACCGCCTGGACCGCATCGACTTCGTGCGGGAGCCCATGTGGCAGTTCCAGCCCCCAGAGAAGGCGGATGTGTTGTTGCATGAGCTGTTGGGGGACGCGCTGTTGGACGCGGGGCTCGTGCCCCGGATGCTGGACTTGCGGACGCGCCTGCTCAAGCCCGGGGGGCGCATCCTGCCCAACCGCTTCGAGGTCTTCGTGGAGCCGGTGCAGCTGCGCGACGAGGCGTGCGTCCCCTTCATCTGGACGCAGCACCTGCCCCACGTGGACTTCCGCTGCCTCCAGTCGCTGCGCGAGGCGATGAGCCCGTCGTACTTCAAGCGGCTGGTGCGCTCCTACGAGGTGGACCACCTCTTGTGCGAGCCGGAGCCCGCGTTCCAGTTCGACCTGGAGACGATGCGCGCGGATGGCCTGCCTTCGCGCGTGCGCATCCGGCGGCCGGTGGAGGAGGACGGACGGGTGGATGGCTTCTGCCTGTTCTACAAGGTCGCCTTCGACGCGGAGCTGGACTTCAGCGTGTCCCCGCTGCGCGAGCGCAACGCCACGGCGATGACGCTCTTGCGCGTGGAGCCTCGCGAGTTCAGCCGGTACGACACGCTGGACTTCGAGCTGGAGCTGCCGAACCCGTCCGACCCGCGCACCTGGCGGTGGCAGTTCACCTGACGGACACGCCGGGGCCTGGAGGGATGTCGGGTGGACAGCCTTTCTTCCGCCCGGTGGTCGCCGTGGGTGGGGGCACTGCCTAGCTTGCACCCCGCATGCGACCGCTCCGGCTCCTCGCCCTGCTTCTCGTGTCCGCCGCCGCCCTGCCCGCGGCGGGCCAGGCTCCGCAGCCCCCCAGCACCGTGGCGGGGGTGTGCGGGCGCACCAACTGGGCCTGCGTGGCGGAGTGCATCGACGCGGACTGCGTCGACACGTGCCTGCGCGAGGGGTGTGACCGCTCGCTGAAGCGGCTGAAGGCCTGCACCAGCAAGGCGGAGTGCGCACCGGATGACACGCAGTGCGCGGTGAAGGCCTGTGGACAGACCTGTGAGGAGTCCTTCGAGCCCGCGCCGAAGAGCCCGGAGCCGCGGATGGAGAACCCCTGCGAGGGTCCCCAGGCGCTCCAGGGGGCGGGGGTCCCGAAGGTGCTGGTGGGCACCTGGGTGCTGTCCGCGGCGAGCCTCCCGGACGTGGAGCAGGGGAAGGAGCACCGCCTGGAGGTTCAGCCCCGGTCCGACTACGCGCGCTCGTTGCAGGTGACGCCGTCGGGGTGCTTCGTGCTGAGGACCCGGCTGGACTCCGTGACGCTCGGGCGCGGCAGCATGCTGGACGTGCGCGCGTGGGGCACGATCGAGCTGAAGGACAAGAAGGGTCTGGTCCTGCACACGCGGGATGGCCAGGCGGTGGGGCCGGTGTGCGGCAAGGAGCGCGTGGTGCCGCTGTCGAAGGGCCGGTTCAAGGGCGGAGAGTTCACCTGGCTCGTCGAGGAGAAGAAGTCGCTCATCCTCACGGTGCCGGGCGCCACGCGGCAGACCTTCCAGTTCGAGCGCGAGAAGCCCGGGGCCCCGGTGCCGGAGCCCAGGCCGTAGGGGCGGGGGGCTTGCCCGGACGGGGGCGCGCGGGTGAGAAGGACGCCATGGCAGGCCGCGAGCGGATGGCGAGCATGGACGCGGCGTGGCTCCAGATGGAGGAGCCCGCGAACCTGATGATGATCACCGCGGTGCTGTGGTTCGACGGCGCGGTGGACCGCGAGCGGCTGCGCGAGGTGGTGCGCGAGCGGCTGGTGGAGCGCTATCCCCGGTTCAAGCAGCGGGTCGTGTCTGGAGCGCTGGGCTCGCCGCACTGGGAGGAGGCGCCGGACTTCCAGTGGGATGAGCACCTGTCCACGCTGCGCGTGCCGGCCACGGCGGGGCGCGCGGGGTTGGAGGCGCTGGTGGGGGACTGGCTGGGCGTGCCGCTGGAGCGCTCCCGTCCGCTGTGGCACCTGCACCTCGTGAAGGGCGCGGCGGGTGGGGACGTGCTGCTCGCGCGGCTGCACCACTGCATGGCGGACGGCATCGCGCTCGCGCGGGTGCTGCTGTCGCTCACGGATCCGGTGGGGCATGGCTCCTCCGAGGGCGCGCGGCCGGAGGCAGGGGATGCCAGGGCCCGCGAGGACTCGCGGTCAGGCGCGGGCTTCGAGGGCGCGCGGCCGGAGACAGTGGACGCCGGGGCTCGCGAGGACTCGCGGTCGCCCCCGGAGCTTCGGACGGCTTCGGAGACAGAGGCCGCTCCCCCGTCGCGGACGCCGGCCCGCGAGGCCGCTCCGCTCCTCGACTCGACTCCGGGCTGGATGCGGTGGGCCCGGGGGGCTCGCGCGGTGTTGCACAAGGGCGCGGAGCTGGTGCGCGAGCCCATCCTCGCGGGCGACCTCGTTCGCGACGGCGCCAGGGGCGCGGCGGCGCTGGGGAAGCTGCTCGTGCAGCCTTCCGACCCCTCCTCCCCGCTGCGTGGCCCCCTGGGGCTCCGCAAGGTCGCCGCGTGGTCGGAGCCCCTGCCCTTGGAGCGCGTGAAGGCCGTGGGCCGGAACCTGGGCGGCACGGTGAACGACGTGCTGCTCACCGCCGTGACGGGCGCGCTGCGCCGCTACCTGTCCTCGCTGGAGGCCCCGCTGGAGGACGTGCATGCGCTGGTGCCGGTGAACCTGCGGCCCCTGGATGCGCCCGTGCCTCGCGAGCTGGGCAACCGCTTCGGCGTGGTGTTCCTGCGGCTGCCCATCCACCTGGAGGACCCCCGCCGCCGGCTTCGCGAGGTGGCGAAGCGGATGGAGGCCCTCAAGCGCTCACCGGAGGCCGTGGTGACGTCCAGCGCGCTGGAGCTGCTGGGGCGCACGCCCGCCGCCGTGGAGCGCGTCGCCGTGGACGTCATGGGCTCCAAGGCGTCCCTCGTCGCCACCAACGTGCCCGGTCCCCGCCAGCCGGTGTCGCTCGCGGGCACGCGGCTGGAGGGCCTCACGTTCTGGGTGCCCCAGGCCGGCCACGTGGGCCTGGGCATCAGCCTCTTCAGCTACGCGGGCCAGGTGACCGTGGGCGTCGCGTCGGATGCGTCGCGAGTGCCGGAGCCCGGGGCCCTCGTCGCCGCGTTCCAGGACGAACTGGATGCGCTGGCGACGACGGCCCCCTGAGCCTCGCTACTTCGCGGAGGCGAAGAAGTGCTGCGGGTCGTACTTCTGGCGGACCTCCTTGAGCTTCGTCCGCGTGGCCTCCGGCCAGGCGCTGTCGTACTGCTCGGCCGAGCGCGGCCGGCCCATGAAGTTGATGGTCATCTCGGGCGACAGCCAGGGCTTCAGCTCCGCGCGCAGGCCCTGCTCGGCGCCGGGCAGGACCGTCTCGAACAGGGGCGGGTGCATGCCCACCAGCCCGGCCACGAAGTTGGCGCCGCGGCCTCCCACCGCCGAGCCGCCCTCCACGTCGCGCTGGCTGGGGCCGCCCAGGTGCCGCAGCTCCAGCATGAAGAAGGGCGTCTGCACGCCCGCCCCCACGTGGCGCAGCACCGTGGACGCGAAGTCCTGGTCCACGTGGGTCAGCATCATGCCGCTGGTCCACACGGGGCTGGGCTTGTCCGGATCATTGTGGATGCGGGCGATCTGCGACGCCGGCAGCTCGCCCAGCATGTCCAGGTAGATGGGGGCCAGCGCGCGCAGCGGCGCCGCGTGCTTCGCGCCCTCCTCGGTGGAGCCCGGGAAGGCGAAGCGCAGGTTGAGCACCGTGCGGCCGCGCAGCGGGGGCGGGATGAAGTCGAACGGCGGGAAGCGCATGACGGCGACGCTCGTCGACACGCGCGCGTCGGCCTCCGCCGTCCACTTCACCCAGCCGCGCAGCGCGGCCTCGATGTGCTCCTCCGCGAAGAAGAGGCCCCCCGCGTAGAGCGACGGCAGCTCCACCAGGCGCACCTTCACCTGCGTCACGATGCCGAACCCGCTCTTGCCGCCGCGCAGGCCCCAGAACAGGTCCGGGTGATGCTCCGCGCTCGCCTCCAGGGTCTCCCCGTCGCTCGTGACCACCGTGAAGCCGGTGACATAGTCGGAGCTGATGCCGTGGCTGCGCACGAGCGGCCCCAGGCCGCCGCCCAGCAGGTAGCCCACCACGCCCACGTTCGTCGACGAGCCCGCGACCGGCGCGAGCCCATGCTTCGCCGCCTCCGCGACCACGGGCTCCCAGCGCGCGCCCGCGCCAATGGTGGCCGTGCGCGACGCCACGTCGATGCTCACCTGGTTCAGCGCCTTCGTGGAGATGAGGATGCCGGAGGTGATGGACGCGTATGTCCCGTGTCCGGTGGCCAGCACGGAGACGGCGAGCTGGTTCTCCCGGGCGAAGCGCACCGTCTCCGCGACGTCCTGCGTGGACTGCGCCGCGACCACGAACTGCGGCGAGTGCGTGATGAGGACGTTGAAGCCGGCGCACTCCGGCGCATAGCCCGCGTCGGACGGGGTGTAGACAGGACCGCTCACGCGGCCAGCGAGGGACTGGGACATGGGGCGTTGCTCCTTCGTGTCGGCCAACCCATGCGGGTCGGGAGGGGCTTCGGTGGGATGCGGTGTCGCTTCGAGGGAGTCCGAGCGCGAAGCAGCATAAACCTGGAAGTCAGGCGCGTACACGGAAGCTGTCGTCGAAAACTGGTTCCAGCCGCCTGGGGCTTGGAGCCGCGCGGGGCGCCTACAGCAGGCCGTGCTCTTCCAGCTTGTTGTAGAGCGTGCGCCGGCTGACCCCGAGCAGCCGGGCCGCGAGGGTGCGGTTGTCGCCCGCGCGCTTCAGCGCATCCGCCAGGGCCTCCTTCTCCACGTCCTTGCGCCGTGACTCCAACGTCACGGAGTCGGAGGCGGCGCGAGGCGGCGGCGCGGCGACGGGCGGCGGCGCGATGCCCGGCTGGCGTGCCAGCTCGCGCGCCACGTCCGCGCCGGTGAGCACCGGCCCGTCGGAGAGGACCACCAGCCGCTCCAGGAAGTTCTGCAGCTGGCGCACGTTGCCGGGCCATGGCTGGGCCTGGAGCGCCTGGAGCCCGTCCTCGCTCAGGGTGAACCGCGGGCGGCCATTCGCCCGCGCGTGCACGTCCAGGAAGTGGAGGGACAGGGACGCGATGTCCTCCGGCCGCTCGCGCAGCGTGGGCAGCCAGAGAGGCACCACGTTGAGCCGGTAGAAGAGGTCCTCCCGGAAGGTGCCCCGGCGCACCCCGTCCTCCAGGGGCTGGTGCGTGGCCGCGACGAACCGCACGTCCACCTTCACCGTCTGCGTGCCGCCCAGCCGCTCGAACTCGCGCTCCTGCAACACGCGCAGCAGCTTCACCTGCACGCTGGGGGACACGTCGCCAATCTCGTCGAGGAACAGCGTGCCGCCGTGCGCCAGCTCCACGCGGCCGGGCTTGCGCGTCGCCGCGCCGGTGAAGGCGCCCTTCTCGTAGCCGAACAGCTCGCTCTCCAGCAGCGTGTCCGGCAGCGCCGCGCAGTGCAGCTTCACGAACGGCCCGGAGCGCCGGGGGCTGCCCTCGTGCAGCGCCCGCGCGGCCAGCTCCTTGCCCGTGCCGGACTCGCCCCGGAGCAGGACCGTGGCGGTGCCCTGGGCGGCCTTCGCCAGCAGGGCCTTCACCTCCGACATCGCGCGGCCCGTGCCCACGAAGAGGCC
Organism: Corallococcus silvisoli; assembly: GCF_009909145.1. Classification (NCBI taxonomy): domain Bacteria; kingdom Pseudomonadati; phylum Myxococcota; class Myxococcia; order Myxococcales; family Myxococcaceae; genus Corallococcus; species Corallococcus silvisoli. The sequence goes on from NZ_JAAAPJ010000001.1 coordinate 352,316, forward strand.
GTCCTGCGCCTTGCCCTGCGCGCGCGCCGGCCCTGGCGCCTCCTGCGTGTGGAGCAGCGCCTTCTTCAGCGTGAAGAGCAGCTCCTCCCGGTCGAAGGGCTTGAGCACGAAGTCCGCGGCGCCCGCCTTCATCGCCTCCACCGCCAGCGGCACCGTGCCGTGCGCGGTCATCAGGAGGACGGGCACGTCCGGCCAGCCGCGCCCCACCTCCGCGAGCAGCTCCATGCCGCTCATGCCGGGCATGCGCACGTCGCTCAGCACCACGTCGATGGGGCGGCGCGCGAGCAGCGTCAGGGCGTCCTTCGCGCTCGGGGCCGGGTGCGGCGTGAGGCCCGCCTGGGTGAGCAGCGCGCCCAGCACCTTGAGCAGCGCCGGGTCGTCATCCACCACCAATACGTGGCCCTTCAGTGCCTCGCTCACGCGGCTTCTCCCTCGGACGCCGGGGCCCGGGGGACGGGTGTCGCGGGCAGGCGCAGGCGCAGGATGGTGCCACGGCCCTCGCCGCTCGTCAGGGATGCCGTGCCGCCGTGCGCCTCCGCCACGCGCCGCACGAAGGCCAGCCCCAGGCCGCTGCCCGTCGCCTTGGTGGTGAAGAAGTCGTCGAAGGCCCGCTCCCGCGTGCGCGCGTCCATGCCGCCGCCGGTGTCCTCCACGCTCACCTCCACCGCGTCGCCGTCCCCCTGCGTGCGCACGGTGAGGGTGCCTCCGGCGGGCATGGCCTCGAAGGCGTTGCGCACCAGGTTCTCCAGCGCGTTCGCGAGCAGGTCCTCGTCCCCCGCGCACTCGGGCAGGCCGGGCGAGAGCTCCTTCTTGAGCACGACCTCTCCTGGCGTGGCGAAGGCCTGGAGCGACAGGACGCCCTCCACCAGCCGGTTCACGTCCAGCGGCCGGCGCAGGGGCTCCACGCGCGCGAGTCGCTGGTAGGTGTCCGCCACCCGGTCCAGGCGCTCCACCTGCTCCAGCAGGAGGTCCAGGAAGTCTCCGTGCGCGTCCCAGGAGTGGCCGCGCGCGTGCTCCTCCTTGAGGTACTGGGCGGCGCCCTTGAGCGCGGCGAGGGGGTTCTTCAGGTCGTGGGCCATCTGCGCGGAGAAGCGCCCCAGCGTGGCCAGCTGTTCCAGGCGCTCGCGCCGGGTGACGAAGCCGGTGACGACCCGCCGCGCCGCCAGCAGCAGCGAGAAGGTGATGGCGGTGGTGCCCACGACGAGCGCCCCCGACTCCGCCGCGAAGACGCGGAAGAGCGTCAGGTACGCGAGCACGCCCGCCAGCGCGAGCACGACGGCGTGCACCGCCGCGCTGGTGGCCCGCGCGTCCCGGCCGAAGAGCTGGAAGCGCAGCGACGCGGTGGCCATCACCGGCAGGCCCAGCAGCGTGCCCACGTTGCCCAGCCTGGGCACGGGCAGCGCCATCTCCGCCGCCAGGTCCGTGAGCAGCAGCGCGACGAGCAGGGTGAGCCCCAGCAGCATCAGGCCCGCGCGCGCCCGTTCATCCGCGGAGCCCGCGCGGCGCAGGTGGCGCGCCAGCAGCACGAAGCCCGTGGCGAGGATGGGGATGGCCCCGGCGGCGACCGCCAGCCCGAAGCGGAAGGTGTTGATGCGCTCCTCCAGCGCGGGCACGCCCATGGCCACGAGCAGGGTCAGCGCCAGCGCGCTCATCCCGGCGTAGGTGGCGTACAGGGCCCAGGCGGAGCGGCGCCGGCGGCCCACGAACGCGAGGATGAAGTGCACCGCGCACGGCAGCGTCATCAGTGCGGCCGCGAAGCCCATCAGCCGCCAGTCGGAGTCCCCGGAGCGCGCCAGCCCGAAGGCGGCGAAGTTCCAGGTGGACAGCACGATGGACAGCAGCGACAGCGGCAGCGCCAGGGGGCTCTTCCCCACGCGCGCGAGCGCGATGCCGGCGAGGGCCAGCTGCCCCGCGCACGCCAGCAGGCTGACCCACATGGCGCCCGTCATCGCGCGCCTCCAGGTGTCAGAGCATGCCCAGGCGCCGGGCGTTGGCGGGGTCCACCGCCGCGGACTCCCAGCGCCGCACCGCCGCTTCGCGCTCCGCGTCCGGCGCGTCCGCGTAGTAGCCGAGCGTGTCGTGCAGGGCGCGGCTGAGCTCCTCGATGGCCGCGAGCCGCACGTCCAGCTCGCGGTGTCGCAGCGCGGCCACCAGCCAGTCCGCGCGGCGGCGGCTGCGGTTCTCCGCCCACCACCCCGACCACTGGCGCGGCTGGAGGCCCAGCGTGGCGCGGGTGACCTCGCGCAGCGCCTCCGCGGCGGCCTGCGCGCACATCGCGTCGTCGCTGCCGGTGAGGTTGATGAGGCCTTCGATGGCGTCGCGGTCGTGCAGCGTGCCCAGGGCCCGGGCGGCCAGCGAGCGGCGCAGCGCGTCCCGGCTGGTCATCTCCTGGCGCAGGTCGCGCAGGGACGCGTCCAGGCGGGGCAGGTGCTTGAGCGCGGCGGCGGCCACGCGCGCGGCGCTGGAGATGTCCGGCTCCATGTCGAACAGGCCGCGCAGCACGCCGTCCACCAGCTCCGCGTAGGGCAGGTTGCCCGCGGTGAGCAGCGCAAGGTAGCGCGTGTCCGCGTCGTTCGAGTCCAGGAGCGGCGCCAGCGCGACGGCCGCGGGGCGGCCCAGGCGCGACAGGGCGGCGGGGATGGGGCCCAGCTCGTCCGCCTCTGGCAGCTCCACCACCGGCAGGCGGCTCCAGGCGGTGGGGCCGGGGAAGTGCTGCGCGAGCACGCGGGCGCTGGCCTCGGGCGAGCGCGCCAGCTCCGCCATCGCGCTGGAGCGCTGCGCGGCGTCCGGGCCGGTGAGCCGACGCAGGAGCGGCGCGAAGTCCGGGGGCGGGCGCTCCTCCGGGGACAGCACGCGCGGGGGCATGGCGGCGGCGCGGCCCAGGTTGGCCACGCCGCCCCGGCCGAACACGGGGTTCCAGCCGAGTCCCGCGACCACGGCGGGCGCGGGGGCGGGCTGGGCCGAGGCCGGGAAGCCGGGCACGTCCACGTCGATGGTGATGTCCTCTTCGGGCGTGCGCAGCTCGGCCACGCGCTGCTTGCGGAAGAGGATGAGCTCCTGGAAGGCGGCGGGCAGGTCCTGGCAGAACAGGATGTAGTCGCTCAGCCGGCGCTGGCTCATCGGCTTCTGGCCGCAGTCGCCGTAGAGGATGGACACCAGCCGGCCCTTCACCTCGACCGGGTACAGGAAGACGGTGCGAGGCGCCTGACGGCCGAAGAGCTCCAGGTAGTGCCGCGTGAGCGCGTCCGGGGGCAGCGGGCCCGCGTAGCTGCCGCGCGTGACGGCCACGGTGCGGAAGACGCTGCTCGCGTCCAGCGGGATGGAGACCTGGGACAGGGCGTTGGCGTCCAGGCCGTCGCCGCGCGCGTCCCAGCCACCGGCCGCGCCGCGCACCACCGCGAAGGCGGCCACGTAGTCGAAGGTGCGGCGGCCGAAGCGCAGGGCCACGTCCAGCAGCCGGTCCAGGTCCCGCGTCGACTCGCGCAGCGCGGCCCGGGCCTGGGGCAGCGTCCAGTCCGGCACGGCGGCATCCGGCGCGTTGGAGGCGCCCGGCACGGAGGCGGGCTCCGGCGTGGCGCGCGGACGGCTCGCGCCCGGGCTCGACGCCGGGTTGCTGAAGATGATGAACGACGGCTCCCCGCGGGGCGGCGTCGGAGGCACGGGCGGCGGAGTCGGCGTGCCAGTCGGAGCCGCGCGGTTCTGCTGCTCGGGCGCGGGCGGCCACACGGGAGGACGGGCGCCCGTGGCCTGCGGCGCCTGGGCGGCGGCGCCCGCGCGGGGCTGCGCGGTAGAGCCCGCTCCCTGCGCCGTCGTCGCGGAGGGGCCCTGCGGGGCCGCGGGGCCCGGGTGGGTCGCGCCCTGAAGCGTGGTGCCCTGCCGGCCCGAGGCGGCGGCCGAGTCGGATGCGCCCTGCGCGGAGGTGCCCGGCCGGCTGGAGTCCTGCGCCGCCGTCGTGGAGGGGCCCTGCGCGGGGGCGCCAGCCTGGGGCGCGGCGGTGCGAGGCGCCTGCGTGGCGGTGGGGGCCAGTCCCTGGGGCGCGGCTCCTGGCCGCGAAGCCGCCTGCGCTCCGGGGGGCTGGCCCTGCGGCTTCGCCCCGCTGGGCGCGTCCACGGGCAGCAGCACGGGCACGGGCTGCGGCGGCGGCAGGGGCCGCTCTCCCGGCGGGTAGAGCGTCGGCGGTTCGGTGTTTCCGGACGCGCCCCGGTTCGGCGCCTGCGCGGCGGGCGGGGTGGGGCGGGCGGGCGTGCCCGGCATGTTCAAGCGCAGGGGTTCGCGCGTGTAGGCGGGGGGTGGGATGTCCGCCGGCGCCGGGGGCGGAGTGGGGCGCTGGACGGCGCGGGCCGTGGTGACGGGGCCCGCGGAGGTGTTGAGGCGCAGCGGCTCCCGCACGTACGCCGGCGGCGGGATGTCCGCGGGCGCGGGCTCACGCGAGGCGGGGCGGGGCCCGGCGGGCACGGGCTCCTGGGCCACGGAGCGCGCGAGCTGCTCCACCATGTCCACCGTCATCGACGATTCGTCATCCGGCGGCGGAGGAGGCGGCGGCGTGAGGGCCCCGGCCTGCTGCGCGGCGACGGCTTCGCCCAACTGGACGAACCGGGGCGGGAGCGGCTGGCGGTAGATGATGGAGATCCACTCGCGCACCCGCAGCTCGATGGCGACCCACAGCTCCAACGGCTTGCCCAGGAGGAAGCCGACCTCGTCCAGCTCCTTCTTCGGCACCGGGTAGGCGCACGCCACGTGGAGCGTGTTGCCGTCCAGGGACAGCGGGACGACGCTCAGTCGCTCAGCGATTTTCGGGGGGATGAAGCTGGCGACCTCGAGGTTGGGCTCGAAGTCCACCAGGTTCACGGGCCGGAAGCCGGAGACCTCGCCCAGCAGCGCGAGGACGTCCTGTTCGGAGAGGCCGCGCTCCAGGAGCGCGGTGTCCAGATGGCCTCCCTGGGCCTGATGCTGACGCAACAACTCTCCGGCCTGCTCCTGGGTCAGGAGGGCGCGCGAGACGAGGTGCTGGGCAAGACGCGAAGGCATGAAGGCCGCGGCATCTTACGGCCGCGGCCGCAAGGCACAATGAGTGGGTTTCAGCTCGGTTGGACGACGAAGGTGGACGTCAGCTTGTCATGAAGCGTCTGCCCGCGTCGGTCGAACAGCGCCATCCAGAAGCCGCCCAGGAACAGAACGAAGGAAACCCCGGCGAGCAGCGCCCGGAAGATGGCCCGGCCCGGGGTGGGCGCCATGCCGTGGGTGTCGACCAGGCGCAGGCCCAGGAGCAACCGGCCCAGCGTGCGTCCATTCCAGAGGAAGGCCGCGACCGCGCAGTAGACGGTCGCCAGCACCAGCATCAGGACCATGCCCGGCAGCAGCACGGTGTGCAGCGCGCGCAGCCAGGCCACGAACGCGTCCAGTCCGGTCAACCCGGGCTGGGGGCCCTTCACGCCCGCGACCGACGAGGCCAGGGTGATGTAGGCCGCCGCCACGGCGCCGATGGCCGCGGTGTCGACGGTGAACGACAGCAACCGGCGCCACAGCGACGCGGGCCTCGCGTGCACCTCGCCAGCGGCCGGAGCCGCCGCCTTGGTCACCTTCGACTTGGAGGGCGCGGCGGGGGCCGCCGAGGCCTCCATGCGGGACACGCCCGGAGCAGGAGGCGAGGACGCGGTGGCGAAGGCCGGGGTCTCCAGCGGAGGCAGGAAGGCCGGATCCTCCATCATGGGCAGACCCGGCGCGGCGTCCCGGCGGGGCAGACCGGAGGACCGCGCGGGGCCGTCCATGCGAGGCAGACCTGAGGACGCCGGGGCGGCGTCCCACTGCGCCGGACCGGAGGCATTCCCGTGGTGCATGCCGGAAGCAGCCTGGGCGGAGGCGTTCTCGTAAGGCATGCCGGAAGCAGCCTGGGCGGAGGCGTTCTCGGAGTGCATGCCAGACGCAGCCTGCGCGGGGGAGTTCGCGTGAGGCTGCCCGGACGCGGCCGCCTGCGCGGAGGCGTTCCCGTGGGGCAGCCCGGACGCTGAAGGCTGCGCGGCCACGCCCATCCGAGGCTGAGCCGGAGGGGCAGGGTGCGAGGCCGCGCCCATGCGCGGCAGGCCCGCTGCAGCCTGCGCGGCCACGTCCGTGGGCGGCAGGCCGACGGATGCGTGGGGCTGCGCGGCCGTTCCCGGACGCGCGGCCTGCGCATCCATGCGGGGCAGACCGGGTGCGCCCTGGGCGGCATCCCTGCGAGGCAGACCGGAGGCCTGCGCCTGGGGCCGGGCGCCATGCGGCTCGGTGCCGTAGGCGGGCGTGGGCGCGGAGCCCGGACGGGGCTCCATGGCGTTCATCGGAGCCGGCGCGGCGCGAGGCGCGGCGACCCCCGGAATCTGGAAGCCCGGCTCTGGCATGGCCGGCGTCGGCGCGGCGCGCGGAGGGGCCACGGCGGCCAGCGGAGCCACGGCCGGAGGAGGCTGCGCCGTGGCGGGGCGCGGAGGAAGCACGGCGCCTGAAGGAGCATTCGCGGAAGCCGGCGCGGCGCGAGGAGGCATGGGCGCGGCGGCGGGCGTCGCCACACGGGGAGCCTGCTGCGCGGGAGGCCGGGCCGTCTGGCCTTCACCGTGCGGTGCGGCGGCTCGGAGCGCCGCCTCGGGCGAAGGCGCGGAGGCGCGCGCGGCCGCGTCCATCGGCGGAGCGGGAGCACGCGGAGTCGCACGGGCGGCTGCGTCGGCCTGGGGCGCGGCGGACCGGACCTGTGCCTCCGAAGGCGGCATGGGGGCGCGAACCGTCGCATCGGAGGCCGGAGCCGCGGCGCGAACCGTCGCGTCGGAGGCCGGAGCCGCGGCGCGAACCGTCGCGTCGGAGGCCGGAGTCGCGGCGCGAACCGTCGCGTCGGCCTGGGGCGTGGTGGCGCGAGCCGTCGCGGCAGAAGCCGGAGCCGCGGCGGGCGCGCGGGGCGTCGCGCCGGGTGCGCGCACCGCCGGTCCATCCGTCGGGGGCACGGCGGCGCGAGGCGCGGCGACACGCGGCGGCGCGGCGGCGGGCGCCTGCGCGGGCTGGGGAGCGGGTGCTCGGGGCGGCGTCGCCGAACGAACGGCGGGCGTCATCCCCGGCGGGGTGATGGGGCTCCGGGGCGGCTCCATCACGAAGGCAGGCGTGCCTCGCAGCGTCTCCGGCTCCACCGGCTCATTGTTCAGGGTGACGGGATCGCCGCCCATGTCCAGGGCGTCGCGATCCCCCGCCTTGCGACGGTCGATATGGATGTCGCGGTCGAGCAGGCTCGGGATGGGAGCCGCCACTGGCGGGCGCGCGGCATTGGCGGCGCAAGCAGGGCAATCTCCGACCGGCGGCAGCGAGGCGCCGCACTTCAGGCACTTGGACAACGGATCCTCCCGGTGACGCGAACAACCGTCGCCATGAAAGGCCGCATTCAGGCCTGTAGCAAGAAAAGGACAAGCCCCCGAGGCCCCTCGCCCGAGGAACCGTCAGGGGCTCGGCAACCCTGTGGCATCCCGCCCTTCGGAGACGGTGCGTACGGGGCGCCTCACGCTAGGCGTGGACGCGGCGCCGTCCCGCCGCTCCCACGAGGAGCAGCACGATGATCGATCCCACCACCGACATGATGATGCCGGAAGCATGCAGGTCGAAGAGCCGTCCGTTGCGCTCGAAGAGCGAACCGATGAGGCCGCCCACCAGCGAGCCGACCATGCCCAAGAGGGTGGTGGCCATCAGGCCCATGCTCTGCTTGCCCGGCAGGATGGCCCGAGCGATGAGGCCCGCGATGAGGCCGATGATGATGAAGGCGATGATCCCCATGAGAGTCTCTCCCGTGTGAGGGACCCGCGAGGTCCCGAATGGCTGAAACGTAGGAATGGCCACACGGATCCGTGACTCAGGGTGGGGGAAGGGCCTGCCCGTCCGCCTGCTAACCGAACGACCCATCCAGGTGCTGCATCACCGCGAGCGCCGCGAGCGCCGCCGTCTCCGTGCGCAGGATGCGGGAGCCCAGCGTCACGGGCCTTGCGCCCAATGCGCGCAAACCGTCGACCTCCTCGCGAGCAAGCCCTCCTTCGGGGCCAATCACCAGCGCCACCGGGGTCCCCGGCCCCGCGCTCCGGAAGGCCTCACCGAGCGGCACCGCGGACTCCTCCTCGTCCAGCACCAGCAGGAGCGTGCCCGGCGTCAACGCGCGCGCCGCGTCCAGCAAGGGCTGGGGCGGATGCACGGAAGGGACGTCGTCGCGGCGACACTGGCGCGCGGCCTCCTCCACGATTCGGGCCCACCGCTGCGTGCGCTCCTCGGCGCGCTTCGGCTCCAGCTTCACCACGCTGCGCGCCGTGGCCACCGGATGGAACGCGGTGGCGCCCAGCTCGGTGCCCTTCTGAAGCACCATCTCCAGCTTGTCCCCCTTGGGCAGCCCCTGGAGCACGTGCATCCGTCGCGCGGGGGGCGTCACCCGCACGGTCCCCAACACCAGCCGGACGGCCTCCGGCTCCAGCCCCGTGACGCGCGCCTCGAAGGCGCGGCCCTTGCCGTCGAACACCTCCAGCGCGTCGCCCTCCGACAGCCGCAGCACGTGGACCAGGTAATGGCGGCGCTCGCCCGTGAGCGTCACATCGGAGGGGGTGGGCTCGGGCAGCGGAACGAAGAGGCGGACCACGGCGGCTTCCTGACTCAAGAAGGGGAGGGACGCCCGGAGGATTCAGCAGGCCCCGCCCGGACACCAGCCCACATGCGGCCAGGCCCTTCCTTTTCCGGACGCGCGGCCCCGACCGTGTCCCACCGCGGCGGGACACGCGGGCGGGCCTCCTGCTATGGGCCGCGAGCGCCCATGTCCACCTTCGTCATCGAATCCACCCGCTCCGGCTTCGTCGAGTCCCTTCACACCGTGTCCGTCGCGGTGGTGAGCGCGGAGGGCTCGCTCGTCGCGTCCGCGGGCGACCCGGACCGAGCCACCTTCTGGCGCTCGGCGGCCAAGCCCTTCCAGTCGCTGCCCATGGTGCAGGACGGCGCGGCGGACCGCTTCGGCTTCGGCCCGCGCGAGCTGGCGCTGGCGTGCGCGTCCCACTCCAGCGAGCCCGTGCACCGCGCCCTCGCCATGCGGATGCTGGCCGCGTCCGGCTGCGACGAGCGCGACCTCGCGTGCGGCCCGCATCCGTCGCTGTCGCCCGCGGTCGCGGAGGAGGCGCTCAAGGCGGGCGTGGTGCTCACGCCCCGCTGGAACAACTGCTCCGGCAAGCACGCCGGCATGCTCGCGCTGGCCCGGCATCACGGCTGGGACCTCCAGGGCTACGCCAGCGCCGGCCACCCGGTGCAGGAGCGCATCCAGGATGAAATCGCGAAGTGGACGGGCCTGCCCCGCGACGCGCTGGTGACGGGCGTGGACGGCTGCGTCGCCGTCTGCTTCGGCCTGCCCCTGCGCGCCATGGCCACCGGCTGGGCTCGCTTCGGCATCTCCGAGGACCCCGCCGCGCGCCGCCTGCGCGAAGCGATGCTGGCGCACCCGGAGCTGGTCGCGGGCAAGGGCCGCGCGTGCACGGACCTGATGACGGCCTTCCGGGGCGAAGCCGTGGTGAAGATTGGCGCGGAGGGCGTCTACTGCGCCGCGCTGCCCCGGGCCCGCCTGGGCATCGCCCTCAAGGTGGAGGATGGCGATGCCCGCTGCGCCACTCCCGCCCTCCTCGCCGTCCTCCGGGCCCTGGCGGACCCTCACGGCCTGTCGCTGCCCATGACAGGCCTGGAGCACCACGCGGAGCCGCGCCTGCTCAATACCCGGAACGAGGTCGTGGGCTCCCTCCGCGCGGCCGGGGCACTCGGCTTCGTCTGAAGCCTGAAGCCCCTCGCGCCGAAGCCCGCTGTAGCGCGGAAGGTCACCCGCGCCGCGGGTTCTGTAACCCTTCCCGCTACAACCGGGCCCGGTGTCCCCCGGTCGCCCGGGGACGCGGCGGCCGGCACGCGGACTGCATTGCTCGCACCCGGCGGGAGTCGCGAGGTCCTGTAGTCAGGGGGAACACCGCGCGAGTCCAGAAGGGGTCGGGCTCTCGGACATCGTGTTCGTGGCCCGGCCCCCTCTTGTTTCTGGAGGCGTGGGTCAGCGCTTCAGGTCGATGCGAACCCACTCGCCCTGCTGCGCGCCCGCCAGCACCGTGCACCCGAGCTTCTGGTACGCGGCCTCCACGTCCACGCGCTGGTGCGCGAGCACGCCGGCCAGCACCAGCCGGTCCTTCGCCTTGGCGACGATGAGCGGCGCCAGCTCGATGAGCGTGTTGGCCAGGATGTTCGCGAGCACCAGGTCGAAGGTGCCCGGCACCTGCGTCAGCTCGCGCCCGGAGATGTCCAGGTCGGGCGTCGCGTTGTCGGCGCAGTTCTCCTGCGCCAGCTCCACGGAGGTGGGGTCGTTGTCGGTGCCCACCACCGTGCCCGCGCCCAGCTTCTTCGCGGCGATGGCGAGCACGCCCGTGCCGGTGCCCACGTCCAGCACGCTGGCGCCCGGGTGCGTGGCCATGAAGTCATCCACCGCCGCCAGGCACAGCGACGTGGTGGGGTGGTCTCCCGTGCCGAAGGCCATCTTCGGCTCGATGACGATGCGCACCTTGTCCTGGGGCGCGTTCGCCACGTCCCATGGCGGGCCCACCCAGAGGCGGCCCACGTTCACGGACTTGATGAGCGACTTCCACTCATTGCTCCAGTCCTGCTGGGGCTGCTCGTCCAGCGCGACGCGCGCCTTGGGGTGGCTCTCCACCACCTCGTCGCGAGCGGCCTCCGCGCTGGCGCGGTCCTCGAAGTAGGCGACGACGATGGACTCACCCGTCGCGGGGGCGCGCACGCCCGGCATGGTGGGCGTCTCGTGGTCGCGGACTTCCAGGCCCAGGGCGCCGGCCTCATGGAGGAGGTCCTGGAGGATCTCCGACGCTTCCTCCGCGATATCCACGGTGAGTGAAAGGTAGGTCTGGGACATGCGCCCCTTCTACCCCAGCCGGTGCGGCGTGGAAGCGCCGTCGTGGGACGCCTCCACGCCTCCTGGCGACCGGGCGGCCGCTACGGTCCGACGACGGCCATGGCCATGCGGTCGAAGTCGATGACCCGGCGGGCCACCTCCTGGATCTCCTCCGCCGTCACCTTCGCCACGTGCTCGGAGTAGTGCAGGAAGTTGTCCAGCCCGACGCCGTAGCACGTGTCCAACGCCAGCAGCGTCGCGCGGGCGCTGTTGCGCTGCAGGTCGATTTCATACGCCCCGATGATGTGTTGCTTGGCGCGCTCCAGCTCCGCCGCCGGGATGGGCTCGTCGCGGATGCGCTCCAGCTCGCGGCGCATGCCCTCCACCGCCGCGTCCACCTTCTCCGGGCTCGTGCCCATGTAGACGGCGAAGTAGCCCGGATCCAACCCATCCATGGAGAAGCTGCTCACGCTGTACGCCATGGAGCGCTTGTCGCGCAGCTCCACGAAGAGCCGCCCGCCCTGGCCGGACAGCACCGTGGACAGCACGTCCAGCGCGATGCGCCACCGGTCGGTCAGCCGCGCGGCCTGGAAGCCCATCACCAGGTGCGTCTGCGCGCGCGCGAGCGTCTTCTTCTCCACGCGCGGCGAGGAGGGCGGCGCCTCCGGCCGCACCTGCTTCGGCGCCACCGCGCCGCCCCGCGACTGGCCGAAGAACTCGCGCGCCAGCGCCCGCACCTCGTCCACGCGCACGTCGCCCACCACGCTGAGCGTCAGCTGCGACGGGTCCATGTGCGCCCGGTGGTACGCGCGCAGCTGCTCTGGCCCCAGCGCCTCCACCGACGCCTTCTCGCCCGTGAGGGACAGCCGGTACGGGTGCTCCTGGTAGAGCGTGCGCGAGAACAGCTCGAACGCCAGGCCCGACGGCTTGTCCTCGCGGGTGAGGATGTCCTGCAACAACAGCGAGCGCTCCCGCGCGACCTCCTCCTCGCGGAAGGCCGGGTTGAGCAGGCAGTCCGCGAACAGCCGGAAGCCCGGCTCGAAGTAGCGCGCCAGGAAGTCCGCCTTCAGGCTCACGGAGTTGCGGCCGCCCTGGCCGCTGACGTTGCCCGCGTACAGGTCCTCCAGGTGGGAGATGTCGTCCGCGCTGAGCGACGTGGTGCCCTTGGTGAGGGTGCGGCTGAGCAGCGTGGTGATGCCGTTGTCCGCGGGCGTCTCATACCGCACGCCGCCGATGAAGGCCGCGCGCATGGAGACCAGCGGCACGTGGGGCTCCACGCGCACGATGAGGGTCGCGCCGGAGGGCAGCTTCTCCTGCACCACCTCCGTGCGCGCGGACCCGGTGGTGCTCCGGGCCGGACGCGCGGGGGCCTCCGGGGGCGGCTGCCGGGCGGCGCGCTCCGGAGGCGTGAGGCCGGGGCTCCGCGCCGCCTCGTCCAGCGCGGCGTGCACCTCCGCTTCCGTCAGCGCGGCGGAGGGCGGCACGAGCGCGGTGGCGATGGCGTGCTCCAGCCGCAGGTACTTCTCCGCCACGCGGCGCAGATCCTCCGGCGTGAGGTTGCGGATGTGCTCCAGGTAGCGGGCCTCGGACTCCAGGCCGCCGGGGCTGGTCTGGTACGAGCCCAGGTTGCGCGCGGTGCCCTGCACCGTCTCCTTGCGGTAGACGGACTCCGCCTCCACCACGGCCTTGACCGTGCGCAGCTCGTCCTCGGACACCCGCGTGGTGCGCAGCGCCTCCAGCACGCGCGCCGTCTGCGTGAGCGCCTTCTGCGCCTGCGCGGGCGGCAGCGTCAGGGACACGGAGAAGATGCCGGGGTCCTTGGGCGTGTACGCGGAGGCGTGCACGTCGTTGACCAGGTGCTGCCGGCGCTTCACCTCGCGCACCAGCCACGACGAGTTGCCCTGGCCGGCGATCATCGCCAGCACGTCCAGCGCGGGCACGTCCGGGTGCTCCAGCTCCGGGATGGAGAAGGCCAGGTTCAGGTAGGCCTCCTTCACGTCCTCGGTCTGCACCAGGACGCGCCGGGCGGTGGGGGCCGCGTCCCGGGGACGGGACACCGGGCCCGCGTAGGGCCGGCCCCAGTCACCGCCGAAGATCTCCTCCACCCACGGGCGTAGCTGCGCCTCGGTGAGGTCGCCCACCACCACCAGCACCAGGTTCTGGGGCGTGTAGTGCCGGTGGTAGAACTCCAGCACCTTCTCGCGGGTGAAGCCGCGCACGCTCTCCTCGGTGCCGATGACGGGCAGCCGGTACGGGTGCGTCTGGAACGCGGCGGTGAACAGCCCGCGCGAGGACCGGCGGGCCGGAGAGTCGAAGCTGCGCTTGATCTCCTCGCACACCACCTCGATCTCCCGCGCCAGCTCGTCCTTGTCGAACGCGGAGCGGCGGACGGCGTCCCCCAGGATGTCCAGGCCCGTGCGGGCGAACTGGCTGGCGATGACGATGTGGTAGACGGTCTGGTCGAAGGACGTCCAGGCGTTGATTTCACCGCCGTGCGCTTCGATGTCCCGGGCGATTTCACCCGGGCCCCTGCGCTCCGTGCCCTTGAAGAGCATGTGCTCGTGCAGGTGGGCGAGGCCGGCCTGGTCGGGCCTTTCATCCGCGCTGCCGGCCTTGACCCAGACCTGGAAGGCCGCGACCTTGGCGGCGTGCTGCTCTTCGAAGACGACGGTGAGCCCGTTGGGCAGGCTGTAGCGGATGGGCATAGGGAGTGTCCGAAGCTGTCATCCCCTCCCACGGGGAGGCAAGGCGAGGTGTGATGTTTGCTCCATTGGCTAACGCCCCGCCCCTCTCACGTCGAGCGGACCGGGTCGCCCGCCTCCCTCCAGGCAGGCGAAGCGGCGAGGGCACCGTCGCGTAACTGGTGGAAACTTCCCGTGGCCAGTAACCTGGGCACGCACATGCCGTCTCCCCCGGACGAGGCGGATCCGCTCGCGGACCTCAAGGAATTGCTGGATGACGGCGACGCCCCGGTGGCGGCGCCCGCCCCGGCAGCCCTCCGGCCGCTCGCGGTTCCCAAGCCTCCCCCCACCGCGCCTCCACCCCTGCCGCCCCGGCGGCCGGCCGCCGCCTTGCCCGCCGACCCCGCGGCCCGGCCCGCCAGTGTCCCGGCCGCCCGTGTCCCCACGACCCCCGCGCCCATCGGCGGTGGCGGGTTGCCCACGACCGCGCCTCCGTCCCCGGCGGCGGCGGCGCGCAGTCCGGGCAAGGGGGACCCCTTCGCGGAGCCCGCGGAGCCCCGGCTGCCCATGGGCGGCTCGCCCGAGGACAAGCTGGAGTTCTTCCGGGGAATCCTGAAGCAGAAGACGGAGACGCTGGCCCGCGCCCGCGCGCTCTACGCCGAGCGCGAGAGCGAGCTCACCCAGCTGAAGGCCGCGCTGGAGAAGGCGCGCAAGGAAGGGGGCGCGGGCGCTCCGGCGCGGACGGCGCAGGACGAACAGCGTCTGCAGCAGGCCCAGGCGAGGGTGGCCGCGCTGGAGGCGGAGCTGGCCGCGTCGGAGGCGGATCGCCGGGACCTCACGCGCGCGCTGGCGGAGGTGGAGTCGGAGCTTCCCCGGCTGGCGGAGGAGCTGCAGGTCGAGCGCGAGTCGCGCGGGGCGATGGCGGAGGAGCTGGTCGGCGCCAAGGAGGCGCTGGGGCTCGCGCAGGACCGGGTGGCGGAGCTGGCGTCCGGCAAGTCCGAGGCGCAGGGCGCGCTGGAGGCCGTCCAGGAGCAGTACCAGTCGGTCCTCGCGGACGTGGAGCGGCTGACCTCCGAGGTGCAGTCGCTCACCGCCGAGCGCGATGCCCAGGCCCTGCGCATGGGGCAGCTGGAGACGGCGCTGGCGGAGGCGCGGGGCGCGATGGGCGCGCTGGAGAGCGAGAGCGACTGGTCGCGCAGCTCGCTGGAGGAGGCGCACGCCCACGCGAAGCTGCTCGAAGGAGAGCGGGACGCCGCGCGCCGGCAGCTCGCGGTGGTGGAGGACGGGCTCAAGTCGCTGCAGACGCAGGTGACGGAGCTGGAGCGGTCGCTCGCGCTGAAGGACGCGGACGCGGTGGGGCTGCGCGCCGCGCTCACCGCGCGCACGGTGGAGGCGGCGGAGCTGCCCTCGCTGAGGAGCGCGCTGGAGGGCCGTGTCGCGGAGGCCGCGCAGGCCCAGGCGCGAGTCCGCGCGCTGGAAGCGGAGCTGGCGCAGGCGCGCGAGGGTGGGCGCGCGGAGGCGGAGGCGGCCGAAGTCCGGGCGCGCATGGCCGAGTCGGAGCTGGCCTCGCTGCGCGAGGTGCTGGAGGCCGCCGAGGTCGAGCAGGTGGCGCTGCGCGACCGGATGGAGTCGGACGCGGCGGCGCTCGGCGAGGCGGTGCACGAAGCCGAAGCGAAGGTGCACGAGGCCGAGGCGCGCGCGGCGGAGCTGTCGGCGCAGGTGGCGGAGCTCACGTCGCGGGTCGCGGCCGCGCAGGCCGAGCACGAGGCGCACCAGCAGCAGCTCGCCGCGGTGGAGCGAAAGCTGGCCACCACGCAGGCGGAGCGCGTCGGCTTCTCCGCGCGCGCCACCATGCTGGAGACGGCGGTGGGCCAGCGCGACGCGGAGGTGCAGCGCCAGGTGGCCCTGGTCGCGAAGGCGCAGGAGGAGCTGTCGCTGGAGCGTGCCCGGCGCGAAGCAGTGGAAGCGGAGGCCGCGGACGCGCGGGTCAACGCCGCGGAGGCCGAGGCCCGCGTGGAGGCGTTGAGCGCGGGGCAGGACGGACAGCGCGAGGAGCTGGCGTCGCTCGGCGAGCAGTTGGAGGCGGCGAGGGCGGAGGCGGACAAGGTGGACCGCCTCCACCAGCGCGTGAAGATGGTGGAAGGCGCGCTGGAGGCCTCCGAGTCCAAGCGCCGGATCGCCGAAACGCAGGCGGCCCGCGTGAAGGACCTGGACGCGGTGAAGGTCACGTTGGAGGCGAAGCTCGCGCAGTCCAGCACGGCGCTCCAGGCGGAGCAGCTCGCGAAGGCGGCGCTGGAAGCGAAGCTCAGTCAATCAGGGACCGCACTCCAGGCGGAGCAGCTCGCGAAGGCGGCGCTGGAGGCGAAGCTCAATCAATCAGGGACCGCGCTCCAGGCGGAGCAGCTCGCGAAGGCGGCGCTGGAGGCGAAGCTCGCGCAGTCCAGCACGGCGCTCCAGGCGGAGCAGCTCGCGAAGGCGGCGCTGGAGGCCCGCCTCGACCAGTCGGGCGCCACGCTGCAAGCGGAGCAGGGCGCGAAGGCGGCGCTGGAGGCGAGGCTCACGCAATCCGGTGGCGCGCAGCAGGCGGAGCGCGCCGCCCTGGAGGCCCGGCTCGCCGAGGTCAGCGCCGCGCTGCGGGAGGAGCAGGCGGCCCGGCAGGGGCTCGAGGTCCGGCTCGCGGAGCTTCCCACTACGGCGACCGCCGTCCCCGCCGACTGGGCCCAGGAGCGGGACCAGCTCAAGTCCGACGTGGCCTCCATGAAGCGCAAGCTGATGGCGGCCGAGGCAGCGCTTGAATCGGCCGCCAGCACCAAGGCGAAGGTGGCGCGCCTGGAAGCGCAATTGAAGGCCCTGAAGTAGAGGTTGGACCTCCATGTCCTTCGCCGCGCCCACGGACCCATTGACGGGCATGCAGGCCGCCCGCTTCGGGCTCTACCTGCATTTCCCCTACTGCCTGGCCAAGTGCCCCTACTGCGACTTCGCGGTGGCGGTCGCGCGCCAGGTGCCGGAGGAGCGGTACGCGAACGCGGTGCTGGCGGAGCTGGACGCGCGCCTGTCGGCCGACCCCGCGCTCCGCACGAAGCCGCTGGAGTCCCTCTTCCTGGGCGGGGGCACGCCATCCCTGTGGCACCCCCGTTACGTGGCGCGCGTGCTGGAGGGCATCGCCGCCCGCATGTCGCTCGCCCCGGGGCTGGAGGTGTCGCTGGAGGGCAACCCGGAGCGCTCGGACGCGGAGCGCTTCGCCGGCTATCGCGCCGCGGGCATCAACCGCCTGTCGCTGGGCGTGCAGTCCTTCCAGCCAGAGACCCTGAAGGCCCTGGGCCGCGCGCACGACGCGGCCATGGTGGAGGCCGCCGTGGCGGCGGCGCGCAAGGCGGCCTTCCCCGTGGTGGCGATGGACTTCATCTACGGCGTGCACGGCCAGACGCTGGCGCAGGTGGAGGCGGACGCGCGCCGGGCCGTGTCGCTGTCGCCAGAGCACCTGTCCACCTACGCGCTGACGGTGGAGCGCGAGGTGCTGGCGGAGTCCACGCCGCTGTCCAAGCAGCTCGAGCGTGGGGAGCTCACGCTGCCCGAGGACGACGACGTGGTGGCCATGGCCCGCACGGTGCGCGACGTGTACGGGGCCCACGGCCTGGCCCGCTATGAAGTGTCCAACCACGCGCGCCCCGGCCTCGGCTCGCGGCACAACGCGCTGTACTGGACGGGCGGCGAGTACCTGGCGCTGGGCGTGGGCGCCACCGGCATGCTGCTGGCCCCGGAGGCCCACCGCTACGTCAACCTGCGCAGCCCGGAGGCGTACCTGCGCGCGGTGGAGGAGGGGCGGGTGCCCGAGGCGAGCCGCGAGGCCCTGGGGCCCGACGAGCTCTTCGCCGAGCGGCTGAGCATGGGCCTGCGCCTGGTGTCGGGGGTGGACTGGGAGGCCGTGTGTGAGCGATATGGCCAGCCCGTGGAGCCCCGGCGCGCGGAAGTCGAGCGCCTCGTGGCCCACGGCTTCGCCACCCGGCATGGGCGCAGGCTGGCCCTGACGGAGCGGGGGGTGGACGTGCACAGCGCCATCTGCGCGCGGCTGCTGTAGGCGGCCCGGGGGCTTCACCCGGGGTGGTTCCAGGAAGGACGTTCGACCGTGCTGACCAAGTGGTTGCTGTGGATGGGCCTCACGATGCTGACGGGCAGCCCGTTGCTGTCCCTGGCGCTGGTGGCCGTGCTGCTCTTCGCGGCGGACCGCTTCACCCTCCAGGTGCTGCCCAGCCCCGTGCGGGCCCTCAAGCGGTGGCAGCGCGCTGGAGCGCTGGCCAGCACCATCCTCACCAACACCCACGACCGCCGCGCCCGCGCGGAGCTGGCCGACATCCGCCTGGGCCAGAAGCGCTACGCGGAAGCGGTGGACCTGCTGCGCCCCAACCTGGACGCGGGCGACGACGACGTGGACACCCTGTACCTCCTGGGCGTGGCCTACCTGGGCGCTGGCGACCCGCCTCGGGGCGAGCTGCTGCTCGACGAGGCCGCGCGCCTGGACGCGGACTACCGCCAGGGCGCCATCGACCTGGAGCGCGGCCGCTTCCGCCTCCAGTACGAAGACCTCAAGGGCGCGCGCGAGGCCCTGGAGCGCTTCCTCCAGGTGCGCCAGGGCTCCGTGGAGGGGCGCGTGCTCCTCGCCCGCGTGCTGGCGAAGCAGGGCCAGGAGGCGGAGGCGAAGGCCATGCGGGATGCGGCCTGGCGCGAGTACGCCGTGGCCCCTCGCTTCCAGCGCCGCCGCGACCGCTGGTGGGCCTACCGGGCGCGCCCGTCCCGCCCGCTGACGTACGCCGCCGTGGCCCTGGTGCTGATGGGCGTGGGGGCGTACCTGACCCGCTTCCTGCCCACGCACGACGCGGCCCCGGGCCGTTACGGCTCCTACTATGATGAGCCCTACGCCGCCGACGACATGGGCGGGGACGACGCGGAGTAGTCCGCGCGAAGCCCGCCCTGCCGCCTCCCAGGCGAGAAGGGTCGCCAGGCTTCACGCATGTTCCCCCCGCCCTCCCAGGTGCTGCGCCAGCGCGAGGGCCTGCTGGCGGACACGCCCTTCCCGCTGCTGCTGCACGCGCTGATGGTGGAGGAGCGCACCTGTACGCTGGAGCTCAAGGTGCGCCAGCGCGAGAAGCGCATCACCTTCGAGGACGGCTCGCCGGTGGCGTGCAACTCCAACCTCCTGCACGAGACGTTGGGCAAGTACCTGGTGGAGAAGGGCCGCCTGTCGGAGGCGGACTACCAGAAGTCCCTGGCGGAGAGCGTGTCCACGGGCCTCCAGCTGGGCGCGCTGCTCGTGCAGAAGGGGCTCATCAGCCCGTTCGACCTCTACAAGCAGCTCCAGGCGAACCTGGCGCACAAGCTCCTGGACTGCTTCCGCTGGACGGACGCGAAGTACCGCCTCATCGCGGACGTGGAGAACCCGGACGCCACCGTGCGCGCCAACACCGCGCAGCTCATCCTGACGGGCATCTCCACCCAGCTGCCCTTCGACACCGTCGCCACGCACTTCACCTTCACCGACGACCGCCGCTTCGGGCAGATGCCCGGCGTGGACTCCGCGCCCAAGCTGTCCTCCAAGGACGCGCGCCTCTTCCAGGCCCTGCGCCAGCGCCCCACCTTCAACGAGCTCCTGGAGCGCACCGGCTTCGACATGGACAGCGTGCTGCGCCGGCTCTACGCGCTGTGCCTGTTGGGCGTGGCGGGCTTCGTGGAGGACGCGGACCTGAAGGCCCAGGAGCTGGCCCAGAAGGCCCCTCCCGTGTCCGTGGTCGCCCCGGAGCCCGTGCCCACCCCGGCGCCGGTCGCGTCCACCGGGCCCTCCGGCACGCCCTTCTCGGATGACGACGAGGCCGCGCGCAACGCGCTGCTGGGCGCGTTCCTCAACCACCGGAGCCTGGACCCGTTCGCGCTCCTGGACGTGCCGGAGGACGCGCAGCCGGTGGCGCTGCGCAAGGCCTTCCTCGCCGCCGCGGACCGCTTCGCCCCGCTGCGTTTCCAGACGGCGGAGCTGAAGGAGAAGGCGGAAGGCATGCTCGCCGCCTACGCGCGGGCCTACGGCGCGCTGTCGGAGCCGGAGCAGAACACGCTGTGGAAGAAGCGCCGGCAGGCCCAGCGGGAGAAGGCGCGCAACAACACTGGCCGGCCCTCCACCGCGGAGCAGTTCCGCATCCGCACGGACCTGCTGGACGCCACCACCCAGTTCGACGAGGGCAAGCGCCGGCTGGAGGCCCGCAACTTCGCGGGCGCCTTCGAGTACTTCGAATACGCCTGCGACATCGACCCAAGGCCGCTGCACCAGGTGCACCGCGCCTGGGCGCGCTACCTGATGAAGCCGGAGGCGCACGGCCGGCTGGTGCTCCAGGAACTCCAGGAGCTGACGCGGCAGGAGCCCGGCCTGGAGGAAGGCTGGGCCTTCCTGGGCGACGTGGCCCGGGGCGAGGGTCAGTGGGCGCTCGCGGAGGATGCGCTCCGCAAGGCCTTCAAGCTCAACCCCCAGCAGCGCCGCTACGTCGCGCTCATCCAGGAGATCGCCCGGCGGCGGTGACGGCCCGCCGCCGGAGGGCCCCCGACACTACAGGGCGTTGATGCGGGCGCGGATGCTCGCCGACAGGCCCAGGTTGTCCGACAGGTCCGTCATCGCCTGCTGGACGACGGGGAAGTTCGTGCTCGTCACCGTCTTGTTCTCCAGCAGGCGGAACAGCTCCTGGAAGTCGGCGTACTGGGTGACAGGGCCCATGTCGTAGTTCTCCTCCGGGGAGGACGGCTGGCGCTCGCTGTTGACGCAGTAGAGGAACAGGGGCTGGAAGTACCGCTCACCCGCCGGCACCTCGATGGTCACCCGCTGCGCCAGCATGCCGTTCTGCACGCCGCGGTTGCGGGACACGAAGACGAGGCCCGGCGGCAGCTGCACGGTGATGGGCCGGTTCGTCGTGTTGCGGAAGATGAGGCACAGGCGCACGAGCTCGCCCTGACCCTTCGCCTCGTCCTCATACTTGTCATCACAGTCCGTGGGGTCGGGGTCGTTGTAGCCCTTGATGGGCTGCTCCAGCTCCAGGCCCGTCGGAAGCGTGAAGGCCGTCCCTTGTGGCGCGGTCTCGTCGCGGCCCATGCCCGGACGGTCCTCGCCCACGGGGGTCTCGTCACCGTCCCCGTTTTTCTCACTGTCGCTGCCGCACGCCGCCAGAGCCACCGCCGTCGCGACCAACGCCGCGCGCCATGCCAATCGCCAGTTCATTGCCACTCCTCTGCTCGCTTTGCCCGGCCCCAGTCCTTCAACGCCGACCCTGTTCGAGACCATGCGAGGAGCGTCGCGTCAAGCGCCGTATCCCAGCCCCTCCCGCTACCCGACAGCACGCCAGGTCCCTCCATACCCCCTCTCGTCCAGTTGACGGATGGTGTCGTGTGGCGGGGTTGGGGGATAAGGTGGGAGAAAGCTGGGGTCGGGAAGACGCTTACCTCATGTGACTCCCGGGGACGGTCATGCGGTCCAGATCCGAATCAGGGCAGGTGGCGGTGGAGACAGCCATCGTGCTTCCCCTGTTTGTCTTCTTGCTACTGGGCATCCTCCAGCTGGGCCTGATGCACCAGGCCCGCCTGTTGACGAAGTACGCGGCCTACAAGGCCGTGCGGGCCGGCTCCCTGCACAACGGCAACGTGGAGATGATGGAGCGCGCGGCGCTCGCCGTCCTGCTGCCCATGATCAGCCAGGCCGGCGGCGGTGGCGCGGAGAAGATCACCCCCGTCAACGGCGCCTCGGAGTTCAACCAGAAGTGGAACGCCGTCTCCAGGAACAAGATGCCGGAGGTCAACCTCAAGTACGCGGAGGTGCAGATCTGCGGCCCCTCCAAGAACCTGATCACCTCCGACACCCACGACAACAAGGAGGCGGACTTCGATGATCCGAGGATCGCCTCTGGTGACGACCCCTCGGGGAACGGTGACTGGGGACGGAGCCTTCGCACCAAGCTGAGCATCCAGGTGACGTTCAACTACCGGCTGCCCATCCCCTTCGCGGATGTCGTCATCTACAACATCGCGCGGGGCCAGCAGACGCTCCCCTGGGTGCTGCGGCTGGGTAAACAGGAAAACCAGACAAAGAAGTCGTACGTCAAATATCAGATCGAGCAGAACGACGCCGCCGCCGCGCAGAAGCTCTACATCCTGCCCATCCGCGCCACGTACATCATGCGGATGCACTCCAATCTGTACCTGACGGCGACCGACCTGCCCGACTCGTATCTCACGAACAAGTGCACCTTCACGTTCGACTCCTTGGGGTGACCGAATGAAGACCCGTCATGCCCGCAGAAGACGGAGCCGGGGGCAGTCCCTGGTGCTCGCCTGTCTGTCGTTCCTGCTGCTCGCGCTGATGACGACGCTCAGCTTCAACCTGAGCCACGCCCTGCGGGAGAAGATGAACCTGCAGCAGCACAGCGACACGATGGCGTACTCCATGGCGGTGCTGGAGGCGCGCTCGCTCAACTACTACGCCGTCACCAACCGGGCCATCGCCGCCTCCTACGCGGCCATGACCAGCGTGCACGGCTACATGGTGGCCGCCAGCGTCACGGGCGACATGATGACCGCCGGAGCCTGGAACTTCGGCATCATCGCCGTCGAGGAGCTGGGGCAGTGCTACCCGAACCTGTCGCACTGCGCGCACGCGATTGAGGCGGGCATCATCGCGGGCAAGTACAGCCAGAAGGCGAACAACTACAACAACAAGGTGAAGAACCTTGAGAGGCCGTTCAACCAGGTCATCAAGGAACTCAACGGCATGGCGGATGCCCTGCACGGCTCCCAGGCCACCGTGCACACGACGACGCGCAACACCCTGCGTGGCTCCGGCCTGAGCGCCCTGACGGACAACAACGCGCCTGGAGCCAGCAACGTGAGCGCCGGGGTGGGGGGCCTCAACATCCTGGAGTTCGACTGCGTGGTGGACGGGATGAACTGCCAGAAAGCGCCCAGCACGGACATCAAGGCGCGCGCCCGCTCCATGACGGAGGTCTCCAACGCGACGCGCCCTGGCTGGGCGTCGGACCGGAGCATCCCGGTGCTGATGAACGGCATCCCCACCTACCTCAACAACACCTTCCAGAAGTCGCTGCTCAAGGACATCCCCAGCCGGGGCACGCACATGGGCGTGACCCATGCGGGCACGGCGAAGGTCGTTGAGTCCATGAGCGGCATCCACGCCAACGGCCAGACTTCAGGCAACACCGGCAAGATGGTGGGCGCCGACGAGCACGGCATCCTGATGCAGCAGTGGCGTGATGGCTTCTCCGCCTTCCCCTACAAGGCCACCCTCAGCAGCGCGCAGAGCGGCAGCGAGCACAAGCCGAACGGGGCCCACAACGGACAGCACAGCGATTTCAGGGGCATCAACACCAAGGACCTGTCCGGGTGCGCTTCCACGGGGAACTGCTTCATGAAGTTCCGCGGCATCGCCGATCCGGGCGAGGACTGGGGCCAGCCGCACGTCTACAGCTACGTGACCAAGCAGTTCTTCATCGGCGGCGGGACCAAGGGGCCCTGGGAGCTCAACAGCTCCGGCACGATGCGCTTCAACCACGGGGCGCAGGGGGAGGGAGAGCTCCGGCTGGCGCCGGGAGAAGGCGCCGCCCTGTCCAAGGCGTTGGTCTACTACCACCGGCTGGGGAAGGGCGGCTGGAAGGAGGCTCCCAGCCTCTTCAACCCCTACTGGCGCGCCAAGCTCCACCCGTTCACGGCCCAGGAGGCGACCAAGGTGCTCGGCGCCGCGGGCAATTCAGAAGCCGGGCAGATCGCGGCGGGCGCGGAGAAGCTGACCCTATGAGCCCTCGACTTCGCCGCGGTCCCCGTGGCGCCGCCTCCGTGGAGATGGCGCTGTCGATGATCGTCCTCATCCCCATCTTCCTCTACTCCATCTTCCTGGACGACCTGCTGCGCTACTCCCTGGACGCGCAGGAGGCGGCGCTGTCCACCGTCTGGGACTACACCACGCAGGACTACACCCAGCCCCTGAAGCCGAACAGGACGGGCAGTGGCGGCACCCAGATCCAGTACTTCTCCCGGCTGACCTTCTGCGACCACGAATCCGGCCTCGACCGCACCGACAAGAAGGGCTCGGACGGCTCGTACCTGGACTGCAGCGATCCGGACCACCACAAGGCGGTGGTGGCCCACGTCTGCTGGATGAACAACAACGCCAAGCAGGTGACGTGCGAGGAGCCTGAAAAGGGCGCGGGCGGCGGGATGGAGCCCCGCTACTTGATGTACCGGGGCCAGTACACCAACGGCGGCTTGGTGAAGTGCTCCGCCCGCGCGGTGGTGGAGAACTACATGCTGCCGGAGACGTTCCTGCCCCAGTTCGGCAAGGAGCCGAAGCTCGTGAAGAAGAACTGGAAGGGCGAGGGCGACGTCCACGGCAACGCCGAGGCAGGCACGGGCGGCAAGGACGGCAACGCCTACTTCCTCAAGCAGCAGCAGATGTCCATCATCACCGACACCTGGGCGCTCACGAAGGAAGCCGACACGGAGCCGGGCGACAAGAGCGGGGAGCTGCATGACCGTGTCAGCTCCGCCTACAGGACCAGCGTGAAGTACTTGAGCATGGCGGAAGCCTACGCGACCTTCAGCCAGAGGATCACCCAGGACCTGCTCTCGCCGCTGGCCCTGGTGATGGGCGACAGTCCGCTCTCGCCGAACCTCGCCATCAAGCCCCACGATGGCCGCACGCCCACGCCCTCCATCAGCATCAAGCAGGAAGGCCGTGGCGGCCGGGGCGCCAACTACTTCACCACCGAGTGGAAGGACTGGGACTCCAACAAGAGCGAGAGCATCTACAAGCACGGCCAGCGCGGTGAGTGGTACCTGGGCTGTAAGGATGCGGAGAAGTGCTGAAGGACCTCGCCCATCACTCCGCTTTCCGCGCAGGGGCACTGCTGTTCTCGGTGTCCGTGGTGGGCGTGCTGCTGGGCATGGCCTGGGAGGACGTCACCTATCGCGACAAGGCGGACTCCGAGCTGGAGCGCGTGGAGGATCAGGCCGAGATGATGGAGGCGAAGCAGGAGGAGGGCGTGCAACGCTCGAAGCGGGACGAGGCCATCCTGGCGCGCTCGCTGACGTACTTCCCGCCCTACCCGAACGCGGGGCGCCCCGAGGCGCTGGCGGCGGACTACCTGGGGCCGGACGTTCCCATCGCCGTCGCCTTCTTCACCACGAAGGATTCGTCGGACGAAGTCCTCCTGCACTACCGCAAGGTCATCCTGGACCAGGGCCTGCCCGTCATCGGGACGCGCTTCAGCGAGAACTCGGGCTACGTGGGGTACTGGGAGCCGGACACGGAGGAGATCCGCCTGGTCTCCACGCTGCACCAGGGCGGCGAGACGATGGCCTTCGTCTCCTCCGGGCAGGTGGGCAACATGCTCCATCGCCGCGCCGCCGAGGTGCCGGACTGGGTCCCGGTGCCGCCGAACCTGCGGCAGGTCTCCACCCTGACGTTGAACATGGAAGGCCTCCAGAACACCATGGTGACGGGCCGGGTGGCGGCGCGGAGCGTGGAAGAGGCGGAGCAGGACTACCGCTCCTCGCTGCGCCTTCAGGGCTGGGCGGCGGAGGCTGGCAGCTCTCCAGGCTTCCAGCAGCGGGAGTTCGTGGTGAACAACACGGGCATGCGTGGACAGGTCATCCTGAAGCAGGCGACGGGCAGTGACGAGGTGGAGTTCCACCTGTCGCTGATGCAGCGGCCGGAGGCCCTGCCATGAGCACTGCGCGAAAGGAGCGCGAGGACATGATGAAGCAATGGGGTTGGGGGCTGGCCGTGGGCGCGGTGTTGTTCGTCGCCCCCTCGGCGTGGGCCAAGGGCTGCGCTCAGGTCTGCGTGGACGACCTGGCGCGCAACACCAAGCTCTGCAAGGAGCGCTCGAAGAAGGTCGCCGAGTGCACGCAGATGTTCACGAAGATCAAGGACACCTGCGTGAAGGAGTGCCAGAAGCCTTCCAAGGACGATTCAGCTCCTTCCGGGGATGAGGAATGAAGACGCCCAAGGCGCTGGGGCTGCGTCAGCGCGGCCAGGCCATGGCGGAGTACGGCGTCATCACGGCGGCCTTCTTCGGCTTCTCCGTGATGAGCTGGCCGTTCCTCGTCCAGCTGATCCGCGCCCTCAACACCTACTTCCAGTCCATCTACTACGTCATCCAGTCGCCCATCCCCTGACGGCGGGGACGGGCGGCAGGGCCGAGGGGCGCGCTACGGCTTCACGGTGGTGACGAACACCGCCTTGCCGTCCTGCACCTTCATCACCACGGCCTGCTTCACCGCGTCGCGGTTGGCGTCCAGGTTGATGGTGCCCGCGACGCCCGGGAAGTCCTTCGTGGTCGCGATGGCGTCACGCAGGGCCGGCCCGGAGGTGTCCGGCGCGCGCTTCATCGCGTCCACCAGCAGCCGCGCGGCGTCGTACGCCAGCACCGCCACGCTGTCCGGCACCGCGCCGTAGGCGGCCTTGTACTTCTTGAGGAAGCCCTGGACGATGGGGTCCGGGTTGTCCGGCGAGTAGTGGTTGGAGAAGTAGCTGCCGTCCAGCGCGGAGCCGCCCAGCTCGTACAGCTTGTCGGAGTCCCACCCGTCGCCGCCCAGCAGCGGCACGCGCAGGCCCACCTCGCGCGCCTGCCGCGCGATGATGCCCACGTCAGTGTAGTAGCCAGGGACGAACACGGCCTCGGGCTTCGTGTTCTTGATGGCGGTGAGCTGCGCGCGGAAGTCGGTGTCGCCCTTGGAGTAGCTCTCGTTGGTGACGATGGTCCCGCCGAACTCCTTGAACTTCTGGTTGAACACCTCCGCCAGCCCCACGGAGAAGGCGCTCTTGTTGTCGGTGAGCACCGCGACCTTGTCGAGCTTCAGGTTCTCCCGCGCGAACTTCGCCATCACCAGGCCCTGGAACGGGTCGATGAAGCAGACGCGGAAGATGTAGTCGCCCTTCTTCGTCACCTCCGGGCTGGTGGAGGTGGGGGTGATCATGGGCACCTTCGCGGCCTGCGCCTTGTCCGCCATCGCCATGGACACGGACGACGCGGCCTCGCCCAGCAGGGCCACCACCTTGTCCTGCGCGATGAGCCGCGTGGCGGCCTGGGCGCCCTCCTCCGGCCGGCCCTGGCTGTCGTATACGCGCACCACCAGCTTCTGGCCCCGCACGCCGCCCTCGGCGTTGGCCTCCTGGAGCGCCAGGTCGATGCCGTTGCGCGCGGAGATGCCGAAGGTGGCCTCGGGGCCCGTGAGGCTGCCCACCTCGCCAATGAGGATGCTGCCCGCGGGCGGCGCGGCGGTGGCGCTTCCCTCCTGGGACGCGGGGGCGGACGTGGACTTCTTCTCACAGCCCACCAGCGTCAGGAGCAGCGCGGTGAGCAGGAGGGGAAGGGGACGGCGCATCGGTGGGACTCCTCGGAGGGGGAGACGGCGGCCCCACCCTAGCTTGGACCCTGGAGTGCGGCGAACCCACACCCGATGTGGCGGGCAAGGGAGCGGTCCGGATTTGAATGTGGACTGCGGTGGTCCACATTACATAAGAGGCCGTCGCGGGCATCGGGCCCCCGACAGCCACAGGAGTCACCCCACTCATGCTCCGGATGAGCAAGATGACCGACTACGGCATCGTGCTGATGGCCGAGCTGGCGCGCGCGGACGGGGAAACCCGCACCACGCGAGAGCTGGCGGCGCGCACGCGTGTCTCGCTTCCGTCCGCGAGCAAGGTCCTGAAGGGCCTGCTGCAGGCGGGGCTGGTGGTGTCGCACCGCGGGGCCAGCGGCGGCTATGGGCTGGCGCGGCCGGCGGAGGCCATCTCGCTGGCGGAGCTGGTGACGGCGCTGGAGGGGCCGGTGTCCCTCACGGAGTGCGGCCAGCACCAGGGGTCGCCCGGGGCGCCCTGTGAGCTGGAGTCCGTCTGTCAGGTGCGCGGCCACTGGCGCCTCATCAATCAAGCCATCCAGGAAGCGCTGGGGCGGCTGACGCTCGCGGACCTGCGCGCGCCGGTGCCCCGCATGCCGGAGCGGCTGGTGGGCCTGGGCCTGCCGGCGTCCGCGGGCCTTCCTCCTTCCGTCACGGGAGTCCGTTCATGAGCAGCACCGAAACCATCCAGGAGCTGGCGCGCAAGGGCTACCAGGCGGGCTTCGTCACCGACGTGGAGGCGGACACGCTGCCGCCCGGCCTGGACGAGGACGTCATCCGCGTCCTGTCGGCGAAGAAGAACGAGCCCGCGTTCATGCTGGCGTGGCGCCTGAAGGCGTACCGGCACTGGCTCACGCTGAAGGAGCCCACCTGGCAGGCGGTGAAGTACCACCCCATCGACTACCAGGCCATCCGCTACTACTCGGCGCCGAAGCAGAAGCCGAAGAAGGACAGCCTGTCGGAGGTGGATCCGGAGATCCTCCGCACCTACGAGAAGCTGGGCATCCCGCTGGAGGAGCAGAAGCGGCTGCAGAACGTGGCGGTGGACGCGGTGTTCGACTCCGTGTCGGTGGCCACCACGTTCCGGGAGAAGCTCTACAAGGCGGGCGTCATCTTCTGCTCCTTCTCCGAAGCGGTGCGCGAGCACCCGGAGCTGGTGGAGCGCTACCTGGGCACGGTGGTGCCCTTCTCCGACAACTTCTTCGCCGCGCTCAACTCCGCGGTCTTCAGCGACGGCTCCTTCTGCTACGTGCCCAAGGGCGTGAAGTGCCCCATGGAGCTGTCCACGTACTTCCGCATCAACGCGGCGGACACGGGCCAGTTCGAGCGCACGCTGCTCATCGCGGACGAGGGCGCCTCCGTGAGCTACCTGGAGGGCTGCACCGCGCCCATGCGCGACACCAACCAGCTGCACGCGGCGGTGGTGGAGCTGGTCGCGCTGGACGGCGCGTCCATCAAGTACAGCACGGTGCAGAACTGGTACCCGGGCGACGCGGAGGGCCGGGGCGGCATCTACAACTTCGTCACCAAGCGCGGCATCGCGCACCAGGGCTCCAAGATTTCGTGGACCCAGGTGGAGACGGGCTCCGCCATCACCTGGAAGTACCCCAGCGTCATCCTCAAGGGGGATGACGCGGTGGGCGAGTTCTACTCGGTGGCGCTCACCAACCACCGGCAGCAGGCGGACACGGGCACGAAGATGGTGCACATCGGGAAGAACACCCGCTCCACCATCGTGTCCAAGGGCATCTCCGCCGGCCGCGGGCAGAACACGTACCGGGGGCAGGTGAAGATGCTCAAGAGCGCGGCGAACGCACGCAACTACACGCAATGCGATTCGCTGCTGCTGGGCGACGAGTGCGGCGCCCACACGCTGCCGTACATCGAGGTGAAGAACGCGACCGGGCAGGTGGAGCACGAGGCCTCCACGTCGAAGATTGGCGAGGACCAGCTCTTCTACTGCCGGCAGCGCGGCATCTCGCAGGAGGACGCGGTGTCGATGATCGTGAATGGCTTCTGCCGGCAGGTCTTCAAGGAGCTGCCCATGGAGTTCGCGGTAGAGGCGCAGAAGCTGCTGGGCGTGAGTCTGGAAGGGAGCGTGGGGTGATGTCGCTGCTCAGCATTCAGGACCTGCACGCCCGCGTGGGCGGCAAGGAGATCCTCAAGGGCATAAACCTGGAGGTCGGCGCCGGCGAGGTGCACGCCATCATGGGCCCCAACGGCTCCGGCAAGAGCACGCTCGCGGGCGTGCTCGCGGGGCGCGAGACGTACGAGGTGACGAAGGGCACGGTGCGCTTCGACGGCCGCGACTTGTTGGGCACGCCTCCGGAGGACCGCGCGAAGGCGGGCGTGTTCCTGGGGTTCCAGTACCCGGTGGAGATCCCCGGCGTGGGCAACCTGCACTTCCTGCGCACGGCGCTCAACGCGCAGCGCCGCGCGAAGGGCGAGGAGGAGCTGGACGCGATGGACTTCCTCCAGCTCGCCCGGGAGAAGGCGAAGCTCGTGGAGCTGGACGCGGCGTTCATGAACCGCTCGGTGAACGAGGGCTTCTCCGGAGGGGAGAAGAAGCGGAACGAGATCTTCCAGATGGCGGTGCTCCAGCCCCGGCTGGCGCTGCTGGACGAGACGGACTCGGGCCTGGACATCGACGCCCTGCGCATCGTCGCGGGCGGGGTGAACGCGCTGCGCGCGAAGGACCGCGCGATGGTGGTCATCACGCACTACCAGCGGCTGTTGGACTACATCGTGCCGGACCACGTGCACGTGATGGCGGCGGGCCGCATCGTGCGCTCGGGCGGGCGCGAGCTGGCGCTGGAGCTGGAGGAGAAGGGCTACGGCTGGATTGGCGCGGAGGGCGGCGCGGCCGGCAAGGCGAAGGAGGCGCGGCCGTGAGCCTGTCCCATTACGTGGACGTGGCGCGGGCCTTCCAGGCGGGCGGCGAGGTGCCGGCGTGGCTGCGGTCGCTGCGCGCGGAGGGCCTGGGCCAGTTCCAGGCGCGGGGCCTGCCCACCTCCAAGGACGAGGAGTGGAAGTACACGCCCGTCTCCACGCTGTCGGCGCATCCCTTCCAGCCCGTGCGGGACGTGTCCGCGGGCGACGACGTGGCCCAGGCGGTGGCGCGGCTCGCGCTGCCCGGCCCCCGGCTCGTCTTCGTGGACGGGCGCTTCGTGCCGGCGCTGTCGGTGCTCGCGGGCCTGCCGCGCGGCGTGGTGCTCAAGCCGCTGTCGCAGGCGCTGCGCGAGGACGGCGCGCTCCTGGAGGAGACGCTGGGGCAGCGCGCTCGGGCGGCGGCGCACGCCTTCACGTCGCTCAACGCCGCCCTGCTGGAGGAGGGCGCGCTGCTGACGCTCGCGCCCCGGGCGCTCTCCGAGGTCCCGGTGCAGCTGCTGTTCCTCGCGCGCGGCGGCGACGGGCCGGTGCTGGCCAGCCCCCGCGTCGTCGTGGTGGCGGGCGAGGGCAGCGAGGCCACGCTGGTGGAGACGTACGCCAGCCTGGGCGCGGGCGCGACCTTCACCAACGCGGTGACGGAGGTGTCGCTGGGCGACAACGCCAGCCTGCGCCACTTCAAGCTCCAGGCGGAGGGTGACAGCGCGGTGCACCTGGGCGGGCTGTATTCGCGGCAGGGGCGCGACAGCCGCTTCCAGTCGCACGCGTTCTCGTTCGGCGGGGCGCTGGCGCGCAATGAAGTGCACGCGGCGTTCGCGGGCGAGGGCGGCGAGTGCGTGCTCAACGGCCTGTTCGTGGGCCGGGGCACGCAGCACCTGGACAACCGGACGGACCTGGACCACGCGGTGCCCCACTGCACCAGCCGGGAGCTCTACAAGGGCGTGCTGGACGACCGCGCGCGCGGCACCTTCCACGGGAAGATCCGCGTGCGCGAGGACGCGCAGAAGACGGACGCGAGCCAGACCAGCCGCAACCTCCTCCTGTCGGAGGGCGCGCAGGTGGACGCCCGGCCGCAGCTGGAGATCTTCGCGGATGACGTGAAGTGCGCCCACGGCACGGCGGTGGGCCGGCTGGATGACACCGCGCTCTTCTATCTGCGCTCGCGCGGCATCTCCCGCTTGGACGCGGAGCGGATGCTGACGCAGGCGTTCGCGAGCGAGCTGGTGCGCGCGGTGCCGGAAGGCCCGGTGCGCGCGCGGGTGGAGGAGCTGTTGGCGTGGAAGCTGCCGGGCCTGGCCCGGACGGAGGTGAAGGGATGAGCGGCCCTGGATTCGACCTCGCGCGCGTGCGCGCGGACTTCCCCCTCCTGCGACAGGAGGTGCGGGGACGGCCGCTGGTGTACCTGGACAGCGCCGCCACCGGCCAGAAGCCGCAGGCGGTGCTGGACGCGCTGATGCGCTACTACACGCACGACAACGCCAACGTGCACCGGGGCGTGCACATCCTCTCCGAGCGCGCCACGCAGGCCTTCGAGGACGCGCGCGAGACGGTGCGCCGCTTCATCCACGCGAAGGACGTGCGGGAGGTCATCTTCGTGCGCGGCACCACGGAGGCCATCAACCTGGTGGCCGCCACCTACGGCCGCAAGCACGTGGGCCCGGGCGACGAGGTGCTCATCTCCGCGATGGAGCACCACTCCAACATCGTGCCCTGGCAGATGGTGTGCGACGCGGCGGGCGCGAAGCTGCGCGTGATTCCGGTGGACGAGCGCGGCGAGCTGCGGATGGACGCGGTGGATGCGCTGCTCACCGAGCGCACGCGCCTGCTGGCCATCACGCACGTGTCCAACGCGCTGGGCTCCGTGAACCCCATCAATGCGCTGGTGGCGAAGGCGCACGCGAAGAACATCCCGGTGCTGGTGGACGGGGCGCAGTCGGTGACGCACTTCCCGGTGGACGTGCAGGACCTGGACTGTGACTTCTTCGCCTTCAGCGGACACAAGCTCTTCGGGCCCACGGGCATCGGCGTGCTGTACGGGAAGCTGGCCATGCTGGAGTCGCTGCCGCCGTACCAGGGCGGCGGGGACATGATCCTCTCCGTGACGATGGAGAAGACCGTCTACAACCGCGTGCCGCACCGCTTCGAGGCGGGCACGCCGGACATGGCGGGCGCGGTGGGGCTGGCCGCGGCCATCCGCTACCTGGAGGCCGTGGGGATGGAGGCCGTCTCCCAGCACGACCAGTGGCTGCTGGCCTACGCGACGCAGGCGCTGGAGTCGGTGCCGGGCCTGAAGCTGGTGGGCACGGCGCCCCACAAGACGGGCGTGCTGTCCTTCACCCTGGAGGACGTGCACCCGCATGACGTGGGCACCATCCTGGACCAGGAGGGCATCTGCATCCGCACCGGGCACCACTGCGCCCAGCCGCTGATGCAGCGCTTCGGGGTGGCGGCCACCGCGCGCGCGTCGCTGGCGCTGTACAACACGCCGGAGGACGTGGACGCGCTGGTGAAGGGCCTGCACAAGGTGAAGGAGGTGTTCGCGTGAGCTCGGACCTCAAGGACCTGTACCAGGAGGTGGTGCTGGAGCACTCCAAGCGCCCGCGCAATTTCCGGGTGGTGGAGGGCGCCACCTGCGCGGCGGAGGGCTACAACCCGCTGTGCGGCGACCAGCTCTCCGTCACGCTCAAGCTGGAGGACGGCGTCATCCGCGACATCGGCTTCCAGGGCCAGGGGTGCGCCATCTCCAAGGCGTCCGCGTCGCTGATGACGGGGGCCGTGAAGGACAAGACGCGCGAGGAGGCCGAGGCCCTCTTCGAGCGCGTGCACACGCTGGTGACGGAGGGGCCGGACAAGGTGGATCCGGAGTCGCTGGGCAAGCTCGCCGTGCTGTCGGGCGTGAGCGAATTCCCGGCGCGGGTGAAGTGCGCGAGCCTGGCGTGGCACACGCTGCACGCGGCGCTGGATGGCCGCTCCACGTCGGTGTCGACGGAGTAGGGGAGGGGACATGCGAGGCGCGATGACGGTCATCGAGCGCGACGTGGACGCGATGCTCATCCCCAGCGGGGACAAGGTGTTGCTGCCGGCGGGCTCGGAGTTGACGGTGGTGCAGACGCTGGGCGGCAACGTCACGGTGCAGGACCCGTACGGCCAGCTGTTCCGCATCGACGAGAAGAACGCGGACGTGCTGGGCGAGGACTACGCCGCGAAGGCGAAGGCCCCCGCCCCGGACGCCCCGCTCGGGGAGTTCCACGAGGAGCAGGTCTGGGAGCAGCTGCGCACGGTGTATGACCCGGAGATCCCGGTGAACATCGTGGAGCTGGGGCTGGTGTACACGTGCAAGGCCACGCCGTTGGAAGAAGGCGGGCAGCGCGTGGACATCGAGATGACGCTCACGGCGCCCGGCTGCGGCATGGGGCAGGTGCTGGTGGAGGACGTTCGCTCCAAGGTGTCCGCGGTGCCCGGCGTGAAGGAGGCCCACGTGGAGCTCGTCTGGGAGCCGCAGTGGGACCAGGGCCGCATGTCGGACGTGGCCCGGCTCCAGCTCGGCTGGATGTGAAATCGCCGGGCGGGTGCTCTACGGTCCCGCCCATGATGATCGCGTTGGGAGTGGCGCTGCTGCTCGCGGCGGCGCCGGAAGCGAAGCCCGAGGAGCCGAAGCAGCAGGCGGCGGTGGATGCGGCGCTGAAGGCCGTGAAGGTCGGGGATGAGAAGGCGCGCAAGCGGGCCTATGCCTCGCTGTGGAAGCTGGGCGTGCGCGTGTCCCTGCCGGACCTCGACCTGTACCGGTCGAGCAACGTCGAGACGCCAGACCCGGCGACGCGGCCCCTCGCCTTGCAGGGCCCCGGGGTCCTCGCGTGCCCCACGCCCCTCTGGGCCCGTCAGGAGCTGGCGAAGGTCGAGGCCAACGACGGCAGTGGCACGCAAGCGCAGGGGGTGATGTTCGCGCGGAGCGAGCAGGCGCTGTCCGAGGGCTTCCTGGAGGACCTGGGTGACGAGCGCATCCCCTCGGTCACGGGCCCCGTCATCGTGACGCGGTGGTCGGGCTCGTGGGGCTCGCTGCCGTGCATGTTGGACGGCCCGCCAGGCAGCGGTTGGGACTTGGGCATGTGGAGGCACCCGGCAGCCCGTGAGAGCCTCCAGCGCTGCTGCAAGGGCAGCGCCGAGTGTATCGAGCGGGGGCGCACGGGGGAGAGCGACTGTCGCGACGAGGTCCTGTTCACCGCGGCCACCACCAGCGAGAAGTACGCCACCGAGGCCGGGAAGCTCCTCGCCGAGCGGATCCGCCGGTGCATGCCCGCGGTGGCGGTGGATGCGATGGATGCGGAGCCCGCCTGCGTCTATTCGGATGCCCCCCGCTGTCTGCGTCATCGGGCCTGTATGGCGAAGGTGGGCCAGGAGTCCCTCGCGCGGGGCACGGCCCGTTGGGACGTGGAGGCGGCGTTGTGGCTTCGGACGTCCATCTCGGCCTGTAGTGCCAATCGCGCGGCGGACACGGCCTGCACCCCCATCGTCGTGGACGCCTGCCAGGGGCGCGTGGGCTACCGCTGCTCGGATGACAGCATCCGGGAGCTCCAGGTGCCCTGACTCAGGCCAGGGCCTTGCGGCCCCGCGCCACCAGCCCCAGCGTGGCCGCGGCGGCCAGTCCACCCGCGACCCATCGGGGCCAGCCTGGCGCCGCCGTCTCCCGGTGGGTGATGGCGGGTGACATGCGCTCGGCGAACAGCTCCACCAGCGCGTGCTCGAACGCGAGCAGGTCGTGCGGTCCCCGGCTGGACACCCAGTTGCCGTCGCGCACCACGGGCTCGTCCGTCCAGTGCGCGCCCGCGTTCTCCATGTCGTTGCGGATGCCGGGCCACGACGTCACGTGGCGGCCCTCCAGCAGGCCCGCCGACGCGAGCAGCCAGGGCCCGTGGCAGATGACCGCGATGGGCATGTCCAGCAGGTCCGCGTCCTTCACGAAGTCCAGCGCCAGGGCGCTCTGCCGGAGGAAGTCCGGGTTCATGAAGCCGCCGGGCAGCAGCAGCGCGTCGAAGTCCGCGGCCTTCACGTCACGCAGCGTGGCGTCCACGCGCACCTTGCGGCCGGGCACCAGCAGGTTCATGCCCCGGATGCGGCCCTTGTGGAGGGAGACGATGGTGACGCGCGCGCCCTCGTGCTCCAGGCGCTTCACCGGCCGCGTCAGCTCCACCTGCTCGAAGCCATCCGCCGCTAGCACGGCCACCCGCATCCCCTTCAGCTTCCTCATCACTTCACCCTCCCCGTGTCCGTAGGTTCCCGACAACCCAATCGTGCAGGGTGTCCATGCCCCGCCGGCAGGGGAAGCCGAGGGCAGACGGGCGAGCAGGGGCTCGGGGTGCCGGCGGGATGGAGCGCTCCTGGCTGGTGCGACGCGGCATGAGTCAGGCCTGGACGGGCTCGGGTGAACGGCTCTACGACGGAGGCACCCGTCCTTCCGGCGGTGTGTCGCCACCGGAGCGCGGTCCCCTTCTGGAGGCGCACGGCATGTCCCCCTCGTTTTCTTCCTGGCTGCACCGGAGCCTGCTCGCGGGCACCGCGCTGCTGCTGGCCCCGCTGGGCTGTGCCACGTCATCGCAAGTGGGCGCCGCGCGCGACGAGGCGGCCCTGCGCACGGATGCGCCGCCGCGCGTGAAGCCGAAGTGGGGGCTGGTCATCCACGGCGGCGCGGGGGTGATTTCGCGTGAGAACCTGACGCCGGAGCGCGAAGCGGCGGTGCGCGCGGCGCTCACGGAGGCGCTCCAGGCGGGCCACGCCGTGCTGGCGAAGGGAGGCCGCAGCCTGGACGCGGTGACGGCCGCCATCCGCGTGTTGGAGGACTCGCCGTACTTCAACGCGGGCAAGGGCGCGGTGTTCAACCACGAGGGCGTCAACGAACTGGACGCCGCGGTGATGGACGGCAAGACGCGGATGGCGGGCGCGGTGGCCGGCGTGCACCACATCCAGAACCCCATCGACCTGGCGCGTCTGGTGATGGAGAAGTCGCCGCACGTGATGATGGTGGGCGACGGCGCGGAGGCGTTCGCCCAGTCGCAGGGCGTGCCGCTGGTGGACGCGAAGTACTTCTACACGGAGGAGCGCTGGCAGGGGCTCCAGCGGGCGCTGGAGCAGGAGCGCGCGAAGCAGGGCCCCTCCGCGCCCCAGCCGCCTCCCTCCGCGCCGTCGTCGGAGCCTCGGCAGGAGACGCCCGCTCAACCTCCAGCGGCGCCAGGGCAGGTGCCTCCCGCCGAGCCGCGCCCGGGCGCGGCGCTGACGCCCGGCATGGACCCCATCACCGGCGACCACAAGTTCGGCACGGTGGGCGCGGTGGCCCTGGACCAGGAGGGGAACCTCGCGGCGGGCACGTCCACGGGTGGCATGACCAACAAGCGCTTCGGCCGGGTGGGGGACTCGCCCATCATCGGCGCGGGCACCTACGCGGATGAGCGCTGCGCGGTGTCCGCCACGGGGCACGGCGAGTTCTTCATCCGCTACACGGTGGCGCGCGACATCTGCGCCCGCGTCGAGTACCAGGACCTGCCGCTGCTGGAGGCCGCCAACTTCGTCGTCCACGACGTGCTGGTGAAGGCCGGCGGCGAGGGCGGCGTCATCGCCATGGACCGCCAGGGCCACGTGGCCATGCCCTTCAACTCCAGCGGCATGTATCGCGGCTACATCGGCGAGGACGGCACGCCCAGCATCGCCATCTTCCAGCAGCCGTGAGCCCGGGCACCGGCCGTCCAGGACGCCTCGGGTGAGCAGGCTCCTGGCCGGCGCGGGGGGACCGCACCGGCCAGGGCCCGCGCCGGGGCTACTGCTTCACGAGGAACAGCTCGCGCACCTGGAGCAGGTCCACGTCACCCGCGAAGCCGGAGAACTTCTCGTACTCCGCCGGGGTGATGCGGGCGCGGGGCAGCAGGATGGACTCCGCGATGGAGAGCGTGCGGCCGTCCTGCTTCTCCGCGCGGGTGAAGCGGCCGAACTCGCTGTCCACCTTCAGGCTGGCCTGCGGGTCGCTGAGCTTCCAGCCCTGGGGCAGCGTGAGGGCGACCTGCGTGCGGGTGGACTCCGTGTCGTCGATGTAGAGCGGCGTGGTGCGGGTGGACAGCTGCACGTAGCGCCGGCCCAGGAGCGCGGGGAAGGTGAGGGGGCCCAGCGCCATGCGGCTGTCGCCCTCCACGCGCCCGAAGCGCGGCACGGTGAACGCGTAGCGCAGCACGAAGGGCGCGCCGACCTCCTCCAGGTGCTCCAGCTTCACGGAGCTGAGCTCCGCGCCGCCGAAGTAGCGCGCCACCGCGCCCTGGAGCGCCTGGTTGCGGCTCTCCGCGGAGAGCTGCTCGAAGGCGTCGGCGATCTGCGCGGCCTCGAAGCCGGAGTAGGTCTCCTCGCCCTGGCCGCTGAGCTTGCCCTCGGCGGTGAGCTCCAGGGTGAGCTTCACGTCCTTGCCCGCGCGCGGCTTGAGCGGCGGCGTCTTCACCTTCTGCAGCGCCTTGCCGGGCTCCGGCAGCAGGTACGCCTCGCGCTCGCCCATGGCCGCCTCGGGCAGCTCGCCGAAGGGGCCGAAGCGCACGGACGTGTCCAGCCACACCGGCTGCTCTCCCGGCACCTCCACGCGCAGCGCCGCGTAGGGCAGCAGCGCGTCCGCGGGGAAGAGGTACGTCGCGGGGTCGGTGTTGAAGGTGCGCACCGCGGCGATGCGCGACGGGATGCCCAGGGACTCCAGGCCCGCCTTCATCACGGTGAGCCGGCTGCCCCGGTCCTGCGCCACGGTGGAGGCGGCGGACTGCGCCAGGCTCGCGTCCCGCCCAGAGAAGCGCTTCATCACCGCGGCGTGCAGCGCCTTCACCGCCTCCAGGCCCTTCTTGCCCTGCGTGGCCTGTCGCGCGAAGTCCTCCACCTCCGAGGTGAGCAGCCACCGGTCCTGGAACGCGTCGCCGTACACGCGCGCCAGCCCGTCGTTGCCCGTCTCTCCCGCGCCCACCATCACGAAGGGCAGGTACTCATTGCCGGACGGCGGCGCGTCCGGCTCCGGGATGAACGGCGGCACGCGGCGCGCGTCGTAGTGGAACACCTCCACGTCGCCCTTCACCTCCGGCGGCGGCGCCTTCATGCCGTGCGCGTCCACCTTCATGCCGCTGCCCTTGGGCGCGACGACGGTGTACGTGCTCCACGCGTTCGGCTGGTTGGCGATCTGAAAGTAGAAGGCGGACGCGGTGAAGCCCGGCTGCGCGGGGCCGCGGTCGTTCTCCGCCAGCAGGTACTCCACCTCCACGGAGTCGCCCACCTGCACGCCGGGGAGGCTGACGGTGTCCTTGCCCTCGAAGTTCTCCGGCTCCAGCACGCGGCCGTCGGACTTGAGCGTGCGCAGGGCCAGCACCTGGGCGCCGCGCGGGAGGTTCACCTCCGCGATCTCCTGCACGCCCGACTGCTCCAGCGCCTTCTGGATGGTGTGGATGCGGTTGACGAGCGACCCGTCCGGGAACGCCTGCACCGCCGCCGCGTCCAGCACGTACGCCGCGGAGCTGCCGCCGGTGACGGGCGCCGCCTCGTAGGCCTTCAGCGCCTCCTTCCCGTCGATGGCGTACGCGGCCAGCAGCTCCCTGCCCGACTTCGCGCGCTCCACCGCGCGGCGCAGCGACAGGTCGCTGCCGTCCAGCTTGAGCGCCTGTTCACGCAGCTTGAGCGCCTCCGCGCCCTGGCCCGCGTACTCGCGCACGTCCGCCAGCCGCTTGAGGATCTCCGAGTTGCGCGGCCACACCGTGGCGAGCGACTGGAGCACGTTCGCCGCGTCGTCGTAGCGGCGCAGGCTCACGTAGGTGGCGGACAGCGACGCGGCGGTGGTGAGGTTGTCCGGGTCCTGGGTCAGCAGCTGCTGGTAGCCCTTCGCCGCGCCCTCCAGGTCCCCGCGCGTGCGCAGGTGGTCCACCCTGCGCGCGTCCGCGCCGGGGCAGCCCTCCTGGGCCTTCACCAGGTCGTCGGTGCGCGCCACCGCGTCGCGCCTGCGCGCCAGCGAGTACTGGAGCCCCAGCGCCTCGCACAGCCCCGGCTGGGCCTCCAGCGCCGACGCCAGGGCCACCTCCGCCTGCGCGTCCACGTCCAGCGCCAGCGCCGCGCGGGCCAGCAGCAGGTGCACCGGGAAGCCCGCGGGCTTCACCGCGTCGCGCGCCGTCTTCAGCGTGTCCAGCGCGGTGGCCGGCTGGCCGTCATCCAGGAAGAGGTTCGCGCGCAGGAGCAGCGCGCTCACGTTCCCCGGGTCCTTCGCCAGCGCCGCCTCCAGGTCGCGCGTGGCCCGGCCGCGCGCCACCTTGGACGGGATGCCGCGGTCCTGCGCGGCCTGCTCCGCGCGCAGGGTGAGCAGCGCGGGCGTCGTCGCCTCCAGCTTCGACATCAGCCGCTTCGCGCCGTCCGGGTCGCGCGCCAGTCCGTCGCGCACCGCGAGGAACGTGGCCAGCGTCTCGCCGGCCTCGCCCTGGAGCGCCTGCGCCAGGTCCTCCACGCCCGGGTACAGGGCGGGGGCCTCCGCCTCGCCAGGGGCCGATGCGCTCCAGCGCGGCGCGGGCCCGGTGGCGGCGGTGAGGCGCACCTGGGCCGCGCTCCCGTCCGCCTTGAGCAGCGCGAAGGTGAGGCCGCCCTGGGTGTTGTCCCGGGACATCTTCACCACGAAGCGGTGCTTGCCGGCGGGAAGCTCCAGCGCCCGCACGCTCACCGTGGACGCGGTGCGGGCCCAGTCGCGGCGCTCCAGCACGGGGGCGCCGTCCATCATCACACGGTGCGACGTCTGGCTCACCGTGCGCAGCACGTACACGCCGGCCTGCGCCACCTCCGCGTCGATGCCCAGCGCGTACATGTCCCCGTGGCCGGGCTCGCCGCCCAGGTCCAGCCGGCCGTCCGGCGCGCGCAGCGTGCGCACCGCGAGCGGGCCGAACGCCCCGGTGAAGGGCCCCGTGAACGCCCCGTCCTTCTCCGGCGCGAGCGCCTCGTCGATGGACAGCACGTGGAAGGGAGAGAAGGGGCCCACCAGCGTGGCCTCGCTCGCGCCGCCCAGGTCCTTCAGCGTCTGGGCCTGGCTGGCCGCGTCCGCGCGCAGGCTCGCCACCGCCAGGCGCGCGGCGCGCAACAGGTAGGCCGTCTCTCCCTGGGCGCCGGCGGCGAGCCCCGCGTCCACGCCCTTCAGGATGGTGTCGTCCTCCGCGCGCGACGTGCCCACCCGGTCCAACACATAGCGGGCGGCGATGGCGGCCACCGGGTGGCGCGGGGCGCGCTTCACCACCTCCAGCGACGCCGCGAGCGCGCGGTCCGACTGGCCGTTGCGCCGCGCGAGCAGCGCCTGCCCCTCCAGGGCGTACGGGTCGCCCGGGTCCTGCTTCACGGCGGCGTCGAAGCGCTCCTGCGCCAGCTTCGCGTCCCCCGTGACGAGGTACGCGTGGAAGCCCGCGAACGCGAGCGTGCGCGCCTCCGCGTCGCCCCGTCCGGCGCGCTCGGCGGCGGATTCGAGCACGTGGGGCGCGACGACGGAGGACGGCCGGGGGCAGCCGGTGAGGCCAGCGACGAGGGCGAGCGCGGTCAGGCCGCGACGAAAGGTGCGCATAGGGGAGCCGAGGGATAATGCAATCCCCCCGGAGAGGCCATATTCCCCTTGCGGTGCGTGTCCGGGAACGGCCCTGGCTGTTCCCCTAGCGGCGCTTCGTGGACTTGGCGGGGGCCGCCTTGACTGGCTGGCGCTTGGGCGGGGGCGGCGGGGGCGTCACCTTCTTGGGGACCACCGCCTTCGCCGGGACCGTATTGGACGCCACCGTGCGCGCGGGCTGCTGCTGCGGGGCCACCACCATGGGCGTGGACGGGGCCTCCGCCACGGGGACGGGCCGATCCACCGTGTAGGTGAACCCCTCGAAGCTGCAGGTGCCCTCGATGCAGCCGACGGCCGGCGCGGGGGGCTCGCCGAACTGGCCCTGCCAGTCCGGGCCCAGGTCCAGGGGCTCCGCGATGGGGCGCTGATCCTTGCCCTGCCCCACGAAGGCCTGCATCACGCCGTCCTCCGTGACGAACAGCTCCAGCCGCGCCTCCCCCGCTGGGGACGGGAGGCCCAGCATGGTGCCGCGGCGCTCGCCCAGCGCCCACTCCAGGGCCAGCGGCGCGCCCGCGCCGTGGTGCACGAGCGCCACGAAGCGGCCCTCGCGGCCCGTCAGGAGGATGGCGGCCACCGGATCCGGCGGCGGACCCTCCAGCACTTCCTTCAGGCGGCGCACCCAGGTGGGCGGAGGCGCTTCGGCGCGCACGCGCGCGCTCAGCCGCGCGACGCCGCCCACCAGCCCCATCACGTCCACGCGGGCGCGGCCCACGCGCAGGTTCGTCTTGTTCTCGGACTGGGAGCGGTCGTCCTCGGACCCGGCCCAGTCGTCCCGGGGCGGGAAGACCAGGGCCTTGTTCTCGAAGGAGAGTCGCCGGCCGGCCACCAGGAACTGCGGCGAGTCCGGCCCTTCGCCCATGGTCACACGCCGCTTGTCCGGGGTGACGTCCTCCAGCCGCCCGGGGCCGTTGCGAGGCGCGTCCGCGCCCAGCTTCCCCATGATGGCCGCGCCCGGCATCACCTGCGTGTGCACCTGCCCGCTGCGGTGCCACGCCACGCCCAGCACGCCCAGGGCGGCCAGCACCACCAGCAGCGCGGCCGTCTGCGCCACCACGCGCGCCGCGCGCCGCACCGCGTGCTTCACGCGCTGCATGCGCGTCATCCGCAGGGGCGGCATGGACAGGAGGCTGCCGGGGACCAGCGGCTCCAGGTCCGCGATGAGCGCGCTCACGGAGGGGTAGCGGTCGTCGGGATCCGGCTTGAGGCACCGCATCACGATGGCGTCCACGCGCGGGTCCAGGCCCGGGCGCTTGCGCGACGGCGGGTCGAAGGTGCCCAGGGGCACCTCGCCCGCGAAGGTCTCGTAGAGGATGACGCCCAGGGAGAAGATGTCCGCGCGCGCGTCCGCGCTCTTCGCGTCCACGCGCTGCTCGGGCGCCATGTACGAGATGGTGCCCATGGACACGTGCGTGGACGTGAGCGCGTAGCGCGACGCCACCGTCGCGTCGTCCAGGAAGGACGCCAGCCCGAAGTCGGACACCTTCGCGATGCCGCCGGCCTGCTGATCCAGCAGGATGTTCTCCGGCTTCAGGTCGCGGTGGATGACGCCCCGGCCGTGCGCGTACTCGATGGCGCGGCAGATCTCGAGCATCCGCCGCAGCAGCAGGGGCGTGTCCAGCTGAGGGCTGCGCATCAGCTCGCGCAGGGACGGGCCGTCCACGAACTCCATCACCAGGTAGTAGGTGCTGTCCGTCTTCCCCTTGTCGACGATGGCGACGACGTGGGGGTGGCTCAGGGCCGCGAGCGCCGCGGCTTCCTTCTGGAAGCGCGCGATGAACGACGGGTCCTTGGCCAGCTCCGGGTTGAGCAGCTTCACCGCGACGGTGCGGCCGAGCGACAGCTGGGTGGCCTTGTGGACCTCTCCCATGCCGCCCGCGCCGACGAGCTTCTCCAGGCGGTAGCCGCTGATGAGATCCGGAGTCCGGGGACGGCTGATGGCGGTGGGCTCAATCGAGGACATGGGCGGGGCGCAGGGCGGCGAGGGTAGCAGAAACGGGACGCCGCGTTACCGCTCCCCACCGCCCCCGGAGGGCCCCTCCCGTCCGCCCGGCGGCCGGGCAGCCATGACCCGGGGTGCGGCTCAGGTATCCCCGGCGACGGGGCGCAGCACGCTGGTGAGGTTGGTGCGCACCTGGGACAGCGAGGTGCGCATGTTCGCGTGCCGCACCGACGCGCCAATCGCCCGCGCCAGCGACTTGAGCAGCGACACCTCTTCCGGGCGCCACACGCGCGCCTGGCGGCAGTCCTCGAACGCCACGAACCCCCACCACTGCTTGGCCGGGACGATGGGGCACATCAGGACGGACTGGACGCCCTGGCGCTCCAGCAGCTCGCGCATCATCGGCGGCGCTTCACGGGAGGCGCAGGACACCACCATCCCCGCCTCCAGCATGTCCGTCCACGCCATGGCGTAGTCGCGCAGCGCCAGGGCCCGCAGCACCGGGTGCGCCAGCGGCGACACCACGCCCGGCTCCGCCCACGCGTGGCGCAGGTCCGTGAGGAAGCGGCCCGCCAGGTTCGTGGTGCGGTTCTCGAAGATGCAGGCGCGATCCACTTTCAGCGTGCGGGCCACCATGCCCAGGGCCTCGGAACCCGTGGCCGGGCACAGACCCTTGTCCAGCAGCAACCGCGACGCTTCGGACACCTTCGTGAACGCTTCCACCATGACCGTCTCGCTTGAAGGGGGGGAGGGGGGCGCCCCTTCCTGTCGCGGATGAGCCGTCATCCACGCAAGTCACATTAAGCAGGATTCCTTTGTTCCTGTCAAATGGTGGTTTGGCTGAAATCACGAGAAGCAAAGAGAGGCGTGGTTCGGACTGTTGAAACGACGACAGGGGCACCCTCGTGAGAGGGAGCCCCTGTCGGGCACCGCGTCCTGCCCATCCTTGGAAATGGGCGGCCGGTGGAGAGGGATCAGCCCTCGGTCTTCGTCTCGGGGGTGGTGGCCTTCTTGTCGGCCTTCTTGCCGGCCTTCTTGCCCGCCTTGGTCTCGGTCTTCGTCTCGGCCTTCACTTCACC
Source organism: Corallococcus silvisoli (assembly GCF_009909145.1). Taxonomy (NCBI): domain Bacteria; kingdom Pseudomonadati; phylum Myxococcota; class Myxococcia; order Myxococcales; family Myxococcaceae; genus Corallococcus; species Corallococcus silvisoli. Next base: position 395,859 of record NZ_JAAAPJ010000001.1, read on the forward strand.
CTGCGCCGCGGGGGCGGGGGCGGCGGCCTCGGTCTTCGCCTCGGCGGCGGGAGCGGGCTGCGCGGCGGGGGCGGCGGCCGGGGCCGGGGTGTTGGCGAAGGCGGCGGAAGCGGCGAACAGGGCGGCGACGATGACGGTCTTCATGGTTGGCTCCGGGGACGACACGCCGACGCGGAATTGCATCGGTTGTTGTCCTGTCCCTTGAGCACCCGCCGTGCCAGCCCTGGTTTTGAGCAACTTCGAGGGTTTCCCGGTGTGGGAGCGGATTCGCCCTGGGGAGAATCTCCTCAGTTGTAATTGCAACGATGGGTGCAAGCTCCCCAGGCAGGCGCACGTTGCTTTGACGGCAACGACGCTCTTCTGCAAGCTGCACCGCGTTCTCCCATCCCGAGCGCCACGCGCCGGGACCTTGAATGGAGGATGAAGCCCGGTCGTCCTCGTCGTGCATGTCGCGCGACCCGGCGTCGGGAGAGATGGCGTATGCGGCACCTGCTGGTCGCATGGAGTATGGCGTCGCTGGGAGTGGGATGCGCCGCGACCATTCCGCCCGAAGTCCTCCAGGCCCAGGTGTTGGAGACGGAGCGGTGGCAGCGCGAGTACCAGGCCGAGCGCGAGCGCACGGAGTCGCTGGCGGCGAAGATGGCGGCGCTGGAGTCCGCGCTGGAGGAGCTGGCCCAGGAGCGCGCGGAGGCGGAGCAGGCTCGCGCTGAAGCGGAGCAGGCGCGCTCGACGACGGCGGACGAGCTGGCGCGGCTGGAGACGGAGCGCCACGCGCTGGAGGAGCACAACGCGCAGCTGCTGGCGCGGCAGCGTGAGCTGGCGGCGCTGCACGAGGAGCTGTCGGACGTGTGGTACGAGTCCGCGCTGGAGCGCGCGCGCCGGCGCACCCAGCCTCCCCTGCCGGGCGAGTCCTCTCCGGCGGCCACCCGGCCGGTGCCGTAGGTCTTTCGCGGGCGTCCTCACGAGGGACGCCTGCTTCCTCTTCGGATTCTCCAAAGGAGTGTGCCCGTGGCGACGAACTCGCGGAGACAGATCCGTGGCTACCGCACGGGCTTCTTCTTCGTGGTGATGCTCTTGTCGGGCGTCACCGGCTTCATGCTCCTGACGGAGGTGCGCACGGGGCGTCAGGTGGACGCGCTGGTGCTGGAGGCCCTGGAGCGCGCGAGCCTCATTGGCCGCATCCGCGTGGACGTGATGTCGCTGGAGTCCGCCATCGAGGCGCACGTGCGCGCCAGCGGCGACGCCGAGCGCAAGGAAGCGGACGCGGTGATGGAGGACATCCTGGGCAGCATCCGCCGGGCCTCCGAGGCGTACATGCGCCACCTGCCGCCGGGGGAGAAGGAGGTCTGGCTGCGCTTCAACGGCGCGTGCCAGGCGCTGGCGGATCAGGTGCGCGCGGTGGCGGTGTTCTCACGGCAGCGCGACGCGGAGCGCGCCCGGCGCCACCTGGTGGAGAGCATCCGTCCGATGGCGGCGGAGGTGGACCAGCTGGCGGGACAGCTGGCCACGGAGAACGCCTCCGACGCGCGCGTGCTGGTGGGGCGGCTGGGCACGCTGCGGGTGCGCAACACGGCCCTGGGCGCGGCCACCACGCTGCTGGCCATCCTGCTGTCCATGCTGGTGGGCTGGCACATCATGTCCCTGCTCAAGCGCCAGGACGCCACCATCCAGGGGCAGCTGGAGGAGCTGGGGCGGCACAACCAGGAGCTGGACGCGTTCACCCGCCGCGTGGCGCACGACCTGATGGGCCCGCTGTCCCCGCTCAAGGGCTACCTGACGCTCATCCGCCGCTCGGGCGCGGTGAAGGACCCCGGCGCGCTGGAGATGATCTCCCAGTGCGAGTCCAGCGCGGTGCGCATGGGCGAGCTGATTGAAGCGCTGCTGCGCTTCTGCCGCGCGGGCACGCGGGGCGACGGGACGCAGGGGGAGCTGGACACGGCGGTGAGCACGCTGCTGTTGGAGGTGAGCCAGACGGCGTCGGCGCTGGGCGTGGCGCTGGAGCGCGAGCTGGAGCCGGGCGTCCGGGTGGACTGCCCCGCGCAGCTGCTCCAGGTGGTGGCGCGCAACCTGCTGTCCAACGCGGTGAAGTACACGGCCGGGCGGCCGGATCCCCGCGTGAAGGTGCGGGTGGCGACGGAAGGGGCGGACGCGGTGGTGGAGGTGACGGACAACGGCCTGGGCATGAGCGCGGCGACGCAGGCGTCGCTCTTCCAGCCGTTCTTCCGGGCCGCGGAGGTGCGCGGCATTCCGGGGCACGGCCTGGGGCTGGCCACCACCCGGCGCGTGGTGGAGGCGCACGGCGGCACGCTCACGGTGCACTCGGAGGAGGGCAAGGGGACGCGGATCCGCGTGCGGTTCGCACGTGTCGCGCGCGCACAGGCGCCGCATGTGGTGGAGTCCGGGCCGCAGTCCGGCGACTCCTCCATCCGCAAGGCCTCATGAGCTCATCCCGAATCCTCGTCGTGGACGATGACCCGCATGCGCGGGACCTGCTTCAACGCCTGCTGGGCGTGCTGGGTCCGGTGACGCAGGCGGCGGATCCCAAGGGCGCGGCGGAGCGCATGGGCGAGCAGCCCTTCGACCTGGTGCTCACGGACATGGCGATGCCCGACCCGGGCGACGGCCTGAAGGTGCTCCAGACGGTGAAGTCGAACCTGCCGGACACGCCCGTCATCGTCGTCACGGCGTTCGGCAACATCGAGGGCGCGCTGGACAGCATCCAGCAGGGCGCCTTCGACTACCTGTCCAAGCCGTTCGACGTGGACGCCATCATGCGGGTGGCGAAGCGGGCGCTGGAGCAGAAGCGGCTGGTGGAGGAGAACCGCACGCTGCGCAAGCAGGTGGAGCGCACGTCGCTCGTGGGCCGCAGCCAGGCGCTGCTGGAGGTCTACAAGCAGGTGGCGCGCGCGGCCACCAGCAACGTGCCGGTGCTCATCACCGGTGAGACGGGCACGGGCAAGGAGATGGTGGCGCGGGCGCTGCACAAGCGCTCGGCGCGCTCGAGCGGTCCGTTCATCCCCATCGACTGCGGGGCCATCACCGAATCGCTGATGGAGAGCGAGCTGTTCGGCCACGCGAAGGGCAGCTTCACGGGGGCCTCGGGCGCGCGGCGCGGCCTGTTCGAGGAGGCCAGCGGCGGCACGCTCTTCCTGGATGAGATTGGCGACGTGGGGATGAAGGTCCAGTCGCAGCTGCTGCGCGTGCTCCAGGAGGGGGAGATCCGCCGCGTGGGCGAGAGCGTTCCCGTGAAGGTCGACGTGCGCGTGCTGGCGGCGACGAACAAGGACCTGAAGGCCCGGGTGACGGAAGGGCTGTTCCGCGAGGACCTGCTGTACCGGCTGGACGTGGTGCACCTGCACCTGCCGCCCCTGCGCGAGCGGCGTGAGGACATCCCGGCGCTGGTGGAGCACTTCGCCGCGCTGCACGCGCGAGGCGGCGTGCGGCCGGTGGTGACGGCGGACGCGATGGCGCGGCTCACGGTGTACGACTGGCCGGGCAACGTGCGGCAGCTGGAGAACGTGATGGCGCGGGCGCTCGCGCTGAACGTCACGGGCGTGCTGGGCCCGCCGGACTTCCCGGAGCCCATTGGTGACGCGCCCAAGCGGCTCACCGGACTCGCGGGAGACCTGCCGAGCCTCGCGGAGCTGTCGCGGCGGTACGCGGCGCACGTGCTCCAGCATGTGGGCGGCAACAAGAGCGAAGCGGCGCGCCTGCTGGGCGTGGACCGCAAGACGCTCTACAAGTTGCTGGAAGCCCCCGAGCAGCCCGAAGCCATTCCGCCCGCGGAAGGCCGGAGCTGATCCGCCCCGTCTGGGACACCGCCGCACGGCGGGATTCGGCGGTGGGGGGCGACGCTTTCCGCCGCTCGCGGCAATCGCCGTTCGGAGCGCAAGCCCTGCCCACCCACGCGGTCCGCCGCGCAGGAGATCGCACCTGGGCCGACGTTGAGGATGTCAGCGCGGACCCGTAGCGTTGCGGCCTGTATGCGCCGCTGGTTCCTCCTCGGACTTCCCCTGATGTTCTTCGCGTGCGCTCCGGTGGAGCCTCCCGTTCCCCTCGCGGCAGCGGATGCGGGGGGCGCGGTGCCCGAGGCGGAGCCGGCAGCCGTGGCCTCCGCTCCCGAAGCCGAGCCACCTCCCACGGAGTCCGCGCAGGCGCTGCGCTCCGCGTGGCAGGCCACCGCCCCCGCGCCGTCGGATGACGGCGGCGTGCCGCACGCCACGGCTTCGGCGCTGGTGGGGCTGGTGGATCCGTCGGAGGACGCGGGCGCGGGCAGCGCGCTCGCGTTGTCGCTGGAGCCTTCGTTGTCGCGGGCCTCGTTTCCCGGCTCGAGCACCGAAGCGCTGCCGGGCGAAGAGGAGCCGCAGGTCATCACCGAGTCCGAGGTCCCCGTGCTGGAGCTGGGGCCCGATGGTGAGCCGGTGATCGACGCGGAGGACTCCGCTCCGGAGCCCGCTTCACCGGAGGCCATCGCCGACACGACCGGCTCCGCGCCGCCCACCCTGGAGCCGCGCCCCGGCTCGGGCGTGAACGGGCCGCCCCCCGCCGTGGATCCGATGTCTGGCGCGGGGACCGATGACGACGAGGGCGCCGTCGCCGAGTCACCGTCCGACGTCGCGGACGCGGGCCTGGAGCCCTACGCCATCCCCTACGCACCGGACGCGGGGTCGCTGCGGGTGCGCCGCTCCATCGCGGTGCGCTCGGAGCCCCGGCAGGACTCGCCGTCGCTGGGCACGGTGGCCCAGGACATGCGCGTGCGGTGGAAGGGCGCGATGCGCGGCCCGGACTGCGACACCTGGGTGCAGCTGGAGCCCCGGGGCTGGGTCTGCGAGCGCTACCTGGAGCAGAACTTCCGCGAGCCCCGCGTGCGCACGCTGCCCCGCGTGGACGAGGGCGCGCTCACGCCCGGCATCTACGCGCGCGTGGTGGGCCGCCGCGTGCGCGCCTACCCCAGCCTCGCGCTCGCCCGGAAGCGGCGGCAGGGCGTGCTGCTCAAGGGCTCCGTCACCGTGAAGCTCCTGGGGCAGGTGAAGGTGGGCCGCCGCACGTTCTGGCGCACCTCGGAGGGCCAGTACTTCGAGGCGCGCGTGCTGCGCGAGCACCGCCCCTCCGACTTCAGCGGCCTGGACGCGGAGGCGCTCGCGGCGCTGCCCATGCCCTTCGCGTGGGCGCAGTCGCGCGCCGCGCCCCGCTCGGACGTGGTGGTGCGCCGCGCCCCGGAGCCGCGCGGTGAGCGGCAGACGGTGCTCCCGCCCCGCACGGTCGTCTCCGTGCGGGAGCTGTCCCCGGATGGCCAGTGGGTGCGCATCGCGGAGGACCACTGGGTGGCGCGCGACGACCTGCATGTCGCGTGGTCGCTGGCGGCGCCGTCCATCGTGGAGCCCGGCGCGCGGTGGCTGGACGTGGACCTGGAGGCCCAGGTGCTCATCGCCTACGAGGGCGACCGTCCCGTCTACGCCACGCTCATCTCCTCCGGCAAACCCGGCACCGACACCCCCGAGGGCCTGTTCCGCGTCTGGGTGAAGTTCGCGGAGGCGGACATGACCGGCCGCATGGGCAGCGCCAGCTACCGCGTGGCCACCGTCCCGTGGACGATGTTCTTCGAGGGCGACTTCGCCCTGCACACCACCTACTGGCACGACCGCTTCGGCGAGCCCGTGAGCCACGGCTGCATCAACCTGGCCCCGAAGGACGCGCGCACCCTCTACGCGTGGACGACGCCCGACGTGCCCACCGGTTGGTCCATGGCCCACGCGATGCCGGACGACCCGGGCACCTGGGTGCGCATCCGGGGACAGGCCCGGGAGCAGCCCCGGAAGCGCCGCGGCGGCGCGGCCGTCGTCGCCACCGTCCGCGACCTGTAGCGCTTCAGCCGCCCATCACGGACACGGTGACGCGGCGGCGGTGCGGCGACGTGCGGTGCTCCCAGAGGTAGACGGCCTGCCACGTGCCCAGGTCCGCCTCGCCGTCCTTCACCGGCACGGTGAGGGACACCTGCGTGAGCACCGCGCGCACGTGCGCTGGCATGTCGTCCGGGCCCTCCGCGTCGTGCTGGAAGAGCGGGTCCCCGTCCTTCACCAGCCGGGAGAAGAACGCCTCCAGGTCGCGCTGGACGACGGGGTCCGCGTTCTCACCGATGATCAGCGACGCGCTGGTGTGGTGCAGGAACAGCGTGCACAGGCCCTCGTGGATGCCGGTGCTCTTCACCGCCCACTGCACCTCGCCGGTGATGTCCACGAGCCCCCGGCCCCGCGTGGACACCGTCAGCTCCTTCGCTTGATACACGCGGACCTCCGTTCTGCGGGTCAGCGCTCGTCCAGTCGCTTCACGAGGAACGCCGCCAGCTGCTCCAGCTCCTCGGTGATGATGGTGTGCCCGCCATCGAAAGGTAGGAACTCCACCGGCATCCCCGCCCCGGTCAGCAGGCCGCGCAGCCGCTCGCCTTCCGCGTACGGGAGCACGGCGTCCTGGCGGCCATGCCCCTGGAACACCGGCAGGGACGGCCGGGCGTGGGCCTTCACCTTCCACTCCTCGCCGGCGACCTGCGCCCCCGACAACAGGCACAGCCCCGCGGGGGACTCCTCCAGCCGCAGCGCCACGTCCGTGGACATCATCGCGCCCTGGCTGAAGCCGCCCAGCACGATGCGCTGGAAGGGCAGCTGGAGCGCGGCCACCGTGCTCATCAACGCCCGGCGGGCGGCGGGCATCCCCGGCGGCACGGCCAGGGAGTACTGCTCCCAGTCGCGCTGCTGGCCCATCAGGATGGCCATGGGGATCTCGAACCACGCGCGGCCGCCGGCCATGCCCAGGTGCTCCAGGGTCAGGGGCGCTTCCGGGAAGACGAAGCGCACGGCCTCCCCCAGCCGGGGCGCGGCGGTCATCAGCTCCGGCGCCAGCGCCACCAGGTCCGAGCCGGGTGCGCCGAAGCCGTGGCTCAACACCACCGCCAGCGCTGGCTTCGCGCCCTCGGGGAGCGCGTCCACCACGTGGCAGTTCAGCTCTCCCAGCTTCGTGCGCACGTGGCGCGGACGGAGGCTCACGGCTGCGCGTCGCTGATGGTGATGTGCTGGATGACCATGTCCGTGTCCGGCTTGTCCTGGCGGTTGCGCGGCGTGTTGGCGATCTTCTCCACCACGTCGTAGCCCTTCACCACCTCACCGAAGATGGTGTGCCGGCCCTTGAGGAACTGCGGGGTGGACGTGGTGATGAAGAACTGGCTGCCGTTGGTGCCCGGGCCCGCGTTGGCCATGGCCAGCAGGCCCTTCTTGTCGAAGTCCCGGTTGCTCTGGAACTCGTCCCCGAAGCGGTAGCCCGGGTCGCCCCGGCCGGTGCCCGTGGGGTCGCCGCCCTGGATCATGAAGTCGGGGATGACGCGGTGGAAGATGACGCCGTCGTAGAGCGGCTTGCCCTCCTCGCGCGCGCGCGTGCGGGGGTTGAGCCACGGCTGCTCGCCGGACGCGAGCCCCACGAAGTTCGCCACCGTCTTGGGCGCGTCCTTGGAGAAGAGCTTGAGCACGACGGTGCCCTGGTTCGTCTCCATCGTGGCCCAGAGGTCCTGGCCCTCCAGCGCCTTCTTCTGGAAGCCCGTCGCGGCGGCCGCGTCCGTCTGGAGGCTCAGCGTGCGGGGGGCCGCGGTGTTCGCGGGCGTGTTCTGGGAAGGCGACTTCGCCCCCTCGGGCTCCTTGTCCTTGGAGCACGCGGTCAGGGCGAGGCAGAGGAATCCAGCGGTCAGGAATCGGGTGCGCATGGGGCGCGCATCCTAGCGGCTTTCGACCGGGCTCCAGCGTGTTAAAGAGAGCGTCCATCCCCGGAGGTTTCGCCTGTGACAACCGGACAGGAATGGCTGGTTGACGCGAGCGGCTGCGCGCCGGAGCGGCTCAAGGACGCGGCCGTGCTCGCGGCCCTCTTCGAGGAGCTGATCGTCCTGATGGACCTGAAGGTCGTGGGCCAGCCCCAGTGGCACGTCTTCCCGGAGCCCGGCGGCATCACCGGCCTGGCGCTCCTGGCTGAAAGCCACCTGACCCTCCACACCTTCCCCGAGCACGGCTTCGCCGCGCTCAACGTCTATTGCTGCCGCACCCGCGCGCGCCCGGACTTCGCCGCGCTGGCGGCCCGGCACCTGGGCGCCACGTCCTGCCGCGTGCGCGAACTGTCGAGAGGGGTGGAGGCGTGACGCAGGGGGCGTGTCCGTCGTGTGGCGCGAGCGTGGAGTTCAGCGCGGGTTCAGCCCAGGTCGTGGTGTGCGGCCACTGTCAGACGATGGTGGCGCGCGTGGGCGCGGAGCTGGAGGCCCACGGCAAGGTGTCCCGCGTCGTGGAGACGGACTCGCCCTTGCGCCTGGGGCTGGAGGGCCGCGTCAACGGCACGGCGTATCAAATCGTCGGCCACCTCCAGAAGGACCACGGCGCCGGCCCGTGGGACGAGTGGTACGTGGAGCTGTCCGACGACCGCACCGGCTGGCTCAGCGAGTCCGAGGGCGCCTTCCACCTGCTCTTCACCGGCGGGGTGGAGGAGGGCATCCGGCTGGAGGACCTGCACCCCGGCGAGCGCCTGCGCCTGCGCAACCGCCCGCTGGTGGTGGAGGAGCGCGGCCACGGGCGCGTCGTCGCCGCGGAGGGCCAGCTCCCCAGCGACGTGGATCCAGAGGCGGACAGCCATTACGTGGACGCCACCGGCCCCCGCGGCCTGTTCGTCACGCTGGACTTCGGTACGCGCGACCGCGACCCCGAGGTCTTCCTGGGGCAGAAGCTGGAGCTGACGCAGCTGGGCATCCCGCCCGGGGAGCTGCGCCCGCGCGTGCGCAAGGCGCAGTTGCAGCAGGCGCGCTGCACGAACTGCAACGGCCCGCTGGAGCTGCGCGCGCCGGACCAGACGCTGCGCGTGGCGTGCCCGTACTGCGGCGCGCTGATGAACGTGGCCGAGGGCAAGCTGTCCTTCATCCGGCTGCTCCAGAAGCCGGAGCTGCCGGCGGCCATCGGCCTGGGGCAGAAGGGCACGCTCGATGGGGCGGAGTGGATCTGCATCGGCTACCAGGAGCGTTCGTGCGTGGTGGAGGGCACGCGCTACCCGTGGATGGAGTACCTGCTCTACCACCCGGCGCGCGGCTTCACGTGGCTGATGGAGTCCAACGGCCACTGGGTGTTCCTGAAGCCCATGGCGGCCGGTGACGCGAACGTCGTGCCGCAGGTGTCCGCGCACTACCAGGGCCGCCGCTACAAGGCCTTCCAGTCCGTCACCGCCGTCACCGACGCGGTGGTGGGCGAGTTCTACTGGAAGGTGTTCCAGGGAGAGAAGGCGCGCGCCACGGAGTACGTCGCGCCGCCGTACTCCGTGAACGAGGACGCCACCGACAACGAGGTGACGTACACGCACGGCGAGTACCTGCCGCCAGCGCGGGTGCGCGAGGCGTTCGGGCTGAAGGCGCCGCTGCCTCCGCCCCGGGGCATCGCGCCCAGCCAGCCCAACACGCGCCGCGCGGCGATGAAGCAGAACATCCTCTGGTCGCTGGGGTGGCTCTTGGGCCTGTTCGCCCTGTCGGCGTTCCTGCACGCGCGGGCGCTGAACGCCCAGGTCCTGGACCTGACGGTGCGGCTGGACAAGAACGCGGCGTCGGGCACCCCCAGCGCCATGCACTTCAGCGAGCCCTTCGAGCTCACCCGGAAGGGCAACGTGCGGGCCCAGGTGACCATGGGCCATGCGCTCGACAACTCCTGGGTGGGCGTGCAGGGCGACCTCATCAACCAGGACACCCAGGACGTGGTGAGCTTCTACGAGGAGGTCAGCTACTACCACGGGAGCGACAGCGACGGCTCCTGGAGCGAGGGCGGCCAGCAGGGCAGCGTGTTCCTGTCGTCGCTGCCCCAGGGCCGGTACGTGCTGCGCACCACCACGTCGTTCGACGCGAGCCTGGGGCTCAAGGCGGCGTCCGGGGCGGCGCCCATCGACTACCGGGTGGTGCTCACGCACGACACGCCCAACGAGAGCTGGTTCATCATCGCGCTGGGGCTGCTGCTGGTGCTGCCGGTGCTGTCGTTCCTCGGCGCCAACAGCTTCGAGACCGAGCGCTGGAAGGAAAGCAACCTGTAGCGCGGAGGCCCGCGTGGGAAGCGCGGTGGGAGGTGGACGATGAAGTACCTTGGCGGGCTCGTGCTGCTGGCGTACGCGTGGGCCACCTATACCGGCTGGGCTCCGTTCAGTGACGAGGAGCGCGGGCGGGTGACCGGGGACGTGCGGCGCGGTCCCGGCGGTGTGCTGCTGTGGACCGGTGGATTCATGGGAGGCAAGTGATGCTGTTGCTTGGAGTGGTGGTCACGCTGCAGGGAGTGCTCGCGAGCGTCATCTATTCGCTCATCGGCCTGGTGGTGTTCGTGGCCGGCTTCTACGTCATCCGCCTCATCCTCCCGTACGACGTGCACAAGGAGATCGAGGTCGACCAGAACACCGCGCTGGGCATCGTCATCGGCTCCTTCATCCTGGGCCTGGCCATCATCATCGCGGCGGCCATCAGCGGCTGAAACACGTGACGCTTTGAACAAGACGCTGCTCTTCCTCACCGTCCTCGTCATCGCGACGTGTGGGCTCATCTACGAGCTCATCGTCGGGACGCTCGCCAGCTACCTGCTGGGGGACAGCATCACCCAGTTCTCCACCGTCATTGGCGGCTACCTGTTCGCCATGGGCATTGGCAGCTACCTGTCGCGCTTCGTGGAGCGCGGCGTGGCCCAGCGCTTCGTGGAGGTGGAGCTGGCGGTGGCGCTCGTCGGCGGCCTGTGCGCGCCGATGCTGTTCCTCACCTTCACGCTCACCAGCGTGTTCCCCGTCGTGCTGTACGGCAGCGTGCTGGCCATTGGCACGCTGGTGGGGCTGGAGATTCCCCTCCTGCTGCGCATCCTGCAGGACCAGCTCAAGTTCAAGGACCTGGTCAGCCAGGTGCTGACGTTCGACTACCTGGGCGCGCTCGCCGCGAGCGTGGCCTTCCCGCTCCTGCTGGTGCCGAAGCTGGGGCTGGTGCGCACGTCGCTGCTCTTCGGCCTGCTCAACGCGGGCGTGGGGCTGTGGAGCACGTGGCTCTTGGCCCCCGTGCTGGCCAACCCCGTGCGCCTGCGCATCAAGGCCGTGGCGCTGTGCGTGGGGCTGCTCGTGTGCTTCGCGCTGGGGGACCGGCTCACCACCTTCTACGAGGACCAGCTCTACGCGGACGAGGTGGTGCACGCCACCAGCTCGCCCTACCAGCGCATCATCGTCACGCGCGGCAAGCGGGGCTTCTCGCTGTTCCTCAACGGCAACCTCCAGTTCGCCAGCATCGACGAGTACCGCTACCACGAGTCCCTGGTGCACCCGGCCATGGTGCGCGCCCAGAAGGTGGAGCACGTGCTCATCCTGGGCGGCGGGGACGGGCTCGCGGCGCGCGAGGTGCTGAAGTATCCGGATGTGAAGAGCGTCACGCTGGTGGACCTGGACCCCGCCATCACCGGGCTCGCCACGGGCTACAAGGAGCTGGCGGCGCTCAACCACCACTCGATGACGCACCCCAAGATGCGCGTCATCAACACGGACGCGATGCAGTTCCTGGCGGAGGGCGCGAACACCTGGGACGTGGTGGTGGTGGACTTCCCGGACCCCAACAACTTCGCGCTGGGGAAGCTGTACACGACGGGCTTCTACAAGATCCTCAAGAAGCGCCTGGCGCCGGGCGGGGTGGCGGTCATCCAGAGCACCAGCCCCCTGTTCGCGCGGCGCTCGTTCTGGTGCGTGGAGACCACGCTCAAGGCCGCGGGCTTCTGGACGCAGCCGTACCACGCGCTGGTGCCGTCCTTCGGGGAGTGGGGCTACGTGCTGGTGGCGCAGGAGCAGCCCGGCCGCCACCGCCCGCTGCCGGAGGGGCTGGCGTTCCTGGACGAGGACACGCTGGAGGGGCTCACCCGCTTCTCCCCGGACATGTCACCCCTGCCGGCGGAGGTGAACCGGCTGAACAACCAGGTGCTGGTGCATTACTACGAAGAGGAATGGCGCCGGTGGAACTGACGCGGCGCGAGCTGGTGGCCGCGTTCCTGGGCGCCTCCGTGGCGAGCGCCTGCGCGCGGCAGGGCCCTCGCGCGCCGGTGCCGGGCGCCATCGTGGACCGGGCGGTGGACACCGGCCACAAGCTGCGGGGCGGGCCGCTGCCGCGCGCGGAGGCCGTGGAGCCGGTGGACGTGCTGATTGTCGGCGCGGGCGCGGCCGGGCTGTCCGCCGCGTGGCGCCTGTCCGCCGCGGGGGTCCGGGACGTGCGCGTGGTGGAGCTGGAGGCGGAGGCCGGGGGCACGTCGCGCTCCGGCCGCAACGGCGTGTCCGCGTTCCCGTGGGGCGCGCACTACCTGCCCTCGCCCCTGGAGGACCGGGGGCCGGTGATGCGCCTGCTGCGGGAGATGGACGCCGTCACCGGCGTGGACGCGGAGGGCCGCCCGTCGTTCGCGGAGGAGCTGCTCATCCAGGAGCCCGACGAGCGCGTCTTCTTCCGGGGCCACTGGTACGAGGGGCTGTACCTGCGCGTGGGCGCGAGCGCGGAGGACCTGGCGGAGCTGGAGCGCTTCGACGCGCGGATGAACGCCTTCGCCGCCGCGCGCGACGCGAAGGGGCGCAAGGCGTTCGCCGTGCCGGTGGCGCTCTCCAGCGACGACGCGGAGTGGACCGCGCTGGACGCGCTGAGCATGGCGCGGTGGCTGGAGGCGGAGGGCTTCCGCTCGCCCAGGCTCAAGTGGTTCGTGGACTACGCGTGCCGCGACGACTACGGCACCACCGCGGAGCACGTCTCCGCCTGGGCGGGCATCTGGTACTTCGCCGCCCGGCAGAACGGCACGGGGGAGCGCGGCGACGGCTTCCTGTCCTGGCCCGAGGGCAACGGCCGGCTGGTGAAGCAGCTGGCCGCGTCGCTGGGGCCGCGCCAGCTGGAGACCCAGGTCCTGGTGCACACCGTGGAGCCCGGGGAGGCCGGCTGCCGGGTGCACGCGCTGGATGCGCGCACCGGGGCGCCAAGGGCCTTCCAGGCGCGGCAGGTGGTGCTGGCGTGCCCGCGCTTCGTCGCCGCGCACGTGGTGGCGCCCTGGCGCGAGGCCCGTCCGGAGTGGATGGACGCCTTCGCGTACAGCCCGTGGGTGGTGGCGAACCTCACACTGTCCGGGCCGCCGGTGTCGCGGGGCTTCCCGCTGGCCTGGGACAACGTCTTCTATGAGAGCCGGAGCCTGGGCTACGTGGTGGCCACGCACCAGTCGCTGCGCCAGGACGCGCGCGGCCCCACGGTGCTCACCTGGTACCTGCCCATGGCGGGGGGGGATGTGAAGGCGGAGCGCAATCAGGCGCTCTCCGCCACGTATGCGGACTGGGAGGCGCTGGTGATGGCGGACCTCCTGCCGGCGCACCCCGGGGTGGGCGCGCTCGCGCAGCGGCTGGAGGTGCAGCGCTGGGGCCACGCCATGGTGCGGCCCCAGCCGGGCTTCCTTTGGGGGGAGGCGCGCCGCGCCGCGCAGGAGAGCCTGGGCCGGCACCTGCACTTCGCGCACACGGACCTGGGCGGCATGGCCCTCTTCGAGGAGGCCAACTGGTTCGGGGTGCGCGCCGCGGAGCGGGCCCTGTCGGGAATGGGACTCAAGAGCACCAGTTGGCTGTAGCCGTCACACCGGGAGGGCAGGGCACATGAAGGACAGTCGCTTCAGCCGGTCGGAGTTCCTCGCGCTCACCAGCCTGCTCGCGGGCTCCACCCTGTTCCCGGGACGCGCCGGGGCCGCCCCGGACGGCGGCACGCCGTCCCTGCGCACCGTCAAGTCGCCGGGGCTCGCCGGGGTGCCCGCGGCGGACGGAGGCGTGGCGGCGCCCAAGCCGGGCTCGCAGGAGGAGTACGAGCAGCTGCGCCAGGGCTGCATCGCGTCACTGCCCATTAGCTCCACGTCCGACGACGGCGCGGAGTACGTCCGCGTCGGCGAGTGGATGCAGCGCCAGCACCTGGTCAGCGACGGCTACGGCAACGGCGACTTCGTTCAGGCGTTCGAGAAGAAGGTCGCGGACCTGCTCGGCTTCGAGGACGCGTGCTTCATGCCCACGGGCACCATGGCCCAGCTCATCGCGCTGCGCATCTACGCGGACGCGAGCGGCGTGCGCACGGTGGGCGTGCACCCGTCGTCGCACCACGTGTTGCACGAGGACGACAGCTACGCGGTGCTGCACCAGCTGCGCGCGGTGTACCTGGGCCCGTGGACGCGCCCGCTGCTGGCGGAGGACGTGGCCCGCGCTCCCGACGCGCTGGGCACCGTCAGCGTGGAGCTGCCGGTGCGCTGGCTGGGCGGGCAGCTCCAGACGTGGGAGCAGCTCAACGAGCTCAAGCGCACCTGCCGCGAGAAGAAGGTGAAGCTGCACATGGACGGCGCGCGGCTCTGGGAGAGCCAGCCCTTCTACGGCCGCTCCTACGCGGACATCTGCAAGGGCTTCGACTCCGTCTACGTGTCCTTCTACAAGATGGTGGGCGGCATTGGCGGCGCGATGCTGGTGGGCAGCCGCGACTTCATCCGCGAGTCGCGCGTGTGGCGCCACCGGCACGGCGGCAACCTGTTCCACCTGGCCCCCCTGGTGGCCTCCGCCGCCATGCGCCTGGACGCGGCGCTGGCCGCCATCCCCGGCTACGTGAAGCGCGCGAAGGCCATCACCGAGCTGTTGGCGGCGGACCCCCGCGTCACCGTGCTGCCGCAGCCCGTGCAGACGAACATGTTCCACGTGTTCCTGCGCGGGAGCCCCGCGACGTACAACCGGCAGCGCGACCGCATCGCGCGCGAGGACCGCGTCTGGGTGGCGGGAGGCTTCGGACAGACGCGCGTGCCCGGCGTCGTGTCCACGGAGCTTCAAGTGGGAGAGGGGCTCGCCCGCATCAGCGACGCCGACGCCGCCCGCGCCTTCCTGCGCCTGCTGGAGGCGGCCTGAGCGGCGGGCCACCCGCCTTGACGCCCGGGGTCAATGTCAGACACCGGGCGGTTGAAACAGAGACGGCGTGCGTCAGGCCGCCTTCTTGAAGCTGTACTCCGGCTCCTGCTGCTGCGCCTTCAGGAAGAACTCCGAGTCCAGCAGCATCACGATGCGGCCCTTGTCGTCGTGGAACCCGATGGGGCCGTGCGCCGTGAAGTGGATGAGCGACTCCTCCAGCGCCGTGGTGGCGGGGTGCTCGGCGCCCACCGGCTCGTACTCGTAGTCCCCCGCGCGGGTGATGCCCAGGCGGTCCTGCGTCGAGCCGGAGAGGATGTAGATCTCCGCCGGGCCCAGGTGCTTGTGCGGCGCGAAGACGGCGCCCTTCTCCATCTTCAGGATGGCGCTCCACACGCCCGTCTCCGCGCTCACCCGAAGCAGGCGGTAGGAGGTCCCAGGACCGAGCGGCTTCCACTCGAGGTCCGCGGTGTGAACCAGGCCATCCATCATCGTCATTCCGGACATGACATCCTCCACGGTCGGCCCTGCGTGTGTGTCGTTGTCCATGATAACGCTCAATACGGAAATCCTTGCAACTTTGTCTCACTTGCCAGGTTGTCCTGTTTGACGCATGGCTTTGGCTCAGGAAGATTCCACGGCGACTGTTCAGTGGGGGTGGTCCGGGTCGCATTTTCTGATCAGACAGAAAGCGCCCGGTGGTTGCGGACCCCCGTGGAAAGCCGCATAGGAAGGCGTCTCTCACCGCCCCTGTCGCAGGCCCGGGGGGCTGGAGTTCGCCATGCGCACCGCGAGCACGTCCGAGTCTCACTTCTCGTTTGTTCTTGAAACACCCGCCGCGACACCGGAGGCGGCGCGGGAGCACTTCCAGGCGAAGCTGTCGGTGGAGACGGACGCCGCCGACCTGCGCCTGGACCTGGAGCGGGGGCGCAAGGGCTTCGTGGTGGTGGACGTGCGCTCGGCGGAGGCCTACGCGCGGCGCCACATCCCCGGCGCGCTCCACATCCCCGGGCGGCAGGTCAGCGCGGAGAGCACCGCGGCGCTGTCGAAGGACGACGTGGTCGTCGTGTATTGCTGGGGCCCGGGCTGCAACGGCGCGACGAAGGCGGCGGTGCGCTTCGCGGCGCTCGGCTTCCGCGTGAAGGAGCTGCTGGGCGGCATCGAGTACTGGGTGAAGGAGGGCGCGCCCACGGAGGGCACGCTGCCCCAGGGCGTGCCGGTGTTCGGCATGCGGGGTGAAATCTAGGCGGGGCCGCCCGGCGTGGGAGAGGGGGACCGTGGGGCGCGGGGGGCTGGTAGGCTCCGCGCCTCGATGCCCCGCCTCCTCTCGCCCGCGCAGGCCTGGCTGTTCGGCCCTGGCGTGGACCTCTCCGTGTTCGCCGGCAGCGCGCTCGTGTCCGTCGCGTTCGTGCTGGCCGCGCCGTGGCTGGGGGCGGCGGGGGACACGCCCGGGTGGGCGTGGCTCTTGTTCGTGGTGGGCGTGGACGTGGCGCACGTCTGGTCCACGCTGTTCCGCACGTACCTGGACGGCGAGGAGGTGTCGCGCCGGCCGGGCCTCTACGTGGGGGCGCCGCTCGCCGCGTACGCGGTGGGCGTCTTCGCGTACGGGGTGTCTCCTGGCGCGTTCTGGAGCGTGTTCGCCTACGTGGCGCTGTTCCACTTCATCCGCCAGCAGTATGGCTGGGTCGCGCTCTACGACCGGAAGGCGCGCGCGTCCCCCTTCGAGCGGCGCCTGGACGCGGCGGCCATCTACGCCGCGACGCTGGGCCCCGTCGTCTGGTGGCACGCGCACCTGCCCCGCGCCTTCTGGTGGTTCGTGGAGAACGACTTCCTCGCCGGGCTGCCCGCGTGGGCGGGCACCGTGGCGCTGGGCGCGCACGCGGCGGTGCTGGCGCTGTGGGCGGCCCACCAGGGGCTGCGCGTCGCGCGCGGCGACGGCGTGCAGGCCGGCAAGGTGCTGCTGGTGGTGGCGACGTGGGTGGCGTGGTTCGGCGGCATCGTGCTCGCGCGGGATGACTTCGCCTTCACGGTGATGAACGTGGTGCTGCACGGCGTTCCGTACTTCGCGCTCTTGTTCCGCTACGCGCGCGGGCGCCACGCGGAGGGCGGCTTCGGCGGGATGGGCGTGCTCCTGCGCGCGGGGCTGCCCGGCTTCCTGCTGTTCCTCGGGATGCTGGCGCTGCTGGAGGAGGGGCTGTGGGACGCGCTGGTGTGGCATGAGCGCCCGGCGTTGTTCGGCGACATGGGCCCCATCCTGGAGGCCGACATGCTGGCGCTCGTGGTGCCGCTGCTGGCGCTTCCGCAGGCCACGCACTACGTGCTGGATGCGTTCGTGTGGAAGGCCGGGCGGGAGCCCGCGCTGCTGAACAGGCTGGGCTGGACGCGGGCGGCGCAGGGTCCGACAACCGGCAGCCAGGCACACACAGTGGTAGCCATCCGCGGCGGAGGTGAATAGAGCTAGTGGGTCTATGGCTCGACTCCTGCTCGTCTCGAACCGTCTTCCCGTCACCGTCAAGGCGGAGAAGGATGTGGTCTCCGTGGTGCGGAGCGCGGGGGGGCTCGCGACCGGGCTCAGCCGTCCGCACGAGCGCTCCGGAGGCATGTGGATTGGCTGGCCGGGAGATGTCTCCCGGCTGACGGACCCCCAGCGCGCCCAGGTGGAGCAGCAGCTGGCGGACCTGCGGTGCGTGCCGCTGTACCTGTCCGCCAGCGAGGTCAGCCGCTTCTACGAGGGCTACTCCAACCGCGTGCTCTGGCCGCTGTGTCACTACATGCTGGACCGCGTCCCCAGGCAGGATCGGGACTGGGACGCGTACCGCAAGGCGAACGAGCGCTTCGCCGACCTGGCCGCGAAGCACTACCAGCCAGGCGACACCATCTGGGTGCACGACTACCAGCTCATGCTGGTGCCCGGGCTGCTGCGCCAGCGCCTGCCCCACGCGCGCATCGGCTACTTCCACCACATCCCGTTCCCCTCGTCGGAGATCTTCAGCACGCTGCCCCGGCGCGGGGAGCTGCTCAAGGGCCTGCTGGGCGCGGACCTCATCGGCTTCCACGCGGTGAGCTACGTGCGGCACTTCTCCGGCACGCTGCTGCGGCACCTGGGGCTGGACACGGACATCGACCGCGTCCTCTTCCAGGGGCGCGAGGTGCGCGTGGGCGCCTTCCCCATGGGCATCGACGCCGCCGCCTTCGAGACGCTGGCGCGCGAGCCCGCGGTGCTGGACGAGGTGAAGGTGCTGCACGAGCGCGCCCACGACGAGCGGTTGCTCGTGGGCATCGACCGGCTGGACTACACCAAGGGCATCCCCCGGCGCCTGCTCGCGGTGCAGCGGGTGCTGGAGCGCTCCCCGGCCCTGCGCGGGCGCCTGCGCTTCATCCAGGTGGCCGTCCCCAGCCGCACGCAGGTGCAGGCCTACGCCGAGTACCGCGAGACGGTGGACGAGCTGGTGGGCCGCATCAACGGCCTCTACGGCACCGTGCACAGCACGCCCGTGCACTACCTCTACCGGTCGCTCAACGAGAAGCAGCTGGTGAGCCTCTACCGGGGCGCGGACGTGATGCTGGTGACGCCCGTGCGCGACGGCATGAACCTGGTGGCCAAGGAGTTCTGCGCGGCCCGCCCGGACGAGGACGGCGTGCTCGTGCTCAGCGAGTTCGCGGGCGCGGCGGCGGAGATGCGCGACGCGCTGCTGGTGAACCCCTACGACGTCGAGGGCATGGCGGACGCCATCGAGCAGGCGCTGGAGATGCCCAGGCCGGAGCGCCAGGAGCGCATGCGCCACCTGCGCACGGGCGTGAAGACGCGCGACGTGCACTGGTGGGTGGGCACCTTCCTGGACCGGCTCCAGGGGCTGCCCTCCGTGGCGGAGAAGCCGCCGCTGCCCGACGGCATGCTCGCCCTGGACAAGCTGAAGGGGCCCGGGCGCAAGGTGCTGTTCCTGGACTACGACGGCACGCTCGTGGGCTTCGCCCCCACGCCGGAGCTGGCCTCGCCGGACGCGGAGCTGATGACGCTGCTCAAGGAGCTGTGCGCCCGGCCGGACCTGTCCGTGCACCTGGTGAGCGGCCGCCCGCGCGAGACGCTGGAGGCGTGGTTCGGCGAGCTGCCCCTGGGCCTGCACGCGGAGCACGGCCTGTGGTCGCGCACGCGGCGGGGCCAGCCGTGGCAGGCGCTGCCGGGCGTGTCCTTCGAATGGAAGCCGAAGGTGCGGCCCGTGCTGGACACGTTCGCGGCGCGGATCACCGGCTCGTTCGTGGAGGAGAAGACGGCGTCGCTCGCGTGGCACTACCGCCGCGTGGACGCCGAGTTCGGCGCGCTCCAGGCGCGCGAGCTGCGCCTGCTGCTCTTCGAGAAGTTCGCCCACGAGCCCATGCACATCCTGCCCGGGGACCGCGTGGTGGAGGTGCGGCCCAAGGGCGTCAACAAGGGCCGCGTCGTGGCGGAGGTGCTGCGCCAGGAGTCGCCGGACGTGCGCGTGCTGGCCGTGGGCGACGACGTCACCGACGAGGACCTCTTCGCGGCGGTGCCCCAAGGGGGCCTCACCGTGCACGCGGGCAACAAGCACACGCGCGCGGCCTACCGCGTGGACGGGCCCCCGGAGGTGCGGCGGATGCTGAAGGGGCTGCTCGGGAAGTAGCGCGCGGGCTCAGGGGGCTTCAGAGGTTGAAGCCCACGTTGCCCACGGAGATGCTGGGCCCGAAGATGAAGGACCACTTGCTGGAGGGCACCACGACGTCGGTGGTGGGGTCGCCGTTGGTGCGCCGGGTGATGTCGCCCCGGAACTCGCGGGCGATCCACGCCTGCGCGCCTACCGCCGCGCCCGGACCGATGGGCACGCGCAGGCCCAGGCCCAGCACGGCCGCGAGCGTGGGCGGGAACTGGATGTCCCCGGACTGCGGCACCAGCCCCATGCCCATCAAGCCCAGCTCGATGCCCAGGAGGCGCTCCTGGCCCTCGTTGTTGAGCAGCGCCAGGCGCGACAGCACGCCGAAGTTGACGGCCAGCTGCCCCGAGGGCTGCGTCGCGCGGTAGAGGCCCGCGGGGATGGTGGCCATGGTGTAGAGGCGGAACATGCCGCCGCGCACGATGGCGGTCCACTGCGCGGAGGGCAGGCCGGTGCGGTCCACTGTGGACAGGGCGTAGCGGGACTCGTCCGCGACGTGCGCCACCTGCACGAGGATGCGGTCGTACTGGCCCAGGTTGCCCTGCACGGGGATGACGCGCATCTCCCCCTTGGGGCGCAGGAACAGGCGCTGCTCCACGTGGCTCTCCGAGCGGTTGGTGCCGTCGGACTTCGTCACGTCGATGCGCAGGGTGATCTCCTGGTTGCCCTCCTCCGGCGTGAGGCGCTCGCGGTGGATGATGACGCGGCAGGTGTTGCGCATGGCGTAGGCCACCCGGTGCGGGCGGCTGGGCGTGAGCGTTTCGTCCACGCCGTCCTTGTTCGCGCAGATGAACTCCACCAGGCTCTCCACGTTGGTGGGCACGCTCGCCTCGCGCACCGCGCGCTGCACGCGCTCGCTGGTGAGGAAGAGGTCCGCCGTGGCCAGCTCTCCCGGCAGCGTGGGCAGCCGGTAGGCGAAGCGCAGCGACACGAAGCCGCCCGCGGTGGCCTCGCCCTGGATGAGGGTCACGGACTCCCGCGTCGTCACCGTGTAGGCGCCTCCCAGCGGGCGCAGCACGAAGCGGCCCAGGCCGCCGTTGGAGGCCACCGTCACCTCCGCCGGGCGGTTGGTGGGCACGAAGTCGATGGTGCCGTGGCCGGGCAATTCCAGCGTCGCGCGCGGGTCCGGCACGGGCTTCGTGTCCGCCGTCTCCGACGCCACCACCGTGCCGTCCACGCGCGACGTGATGGCCGTGACGGTCACCTGCTGCTCGGAGGTGCCGCTGGTGCGCAGCAGCACGTAGGTGCCGTCCGGGGCCTTCACCACGCGCTCCACGCGCACGCGCGCGCCGTTCACCGTCCAGAGCAGGGCGCGCGGGTCGTGCGCGCACGCGGCGTCCAGGCGCATCACCAGCGCGGAGTCCTCCGCGTCGCGCAGCGCCGTGCCCTCCACCGCCGCGAGCGGGCAGGCGAGCACGGGCAGCGTCTCCGCCACGGAGGTGTCCAGCGCGTCGCCCCGGGCGAAGAACACGCGCGGCACCAGCCGCAGCCGCAGCGCCACGGTGGGGTTGAGCCCCGGCACGTTGCGGATGGACACCGCGCCGTCCGTCACCTCGCACCGCGCGTTGCCGCAGTCCACGGAGGCGATGGCCTCCGAGTGCGTCACCGCCACGTAGCCGGGGCCCTTGGACAGGTCCACGCCGGAGGACTGGATGAGGGGCCGGGTGAGCACGGTGCGGCCCGGGCGCAGGCGGAAGGCCTCGTCGTCCAGGAAGCGCCCGTTGGCGTCGTACGTCGTCACGTTCGCGCCCCTGCGGCCGAACGGAGGTATCCACGACAGCGTCGCGTCCGTGGGCAGGCCCGGCGTCACCGGGACGGCGCACTCGGTGGGGCTGTTGGGTTCCAGGCACATGTCCTGGCCGTCCATGGGCTCGCGCTGCGGCTCCGGCCCCCGGGGCACCCCGGACCAGGCGATGGACACGTTCTTCAGGCCCGTGCCCTTCAGCTCCAGCCGCCCGTCATCCGGGAAGAAGGTGGTGGAGGCGCCGTCGATGCGCGGGAAGGGGCCGGTGGCCACCACCACGAGGGTCTCGGTGGCGGTGGCGCACCCGGCCTCGTCGTCCGCGACCTTCAGCTCCAGGGTGCGGCTGGCGTCGTCCGCGCGCGTGGGCGGCTTGAGCGTGCGGCCCTCCGGCCCCAGCACCCAGCCGCCCCGCACGGGGCCGCACAGCACGCCCTTGGGGATGACCTCCACCGCCCGTCCCCCTTCGGGGAGCTGGACGACGGGAGCGGCGGCGGCGGTCCCCGCCACCAGCAGGCAGCCAAGGACGAGCGCGCGTGCAGGGTGCATGCGAATGCTTAAGCACGGAGGGCCGCGTCCGGGTCAAGCCCTCCGTGCGAAGCAGTGCCCAGCAGGCACCGCGAGTGTCCGCGATTACCGCGAAGCCGTCTTCTGTCCCGGCCCCTGGAGCAGGATGCGGCGGCCGAAGGCGCGGTCCACGCGGCCGAGGAACTCACGGAACTGGGGGTACTCCTCCGCCTTGATGCGGGCGACGGACAGGGCCACCTCGCCGTCGGCGACGAGCGCGCCGTTCTCCACGCGGTAGGTGAGCTTCACGCGGCCGAACTGGGTGGTCTCCTCCACCGCCTGGGGCAGCTCCGCCACGGTGTAGCCGCCGGGCAGCGTGTAGCGCAGCTTGAAGGTGTTCACCCACGGGCTCTGCATCACCAGGTCGAAGCGGCGCTCGGCGAGCGACGCGTACGCCTGCTGATAGGTGCGCCCCGTGCCGAAGGGCAGGAAGCGCAGGCTGCCGCCGGGGAGCACCTCCGCGTAGCGCGGGATGCCCATGTTGAAGCTGAGCGTCACGTCGTCATCCAGGCGGGTGGTGTCGCTGAGCTTCACCTCGCGCACGGTGAGGCCGGGGAAGCTCTGCGCCCACGCGCGCTCGAAGGTGGACTTGCGGGTGGACTCCGGGCGGTAGGCGCGGCGGTAGTCCGGCGCGGACTGGCCGGACACGCTGCTCTGGCCCTTCACGTCCGCGCCGCCGTCGGGCCGCAGGGCCACGTCCATGGCCAGCGTGGTGGCGTTGTCCTCCGCCTTCGCCTCCGGCGTGGTGAGGAAGTTGCTGGTGCCGTTGGGGTCCACCACCAGCACGTTGGCGACGCGGTCCGCGGACGGCAGCTCCTTGGCGCCGTGGAACTCCGCGGTGCCGTCCAGGTACATGTCGAACTTGGGCACGTACGCGATGGCGTGGTTGAAGGCCGCCAGCGACGCGGGCTCCGCGTCCAGCGCGCCCAGGTTGCGCATGCGCAGGAGCACCAGCCGGCTGTCCACGCCGGCCACCTTCAGCATGGAGTGGATGAGGCTCGCCTTGTCCTTGCAGTCGCCGAAGCGGCGCGCCAGCACGCGGTCCACGCGGTACGGCTTGAAGCCGTGGATGCCGAACTCCAGCGCCACGTAGCGGGTGTTGGTGACGACGAAGGAGTAGATGGCGCGCACCACGGCCAGCTGGTCCTTGCGGTCCACGCCGGTGAGCACCTGGTCCACCGTCGCCTTCAGCTCCGCGTTGGGCTGGAGCTGGTCGCGCACGAGGCCCCACCAGTAGTGGCCCACCTGGTCCCACGTCTTGTACGTGGAGATGTGCAGGTTCTGGGCGACCTCCGCCCAGCCCGGCATGCCGGGCTCCGGCACCACCTTGGAGACGTGCTTCGCGCCGAAGCGGTACACGGTGCGGCCGGCCTCCGGGGCCTCCTGCTGCTGCTCCACGCCCGCCAGGCGGCTCTTGTTCCAGTACAGCGGCCGCTCCTTGGGCATGTCCACGACGTACTGGAAGCGCACCTTCGGGTAGACGCCCTGCACGCTCTCCACGTCGCCCCAGTAGTCCGACAGCAGGTTGTCCTGCGCGGTGTCGTCCAGGCGGTAGGTGAGCTCCAGCGTGTCGCCCGCGGCCAGCGACGGGAAGGACAGCACGCGCGCGCGGGCGTCGTAGTACATGCCCGTCCACGGCTCGTTGATGTTGCGGTCCGCGTCGCCGTAGCTGTCCACCACGGAGCCGTCCGGCTTCGTCACGCGGGCCTTCAGCACCCGCACCTCCTGCCGGTCCGGCGAGTAGGTGACGGGGACGCTGCGGAACGCGTCCACGCCGCGCTGATTGAGGACGCGCACCACCATCTGCTGGAGGCGGCTGGACAGGCCGCTCTTCTGCACGCGCACGTAGGTGTTGTCCACGAGGTACACGGCGTCCTCGTGCACGTAGCCCTCCGCCTCCTTGGACAGGGGCTTCGTGTCCACCAGGTACTGGGTGCCGGCGCTCTCCGACTCACCCTTGAGCGTGCGCAGCGCCTCCTTCAGGCCGGGGTTCTGCGGGCGCAGCACCAGCGAGCGCTCGAAGGCGGCCAGGGCGGGCTCGCGCTGTCCGGCGGCGAGCAGCGCGCGGCCCTCGCGCTCGTACACCTCCGGCTCGTCCGGGGAGAGGGCCTTGGCCTCGGTGAAGAGGGCGGTGGCCTCCTCCGCGGCGCCGTTGGCGGCCTTCAGCTCCGCCAGCCGCACGCGCGAGCCGTTGTCGAAGGGGTTCAGGTCGGTGAGCTTGGCGTACTCGCGCTCGGCGGCGTCCACCTTGCCCGCGTCCGCGAGCATGGCGGCCAGCTGCCGGCGGGTGTTGGTGTCGTCGTAGCGCAGCGCCAGCACCACGCGCATGCGGTCCATGGCCTCCTGGTCGCGGCCCTGCTGACGGGACGCCGCCGCGGCCACCCGCACCACGCGGGGCACGCGCGGCTGCTGGCGGAAGGCCTCCTCCACCAGCGCGTGCGCGCGGGCGCGCTCGCCCAGGGCCTCCGCCGCGCGGGCGAGCAACAGCCGCGCGCCCGGCACGTTGCGGCCGTCCTCCTGCTCCAGGATGGGGGCGACCAGCGGCTGGACGCGCTCCGGGTGACCCCGGTCCATCTCATGGTCCGCCAGCGCCAGCCGCGCCGGGGCGTACGCGCCGTCCGCCTTCACGGAGGCCTCCAGGAAGCGGCGGCGCTCGTTGAGGTCGTCCGTCTGCGTGTTGGCGGCCAGCAGCTGCAGGCGCGCGTCGTTGGGGGCGCTCTCCGCGGCGAGCGCGGCCTCGGCGCTGGCGGTGTGCT
Organism: Corallococcus silvisoli; assembly: GCF_009909145.1. Lineage (NCBI taxonomy): Bacteria > Pseudomonadati > Myxococcota > Myxococcia > Myxococcales > Myxococcaceae > Corallococcus > Corallococcus silvisoli. The sequence continues at coordinate 420,533 of NZ_JAAAPJ010000001.1, forward strand.
CGCGCTCGTCATAGGCGCGGAAGAAGGCGAGCACCTGGGCGTAGTCGCCGCGCAGGGCCGCGTCGTCCGGGTGCTTCTCCACCAGCGCGCGCAGCGAGGAGGTGAGGGTGGGCAGGGGCTGCGGCGCGGGCGTGGGCATGCGCTCCAGGGCGGGGGCCTTGGCGGGCAGCGACGCGCGGGCGGAGGCGGACTCCGAGCGCAGGTAGAAGCCCAGCGGGCCGGTCTCCTGGCACACCTTCACGAGGACGCGGTTGAGGCCCTTCTTGAGCTTCACCGACACGCGCGTCTGGTCCGGACGGGGCAGGTTGTAGCGGTCCTCCTTGGACGCGAGCTGCCCGTTCACCCACAGGCGGTAGCCGCCGGAGGTGCCCAGGCCCAGCGCCACGCGCGTGTCCTGCGGGACCTCCAGCCAGGTGAGCGCGTACGCCACGGCCTCCTTGTTGGGGCGCACGGCGGTGGCCAGGTCCACGTAGCCGTCCGCGGACGTGACGGAGAGCTTGCGCCAGGTGACCTCGCGGCCCTTGGCGCCGGGGTAGCGCGCGGTGAGGTCCAGGTTGGCGGCCTCGGGGCCGAAGTCGGTGTCGCAGCCGGCCTTGCCTTCGTTCTCGAAGCCGCCGACGACGTAGTAGTCGTTGACGAAGCCCAGCCACTGGCGGACCTCGTTGGCGCGCACCATGCGGCCGCGGGCGCGCTCCGCGTCCATCAGGAGCAGCTGCGCGGTGGTGCGCGTGTTCGCATCCGCCGTGCGGCGCGAGGAGAGCTGCTGGTACGTGCTGATGAGCGGGGTGAGGTCCTCCACGTCATCCACCAGCGCGTGCATCCGCAGCAGGGCGGCGCCGCCGCGCGGCGAGTTGAAGGCCTTCACGGCTTCGGCCGCGTACTCGCGGGCCCGGTCGTCCGCGTTCGGCTTCGCGAACCCCAGCACGGGGCAGGTGAGCACGAAGACTGCGGCCAGCGATGTGAAACGCGACATCCGTTCTCCTCAAGTGGCAGCGGCGCCACGCGGCGACGCCAGGACGGCAGGGGGCGATGACGCCAGTGAACAGGCGGACCCGTCACGGCCTTCCCCTGCATGCGGCCCCGGACGGCGGGCAGGCAACCCAGACACCCGCAGTCTATGCCGGACCGGTGTGGGGTGGGGTGGGCCCGTGGAGGCAACGGCACGAAAACGGACGGGGCCGGCGCGGGCGCGAATGCCCGTGCCGGCCCCGGTGGGGCCCCGTTGCTGGGGGAGAGGCGTCAGTGGAGCTTGGCGTAGAGGGCGTTGACGAGGCCGCCGTCATCGCCGCTCAGCTCCCAGAACATGGCGCCGCCCAGGCCCTTGGCCAGGATGTAGTCCGACTTGGCGGCGACGCTCTCCGGGTCGTCGTAGGCGACCCACACCTTGGTGGACGGGCTGTAGAGGTAGGCCTGCTTGCTCTCCGGGTGGAGGAACTTCGTGTAGCCGGAGCCCGCGCGCTCGTAGTTGGCCTTGAGGTCCTTGTAGTCGAACACGCCGGTGAGGCCGGACTGGCCGTCATCCCAGGTGCCCTTGGTGGGGACGCCGCTCTGGAACAGGCCGTTGTTCACGTTGGGCACGTTGCCCCAGCCGCGGCCGTAGAAGGGCACGCCCAGGACGATCTTGGACGCGGGCACGCCCAGCTGGAGCATCTTGGAGATGGAGCCGTCGGTGTAGAAGCCGTCGTTGGCGCCCGGGTCGCCCGTCACGCGGTTGAGCGCGGAGTGGAAGTTGACCGTGCTCTCGAAGGCGCCGTGGTAGTCGTAGGACATCACGTTGATCCAATCGAGGATGCCGGAGAGCTTCACGGTCTCCTGCTTGTTGGCGAGCAGGTCCGGAGACGCGCCCGACGCGATGGTGAGCAGGTAGGGCTGGCCCGTCTGCGACGTGACGGCGGACAGCTGGGTGCGGAACTCCTGCATGAGCAGGGTGTAGTTCACCTTGTCCGCGGGGCTGCTGATGTTGTCCGGCAGGCCACCGCCGGTGGGGTACTCCCAGTCCACGTCGATGCCGTCGAACACGCCCACGCCGTTGGCAGGGGTGACGCCGGGGAACTGGCCCTTCACGTACAGGTCCACGCAGGACTTCACGAACGCGGTGCGCGACGCGGCGGTGGCGGCCACCTGGGAGAAGTACTTGGACCAGGACCAGCCGCCAATGGAGATGAGCAGCTTGAGCTGGGGGTTCGTCTTCTTCAGCTCCTTGAACGCGCGGAAGTTGCCGCGCAGCGCGCCCGGGTCCCATTCGCCGGGGTAGCCGAAGCCCTTGTCGATGTCCGCGAACGAGTCCCCCAGCACGCACTTGCCGTCCGCGGAGATGTTGGAGAAGGCGTAGTTGATGTGCGTGAGCTTCGACGCGGGGACGTTGGACACCTGGTAGTTGCGGCCGTAGATGCCCCAGGCGGTGAAGTACCCGACGATGCGCTTGCCGCCCGGCGGCGGCGTGCCGGGCAGCTCCACCACGACGGTGACGCTCTGGGTGCCCACGTTGCCGGCGGCGTCGTACGCCTTCACGGTGTACGTGTACGTGCCGTTCTGCGCGGACGTGGAGAACGTGCGCGTGAAGGACGACGCGGTGGCGACCGCGGTGCCGTTCTCCAGGATTTCAATCTTCGTCACGCCCACGTTGTCGGTGGCGCTGGCGGAGATGGTGACGGAGCCCGCGGCGGTGATGCGCGACGCGCTGGCGCTGGCGGTGACGACGGGCGCGGTGGTGTCGCCGGTGCCGGGGATGCTCACGGTGACCGTGAGCGTCTTGCTGCCCACGTTGCCGGCGGCGTCGTACGCCTTCACGGTGTACGTGTACGTGCCGTTCTGCGCGGAGCCCGAGAAGGCGCGCGTGTAGGACGACGCGGTGGCGACGAGGGTGCCGTTCTCCAGGATTTCAATCTTCGTCACGCCCACGTCGTCGGTGGCGCTGGCGGAGATGGTGAGGGAGCCCGCGGCGGTGATGCTGCTCGTGCTGCTGCTCGCGGTGACGACGGGCGCCGTGGTGTCGCCTCCACCGCCCGTGGCGGGGCCCAGGTCCAGCCACAGCGCCGCCACGGCCACGGGGGTCCAGTCCGCCTGGGACGTGTGGGCCTGACGGCACTGATAGACGCGGCCTTCGTAGGTGACGCGCGTGCCCACCGAGTAGGCGACGCCCACGGCCCACGCGGCGTCCAGCGGCGCCTTCATCACACTGCCCGGGCCCTGGGCTTCGGGCGCGAAGGTCTCCTGGCCACAGCCCGCGACAGTCAGCGCGGACGCCACCAGGCCCACAATCCATTGCCTACGACGCATTCGTGTTCTCCTCGCCTGCGGTTCACGCGGAAGGAGTCACGTCCCAATTTTTCCGGGTTAATCGCGAGTGAGAGATTCGGTGGTCCGCGCCTGTCCGCCGACCCAGGTGGTGTGGACGGAAAGGTCTGGCTTCAGCAGCACGAGGTCCGCGCGATGGCCTGGGGCCACGCGGCCCCGGTGGCCGTGCACGCCGAGGAAGGCCGCGGGGTGGAGCGAGGCCATGCGCAGGGCTTCCTCCAGGGGAACGCCGAGCGCGTGGACGCAGTGGCGCACGGCGGCCGTGAGGTCGATGTCCGCGCCCGCGAGCGTGCCGTCCTCCGTTTCGAGCCGGCCATGGCGGCGCAGGATGGTGCGGCCTTGGAGGGTGAAGGAGGTGACGGGCGTGCCGACGGGGGGCATGGCGTCCGTGACGAGGAACACCTTGCCTGGGGGTTTGACCTTGAGGAGCAGGCGCAGGTTGTCCGCGTGCACGTGCACGCCGTCCGCGATGACGCCGCACCACGCGTCGTCGTGGGTGAGCGCGGCGACGATGGGACCGGGCTGGCGGTTCAGCACGGGGGGCATGGCGTTGAACAGGTGGGTGAAGCCGCGCACGCCTGTCGCCAGGGCCTGGGTGGTGCGCTCGCTGGTGGCGGCGGTGTGTCCCGCGCTGAGCACCACGCCGGAGGTGACGAGGCGGCGCAGGGTGGCGTCGTCCACGCATTCGGGGGCGAGCGTCATGAGCACGCGCCCGCCGTGCGCGGCGAAGCGGCGGGGCAGGGCGGTGAGGTAGTCGACGTCGCGGGGGTCGGGCGCGCGGATGAAGGAGGGCGCGTGGACGCCGGCGCGCTCGCGGCTGATGAAGGGGCCTTCCAGGTGGATGCCGAGCACGCCGCCGTCCGACTGCGCGGTGGCGGTGAGCGCGGCCTCGCAGGCTTCGCGCATGCGCGAGGGGTCGTCGGTGATGAAGGTGGGGAGCAGGGCGGTGGTGCCGCACGTCCGCATGGCGGAGGCGATGGCGAGCGCGGCCTCCACGGTGGGCGTGTCGTTGAAGAGCACGCCGCCCGCGCCGTTCACCTGGACGTCGATGAAGCCCGGGGCGAGGACGGTGTCCCCGGGCAACGTGTGCACGGTGGCGCTCGCTGGAACGCTGGACATGGGCACGATGGCGCGGACGGTGTCGCCCTCGATGACGACGGCGTGCCCTTCGAGGCACATGTCCCCGGTGAAGACGCGCGCACCCTGGAGGACGGTGAGCGTTGGCATTACGCGGACTCCGTGGCCTTGCGGACGAGGGAGGCAATGGGTTCGCGGCGTGGATCCCCGCTGGAGCCGTGCGTGTCTTGGAGGACGGTGAGCGTTGGCATTACGCGGACTCCGTGGCCTTGCGGACGAGGGAGGCGTGGCAGTCGAGGCGCGGTGCCTGCTGAAGCCGTGCGCGTCTTGGGGGCTGGAGGATGGGCATCACGCGGTCTCAGCGGCCTCGCGGACGAGGGCGCCGGGGGGCGGGGCCTCGCTGAAGCCGTGCGCGTCTTGGAGTCTGGAGGACGGGAGCATCACACGGTCTCCGTGACCTTGCGCAGGTGCGCGGGGACATCCGGATCCAGTCCGCGCGCCGTCGCGAGCTGGTGCACCGCGAAGTAGAAGCTCTGCACCTGGCACAGCGGCGCGAGCGACGCGGGCAGGTCTGGCAGCGTGGGCAGGACGTTCGCGCCCGGGACGGGCAGGGCGCTGTGCACGGCGGCGCCCAGCTCCACCATGCGCTGCACGACGGAGCGGGTCCCCTGCGCGGCGTTGTCCTCCTGCCCCAGCGCGAGCACGGGGAACCCCGGGCGCACCAGCCCGAGCGGACCGTGGAGGACCTCGGCGGTGCTGAAGGCCTCCGCGTGCAGGCGGCACGTCTCCTTGAGCTTGAGGGCCATCTCCAGCGCCGCGCCCAGGCCGCTGCCACGGCCGATGACATAGAGGCTGGTCGCGTCCTTCAACGACGTGAGCGCCGGCCACCAGTCGAGCCTGCCGGCGGCCTCCAGTGCGTCCGGCAGTCGCCGGGCGGCGTCATGGAGCTGCGCCGAGTCCGACCAGTGGGCGACGAGCTGGAGGAAGGCCAGGCCGGAGAGCAGATAGGACTTGGTGGCGGCGATGCTTTGCTCGGGGCCGGCGGACAGCGGGATGAGCACGTCGCACAGCGCGGCCAGCGGGGACGCCTCGTCGTTGATGAAGCCCAGCACGACAGCGCCACCCGAGCGGGCGGCCTCGGTCATGCGCAGGAGGTCTGGGCTGCGGCCAGACTGGGAGATGACGATGAAGAGCGCGTCGCGCAGGTCCAGGGCGCGGGTGTTGTAGACGGACGCGACGCTGGGGCCCAGGGAGGCGACGGCGCGGCCGAGCGTGGTCTCGATGAGGTACTTGCCGTAGACGGCCGCATGGTCGGAGCTGCCCCGGGCGCAGGTGACGACGAAGCGGGGCGGCGTGCGGCGCAGGCGAGCACCCAGGTAGGCGAAGGTGTCGCGGCAACGCGCAAGCTGTCGCCGGGCGGCGTCAGGTGCCTGGGCGGCCTCGCGCGCGAGCGCGGGGAGGGAGGGGGTCGTCTGGGTGGAGTCCACGCGAAGGGGATAACAGCCTCCGGGGATGGAAGGGAGACGAAGGCGCCGGGAGTGGTGCGCACGACATCGTGGCGGGCGCGCGTGGACGCAGGGCAGAGGCCGGGGGGCCGCGGCCTGGGTGCCGCACGACGGCGGAAGCAGGGGCGCTGGAGGAAGGACCTGCTGGCGGGCAGGGGAACGGGCGCGCGCTTCACGTGGGAGCCCGACGATCCGGGAGGTGTATCACCCAGGCTCACCACGCCGACGACAGGGACGCATCCCGTCCGGCCCGTGTGCCTTGACCCCTGCGCGTGTGGCGGAGGAGAGAGGAGCCCATGCTGAAGACCGCCCTGGGACGTTTCCGCGCCGTTGCCTTCTGGGAAGGACTGTCCTTCCTGGTCCTGCTGCTCATCGCCATGCCGCTGAAGTACGCCATGGGCATGCCCCAGGGCGTGCGCGCGGTGGGCATGGCGCACGGCCTGCTCTTCATGGCGTATCTGTACACGCTGATGATGGCGGCCATCGAGTACCGATGGGGCGTGAAGCGGATCGCCGTGGCCTTCGTGGCGTCGCTCGTGCCGGGCGGGACGTTCTGGCTGGACGTGAGGCTTCGCGGTGAGGCGCGCGCGCTGGAGGCGGCGAAGTCAGCGTAAGGGGTCCTTGATCAGGTCGACGGACGCCGGCAGGACGATGAGCAGCACCGTCGCGAGCCAGGGCAGGCCGTTGAGCACGATGCCGATGATGGCGGGCACGAGGACCCGGAGAAGACGCCGGTCCCGCTCCCGCCTGAGCGCGAAGAGCCCGCAGCCGAGTCCCAGCAGGAAGCCGCTCGTCAGGGTGAGCAGCCCCACGAGCGAGCCCTGCTTGAAACCCCAGAAGTAGATCGCTCCCGACGTGAGGAACGCGGTGAGCCAGCTGCACTGGGCCAGGTATTCGCCAATGCTGCTGCGGTTGTCGGAGGGGTCGAGCCCCGCCGCGCGCAAGTGGTTCCCGCAGGTGCGGCAATGTCCCGGGTTGCTCCCGGGGGCGATGCAGGCCCGGCACATGAAGGCTCCACATCGCGAGCATGCTCGCGGTGCGGCCCTGGAATGGGTGGCACAGCGCGGCTCATCCTCGGCGCTGGAGGTCGGAGCGGAAGTCATACGCGCGGCATCATAGGGAGCTGGCATTGGATGCGCGGCTCCTTCTCCCATGCGTGACAACTGTCTGGCCTGGTGCTTGCTCGGAGCCCGCGCGGGGCGATTGACCCAGATGTCTGCCCGACGCAGGCTTGAGGTCATGGGACGTCATACCGACAAGGTTGGAGACGCCTTTCCCCGGGCGCCTTCACAGGAAGAATGGGAACGGATGGGGCAGGCGGAGCGGGCCCGGGTGGTGGAAGCGCTGCCGGGGGAAGTGACGTACGAAGAGATGGCGATGCCGGAGGGGGATCGCCACTCGAAGCCGAAGATGCGCGCGGTGGATGTCCTCGAGGGGTACTTCACGCGCCGGGGGCGCAAGGTCTACGTGGGCACGGAGTTGCCTGTCTATTACCCGGCGGAGCGGCGCTTCGCGCCGGACCTGTTGGTGGTCCTGGACGCGGAGTCTCATTCCCGAGACAAGTGGGTGGTCAGTCACGAAGGCCACGGACTCGACTGGGTGATGGAGGTGCACGTTGGCGGCGACCGGAAGAAGGACGCTGAATTCAACGTGAGCCGGTATGCCCGGTTGGGCATCCCTGAATACTTCATCTTCGATGGAGGACGGTTCACCCTGGAGGGCTACCGCTTGGCGACGCCTGACGCGCGTGTCTACACGCGCATGGAACCCCATCACGGCCGGTATGTCTCGGAAGTGCTGGGGCTGGAGCTTCAGGTGGAAGGAGAGCACCTGCGGTTCTGGGCAGGGAACGCGCCGCTGCTGGAGTTGAGGGAGCTCCTCAGCCGGCTGGAAGACCAGACGGTGGAGCTGCAACGCCGCGCCGAGGAGGAGGCACGGCGCCGTGAAGAGCTGGAGCGGCTGCTCGCGAAGGAGACGCAGCGCCGCGAGCTGGAGCTGCAAAGCCGCGAGGAGCTGGAGCGACGGCTCGCGGAGGCACAGGCCGAGCTCGTCCGTCTGCGAAACTCCCGAGGCTGAACCGGCGGCTCAGGCGAGGGTGAACGCCCTCGCCAGGGTCAGCACCTCCACCCGCACGGCCCCCGCTTCCCGCAGCGCGACGGCGGCGGCCCTCGCGGTGGAGCCGGTGGTGAACACATCATCCAGGAGCAACACCTCCTGCCCCTTCACCGCCCGAGCCGCCACGAAGGCCCCGGCCACGTTGCCCGCGCGCTCCGCTTCGCTCAACCCCACCTGCCTTCGCGTCTCCCGCGTGCGCTCCAGCCACCCGACCGGCGCCGCCCACCCGCTGGCCTTCGCCACCTCTCCCGCCAGCAGGGATGCCTGGTCATACCGCCGCTCCCGGAAGCGCCGCGCATGCAGTGGCAACGCCACCACGCACCGGGGCGCGGTCCTCAGGAAGCGGCGTGCCTCGTCCGCGAGCAGCGCCCCCAGCGGCGCGGCGAGGTCCGGCTGGTCCTCGTACTTGAACCGGTGAATGGCCCTCGCCACCGGGCCCTCGTGCGCGAAGGGCGCCCAGGCCCGGCTGAAGGGGGGCGGCACCGTCCGGCACCGGGGACAGGTGTTTCCCGGAAACACGCCGGGCTCCGCGCAGGTCCGGCAACAGACCGGCGGTAGCCGCTCCAGCGCCGTGTCACACGTCTCGCAGAACAGCGCGCCCACGCCCGGCAGCACCTTCGCGCAGGCCAGACACATGGGCGGGTAGAGCACATCCAGCAGGGCCTTCCACATCACCGGGACTCCCAAGGGCAGCGCATGCCTCGCGCCTCGTGCGAGTCCCGTGCCGCTCAGTCCGCCGAGCGGCCCCGCGTCTTGTACGTGAGCACCGGCGCCAGCGTCGCCACCACCCGCACCAGCCCCGCCTCCACCAGGTCCGTCACCACGCGGTCGATGGCCTTGTACGCTGGCGGCGCTTCCTCGAAGAGCAGGTCCCGGTCCTCGCAGACCACGTGACTCTTGAACGCCGTGCGCGTCAGGGACTCCGCGGTGAAGCGCTCCCGCAGCCGCTCCCGCGCCGCCGTGCGCGTCCACTTGCGGCCCGCGCCGTGCGCCAGGCTGTGCGCGCTCTGCTCGCCCGTGCCCACCGGCAACACCAGATAGCTCAGCGCGCCGCGGCTGCCGGGAATCACCACCGGCCCCTCATCCCACGGCGCCGCGCCCTTGCGGTGCAGCCACCCCACGCGGCCATTCGCGTGCCGCGCGGTGACGCTGTTGTGGCACACATCCAACACCCGCCGCCCCGTCGCCCCGATTCCCGCCAGCGTCCGTTGCGCCACCAGCGCCCGGTTCGCCCGGGCCCAGGCCACCGCGCCGTCGTGCCGCTCCAGGTACGCGCGGGCCTCGTCCGACTCCGCCCCCAGCCCCCCCGCCGCGTGCCGGTCCACGTGCGTGCGGAGGATGGCCTCCCCCAGCCCGCGCGAACCCGAGTGCACGAGCAACAGCAACCGCTCCTCCCTCAGGCCCAGCGCCTCGAAGACGCGCGTGTCGTGCACCGTCTCCACCCGCTGCACCTCCGCGAAGTGGTTGCCGCCGCCCACCGTGCCCAGCGCGGCCTCGAAGCCCGTGGCCTTCGCGCCATGCTCCGCGAGGACCGCGTCCGTGTCGCCTCCCCACGCGCCCTCCAGGTCCAGCTTCGCCGCCCACCGCTCCGCCTTCGCCTTGCGCACCGGCAGGTCCACGTCCCACAAACCCATGCCACAGCCGATGTCGCTGCCCACCAGGTAGGGATAGAGGAAGCCCTCGGATTCGAAGGCCGCGCCCACCGGGGCGCCCTTGCCGGGATGCAGGTCCGGCAGCCCCACCGCCAGCCGCATGCCGGGCAGTCGCGCCACGGCTTCCAGCTGGCGCACCGCCTCTCCCTCCACCCAGGACTGGGGCGAGGCGATGATGCGCACGGTGGCTGCCGGCGCGACGGCCGTGGAGGTTTCAGAAGAAGGGGTGTTCATGGTGGCCGCTCGGACGCGGGCGCTTCTCGCGCCCTGACGTCCCGGCCGGCCGGGCTGCCCGGCTGCCTACTTGTGGTAGGGCTCGCCCTTGAGGAGGGTGAACGCGCGGTAGATCTGCTCGATGAGCACCGCCCTCGCCATCCGGTGGGGCAGCGTCATCTTCGACAGCGACAGCACTTGATGCGCCGCGGCGCGCACCGAGTCGTCCAGGCCTTCGTCCCCGCCGATGACGAAGAGCAGGTCCTTCGCGCCCGTCTGCGCCTTGCCGACGTAGCGGCTGAACTCCACCGAGTCCAGCAGCGTGCCGCGCTCGTCCAGCGCCACCAGCCAGTCCTGCGGCTTGCGCTTGCCCAGGATGGCGGTGGCCTCCGAGGACTTCGCGTCGCCCGCCTTGAGCTTGCGGCCCGACGCTTCCGTCAACTCCACCAGCTCGAAGCGCGTGTAGTGCTCGAGCCGCCGCGCGTACTCCTGCACGGCGGGCTCGAACAGCCCGGACCGGTCCTTGCCAATGGAGAGCAGACGGACCTTCACCGCTAGGCCGGCTTCTCCCGGGGCGCGTCCGCCCACAACCCGTCCAGGTCGTAGAAGGCGCGCACCTCGCCGTTGAACAGGTGGGCCACGACGTCGTCGTAATCCAGCAACACCCACTGGCCCGTCTCCAGGCCCTCGGTGCTGATGGGACGCAGCGGCGGCGCGTCCTGCTTGAGCTGCACCTGGACGTGCTCCGCCATGGCGCTCACCTGGCGGTCGCTCTCGCCGGAGGCGATGACGATGTAGTCCGCGTAGGACGTCATCCCGCGCATGTCGAGGATGACGACGTCCGAGGCCTTCTTGTCCAACAGCAGGTCGCCAATGCGGCGCGCCAGCGCGCGCGCCTTCGGATTGTCCGCGGGCTTGGGCGGCGCGGGCGGGGCCGCGGCGCGCGGGGCCTTCTTGCGCGCGGCGGCGGTCTTCTTGCGCGGCGGCGGGCGCAGGCTGGACTTCGCCTTCTTCGCCGCCGTCTTCTTCCGGGCCGGAGCCCGGGTGCCGCTCTTCGCCTTCGTCTTGGATGCGGGGGTCTTCTTCTTCGTGGCCATGTGGCGGATACCCTAGCGCACCCTTGGCAAGCTTCCAGCGCTCCTCTAAGGGGTTCCGTCCATGAGCGACGCCCGCCTGGAGCAGTTCAAGAAGATGGTGGCCCAGTTCCCCGACGCCCCCATGGCCTGGTTCTCCCTGGGGAAGCTGCACCTGGAGCGCAAGGAGTACGACGGCGCCATCCAGAGTCTGGAGACCGCCGTCCGCCTGGACCCCCAGTACGCCGCCGCCCTCGTCTCCCTGGGGGACGCCTACGTGGGGGCCGGGCGCACCGACAAGGCGAAGGAGGTGCTCACCACCGCCCGGGACCACGCGCTCGCCCAGCAGCACCCCGGCCTGGCGGAGGAGATCGACGAGCGCATCGCCGACCTGGACTGACCGGGCGTCCGAGCCAGCAGCCCCCGGCCTCCCGTGATGCCTAGTCCTGGTCGCGCCAGGTGAAGCCCACGCCGAACACCTGGCGTGTGTAGCTCAGGTTGTTGCGGGGCAGGTGCGTGCTCCAGATGCCCCAGGACAGCTCCAGGTCCACCCGGGGGGAGACGGGCCGCGCCAGCTTCAGGGACAGCGAGTTCTGACCCTCGTCCTCCTCCACCAGGATGATCTCCGGCGACAGGAAGATGCCGTCCGGGTAGCGCGAGAGGCCCAGCGTGCCCTGCGCCAGCAGCGTCACCCGCCACGGCAGCCGCACGCCGGCGCTGCCGGTGAGCCGGTGGCGCAGCGCCGTTTCACCGAAGCTGTTGGAGCTGACCTCCTGGAAGGCATACGTGAGCGACAGCTTCACCGGCCCCCGGTACGTGTAGCCCGCGCCCGCCACCAGCGCGCCGTCCTGGCGCCGTCCGGGGGACTGGCTGACGCCAGGGAACGGCCGCGCCAGGAGGCTGTAGCGGCGCGAACCCCATTCACCGAACACGTTCAAGGCATGGCGCGGCGCCAGCCGGTAGCGGCCCAGCACCCCCACCTCCGGCCCGCCGAAGTCCGCTGTCTCGTCCGGGCGGTACACGAAGCGCCGCGCACCCACGCGCACCCGCAGCGCGAGCCGCACGTCCGGGGCGTACTCGGCGAAGAGGCTGGTGCCCAGGTCCGAATAAGCGCGGCTGCCGCCCCGCCGGTCCTTGGCGTGGCCCTCCGCGCCCACCCCCCACTCGGTGCCCAGCGCCAGCGAACCCTCCAGGGCGCCCGCCTGCACCAGCGTGTCCTCGTTGGAGTAGTCCAGGTACTTGCGCCCCCCCAGCTCGTACCGGCCCACCACCTGCGCGCGCTCGCCGGTGCCCCGGCCCTCCGCCACGCCCAGCACGCTCAGCGCCAGGTCCGCGCCGGGGGCGGGCGTGACGCCGTCGGTGAAGTCCCGGGGGGCGTTGGTGTCCACGAGCAACCGGCCGGTGCCCCGGAGCGAGCCCTGCCACTCGGCCGCGAGCGCACCTCCGCCCCACAGGGTGGCGAGGGCGAGGAGGAGCGGAGGCAGGCGGCGGTCCAAGACGCGCGCACCATACTCCGGCCCGCTGGCACGCCCCATCCTCGCGAAGCCCGGGCGGCCGCCGTCCTCCCGGGGACAGCGGGACGCGCCCGCGGTCGGTGACGCCGCACCCGGCCGCCCGGTACATTGCGGCCATGTCTTCTGCGTCCTTCCTCGCGGTGGTGGCCGGCCTGGGGCTCGTCGCCTGCTCCCCCTCGTCCTTCACCACGGAGATCCAGGGCGAGGTGACGGTGCCCGCGAGCCCCACCGGCAAGCCCACGCTCCTCAACGCCTTTCCCGCCATCAGCAGCTTCTCGTCGCTGGACTTCAACGAGAACCAGGACTTCAAGAACCGGGACGTCACCAAGGACGAGGTGTCGCGCGTGCAGGTGCGCTCGCTCAAGCTCAAGGTGCTCAGCCCCAACGACCAGGGCTTCGACTTCCTGGACTCGCTGGAGGCCGTGGCCCGCGCGGGCAACTCCGAGTCGCGCTTCGCGGCGCGCGACGGCATCGCCGCGCTGGAGCTGAGCCCGCCCAACCCCACGCTGTCGCTGAAGACGGACGGGAGCGTGGACCTGAGGCCCTACGTCGCCGCGCCCTCCATGGCCATCCTCCTGCGCGGCACCGGACGCCTGCCGGAGCGCGAGGTGCGCCTGCAGGCCACGGTGGTGCTGGAGGTCGAGGGCGGCCTGCTGTAGCGCCCGGGCGCGCGCGGCCGGTCAGTGCGTCAGCGTCTTGGCCCGCTGCTCCAGCGCCCCCGCGCGGCCATCCAGCTCGCGCGCCAGGGATTCCAGCCGCGTGGCCTCCTGCTCCAGGGAGGAGAGGTCCTCGGGGCCGCCCGCGGCCAGCGCCTGGGCGCGCACCGGATCCACCTGGGGCCGCCGGTCGCTGGCGGTGACGGACGCCGTCCCCATGCCGCCCGGCCGGGTGGGGTCACCGCCGGTGGTGGTCTCTCCTCCGCTGTTGGGGCCGCCCGCCAGGGGCGGCGCGTTGTAATCCGCTTCGCCCGCGCTGACCCACGGCATCCGGGTGCCGCCGCTGCGCTGCGTGGGCGCCACCTGGAGGCCCTGGTCGCCGGTGGTGCGCAGGCGCAGGCGCCGGTCCTGGTCGTCGAACATGGACTCCTCGCCCAGGAAGTCGTTCATGCGCCGGTCCAGGTCGCGCTCCTCGCGCACCTCCGTGATGCGCGCCTTCAAGGCCTGGAGCCGCTGGCGCACCTTGTCCTGCGTGTCGCGCAGCGCGTCCGCCTGCGCGAGCAGGTCCTCTGGATCATCCCCGCGGGTCGCGCCCTCCAGCGCCGGCACCTGCGAAGCGGGCAGCGCGGCGCGCACGGCCTCCCGCTCGCCGCGCACGGACCGCATCTGCTCCAGCAGCCGCGCCCGCTCTCCCCGGTCCGTCGTCGCGTCCCAGGCCGCGCGCAGCCGCGTCAGCTCCTGGGAGAGCGCGCCGTGCAGCGCCAGGTGCGCGCGCTCCACCTCGCCCTCCGCGCCGGACACCGACTGCGCCAACCCGGTCAGCTCCCCGCTCAGCTCCTGCGAACGGCGCAGCGCGCCTTCCAGCTCCCCACCCGGCGTGAGCTTTCCCTGGCGCTGGGCCTTGAGGGCTTCGATGCGCGCGGCCAGCCCGTTGAGCTCGTCGCGCAGGCCCTGCTGCCGGTTGCGCAGGGTGCGCACCTCGCTTCGCGCCGCCTGGGCGTTCGCGCGAGCCTGCTCCAGCCCCGTCGTCGCCCCAGCGGGAGCGCCCACGAGCAGACACAGGAGAACGGGCAGGGCACGCAGCATCATCGAAGGAACACCGTCAGCAAGGCGGATGCCAGCCCCATCCTCCTACCTTGTTCCCGGGCCCGCCGGAAAGCGTCCTGGTTCCGGGGATCTGGCCGCGGCCGGGTGGGAAGGGGTAGGCAGGCGAGGCGGTGGAAAATCATGGGGCTGGGGCGGGGGTGACGGATTTCCGAGGCGACAGGGGGCCCTCAGCCCTCCTCGGGGCGCTCCCCCCGGGGCAGGAAGCCGTACTTCTCCAGCTTGTAGTACAGCGCGGAGGTCTTGATGCCCAGGAGCCGGGCCGTCTCCGTCTTCACGCCGCCCGCCTTCTCGTAGGCGCGGGCGATGAGCTGGCGCTCCAGGTCCTCCAGGATTTCAGGCAGGGGACGGTCCCCCTGGGGCACCGGCAGCCCCGCGTCCATGCGGGGCGTCTGGCCGGACAGGTGCGGAGGGAGGTCCGCGGGGGTGAGCGTCTCGCCCTCGGCGAAGACGAGCGCCTGCTCCATCACGTTCTCCAGCTCGCGCACGTTGCCGGGCCACGCGTGGCGGGTGAGCGCGTGCAGGGTGGCGTCGTCGATGCCGGTGACGCGCCGGTTGACCCGGGGCGCGTGCTTGGCGACGAAGTGGCGCGCGAGCGCGGGCAGGTCCTCGGGCCGCTCGCGCAGGGGCGGCAGGGTGAGCGGGACGATGTGCAGCCGGTAGTACAGGTCCTCGCGGAAGCGGCCCGCCTTCACCTCCGCCTGGAGGTCGCGGTGGGTGGCGCTCACCACGCGCACGTCCACCTTGAGCGTCTCCTCGCCGCCCACGCGCTGCAGCTCCTTCTCCTGGAGCACGCGCAGGAGCTTCGTCTGCACGGAGGCGGGAATCTCTCCAATCTCATCCAGGAAGAGGGTGCCGCCGTCGGCCAGCTCGAAGCGGCCCAGCTTGCGCTTCACGGCGCCGGTGAAGGAGCCGCGCTCGTGGCCGAACAGCTCGCTCTCCAGCAGCGTCTCCGCCAGGGCCGCGCAGTGCACGACGACGAAGGGGCCGTCCTTGCGCGGGGAGCGCTGGTGGAGCATCCGGGCGACCAGCTCCTTGCCGGTGCCGCTCTCGCCGCGCACGAGCACGGTGGCGTCGCTCGCCGCCACCTTGCGCACCTGCGCGAGCAGCTTCTGCATGGGCTCGCTGTCGCCCACGAGGTCGCGGTGGATGAGGGCGGCGTCGGCGTCGTGCGCGTCGGTGCGGGCGGTGAGGCGCTCCACCTGGCGGCGCGTGGCGGACAGCTCCAGACCCTTGTCCACCTTGGCGCGCAGCACCTCCGGGGGGAACGGCTTGGTGATGAAGTCGTACGCGCCTTCCTGCATGGCCTGCACGGCCGTCTCGATGGTGCCGAAGGCCGTCACCACCATCACCACCGCGCCCGCGTCCGCCTGCTTGAGGGCGCGGGTGACGGCGATGCCGTCCATGCCGTCCATCTTCAGGTCGGTGACGACCAGGTCGAAGGGGCTCTTCTTGTACGCGGCGAGCCCGTCCGCCCCGCTCCTCACCGCGGCCACCGTGTGGCCAGAGCGGGTGAGGGTGACGGTCATGCCCTCGCGGAGGGTGTCGTGGTCGTCGATGACGAGGATTCGGGCCATGCGCCTGCTCGAAAGAAGGGGGTGGGGCGTCGCCGGTGCGCTCCGGCAGGAGGGCACACCTGGGGCGGCACCCTACACCGGACCGGCGGGGGCGCACGTCCGGCCCCGTGAAAGGGCTGGTGTCCCGGGCGGGCCGGTGGCTATCCAGGCGCATGCCCCATGCTCCTGCTTCCCTCGTCGAACTGCTCGCGCGCCACGTCCCCCAGGACGACAAGGAGCGCGAGGACCTGGCGCGCATGCGCCACTTCGCCACGTCGCTGGGGGAGCCCTTCTCCCGCGCCCAGCCCGGGGCGCACTTCACCGGCAGCGCGGTGGTGGTGGACGCGTCCGGCCAGCGGGTGGCGATGCTGCACCACGCGAAGCTCAAGCGCTGGTTGCAGCCGGGCGGACACGCGGAAGGCGTCGACGGCGGCGACATGGAGGCCACCGCGCTGCGCGAGGCCCGCGAGGAGACCGGCTGCCGCGTGCACCCGCACCCCACCGCCCCGCGCCCGCTGGACGTGGACGTGCACACGATTCCCGCGCGCAAGGACGAGCCCGAGCACCACCACCTGGACGTGCGCTACCTCGTGGTGGCGGAGGACCCCGACGCGCTCGCGCATGACCCCGCGGAGTCGTTCGGCATCCAGTGGCTGGGCTGGGACGAAGCGCTGGCCCGCGCGGACGAAGCGCCGCTGCGCCGCATGCTGCTCAAGGCGCGCGGGGTCCTCCAGAAGGGGGCCTGAGCCGCTCCCGTTGGATGGTGGGCCAATGCGGCCCGCACCTGTCCCGGGGGATACTTTCTGGAGGGCAGGAGCGCTTTGGATTTGGAACAGATCCCCGTTTCGAATCACGTTTTTTCGCGGAAGCCCTGGATGAAACACAGACACCCGTTCACCTTGACGATGCTTGGGGTGGAGGGGGGCGGCCATGAGGGCCAGTCAGCCACCTGGAAGCAGGAGCGCGTGCTGTGTCGTCTTTGGGCGAGGGTTCCCAGGTCTCCGTCTCTCAAACCGGTTCCACATCTCCCCTGAAAGAGGAGGACGCAGCCCGGCGCTATCAGCTCGCGCCGCTGCGCCTCACGCCCCATCCGCCGTGGATGGAGCGGATGCTGGAGGCGCTGCGGCCCGCCTGGGAGGCGGCGTGCACGCCGGAGCTGTTCCGGGACACCGCGGAGGGGCGGCACCCGCCGCTGCGCGCCTGGCAGCACTTCCTGGTGCGGTGCTTCCCCATCGTGGAGCGGTTCCCCAAGTACATGGGGCTGTCGCTGGCGAAGACGACCTACGGCGTGCGTCCGGGCGACGCGAGCATCCGCCGCTGGCTGTTGCAGAACCTGAGCGTGGAGGCCCGCCACGCCGAATGGTGGATTGACTGGATGCAGGCGGCGGGCGTGGACGCCGACAAGGCCTTCCAGGCGCCGCTGACGCCCGAGGTCCAGGCGCTGCACCGGCACCTGCTGGAGGCGTGCCGGAACGGCACCCTGGCGGAGGGCATCGCCGCCGCGAACTGGGCCATCGAGGGCGTGACGGGGGTCTGGACGCGCGCGGTGGTGGAGCCCTTCGCCGCGTATGCGCGGGACGGCGTGCGCATGGATTCGCACACGCTGCGCTGGCTGCGCGCGCATGCCCGGTATGACGACGCGCATCCCGACGAGGCGCTGGAGATCCTCAAGCTGACCGTGGACGAGAACACCGGGGAGCCCGCGCTGGTGCTCAGCGCGGCCCGGCGCTCGCTGGAGCTGCTGGAGCGCGTGTTCGCGTCCTGCGGCGAGGTGTGAGCCGGCCCGTGGGCGGGAGTCCCACGGGCCGGTGATGACTTGAAGTCGCGAGACAAGTCCGGCCCGCCGTTCGTCGGGCCGGAGGGGGCGTGCGCAGATGAATGAAGCCGAAGGCGTCCGAGACCTGGCATGGCGCGGGATGTGGCTGTTCCTCCGGTGGGTCCTGCCGCCCTCCATCCTCTGCGCGTACCTCATCGCGATGACGATGGGGCTGTCGAGCCAGGAAGGCGTGCGCGTCACCGCCACCGTCCTGCCGTTCATCGTGCTCGTGTTCGGGCTGCTCCACCCCTACGTGACGCTGCGCTGGCTCGCGGGCTGGGCGCTGCGGCGCCGTGAGAAGGATGTCCCCGGGGACCGGCTGCGGCGCATCCTGGAGCTGCCCTGGCGCTCCATGGTGTTCACCACCTCCGCGGCGTGGACGCTCGGGGGCTTCTTCTTCAGCCTCCCGGTGTGCGTGTGGTTCGGCAAGGACTGGTTCCGGCTGGGGCTGGGCACGCTCATCGCCTTCTGCTTCGGCGTGGTGGTGGCGTTCCCGTTCGGCCTGGGCCTGGAGCGCCTGACGCTGCCCTGGGCGCTGCGGGAGCAGGGCCTGAATCCGGAGGTGGCCCCCGCGGGCTCGGGGCTCTTCTGGCCCCGGCAGGTGTGGTTCCTGCCGCTCACCTTCCTGTCCACCATCTTCGCCACGTTGATGCTGAGCGCGTGCGTGGTGGTGGTGAAGCTGTTGGGGGTGCGCGCCCAGCTGAAGGAAGTGCTGCTGGCGGACGGCGCGGTGCTCTCCGCCTCCCGGCTGGATGACGTGGGCGGTTCGCTGTTCGCGGAGCTGGGCTTCGCGCTGCCGTGGGTGTGTGCCCTGGTGTTCATCCTGCCGGCCTTCACCACGTGGATGCTCGCGCGGCGGCAGGCCGTGAGCGCGGGCGCGGTGCATGGCGCCCTCTCCGGCCTGGCGTCCGGGCGCATCCGTTCGCCGCGCTGGGTGTCCACGGATGAGATGGGCGACCTGGCGTCGGGGATGAACGGGGTGCTGTCCCGGCTGCGGCGCTTCCCGCGGCTGCTCCGGACCTCCGCCCAGCGGCTGGGCGAGGCGGGCACGGACCTCCGGGTGTCCAACGAGGAGCAGCAGCAGGGACTCAGCCGGCAGGCGGCGGCGCTGCACGAGGCGCGGGTGACGTCCGAGGAGCTGCGGCGGGCCGCCGGGGTGGCCTCCGACTCCGCGGAGGAGGTGCTCCGCGTGGCCCTCCGCGCGGAGACGCTGGGCAATCAGGGGGAGGCCGCGGTGGTGCAGAGCCTGGAGGGCCTGGCGGCCATCCAGGGCGTGGTGTCAGGCATCCAGGAGCGGCTGTCCCGGCTGGAGGAGCGCACGGCGCAGATTGGAGAGATCACGGAGGCGGTGAAGGACCTGGCGGACCAGACCCACCTGCTCGCGGTCAACGCGGCCATCGAGGCGGCGCGCTCGGGCGAGGCGGGCCGGGGCTTCGCGGTGGTGGCGCGGGAGATGCGCGCGCTGTCGGACCAGTCCGTCCAGGCCACGCGGCGCATCCGCACCATCCTCATGGACATCGCCCAGGGCATCCGCGACGCGGCGTCCATGAGCGAGCAGGGCGGCGCGCGGGTGGCCGCGGGCCTGGACCAGATGCGCGCCTCCGGTGACTCCCTGCGCGCGCTGTCGAAGAGCTCCCAGGAGAGCTCCGCGGCCGCGCGGAGGATCGCCAACGCGGTGACGCGGCAGAACGCCGCCTTCGCGCAGATCGCCACCGCCATCGCGGACCTGTCACAGCTCATGGACGGCACCCTGCGCAGGCTGTCCGCCACGCAGGAGGCGACGCGGACGCTGCAGGTCGTCTCAGGCGAGGTGGGGCAGATGGCGATGCAGTTCGAGGTCCAGGAGGAGGAGCCGGTCAGCGCGCCCGAGCCGCACCCTCCGCGGGAACGGGACAGGGCAGCGTGAGCGTGAAGACGGTGTCGCCGGGCGTGGAGCGCAGGGCGAGCTCACCGCCATGAGCGCGGACGATCTTCCTCGCGAGCGGGAGGCCCAGGCCCGTGCCCTGCTCGCGGGTGGTGAAGAAGGGCTCGAAGATGCGCTCTTGCTCCGCTTCGGGGACGCCGGGGCCGGCATCCTGGACGTCGATGGCGTAGCCGCCGTCGCGCAGCTGGCCCCGGACGCGCACGCGGCTGCCGGCGGGCGCGGCCTGCACGGCGTTCTTCACCAGGTTCACGAGCGCGGCGGTGAGCAGGCTGCCATCCGCCTCCAGGTGCGCGGGCGCGGCGTCCACGTCCAGGGTCACGCCCTTGCCGCTGGCCTCCACGGCGAGCAGCTCGCACGCGCTGGAGAGGAGGTCCGGCGCCTCCATGGGCGCGCGCGCCAGCGGCTGTTCGCGGGCGAAGGCGAGGAAGTCCTCGACGATGCGCTGCAGGTAGGTGACCTCGCGCTGGATGCGGTCCACGTGGCTGTTCGCGTCCGCGTGGGCCCCCGCGCGCAGGTCCTCGCGCAGCAGGCCGGAGAAGAGCGCGATGCCGCCCAGCGGGTTTCGCACCTCGTGGGCCACGCCCGCGAGCATGAGCTTGAGCTGCCGGTCCCGGCCCTCCAGCGCGCCGCGCATGACCTCCAGCTCTCGCGCGAGCACGCCGATCTCTCGCGTGGGCTCCGGAGGCACCGGCGTGGTCAGGTCCCCCCGTCCGATGCGCAGCGCGGAGTCCATCAGCCGACGCAGGGGGCGGGCCAGGCCCTGGGCGGTGATGACGGCGATGACGGCGAGCGCGAGCAGCGCCACCGCGCTGGCCATGACGAAGGTCCGCCACAAGCGCCGCAGCGGGCCGAAGAAGGCGGCGCTGCCCTCCACGCCAATGGCGCCCACCACCTGTCCGTCCTGCACCACGGGCGCGTAGCCCGTCTTGTAGAGCAGCCCGTCGGAGCCGGTGAACAGGACCTCGCTGGCGGCGCGCTTGCCCGCGAGGACGCGCGTCAGCTCCAGCCGGTCGCGCGCGAGCTCCGGCACCTCGGTGCCCACGGGCAGGTTGCCGCCCACGTCCGTGCGCACGCGGCCCCGCGCGTCCACGGCGTACACCCGGCGCACGCCGCTGGCGGAGCGCACCCCCTCCAGCAGGCGCACCAGGTTGCGCCAGGTGCGGGTCCCGGACACGTCGTCACCGGGTTCGATGGTGAGCATGCGCTCGCCGCTGACCTGGCTGGCGGTGGCGGCGGCCAGCGCGGACAGGCTGGCCCCCAGCTCGTCCTCCAGGCTCGCGCGGGCGAGCGCGTACACGGAGGCCCCCGCGAGGGCCAGGAAGAGCAGGGTGGGCAGGAGGAACGCCACCAGCAGCCGCGCCGACAGCGAGCCCAGCGCGTCCCGCAGGCGGGAGGAATGGGGGCGATGCTTCATCCGGGCGGCGCTCCTCGCACCCCCACATCAAACGGCATGCCCCAGGCGCTGGCCAGTCCTCGTTCCCGGGCGCGCGCCTTGCCTCGCGCGGGGGCTCACGTCCCGCGGTGGCGCGGTCCGCGCGGGCGGCTTCGGACGTCAGGAAGGGGCTGGCGAGGCACGTCAGTCCCGGCTGGTAGCAAGGACTGCTCAGGGGGGCTCGACATGCCAGAGGGATGGCTCGCGAAATTCAGCGGAGGTCTGGTGCTCATCCTGACGCTCGGGGGCTGCGCGACGCCGGGTGTCCATGCCCTGCCGGTGGGGATGCACGGCTACGGGCGCTACCACGGTGCTTCCGCGCCCGCGTTCGCGAAGGACACGACCGTCGCGCGCCGCAGGACTGGCGGCGCCGTGGGCCGCGAGGCGCTGGGCCGCTACCTCGCGTTCATCCGCGAGAAGCGGGTGTCCTTGATGCAGCCCGCCGTGATGGAGGTGGATCGCCAGGAGGGCCATGCCGTCCTGAACGAGCTGCTGCTCTGGGCCTCCTCGCGGCCCGAGGAGGACCTCGCGAAGGACGCGCCGCTGGAGGTGTACCTGCGGCTGAAGGCCCGGCATGCACGGTGGCTGCAGGCGGTGCGGATGCGCGCGGCCCAGGTGGAGGCCTCCCGCCGCGACCCGGCTCGGCTCCACGCGGACCCCGGGGTCTTCCCTGCTCTTCCGCCCCTCACGGAGCCCCCGCGCCTGTCCCCGCCTCGGCCCCCGCGCTGAGGCGGGCCGTCAGTCGAACATCGCGGCCAGCGCCTCGCCCAGCGTCTCCACGCCCACCACCTGGAGTTTGTTGGAGGACTCCAGCCGCCGCGCGCTGCCGGCGGGCAGCACCACGCGCTGGAAGCCCATCTTCGCGGCCTCCGCGAGCCGGGGCTCCACCTGGCCCACCGCGCGCACCTCGCCCGCGAGCCCCACCTCCCCCAGCACCAGCGTCTTGGCATCCAGCGGCCGGTTCTGGAGGCTGCTCACCAGCGCCGCGCACACCGCCAGGTCGCACGCCGGTTCGCTCAACTGCATGCCGCCCGCCACGTTGACGAACAGGTCGCAGCCCACCAGCGGAATCTCCTCCTTCTTCTCCAGCACCGCGGCCAGCAGCGCCACGCGGTTGCCGTCCACGCCGATCGCCGTGCGGCGCGCGGTGCCGTAGCCCGTGGGCGCCACCAGCGCCTGCACCTCCACCAGCAGCGGCCGCGTGCCGTTGAGCGTGCTGGTCACCACGCTGCCGGACTTGCCCTGCGGCCGCTCGGAGAGGAACAGCGCGGAGGGGTCCGCCACCTCCACCAGCCCCACGCCCTTCATCTCGAAGACGCCGATCTCGTTGGTGCTGCCGAAGCGGTTCTTGTGCGCGCGCAGCAGGCGGAACGGGTGGCCCCGCTCGCCCTCGAAGTAGAGGACCGTGTCCACCATGTGCTCCAGCACCCGGGGACCCGCGATGGACCCTTCCTTCGTCACGTGCCCCACCAGGAACGTGGGCACCCCGCTGCGCTTGGCGAAGGCCATCAGCCGGCCCGCCACCTCGCGCACCTGGGTGATGCTCCCCGGGGCGTTGCCCAGCTCCGGCAGGTACAGCGTCTGGATGGAGTCCACCACCAGCGCCTGGGGCTTCAGCGCCTCCGCCGCCTGGAGCACCCGCTCCGCGTCCGTCTCCGCGAACAGGTGGATGGCGTCGCTCTCCACCCGCAGGCGCTCGGCGCGCATCTTCGTCTGGCGGAGGCTCTCCTCGCCCGACACGTAGAGCACCGGCCCGTGCCGCGACAGCTTGTCCAGCGCCGCCAGGAGCAGCGTGGACTTGCCGATGCCCGGGTCGCCGCCCAGCAGCACCAGCGAGCCGCCCACCACGCCGCCGCCCAGCACGCGGTCGAACTCCGCGATGCCCGTGCGCCGGCGCACCTCCGTCTCCCCCGTCACGTCCTGCAGCTTCACCGGCCGGGAGGCGCCCCCCGACGCGCCCCACGCCGGGCGCTTGTCGTCCACCTTCGCTTCGGTCTCCTCCAGGAGCGAGCTCCAGGCGCCGCAGTCCGGACACTTCCCGAGCCACTTCGCCGTCTGGTAGCCGCAGGCCTGACAGGTGTAGTGCGTCTTCGCCTTCGCCATGGGTTGAGCTGTCTACCCCAGACCCCTGACGTTTCCCCGTCCCGCGTGGACGCCATGGCCGCAGGGCAGGCAGGCGTCATGTCGTGGATCAGGTAGCGAGTTGCCCCACAGGGTGGGGCATCCCACGTTCTGCTCCACGGGCGTCGCGCGGAGCGAGCCCCCACACAGGGAGAGTGTCATGGGGATTATCGCGTTTCTGGTGATTGGTCTGGTCGCGGGGCTCATCGCGCGCGCCATCATGCCGGGCAACCAGTCGATGGGGCTCATCGCCACCACGCTGCTGGGCATCGCCGGCTCGTTCGTGGGCGGCTTCGTGGGGTCGCTGTTCTCCAGCGACGGGCGCGTCTTCGACCTGCACCCCACCGGCCTGCTGTTCTCCGTCCTGGGCGCGCTGGTCGTGCTCTTCCTCGTGGGGCTCGCCGGCCGCGGACGCCGCGTCCACGTGTAGTTCACGCGGGGCATCTCCCAGCCGCCGCGGCGGGGACACCGCGAGGGACGTCCGTCACGCACGGGCGTCCCTCTTCTTCCGTCCCCACCGGCCTCCCCCACGGGGGGCCCGCTCGGGACGGCGGCTCGTCAACCCCCTGTCGCGAGAGCGTTGACAATGGCCTCCGGGCCACGCACCGTCGGCCTCCTGACGTCTCTCAAGGAGCCCGCATGTCCGACACCGCCGAGTCCTTCCACGGCCACGCCCACCACGCCGCCCCCGCCCCGGAAGGGGTGGTGGTGCGACACGACTGGACGCTCGCGGAGGTGAAGGCCCTGTACCAGCTGCCGCTCCTGGACCTGGTGCACCAGGCGCAGACGGTGCACCGGCGGGTGTTCGTGGAGAACAAGGTGCAGCTCTGCTCGCTGCTCTCCATCAAGACGGGCGGCTGTCCGGAGGACTGTGCGTACTGCCCTCAGGCGGCGCGCTACAAGACGGGCGTCAAGGCGGAGAAGCTGATGGCGGTGCCGGAGGTGCTGGCCGCCGCGACGCAGGCCCGCCAGGCCGGGGCCACCCGCTTCTGCATGGGCGCGGCGTGGCGCGAGGTGAAGGACGGCCCGCAGTTCGACAGCGTGCTGGAGATGGTGCGCGGCGTCCGGGCCCTGGGCATGGAGGCGTGCGCCACGCTGGGCATGCTCAGCGACAGCCAGGCGAAGCGCCTGCGCGAGGCGGGCCTGTCCGCGTACAACCACAACCTGGACACGTCGCCGGAGCACTACGGCGACATCATCTCCACCCGCACCTATGACGACCGGCTGAAGACGCTCGACCGGGTGCGCGGCGCGGGCATCTCCGTGTGCTGCGGCGGCATCATCGGCATGGGCGAGTCCGTGGACGACCGCTGCAACCTGCTGCGCACGCTGGCCAACCAGGACGTGCACCCGGAGTCGGTGCCCATCAACGCGCTCGTCCCCGTGGACGGCACGCCGCTGGCCGACCAGCACCGCGTGGAGTCGGTGGACATGGTGCGCACCATCGCCACCGCCCGCCTGCTGATGCCCCAGGCCATGGTGCGCCTGTCCGCGGGCCGCATGCAGATGAACGAGGAGGCCCAGCTGCTGTGCATGATGGCGGGCGCCAACTCGCTCTTCTTCGGGGAGAAGCTGCTCACCACCGGCAACCCCGAGTACACCCAGGACATGGCGCTCCTGGAGAAGGCGGGCATCCGCCCCCTGGAGCCCCGGCAGGACCGGTGAGCGCCACCGCTTCCGTCGCCGACGGCTGGGCGCGCGAGGACCTGGAGGCCCTGAGCGCGAAGGGCCTGCGCCGCGCGCTGGAGCCGCTCGACTCGCCCCAGGGCGCCCAGGTACGCCTGGGCGACGGGTGGCTCATCAACTTCTCCTCCAACGACTACCTGGGCCTCGCGGCGTCCCCCGCCGTGCGCGCCGCCGCCGCGTCCGCGCTGGAGCGCTACGGCGTGGGCACCGGCGCGAGCCGGCTGGTGGTGGGGGACATGGTGCCGCACCAACGGCTGGAGGCGCGGCTCGCCCGCTTCGAGCGCGCGCAGGCCGTGCGCCTCTTCAACTCCGGCTACGCGGCCAACACCGGCATCCTGCCCGCGCTGGTGGGCCCCGGCGACGCGGTGTTCTCCGACGCCCTCAACCACGCCTCGCTGGTGGACGGCTGCCGGCTGTCGCGCGCGCGCGTCGCCGTCTATCCGCACGCGGACGTGGCCGCGCTCCGCCGCGCGCTGGAGGAGACGCCCGCGCGCCGGAAGCTGGTGGTCACCGACAGCGTCTTCTCCATGGACGGGGACGTGGCGCCGCTCCGCGCGCTGGTGGAGGCGTGCGAGGCCCACGGCGCCGCGCTGATGGTGGACGAGGCGCACGCCACCGGCGTCCTGGGCGCCCGCGGCGCGGGGCTGTGCGAGGCACTGGGCCTGGAGGACCGGGTGGACCTGCGCATGGGCACGCTGAGCAAGGCGCTGGGCGGCCTGGGGGCGTACGTCGCCACCTCGCGCGCCGTGGCGGACCTGCTGGTGAGCCGCGCGCGTCCGTTCGTCTATTCCACCGCGCTGCCCGCCGCCCTGTGCGCCGCCGCCGAGTGCGCGGTGGACCTGGTGGAGCACGACCCCGCTCCGCGCGAGCGGCTGTGGGGCCACATCCACCGCTTCACCGACGGCCTGCGCGCCCTGGGCCTGCCCGCCGAACCCCGGAGCGCCATCTTCCCGGTCATCCTGGGAGAACCCGCGCGCGCCCTGGACGCGGCGAAGCGCCTGCGCGAGGCGGGACTGCTGGTGAAGGCCATCCGTCCGCCCACCGTGCCGGAAGGCACCAGCCGGCTGCGCTTCTGTCTCTCCGCGGCCCACACGACGGACCACATCGACCTGGCGCTGGAGGCCCTGCGCCGGGTGGGAGTCTCCCATGGCCCCTGACGCCTTGCGCTTCTTCGTCACTGGCACGGACACCGGCGTGGGCAAGACGCAGGTGTCGTGCGCGCTCCTGTCGCTCCTCAAGGACGCGGGCCTCCAGCCCCAGGGCTTCAAGCCCTATGAGAGCGGCTGTGCTTCGCTGAAGGCGCCCTCGGACGCGCTGGCGATGCGCGAGGCCGCGGGCAGCACGCTGCCGGTGGAGGCCGTCTGCCCGCACCGCTTCCGCGCGCCGCTGGCGCCGGGCATCGCGGCCTCGCGGCTGGGCCGGGAGCCGGACTTCCAGGTGACGCTGGAGGCGTGGAGGCGGCTGAAGGGCGGGACGGTGGTGGTGGAGGGGGCAGGGGGGCTCTTCGTTCCGGTGGACTCGAAGCGCGACGTGGTGGACCTCATCCAGGTGTTCCGCCTGCCGGTGGTGCTGGTCGCGCGCGCGGGGCTGGGCACGCTCAACCATGTCGCGCTGTCGCTGGAGGCGCTGGCGTCCCGGAGGGTGGCCGTGCGGGCCGTGGTGCTGTCGCGCGGAGTGCCCGGGCGCGACCTGTCGGAGCGGGACAACCGGCGCTACCTGGAGGCCCGCCACGGGGTGGAGGTGCTGGGGCCGGTGCCCTACGTGGCGGACGCGCGCAAGCGCCATCTTGCGTTCCGGCGCGCGCTGGCGCCGCTGGTGCCCGAACGCGCGCGGGCCCGATAAATCGGCCTCCGCCGCGTTCGGCTTGAGGGCGCGTGCTACAGGTCGCGCAAGTTTTCGCGTGGTGGTGGCCGCGAAATGGACGTCCCGTTTGTTCCGCGCGAGAAAGCCGGCACGAATGGCGGACATCATCGACATCACGCTCCTCGCGGACGTCCGGCGCTTCTTCCAGAAGCTCATTGAACAGCGCGGCCTGTCCTACTTCCTACAGAAGGACGGTCCTCGGCTGTTCCAGCTCGAACCGTCCAAGGTCGAGCTGGTCCTGCGCACCGCGATCCGCACCCGGAACCCGGAGCTTCCCCAGCCGCACGAGAAGGCCATCGACCACTGCCGGCAGGAGCTGCGCCGCGAGCTCATCCGCCGCGTGGCCAGCGCCATGCTGCAGACGGGGCTGTGAGCCGCTTTTCGCTCCGCACCGCCTTCGCGCGCACTCCCAATCCGCTCTCCCAGGCCGTCGCCGAGCGCCACGCGCGCGGGCTGAGCGTCCTGGACCTCGCGGAGACCAACCCCACCCGCGTGGGGCTGCCCCTGCCCGACGCGGACCTCCTGGCCCGCCTCCCGGCCTCGCCCTTCCTCTACACGCCAGAGCCCTTCGGCCTGGCGTCCGCGCGCGCGGCCGTGGCGTCCCACCTGTCCCAGCGGGGCTCGCCCGTGGACGCGGCGCACGTGGTCCTGGGCGCCAGCACCAGCGAGGCCTACGGGTGGCTCCTGAAGCTCCTGTGCGACCCGGGAGACTCCCTCCTGGTCCCCGCGCCCGGCTACCCGTTGGTGGACGTCCTCGCGCGCCTGGAGGGCGTGCACGCGCGGCCCTACCGCTTGCCCGCGGTGCATGGCTTCGGGCTGGACGTGGAGCAGGTGGAGGCGGCCCTCGACGCCCGCACGCGCGCGGTGTTGGTGGTGAACCCCGGCAATCCCACTGGCCACTTCCTTCACGAAGGGGAGCTCGTCGCGCTCGCGGACGTGTGCGCGCGCCACGGTCTGGCGCTCATCTGCGACGAGGTCTTCTGTGATGCGGGCTGGGACACGGAAGCGGGGCGGGTGACGTCCGTGGCGGGCCGGGCCCTTCCCTGCCTCACCTTCGCCCTGTCCGGCCTGTCCAAGGTGGCGGGCCTGCCCGGCCTGAAGCTCGCGTGGCTGCACGTGGGCGGCCCCGCGCACGCGCGCGACGAGGCCCTGGCCCGGCTGGAGGACGTGGCGGACGCGGCCCTGTCCGTGGCCACGCCCGTCCAGCTCGCGCTGCCCGCGCTCCTCGCGCACGCGCCGCGCTTCCAGGAGGCGCTGCTGGCGCGGGTGAAGGGCAACCGGGAGCGGCTCGTCCAGGCGCGCCCGGCGGACGCGGCCTGGGACGTGGTGCCCGCGCACGGCGGCTGGAGCGCGGTGCTGCGCATCCCGCGGGTGCCCGGCGAGGAGGCCACCTGCCTGCGGCTCCTCGACGAGGGGGTGCGCGTGCAGCCGGGGTACTTCCACGACTTCGGCGGCGGTGCGTACCTCGTGCTGTCGCTGCTGCCGACGCCCGAGGTCTTCACCGCCGCGCTGGGGCCGCTGGCGCGGGTGCTCAGTCCGCCGGCGGGGTGATGAGCTGGATCGTCTTGAAGCCGCTGCTCTCCACCTTGAACAGCTCGTACGGAGAGGGCGCCTCACCCGTCTCGTTGTTGAAGTCCAGGTCTCCGCTGGCGCCCTTCACGT
Organism: Corallococcus silvisoli; assembly: GCF_009909145.1. Lineage (NCBI taxonomy): Bacteria > Pseudomonadati > Myxococcota > Myxococcia > Myxococcales > Myxococcaceae > Corallococcus > Corallococcus silvisoli. Next base: position 448,799 of record NZ_JAAAPJ010000001.1, read on the forward strand.
TGATGGTCTTGCCCGCGCGCAGGTCGTCGCGCGCGTTGGTGAACTGCACCGGGCCCAGCGAGTAGCTGGTGGCCGTCTGCCCCGTCGCGGGGGTCACCTTCGTGAGGCCCTCCGCGATGCGCGTGCCGGTGACGGGCTGCGGGTTCTTCAGGTCGTTGCCCACCGCGTACGCCGCGCCCAGCGTCACCAGGTACATGGCGTCGTAGGCGTGGGCCGTGAAGGAGAACTGCGCGGGGTCCGTCTTGTAGGCCGTGACGAAGCGGCTGTTGAAGAGCTGGTAGACGGAGTCCTGCGGCCGGGCGGACGCGGGCGCCGTGCCGTACGCGCCGACGATCTCCGACTTGCTCGTGCCCAGCGACGTCAGGAGCGTGGGGTCCTTGCTGGCGTCGGTGAGGAACCACCGGTTGCCGTTCGCCACGGACACGCCCGCCGCGGACGCCGCCTGCAACAGGCGCGCGTTGTCCTCGGTGAAGCCCGCGAGCACCGTGAGGTCCGGCTTGGCCTCCACCAGCCGGCTCACCGCGCCGGACACGTCCTTGTTGCGCTCGTACTGCGCGCCCGTCAGCGTCTTCGTCTTCAGCCGGTCCAGCAGCGCCGAGTACAGGCCCTGGCCGTAGGTGTCGTTCACGTACGCGACGCCCACCTTGGCGGGAGACGTGAACGTGTTGCCCGGGTCGTTGATGGCCGTGGTGCCGCTGAGCACATCCGCGATGACGCGGCCCTGGAGCAGGTCCGAAGGCGTCGTGCGCCACACGAGCCCCACCGTGCCGCCGTTCTTGTCATCCAGCGCGGTGAAGGCGGCGCTGGTGGCCGTGTGGCTCATCACGAGCACGTTCTTCGGGATGGTGATGCTGCTGATGCCGATGGTCTGCGCGCTGCCCGCGCTGAACACCGCCACCACCTGCTTGTCATTCACCAGCCAGCTCGCCTGCGTCTTGGCGTTGTCCACGTTGGCCTGCGTGTCGCAGATGTACAGGACGAACTGCCGACCGCCCACGCCCTCCAGCGCGTTCACCTCGTCGAGGGCCAGCTTCAGCGCGTTGAGCCGCTGCTGTTCGATCTCCGAGGCCCCGCTCGCGTTGGTGAGCGGCACCACCGCGCCCAGCGGAATCGGGTTCGCCGAGGAGGTGGCGCCCACCACCTGGCCGCACCCCGCGGGCTGTGGCAGGCAGTAGCCCGAAGTGCAGACGCTGTTGGCGCCGCAGTCACCGCTCGTCACGCATTCAGACAGGCCGCCCGCCGTGGTGAAGCTGCACCCGGAGGCCCACAGCGCCATGCCCAGCGTCATCATTCCCAGCGCGCGCATCAGAAACGACCCTCCATGCCGACCCCGGCACCGCGCGGCGCGAGCGTCACGCGGACCTCGCCCTGCGCGGGGGGGCCTTCTTTGGGATACAGGATGATGGCGGTGATGGCCCCCGCCAGGCCCACGCCGAAGCCGATGTCCGCGAGCAGCGCCTTGCTCTTCGTGCTGTCGGAGAGCCGCTGCTTGTCCGCGAGCGTGGTGGCGTTGTCGAACTGGTCGCGCTGGTCGCGCGCCTGCAGGCCGAACAGCACGCCCGCGCCCACGCCCAGCACCGCCACGCCGCCCGTGGCGAACGCGGCGATGCGCTGCTGGCGGTAGGACTTCATCGCGCGGTCCAGCTCCGCCTGACGCTGGCGCTGGTTCTCCTCCTCCGCCCTGCGGGCCGCCGCCTGCTCCTCGTCCGCCTTCTGCCGCGCGGTGTCCGCCTCCGCCTCCAGCCGCTTGCGGTCCGCGTCCGCCACCGCCTGCGCCTGGTCCTCGCGGTCCAGTTGCACCCGCAGCCGGTCGATGGCGCGGTTGCTGTTCTTCAGCAGGGCGGGGTCGGTCTCCTCGCTGGAGGACGTGACGTACTGGCGATAGAAGGTCATCGCCTCGCGGGGCTCGCCCGCGTACTCCAGCGCCACGGCGATGTTGTAGACGAGCCGCGGGTGCGGCTGCGCCTCGTTGGCCTGCTTCAGCGCCTCGGCGGCCTCGCGGTACTTGCCGGCGTCATAGAGGCGCTTGCCCTCCTTCAGGAGGGCCGGCACGTTGACCTTGGCTCCGCCCCGCTGCGCCAGGGCCGAGCCCGGCGCCAGCGCGAGCGCCAGCGACAACACGAAAACCAGTCTCATGGGGCGCACAGCCTACCGCCGAACATTCCGGCCGTCGAAGCGGCGACCCCCCGAAAAGCACCGGGGCCACCCCCACCCCCCGGTGAAGGAGGGCGGAAGCAGCCCCGGAAGGGCCTTCCCGGACGTCAGGCGGCGATCAACCGTCCAGGCGCGCGATGAGCAGCTTGCGCTGGAGCATCAGGGCCTCGGGGGCCTTGGTCCCCAGCTGCTCGAAGAAGACCTCCTGGCTCTTGAGCTCGCTCTTCCACTCGTCCTCCTTGATGGAGGTGGCCTCCGCGACGGCCTCCGCGGACAGGTCCAGGCCGTTCAGGTTGAGGCCCTGGTCCTGGCGCGGCACCCAGCCCAGCAGCGTCTCCTGCGTGGGGACGCGGCCGTGCACGCGGTTCACGATCCACTCCAGGACGCGCATGTTGTCCCCGAAGCCCGGCCAGATGAACTTGCCGTTCTTGTCCTGGCGGAACCAGTTGACCTGGAAGATCTTCGGCAGCTGCGGGATGGACTTCTGCATGTCCAGCCAGTGCTGGAGGTAGTCGCCCATGTGGTAGCCGCAGAAGGGCAGCATGGCCATGGGGTCGCGGCGCACGACGCCCACCTTGCCGGTGGCCGCCGCCGTCGTCTCGCTGCCCATGGTGGCGCCCAGGAACACGCCGTGGGTCCAGTTGAAGGCCTGGATGACCAGCGGGACGGTGTTGGAGCGGCGACCGCCGAAGATGAGGGCGCTGATGGGAACGCCCATGGGGTCGTTCGCCTTGGACGACAGCACCGGGTTGTTCGTCATGGGGGCGGTGAAGCGGCTGTTCGGGTGCGCCGCCTTCTCCGCGCTGCCCTTCTTCCAGGGCTTGCCCTGCCAGTCGGTGAGCTCCTCGGGGACCTCGCCGTCCTTGCCCTCCCACCACACGTCCCCGTCGGCCGTGAGGGCCACGTTGGTGAAGAGCGTGTCGCGGGAGATGGTCTCCATCGCGTTGGGGTTGGTCTTGTTGTTGGTGCCGGGCACCACGCCGAAGTAGCCGGCCTCCGGGTTGATGGCGTACAGGCGGCCATCCGGACCGGGGCGCATCCAGGCGATGTCGTCGCCCACGGTTTCGATCTTCCAGCCCGCGTACTCCTTGGGCGGAATCATCATGGCGAAGTTCGTCTTGCCACACGCGGACGGGAAGGCGGCGGCGACGTAGGTCGTCTCACCCTTGGGGCTGGTGACGCCCAGGATGAGCATGTGCTCCGCCAGCCAGCCCTCCTCGCGGCCCAGGTAGCTGCCGATGCGCAGCGCGAGGCACTTCTTGCCCAGCAGCACGTTGCCGCCATATCCGGACCCGAAGCTCCAGATGGTGTTGTCCTGGGGGAAGTGGCAGATGTAGCGGCGGTCCGGGTTCACGTCGCCCGTGGAGTGCAGGCCGCGGTTGAAGTCGTCGCTGTCGCCCAGCATGTCCAGCGCGGCCTTCCCCATGCGGGTCATGATCCGCATGTTGAGCACCACGTAGTCGCTGTCCGTCAGCTCCACGCCAATCTTCGTGAAGGGGCTGCCCAGCGGGCCCATGGCGTAGGGCACCACGTACATGGTGCGGCCCTTCATGCAGCCTTCGAACAGGTGGCCCAGCTTCGTGTACGCGGCCTCCGGGTCCATCCAGTTGTTGGTGGGGCCCGCGTCAGTCTTGTTCGGCGTGCAGATGAACGTGAGGTGCTCGACGCGCGCCACGTCATTGGGGTTGGAGCGGTGCAGGTAGCAGCCGGGGCGCTTCTGCGGGTTGAGCGGGATGAGCGTGCCGTCCTTCACGGCCTGCTCGGTGAGGCGCTGCTTCTCCGCCTCGGAGCCGTCGCACCAGACGATGCGGTCCGGCTGCGTCATCGCGGCCATCTTGGCCACCCATGCCAGCAGCGTGGGGTTCTTCGTGGGCGCCTGCTCGGTGGCGGCGGCCGCTTGCGTCGAAGTCATGGAGCTTTCCTCGGGGCGTTTCATGAGTCGGGTCTCCCGCATTCCGCGTCGTGCGAGGGGGGAAGACCCTACCAGCGGAAGGAACACCAAACCTTCTGGACCCAGGCCGCAAAAGCAACTGACGTCCGGCAGTCAACCGGACTTTCGACCGCTCTGGCCTAATTCCTCTTATCAGCGCCCGGTCGCCCATCAGTAAACGGCGCGGTGCGGCACACACGGAGGGCAGGTCGAAGCCGTCCGGGATGAGGGGCGCGCTCCCCACGCCCACCGCCATCGTCCCGTTTCGCAGCATCACCACGGCTGTCTTGTTTTGATGGGAATGAGGCCCCGTCGCGTCCGCCTCGCCGAAGGCGTGAGCGTCAGTGGATGGCGGCGCGCAGGCCCACGTCCGCCATCACCCGGGACTCCTGCGCCAGCAGGTATTGCAGGCGCGCGTCCACGCCCGCCTCGTCTCCGTTGGACGCGGTGACCGCGAGGCGGTGGAAGAGGGACTGGTGGCCGTCCTCGGACTGGGCCAGCTCTCCGTAGAAGCGGGCGAGCCCCGGGTCGGTGAGCCCCTCCGCCAGCAGGGACAGCCGCTCGCAGGAGCGCGCTTCGATGATGGCGGCGACGAGCAGGCGGTCCACGCGCCGCTCCAGGGCGGGGGTGCGCACGTGCTTCTGGAGGCCCTGGGCGTACGGGTCGCCCGCGTCCTTGGTGAGCGTGAGCCCGCGCGCGGCCATCAGGTCCAGCACGCGCGCCAGGTGGGCGCTCTCCTCGCGGGCCAGGCGGGCCATCTGCGCGGGCAGGCCGGGCAGGTCCGGGTAGGCCTGGAGCATGGACAGCGCGTTGGCGGCGGCCTTCTTCTCGCAGTGGGCGTGGTCCACCAGCACCGCGTCGAAGTTCGCGAGCGCCAGCGGCAGCCAGCCGGGGTCGGTGGGCGCGTGGAGGATGACGGGGCCCGCTCCGGAGAGGGGACGGCGGGAGGGCGTGGGACGGCTGCTCATGCGGGGGCGGACTGTAGGGCATCCGCCGGGCGCCGTGCGCGGGTGTCGTGAGGGGCCAAGGCGAGCCCGCTTCCTCCCGGGACGTGCCAGCCGCGCGAGGTGGGGCAGCGCTCGCGGGGGCGCCTGTGCACCGTGCCTCATCCGTGCGGTCAACGCGCCTCGGCGCGAAGGGGGCGGCGCCCGCGGGGTGCCTGCACCGTGCGGTCAACGCGCCTCCGCGCGAAGGGGGCGGCGCTCGCGGGGGGCCTGCACCGTGCGATCAACGCGCCTCGGCGCGAAGGGGGCGGCGCCCGCGGTGGCGCACTCGCACCGTGCTTCGCGGGAGTCCTGGTGCGCTTCACAGCGGCGGGTTCGTGCCCTCCTTCGACGCGAGCAGGGTGACGACGTAGTCATCGCCCTCCTGCGCTTCGCGGGCGATGAAGACGGAGCCGCGCCACGTGCGCAGGCCGCTCATCAAGAACGCGCCGTGGTCGGCCGCGGCCCGGTGCACCAGCTCCACGCGGCAGAGCGTGGCGCGGCACTCCAGCGACTTCACGCGCGAGGTCGCGGGCAGGTGCTCGCGAAAGGCGTCGTCGAGCGTCCTCGCGGCCCGGGCGCTCCAGTCGCCGTCCACCGGCTCCTCGGCGAAGGCGCTGAGCACGCGCGTGCGGGACTGCTCGAAGGAGGGGGGCGGAGGACGGAGGGGCGGCGGCGGGGGCACCTCGTCCCCGGCTTCCGTCGCCGGGGCCTCGGCCGTTGGGGGCGCGCCTCCCTGAGGCGGACGGGCTCCCGCCGTGGCGGACGGGCGCGCGGCGTTGGCGGCCCACAGGCGCATCGCGGCCTCCGCGGCGGCGCGGCGCTCAGCCTGGTTCGCGTCGTTGCCCACCGTGGACTTGCGCACCTGGGCCCGCAGCTCCTCCAGGGCCTCGTCGGAGGCCCGCTGATGGCTGACGAGCGCGAACAGCCCGCCGACGATGGCGGCCGTGTTGGCGACGGCGAGGACGGTCTGGAGCCGGGAGGACATGGGGCGCTCACGGGGCTGCGGGCGCTGCGTGGGAAGGGACGGGCCGCGCGAAGGGGAGGAATGTGAAGCCTTCGCGCGGCCACGCATCAGGACCGCACCTCCGCCGGCGACCTCCGCCGGCGGAAGTCATGAGGCGTGCCTCAGTCGATGGTGAAGCCACCGATGATGCCGCCAGACTGCAGGCCGCAGCGGAAGACGATGGCGTAGTCCTCCCACACGTAGCGGTCCCCCGTGTTGATCGTCTGCCACGCCATGGGGCCGGACAGCGTGTACGTCGTCGCGCCCACCTGGCCGGCGTTGCCCACGCCGTTCACGGTCTCCGTCTCGCACCAGCTGTTGTTGCCGTAGATCTGCACCGTCGTCGGGTGCGTGCCCACCGTCCACATCGGCACGGAGGCGATCGCCAGGCGCGTCGTCGTACAGTCGTTGCGGATGGCGGAGTAGCTGTGGACGTTGAAGCACGAGGCGTCGGACGCATATGCGGCCTTGAATGCGATGCCAGGGTAGTACTGCCACGCGGCGGCGCTCCCCGCGCTCAACGCCACGACCCCGAACGCGCACACCTTCGCCAACGTCTGGAAAGCCTTCATGGAACTGCTCCCGTGAAATGCGGCGGGGATTGGATCCGCCGGGCTCGCGGATGCCGCGCGCCACGCGCTCGCAGGAGCAAGCGCCATGCCCCGGGTCAGGGATGGTGTGAATTCACTTGTTTGCGTGAATTATAGGTAGTCCATGTTGTTCCGGGAGCAACGCGGCCTGTTGCCTGTGTTGTCCCCGGGGCCACACGGTGGTGCGCGGGCTACTCCACCAGCACGAGCCGCTGGGTGCGGCCGGCGTGGTAGCCCACCTTGCGCGCGATGCGGGCGGTGCTCTCGTCGCGCTCGTCGATGCGCAGGGCGAGCCGAGGCAGCGACGACAGCAGGTGCCGGGAAATCTGTCCCAGGCACAGCGTGGCGTGGCCCTGACGGCGGCGGGAGGCCAGGGTGTACATGCCCTCCAGCTCCGCGCCGAACTGCGAGCGGCAGCCGATGTCCACCTTGAACACGAGCGCGCCGTCGTCTTCCAGCACGTAGGTGCGGCGCTGGCGCACGCGCTGGAGGAGGCGGGCCTCGTAGTGGGCGGGGTCCTCCGCCAGCGGATCCCGCTCCAGGATTTCGCGCACGTAGCCCTGGGCCAGCGGCAGCAGGCGGGGCACGTCCTCGTCCCGGGCCAGGCGCAGGGTGGGGTTGGTGAACGGCCCCAGGTCGTCCGCGGAGACGCTGAACAGCCGCTGGGTGCGCGACAGGCGCGGCTTGCCTTCGCACAGGCTGCGCACCAGCGCGTCCACGGAGGACTTGTCCCCCACGGTGGCGCGCAGCTTGAGGCTGGCGGCGAGCGCGTCCGCGATGACGCTGGTGGCGCTGGCGTCGCTGGCGCTGGGCACCACGAGCCCGCCCTCGCCGCCCACGAAGACGGCCGCGGTGAGCACGCCGCTGTCGAAGCGGCCATGGAAGGAGAAGGCCGCCTCGCGCGCCGGGGCCGCGATGCCGAACTCCTCCAACAACCCCAGCAGGTAGAGGTTGTGGACCGGATCCTTCGCCAGCAGCGCGCGCAGGGCGTCCGTGTGGGAAGGCGCGAGCTGTTCGACGGTGACGGGCATGCGCGAGGGGAAAGGGGGGGCTGAACCTTAAGCGCAACCCGACCTCACGGGCCAGCGTCCCCCGGCACGCCGAAGCGGAACGGGTACACGAGTGTCGCGGACCCACCCAAATGCGGCGCCGGGAAGCGCGCGTCCAGCAGCGAATCCAGCACGCAGGCCTGCACCATCGGGTCCGGGATGGTGCTGGAGAGCAGCTCGCCCCGGTTCATCTTCCCGTCCGCGCCTTCCCCCTCCACGGTGAAGCGCAGCTTCACTTCCTGTGTGCCCCGGTTGCGTTGTGCCGCGTCCTGGAAACATTGCTGCACGAGCGGAGTCACCGCCTGGAGCGCCAGGCGCAGGTCCTCCGCGTCGATGCGTCCGGAGGTGGCCTCCACCTCGGGCTCCACCCACTCCACGCGGCGCGGATCCGGGGCGTCCGGCCCGCCGCGCGGCGGTGGCGGCGCGCGCGTGGGCTCACGCACGGGAGCGGTCGGGAGCGGAGGGGGTTCGGCGTGGGTCTCCGCGCGGGGAGACTCCGGAGGTGGCGCGGGCGTACGCGGGGGCGCGGCGCGCGGCGGCTCGGCGGGTTCGTCCTGCTCCTGCGCGCGGTCCAGGAAGCGCGTCACCCAGGCGGCGCCCAGCGCGAACAGCAGGAACAGGCCCAGGGTCACGCCTGGGATGAGGAGCCAGCGGGGGAGGGTGGGGTGCGAGGGCGCCATGGACGGAGCCCTCGCGTCATACCCGCCTCACGGGGGACCGTGAAGCGGGGATGCACCCGAGCGCCCGGGACTACGGATACACCTCGCGGCGCGTCGTGGGCGTCGTGGGCGTCGTCGGGGTCGTGACCACCGCCCCTTCGGCGCGGATGCGCTGCTTGCGGCTGACACCCAGGGTGGCGCCGAGCACCGACGCTCCGAGCCCCAACAGCAGCCCCCAGAAGATGCCCCAGAAGACGCGGCCGGAGCTGCCGGCCACCTTCAGCGCGCCCTGCTGCACCTGCTCACCCATCTGGCTGGCCTTGCCCTTGGCCTGGTCCACCTGCAGCTCCACGCGGTTGGCCACGTCCTCCGCGTCCTGGCGCGACAGCTGGGTGTTCTGCGCGATGTTGCTCACCAGCAGCTCGCGGTCCACGTGGCCCTGGCGCACGCCCTCGGTGACGATGTCCTTCGTCGCCGACTCCAGCTGGTTCGCCGTGATGGCGGGCTTGCCCTGCTGGCGCAGCCGCTGGTTCACCGGCGCGAGCGCGTCGTTGGCGTCCAGTCCGAACGCCTTCGCCGCGGAGCCGCCCCCCGTCACCGCGCCCACGGCCGCCGCGCCTCCCGCGCCCACCGCGGCCTTGCCCACGTTGAACACCGTGCCCAGCACCGACGACAGCAGCATGCCCACCAGGAAGGTGCCCAGCAGCGTCGTCACGCCCCACAGCACCGCGCCGTGCAGCGCGCCTCCCGTCTTGTCCACGATGCCCGCGGTGCGCGCGGCCACCACGCCGCCCACGAACAGCGCGACGAGCGGCGTGATGACGCTCCAGATGCCGGTGAAGGTGCCCGCGGACCTCGCGCTCCCCGCGTTGGCGGGGTTCACCGACGACAGGCCCAGCGCGAGCCCCAGCGTGTAGAGGAGGATCCACACGCCCAGCGCCACGAAGGCGCCGCCGAAGATGGCCCCCCAGCTCAGCTTGGAGGCGCTGCCTGGAATGGCCTGGATGACGTCGGCCCGTTCTCTCTCTCGGATGATGCCAGCCCGTTCGCTTTCCACGATGGTCGCCATTGGATTTCCACCCTCGCTTCCCGTGTGTCTGTCGCCTGGCCGCGTCCGTCACGGCGAGGACGTACGTGTCGGGATGAAGGTGTGCACCACCCGACGCGACCCTTCACCAGTTCCGCACGTCTGCCCCGTGCACGAGGGTGGGACGGGCGGCCGGGTGTGCCTCAGCGCAGGCCGAGCGCGTCGAGGAGCTGTCCCTCGCGCGCCACCACCGGCGCGCGCGGAAGCACGTCCGCGCGGAAGCGGGCGACGAGCGCGGGCAGCGTCACCGGGCCGCCGTCGCCCAGGCCGCTCCAGGCGGCGAGCAGGCCCAGGACGTGCTCGGGGGGCCGGCCGCGCGCGCGCAGCTCCGCGAGCGCGAACGCCCCGTCGCGCTTCGCCAGCCGCTTGCCGTCCTCGCCCAGCACCAGCGGCACGTGGAGGAACGCGGGCGCCGTCAGTCCCAGCGCGTCGTAGAGCTGGAGCTGCCGGGGCGTGGAGGGCAGCAGGTCATCCCCTCTCAGCACATGGGTGATGCGGCTGTCCGCGTCGTCCACCACCACCGCCAGCTGGTAGCTGGCCACGCCGTCGTTGCGGCGCACCACGAAGTCCCCCACCAGCGCCTGCACGTCCTGGGCTTGGGGGCCCATCAGCCCGTCCACGAAGCGCACCTCGCCCGCGCGGGCGCGGAAGCGGTACGCGGGGGCCCGCGTGCGGGCGCGCTCGGAAATCTGTCCGGCGGTGAGGTGCGCGCAGGTGCCCGGGTAGCGGGGCCCTTCGTCGGAGAGGCCATGGGGGGCGCTGGCCGCGCGGGCGATCTCCGCGCGCGTGCAGAAGCACGGGTAGATGAGGCCTTCGCGCTCGAGCCGGTCCTGCGCCTCGCGGTACACGGCGTCGCGCTCGCTCTGCACGAGCGGCGCCTCATCCCAGGTGAGGCCCAGCCAGCGCAGGTCCTCGTAGAGGTCCTGGAGGAACTGGGGCTTGCAGCGCGCGCGGTCCAGGTCCTCGATGCGCAGCAGGAACGCGCCCCCCGCGGCCCGGGCCTGGAGCCAGCCCAGGAGCGCGCTGCGCACGTTGCCCAGGTGCATGCGTCCGGTGGGGCTGGGGGCGAAGCGTCCTCGCATCGTGGGCGAAACCATAACTTCCTCCGCGCGCCCGCTGGGAGAGAATGCCCCGCCGCCTCCTTCCGTTCCCTGGGATGTGATTCCGTCCATGCGCTTCCTGCACTGCTCCGACGTCCACATCACCGAGGACTACTTCGCCCTGCCGTTGCGCAAGCTGGGCTGGCGCCGCTGGGTGGCGCTCGTCGAGCTGACGGTGGGGGGCCGGGCGAAGGCCTACCGGAACGCGCAGGCCACGCTCGCCGCCATCGCCCGCGACGCGGGCACGCACGGCGTGGACCACTTCATCCTCTCCGGAGACCTCACCGCGTACGCGCTGGAGGGGGAGTTCCGCGCCGCCCGCGCCGCGCTGGGGCCGCTCGCCCAGACGCCCGCGCGCTGCACCGTCATCCCTGGCAACCACGACGTCTTCACCCCCGGCGCCGCCCGCGCGGACCGCTTCGCCCAGCACTTCGGCGGGCTGCTGGAGAGCGACCTGCCCGAGTACCGCCGCGAGGGCGCCTTCCCCTTCGTGCGCCTGGTGGGGGAGGGCGCCGCGGTGGTGGGGCTGTGCTCCGCGCGCCCGCTGCCCTCGCCCGGCCTGTCCTACGGCACCGTGGGGCCCGCGCAGCTCGAAGGGCTGGCGGCCCTGGTGAAGGACGCCCGCCTGGAGGGCCGCGCCATCCTGGTGGTGGTGCACCACGCGCCCCGGAGTCCCGCCGACCACGCGGACGGCTGGCACCACGGCCTGCGTGACGCGGACGCGCTCCTGAAGCTGCTGCCGGGCCCGCGCTTCGCGGTGCTCCACGGCCACATCCACCAGCGCTACCACCACCCCGCCACGGCGGACCGGCCCCACCTGTTCGGCGCGGGCTCCTCCACCCAGGCAGGCAAGGAAGGCTACTGGCTCATCGAGGTGGCCGGCGGCCTCGTGGTGGGGGGGACGAAGCACGTGCCGGTGCTGTGACAGCCTCGCCCCGCGGCGGTACAAGGGGCGGACATGACCCTGGCGCTCCAGCCCCCACCCCCTGAGTTGTCCTTGGAGGAGTACCGCTTCCTGCGTCAATTGGGGCGTGTCGCGGACGACCTCCTGGAAGAGAGCCTCCGGGAGCGCGAGACCCTCAGCCAGTGCTTCCAGCGCTGCTTCCCGGTGCTGCTCCAGCACCTGGGCGCGCGCGCCATCGCCGTCACCACGCGGGACGAGGAGCTGGTGGAGCAGACCTGGAGCGAGGGCGACTGGGGCGGCGTCTTCCCCGGCGGGCTGCTGGCGGGCGTCCCCGGCGTGAGCGTGCGGGACACGGGCACGCTGCTCACGCAGACGCTGGACGTGGCGGGCTCACCGGTGGGCACGCTGGGCGTGCTCCACGCGGGGCCGCCCGGCGACGCGGAGACCACCGCGAAGCGCCTGCGCGCGCTGGACGTGGTGGCGGAGGAGCTGGACACGGTGCTGATGCTGGTCCACACCGCGTCGGAGAAGCACCAGCTCATCCTCCAGTGCAACGAGCACCTGGCCAACCCCGTCTTCGAGGCGGGCATGGACCAGGCGGTGCGCACGCTGGCGCAGCGGGTGCGGCTGCCGGGCTTCCTCTTGCTGTACCGCGACGCCGTGCAGCCGCAAGTCCTGCACTACCGCACGTACCGCCACGGGCAGCTGGAGTACGAGAGCGGTAAGCAGCCGGGGGCCCCGCTGGAGGCGCTGCTGCACCAGCACGGCACGCGGCTCCTGCACGGGGACGCGGGCGTGCTCAAGCGCCTGTTCGACGGGCGCACCACGGAGGCGGTGCTCATCTCCGCGGCGGCGCGCAGCGAGCCCCTGGGCAAGATCGTCGTCTGGAGCAACGAGGGCTTCTCCGCGTACGCGATGGACCTCATCCGCGTGCTGGCCTCCACGCTGAGCCAGCGGCTTTTGGACTACAACCGCGAGCGCATCCACCTGTCGCAGTTCTTCCCCACGGTCGCCATCGACGCGCTGCTGGAGGATCCGGACTACGCGCGGCACCTGCGCGCGCAGGTGCAGGAGGTGGGCATCCTGTTCGCGGACATCAACGGCTTCACCCGCATCTGCGAGCAGGGCTTCGACAGCCCGCGCAGCATCGGCCGGTTCGTGGACGAGTGGAGCGCGCGCGCCGTGGACTGCATCTGGGCGCACGGCGGCGTGTTCGACAAGATGGTGGGGGATTGCGTCATCGGCCTCTTCGGTCCGCCCTTCTTCCAGACGGATCGCGTGCGCCGCGCGGAGGCCGCCGTGCGCGCCGCGTGCGACATCCAGGCCTTCACCGCGGAGCTGAGCGCGCGGGAGGAGGTCGCCGCCTTGTGCCGCCGGGTGAAGCTGCCGGGCCTGGGCGTGGCGGTGGGCGTGAACCTGGCCCCCGCCAACTGCGGCCTCTTCGGGCCCAACCGCAGCTACACCGCCTTCTCCAGCGGCATGAACCAGACCGCGCGCCTCCAGTCCCTGGCGGGCTTCCGCGAGACGCTGGTGATGGAGAGCGTGCACGAAGCACTGAAGTCGTCGCGGGAGCCCTTCGTGCGCAAGCTCCAGTTCGGGCCCCTCACCGAGTCCCCGGTGAAGAACGTGGCCCTGCCGCTGCGGCACTTCCAGCTGTCGCCGCACTGAGGCGCCAGCGTGCCCGCGCGCGGCCGGGCCCGGCGCGTCAGGCCAGCAGGTGCGCGCCCGCGTAGCGGCGCGAGAAGTGGATCCACCGGCGCTCGTCCACCTCCACCTGCCACTCGCTGTTGGGCGTCAGCGGCAGGCGCTGCTTGAGGAAGCTCTCCAGGTGGTCCGCGGCCTTCAGGGGCGTGAGCCCGGGGGCGCGGAACGCGATGTGGAGCACCACGTCCAATGACGGCGCCACGTCCACCGACGCACAGATGCGCAGCGTGCCCACGCGCCGCTGGTACTGCGTGTCCGACGCCGGCCACGCGGAGGGGCCCTCGGCCTGCCGCGCCTGCTCGAGCCAGTTGTCGGGGATCAGGATGAAGTCGAGCAGGTTGCTGCTCGCCTCTTCCACCGTGCCGTGCTCCTGGATGGAAAGCATTGCCCACCTCCGCCGGGAAAGCCGTTGGGGTTGCGTGGAAGCCGTCGTCAAAAGAATGTGCCCACGAGCCCATGCCACGCAAGGGCCCACGAAAATCCATTCGCTGCTCGCACTTCATGACGCACGTGCGAGCGGGGCGCACGCTAGCGCAGCGGTGTGACACTGCAGGTCGGGTGGACGCGCGGGGTGTGCCGCGCGACCCCCGAGGTTGCCTAGGAGGCGACGGGGAGGGGGCGGCGGGGCTTGCGCTCCACGGCGGCCTTGAGCTGGCCGCAGCCCGCGTCGATGTCGATGCCGCGCCGCTGGCGCACCGTGCTGGGCACGCCGTGCGTCGTGAGCACGTCCTGGAAGGCACGCACCGCGTCGGCGACGCTGGGGCCGCCGTCGTAGCCCACGGTGGGGTTGAGCGGGATGACGTTCACGTGCGCGTCCATCCCGTGGAGCAGCTGGCCCAGGTGGTTCGCGTGCTCCGCGGTGTCGTTGCGGCCGGCGATCAACGTCCACTCGAAGAAGATGCGCCGCTTGCGCTTCGCCACGTAATAGCGGCACGCGTCCATCAGCTCGTTCAGCGGCCAGCGGCGGCCTGCGGGCACCAGCGCGGCGCGCTCCGCGTCGGTGGCGCCATGGAGGCTCACCGCCAGTTGCACCGGGCGCGCCTCGTCCGCGAGCCGCAGGATGCCGGGCACCACGCCCACGGTGGACAGGGTGATGAAGCGCGGCGCCAGCGCGAGCCCCTTGGGGTCCACGAGGATGTCCACCGCGGCCATGGTGTGCTCGTAGTTGTGCAGGGGTTCGCCCATGCCCATGAGCACGATGTTGCGAAGCGCCTCCCCTCGCGCGCGCAACAGGCGCGTGACGTGGAGCACCTGCCCCACGATCTCTCCCGGCGTCAGGTGGCGCGAAAGCCCCATCTGGCCGGTGGCGCAGAAGACGCAGCCCATGGCGCAGCCGGCCTGGGTGCTCACGCACACGGTGGCGCGGCCCTTGAAGCGCATCAGCACCGTCTCGATGGTCTGCGCGTCGTGCAGGCGCAGGAGCAGCTTGTGGGTGAGCCCGTCGCTGCTGAAGCTCTCGTGGTGCGTGGCGAGGGTGCCCAGGCGCGCGCGCTCCTGGAGCACGGCCTGGAGGTCCGGGCGCAGGCCCGCCACGTCACCCAGCGCCGTCACCCCGTCGCGGTACAGCCCCGTCCAGACGCGCTCGCGGTACTGGGGGCTGAAGCCCCAGCTGGCGAGCCGCGCGTCCAGCGCGGGGCGGGGCAGGTCGTGGAGGTCGAGTGGGGCGTCCGGCATGACGGGGCGGAGATAACACACCCGGCCCGCGCGCACCCGGGCCCGCAGGCTCGGAGGGCGGGCAGGGGAGTGCGAGCGCCGCCATGCGTCCGGGCTCCGGGCCGTTGCGGCGTCCAGCGGGTGACACCTCGCGTGCCAGCGCGGCGCGTCGTGCCAATCGTGGAGGGCCTATGGGGCTCGCCATCCAGCAGGAGGAGTTCACGCCGGAGGAGCACGCGCGGTTCGTGCACCGGCTCGAGGAGAGCCTGGAGGCCCTGCGCCAGGTGCTCCAGCGCCCCGGCTTCGGCGTGGGGCCCACGACGCTGGGCGCGGAGCTGGAGGTGGCGCTGGTGGATGGCGCGGGCTCTCCGCTGCCGGTGAATCAGCAGGTGCTGGCGAGGTCACAGGACGACCGGCTGACGCTGGAGCTCAACCGCTTCAACATGGAGCTGAACCTGCGGCCCTCGCTGCTGGCGGGGCGGCCGTTCACCGGGCTCCAGGCGCAGCTGGAGGAGGTGTTGGGGGAGCTGGGGCGCGCGGCGGCCGGCGAGGGCGCGCGAGTGGCGGCCGTCGGCATCCTGCCCACGCTGCGGCAGGCGGACCTGGGCAAGAACGCGCTCACGCCGCAGGCGCGCTACCGGGCGCTGGCCACGGCCATCCGCGGGCGGCGCGACGGGCCCTTCCAGGTGGCCATCGCGGGCGACGACACGCTCAACCTCGCCTGGGAGGACGTGACGCTGGAGGGGGCGAACACGTCGCTCCAGTTCCACCTGCGCGTGTCTCCGGAGGACTTCGCGCGCGTGTACAACGCGGCGCAGCTGGCCACGGGGCCGGTGCTGGCGGCGTGCGGGAACTCACCGGTGTTCCTGGGCAGGCGGCTGTGGGAGGAGACGCGCGTGGCGCTCTTCCAGCAGGCCACCGACGACCGGAGCGACAGCGACGAGGGCGCGCAGCTGCACCCGCGCGTGACGTTCGGTCAGGGCTGGGTGCGCGAGGGGCTCCACGAGCTGTTCGCCGAGGCCGTGGCGCTCTATCCCCCGCTGCTGCCCGTGGTGGGGCACGAGTCCCCGCTGGAGGTGGTGGCCGCGGGCGGCCTGCCGAAGCTGGAGGAGCTGCGGCTGCACCAGGGCACGGTCTGGTCGTGGAACCGGGCCGTCTATGATCCGCAGGGAGGCGGGCACGTGCGCATCGAGCTGCGCGCGCTGCCGTCGGGCCCCACGCCCGTGGACATGGTGGCCAACGGGGCGTTCCTGCTGGGGCTGACGTTGGGGCTCGCGGAGCGGGTGGACGCGCTGCTCCCGGCGCTGCCCTTCTCGCAGGCGCGGCGCAACTTCAAGCGCGCGGCGCACCACGGCCTGGACGCGACGCTGCTGTGGCCGGCGGAGGTCGCGCCCAGCCCCCGTCCGGTGCCGGCGGTGGACCTGGTGAAGCGGCTGCTCCCGGTGGCGCGGCGCGGCCTGGTGGAGGCCGGGGTGGAGGCGGCGGAGGCGGACGGGATGCTGGACATCATCGCGCAGCGCGTGGCCCTGAAGCGCACCGGCTCCCGCTGGCAGCGGGCGGTGCTGGAGCGGCTGGAGGCCCACATGCCCCGGCAGGACGCGCTGGCGGCCATGCTGGAGCGCTACCTGGAGCACGCGGAGGAGGGGCTGCCGGTGCACACCTGGCCCGTGGAGCCGCGCTGAGGTCCGGGCGCGGTGGGGCGCCTGGGGGCCCCTTGTCGGGACGGGGGACTCGCGGTGAATATGGCGGCCATCCGGGTCGTCAGCCTGCGGGCCAATCGACTCGCGCTGAAGGGTGTCGTCTCCGTGACTGCCTCCCCGTCCCTGTCGTTCCGCTCCGGCGCGCGCCGGAGGTTCCTGTTCGTGCCGCTGCTGGTGCTCGCGAGCGCGCTGAGCGCGTGCTCGTCCGTTCGCGGGCACGCCAATGACCTGGCGGAGAAGGGCCGCTTCGTCGAGGCCGCGGAGGTCTACGTCAAGCTGGTGCAGGAGTCGCCCAACAACCCGGAGCTGCGCGCGTCGCTGGAAGACCTGCGCTGGCGCGGGTTGTCGCAGCTGCTCACCCAGGCGCGGCAGGCGCGCGTCGAGGGGCGGGACGAGGACGCGGAGGTGAACCTGGAGCAGTTCCTTGGCTACAAGGTGAAGTGGAACTCCAAGCTGGACGGCGGCATGGAGAGCTCGCTGCTGGAGGAGATGGCGGGCACGCACCGGCACCTGCGCCAGCTCATCATCGAGCAGGCGCAGCGGGGGCACGCGCTGACGGCGGAGGCGCACCTGGACCGCAAGCGCGCGCTGCTGGCCCACCCGGAGATGGCGCCCATCCGCCGCGACGTGGAGGAGGCGGTGCAGCAGGGCGGCGAGTCGACGTGCGCGAAGCTGAAGCAGACGCTCTCCGGGGCCGCCGAGCACTGGACGGACCTGGTGTCGCGCTACTGCGCGCACTATCAGCAGCCCGCGCCGCGCGCGCGGATGTTCCCGGAGGCGCTGGGCGTGCCCGCGTGGCAGGCGTCCATGGACGGCATCAGCAACGACGTCGTGCAGTACCTGATGACGCGGCTGTCGGGCGCGTTCGAGGCCTCGCCCTGGTATTCGGAGGCGTCCACCCGGCAGGTGCCGCTCACCCTCGCGGGGAGCCTGAGCGAGCAGCGGACCAGCCAGCCGGTGGAGCTGACGGCGCCGTGGACGGAGCGGGTGCCGTACACGGACCACGAGGACCGCACCGCGACGGCGGAGGTGCCGTACACGGTGGAGGAGTCGTACGAGGACAAGGGCCAGATGAAGAAGCGCCTCGTCCGCCAGACGAAGACGGTGGAGTACAAGACGACGGTGGAGGTGACGAAGTACCGCGACGTGTCGCGCTCGTTCGACTACCACGCGCTGCGCCGGGGCGTGGAGTACCACTTCGCGGTGGTGGCGCAGGGCATCCTCCAGGACCGGCACGCGCCGCTGGCGGTGAAGGCGGAGAAGGCCCTGTCCGCTTCCGGCTACGAGCACAACATCACCTTCGAGCCGGGAGGCGTGCGGCCGCAGCACTTCGAGCGGCCCGACAAGGAAGGGTGGCTGGACGCGGAGCTGCGCGGCTACGAGCAGACCTTCTTCCAGTCGCTGCTGGCGCGCTGGCAGGACTCCTTCTGCAAGGCGTCCGTCTTCGCCCGGGAGGAGGCCGCCCGCTGCGCGCGCGGAGGCGCGGAGCTGCCCGGTCCCGCCAAGCAGTCCCTGCTGGACACGCTGGGCGACGACGCGGGGCGGGTGCACCAACTGTACGTCTGGAACTGAGCGCGGCGGGGACGCGCGCCGCGCCGGGGGCCCGTGAGGCGGTGGCTCGCGCGCGGCGGCGGGCTCAGCCTTCTTCCTCGGAGCCCTTTCGCAGGCCCAGCATGCGGCGCAGCTCGCGCGCGGACTGGCGGCTCACCTCCACCGAGTGCCCGCGCGCCGTCCGCGCCAGATAGCCGCCCGTCTCCAGCGGCTCCAGCCGCGTCACGTGCGACAGGTTGAGCAGCGCCCGCCGGTGCACGCGGTGGAAGTGCTCCGAGGGCAGCTTGTCCGCCAGCTCGTTGAGCGTGAAGTCGGTGAGGAAGTCACCCTGCGCGGTGAACACCGTCACCAGCTCGTCCTCCAGCGACGCATGGGAGATGGCGTCCGGCGACACCAGCACCAGCCCCTGGCGCGTGGGGATGGGCAGCCGCGCGAAGGCGGGCTTGTCCCCCGCTGGCGCCGCGGGCGGCGGGACGGCGAGGTTCTTCGCTCGCGCCGGCATCCGCGCCCGCACGCGCTCCAGCGCCTTCTGCAGCCGCCCGGCCTCCACGGGCTTGAGGACGTAGTCCACCGCGCCGTGCTCGAAGGCATTCACCGCGTGCTCCGCGTGGGCGGTGCAGAAGATGACGTGGGGGCCGCCCTCGGGCAGCAGGGCCATCGCGTCCAGTCCGCTCAGCCCCGGCATGTGGATGTCCAGGAGCACCACGTCCACGCCGCCCTCGCGAACCGCGGCGAGCACCGAGTCTCCGTCCACCGCCTCGCCGTGGATGCTCACGTCCGGCAGCGCGGCCAGCAGGCGGGCCAGGCGCTTGCGGGCCAGCAGCTCGTCATCGGCGATGAGGATGCGCAGGGGCTCTCTCACGTGAGGACTCCGGGTTGGGGGCCCTGGCGGGGCAGGGTGACGGTGACACGGGTGCGCCCGTCGGCGCTCTCCAGCGACAAGAGGGCGTGGCCCCCGTAGGCCAGGGCCAGGCGGCGCTCCACGGTGGGCACGCCCACGCTGCCCTCGCGCGGGCCCTTGGAGGCCCCCGGGTTGTCGATGGACACCACCACCGCGCCGTCGCGCGCCGTCACCTCCACCCGCAGCGGCCCCCGGTGGCCGGCCGCGGGCCCGTGCTTCACCGCGTTCTCCGCCAGCGGCAGCAGCAGCAGCGGCGGCACGGGCACGTCGCCCAGCCCCTCCGCCACGTCCACGCGCAGCTGGAACAGGTCCGGGTCCCGCAGCAGGTGCAGGTCGAAGAGCGTGCGCATCAGCTCCAGCTCCTGCGACAGCGGCCAGGTGACGCTGCGCACGCCCGCGAGCACGGAGCGCAGCATCGTGGACAGCCGCAGCACGGCCGCCTCGGCGACGGCGCCGTCCTCGCGGCACCACTCCGCGATGGCGTTGAGCGTGTTGAAGAGGAAGTGCGGATCCAGGTGGCTGCGCAGCGCCAGCAGCTGCGCCTGCTCCGCCTCCCAGGCGAAGCGGGTGGCGCGGGCGCGCTCGTGGGCCAGCGTCTCCTCGAAGCCGATGTCCCGGCCCAGCCCCCACCCCGCCACCAGGAACAGGCCGCCGCAGATGGCCAGGTTGTACGGCTCCGACAGGAACGTGGGCCGCATCAGGGTGACGCGCGGAAGCGCATAGCCCACGGAGAGCACCACGCCGCTGCCCACCGCCGCGTAGAGCAGCAGCCGGATGCCGCCGTGGCTCAGGTCCAGCCCCTCCGGGAACAGCACCCGGTACGACACGGGGGCCACCGCGACACACAGCACGCACAACAGCAGGCCCAGCCAGAATGCGTGGGGATCCAGGCTCCAGCGCACCTGCGCCGCGAGCAGCGGGAGCGATACCAGGACGATGGGGACCAGCCGCCACGGCGCGACCAGCGCGCGCAGCGTGGCGCGAACGATGGAACCTTCCGACGTCTCCGTCATGCGGGAGCGGAAGGCTACACCGTCCCGAAGGCTAGCGCTGGGGGACGGGGACGGGGGCGGGGACGAGGTCCGCGACCCACGCCCCGGCGAGGACCGCGGGGAAGAAGAGGACGGCGAGCAAGGACAGGAGCGGCGAGCGCAATGAGAACATGGGGGGCTTCTCCAGTGTCCGTGGAACATGGTCACGAACCCTGGCAGCGACCCAGGGGCCCTTCAGGGAGGGTTGACCCCAGCCGTCGCGGAGCGCGGGTGAGCGGTCGCTCAAGCGCTTCGGGCCGCTTCCCCCGCCCGCGTCCCCAGGGTGTCTCCCAGGCGCGTCGCCTCGCGGACGCAGTCGTTGATGCCCACGCCCCGGTACGCGTTGCCGGTGAGGTGCAGGCCGGGCCAGCGCTCCAGCCGCGCGTCCATGGCCGCCAGTCGCTCCAGGTGGCCCACCGTGTACTGCGGGATCCCGCGCGGCCAGCGCACCACCTCCGTCAGCTCCGGCGTCGCGGTGATGCCCGCCATCGTCCCCAGCTCCTCGCGCGCCAGCGCCACCAGCGCGTCCTCGTCCCGCGCCACGACATCTGGCTGGCGCGTGCCGCCCATCAGGCACGTGAGCAGCACCCGGCCGCCCTCCGCGCGGAAGGGGAACGTGGTGGAGGCGTGGATGGTGCCCAGCACCGCCTTGCGCTCCACCGCCGGAACCAGGAACCCGAAGCCATCCGGCTTCGGCGTGGCGCCCGGCGCGAAGCCCAGGTGCACCACGGCGATGGGCGCGTACGGGATGGCATCCGCCTGTCGCGCCAGCTCCGCGTCCAACGGACGCAGCAGCGCCGCCGCCACGTGCGCCGGCACCGCCAGCACCACCTGGGACGCGGACAGCTCCACCGGCTGTCCCCGCTCCCGCACGCGCACCTTCCAGCCCTCCGCCTCGCGGGTGAGGCCCTCCACCGTCGCGTCCGTACGCACCGCGCCGCCCAGCGACTTCGCCAGGGCGTCCACCAGCACGCCCAGGCCGCCGTCGAACGTGCGCATCTGCCCCGTGAGCGCCGGTGTCGCCGCGGTGCTGGCCGCGGCCTTGCGCGCCGCTCGCTGCGCGCGGATGGCGCCCAGGATGAGGCTGCGGTGCTCCCGCTCGAACTTCACGAGCTGAGGGAAGGTGGCCTCCGCGCTGAGCTGCTCCGGGTCGCCCGCGTAGGTGCCCGTCTGCACCGCGTCCAGCAACACCGAGGTCGCCTCGCGGCCCAGGTGCCTCCGACCCAGCGCGGCCAGTGACTCATCCGAACCCGTGGGATTCCGCCCGCTGAAGAGCTCACCCAACACCCTGAGGCGGGATGCAAGGGGGAGGATGTCGGATTTCAGGAAGGCGGGCGGCGAGGCTGGCACCGCGCGCAACGCACCGCGCGTGAAGACATAGCGGTTTTTTGCCGCCGGATCCGCCGGGCGGACCCGCGCTTCCAGGCCCAGCGCGGCCGTCAGCTCCCGCATCGCGGGCTCCCGGTCCAGGAAGCTGTTGGGTCCGGACTCCAGCAGATAGCCCTCGCGTGCATGGCTCTGCACGTTTCCGCCCACGCGCGAAGCCGACTCCAGCAACACGGCATCCGTGCCGCGAGCCCGCAATCGGTGGGCCAGAACCAGGCCGGTAATCCCACCCCCAATGACCGCGACCGTCATGGCGTTCTTTTCTCCTGGGGCTTGTCGTGCGCTGAGCAACCCTGGGCGCCTTAGTGCGAAGGCAGGAGCTTTGCCAAGGAGAGCCACCCGGCGCGTTAATAAAGGCATGCGCTATGTCATCACGGGAGCCAGCCGTGGCATCGGTTTCGAGTTCGTGCAGCAGCTGCTGCGGCGGGGAGAAACGGTGGACGCGGGTGTTCGCGCCCCGGAGCTGGCGCGCCGCCTGGAGCCGCTGCTGCATGAGGCGGGCAACCGCCTGCGGATCCACCCGCTGGATGTGACTCGCGCGGAGAGTGTCCAGGCCTTCGCGGAACGTGTCTCGCGCGAGCCGGTGGATGTGCTCATCAACAACGCGGGTGTGTCGGGCCAGTGGGTGGGGTTGCACGAGCTGGACTACGAGGACCTGGAGCGCACGTTCGCGGTGAACGCGCTCGGGCCGCTGCGCATCACCTCCGCGCTCCTGCCCGCGCTCCGCCGCGGAGTGGGGCGCCGCGTGGCGCATGTCACGTCGCGCATGGGGTCGCTCTCCAGCAACACGGAAGGGGGCGCGTATGCCTACCGGATGTCCAAGGCCGCGCTGAACATGGGCGTGCGCTCCATGTCCAACGACCTGCGCCGGGATGGGCTGGCGTGCGTGCTGCTGCATCCGGGTTGGGTGCAGACGGACATGGGCGGCCAGGACGCGCCGCTGCCGGCGGAGGAGTCGGTGCGCGGGATGCTGCGGGTCATCGACACTGTTTCACTGGAGCACTCCGGCCGGTTCTTCGACTACGAGGGCGCGGAGGTGCCCTGGTAGCCCCTCCGGACGGGGGCGGTGTCTCGCGGTGAACGCCGCCCCCGGCGTCCCCAAGGGCCGTGGGCGCTACGCCCAGGTCTGCTTCAGGTAGCCGTTGTCCATCATCCGGATGGACAGCAGCCGCAGCCGGAACAGCTTGGTGAGCTGGGCTTCGGCCTCGTGCTCGTCGGTGGCTTCGACGTCGATGCCGCGCATGACGAACCGGTACCACTTGAGGATCGTCTTGAGCTCCTTGTACTGGACGGCGTTGAGCTGGTCGGAGTCGTTGGGGACGTCCACATCGTAGCCGCCCAGGGACATGGAGGCGGAAGGGGACATGGGCCACTTGCCCGCCCACAGCGCCTTCACGGGGGACTTGTGGAACTTGGAGGGCGCCTGGGCCTTCAGCGTCCGGTCGAACTGACTCCAGCGATCCGCCTTGTCCCCGTCGACGACGTCCCACCGGTTGTCGACGGTGTTCCACTGGTAGCCGGTCTTGCGTTCCTCGTACTGGTTTTCGTTCTCACCCATGTGGAACGCGGAGCCCAGGATGAGGCTCCAGGTATAGGACTTGTTGTTGCCGTACTTGATGTCGTTCTCCACCAGGTCCAGCAGCATCAGGCCCACGCCATAGGAGCGGGGATTGCGGGCCGTCTCCGCGCCCAGCATGGCCAGCGCCGCTTCGATCTCGATGTCCGCCACGCCGGTGAGGTCCCCCGAGAGCACCTTGCGGATGCCCTGGGCCCTCAGGGGCGCGCTCTTCCCCAGGGCGAGGTTGTCACCCAGGATGTTGTAGCGCGTGGCCCTGTCCGTGCGCCCGACCTTGACCCAGACCTTCTCCTCCACGAAGTGCTGCTTCGCGCCGTTGATCTTGATGGAGCCGATGCAGGGGAAGCTCTCGCCGGAGACCTTCAACGGTTTATCGGCCTTGTCCTGTGAGGCATAGAGCTCCTTCCACGCGAGCTTCGCCCAGGCGGTCAGCCACCCATCCCGCGTGGGGTGGGTGTCCACCTGCACCAGGTTCTTGTTGCGGGGAATCGCCGGCTTGGAGGCGTTGTCGTAGAACAGCTTGAGCTTGTCCTTCACCACGTCCGCGTAGACGGCGAGCACGCGGTGGCCCTCCAGCGTCACGGTGCTGTTGATGCGCAGCACCGGAGCCTTCACGAGGCGCGAGTCGTCTTCCTGGTCGTCGTAGAACTGCAGCAGCGCCTGATACTTCTTGCGCTCGGTCCGCCCCCGCACCAGGGATTGGACGAGGATGATCTTCTCCTCCCGGTCCTTCTGCTCCCGCAGCTCCTGGAGCTGCCGCCGCGCCTGCCACATCCGGAACTGGGCTTGCAGCCGCACCGCGGCGGTCTTCAGCTCCTGATACTCCGTGCGCGCCTGATAGCCGCGGATGAGCGCTTGGATCTTCGTGGCGGCCTCGTTCTGGGCCTGGAGCTCCTTGCGGACCTGATGACCGCGCACGAGCGCTTGGATCTTCGTGGCGGCCTCGTTCTGGGCCTGGAGCTCCTTGCGGACCTGATGACCGCGTACGAGCGCTTGAATCTTCGTGGCGGCCTCGTTCTGGGCCTGCAGCTCCTTGCGGACCTGATGGCCGCGTACGAGCGCTTGAATCTTCGTGGCGGCCTCGTTCTGGGCCTGGAGTTCCTTGCGGACCTGATGACCGCGCACGAGCGCTTGAATCTTCGTCGCGGCCTCGTTCTGGGCCTGGAGCTCCTTGCGGACCTGATGACCGCGCACGAGCGCTTGAATCTTCGTGGCGGCTTCGTTCTCGCGCTCCAGGGCCCGGCGGGCGAGCCAGCCGCGCACGGCGGCCTGCACGGTGATGGCCGCCTGCCGCTGGGCCTCGTGCAACTCGTCGATGTGCTGGCCGAAGAGCGCCGCCCGGTCCTCATCGATGAACCGGATGTACAGCTCCAGCCACGCGACGGTCTCCTCCTCGCCGTCGCGCTCCGTGCGGGTCAGCGCTTCACGCACCAGGTCCTCGGCGCCTTCGCCTTCCAGGCCCGCCGCGTACGCGGCCAGCCGCGCCACCATGTCCATGTCCAGCATGGACGCGCATGCTAGAGGTGCCGACCCGGAGTGGAAAGGCCTGGGCCCCCTGCCTGCTGATCAGGGGAACAAGAGCTGTGTCTTCCATCCCTCGCCGTCGCGCAGATACAGGTTGCGCTCGTGCAGCCGGCTGGGGCGGCCGTGCCAGAACTCGATGCGCTCCGGGATGACGCGGAAGCCGCTCCAGTGCGGAGGGCGCTCCACGGGCTGGCCCTGGAAGCGCGCCTCCACCTCCGCCACGCGCTGCTCCAACAGCTCTCGCGTGGGCAGCTCCTCGCTCTGGAGGCTGGCCCAGGCGCCAATCTGGCTGCCGCGCGCCCGGCTCTGGAAGTACGCGTCCGCCTCCGCGTCCGTCACGCGCTCCACCCGGCCCTCGATGCGCACCTGCTGCTCCAGGGGCTGCCAGTGGAAGCACAGCGCCGCGTAGGGGTGCGCGAGGAGCTGGCGGCCCTTGCGGCTGTGGAAGTTGGTGAAGAAGACGAAGCCCCGCGCATCGAAGTCCTTGAGCAGCACCACGCGCGAGGACGGGCGGCCCTGGTCGTCCACCGACGCCACGACCATCGCGTTGGGGTCCACGGGGATGGCGGCTTTCGCCTGGGCGAACAGGTCGGCGAAGCGCTGGATGGGGTCTGGAGGGATGCTCACGCGGCGCAACATAGGAAACCCCGCCCCGGCGCGCACGTTCGCGGTTGACTCCCTGTCGGGACTCGCACGCAATGGCGGGCCCATGAAGATCCTCTTCATCGCCTCGGAGGTCGCCCCCTTCTCGAAGACGGGGGGACTGGGCGACGTGGCCGGGGCCCTGCCCACGGCGCTCGCCGGCCTGGGGCACGACGTGAAGATCATCACGCCCCGCTACCAGGACGTGCGCAACACCGGGCATTTGCAGCCCACCGGCCAGTCCCTGGTGCTGCGCTTCCCCTTCGGTGAGACGGGCGGCCCCGTCCTCTCCGCGCGCCTCTCCGAGCGGCTGGAGGTGCTCTTCCTGGAGAACGAGGCCTTCTACGGCGGCCGCAAGGGGCTGTATGGCGTCGCGGGCGGCGAGTTCGCGGACAACCCCCGCCGCTTCGCCTACCTGTGCGTGGGCGCGCTCCAGGCCGCGCAGCGGCTGCGCTTCTTCCCGGACATCATCCACCTGCATGACTGGCAGACGGGGCTGGTCCCGGTGGCGCTGCGCCGGGGCTTCCAGGGCACGCCCCTGGGACGCGCGAAGTGCGTCTTCACCATCCACAACCTGGCCTACCAGGGGCGCTTCCCCAAGGGGACCATGGAGGACCTGGGGCTGCCGTGGGACCTGTTCACGCCGGAGGGCGTGGAGTTCTACGACCAGGTCAACTTCCTCAAGGCGGGGCTCGTCTACTCCGAGGCCCTCACCACCGTGTCGCCCACCTACGCGAGGGAGATCCAGACGGCGGATCAGGGCTACGGACTGGAGGGCTTGCTGCGGCGCCGCGCGCACGCGCTCACCGGCATCATCAACGGCATCGACGCGCACGAATGGAACCCCCGGACGGACTCCTTCCTGCCGGCGCACTACGGCCCGGACGACCTGGCGGGGAAGGCCGTGTGCAAGCGCGCCCTGCTGGAGCGCTTCGGGCTGCCCGCGGACAGCGACGCGCCCGTGTTCGGCATCGTCAGCCGGCTGGCGTGGCAGAAGGGCGTGGACCTGCTCCTGGAGACGCTGCCCGCAGCGCTCCAGGCGGACCTGCGCTTCGTGGCGGTGGGCAACGGCGACCCCGGCCTGGAGGCCGGACTGAAGGCGTTGCAGGCCCGTTACCCGAGGCAGGTGGGGGTCCATATCGGGTTCGACCCTGAATTTTCACATCTCGTGGAGGCGGGGTCTGACTTCTTCCTCATGCCCAGCCGCTATGAGCCGTGCGGCCTGAATCAGATGTATTCGCTGCGTTACGGCACGGTGCCCATCGTCCGGGCCACGGGCGGGCTGGTGGACACGGTGGAGGGGGGGCTGGACGGCAACGGCATCCTCTTCGAGTCCTTCCACCGCTCGGCGCTCCTGGCCGCCATCCGCAGGGCGCTCTCCCTGTACGCGGACCCCTCACGCCTGGGCGACTTCCGGGGGCGGGGGATGGGGAAGGACTTCTCCTGGACCGCGTCCGCCCGGAAATACGAGGCCCTCTTCGCCTCCCTGGTGGCTGAATAGTGGGGCCCCCAGTGGATCCGCGTTAAACTTCCCGCCGTGGCGGAAGCTCCGGACCTGGGTGGCTATGAAGTGGTCGGCCGGCTGGCGGTCGGTGGCATGGCCGAGGTGTATCAGGCGCGTGCCCGTGAAACGACGCAGCGCTCCCCGGGCGAGCCCGAGGAAGTGGTCATCAAACGGCTGCACCCGTCGTTCCGCAACGACCCTGCCTATGTGAAGGCCTTCGTCGATGAGGCGAAGCTGACGGTGCGCCTGCGCAACGCGCACATCGTGCGGACGTTCCGGCTGTTCCGCGCCGGCCCCGACTACCTGATGGTCCAGGAGCTCGTGAGTGGCCGGACGCTGGGCTACATGCAGGAGCTGCTGATCAAGGCCGGCGCCGCGATGCCGCCGGAGTCCGCCTGCTACATCGCGTGGTGCGTGCTCAAGGCGCTGGACTACATCCACCGCGCCAAGGTGGGGGAGAACGGCGCCACCATCGTCCACCGCGACGTGAACCCCGCCAACGTGCTGCTGGGCATCCAGGGCGACGTGAAGCTCACCGACTTCGGCGTGGCGGAGGTGGAGGGGATGATCCGCGGCGACTCCGGCGCGCTGCGCGGCACGCTCCCGTACATGAGCCCGGAGCAGGTGCTGGGCCAGGCGGTGGACGCGAGGACGGACCTGTACGCGGTGGGCGTGATGCTCTGGGAGCTGTGGTGCGGCCGCCGCCTCTTCACCGGGGAGAACGAAGCGCAGCTGATGCACCAGGTGCGCGACGCGCGCGTGCCGCTGCTCGCCACGCTGGCGCCAGACCTGCCGGACTACGCGGCGCGGGTGGCGCGCAAGGCGCTGTTCGCGGACCGGGCCCGCCGCTTCCAGACCGCGGCGGAGTTCATCAAGGCGCTGGAGGTGCTGGCGCGCCGAGCGGGCTGGCCCCTGACGGTGGAGGCACTCCAGCCTCTGCTGGGCGGCTGATGCACGCGCGCCGGGCGGTGCTGACGCTGGCCGGCGGGCTCATGCTGTCCGGCTGTCTGGGCGCGGTGCCCTTCCAGCCGCGCGCCTACGACGAGGCGGTGCGGGTGGAGGCGGTGGACGTGGCCTTCGCGCGCGACGGCGCCGGGGCGCTCACGCTGAAGCTCCAGGTGAAGAACCCGTCCTCCGACGCGGCCTCGCTCACCCGCGTGGACTTCGACCTGCGGGTGGATGGCCGGCGCGTGGCCACGGGCGAGCAGGTGATGGGGGTGCCCCTGGACGGCGGGGGCGCGGTGCCCCTGGAGGTCCGCTTCCCGCTGGCCGTGCCCCGGGGCGGAGGCCGGCTGGAGGCCGGCTCGCACGCGGTGCGGCTGGAGGGGGGCGTGGTGCTGCGCTTCGGCGGCTCCGAGCGGCGCGCGCCCTTCCGGGATGCGCGCTCGCTGGACATCGCGTGGATGCCGGGCGGCGAACCCCGCCCGGCGCCCTGAAGGCCCCGCTTCAGCCCTTGGCGTCGTGGGACGCGCCGGAGCCCGGGTCGTGGCGCGGCGAGGACGGCCCGTCCTCCTTCGACCCGTTGACGCCGTCGCGGCCCGGTCCGTCCGGGAGGCCGGGGGCGGTGCTCTTCAGGCGGGTCATCCGCACGCGGTCGATGCGGGCCCCTTCCTTGGTGGCCACCACGAACTGCCAGCCGTTGTAGCTGAAGCGCTCGCCCACGTCCGGCAGGTGGCCCGCGAGCGAGGACAGGTAGCCGCCCAGCGTGTCGAAGTCGCCCTCGGGCAGGGGGAAGCCGAAGAGCTGGGTGAATTGATCCACCTCCATGGCGGCGTCCACCAGCGAGCTGCCGTCGGCCATCTTCTCGACGAGCTTCTCCTCCACCTCGAACTCGTCGCCGATGTCGCCCACGATTTCGCGGAGGATGTCCTCCAGCGTGACGACGCCCATGAAGCCGCCGTACTCGTCGACGACCATGGCCATGTGGATCTTCCGCTTCTGCATGTCCCGGAGCAGGTCGCCCACGGGCTTCATCCACGGCACGAAGTGGGCGGGGCGGATGACGTCCTGGAGGACGATGAGCTCCGGGTGCTGGAGCAGCGGGATGAGGTCGCGCGCGTGCAGCACGCCCACGATGTGGTCCACGTCGTCGTGGTACACGGGGATGCGTGAGTGGTTCTCCTCCGCCAGGATGCGCAGCACCTCGTCCGGCGGGGTGGTGACGTCCACGGAGACGACGTCCGTGCGGTTGACCATCACGTCGCGGCAGCGCTTGTCGGACAGCTCGAAGATGGAGCGGATGAGCTGCGGGGCGCTCTTGTCCACCTCGTTGCGGGCGGCCTGGGCGGCGAGCAGCTTCTCCAGCTCCTCCAGCGGCGGGGGCGGCGGCTCGAAGCGCAGGGTGCGGCCGAAGGTGCGGGCGCCCAGGTTGAGCAGGCCCAGCATCAGGCGCATGGGCGGGTAGAGCACCGCCACCAGGAACGACACCAGCGAGGCAAGGCGCAGGGCCCAGCGCTCCGGGTTGCCGTTGGCGAGCCCGCGCAGCGTCACCTCCATCAGGCTGGCGAGCACTCCGACGAAGAGGGCGCCCGCGCACACGGTGGCGATGGGCACCCAGGCGGCCTCGCCGTAGCGGCTGAAGTCCAGCAGGCGCGGCGGGACGAAGGCGCCAATGGCGGCGGCCAGGAAGCCGGAGAGCACCATGCCCAGGCGCAGGGCGGTGGCGGCGGGTTCACGCTCCGTCTTGTGGCGGAGCACCCGGCGGGCGGCGCTGCTCTTGCTCTCCTCGGCGAGCTCTTGGGCGCGCAGGTCGGAGGTCCCATAGAGCGCGGACTCCGCGGCGGCGACCAGGGACCTCATGAAGCAGAGGGCCAGGCAGGCGACCCAGAGGGTCCAGGTAGGCATAGGGAGTGGTTCTTATCCCGTGCTAGAGGGGCATACCACTCTGACGGGAGGCACCATGCGGGGACGTCGGATGTACGTCATTGGCGGACTGCTGGGCCTGCTGGCGCCCGCGGCGGCCCTGGCCTGGCCGGTGGACCAGGCGGTGACGCTGGAGCCCGGCAAGGAGACCTTCCAGAGGCTCACCGCGGTGGACTGGGCGGAGTCGGAGGACCCCGCAGTGGTGACGGCGGAGGCGCTGGCCCAGAGCGGCGAGCTGCTCCTGACGCCGCACAAGCCGGGCGTCGCGAACGTGCTCCTCTACGCGGAGGGGCGCTTCGCCGTGTGGCGCGTGATGGTGGGGCCCATCGAGCTGCAACCGCACGTGGCCCCGCTCGCGGCGGCGAAGAAGGCGTGCCCGGACCTGAAGGTCGTGGAAGGGCTGGAGCGGAGCCTGACGGCGACGGTGCAGGACAACGCCTGTCGGCTGGCGCTGAGGGACCTCATGCGCACGCACGCGTTCCTGGCGCGGGAGCTGGATCTGACGTTCGCGGTGCCGCAGCTCCAGGCGCAGTTGGAGGACTTCATGGCGGGGATGCCGCCGGGCCTGACGGTGAGCTACAGCGGCGCGGGGCTGGTGTTGTCGGGGAAGACGGACCGGGCCGGGCACCACAAGGCGCTGTGGGAGCTGTTCAACCGCGGGGTGGGGCGCGTGCCGTTGGAGGACCGCGCGGAGGTGGAGGCGCCCCCGGAGGCCCCCGCGAAGGAGGACGCGGCCGACGCGACGGTGTCGGACGTGCCCGCCCCGGACGCGGGCGTCGTGGCGCCGGTGAAGGCCAAGGCGAAGGCCGCGGGGAAGAAGCAGCGCTGAAGCCACGCGCCCGGTGGGGCCTGCTTGCGGTATGACCGTGGGTGGAGGTCCGACGGACGATGATGAACGGAGCGATGCGCGCGGGATTCGCGCTGGTGTTGGCGCTGACGGTGGGCCCGCGGGCCGCCTGGGCGCAGGTGGACGACGGCTCGGCGGTGGTGGTGGACATGCCGGAGCCGGACCGGGGCTGCCCGGCGAAGCCGGAGTTCCTGCCGGTGACGCCCATGGCGCAGGTGGGCATCGACCGGCTGGGCTGGCTGGTGCACCAGGCCATCATCCCGGCCTCGAAGGACAAGTTCTTCAAGGGGGGAGAGCGCAGCCGCTCCGGCGTGAAGCCGGTGCCGGCGGACATGGCGCGCAAGCTGGGGGCTCCGGACACCAGCAAGGCGACCCTCTGGGTGTTCGGCAAGGAGAAGTCGAAGGCGTGCAAGGGGACGCCCATCGCGTGGTGGGCGGCGCGGATGGGCACGGACGAGGACCGGCAGACGTTCTTGATGGCGGAGCTGGCGATGGAGTGCGAGGTGCTTCCTCCGGGCCGGCTCGCGGGCACGCCCATCGTGCTCAGGCAGAAGGAAGAGCCCACGGGCTGTGTGTTGCGCCGGCCCAACCGCAGCCTGACGGGCAAGGAGACGGACGGCATCCCCCCGGACTACGCGGAGCACCTGCCGCCGCAGGACTGCGCGTCGCCGGGCTGCGCGCGGCTGTGGGAGTACTTCGGCGTGACGGGAGAGGAGGGCGCGGGCGCGTTTGATTTGACGGTGTCCTATCTGCACCGCAATGGCAGCAACCCGTGCAACTGGGCGACGGACGACGTGTCGATCCTGTTCGCGCGCGCGCCGGAGGGCACGGCCTTGCAGCCGTTGAAGCCGGGAGGGCAGCTCTTCGGAGGGCTCTGGGACTTCACCGGCCTGCGCTACGTCCTGAGCCGGGAGATGGGCGTGCTCTACGCCTACGACTTCCAGAAGCTCAAGGCCCCGCCCAAGGTCGTGCGCTACGCGAGCCCCACGGAGGAGGATCTGCTCCACGCGAAGCGCACGCTGTCTCCGTGCAAGAAGTAGGAAGCATCGAGGCGTCGGAGTCGCGGGCCTCGCTTCATGCGCTCAAGGGGGGCTCGTCGATGAAGCAATACTTTCAGCACGCCGCCGAATCCGATCTGGGCGAGGGAATGGCCTACCTGGAAGTCAGCGACGGGTGGCCGAGTCGTCAGGTCGAGGTCCATGGCGAAGTGTGGCGGTGGGGCGACGACGCACATCGCGAATGGCTGGCGGATCAGCCCTTTTCGGAGTTGGGGTTGGAGGCGGAGCACGCCATGTCAGCGGAGGCGTTCGAACGCCTCTGGCAAGAAGCGTTGCGCCGCTGCCCAGCCGTCGTGTGAAGGCTCGCATGGGAATCCCGGCGCGTGGGTGATCCGCGCCGGAAGCCGTTCCAGGCATGCCGTGACGGGTGGACCATCTCCTGGCTGGCGAGGAAAGAATGATTGGCGCGAGTGTTCCAGAGTTCAATCACAGGCTTTCGGAGTACGAGGGCGGCACCGGACGCCTTTGGGACTTCAGTCCCACGCATGATCGGCTCGTGGTTGAGTTGTCCGCCAGGGATGGTCGACGAGGGTATCTCGTGCTTCTGGGCTGCATGGAGATAAGAGCACCGACACTGTGGAGTTTGAGAAGTCCGACTGTCTGTGCTGTGGATGAGAGTTTCGTTTTCGAGGATGCGGGCGTCCGAGTTGCATTCGCCTACGAGTTTCAGCTCGTGGCGAGTTATATCCGCGGCTGATGAGACATGACTCTTGATTGGCTCGGAGGGTAGGTCGGCGCAGGCGCGTGGGTTGGCTCCGCTCAGCCTGGGTGAGGTGCTTGCGCACTTCCCTGAATGCTTCTGTGCGTTGGAGTGTTTTTAAGTCCTGAGGGGCGCCATGGTTGATGACTATTCAAAGGCCTCGGCTGACGTTGTGAAAGTCAAGTTTCCCCTGGCGAGGGAAATGGGTGATGGGAGACGGCTTCAGGAATGGGAGGTCAAGACGGATGGCGCGGTGGCTGCCATTTCCACGGATGAGCTTGCTCGTCTGGGGGGCGCTATGTCTCGACCTGATTTCGAGGTTGAACTGGTACGTCGTGCCGAGGACCTTTTTGTTCTGAGGGTCGTGATGCTGGAGGATGCGAGGCAAGGACGCTTCTTGTTCGATGCCTATGCGATGCTCAGATACTTCGATGAGCATTGCGCGCGTATTCTCTCGATTGAGGGGCTTCCACGCAGCAGTTGGACGCCCTTCCGAGAGTGGCCCACTCCCGCGTAGCGCGCAGGGGCCCGTGAGGATCGTTCTCGCGTGAGTCTGCTGCGCGTTGCCGCCGTGATACGTCTTGAGCAGCTTCAGCGCTGGGACGCTGACCGTGCCGTCGCCGGTGTTCTGGCAGTACCTCGGGTGCGGTGCGCTTCCATTCCGTGAAGCCTACTCCGTCCAAGCTCCTCGCCGGGTGGGCTCCTTCAACGCCTGGACGAGCGCCGCCAGGAAGCGCTTGCGCGGCCAGGACTCCGCGCCGAAGCGCTCCAGGTGCTCCGTCTCCACCTGACAATCGATGAGCTGGAAGCCCCACTGCCGGAAGCGCTCCACCGCCGTGGCGAACGCCACCTTCGAGGCATCCGGCGCCAGCGCGAACATGCTCTCCCCGAAATACGCCGCGCCCAGCGACACGCCGTACAGCCCGCCCACCAGCACCTCTCCGTCCCACGCCTCCACCGAGTGCGCCAGCCCCAGCTCGTGCAGCCGGACGTACGCCTGCTTCATCGCATCCGTGATCCACGTCCCGTCCTGCCCCGGCCGGTGCACGCGCGAGCACGCGTCGATGACCTTCGCGAACGCCGTGTCGTAGCGCACCGTATACGTGCCCCGGTTCATCACCTTGCGCAGCGAACGCCCCACGTGAACCTTGGCGGGCTCCAGCACGAAGCGCGGATCCGGCGAGTGCCACAGGATGGGCTGCCCCTCGCTGTACCAGGGGAAGATGCCTTGTGAGTAGGCCGCCACCAGCCGCTCCGGCCGCAGGTCTCCGCCCACCGCGAGCAGACCGCTCTTGTCCGCCTTGCCCGGCGGTGGGAACAGCTCCGGCTCCTCGTCACTCAACAGATAGATGGGCACGCGCGCGCCCCAGTCTAGCGGGACACGTTCAGCTTCACGTCACCCTTGAGGGAGTAGGGGACCTGGAACATGGGGCCCTTCACCTCGCCCTTCACGCTGAAGGGCAGCGCTCCCTTGGAGATGAGCGCCTTGACGCCCGGGCCCCACGACTGCGCCGTCACCGCCACCTCCACCGGGTAGACGCCCGTGGCGGAGGCATCCACCGTGTCCGCCTGCCCGGTCGTCCCCTCCTCCAGCGGCCGGTCCGCGACGGCGACCTGATACGTCAGCGACTCCAGCCGCAGCGGGAACGGGTTCGGGTTGCGCACGCCCAGCCGGAGGTTGATCTGCACCTCCTCCGGGGAGTAGCGGGCGCCATCCAGGCTCTCCACGATGACCACCGGCAGGCGGGGCACTCGCACGGCGCGGCTGGCGGCGAAGGGCAGGGTGTCCTCGCGGTCGCCGGAGCGCACCACCAGCGTGCCGCGCAACGCGATGAGCACCGTGCCGCCCTGGGCGCTCAGGCGGGTCAGGTCCTCGGGGCCCTTCACATAGGAGGACTTCTCCTCGAAGGAGAAGTCCGCGGGCGTGCCCGGCGCGAACGGCACATCCAGCTTCGCGGAGCCCGTCTTCACCACCTGTCCGTCGGCGACGAGCTCGTAGTCGGCGCGCTCCAGGACGCCGGTGGCGCTCCCCGTCACCTGTCCGGTGTAGCGCACCGTGGCGTCGGTGATCCCCTGCGACACCACGGCGGTCTCCTGGGCCGTGAGCGCCGGGGGGCCACTGGCGGAGCGGACCGGGGCGGAGGCGCACCCGGAGAGGGTGAACAGCACGGATACCAGGGCCAGGAGGCGGTTCGAGCGATTCACGGAGGACATTCTGGGGATGGCAGGGGCTGGTCCCAAGGGGTTTTCCGCTAGACTGTCCACCAACCGTGGCTCCCCGACGTCCCAACTTCAACCGGACCCTGCGCTCCCTCATCCGGGACATCTCCGCCCGCATGCCCGAGTTCGGCCACGTGAAGGTGGGACGCATCCTGGTGGTCGCGGGCGAGGCCCGGCGGGCGTCGCGCGGCACGGTGAAGCCCCTGTGCTTCAAGGGCGGCAAGAGCATCGACAAGGCGGGGCGGCGCAAGCCGGTGGTCCGCATCCGGGGCCGCCGCATCCTGTACTGCATCACCCTCCGGCCCCTCTTCTTCCGGGGCTCCACCGCGAAGGCGCGGCTGGAGACGCTGATGCACGAGCTCTTCCACATCTCGCTGCGCTTCGACGGCACGCTGCACGCGGGCCGCCGTCACGCGAAGCTGGGCGCGGACTTCGGGCGCCGGCTGCGGCCGTTGGTGCGGCGCTACCTGAAGGTGTGCCCGGAGGCGCTGCTCGCCGCGCTGGCGCACTCGGGCGAGGTGCGCGTGCTGCAATGGCTGGAGCGTCCAGGCCCCGCCTACCACCCGCGCGCGTCGCACCGCCGCGTGCGCAAGGTCTACACGGAGGATCAGCTCTACTCCGGCGTGGCCCGCATGGTGACGCCGCGTCCCCGGATGGCCCGCGAGGCCAACGTGCGTGACGACAAGGTGCACTGAAGGGCGCGGATGGCCGTCCCCACCGACTTCGTCAGCCTGGGCGCGCTCCACCGCGAATTGGAGGAGCGGTTCCTCCTGCACCAGGAAGCGCTGATGGGCATGGACCTGCCCGCCGCCCGTGAACGGCTCGCGCGCTATCGCGAGGAGCTGACGCGGCACCTGGAGGCGGAGGAGGCCTTGCTCCTGCCGGAGCTTCCCCGGGCCGGGAGGATTCGAGGGGCCGCGCCGGAGCTCTTCACCGGAGAACACCAGCGCATGCGGGAGCTGCTGGCGAAGTGCCAGGAGGCGGTGGACGCGCTGGATGCGAGCGCACCGGACTTCCGCCGCGCGGTGCTCCGGGTGTTCGACATGGAGAGCACCTTCAAGCACCTGGAGCACCACCACTCCCTGCGCGAGGAGACGTACCTGTTCCCCGCGTTGGACGGGGTGCTGGAGGAGCCTGAGCGGCGGGCGTTGCTGGCCGCGTTCCTCGAGCGCACGGAGTCTCCCGCGCGATAGCTGGTGCCGCTGCGTGCCGGTCGCTCCGACCGTCCGAGGGCCGTACGAAGGCCCGCTCCTGGATGAGCAGACGGGCAGGGAGGCCGTGGGCCGCCCGTCCCCGCCAGACACCGAGGCGCGTGCGTGCTGTCCTCCGCACCGCATCCAGTCCCGGCGCGCGGCGCGGGTTCGAACGAGGTTTCCTCACAGTGGGACGCGGTGGTTGGGCGTGGTGCTGGGCCTTCATGGTGCTGGGGCTCACGGGCTGCGACTCGGGCGAAGAGCTGAGGCCCTGTGCCGTGGACTGCGAAGGCGCGGCCTGCGTGGCCTGTGTCTCCTCGCTCCCCGACGACACGCTCCGGCCCGCGCTGGCGTGTAATCAACTCCCCGCGCCGTCGCGGTGCCTGGGGCCTCGCGTGCTGGAGCGCTGCGAGGGCGGCGCGGTGCACCGGGAGGACTGCGCGGAGGACACCGTCTGCGTCGAGTCCCCGGTGGTGGCATGTGTCACGGGCCCCGCGTGTGTCGACGGCGTCTCGCGGTGCACGGACTCGCGGGCCCTGCAGGTGTGCACGAATGGCCGGTGGACCGCGCGCGCCTGTGATGTCGCCTGTGAAGCCGCGCCGGGCCGGGGGTTCTGCGGTGCCCCCGGCCCCACGCTGAGCGGCACGGTGCGCTACGCCCGTCGCTTCCCGGACGTGGCGTTTCGCGCCTGGACCTCGGACGTGGAGCCCGTGCCCGCGCGGGGCTTCCTCGTCGTGTCCTTCCAGGGCGGCAAGATGCTGGACTCACAGGTGACGGACGCCGCCGGGCGCTTCACGTTGAAGGTGCCCTCCACCTTCCAGGAGGACGACCGCGTCGTCGTGTACGCGGCGGGGCGAGGGCGCGACGGCGCGGTGGCCTACGCGGTGGCGGACCCCGGACTGCCGGGCGCGCAGCCGATGACGGCCGTGCCCGGCGACGCGGCCCGCATCTGGAGCTGGACGCGCACGCTGCGCGAGCTGTCGACCGGCCCCGACTTCACCGTTGGCGAGTCCGAGGGTTCGGGCGCGGCGGCCGTGTTCGACGTCCTGGGCACGGCGTGGCGCCGCATGCGCGAGCGCTACGGCGGGCGGGACGGACTGCCCGTGGTGGCGTGGCTGGGCTTCGGGACGGAGTGGTCCTGCGGGGCGTGCTTCGCGCCTTGGCGCGTGACGGCGGTGGGCCGGAGCTGGAGCGCGCAGCTGTGGCTGCCCGGGGACTCGGATGCGGCGTGGTGGTCCGACGCGATGGTGATGCACGAGCTGGGGCACTGGGTGATGGCCAGCCGGGGCACCAGCCCGGAGGAGGGCGGTCCGCACTACGTGGGCGTGCCCACCTTCCCGGGGCAGGCGTGGAGCGAGGGCTGGGCCACGTGGTTCAGCGCCGACGCACGGCGCAGCCCGCGCTACTACGACCGGCAGGGCGGGACGCTGTTCTGGGTGGACCTGTCCGCGCGCGCCTCGTCGGTGAGTCCCTGGACGCGGCCCCACGCGGAGGACGGGCTGCTCCAGTCCGTGGATGAGAACGAGGTCGCCGCCATCCTCTACCGGACGGCCGCCGGCACGCCGTCGAGCCAACCGCTGTACGACGCGCTCTCCGCGCCCGCGATGAACCGGGCCCCCTGGGCACGCGGCTACACGCGGCACACCTGGACCCGGGATGCGAAGGGCGCGCTCGCGAACGTGGTGGACACGGGCAGGCCCTCGCCCTTCCTCGCGGACTTCCTGGACGCATTGGTGTGCCAGGGCTTTCCCCAAGCCTTGGTGGACTCGGCCACCGAACCCGCCACTGCCTTCCCATATCCCAGCCACGAACCCCTGTGCCCATGAGACTCCCGCGTTGGAAGCCGCGAAGCCGTCTGGCCGTGCCCACGAACCTCCTCCGGTCTCCCTTGCGAAGACGGGTCGCGGGCGCGGCGCTGGTGTTGGCCCTCATCGGCGCGGTGTCGGCGGGCATGGCCACGAGCGTGGACCGCGCGCGCCGCAAGAAGCTGCCTCGCGCGTCCGAAGCGCGACCCCGGACGGAAGAGGTGCCCGCGCGCGTCGGAGAGACCCTCCTGGCCTCATCCCGGCTGGTCGCCCTGCCGCCGCAACGGAGGGACACCTGGGATCCGCCATCGCACGCGGGCCCGTCCGCCAGACACGCCCTCGTGAAGACGCATCACCCCACCGTCGAGTCTTCTCCCGTGCCGGTGGCGCTCGCGCGCGCCACGGAGGACGGCACGCCTGAAGCGCAGGCGCGGTCCGCCATGCCTCCCGTCACCGCCCGCATCCCCGCGCCGCTGCGAGTGTCGTGGCGGTTGGTGGAGTCCAGCGTGGACACCGTGCGGCTCGTCGCGCGGCTGGACCGGAGCCCGGGCTTCACCGCGCCCGTGGAGGTCTCCCTGCGCGTGCCGCCGCGCGCGGTGCTCCGGGAAGGCCCCACGTCGCCCATCGTCTTGGACGCGGACGTCCACGAAGTCCCCTGGACGCTGGGGCTGGCCGCGGACTCGGGCCCTGACGAAGACCTCGTGCTCCTGGCGAGCGCCGGAGGCGACGCGTTCGGCGTCCACGCGGAGGCGCGCTACCCCTTCGGCGGGACACGGGCGGAGCCACCCAGGCCCACGCCCACGGGCCCGCGGCTGCCCGAGAACCTCCTGCGTGGCCGCGAGTAGGCCATCGACTTCGAGCCGGCGGCCCTGTGGCGGGGAGGAGCGCTCCCCGCGACGGACGTCACGGCGTGTCGGCGGCCAGCTTCTTCAGCGCCTGCTTGGCGTCCGCGTGGTCCGGCTGCAGCTGCACCGCGGCCGCGTACTCCTTCTTCGCCTCATCCTTGCGGTTGGTGGCCTCCAGCAGCTGCGCCAGCGCGAAGTGGGGCTCTCCCGCGCTCGCGTCCACCTGCGAGGCGCCCCGGAAGGCCTTCTCCGCCTCCGGCAACTTGCCCTGCCGGTACAGCGTGTGGCCCAGGTACAGCAGCCCCAGCGAGTTGCGCGGCTCCACCGCCAGCACGTCGCTCAGCACCTGCAACGCCTTGGGCTCGTCACCGCCGCGCAGGTACAGGAAGCCCAGCTCCGCGCGGGCCTCCAGCTGCGCGGGGTCCTTCGCCACCACCGCCTCCAGCTCCGACACCGCCAGGTCCGGCCGGCCCAGCCGCGAGTGCAGGATGCCCAGCCTCGCCAGGGCCCCCGTGTCCGCCTCTTCGCCTTGCGCGGGCGTCAGCAGCTTCTCCGCCGCCGTGTAGTCCCCCATGGCGAGCAGCAGGTCCGCGAGCGCCAGCTTCGCCGCGCGGTGGTTCGGATCCTCCTGGAGGACGGCCTCGTAGAGGGGCCGCGCCTGGGCGCTCACGTGCTTCTTCGCGTACGCCTCCGCCAGCGCCAGCCGGTTCTCCACCGTGGGCTGGAGCTTCACGCACGCCGTGTACTGCGCGATGGCGCCGTCCAGGTCGCCCTTGGCCTTGAGCGCGTCGCCATAGCCCGAGCGCGTGCCGGGCTCGTCCGGGAAGGTCTCCACCGCCGTCTTCAGCGTGGCCACCGCGTCATCCACCTTGCCCAGCGCCAGGTACGCGCGCGCGAGGCCCTGGTACGCCTCCGTCGTCTTCTTGCCGTCGTCGGCGCTCTTCTCGATGGCCTTCTGGAACGCGTCCACCGCCTGCGTCTTCTTGCCCTGCGCGAGGTAGAGCTGGCCCAGCTGCGTGTACGGTCCGCTCGCGCGCCGGGGCTCCAGCAGCAGCGCCTTCTCGAAGGCCTTCGTCGCCCGGGCGTTCTCTCCCAGCTGGAAGCACGCGAGCCCCAGGTTGAAGTGCGCCTCCGCGTACTTCGGATCCAACGTGATGGCCTTCTGGAACGCCTCCGCCGCCTTGCGCGCGTTGCCCTGGCCGTCCAGCACCACGCCCAGGTTGTTCTGCGCCCGCGCGTGCTTCGGGTCCGCCTTGATCGCGGCCTGATACTCCGCGAAGGCGCCCGTGACGTCGTTCTCCCGCATCAGCACGACGCCCAGGTTGTAGTGCGCCTCCGCGTCACCGTCCTTCTGGCGGATGGCCTCGCGCAGCGTCTCCTTCGCTTCGGCGTGGAGCCCCTTCTCCGCCAGCGCCTTGCCCAGGTTCACCCGCGCCACCTGGAGCCCGCCGTCCAGCTTCAGCGCCTCCCGGTAGGCCTCGATGGCGTCGTCCGTGCGGTTGGCGCGCTGGAGGACCTCCCCCAGGTTGAAGCGCAGCTCCGCGTCCTGCGGCGCCAGCTCCGTCGCCACCGAGTACTGCGAGATGGCCTCGTCCGTGTCGTCCTGGATGCGCGCCAGCAGGCCGCGCTCCGAGCGCAGCGTGGCCTCGTCCGGGAAGACCGCCAGCGCCGCGTCCAGCACCGCTTTCGCCTTGGGCACGTCGCCCGACAGCCGGAGCGCCCGCGCCAGGGCCACCTTCGCGGGCACGCCGTCCGGCGTCAGGCCCACCAGCTTCGTCAGCGGCGCCACCGCGCGGCGCGGCTGGTTCTGCGACAGGAAGGCGGTGGCCAGCTTGTAGAGCGCATCCGGGTTGTCCGGGAGCTTGTCCGCGCGCGGGGCCGCGGCGGGCTTCTCCGCTGGAGACGCCTCCGGGGCGGGGGCCTGGGCCGTGAGCAGCTGGAGGAGGAGGACGCCGGCTTTGGTCATCACAGGTTCTCCACGTACGGGCTTGCGCGGGCGTCGAAGGTCTTCTTGGCCAGGGCGGCCTTCTTCACCTCCCACGCCTCCTTCGCCGTCTGCGCTTCCTTCGTGTCCTGCGCGAGGCCGGCGCGCTCTTCCTTCACCGCGGCCTCGCACCTGGACACCTGCTCCTCGAAGTCCTTCGGCTCCAGGCGCTCACTGCCCTGCACCTTCGCCTTGCGCGCGGCCGTCAGCCGCGCCAGCTCGAAGCGGGCGAAGGCGCAGCGCAGGGACAGCTTCTCCACCTCGCGCAGGCCCACGTTGAGGCGCTGGTGCGCGCGCAGGTATTGGACGCGGGACTCGGACTCCGCGATGGCCAGCTGCGCGACCTCTCGCGACGACGCGTCCGGGGCGCGGTCCTCCTCGGCCTCGGCGGCCTCCTGGCGGGACTTCGCCCGGCGGATGTTGTCGCGCGCGCGGTTGACCTCGTTGTCCGCCTCGTCCACCCGGTCGATGGCCAGCGCCAGGTCGTTCTCCGACTCCAGGAGCTCGATGCGCGTCTCGTACGGCAGCTTCTTCACCAGCGGATCCGGTACGCGCATGCCGTAGCGCGGGCCGCAGGCGCCGGCGAGGAGGGGCAGGGTGAGCAGCAGGTAGCGCTTCATGGAGCGGTTGCCTCGAAACGGCTGAAGATGGTGCGGCCGGAGTAGACGTCGGTGCCGTTGGCGAAGGTGACGTTGAACTCGCCGGACACGCGGTCCCCGGTGGTTTTCGGCAGGGACTTCACGAAGAGGTTTCCCCGCACGAGCGGCGGGAAGGGGCGCACCGGTTCGTCCAGCACGCTGCGGTCCACGCTGCCCCGCTGCGAGCCGTCCGCCAGCGCCTGCGCCAGGTCGATGTCCAGCGAGCCCGCGTACTCCCCGTCCGGCAGCATGTCCGCCACCCGCGCGCTCACCTTCAACACCACGTCCTGCCCGCTGCCCTGTGTGTTGACGAAGCTCACCGCCAGCGTGCCCTCCGCGAGCCCCGCCTCCGTGCGCTGGTAGCGCAGGTCCAGGAGCTCCGTCACGCTGCCCTCCAGCCGGCCGCCCTCGCCACCACACGCGGTGGCGAGCACGGCCAGCATCGGGGCGATGAGCCGCAAGGACGCGCTCACTTGCATGCCTTCCAGCCCGCGTCCACGTCCGGGCCATTGAGCGTGCCCATGTCCTTGAGCACGGCCAGCTCCCGCCGGGCCCCGTCCGTGTCGCCGAAGCGGCAGCGCAGCGCGGCCAGGTTGAGGCGGGCCTTGTCGTAGGTGGGGTCCGCTTCCAGCGCCTTGGCGTACGCGGCCCGGGCACCCATCGCGTCACCCATGTTGAGCATGGCCCAGCCGAGCGCCGCGTGCGCGGAGGCGCGCGTGTCCTGCAGCTCCGTCACCCGGCCGAACGTCAGCTGCGCCATGCCGTACTGGTGCGCGTCCAGGTAGCCCATGCCCAGGGCCTCCAGCGCTTCGGCGCTCAGCACCTTCTCCGCCTTCTTGCGCAGGTCCTCCAGCGCCGCGGGCTGCGTGGGCGCCGCGGGCTGCGGCACCGGCAGCGCGGCCACGTCCGTGCGGTTGCGGCAGCCCACCACCGCCTCGTTGAAGACCTCCAGCGACTCCGCGCGAGACAGACACGCCTTGAAGGCCTCCTCCGAGCGGGCCTTGAGCGGGCCCACCTGCTGCCTCACCGCCTCCTGGAACTGCTTGGTCTCCGCGGCGGACAGCCCGCCGGGCACCGGCGTCTGGTCCACCACGTCCGCGATGTGGCCGTACGCGAGCGCGATCTTCCACAGCGACGCCACCGCCCACTCCGGATACCCGAGCGACGCGGCCTGCGTGTACACGCCCTCCATCGCCTGGAGCGCCGCGACCTTCTCCTCCACCTTGTCGGCGGGCAGGTCCTTGTAGCCGCGGTAGAGGATCTCCCCCAGGTACCACAGGCCCTTGGCGGCCTCCTCCGTCTGGCCGTTGGGGCCCTGCACCGCCGTGGTGAGGGTGGCGATGAGCGCGTCCGGGCTGGCGGTGGGCGCCGTCGTCGCCTGCACCTCCGCGACCACCGCGGCGGCCGCCACGTTGTTCTTGTCCAGCCGCAGCGCGGACTCCGCGGTCGTCTTCGCCCGCGCGTAGTCCTTCTGCTTCAGGCGCGTCTCGGCGAGCAGCGCGAGCACCTCGCCCTTGCGCGCGCCCGCGGTCTCCGCCGCCGTCTCCAGGTTGCGGGACGCTTCCTTGTACTCACCCAGCGCCAGCCGCAGCCGCGCGCCGGCCATCCAGCCGTCCACCGCCGCCAGGTCGCCGCCCAGCTTCTGGCCCACCTGTTCGAACCAGCCGGCCGCCTCGTTGAAGGCCGCCGCCTCCGCCGCGTGCCGGCCCACCGTCAGGAGCACGTCCGACACGTACTGGCTCTTCGGGTAGGACTGCACCAGCTTCGTGGCCAGCTCGCGCTCGCGCGGCAGGTCGCGCTTCTCGCGCGCGGCGGTGAACGCGC
This sequence comes from Corallococcus silvisoli, assembly GCF_009909145.1. Lineage (NCBI taxonomy): Bacteria > Pseudomonadati > Myxococcota > Myxococcia > Myxococcales > Myxococcaceae > Corallococcus > Corallococcus silvisoli. The sequence continues at coordinate 491,409 of NZ_JAAAPJ010000001.1, forward strand.
CGTAGAGCGCCTTTTCGCCGATGTCGGAGTTCTTGTTCTCGTCCGCGACCTTCATCAGGCCTTCGATGACGTCGCCCGTCTCCTGCGCGCTCTGCAGGGCCAGCTCGTCCAGCGCCTCCGCCTTGCTCTGCGTGAGGATCTTCTGCACCTCGCCGCGGAAGCCGGACGGCAGCGCGGACGCCAGGAACTTGCGGCCCGTCTCATCCAGCTTCTTGAAGTCGTTCACCTGCCGGAGGCTGTCCAGGGCCAGGTTGCCCGCCACCGGCGCGTCCTTGTACTGGGGGTGCGCCAGCGCGAACGCGGTGAACAGCTCCGCCGCCTTCGGGTAGTCGCCGTCCTCGTAGTAGGCGCGCGCGATGTTGAACTTCACGTCCAGCACATGCGGGCTCTGCGGGTAGCGCGACACGTACGTCGCGCCCAGCAGCTTCAGCGCCTGCCGCGCGTCGGCGACCTCGAAGGCGTTGCGCTTCAGGGCCTCCTCCGGCTTGAGCGTGGAGAAGTGGGCCAGGAGCGCGCCGTACATCGCCGTGTCCACGGCCTTGGGGTCCTTGGCCTTGTCCTCGTAGCGGGCCAGCTCCTCGAACTGGCGCGCGGCCTCCGGGAACTCCTTGGCCGCGAAGAGCGCGTCCGCGCGGTTCTTCATGATGGGCCGCACGTACTGCTCCGGCCGGAACAGCCCCAGGTACTCGCGGTAGGCGTCCGCGGCCTTCACGTACAGCTCGCGCGAGTCCGCCTTCTGCGCCGCCAGGTGCACCTGCGTGGACAGGTCGCGCGCCATCTCCTCCAGCTCCGCGAGCTGCTTCTTGCGCTCCGTCTCCGCCAGCTCCGGATCCGTCTTGCTCTCCACCGCGGCGCGGACGAGGAAGCGGATGTCCTCCGGCTCCGGCATCACCTTGCCCTTGGCGGCCTTGAGCGAGTCATACAGCTTCTGGCCGCGCTCCAGGTCCAGCTCCGGATCCGGCTGCACCTGCATCAGCTTGCGCAGCGCGGGGATGGCCCACTCGTACTGCTGCTTGATGAAGTAGCGGTTGCCCAGCTTGTCCAGCGCGAGCGCGTACGTGGCGCGGCTGTCGCTGAGCTTCTCGAAGTAGTTGAGCGCGCCCTTGGCGGGCTTGGCCTCCGTGTAGCTGTAGACCAGGTCCAGCAGCGCCTCGCGCTTCACGTTGAGCGCCTTCTTCACGTCCACGCCGGGCAGGGGCGCGCTGGCGGCCGCCGCCTCGAAGAAGGTGACGGCCTCCCCGTGCTTGGCCTGGTTCACGCGGATCCAGCCCATCTTGTAGCGGGCCAGGTCGTGCACCGGCGACGGCGGCAGCTCCAGGATGGCCTGGTAGTGCTTCTCCGCCTCGACGAGGTCCGCCTTGTCGAAGAAGTGGTCGCCCAGGATCTGCTCGGCTTCCAGCCGCAGCGGGCTGTTGGGGAACTTGCGCGTCAGGTCCCCCAGCGTCTTGAGCATCTCGTCGAACTGGCCCAGCTCGCGCTGCTCGTGCGCCAGGTAGAACGTCACCTGGTCGCCGTCCTTGAAGTCCGGGTACTCGCGCAGCAGGCGGTAGTACATCTGCACCGCCTTCTGCTTCATCAGGCGCGTCTCCGGGGAGACGATGGCGCCGGACGCGCCCTCCGGGCGGGACTCCGCCTGGAGGTAGTACACGTAGCGGCTCTTCTCGACGTAGAGCTCCGCCAGCCGGAACTGGAGGTCCGGCAGGTAGGGCGCGTTGCGGCTCTTGGAGATGAGCTTCTCCGTTTCGCCGATGGCGCGGTCCACCTTGAAGATGTCGCGCTTGAGCTTGGCGATGAGCTCCTCGCGCTCCTTCGCCTTGGACACGATGGGGTTGGGGTTGGGGCCCACGCGGCCGCTGGCGCCAGGGGCCGCGGCCGCGAGCAGCGCGGCGGTGATGAGGCCGGAGAACGGGCCGGTCATGGGGTTTCCTCGATGCAACGGCTCTCGATGCGGACCCGGTAGGACTTGAGCTCGTCGTTCCAGTATTCGTTGTCGAACTTGAAGGCGACCTGGGCGGGCGACAGCAGCTCCTCTTCCTCCGCCGCCACCACCTGCGCGCCCTTCTTCACGCGCTCGTACAGCTTGAGGCCGACCTCGTACTCCATCAGGCGCACCTGCTCGGCGGCGCGCAGCAGCGTGTCCGCCTCCTGGCGCACGGCCTCTTGCAGCCGCGCGTCGTACACGCGCACCGCCTCCGCGTGGGACAGGTCATACAGCCGCGTCAGGTGTCCGAAGAGCCGGTCGCCGAAGCTCCCGGCGTAGCGGCCCAGGCGCTCGCCCTCCAGGTCCAGCACGGACACGAACTTCGCGGCGCGCTGGGTGCCGCCGTGCGCGTTGGCGGCGCGGCGCAGGCGCGCGTCCTGGCTCAGGTCCTCGCGGTTGCGCACGGACTCCAGCGAGTCCGCGTACCGCCGCGTCAGCTCCTTCGCCGCGCGCTTGGCGGGCAGGTAGTGGCACAGGTCGCGGAAGATGAGCGCGCGCAGCAGGTACTTGTCCGGCATGAACTCATCGCGGAACGACGGCGCGTCCAGCGTGGTGAGGATGCCCAGCGACGCGCGCAGGTCGCCCAGCTTGTATCGGGTCCACGCCTCCTCCAGGTAGAGGCTGGCGCGGCCCGGGTCCAGCTGGGGCAGCTTCACCTTGCCGTACGCGTCCAGCGCGCCCGTGAAGTCCTTCTTCTCGTAGCGCAGGCGGGCCACCGCGAGCGCCGCCTCGTTGCGCGCCTCGCGGGTGAGCTTCTCGTCGTCGGAGAGCGTGAGGAAGTCCTTCACCATCTCGTCCGGCGGATCCTTCACCTGCTTGAGCCGGGTGACGAGCAGCGCGAACTTCGCGCGGCTGGCCTCCGCGCTCGTCTCCGGCAGCTTGGAGAAGTGCGTGCCCGCCCAGCGCTCGTTGCCCACGCGCAGGTCCACCAGGCCCTGCTGGTAGTGCGCGTAGGCCCCCGTCTCATCCGGGAGGAAGCCCAGGTCGAGCGCGCCGAAGACCTGCTCGTCGATCATCACCTCGTCGTGCGGCCGGTCCGTCAGGCCCTTCAGCGCGTCCAGCGCGCGCGGCAGCACGTTGGGGTTGGTGCGCTCGCGAGCGATGCGCGCCAGGTACGTCGCGCCCGCGTGGGTGAGGCCCAGGTCGATGAGGCTGCGCGCGAGGAAGTACTGGCCCCACGCGTAGTTGTCGTCCGTGCGCGGCGTGGACTGGAGCCACGCGTACAGCGGGCCGGCGGCGTCGCGCGGCTTGCCGTCGAAGTACGCCTGGAGCGCCTTGTCGAAGGTCTCCGGCGGCACCTTCTGCGGCGGGGGCGGCGGGGCTGCCGCGACGGGGGCCTTGGCGGGCGCGGGCGCACCCGCGACGGTGCCCGCGTCCGTGGGACCCGGGGTGCCCGCGTCGGCGCTGGCCGCGGCGGGGGCCTTGGCGGTGGCGGGAGGAGGGGGCGGCATGGGCGGCATGCCCGCGTCCGGTGCGGCGCGGACGGCCGTTGGGAACACGATGAGCGCGGCGCTGGCGAGCGCGGCGGCGATGAGTGGGCGGGACGTCATTCGGTGGCGCCGAAGTTGAAGGCCGTTCCAATCTGGACGGTGGGCACGTTGATGATGCGCGACGTGCCCGCGAAGACGGTGTTGTTCGTCACGTCCAGGCGGAAGGACACGTTGCGGCTGGAGAACACGCGCACGCCGAGGCCCAGGTTGACGGCGGGGCGGAAGCCGTCGCTGCGGTGGATCTTCACCACCGTGCCGCCGGCCAGCAGGGAGACCTCGAAGTGGATGACGTTCGAGTTGACGAAGGACGTCTTGCCGTACAGCGGGCTCCACACGAGGTCGCTGCCCACCATCCACTGCACCTGGTCCTCGAATGCGGTGGCGGTGGGGGACGCCTCGAAGTCGCGCTCCAGCTGGCGGCGCAGGCTGGTCTGCACGTTGTAGCTGTACGTGCCGCGACCCACCTGCCACGCGAAGGTGTCGCTGAAGTGGTACGTGTAGCCGACCGTGCCGATGAGGCCCTTGTAGAAGGCGTCCGCGGGCAGCACGCCCACGCCGAGCGACAGCTCGTGGTGCATGCGGTACAGCCGGTCCTGCACCGCGGAGACGGTGCCGGGGTTCTCGAGTTCCTCGGCCTGGGCGCGCGCGAGGCCGGGCACCAGGCAGAAGAGGGAGAGCAGGAGGAATCGCACGGGGACTTTTTCCTGTCGGAGGTCGGGGTGGCGTGGAGGTGGGGGAGGGGTCCCCCGCGTCAGTAGCCGACCGAGTTGAAGAGGAACGGGTACGTGATGATGACGAGGCCGCCCTTCGGGGCGGGGAACTGCCAGCCCTTCAGGCTGCTGAGGATGCACGCCTCGACGGAGGCGTTGCGGAGGGTGGACGACTTGGTCTTGGCGGAAGCGACTTGGCCGTTGAGCCCGATGGCCCACTCGAGCACCACCTTGCCCGCGAGGCCGGGGTCCTTGAGCAGCGCGCGCTCGTAGCAGGCGTGGACGTCGTTGAGGTGGCTGTTGATGACCTTGGCCACGGCTTCACGGTCCACGGTGCCCTGGGTGGAGGAGATGCTGCGCGCGGTGGCGCGCGTGACGGTGCCGCCCACCGCGCCCTTGCCCACGCCGCCCGCGCCCAGCGCGCCGATGCCGCCGCCGCCCTTGCCGCGCAAGAGCTCCGCGCCCAGCGTGGCGCCGCCGCCCTTGCCGCCGCCGCCCAGGCCGAAGGTGCCCAGGCCCGCGTTGGCGATGGGCGCCTTGCCGATGAGGCCGGAGAGCTTGTAGTTGGTCTGCTTGACGTTCTTGCTGCCCGGACCGCTGCCCATCTTGTCCACGGCGGCGAGCAGGTCGTTGGCGGCGGGGCCCGCGGCGGACAGCTTCGCGAGCGCCTTGAGGGCCTTGCTCTCCGGCGCGGCGGCCACGGCCTTGGGGACCTGGACCTCCTTGACGGGCTTGGGCGGCGCCTTCTCCGCGACGACGGGCTTCTCCTTGACGGGCTCCTTCTTCTTGAGGGCCTCGAGCTTCTTCTTCGCCTCTTCCTTCTTCTTGGGTTCAGGGGCGATGAGGCGCAGCGCGACGGGCGGCAGGTTCTTCTGGGTGAAGTCCGCGGTCGCGGGGCCCTGGGGCCGCGTGGCGATGAACCAGCCCAGGCCGCCGCCGAAGATGGCGAGGAAGAAGAGGGTCAGCCAGGGCAGGCCCTTGAGCGGGTTGACGAAGACGCGCTCGGGGGCGGGCGCCGCGTAGGCGACGAGCGACATCTTGCCCTGGGTGAGGCGGGCCGCGGTGCCGTCGCGCAGGGTGACGAAGCGGCGGCTGCCGTCGGACTCGAGGGCGGCGCTGGTGACGGGGGCGAAGCGGCCGTCGCTGCCGCCCTTCTCCACGTCGGTGCCGGGGGGCACGAAGAGGCGGTAGTTGCCGTTGACGGATTCGGCGAGCGTGAAGTCATCACCCTCGGGGAGGGTGAAGCCCCAGAGGGGCATGGGGGCCTGCTCCTCGAGGGCGGCCTTGACGGGCTTCTTCGCGTCCGGCGCGAAGCGGCGCGCGTCGCGGCGCACGGCGCCCCAGTACAGCTCCAGGTAGAGCTGCGCGGCGCCCTTGCCCGGGCCGATCTTCGGCGCGTGCGTGGGGCGCGTGGCCGGGGCCTTGTCGAGCACGAGGGGGCCCGCGGCGGGAGCGGCATCGGTGTCCACGCCCGCGAGCAGGTCGTCCGCGACGAGCAGGCTGGGCATGGCCTCGGAAGGAGGCCGCCGGCGGGTGGAGGGAACGGTGCCCGCGGGGACCGCGGGAGCAGGTGCGCGCTTCGCGGACGCGGGCTGAGCGTGAGGCGCCTGCTGCGGGTGCGCCGCCGCGTGCTGCGCGTGCGCGGCCTGGGGGAGCGCTGACTGCGCGGGGGCGTGCTGAGGGTGCGCCGCGTGCTGCGGGTGTGCCGGCTGCTGCGCGTGAGCGGCCTGCTGCGCACGTGCGGCCTGCTGTGCCTGCGCGGCTTGCTGTGCCTGCTGCTGCGCGAACGCGGCCTGCTGTGCCTGCGCGGCCTGTTGCTGCGCGAGTGCGGCCTGCTGTGCCTGCTGTTGAGCGTAGGCGGCTTGCTGCGCCTGCTGCTGAGCGTACGCGGCCTGCTGTGCCTGCTGCTGAGCGTAGGCGGCCTGCTGTGCCTGCTGCTGAGCGTAGGCGGCTTGCTGTGCCTGCTGCTGAGCGAGCGCGGCCTGCTGCTGCGCGTAGGCGGCCTGCTGTGCCTGTTGCTGAGCGAGCGCGGCCTGCTGCTGCGCGGAAGGGTGCTGCACGTGTGTCGCGTGGGCCGCCTGCTGCGGGTGCGCGGCCTGCTGGGGCGCGAACGCGTGGGGCGGTGCTCCGTTCGCGGGATGTGGCGCAGCGGGAGGCACGCCAGCGCCTCCGAAGAGCGCGGCGACTTCGGGGGGCGGCTGCGGCTTGGTCTCCACGGGCCGCTGGTTGAGGATCCGCGTCTTCAGGACGAAAGGACCGCACAGCACCTCGTCCACGGAGCGGATCTCACACGCGGTGACCTGGTGCCCGTTGACGAAGACGCCACTGGTGCCACCGCCCGCGTCCTGGATCGCGGTGCGACCGTTCTGGAAGTAGAGCAGCGCGTGGCGCGGCGACACGGAGGCATCGTCCAGCCGCAGGTCCGACGACGCATCGGAGCCGAGCGCGTAGGTGCCAGGGACGAAGACCTCCGTCCCCACCAGGAGGCCGTCGCGGAGGATGACGACTTGCAGGACGCTGGGCTGGCCGCTCAACGGTGACGCTCCCTTCGAAGGGTGATGGGCGGTACGGCCCTACTGATCGTAGACGGTGGCGAGCGTCTCGGAGCGGAAGCTGTCGCGCTCGCGAAGCATCGACCGCGTCTTCAGCTCCTTGCGGTCATACAAATACACGGCGCCGGACTTGTTCGTCTGGCCCTGGATGAGCCGGTCGTCGAAGTCGATGCGCGACGGGCCACGCTGCGGCGGCGCGGACGACGCCGACGCGGAGGTGTCCCCGGTCACCGGATCCGTGACGGTCGAGTTCGACCTCGTCTCGATGCGCGGCGGGGCCTTGCTCGAGCCCTTCTTGGTGGCCTTGACCGCCTTCGGCCTGGGGGGGCGTCCACGCCCCTGGGCAAAGGCATCGTTCGCGATGGAGAGGGGACCGAAGCCGAGCACGCTGGCGACGGCACAGAAGAAGAGGAAACGTCGCATCATCAACAGGTTAAGCGATGCGAGCCCCGACCTGTCAACGCACACTCCAGCGCCAACGGTTGACCTGCGGCGAGCAGGTGTGGGGGGCAGTCCACCTCACGTGGGGCGGTCTCTCCACGCTACGTCCCGCTTCGTGCCGGGACGCTGGAAACGTCGCGTGGGGTTCCCTCCGCGCGGTGCTCCCCGAGCGTGCGAGCAGTCGTGGTGAGAAGTCATCGTGACACGGTGGGCGGATGGAGGATGCTCGCGGGCTGGAGGCGCGCACACACGTGAAGGGTGTCATTCGCAGGGGGAGATGGATCGCGGCCGGGGTCGGGGCGTTGGTGCTGCTGGGCCTCCTGGCCGTCGTGCTGAAGCCGCGGGGCGTCCCCCCGCCCCCGCCGCCGGAGGCCCCCGCCGCCCCCGCTGAACCACGTCCCATCCTCCAGGCCGTGGGGCCGAAGCTGACCAGCAACCAGACCTCGCAGCCGCTCTCCCTCTATGGGGAGGCGCTGGTGCCGGGCCTGCGGCTGGTGCTCGGCGCGCCCTTCTCGCGGGAGGTGCCGTTGACGGTGGTGGACCCGCGCCATGCCTACGCGAGGCTCCCCGCGGACCTCTCCCTGCCTCCGGGCGTGTTCCAGACGGACGTGCAGCTGTCGCTGGCCGCGAGCGCCGGTCCCCGGCCCACGGGCGCCACGCGGCTCACCGTCGTCAACGACGCGGCGTTCCCGGACCTGATGGCGATGGCGCTCGCGCCGGACGGGCGCACGCTCTTCATCGCGTCGCCGCCCACGGACACGGTGTTCGCGCTCGACGTGGCCTCGGGGAGCGTGGAGGCGATGGCGGTGGGGGACGGCCCGGCGGCGCTCGCGACGTGGAAGGACTCGGGGGGCCATCCCTGGCTGGGCGTGGCCCACCAGTCGGACGCCGGGCTCTGGCTGTACGCGCTGGACGCGCCCGAGCGCAGGGCCCGCGTCCTCCCCGCGCCCCCGGGCGTGTGGGGCCTGGAGGTGGACGGCGCGAAGGGCGTGGCGTTCCTGGCCGAGCACGTGCGCGACACGGTGCGCGCGGTCGCCTTGGAGGACGGCCGCGAGCGCTGGAGCGCGCCGGTGGATCCGAACCCGCGCGCGCTGGCCCGGTGGAAGGGGCTGCTCGCGGTGGGCAGCCTCCAGACAGGGCAGGTGGTGCTGCTCAATCAGGAGGACGGCCGGGAGCTCACGCCCGTGGTGCCGAAGCCGGGTGTGCCCATCGTCGGAGGCGCGACGGAGGCCTTCTCCGAGCAGGTGATGGGGGGCAAGGCGCCACGCGCGCTGCTCTCCAGCGAGCGGCTGGGGCGCGTCTTCATGTCGAGCCTGGGGCCGAACGTGGGTCCCAACGCGCAGCGCATGGAGGTGAGCGCGAACAGCGGCGTCGCGGTGCTGGACCTGGACCGGCAGCAGGTGGTGCGGCACCGGGGCTTCGGCGCGGGCGTGACGGAGGGACTGGCGCTGGATGACCGGGCCGGGCTGCTCTACGCGGCGGACGTGGCGCTGGGGCAGGTGCGGGTGCTGGACGCGAAGGCGCTGGTGAAGGACGACGCCGCGGCGCGCGCGGCGCTGCTCCAGACGCTGCCCCTCTTCGCGCCAGAAGGCACGCCGCTCATCCGCCCGGTGGAGGACCTGGGCACGAAGGGGAGGGCGGGCGTGGAGCTGCACTCCGGGCCCCGGTCGCTGGCCCTGGCCCCGGACGGCCGCACGCTCTACGTGCTCAACCGCTTCACGGGCACGGTGGCGGTGGTGGACGTGCGCGAGGCGCGCGCGGGCAAGGCGCGCGTGCTGCGGCAGTGGCCGGTGGTGGACGTGCGCCCCCGCGAGCAGCGCCGCCTGGGACAGGTGCTCTACTTCTCCGACGTGGGTCGCACGGGCATGAGCTGCGACGCGTGCCACATCGAGGGGCACACCGGCGGCGTCTTCTTCGAGAAGACGCGGCCCATGCGCATCTACCGTTCGACCACGGCCCTGGGCAGCCGGGACACGCCGCCCTACTTCACCCCGGCGAGCACGCGCAGCCTCGCGGAGACGGCGGAGACGGTGGGCGGGCGCAACCGCTACCACAACCCGGATCCGCTGCCCTCGGAGGTGGAGGCCCTGGCCCTCTACACGTCGCTGCTGCCCACGCCGCCCAACCCCTACCGGGGCCCGGATGGCGCCCCGCCGGAGACGGTGACGCTGCCCGACGGCAGACCCGGCCATCCGGCGAAGGGGCGGGCGCTGTTCGAGGGCCAGGCCGGGTGCGCGGCCTGCCACCCCGCGCCGCTGTTCACCCTGGACCAGGACCCCTCGACGCGAGGGCGCTATCTGGACGTGGGCACGCCCATCGCGCTGCCCCTGCGGCTGGCGCAGCAGCACCTGGTGCCGGGCGCGGCGCCGCCCTCGCTGGTGGGCACCTGGGACGTGTGGCCGCTCTTGACGAGCGCCACCGCGGGCTACGCGGTGCGGGAGGACCGGCTCGTGGTGGGCTCGCGCTTCCCGCTGCGCACGCTCCTGGAGACCCCGGGCCTCCAGCACGGCGCCGCGCAGGCGCTCACCCCCGAGGAGCGGGACGACCTGCTGGCCTACCTCCTCACGCTGTGAGGGGGCCGGGCGCTCAGGGCGCCTGCATCGAATGATAGGGCAGCAGCACCGCCGCCCGGGCCCGCGCGACCAGCGGCTCGGCGATGAGGTTCCAGCCGAACGCGGCGAACGTCAGCACCCCCATCATCGCGCTGAACAGCCACAGGCCCATCATCACGCCGATGCCCAGGTGCATCCCCAGCGTCATCGCCACCCAGAGGCCCCGCGTCCTCTGGGGCCAGACGAGCGCGACGTAGCCCACCTCCACCACCAGCGTTCCCCAGGACGCCAGCTTCACCAGCCACGGCGCCCACGCGAGCCACGCGAAGTCGAACGCGCCATACTGGGGCTGCATCAGCACCTCCCAGAGCGCCGTCCCGTCCCGCCACACCGGGCCCAGCAGCTTCTCCAGCCCCGTGGCCAGGTAGATGATGCACAGGTGCACCTGCAACACGCGCAGCGACAGGGTCGCTTCGGCGGAGGGGGCCACGGAGGTCCTGCCGGTGTGCACGTCCCACGAGTAGGCCGCCCCCACGGGCATCACCACGCAGTAGAACAGGCTGATGTGCGCGAAGGTCTCCACGCCGTAGGCGAAGAAGGTCCCGCTGTTGAGCAGCAGCGTGTGCAGCCCCCACGCGGCCAGCGCGGACAGCCGCGTGCGGTAGCCCAGCAGCAGGCCCACGAGCGAGACGGCGTAGACGAGCGCCACGCCCCGCACCCCGGCCTCGGCGGAGATGCCCAGCGGCGCCAGCGCGGAGACCCACGGCCCCAGGCGGGGCGCCACGGGCGAGGCCAGCGCCATGGACACGCTCCAGGGCACCAGCCCCCGGTCGCCGAAGAGCTCCGGCAGGCTGTCCGACAGGCTCCAGGCCTGGATGAGCAACACCATCGCCACGCCGATGCGGAGCACCCCCAGCGGCGCCGCGGAGGACGGCGCTCCCACGAACGCGGCCAGCAGGTGGGCCGGGCGCGCGAGGATCCCCGGCGCGCTCATGGCGTCACCGCCCCGGTCGTGGCGGCCGTGGGAGCCCGGTGCTCGAACCCGGCCCGGTAGGCGTCCGACCACTCGGGACGCGCCCCTTCCCGGTAGGCTTCCATCGTGGGCAGGCGGAGCGCCTCCACGCGCACGGTGACGGCGCGCGCGTCCGGGTGCCGGCCGAACATCGCCGCGGCCCACGCGCGGGCCAGCGCGTCCCGGCCCTCCTTCAGCCCGAAGCGCAACAGCATGGAGTGGATGCGCACGTTGACCGCGCTGTTCTCGAACTTGAACTGGTCGCGCACGTGCTCGCCGGAGGACTGCTCGACGTCGAAGGACACGCGCACCGCCGGACTCACCCCCGGCGCGAAGAAGCTGAAGCGGCTGCCCGCCCCCGTCCAGTGTGTGTAGACCTGGGCCCACGACGCCAGGCGCCCCGTGCCCGTGAAGAGCGGCACCTGGAGCGCGCCGCAGGCGACCCACAGCAGGTGCAGCAGGGCGACGCCAGTGACGACTCCGTGCCGGCGCGTCAGGGAGGGAAGGGGCGGGCGCATGGGGGCTCCAGGAAGATGGGACACCGGAGGTTGGGGGCCTCCGGTGTCCCGGGCCGACTTGGGACTGCGTGCTGCGGGACAAATCGTTGTCGCGGAGGCGGGAGCGCGGACTAGCCGCCGCAAGTGCCGCCGGTGCCGCTGGTGCCGCCAAGGATGGCGCTGAGGATGCCGCCGCCGGTGATGGTGCCCAGCGTGCCGCCGCCGGTGATGGTGCCCAGGAGGCCGCCGCCGGTGACGGTCCCGAGCAGCCCGCCCAGCAGGCTGCCGAGGATGCCGCAGCCGCAGCCGCCGGTGTCGGTCGCCAGCGTCGCGTCCCTGGACACCTGCACGACCTCCTCCAACGGAACCGCCTCACGCGGATCGTGGGCCCTCGGTCCGAAGCCCTGGGCCACCGCGCCCGTCGCTCCGAGCGCCATGAGCATCAGCGCCACCGTGCCGCCCACCTGGGTCCGCGTCTTGCGTTGCATCCTCTGCATGTGTCGCTCCTCTGGATTGGGACAACATGGGCAATGTCTTTCCCATCCGAGCTTTAGCAACCAACCCCGCAAGACCTGGAATCTGTCCGGCAGGCCTTCCGCGTGGGACCCAGGGGTCAGTGGGCTGTCGTGCAGGCGTGACGTTTCCGTACCGGGCGAAATCTTGATCCTGGTTGCGCCTCTTCACGCGGGCCCGCCCCGCGGGTCGCTTGCGTTGGATGGGGTGGCTGAGGTCTACAATCCAACGAATGCGTTCCTCCCCCCGGGTCGCCTGGCTCCTGATTCCGACGTTGTTGCTGTCGTGCACCGACGCGGGGCTCTATTCCATCGACGGCCGCGCGGGCGGCTCTCGGGACCGCGTCAGCTTCGAGGGGGACCTCTGCGTCCCCGCGGCCACCGGCGACGCGTTCCCCGTGAAGGTCGTCTTCGCCCTGCAGGGCGGCACCGGCGTGGAGACGGAGGTGGTGGGCTATGCGGTGGACGGCCTCACCACGCTCACCTCTCGCTATACCGGCCCCCAGATGCGCTTCGGGTTGGTGGCCTTCCATTCCGTGGCCACCGGCCTGCAAGGCAGCTTCACGGACGCGGCCTCCTTCCAGGCCGTCCTGCCCCGCTACGCCAGCTATCAGCAGCAGGGTCCCATCAGCATCCGCTCCGCGCTGCGCCTCTCCAAGAGCCTGATGTCCGGCGACATGCAGGCCTCCTGCCGGGGCGAGGTCGCGCGCACGCGCTACATCGTCGCGCCCGTCATCCGCAGCGCGGACGTCAGCTGTGACAACCCGGCGTACAACATCGGCATCGACAGCCGCTGCACCGCCCTTTCCCAGGCCGCCGGCTGCGGCGCCAGCCCGGAGAAGCAGGCCGAGTGCAACGCCGCGTGCAGCCAGTGCGAGCTGACCGCCGTGGTGGGAGAGCTCAAGGGGCTGGTGGAGCAGTTCGGCGCGGGCGACGTCAGCGTGCAGCCCATCTATGTGCGCGGCGGCACCCCGGACCCTGTCACCCGCCTCCAGGTGGCCGCCATCGCCAACGCGGGCGGCAGCGCGCCGGTGGAGACCGACTTCGCGGGCCTGCCCAACGCGATGGCCCGGCTGGACTATGGCGCGCTCAACAACGCGCTCAAGCTCAAGCGCTTCCTCGCCTTCAACCGCAACGTCCAGGTGCGAAACGGCAAGATGTACGCGGACAGCGACGGCGACGGCGTCTCGGATGAGGATGAGATCGCGCTCGGCCTGGACCCCACCGTCGCGGACACGGACCAGGACGGCCTGATGGACGGCATCGAGCTGCGCATGGGCCTGGATCCGCTCGCCGTGGACATCATCAACGGGTGCAGCGTGGTGATGGACACCGACGGGGACCGCCTCAACGACTGCGAGGAGCGCGTGCTCGGCACCGACCCCTGCGTGGGCGACACCGACGGAGACGGCCTGCCGGACCTCGTGGAGGCCCTGTCCCAGACCAACCCGCTGGTCCCCGAGGACCTGCTCGACACCGACCGCGACGGCATCAGCAACATCGCGGAGGTCGAAGCCCACGGCGACCCGCTCAGCGCCGACCTCGACTTCCACCGCGAGCGCGGCTACGGCTACTCCATCGTCCCGCTGCCCCCGACGAGCACCAGCGACCGCGCCTGCTACCGCACCCGCGTGGAGAACGTCTCCCTGGTCCCCACCCTGGAGCGGCCCCACCCGTTCTTCCCGGGCGAGGTCATCCCCAAGGGCACCAACGAGGTCTACCTCTACCTCCAGGTGGGCCGGGACAATGATCCGCGCGGCGCCGGGGTGGGTTCGCTCTTCATCCAGGAGATCCAGTTCGACCCGAACAAGGGCCGGACCCCCGCGGGCACCGTCTCCCTCACCTCCGACGACTTCATCGTGGGCACCTGAGTCCCGCGGTTCGCGTGGGGGGCGTCCCCCACAGTCTCAATGGGGTGTCCCCCCCACACCCATCCTGTAGCACTCCCTCCCGAGCCCGCAACCCCTTGAAGTTCCTGACCCTGGCAGTGTTGAAAACGAAGGATCGCCTCTTGCTAGAGGCAGGGGTTGTGAAAGGAGTCACCATGACTATCAGTCGCATTGCCCCCATGTTGGCGCTCGGAGCATTCCTGGTGCTGAGTCCCCGCATCGCGCAGGCCCAGACGCAGGGTCCGGACAATCCGGAGTGCCTTGGAGATGAGTGCGGTCGCCCCAAGGAGGAGGGAGGCGGCTGCGGTTGTGGTTGTGGTTGCTCCGTCTGGGTGGCCTACACCGACGACGGCAAGACGCTGTCGTACACCGACGACGCGGACGGCGACGGCAAGGCGGACGACAAGGACAACTGCCCGTTCACGCCCAACCGCGACCAGGCGGACGGCGACGGCGACCGCGCCGGCGACGCCTGCGACAACTGCCCGGCTGTCTCCAACGCCACGCAGCTGGACACCGACGGTGACGGCATCGGCGACGCGTGCGACCCGGACATCGACAACGACGGCATCGCCAACGCCGCGGACAACTGCCCCTCCATCCCCAACGCCAACCAGGCGGACAACGACAAGGATGGCATGGGCGACGTCTGTGATGACGACGACGACAACGACGGCATCAAGGACGGCGTGGACAACTGCCCGCTCATCGCGAACCCGGACCAGGTGCTGCCGGCGGACGTGAGCCTGTGCCGCGTGGACGCGGACGGCGACAACATCTCCGACAACCTGGACAACTGCCCCGGCCTGGCCAACCCGGACCAGAAGGACACGGACGGGGACGGCATCGGCGACGCGTGCGACGTGGACATCGACAACGACTCCATCCTCAACGCCGCGGACAACTGCGTCGCGGTGGCCAACCGCGACCAGGCGGATGACGACGGCGACGGCATTGGCGACGCGTGCGACACGCGCTACTGCGTGGTGCTCAACAAGGACCGGCCCAACGACTGCCTCGACCCGAAGGCGCCCTTCAGCGTGGGCACCGGCGGCGTGCTGAGCGTGGAGAAGACGGGCCTGTCCGTGCGCCCGCCGCTGTTCGCCAACCGCAACGGCGCGGCCATCGAGTACACCTGGACGGTGGTGAAGCGTCCCTCCGGCTCCACCGCGGTGGTGGAGAACCCCAAGGGCGCCGTCACCTACAGCCGCCACTGGGAGTACCAGTACGTGGACGGCAGCGTGCCCAACTTCAAGCCGGACAAGGAAGGCGAGTACGAGCTGCAGGTGTCCACGCGTCTGGCCTTCGCCGACCGCGTGTTCCCCGACCAGCGCGCCTCCATCTCCAGCCTGTTCCTGAAGGTGGGCAAGGAAGATACGGGCGGCGGCTGCACATCCCTGCCCGCGGGTGGTAGCGCCGCGGCCCTGGGCGCTGGCGTGCTCGGCCTGCTGCTGCGTCGCCGTCGGAAGGCGTAACAGGGTGTCCCCCATGCCCGGAGGTCCGCATCGCATGCGCCGTCTGCTTGTTGTTTCGTTTCTTGCGACCGGCCTCCTGGCCATGGGTGTGCTGTCCTGTTCAGACACGCTCCTGGAGCCGCGTGCCCAGGAGCAGTCCCAGCTGGATGACCGGCTGACGCTCACCGGCCGGGTGTGTACACGCCCGGCCAACCCCACCGGCTTCCCGGTGAAGGTGGTGCTCGTCGTCGACGAGTCCGGCAGCATGTGCGTGTCGGATCCTCCGGGCTCGCAGGAGGGCAGCGGCTTCTGCGAGCGCGCCGAGGTCCAGGCCATCATCCCGCCGGGCGTCACCGAGCCGGCGCGCGTGCGGGCCCTGAAGAACCTGGTGTCGGGCTTCAAGCGCATCAACGACGCGCGCCAGGGCAACATCAGCATCGCCATCGCCCCGTTCGAGACGAACGTGAAGAACACCTGGCCGCCCGCCTCCACGGGGGACCGCTTCGCGCCGCCGGGCAACATCAACAGCTACATCGAAGGGCTCCAGTCGCAGCTGGGCAAGGGCACGGACTACCAGGGCGCGCTCAGCTACGCGTACAGCCTCATCGCCAGCGACATCGCGGCGGTGTCGCAGTCCACGCCGGAGCTGCTGCCGCGCACGCGCTACGTCGTCGTGTTCCTCACGGACGGCACGCCGTATCCGCGCTGCTCCGCCAATGACAACCTGTCTGTCTACGCGGGGCCGGACACGCCGGACCTCACCTGGCGCGACTCCATCTCCAGCTTCTGCAACGCCACCAGCACCACCGACGCCATCACCGGCTTCGAGGTGGGCACCGACCGCAACCAGAACTACCAGCTCTTCAGCTACGTGCGCCGGCTGATGGAGCTGAAGACGCAGTACAACGTGGGCGACGTGCGCATGCACACGGTGCTGCTCTTCAACGAAGAGGCCGTGCGCGCCTGCGGCCCCATCTGCCAGGACATCTACGGCACCTACCCGGGCGTCCCGGAGGCGCAGTACCCGCAGGCGGCGAAGAAGATCGCCTCCTACCTGCTCAAGCGCTTCGCGGAGATGGGCAACGGCGTCTACCAGGAGTTCAGCGACACGGCTGAAATCTCAGAGCTGGGCCTGGGCGCGCTGGACTACTCGTCCTTCGCTTCGCCCAACGTGATGAAGACGCTGCTGGTGGAGCCGCTGAGCTCCGCGCCAGGGGACAACGGCCGCGTGCTGGACAGCGACGGCGACGGCGTTCCGGACTCGCTGGACAACGCCTTCACGCTGAAGACGAGCCCCTTCATCGTGGACAGCGACGGGGACTGCCTGAGCGACGGCTTCGAGTACCGCCGCCAGGACCAGGGCTTCAAGCCGGGCAACGACCTGGATGCGCGCGGCTGCGACCCCAAGTCTCCGCTGACGCTCAACTGCGTGTGCCGCGACACGGATGGCGACGGGCTGTCGCAGTTCGCGGAGGACTACCTCAAGACGCGCCAGGGCATCGTGGACAGCGACGGCGACGGCATGCCGGACGGGCTGGAGGTGAAGTACGGCCTCAACCCGCTCCAGTCGAGCGTGGCCGGCCTGGACACCGACGGCGACGGCATCCCGGACGACGAGGAGTTGAAGGCTGGCAGCGACCCCACCCGGCGCGACCGGCTCTTCCACGACAAGTACGGCATCCAGTACGAGGTGAAGAAGGTTCCGGGCGGCGTCGACACGAACGGCGTCTGCTACGACTTCACCGTGTCCAACCTCCAGATGGTGACGCCGCCGGATCGCGCGGGCGTGAAGCAGGGCTACAACCTGTTCAAGGTGTGGTTCGCGGAGGCGCCGGAGAGCGGCGTCGCCACCGACTACGGCGTCTGGCGCACCGCGTGTGCCTGGGCGCAGTACGCGCCGCCCAGCGTGCGCGTGCCGCTGGGTCCGGACCTGGCGCTGGAGGACCGCAACTTCGTGCAGCCGCGAGATCTCGTGGACCCCTGGGCTACCCAGGGCAGTTGCGTCGGCGTGTCGCCGTCGCAGGGAGGCGCGTCGCCTTGAGCCGCGCGGGACGTTGGTGGGCCCTCGCCCTGGTGGGGCTCGCGGTGGTGGTCGCCTGTACCGATACGTACCTCTATGACCCTCGCCGGGACACGGAGGTGCCCGCGGACCGGGCGGTGGCGCTGGAGGGCCGCTTCTGCACGCTGGGCGCGAACGAGGTGCGCCGGCCCATCAAGATCATCGTCGCCATGGACGCCAGTCAGTCCATGCGCGTGAGCGACCCGGACGGCACCCGCGCCACGGCGCTGGTGGACCTCATCGAGAACCTCCCGCAGGACGACGAGGTCTCCATCGCGGTGATGCTCTTCGCGGGCAGCACCACGGCGTTCCTCACCCAGGACCCGGGGCCTCCGGCGGAGGATGGCTTCGTGCAGCTGTCGCTGCTGGACGCCACCGCGAAGGCCAAGCTCACCGAACAGCTGCTCACGTTCCGCAACACGGACACGTCGCCGAACCGGGACTCCACCGACTTCGTCAAGCCGCTGTCGGACATCTACTCGCTCATCAACACGGACATCGCGCGGGCGCGGCTGCAGCCGAACGGGAACGAGGCGCTGGCGCAGGCGCGCTACTCCGTCATCTTCCTGTCGGACGGCAAGCCCACCAACAACCAGGACGACGAGCTCATCCGCGGCGACGCGGTGGTGCGCATCCGGCAGCTGCGCGACCTGGTGGAGGACGTGCGCTTCAACACCGTGCACGTTTTCAACCCCACGCAGCCCGTCCCGTCCGTGTGCGACCTGGTGTCCGAGGACGGCGGCTTCGGCGACGGCGGCTGCCCGCTGCTCATCATCAACCAGAACGCGGATCGCCTGGAGAAGATGGCCACGCTGGGCGGCGGCAACTTCCGCGACTTCCGCAACAACGAGCCCATCAACTTCCTCAACTTCCAGTTCGGGCAGGTGCGCCGCGCCTTCATCGTGAAGGAGTTCGTGGCGTCCAACTTCTCCGCGCCCCCGGGCAGCCCGCTGGGTGAGGCGGACACCGACGGCGACGGCCTCTCCGACGCGCGCGAGCTGGAGCTGGGCACCAACCCCAACCTGCGCGACACGGACGGCGACGGCTTCAGCGACGGCGTGGAGGTGTACTTCCGCGACCGCGGCGTGGACTTCAACCCCACTCAGGTCGCGCTGGCGGACGGCGGCGGCCTGGACAAGGGCTGCCCGCCCGCGCTGCGCGGCGTGGACTCGGACTGCGATGGCCTCCTGGATTGCGACGAGCAGTTCATCGGCACCAACGCCACGCTCCAGGACAGCGACGGCGACGGCATTCCGGATGGCATGGAGTGGCGGGGCGGCACCCAGGGCTCCAGCAAGGACCTGGACGAGGATCCGGACACCGACGGGCTGACCAACCGCAACGAGGTGCGCATGCACATGCGGCCCCTCCAGGTGGACACCGCCAACCTGGCCTCGGACGCGTACCGCTACAGCATGGAGGCGGATGGCCCGGTGGATGCGGACGGCCGCCAGTGCTACCGCTTCCGCGTGGACAACGTGCTGCTCGCGCCCACCATCGCGATGATCGCGGATGGCGGCGTGGACGGGGGCGTGGACGCCGGCACCGTGCAGCGCGGCGCGGGCTACAACGACATCTACCTCTCCGTGGCGATGCTGCCCGCGGACGACCCCACCGCGCGCACGCTGGTGCGCACCTTCCGCGTGGACTCCGTGCGCTACCCGGTGGGCGGCATCAAGTCGCCTCCGGATGGCGTCATCCGCGTGAACCCCCAGGACTTCGTGGACGGCTGCCCCGGCGTCGCTCCCACGCTCGCGCCCGTCCCCTGATGCCCCCTTGATGATGCCGATGACGTCGAAGCCTCCCGAGTCCCCCATGCGCCTCCGCACCCGACTGCTCCCGCTCGCGCTCCTCCTGCTGGCCGCCTGCTCCTCCGGCGGAGACGAAAACCCGGATGGCGGCACGGGCGTGGTGGAGGACCTGTGCAACAGCCGCGACGAGGCCCTGACGAACCCGGACTGCGAGCTGAAGCCCGGCGTGGCGCTGGAGCGCTACCTGGCCCTCACCGGCGACGTGAAGGCGGGTGACGAGGACTGGTACAGCATCCGCATCCCCTCCACCGCCAACGCGCGCACGCTGGTGCACATCACCGCCACGTACCTGGCCTCCAGCACGCCGGTGAACCTGTCCGTCACCGTGACGGAGAAGGACAAGAACACCGCGCTGGTGTCGAAGTCGGACCAGCACGGCTCGGGCGCGCCGAAGCCGGTGGACATCGTGCTGCCGTACGGCACGCCGGACACGCAGCTCATCGTGGTGGTGCGCGACGCGCCGGTGAACCCCACGCGCCCCGCCTACGACGCGCGCAATCCCTACCGGCTCACCGTGGAGCTCATCGAGAACCCGGACACGAACGAGCCCAATGACGTCACGCCCACGCCCATCGCGCTCAACGCGCAGGGCGCCGTGCAGGTGGGCACGGCCAAGGGCTATCTGGCCACGGACGGCGACGTGGACCGCTTCAGCTTCCCGCTCACGGTGGGGAAGATCGCCTACGTGCGGGTCACCGCGCCGGACCAGGGCTTCGTCCCCAACTTCCGCCTCTCCTACGAGCTGCTGCGCCCCGGCACCACCGACAAGGAGTCGGAGGGCAACGTGCTGCCCAAGGTGCACCCGGGCGTGCTGGCCACCGCGCGCAAGGTGAAGCTGGCGGGGACGTGGGTCCTGGTGGTGAAGGGCTACCGCGGCAACAACGAGCCCGTGCCCGCGGGCGACCTGCGCCAGCCGTACGAGGTGGAGGTGCGCGTCGTGGACGAAGCCGACCCGCAGGACCAGTCCGGCGACAACGACAGCTACGCCCGCGCCTTCTCGCGAGACCTGGTGGGGGCCCCGGGCACGTCCACGTCCTTCACCGGACGCCTGGGCTACGTGACCGACCGCGACTGGTTCGCGCTGCGCCTGCCCGCGTACGCGAAGCCCAGCGTGCTGCGCTACCGGCTGGTGGAGGTCCCCACCACCGTCCGCTTCGACCCGCTGCCCCTGCCGCTGGGCCAGCTGCCGGACCGGCAGGTGTTGGTGTTCACCACCGTCAGCACCTCCGTCACCGCCGAGCAGCGCGCCACCTGCACCAACGACGCGACGGTGTGCCCCCGCGACGTGCGCGAACACCCCGACGCGCCGGGGCTGGTGCAGGCCTACTGCAACAACCCGGAGGCGGTGCTGTGCATCCAGTCGCTGCGCGAGGAGAGCGACCCGGCGCGCTTCCCCAGCCTGCGCAACTTCCAGGGCGCGCTGCCGGTGCCGGCGCACGCCGCGACCACGACGTACCACTTCGTGGTGCAGGACGACGGCAACAACTGGGCGGACGACCGCGACTACCGGCTGGAGGTGTCCTGGGAGGACGACGACGCGGAGGAGGTCGCCGCCTACAGCGGAGGCGTGGAGCAGGCGCGCGCCAAGACGCTCAACGGCGTGGGCGCGGGGAACCTGCCGGTGGGCAACGCCACCTTCGAGGCGAAGGGCCAGCTGTCCTACGGCCACGGCCGCCTGCGCACCAACGACCGCGCCACCGGCCTGGGCGTGCGCGGCCCCGAAGACTACGACGCGGTGCCCTCCGACACGGACACCTTCCAGTACCAGCTCCCCGCGCTGAGCGCGCCGGAGGACGCGGCGTGGCTGGTGCAGTGGGAGGTGGAGAACCTGGCGGACGGCGGCACGCCGCATGGTCTGGCGTTGGATTTGACCTTCTGTGATGGCAACAGCACGGACGGCGGCGCCGGCACCTGCACGCCGGTGTCCACCACCAGCACGGGCGGCGCGCTGACGCTGGCCTACAACCCGTCGGTGATGCGCGCGTGGCACACCAGCGTGAGCACGCCCCTGAGCAGCTACCAGGCGCTGTATCAGTTGGAGAAGACAGCCAGCACCACGCGCGTCACGGTGGCGCCCTATGCGTGTGCCTGTCTGGAGCGGCGCTTCATCAAGGGCGGCACGCTCAAGGTGGCGGTGAGCGCCACCGAGCGCACGGACTATGAGCGGGTTGGCTACACGCTGCGCACCGGCTACGGCGACTACCCCCGCGGCTACACGGCGGCGGATGGGGGCGCCCCCACCCAGTGCCCCGCGCCCGCGCTGGACGGTGGCACGTGGGTGGGCGGTTGCCAGTTCACCCAATAGTCAGCACGGGCAGGCGGCGGGGCTTCGGGCCTCCGCCGCCTTCCGGCGCTGTCCCACCGCTACCGGGCGATGCCCTTGCCCTTGAGCGGAAGCTCTCGCGTCCCGCCGTTGGCGGCGTTGGACTTGAGGGTGAGGGTGCCGGTGAACTCCCGGGCCTCGTTGGGCTTGAAGGCGACTTCGATATAGGTGCGCTGGTAGGTCTCCAGCTTGAGCGCGCCGCTCTGCGGCCAGTTCTCCGGCTTCTTCAGGGTGAAGACACCGGGGCCGGAGAGGGAGACGTCGGTGAGCTCCAGCGTCTGGAGACCGCGGTTCTCCACGTAGAGTGTGTTGAAGGTCGTCGTCCCCACGTAGGTTCCGGCGGAGAACTCCGTGTCGAAACTGAGCTCGGTGCGGTCGATGAGCAGTTGCGGCGCCTCCGGAAGGTCGGTGCCCTCCCCGCCGCAGCCCGCCAGGGCGATGATGGTGAGAGGCAGCCAGAAGTTGCGCAGACGCATGGACATCCACTCCTCGGTGAGGTTCAGAAGAATGTCTGGTGTTGTAACACGGAGTGCCCGGGGACTGGCGGGCGCGATGCTGATGTTGTTGCTGACGGGTTGCGGCGGCTCACGCGAAGACTTCATCGGCGCGCGCGTGCTGGATGTCTGCAAGGCCTCCTGGCCCGTATGCAGTCAGTTCGCCGGCTGCATCCTCGGACCGGAGAGTTATTCGGAAGGCCGCTTCCCCGGCCGCGGCAAGGTGCTGGTCCGGGTGCCGGAGGCGTCCACCATCAAGGTGAGCTTCTATCTGGAGGAGGTGACGGCGGCGGGTGAGGAGACGGCCATCACCGTGCACGAGGAGGGCTGCCGGGCGCGTCATCGTCAGGCCTCCACGGGCCGCGTGGCGCTGGACCAGATGGAGAAGTTCGGCGTCTTCAGCCGGCAGGTGGATGTCACCGGCGTGGGCGACCACTTGGTGGAGTTCGACTCCGACATGCAGGCGCGCTACGTGGTGAAGGTGGACGTGACGCCGCTGCGCATCCAGTAGCGCGCGGCGCCCCGTTCAACCCTTGAGCGTGCGGACCAGGTGGTCCGCCACGCGGAAGCTGTTGGCCGCGATGGTCAGCGTGGAGGGCACGCTTCCGCCGGTGGGCATGAAGCTGCCGTCCACGACATAGAGGTTGGGCACCTCGTGCGCGCGGCAGTGCTTGTCCAGCACGGAGGCCGCCGCGTCGTCGCCGAAGCGGCAGGTGCCGTGCTGGAGGATGGTCGTCTCCCCCTGCGTGCCCACGCGCTCCACGCTGTCCGGATCCAGGCGCATCAGCACCTCCTCGCCGCGCTCGACGAGGAAGCGCGTGGCGGCGTAGTCCGCCGGGTGCCGGTCCAAGGTGATGGCGGCCACGGGGATGCCGTACTTGTCCTTCACCCCGGGCTCCACCGTGACGGAGGTGCCGGGCGTGGGGAGGAACTCCGCGTAGACCTCGAACTCGAGGATGCGCGAGTCGCGGTACGCGCGCATCCGGTCCTTCAGCTCCTTGCCGAACACGCCCGACTTGCCCGCGCCCGCCAGGCCCACCGCCGCGTAGATGGGGTTGGGGTGCGCCCACATGAAGCCCAGCGTGCCGCCCTTGCGGAAGCCGTGGCGCGCGTCCGGCATCACGTAGAAGTCCTGGACGCTGCGGTTGACGAAGGGCGACGGGTCCGTGAGCCACGGCCGCGCCTGCTGCTGCTTCGACACGCGGAAGAGGGCGCGCGAGCCGCCAAAGGAGCTGAAGAGCAGGTTCTTGCCCACCAGCCCGCTGCCGTTGGCCAGCCCGTTGGGGAAGCGGCTGGAGGTGGAGTTGAGCAGGAGGCGCGCGCTCTCCACCGCGGTGGCGGAGGCGATGATGACCTTCGCGGGCTGCTCCTGCGCGACGCCGTCCTTGTCCAGGTACACCACGCTCTTCGCGCGGCCCTTCCGGTCCACCTCGATGGAGCGCGCCATGCTGCCCGCGCGCACCTCCACGTTGCCGGTGGCGAGGGCCGCGGGAATGAGGCTCGCGAGGGTGCTGCTCTTGGCGCCCATCTCGCAGCCGTAGCTGCCGCACAGCGCGCAGTAGGCGCACGCCGACCGGCCCTTGTAGGGCTTGCTGATGATGCCGCGCGCGGTGGGCACCGCGTGCCAGCCCAGCGCGCCGCACGCCTTGTCGATTTCAGAGGCGACCGGGTGCACGTCCAGCGGCGGCAGCGGGTAGGGGCCGCTCCGGGGCTCCGCGAAGGGGTGGGGGACGGCCTGGCCGGACACGCCCAGCTCCGCCTCCGCCTTGTCATAGAAGGGCGCCAGCTCCTCGTAGGAGATGGGCCAGTCCGCCACGGTGGTGCCGGGGACGGCGCCCAGCGTGGAGCGCAGGCGGAAGTCCACCGGCTTGAGCCGGTAGAAGAAGCCGCTCATGTGCACGGTGCCGCCGCCCACGCAGTTGGCGGTCCACGCGGCGTTGCTCCGCTCGTAGCGGGCCTGGGCGCCGTGGCGCACCAGGTGCGGCTCCTCCCACGGCAGCGGCATGAAGAAGTTGCGGCGGCTGTTGAGGATCTCGTCGTGGACGAAGTCCTTCGGCTGGTAGTGGCGGCCCTTCTCCAGCACCACGACCTTGAAGCCCGCGCGGCCCAGCTCCAGCGCCAGCGGTGCCCCGCCCGCGCCACTGCCCACGATGCAGACGTCCACGGAAGGGAGGCTCACGGGTGGTGACCTCCGCACTCGCGCAGGCACTTCGGGCCGTCGTAGCCCTCCGGGGGCGCCATGGCGACCGTCCCCACGGTGTCGAAGCCCATGAGCCGCCAGCCCACGCGGCCCTTGTTGCCGCCGTAGGACGGGTCGCCCAGGAAGCCCTCCAGGCTGAGCGTCATCAGCAGCTCGAAGAAGTGGGCCTCGCCGCTGCCGGCGGGGCTGTCCTTGAAGAGGCCGAGCAGCTCGTCCTGCTGCGCGGGCGTGGCCTGGGCGAAGCTCTTCTGGAACATGCGCTGCGCGCGGCGCTCCAGCGCGGCCAGCCCCTGGAGGAAGTCGCGGTGCATGGCCTCCAGCCCCTGCGTCTCCAGGATGCGGTCGATATAGAGCGCCACGTCCGCGTCCTGGGCGCCCGGATCCTCATCGCGGGGCAGCAGCCGCTCCGTGGCCGCGGCGACGACGGCGTACTCGAAGGCGGAGAAGGTGCGCAGGGCCTGGCCGGCGCTGGTGGTGCCGGTGGGCCCCGCGGGCGCTTCCGCCTCCTTCGTACGTTTACAGGAGGCGGCACCCAGCAGCACCACGCCGCCGCCGAAGAAGGTGAGCCGTTGGATGAAGGTGCGCCGGGACAGCTTCCGGGGGAGCGAACGCGCGCGGGCCATGAGGGCGGAGCCTAACCCAGATGCGCGTGCTTCACGGCACGCAGGTTGATGCGAGGATGCCGGGGTCGGTTGGCCGCCCACCGCGTGCGTGACATGGGGCCGCACGGCGAGGCGTGACCGACAACGCGCGTGGCTGGCATAGGATGGCGCGCTCTAGCAGGCCGATTGAATCCAGGAGAGGAACCGCATGAAACGACACGCGTGGCTACTGGGAGCGGTGCTCGCACTGGGATGTGGCGGCGGCAAGCCGGCCAACCCCGACGCAGGCACGAAGCCCGACGACGGCGGAACGACGCAGACGCCGTTCGTGCGGCTGACGGTGGACACGGAGCCCAGCGAGCTGCACGCCATCTCCTCCATCGCGATGGCGGTGGGCCCGGAGGACCGCATCGGCATCGCGTACTTCGTGAAGGTGAACGACAAGGACTCCGAGCTGCGCTACCGCGAGGTGCGCGACGGCCAGGTGCAGGCCACGTCGGAGAAGATCGCCACCGTGCAGCGCGTGTATGGCGTGTCGCTGGCGTTCGGCCCGACGGGGCAGCCCACGGTGAGCTACCTGGGCGGCGGCAGCGACCAGTCCGTCTTCTGGCTCCAGAGCGACCTGGCGGTGTCCTACCGCAACGCGAACGGCACCTGGACCGAGCGCATCGCGGTGACGAAGGGCGACGAGGCGGTCGCGGGCAATCCGGTGAGCGACACGGGCTTCCTCGTGGGGCTCAATCCCTCCATCGTCTTCAGCGGCAACGAGGCGCTGGTCGTCTACCGTGACGGGCACAACGGGCAGTTCCCGCAGCAGGACTGGGCGGGCAGCGACGTGGAGCTGGCGAGCGGCGGCCCCACGGCGTGGCAGCACAGGGTGGTGGCGTCCGGCGGCGACCAGAAGGGCGCGTACGGCGGGCACCTTCAGATGCTGATGGCGGGCGGGCAGCCGGCGCTGGTGTTCGACCAGGCCTTCGGCTCCGCGGATGCGCCCGGGCAGAACGTGTACTTCCAGCGCCGCAACACGGACGGCGTCTCGTGGACGCCTCCGGTGCAGGTGCAGGCGGTGGGCAACACGATGCTGGGCGCGTCGCTCGCGTATGACTCGACGAAGGGCTTCGGCATCGCCGCGGTGGATCGCTCCAACAGCCGGCTCACGCTCATCACCTGCGACGGCACGACGGGGACGAAGTGCGCGGCGGCGAGGGACTGGTCGACGCCGGATCCGGTGTACCAGGCGGGCTCCGGCGGCTGGTACCCGTCGCTGGCGTTCGACCCGACGACGCACGACCCGTCCATCGCGTTCTACATCTGCTCGCTGGAGTCCGGGCGCAACGAGGGCAGCTGCTCGCCGTCGGACGACGCGCTGGTCATCGCCACGCGCGTGGAGGGGCAGTGGCGCGAGGTGACGGTGGACACGGATGGCGCGTGGTCGCCGAAGCTGGCGTTCCTGTCCTCCGGGCAGCGCGTGGTGCTCTACCGCGCGGCGACGACCCAGGCCCTGACGCTGGCGGTGGAGCGGTGAGCCTCGTGGGGCGCGCCGCGGCGGCGCTGGGGCTCGCGGGGCTGCTGTGTGGCGCGGGCATCGTCGCGTGCCGGGGAGACAATGAGCTGTCCGGGAGCGTGTCGGAGCTGTTCCCGGTCACGGACGTGGCCAAGGTGGAGATCCGCCGCAACGCGGAGGCGCTCCAGGTCAGCTACTTCCGCAACAACGGCCTGGACGTGGACCTGGTCGCGCGGCTCACGGTGGACACCGAGGGCGTGGACCTGAAGCCGGGCACCAAGGTGCAGCTGGGCGGCACCACGCCGTCTGGCCGCGACCGCGCGTCGGTGGTGCACGTGGCCGCGGGCGAGCCCGCGCGCGTCTTCACCCAGGTGGAGCGCGGCGACCTGGTGCTGGAGGCGGGCGGCAACCCGGGCGAGGCCACGCGCGGGGACTTCTCCCTGTCGTTCAAGAAGGGCGCCGGCTACGGCGCGGGGCGCAGCATGGAGGGGACGTTCTCCTCCGTGGCGCTCGATGCGGGCTTCGGCCCGGACCTGGGCGACGTGGTGGGCGAAACGCCCGCGCCTTGAGGCCGCACCGAGGGCTTCCGGTGGGCGGCACCGGAAGCCCCTGGCGCGGCGGTGCTACGGCGCGCAGGTGTTGAGCGAGGCCATGCCCTGGTCGAGCTGGCCCTGGTGCGTGGCGAACTGCGCCAGCGCCGGCGCGCCGCCGTCCAGGAAGAGCTGCCGCGCGGTGTCCACCGCGTCCCGGGCATGCACCGTCACCGTGCTGCCGGTGGCATCCGTCACCTTCACGGCGCCGTCGTGCTGTCCCTGCGCGCGGATGAGCAGGGCGCCCGCTTCGTCGCGCGCGACCAGCCCGTCCTCCAGCGGCTCGAAGTAGCGCACCACCGGGGCCTGGCCCTCGCGCTGCAACTCCAGACGCATGACGCCGGACTCCACGTCGCGGGTCATCTTCAGCGTGTCCGTGGGGCTCAGCTTCACGATGCGCGTGTTCGGGTCCTCCCCCTGCACGCTGCCCACCGGGTTGTTGCCGCTCCAGAACTCGATGCTGTTGATGACCAGCGCGTCCACCAGCGTGCCGATCTCATAGACAGGCACGATGACGAAGACCAGGAACACCAACCACTGCACGAACTTGTTCCCGGAGACGCCCTTGTTGAACTGCCAGATCTTCTGCGTGAGCGTGAACGAGCCGAAGCAACCCGTTGCATGCATCATCAAGACACCGGCGCACAAAGCGCCAAGCCAACGAGACGGACGCATCTTCATTTCACCCCTCCATGAAACCGGTGGACCGCGAAAGCGGATGCCACCATCGCACGGGGGTCAATCCGCCTCGCTCTGCACCAGTCCGTACTTGTGCAACAGCGAATAGAGATGCTTCCGGTCCAGCTCCGCCTCCCGGGCGGCGCGGGCGATGTTCCCCCGGGCGCGGCCCAGCAGGCGCGTCAGGTACTCGCGCTCGAAGGCACGCACGAGTTCGTCCTTGCACACTTTGAACGGTCCGGTGAACTCCACCGGCAGGAAGTCCCCGGCGGGAGTGGGGACGTCGCGCGTGAATTCGCGCAGGAGGTTGTCCCCGGTGAGCCCCGGGATGTCCACCATGTGGCGGGCGCGCTCCAGGGCGTTGCGCAGTTCACGCACGTTGCCCGGCCACGTGTGCCCCAGGAACTGCTCCTGGATCTTCTCCGGCAGCCGGGGCCAGAGGCCCTCGCCCGCGAAGGCCTCCACCAGCAGCGGGATGTCCTCCTTGCGGTCGCGCAGGGGCGGCAGGCTGACGGTGAAGACAGACAGACGGAAGTAGAGGTCCTCGCGGAAGCGGCCCGCCTGCGTCTCCGCCCACAGGTCCTTCTTGCTGGCCACCACGATGCGCGCGTCGAAGGAGATGGGCGTCGAGGAGCCCAGGCGGCGGAACTCGCGGTCCTCGATGGCGCGCAGCAGCTTGGGCTGCAAGTCCAGGGCGAGGTCGTCGATTTCATCCAGGAAGAGCGTGCCGCCGTGCGCGCGCTCCAGGCAGCCGATGCGCTGGCCCACCGCGCCGGTGAAGGCGCCCTTCTCGTGGCCGAACAGCTCGCTCTCGATGAGGGAGTCGGACACGCTGGCGCAGTCGAAGACCACCAGCGGGCCGGCCGTGCGGGGGCTCAGCTTGTGGATGGCCTTGGCGCCCGCGCCCTTGCCGGAGCCCGTCTCGCCCACCAGCAGCACGGTGGAGTCCGTGGGGGCGATGCGCTGCAGGAGCGCGAAGATCTGCCGCATGGGCACGCTGCGGCCCACGAGGTCGCCCAGCCGGTCCTCGAGGGTGGGCTCCACCTGCACCGGCGCCATCTGCGGGCTGAAGCGCAGGCGCACGTCGCCCACCTCCAGCAGGGCGCCGGGCCGCAGGTACGCTTCGCGCACCTGGGCTCCGTCCAGGAAGGTGCCGTTGGTGGAGTCCAGGTCCTGCACGAGGAACCGGTCGCCCCGCCGGCGCACCACCAGGTGGTTGCGGCTCACCGTGGGGTGGTCGATGACGACGTCGTTGTCGGTGGACTTGCCGACGCGCAGGTCCTCGGTGGCCAGCGGGTACACCGTGCCCGCGCGTTCGGTGTCCAGCAGCACCAGGTGGAAGCGCTGCGCGGACAGCCGCTCCCCCTGCGCCCGCGCGGCGACGACGGTGTGCGTGGGGATGGGGACTGGAGGCACGGAGGGCATGAGCGGGCCGACATCCTAGACGGCTTCCGGTCCGCGTGGGCCTTCTGTCAACGCGCGGGGCTCGCCCGGTCCCCGACCGGGCTGGGTGCGTCATGGCTGTGGGGCGGGGTACTTCACCAGCCAAGCATCCAGCCCTCCCTGGAGGGGGGCGAAGAGGCTGCTCCCGGTCTCTCCGGCGAGGAAGACGCCGCCCCGCGCGTCCACCGCCACCGCCCGGGTGAGGCTGGTCAGGTCGCTGTTTCCAGGGTGGTCCGCCAGCCAGCTCAGGGCGCCGTCGGGGGACACCTTCCACAGGCCCCGGTTGTGGCTGTCGCGCCCCGCCATCAGCACGCTCCCCTGGGCGTCGCACGCCATCCCCGCGAAGGCGACGGCGCTCTCCGCGAACGTGGTGCGCGTCCACACCTCGTGGCCCGTGGAGTCCAGCTTGAGCAGCCAGGGCGTGAAGCGGTTCGTGGCGGGCACGAAGGCGCCCAGGGCGTAGACGTGGCCCGCCGCGTCCGTGGCGAGGGCCGTGCCCTGCGCGCGGTTCAGCGTGTACTGGCGTTGCCAGAGGAGCGTCCCGTCGGCGGTGAGCTTCGTCACGAAGAGGTATTGGTTGGTGACCTCGCCCAGCACGTAGACGCTGTCCTGGGCGTACGCCACGGCCTTGAGGACCTCGTTCTTGTGGATGCCCCACACGCGCGTCCAGACGGTGTTCCCGTCCGCGTCCGCCTTCACCAGCAGCGCGTCGCCTCCCGGTGACGGGTGGTGGGGCTGGCCGGGGAAGCTGCCCGTCGTGGTGCCGGCGGCGTACACGGACGCGCCGTCGGTGGCGAGGCCGTAGAAGACGTCCATCCCTTCCGAGCCGAACTGGCGCACCCACAGCCGCTCTCCGTCCGGAGTGAATTTCGCGATGAAGCCGTCGCTCTCGCCGGCGAGCGGCTCCGAGAGGTCGCTCGTGGTGGCGCCCGCCATGAACACCTGTCCGCGCGCGTCCACGGCGAGCGCCCAGGCCTGTTCGTCCCCCGGCCCCCCCAGCGCGCGGGACCAGCCAGGGTGTCCGTCCGCGGAGACGCGGCCGAGGGTGGCGTCCCAGCCTCCCTGTGGGACGTCGCTGAAGGCGCCCCGCGTGGCCCCCGCGTAGAACAGCTCGCCCTCGCTGCCCACCGCGATGGCCGCGAACAGGTCATCCTCGGGCGTGCCCTGCTGGAGCCCCCACGCCGCGGACGGGGGCAGGATGGTGGGACTCTGGGGACCGGTGGAGCAGCTCTCCCTGGCGCCTACGTCCGGCCCGTCCCCGCAGTAGGCGGCGCCGTCCCCGTCGTCGAGCGCCATGTCGCGCGCGGGCGAGCCGGGCTCGGTGTCCCGCGCGGGCGAGGAGAACAGCGGCTCCCCGACGCGGCTGGTGCCTCCGGAGTCCAGGGGCGGGTCGAAGCCAGGACAGGCACTCCAGCCCTCCAGGTAGACGGGGTTGAAGTTGCAGCGCAGCTGCTTGCCGGTGTCGCTGGCGAAGAGGTTGTAGCCGCTCTCCAGGCCGACGACGCCCGCGCGGTGCGCGCCCAGGTAGTAGCCCCGGTCTCCCTTGAAGATGTTGTTCCAGATGTCGACGTCGATGACGGCGGGCCTGGCGACGTCCTCGCCCACCGACACGGCCGCGCCTTCGAAGCCATCGAAGGTGTTGTGGTACAGGTCCACGCCCTTCACCTGGGTCATCCACACGCCGTCGGAAGCGCACCGCGCGCTCCGGGGCGGCGGGTCGTGGAAGACGTTGCGGCGGATCACGACGTTGGCCAGCTGCTCGCCCTCGACCGAGCGCCCCAGGCCCACGGCCCGGCACGCGTCGGACAGGTCCAGCCCTTCCACGAGCACCCCCTGCGCGTCGAAGTGGATGAGGATGGCCTCGCCCTGGCTGGAGTTGCCCCGGACGTTGCGCGTGGGGCGGAAGTGCTGCATCCGCCCGCCGCTCAAGGTGACGCGGTCGCAATCCTTGATGTCGACGGCGTTCTCCGTGTTGCCGTCGAAGCTGGGGCTGTTGGTGAAGGTATTGCCTTGCATCAACACGTCATGGGGGCGCCGCGTCCCCACTCCCGGCTCCGCGTAGGCGGGGCCCACGCACTGCACGCCGTCCCCGGAGTTGTTCCAGAAGAAGTTGGACGTGAGCAGCACGTGATGGGTGTCCGGATAGATGCTGACGCCGTGGCCGTCCTGCCGCGTGGCGCAGCGTCCGCCGGTGACGCACACCAGGCCCACGGCCGGGGTGGGCTCGTAGGCGGCGCAGTCCGCCGTCGTCTGGCAGACCGCGTCCTCGCGCAGGTCGCTCCAGTTGGAGGTGCCGGACAGGCTCGTGTGGTCCACCTGGATGTGGTGGGCCCCCTTCCCGATGAAGAGCGCCGCGCCGCCGCCCGCGCCGACCAGCGAGCCGCGGCGCAGCAGCACGTGGTGCGCGCCGTCGCCGGTGAACCGGACCTGGGGACTGCGCACGCCCGCGCCGTCCAGGTTGAACCCGTCGATGATCCAATAGCTCTTCGTCACCTCCAGCAGCGGCCGTTTCCCCCGGTTGCGCAGGACGGGGCGGGTGCCCGGCAGGGCCCGCAGGACGATGGGCGCCTCCTCGGTGCCATCCACCGCCTGGTCCCAGAGGAGGTTCTCCTCGTAGACGCCCCCGGCCACGTAGGCGAGCTGACCCGGACGCAGCTGGCGGAGGGCCTCCTGGATGTGCCGCCACGGGCGGGCCTGACTGCCATCCCCAGGCTCCGTGCTGGCCGCATCCACGTAGCGCACGGCGTCCTCCGGGGGCGGCTGGGGGAGGGTGTGGAAGACGGAGAAGGGCTCCGAGCCAGCGGGGATGTCCCGCTCCAACCCGGCCCGGGCCTGGAGCGGTTGGAGGAGCACGGCGGCGAACAAAGAGAGACAGAGGGGGGCACACTTCACGGATGGAGCTCCAGGGCAGGCATGCGGTCGGTGGCTGTCGCCGCTCTGCGAAAGCCACGCCGCCCAGCGGCTGTCGTGCTCCGGAAAACGAGGCCCGCCTTGAGTGCGGTGGCGCGAGGCGCGAGGCCGGCCGTCTTGGAGGCCGGAGGAAAGCCGCCTCCACCGCCAGGCTCCACGGGTGCCCAGGGGAGGCACTTCCGGGGACGCGCGATGCGTCTCGCGCAAGCGAGGAGCAGTGATGCGCGCGTCAAACACCGCGGCCGCCCTCCCCATGTCCGGGAGGACGGCCGTGAGTGACCTCGCCGTGGAGGTGGCGCGTCAGTCGCCGTCGTAGATGCCGATGAGGCCCGGCGTGACGACCCCTGTCTTCGCGTTCTTGGTGCCCTCGAAGGAGACGAGGACGCGGCGCCGGCTGCCGGAGCGGTCGAACTGGATGTCGGACACGCTGCTGACGGACGTGAGCGTGTTGCCGAAGACGTCACCGCTGTACTTCACGGTGGCGCCGTCCTTCAGGCGGGTGATGCCCCCCCACCAGTTGGCGCCCACCCAGAGGCTGCCATCCCGTGGATCCGTGGCCACCGCGGAGGTGGGCGCCATCGCGGCGTTGCCGCCCTTGGCGGGCGTGTAGTTGACCAGGTCCTGCATCACGCGCGTCTCCACGGTGCCGTTGGCGCTCAGGCGCGCGAGGCCGTAATAGAACGAGCTGGCCCACACGCCGCCGTTGCTGGCCAGCGCCATGCCGGAGACGTTGTCGTCCACGCGCTGCGCCGCGGTGGGGTAGTTCGCCACCTGATCCGGCCAGATGTCGATGCGGTTCCCTTCATACGCCGCGTCCTCTGTCTGGGATTGGCCCGACCAGTAGTTGTCGCCGTTCGAGCCGTAATAGAAGCGCGTGGAGCGGATCTGCCCGCCGAAGAAGACGTCGTGGTTCTCGGTGATGGCGATGCCGTAGTAGCGGTCCGACAGCAGCTCGCCGCCGGCGCCCGTGATGGCGGGGTGCACGTGCTCGTAGAGGCCCGCGCACTGGAACTCCCACTTGAACTGAGGGCTCTGCTGCGTGTTCCAGGGGCGCGGATCCCAGCAGTAGGACGGGACGTTGCCGTCGAACTTCGCGTTGCCCATGGCGAAGCCGTGGTTGCCG
The DNA here is from genome assembly GCF_009909145.1 of Corallococcus silvisoli. Taxonomy (NCBI): domain Bacteria; kingdom Pseudomonadati; phylum Myxococcota; class Myxococcia; order Myxococcales; family Myxococcaceae; genus Corallococcus; species Corallococcus silvisoli. The sequence continues at coordinate 524,236 of NZ_JAAAPJ010000001.1, forward strand.
CCAAACCAGACGACCTCCTTCACCGGGTCGTAGGCGATGCGGTAGATGGTGCAGAGCTTCTCGCGCCCGCGCATCTCGGCCGCCACCTTGGTGGGGCCGGTGTGGATGTCGTAGTGCACGACCTCCAGCGTGCCGTTCGCCTTCAGCGTCACCTTGTCCGCGTCACCGCTCTTGTAGACGCTCGCGTCCGGCTCGCGGTGGGCGTTCTCCGCCTGGTCCCACTCGTCCTCGCAGGTGGGCTTGCCCGGCTGGGGCGGCTTGCCGGCGTAGCCCACGAACACCGTGCCGTCGCGACCGCCCGCCACGGAGATGACCTTGAGGTACGGCATGCCCGGCGGCGGGCCGCCCACGCCGTCGCGCATGCGGCCAAAGGGGCGCAGGCCCTCGGACATCGTGAAGCGCTGGAAGGTGGTGTCGCCCTTCTTGAGCAGGAAGAGCCCCTCCTCGCCGCCCGCGACCCACACGTTGCCGCCCTGGTCGGCGGTGATGCCATACACGTAGCGCGGCGCGCCCCGCTGCTGGTTGTAGAACGTCCAGCCCGGCGCGGAGGGCAGGGGATAGGTCTGCACCGTCTCCGGCGTGCCCGCGTCGGTGCCCGCGTCCGTGCCGCCGGTGCCCGCGTCGGTGCCCGCGTCCGTGCCGCCGGTGCCCGCGTCGGTGCCCGCGTCCGTGATGCCCGTGCCGCCCGGGCCCGCGTCTGGGGATTGGGGGTCCTGCTCGGGCGCCGCCGGCACCATCGGATCATCCCCGTGGCGCGCGGCACCGTCGCCGCAGCCCGCCCACCCCAGTGCTCCCATCAGCAGGACCGTTCCCGTCCACCACCACCCGTGCCTCATATGCGGACCACCTCACACTCGCGGAGCGGAGGGGCCAATGGTGGCCCTCCCTCGTCTGAAGCATCCAAGGCAAGGAGGGTGCCAGCCCCGCGGGGCCGACAAGCGCCGGAAGGCCCATGCGGCCGTTGGTTGAGTGACAGGAGGTGGGCAAGGGATTGCCCAGGCTGTGAACACCGGGGTCCCGGAGCGCCCCCCAACCGTGCTAGGGCCTGGGCAATGGCTGGGAACGACGCACGCGGCCGCACCCCCCTGTCCCTGGTGGGACAGGAGCCGGACCTTGTTTTCTACACACGGCAGGCGTCGGAGCACGGCGAGCCCGTGCTGGTGCTGGGGGCGGCCAACGGCCGGGTGCCCTGGGCGCTGGCGGGCCACGGCTTCACCACCGTGGGGGTGGACCCCTCCGAAGCGATGATCCGCTCCGCCGAGGAGCGCCGCGCCTCCGAGTCCCCGGACGTCTCCGGGCGCACGCGCCTGCTGGCCGCGGATCCGCGAACGCTGCGGCTGCCGGAGAAGTTCCCGCTGGTGCTCGCCCCGCAGCACGCGTTGGGGCTGATGACCGGACGCGATGACGTGGAGGCGTTCCTCGCCACCGTCCGCCACCACCTGGCCCCTGGCGGCACCTTCATCTACGACGTGCTCAACGCCCCGCGCGAGCCCGTGCTGCCGCGCGACGACGACGAGCCCGGCGCCGCGGTGGAGCCCCGCCGCCCGTTGTTCGCCCTGCACCTGCGCGAGCGGCGTCAGGCGGGGGGCGCCAGTCCCATCCGCCGCCTCAAGCTGCGCCACTTCCCGCCGGAGGAGCTGGAGGCCGCCCTCACCGCCAGCGGCCTCACGCTGCGCGAGCGCTACGGCCGCTTCGACGGCAAGCCCTTCGACCTGGAGGACCTGCGCCAGATTGGCGTCGCCGGGACGTGAGGCGGCGCGTGCATCAGCGCTCGAAGCGGTAGCCCAGGCCGCGCACCGTGAGGAAGTGCCGGGGCGCCTCGGGGTCCGCTTCGAACTTCAGCCGCAGCTGGCGCATGAAGTTGTCCACCGTGCGCGCGCTGCCTTCGTAGTGGTAGCCCCACGCGCCGGACAGCAGCTCCTCGCGGGTGAAGGTGCGGCCCGGGTGGGCCAGGAAGTGCGCCAGCAGCTTGAACTCCTGCGCCGTCAGCTCCACCGGCTGCCCGTCGCGCGCCACCGTGCGCTGGGACAGGTCCACCTTCACGTCTCCAAACGACACCGGTGGCGGGGTGGTGCCGGTGGCCCCGAACCTGCGGCGCAGCACCGCCTTGATGCGCGCGAGCAGCTCCTGCAGCCCGAAGGGCTTCACCACGTAGTCGTCCGCGCCCAGGTTGAGGCCCAATATCTTGTCCGACTCCTGGCCCCGGGCGGACAGCACCACCACGGGCGTGTCGCGGCCGCGCTGGCGCAGCTCGCGAATCACCTCGTAGCCGTTCAGCTCCGGGAGCATCAGGTCCAGCACCAGCAGGTCCGGCGAGTCATCCAGCGCGCGCGCCAGGCCCGTCCGGCCGTCCTGGGCCTGGAGGACTTCGTAGCCCTCGAAGCGCAGGTTCATGGACACGCCGGTGAGGATGGACAGGTCGTCCTCCACGACGAGGATGCGCCGGGGCTTCTCCTCGGGCGTGCTCATGCGCGGCCTACCGGGAGCTGGATGGTGAAGCGGCTGCCCTGGCCGGGCTCGCTCTGCACCGTGATGCGGCCGCCGTGCGCCTCCACGATGCGCTTGCTGATGGCGAGCCCCAGTCCGCTGCCCTCCGTCTTGCGCGTGAGCAGGTTGTCCACGCGGTAGAAGCGCTCGAAGATGCGCTTGCGGTCCTTCCTGGCGATTCCCACCCCGTTGTCCTCCACCGACAGGTTCACGTGTCTGCCGTCCCTCCGCGCCCGGAGGGCGATCCTGCGGTTCGTGGGCCCACTGTACTTGTAGGCATTCTGCAACAAGTTGAGCAGCGCGCCCGCCACCGCGACGCGGTCCATCTCCACCGGGGGCAGTCCGTCATCCACCTGCACGGTGAGCTCCATGCCGTCGCCCAGCCGCTGCGCGCGGAAGGCCGCCACCGCCGAGTCCACCACGTTCGCCACCGGCAGGGCTTCGCGCTGGTACACCTTGCGGCCGCTCTCGATGCGCGCCCAGTCCAGCACCCGCTCGATGAGGTCCGACAGGCGCTCCGTCTCGCGCGTCAGCAGGTCCAGCACCTCCTGGGTCTGCGCGGGGTCCTTCAACCGGCCCAGGGCCAGCGTCTCGATGAACATGCGGATGGAGGTGAGCGGCGTGCGCAGCTCATGGCTCACCAGCGACACGAAGTCCGTCTTCATCCGCGACAGGCGCGCTTCGCGGTAGAGCACCCGGCCGGTGTACGCCACGCCAAACGTGAGCGTCAGGTAGAACAGGCCCAGCAGCACGCCGTACACGGCGCGGTTGCGCGTGGAGGCGCTCGCCACGGGGTCCTCGCCGGTGGGCAGCACCACCAGGCGGAAGTCCTGGAGCGGCGCGGACAGCACGCGCTCCGCGAGCACCGGCGGCCCCAGGGCGTTCTGCCGGGCCTGGGCCACCTCCGACATCAGCCGGTTGACGAGCCCGCCGTCGCTGGACGTGTCGCGCGGCACGGGGAGCAGCGTGAAGCGCACCGGCTCCGACGTGGCCCGTCCCTGCGCCTTCTCCGCCAGGAGCGCGTCCAGCGCGACGCTCGACAGCCGCACGCCCCGCACGGAGGCGCCCTGGCGCTCGGCGGCCACCAGCACCGCGCGGTTCCCGGTGGCGAGCGAGAAGACGGTGGGCACCGTGGGCAGGGAGGCGGCCTCCGGCACCAGCGCCGCCAGGGACTCCGCCAGCTGCGGGTCCTGTGTCCGCACCACGCCGTTCTCCACGCGGAAGGTGCCGTCCGGGTCGGACAGCTCCTGATCATCCGGCAGGAGGAACGCCAGCCGGCCGTTGTCGCGCGGCTCCAGCCGTCCGCGGGTCAACGCGCGGGGCACCTCCGCGGACAGGTCCGCGAGCGTGCCTCGCCACGCGGCCTCCAGGCGTTTCTCCACCGCGGCGCGCTCGTTGATGATGGCCACGACGCCGAAGCCGGACAGGCCGGCTGACGGCAGCACGACCAGCAGGATGAGCAGCGCGAAGGTGCGCCGGAAGCTGAGGATGACGGGCGCGGGACGTGACACGACCCCTGGTGTCTACACGCGACGGCGGCCCCGTGCTCGGGCGTTTTGGTGAAGGGGGGAGGGTTCCCGACATCGTTCGAGGACATACGGTGGGTGTGGAGGGGCATCGACTTCCAGTGGGCGGGTGGGCGAGCATGAGGCCTTCGGGACGGCGTGTGAGCAGGGCCGGCACGCTCCCGACAGGCCGTGGGGCGCGCGCGCATGGGGCCGGAGGGACGCGCGGGCCTTCGCGGAAGGGGATGGCGATTCCGATGCGACGGCAGGGATGGGCCGCGCTGTGCGCGGTGACGACGCTGGTGCTTTCGGGCTGCAAGGAGCGCGAGGTGGCGGGCACCTGGAGCAATGCCTCCGGGTCCGTGGCGCTCAGCCGGGATGACTCGCTGCTCTACGTGGTGGACGCGGACAACGGCATCCTCGCCGTGGTGGACACCGTCCGCCGGGAGAAGGTGGGCGAGGTGCGGGTGGGGCCGCGTCCGGAGCGCGTGACGGTGGGGCCGGACGACACGGTGTACGTGACGAACCGGGGCGGGCGGAGCGTGTCCGTCATCCGCCGGGGGGACGCGGTGGAGGCCGCGCGCATTCCGGTGGGCGTGGAGCCCACGGGGCTGGCCGTGTCCCCGGACGGCAGCACGCTGTACGTGGTGAACAGCGCCACGCGCGAATCCGCCGCGCGGGGCAGCCTCACCGCCATCGACACGGGCTCTCTCACGGCGCGCTGGGAGCTGCCGCTGGGCCAGGAGCCGCGCGGCATCGCGCTCCTGGAGGACGGCCGCAAGGCGGCGGTGTCGCTGTTCCGTCAGGGCGACGTGATGACGGTGGACCTGTCGAACGTGGACCGTCCCCGGGTGATGCGCGACGGCACGGCCCTGAACACGCTGGCCAACCGCCCGCCGTCCGCCTTCGCCCCGTCGCCTTCCACGGGGACCTCGTCCCAGCCTGGCGCCGCGCGGGGCCCGCGGGCGTTCCGGGCGCGCGGCATGGTGGACCTGCTGGGCACGCCGGACGGACAGCGCCTCTTCGCGCCGGTGCTCTGGTCGCGCGAGGATCCGCTGGGGGGGCCCGTGGATGGGAACAACCCCGGCCCGGGGGAGCAGATGTATGGCGGCGGGACGCCGTGTGGCGCGGCTGGAGGTGGGGGTGTGGTGGCGGTGGGCCTGGTCGCCTTCGACGCGACGGGGGAGGCGCCCCGGCCGGTGGTGGACGACCTGGATGAGTGCAAGCCGCCGCCGGAGGAGACGCCGGACTACCCCACGTCGCTCATCGCCAGCCCGTCGTCGGAGGCGCCCCTGCAGGGGCCGGCGGCGGCGGTGGTGGACCCCACGGGCGCGTGGCTCTTCCTGGTGAACCAGGAGACGAACAACGTGGCCATCGTGCCCGCGTGGCGCCGCTCCGGGGGGGACCTGATGAGCGCGGGGAGTTCGGTGCGGCAGGTGCTGTCCGTGGGGGCGGGGCCCAACGGCATCGCCCTCACGCGCGATGGGCGCAAGGCGTACGTCTACAACGCGTTCGACCACACGCTCACCACGCTGGTGAGCGGCGCGGATGGGGCCGAGGGGCTCGTGCGCGAGCAGATGCCCCGGCTGACGCTCGCGGGCGACACGCTGGCGCCCCTGGCGGCGCAGGGGCGGCGGCTGTTCTTCACCGCGCTGGATGAACGGATGACGAGCCCCGCGGTGGTCATCTCCTGTGCGTCGTGCCACCTGGAGGGCCGCGAGGACGGACACGTGTGGGGCTTCCCGGACGGGCCTCGCCAGACGCCCAGCCTGGCGGGCCGCATGACGACGTCCACGGCGCCCTTCCACTGGAGCGGTGAGTTCTCCGAGCTGGGGGCCTTCATGAACGCCACGGTGAAGGACCGCATGGGCGGCGAGTCGCTGGATGCCGACACGGTGGCGAAGCTGGCGGCCTTCATCGACGCGATTCCCGCGCCGGACAACGCAGCCCGGGGAGAGCCGCTGACGGCCTCGCAGGCGCGCGGCGCGGTGCTCTTCAAGCAGGCGGCGTGTGACACGTGCCACTCGGGCGTGGCGTTCACGAACAACACCAACGTGGACGTGGGCACGTTCGTGCGCTCGGGCGTGCTGCAGGACGCGGCGGCGGTCATCACGGCGGGGCTCAACACGCCGTCATTGCTGGGCGTGGGCCGCACCGCGCCATACCTGCACGACGGCAGCGCGCCCACGCTCAAGGCCCGCCTGCTGAACGGACGCGAGTCGAACCAGCACGGCCTGACGGCGCAGCTGTCCGACTCGGACGTGGACGACCTCGTCGCGTATCTGGAGACGCTGTAGCGGGTCGGACGGTCGCCTCAGCCACGACCCGTCGTGGGCCCTGGGCGCCCCTCTGTCTGTGATTGGAGAGGGGCGTCAGGGGCTGGAGGCCCGCCGGGCGGACAAGGCCCGTCAAACGGCGGCTGTCTATCCCGCGTCAGGGGCGCCCGGCGCGGCATGCGGGGGCGCGGCATGCTCGGGCACCGGCGTCACGGGCTTCGGCGCGGGCGCGGCATGCTCGGGCACCGGCGTCACGGGCTTCGGCGCGGGCGCGGCATGCTCGGGGGCCGGGTGCACGGGCTTCGGCGCGGGAGCGGGTACCGGAGGCGCGGGTGTCACGGGCTTCGGCGCGGGCTTCGGCTTGACCGGCGTGACGACCGGGGCGGCGGGGCGCGGTGCCATGGAGCCCGCGCCCGGCGGGGCGGAGAGCACGTCCGTCGTTCCCGCGCGCGGCGAGGTGAGGCTGTCCAGCGGTTCCAGCGGAGCGTCCCTGAAGGGGCTGTCCCCCGCGTCGCCGGGGAGCAGCTCGCCCCCGTCCGCGGCCTGTTCCGTTCCGTGGTGCGACGTCACCGCGAGGCGGGCCACGTCCAGCGCGCGGTCGGGATCCTCCCCCAGCCAGGTGACGACGACGACGCAGGGCGAGTCGTCATCCCACGCCACCACCTGGGTCATGCCCTGCACGGGGTTGCGGCGCGCGGCGGCCCGGCCCAGCGCGGGCACCTCCTCGCCGCCCGCGTTCAGCGTGGGCGCGAGCAGCGCGCGCACGTCCGCGGTCGCGTAGCCCGGCTGGCAGTCATACGCCACCGACACGGACACGTCCGGCAGCGCCGCCGAACGCAGTTCACAGACGGGCCCGCACGTGGGGCAGGCCCGCTGCTCCTTCATCGTGAAGCCGTTGAGGGTGATGTCGCGCAGGTCCGCGGGCAGCAACTCCTCGCACGCGGGGAGGAGCAACAGGGACGGCCGCCCTGGCAGTCCGTTGGTCCCCGCGTCCGTCGTCTCCGTGCTGGCGCCGGGCCTGCTGCATGCGCCCAGTGCGAGCGCCATCAGCAATGCACCCCGTCCGACCCTCATCCCGTCTGCTCTCCTCACCGACGCCATGCGCGCGGGCGCGGATGGTAGACCGGGCCCGGCCCGCGTCATCACCATTGTGGAGGGGCTGCCACTTTCCGGACGCGACCGGATGGCGGAGGAGAGGTCGGGCAGGCCGACCTCGTTCAGGGCCAGAGCGTGGGCTAGGCTGCCCGCTCCCTGTCCCCATGCGCCATCCCTGTCTCCTCACCCTGTCGCTCCTGGCCCTGGCGCCGGTCGCTTCCGTGCGGGCCCAGACCCCCGCGCCTCCGCCGTCCTCCCGGGCCACGACGCCCGACGAGTCCTGGAGTGAGCCGAGCAGCCTCTCCCCTCCCGAAGCCCCCGAGCCCCGGCCCGCGCCGGGCAGCTCCTCCCGTCCCGAAGCTCCCAAGTCCCGGACCCCGCCGGGCAGCGGCCCCTCCCGCTCCCCTCCTCCCGAGGCCGACGCCGCGGACGCCTCCCAGGGCCAGGAGCCGCCCGCTGGCGACGAGGGCTGGGATGCCTTCCCCGGGGCCTCCGCCCCCGTCGACACGCCGCTTCCCGCCACGCCCCGCGATGCCCCTCCGCGTCCCAGTGGGGAAGCGCCGCCGCTCGGCGAGCCACCGCCTCCCGCGCGCCGTGGCAGGCCCCCGCGTCCCCCTCGGCCCCTCCTGACGCCCAACCGGTACGGGCTCTACGGCGGACGGTCGCTGGGCGCGGGGCACCTGGGCGTGGGCATGGAGCTGGGCTTCCCCTTCGTGTCCGCGCGCGGCGTGTACGGGGTCCTGGAGCGCCTGGACCTGGGACTGGGCGTGGACACCGTCTACGGCCTGATGACCGAGGTGCGCGCGAGCGCGCGCCTCACCCTCCTGGACGGCCAGAACGCCAGCCTGGCCTTCGTCACGGACGGCGGCCATGCGTTCTTCCTGCGCCCTCCGGATACGGAGGAGCACGGCGCGCGCTACCTGAGCGGCCGGCGCGACTGGAACGTGGCCCCGGGGCTCGTGGGCTCCTTCCAGGGGTCCAGCCCCCGCGCGTGGCGGCCGTACCTGGACGTGCGCTGCCTGCTGGCCTTCGATACACACCCCGTCCTGCGCGATCCCCTGGGCGGGGTGCCGCCCTCGTGGGAGCTGGATGTGTCGGTGCTCGTCCGGGTGGGCGCGGAGTTTCCGGTCGGCGAGAAGACGTCCTACGCTGTCTCCTTTGGCGGAGACTTCCGCGACCGTCCGGGCGAAGCGGAGTTCATGCCCACCCTGTCCGTGGGTGTCGTGTCCACGGTGTTCTGAAATCCCCCCATTCGAACAGAGGTCATCTCATGCGTGGCAGTGTCATCGGTGCAGGCTCGTTCGGTACGGCGCTCGCCAACGTGCTCGCGGTGAATTGCGACGAGGTCCGGCTCTGGGGCCGCGAACCCGGCGCCGTGGAGGCCATCAACACCCGCCACGAGAACGCCACCTACCTCAAGGGCATCCCCCTCTCCGAGCGCGTGCGCGCCACCACGGGCCTGGAGGAGGCGCTGGCGGGCTCGGAGATGGTGGTGCTCGCCACGCCCAGCCACGCCACGCGCGAGGTGCTCGCGCGCGCGAAGTCCTTCCTGCCCAAGGGCGTGCCGTTGATCACGGTGTCCAAGGGCATCGAGAACGGGACGCTCCTCACCATGACGGAGCTGATGGAGGACTGCCTGCCGGAGGAGTTCCACCCGTACGTCGCGGTGCTCTCCGGCCCCAGCTTCGCGAAGGAGCTGGCGCGGCGCATGCCCACGGTGGTGACCATCGCGTCGCACTGGGACAAGGTGGCCCAGCGCTGTCAGAAGGCGCTCCAGACGGACACCTTCCGCTCGTACACGTCCACGGACGTCGTGGGCGTGCAGTACGGCGGCGCGCTGAAGAACGTCATCGCCATCGCGGCGGGCATGGCGGATGGCCTGGGCATGGGCCACAACGCGCGGGCGGCCATCATCACGCGCGGCCTGGCGGAGATCACGCGGCTCGCGGTGCGCAAGGGCGCCAACCCGCTGACGCTGTCCGGCCTGTCCGGCATGGGCGACCTGGTGCTCACGTGCACGGGCGAGCTCAGCCGCAACCGCCACGTGGGCATGGAGCTGGGCAAGGGCCGCACGCTGCCGGACATCCTCGCGGACATGAAGGAGGTCGCCGAGGGCGTGAAGACGGCGAAGAGCGCGCGCGACCTGTCGCTCAAGACGGGGGTGGAGCTGCCCATCTGCGAGCAGGTCTACCTCATCGCCTACGAGGGCAAGAACGCCCGGAACGCGGTGGTGGACCTGATGACGCGCCAGCCGAAGTCGGAGCTGTCCGGCGGCTGAGTCGCGCCGCGGTGCTCAGTAGCGGCGCGGCTTGGCTTCCGGGCTCGCGCCGCGCACGCGCCACACGGTGAGCCGCTCCGAATTGGTGTGGCTCAGCACCAGGCCTTCCGTCTGCATCTCCTCCAGCAGGCGGTTCGTCTTGAGCCGGTCCAGCCCGATGCTGCGGCCCAGCAGGTCGCCGGGCATGCCGCTCACGTTGCTGCGCAGCTGGTTGATGATGGCGCGCTTGAACTCGTTCTTCTGCAGACCGTCCATGTCCTGCGTGCGCCACGCGGACAGGATGCCCCAGCCGATGAGCAGCAGCGTCACCACGGCGATGACCGGGTAGACGATGTGGCTGTTCTTCTCGAGCAGGTCGATGTAGCCGGTGGTGATGGACGAGACGGGCTTGTCGTAGTCCGGCCCGGAGTCCTGTCCGGGCAGGCCTTCGATCTGGGCCGTCAACAAGGGGATGAGCAGGTTCAGCGCGGGAGCCAAGGCCCCCTGAGTCTACGGGGACGGCCCCCGCGCCGGCAACCCGCCCACCGTCACACGACGCCGATGGACTCGGACGCCCCTTCGGCGAACAGGGTGGTGTCCGCCTTGGCCAGGAGCGTCGCCAGCCCCTCGCGCTTCGCCGCGCTGATGGCCACGCCGCCCCGCGAGCGCAGCAGCGTCTCCACCTCGTCCGCGGGCAGCAGGTCCGCCTTGTTCCACACCATCAGGCGCGGCTTCTCCATCAGGCCCAGCGAATTCAGGATGGTCTCCACCGCCTCCACCTGGTCGTCGCGCGCGGGGTCGCCCGCGTCCACCACGTGCAGGAGCAGGCTGGCGTCGTAGAGCTCCTCCAGCGTCGCGCGGAAGGCGGCCACCAGGTCCTTGGGCAGGTCCCGGATGAAGCCCACCGTGTCGGTGATGATGACCTCGCGCTCCTGCGGGAAGCGCAGCCGCCGGCTGGTGGGGTCCAACGTGGCGAACAGCTTGTCCTCGGCCAGCACCTCCGCGTTGGTGATGGCGTTGAGCAGCGTGGACTTGCCCGCGTTGGTGTAGCCCACGATGGAGATGACCGGCACCTCGCGCCGGTTGCGCTGGGCCCGCCGGACGCCGCGCTCGCGGCTGATGACGTCGATGCGGCGCTCCAGGTTCGTGATGCGCTCGCGCACGCGGCGGCGGTCGATTTCAAGCTTCGTCTCACCCGGGCCGCGGCCGCCCACGCCACCACCCATGAGCCGGCTGAGCGAGTCATCCCCCTGCACCAGCCGGGGCAGGCGGTACTTCAGCTGCGCCAGCTCCACCTGGAGCTTGCCCTCCGCCGTCTGCGCGCGCTGCGCGAAGATGTCCAGGATGAGCTGCGTGCGGTCCAGGATCTTCAGGCTCGTCGCGTCCCCGATGTGGCGGCCCTGCGACGGGGTGAGGTCCTTGTCGAAGATGAGCAGGTCGACCATGGACTGCATGGAGCGCAGGTTCAGGTCCTCCAGCTTGCCCCGGCCGATGAGGTAGCGCGGATCCGCTTCCCGCTTCATCTGGAGCACGCTGTCCACCACCTCCACGCCCGCGGTGCGCGCCAGCTCCTTCAGCTCCGCCAGCGAGGACTCCGCCCGCGCGCGGTTGCCGTCCAGGCACACCGCCACCAGGATGGCGCGCTCGCGTCCGGACACCGTGCGCGCGGCCGCCTTGCGGTTGAACTCCTCCTCCAGCGCGTCCAGCGTCGCCAGCAGGTCCGGCTGTTCGACGTGCACGGAGGGCAGGGTGGACAGGTGCCAGAACTCCCCCGAGCCGTTCTCCGGCACCAGGTAGGCCCAGTGCAGCACGCCCGGCAGGCCTTCGTTCCCCACGCCCACGGCGGCCACGCAGTCCAGGCGCAGGAGCGCGAGGTCCGTGAGGTCGTCCTTCGTCAGGGGCTCGCTCTTCAGGTGCGTGTGGACCAGCCGCAGGCCGCGCAGGCGGATCTGCCCGGCGCGCGCACGGCCGATGTCCGGCAGCTCCAGCTTGTGCGCGTTGCCCACCACGACGTGTTCGATGTCGCCCTTGCGGTTGATGAGGACGCCCACCTGCCGGTTGAGCTCGTGCGAGAGCTCGGTGAGGTGGCGGGCAAGCTCCACGGACACGATTTCGCGCGGATCCACGCGGCGGCGGAAGGTGTTGCGCAGCCGCTGCTGCTCGCTCGACTTCAGGCCCAGGGTGTTGCCGAAGATTTCCTTCAAACCGTTTCTCCTGGCGCGGGCATCGAAGGGTCCGCGCTGCTTTCAAGGCGTTGGATGGACTGGAGGCCCCCGCGTTTCATGACAAAGCCACCGTCCCGCCCGCCACGAAGCCTGGTGAACAGCCGGGCCGCGCGCGTCCTTTCCGTTTCCAGCCTACGCTGCCCACCGTGACTGATTCCGCACGCAACGCCCTGCGCGGGGCTCGCCGCGTGGTGGTGAAGATTGGGACCAACGCGCTGACCAGCGCCACGGGCCGCTTCAACCGCGCCCACTTCGACTCGCTGGGCCAGGACCTGCTGTGGGCCGCCCAGGGACGGGAGCTGGTGGTGGTGTCCAGCGGCGCCATCGCGCTGGGCATGGAGCGGCTGGGCCTGCCCTCGCGCCCCCGGGACATCCCGGGCAAGCAGGCGTGCGCGGCGGTGGGGCAGAGCCGCCTGATGCAGGCGTACGAAGAGGCCTTCAGCCACGCGTCCCGGACGGTGGCCCAGGTGCTGCTCACCCACGAGGACGTGCAGGAGCGCCGGCGCTACCTCAACGTGAAGCACGCCCTGGACCGGCTGCTGGCCGCGGGCGTGGTGCCGGTCATCAACGAGAACGACACCGTGTCGGTGGACGAGCTCAAGTTCGGAGACAACGACACGCTGGCCAGCCTGGTGGCCGGCGTGGTGGAGGCGGACGCGCTGGTCCTCCTGTCGGACGTGGAGGGCCTGCACACCGCCGACCCGCGCAAGGACGCGGACGCGCGCCTCATGGCCTCCGTGCCGCGCGTCACCGCCGACGTGCTGGCCCTGGCCGGCGACGCCACCAGCGCCGTGGGCACCGGAGGCATGGCCTCCAAGGTGCGCGCCGCCGCCCGCGCCGCGGAGCTGGGCATCCCCTGCGTCATCACCTCCGGCGCGGTGCCCGGCCGCCTGAGGGGCGTGCTCCAGGGCGAGGCGGTGGGCACGCTCTTCGAGCCCGCCGGACGCAGGAGCGCGCGCACCGCGTGGATCGCCCACGCCCTGCGGCCCCGGGGCCGGCTGGTGGTGGACGCGGGCGCGAAGCAGGCCATCGTCACCGGCAAGCGGAGCCTGCTGCCCAGCGGCGTGACGGCCGTGGAGGGGGAGTTCGGCCGGGGGGACCCGGTGGACCTGTCGGACGCGGACGGGGAGGTGTTCGCCCGGGGCCTGTCCACGTACGACGCCAACGAGCTCCGGCGCATCGCCGGACGGCGGAGCGCGGACATCGAGGCGGTGCTGGGCTACCGCTATCTGGATGAGGCGGTGCACCGCGACGACCTGGCGGTGCTGTAGCGGCCGTGGGCGCAAGCCGCCTAGATGGAGCTGGAGACGGACTTCACCGTGCCGGGCGTCTCCTCCGTGAGCCGCATCAGCGCGCGGAACTCAGGGGAGTCCACCTTCATCAGGAGCAGCGAGACCTCCAGCTCCCCCGGCACCCGGCCAAGCTGGAGCTTGCGCTCCTGGCCGTGCAGCAGGGCGAGCTGGGAGTGGCCTTCGCCCTCCGGCAGGGACAGGTCCACCTGGAGCTGGAACGAGTCGCCCTCGCCCTTCGGCGTGAGCACCAGCCGGTAGTCCGGCACCGTCGCGCCCGGGCGGCGGCGCTCGGCGCGCAGGGTGCGGCCCGCTTCCCCGAGCAGCTTGGGCTGGGCGATGAGCCGCCCGTCGCGCCGGACCTCCAGCGCGAAGTAGAGCGGCTCCGAGCGCGCGTGCGCCGGGGCGGAGACCAGGGCCAGCAGCACCAGCGCCAGCCCGGGCAGCCACGTCTTCAGCAGGGAGGTGCGGTTCATGGGTGTGCCCTCGTCAAAGCCTCGGTCCGCCGTGTCGGCCCCACGGCAGCCAACGGGGCCTCCAAGAGGACCCGCTGTCACTTCGCACTCAAAAATCGACAGGGCCCAAGGAATAACCCAGGCGCGCCCCAAGCGCGAGCCCCACGCCCCCGGTTGTCTGCTGCCTCGCGGACGAAACAGGGGGTACATGGCAATACCTGCTTGCCTGTTCAGGTCGGGGCAGCTATCCCGTCCTGGACGGCGCCAGCCATCTCCGCTGTTCCCCCCTCGTCCCTTCCCCGGACCCCCCTTCCCCCACCCCGGAAGTCCCCGGTCTCTTGATCTCCCGGGTCCTGTCCGCCATCGTCACCGATCTCCTGAATGGACCGCACGGAACGCATCCTTGATCTCGTGGCACTGTTGCTCGACGCGCGGGAACCCATCTCCTGGGCCGAACTGCGTGAGCATTTCCCCGCGGACTACGGCGGCTCGGACGACGCCGCCGAGCGCAAGTTCGAGCGCGACAAGGCGGAGCTCGTCGAGCTGGGCTTCCCGCTGAGCTACGTGCAGGGCGACGACGAGCGGCGCGACGGCTACCTCGTCGACCGCGACGTCTACTACCTGCCGGAGGCGGACCTGACGAAGGAGGAGCTGGCCGTGCTCTACGCCGCCGGGTCCGCCGCGCTGGCCTCGGGCGCGTTCCCGGGCCGCGACGACCTGGCGCACGCCCTGCGCAAGATTGGCTTCTTCGCCGGCGAGTCCCTGCCCACCCCGCGCGTGCGCATGGAGCTGGGCACCGGGCAGGAGGGCCAGGAGAAGGAGGTCTCCGCCCGCCTGGAGCAGCTGTGGGATGCGTGCTCCGCGCACAAGTGGGTGCAGCTCACCTATGGCAGCCCCCGGAAGGACGGGGTGACGGAGCGGCGCGTGGACCCGTATGGGCTGGCGCTCCGGCGCGGCGTCTGGACGCTGGTGGGCTACTGCCACCTGCGCCAGGGCCTGCGCACCTTCCACGTGCACCGCATCCGCGAGCTGAAGGTGAACACCGCGCGGCCGCGCACGCCGGACTTCGAGGTCCCCGCTGACTTCTCCCTGGACGCGCACGTGGCGTACTTCCCCTGGCAGTACCGCTTCCACGCGCCCATGGAGGTGACGCTCCAGCTCACCGGGCCGCAGGCCTCGCGCGCGGGCTCCCTCTTCCCCGGCGCGGCGCTGGAGCCGGTGGCGGAGGGCGTCGCGCGGGCCCGCTTCCCCGTGACGTTCCTGGACGGGCTGGTGCGGTTCGTCCTCTCCCTGGGGGCGGATTGCCGCGTGGAGGGGCCTCCGGAGGCCCGTGCGCGCCTGGAGCAGATGGCGGCGAACATCCTGGCGAAGCACGCGCCGGTGGAAGGTCCGCGGGTGAGCGCATGAGCAACGTCCACGAGCGGCTGCGCCGCCTGCTGTTCCTCGTCCCCTACGTCTCCAAGCACCCGGGCGTCACCGTGGAGGCCCTGGCGAAGGCGCTCAACATCAGCCGGGAGGACCTGCTGGAGGAGCTGGACCTGCTCACCTGCGTGGGCCGGCCCCCCTTCAACCCGGACGACTACATCGACATCTACGTGGCCAACGACCGCGTCTATGTGGACCTGGATCAGCGCCTGTTCGCGCCGCCCCGGCTGACGGCGGGAGAGGCCGCGGCCCTGGCCGCCGCGGCGGAGCTCCTGCGCCCGTCCACCGGGGACGCCCTCCAGAGCGCCCTCACCAAGCTGGAGGGCATCATCCCGCCCGCCGCGCGCGAGCGCTTCCGGGACATGTTCCGGAAGATCGACGCCTCCGCGGACGCGCCCCCGGCCCTGGGGCCGCTCACCCGGGCCATCCTGGAGCGGCTGGAGGTCACGTTCGGCTACGCCAGCCCCGGCCGCCCTCCGGAGCCGCGCCGGGTGCGCCCCTACGAGCTGCTCAGCCACCGGGGGCAGTGGTACCTCCAGGGCTTCTGCCATACCCGCCAGGACGCGCGCCTGTTCCGGCTGGACCGGATGGAGGAGCTGGCCGTCACCCCCACCGCCTTCCAGCCCCCTCCGGATGCCCGCGCGGACGTGCCCAACCCGGCGCGCGGCACCAGCGAGGCCTCCGTCCGGGTGCGCTTCACGCCCACGGCGGCCCCTTACGTGAAGGAGCGCTTCGGCCAGGACGCCCGCCCGCTCGCTGACGGCGGGGTGGAGGTGCGGGTGGCCGGAGACAGTGAGCGCTGGCTCACACAGTGGGTGCTATCCTTCGGCGGCGAGGCGGAGGTGCTGGAGCCGGCGAGCGCGCGCGCCGCCGTTGCCCGAGCCGTGCATGCCTCGATAGGCTCCTAGGACGACATGGCCTTCCAACTGACGATCTCCGAGGGAAAAGACGCAGGCAAGGAGTTCGTCTTCGACCAAGACTCCGTGCTCATCGGGCGCACCTCCGAGTGCGATGTGGTGCTGTATGACCCCGGTGTCTCCCGCCGCCACTGCCGCATCTTCCAGGACGGAGGCGGCTACGCGGTGGAGGACCAGAAGAGCGCCAACGGCACGCTCCTCAACGGCGCGGCGGTGCAGAAGCAGGCGCTCACCGACGGCGACACGCTGACGCTGGGCCCGGTGACGTTCCTCTTCGCGCTGGCGGCGGACGAGGCGACCACCGGCGAGGACGAGAAGCCCGCGGAGGACGGCGCCAACAGCACGCGCATCGTCTCCATCGACTCCGTGCGCAAGCAGCGCAACAAGAAGGCCGCCGCGCTCATGCCGGAAGGCGCCGACGAGGAGGATCTGCAGGGCATCCGCGCGGAGTCCACGCGCATGAACATGCGCGCCATCCGCCGGCCCACCTCCTCCAACGCGCAGCGCGCGGCGCCGCAGCAGCCGCCTCCGGACGAAGAGGCTCCCGCGGCCCTGGAGAAGCCCGCCCCCGCGCCCCCGCCCGCGCGCCGCACCGGGTCCCAGTCGTCCCGCGCGGTGGCTCGGGCGCCTTCCCCCCGCGCGGGCGCCGGCGGCGGTGGCTTGTCCGCGGCCGAGCGCGCCCGCATCCGCCGTGAGACGCCGGGGCTGATGGCCAACCTGCGCCTGTTCTGGGCGGAGGCGAACTCCAAGGTCCGCGCGGGCGTGATGACCGGCGGCGGCGTGGTGGTGCTGGGCCTCTTCGCGCTCGTGTACTGGCTGGTGCTGGGCGGCAACGACCAGGTGCAGAAGGGCGAGGAGCCGGTGCGCCTCTCCAACCAGCCCATCACCGACTCGTTCGGCCTGGGCGACGGCGTCACCTGGTACCGGCCGGACATGAAGGTCTTCGAGTGGGAGTTCGTCGCCGCGACGCGCGCGGTGGTCATCCTCCACTACCAGGCCCAGGGCATCTCCAAGGATGAAGTGGTGGTGAGCGTCAACGGCGTGGACGTGGGCAAGGTGCCCCCGGACACGCTGGCCAGCCAGGAGCGCTCGTTGGAGCTGATGATCCCGCCACAGCAGCTGCGCAAGGGCGAACCCAACCGGATCATCTTCGACAACACCCGCAACCCGCCCGGCGAGGACCCCTGGCGCATCTGGAACGTCTGGGTGGAGCGCGCGCTGCTTCCGGAGCAGCTCTCCACGCAGCAGCTGCTGCAGCAGGCCGGGGACTCCTTCAAGAAGGGCCGCAAGAACTTCGAGACGCCGGACATCGGCGCGCGCAACCGCTACGAGGCCTGGAAGGCCTTCCGCGAGGCGTGGCTGATGCTGGAGGCCCACCCGGACCCCAAGCCGGACCTCTACTTCGAGGCGCAGGAGCAGATGAAGCGCGCCCAGCAGGAGCTGGACCGCACCTGCTCCAAGCTGCTGCTGGAGGTGGAGGGCTACTACAACCAGGGCCACTACAAGCAGGCCGCCTCCACCCTGGACCACATGCGCGAGTACTTCCCCGAGTACGACCAGCCGTGCGCCACGCGCGCGGAGAACAAGCGCGCCGAGTACAACCTGTAGACGCCGTCGCTCGCGGTGTCCGGGAGCGGACGCCGCGAGCCCGCCAGGGAGGCGAGCAGGGCCTGTCCGGGTTGCCGGTCCCTCCCTCCGTTCCCACCCTCAATCGCGTGAGGCGCGAGCGGGTAGGGGAGGACGGGCAGTCAGAAGGATGGGGGGCCCCGGCGGCGCCCGGCCTGGCGCGTTCGCCGGAGCCGGTGCCGGAGCACGGCCCGGTGTGGAGCGCCGGGGTGTCCCGCAGGCTGCTCGCCCGCTACTACCTGCCCCTGCGGCACACCACCCTCCAGGGCAACGCGTGCCGGCTCCTGCGCGACGGCGTGGAGGCCTACCCGGAGATGCTGGAGGCCATCCGCCGCGCGCGCCGCTCCATCCGCCTGGAGACGTACATGTTCGTCACCGACGCGGTGGGCGAGCTGTTCGGCCAGGCGCTGGCGGAGGCCGCCGAGCGCGGCGTGCACGTGAAGGTGCTCTACGACGCGGTGGGGTCCTGGGCCAGCCGCCGCAGCTTCTTCGAGTCCCTGCGCCAGCGCGGCGTGGACGTGCGCGCCTTCAAGCCCTTCAGCCTCCAGCGCGGGCTGCGCTACCTGCTGCGTCGCGACCACCGGAAGATCCTCGTGGTGGACGGCACGGTGGCCTTCACGGGCGGGGTGAACATCGCCGCGCACTGGGCGCCGGAGGGGCAGGGCGTCGCCTGGCGCGACGACGTGCTGAGGATCGAAGGCCCCGCGGTGCACGAATTGGAGCGCCGCTTCCTCGCCACGTGGCGGATGATGTTCCGCGACCGCCTGAGCCGCCTTCGCCGGCGGATCCGCGGCGGGGCCCCCGCGGCGGCGCCCGTGTCTCGAAAAGGTGACGTGGGGCTGGCGGTGCTGTCCAGCCGCCGCAGCATCCACCGCGCCTATCTGCACGCCATCCAGCGCGCCCGGGCGAGCGTGCTCATCGCCGCGGGCTACTTCGTGCCGGACCGGCGCATGGTGGCCGCGCTCAAGGACGCGGCGAAGCGGGGCGTGGAGGTGCGCCTGCTGCTCAACGGCGGCAAGAGCGACCACCCCTTCCTGGAGCACGCCACGCGCGCCTTCTACGAGCCCCTGATGGACGCCGGCATCCGCATCTTCGAGTGGCGCCGGGGCGTGCTCCACGCGAAGACAGCGGTGGTGGACGGCGTTTGGGGCACCATCGGTTCCTTCAACCTGGAACGGCTGTCGCTGGCCTTCAACCACGAGGTCAACGCGGTGTTCGCGGATCCCCGGCTGGGGGCCACCCTGGAGGACTCGTTCCGCCTGGATTGCGGCCACTGTCGCGAGGTGGACCTGGCCGAGTTCCGCCGCCGGCCCCTCTGGCAGAAGGCCGTGGAGCGCGTGCTGTACTTCTTCCGGAAGGTCCTCTGAGCGGGGCCGTAAGCCCGGGGTCCGAGCCAAGCGTCCGCCGCCTTCAACGCAGTGCAGGAACCCTTTGCATGCCGGGGGTGACACGCCTAGAAGTTGCCTCATTCCGGCACGGAAGGACGGCAACGCACATGACGGACAGTTTCGGCACCAAGGCCAAGCTCAAGGTGGGCTCGGCCTCCTATGAATTCTTCAGCCTGGCCACGCTGGCGAAGGCCCACCCGGCGGTCAACCGCCTCCCGTTCTCGCTGAAGGTGCTGCTGGAGAACCTGCTGCGCAACGAGGACGGCCGCGTCGTCAAGCGCGAGCACATCGAGAAGATGCTCGCCTGGGACCCCAAGGCCGCCCCGGAGACCGAAATCTCGTTCCACCCCGCGCGCGTGCTGCTCCAGGACTTCACCGGCGTGCCCGCCGTCGTGGACATGGCAGCCATGCGCGAGGCGCTCGCCGCCATGGGCGGTGACCCGGCGAAGATCAACCCGCGCAACCCGGCGGACCTGGTCATCGACCACTCGGTGCAGATCGACTCCTTCGCCACCACCGCGGCCTTCAAGGAGAACGCGGAGCTGGAGTTCGAGCGCAACCGCGAGCGCTACGCCTTCCTGCGCTGGGGCCAGAGCGCGTTCAAGGGCTTTGGCGTGGTGCCGCCGGACATCGGCATCTGCCACCAGGTGAACCTGGAGTTCCTGGCGCAGGTGACGTTCCGCCAGGGCAGCACCGTGTACCCGGACACGCTCGTGGGCACCGACAGCCACACGACGATGATCAACGGCCTGGGCGTGGTGGGCTGGGGCGTGGGCGGCATCGAGGCGGAGGCCGCGCTGCTGGGCCAGCCCATCACGATGCTGATTCCGCAGGTGGTGGGCTTCAAGCTCACCGGCAAGCTGCCCGCGGGCGCCACCGCCACGGACCTGGTGCTCACGGTCACGCAGATGCTCCGCAAGAAGGGCGTGGTCGGCAAGTTCGTGGAGTTCTACGGCGAGGGCCTGAAGAACCTGTCCCTGCCGGACCGCGCCACCATCGCGAACATGGCCCCGGAGTACGGCGCCACCATCGGCTTCTTCCCCGTGGACGAGGAGAGCTGCAACTACCTGCGCTTCACCGGCCGCCCGGATGACGTCGTCGCGCTGACGGAGGCGTACGCGAAGGAGCAGGGCCTGTGGTTCAACGCCGGCGCCGAGGAGCCCCTCTTCAGCGACACGCTGGCGCTGGACCTGGCCGCCGTGGTGCCCAGCCTCGCGGGCCCCAAGCGCCCGCAGGACCGCGTGCCCCTGAAGGACATGAAGGCCGGCTACGAGTCGTCGCTCGTGGAGATGCTGTCCGCCGGCAAGAGCAAGGGCGAGGACGACGAGGGCCCCAAGGGCGGCGCCAAGGCCCCCGCGGCCCCGGTGCCCCCGGAGCGGCTGGCCCAGACCGTCACCGTGAAGGCGGGCAAGCAGAGCTACCAGGTGGGCCACGGCGCGGTGGTCATCGCGTCCATCACCTCCTGCACCAACACGTCCAACCCGGCGGTGCTGGTGGCCGCGGGCATCCTGGCGAAGAACGCGGTGGAGAAGGGCCTCAAGCCGCAGCCCTGGGTGAAGACGTCGCTGGCCCCGGGCAGCCGCGTCGTCACCGAGTACCTGCGTGACGCGGGCCTGCTGCCCTACCTGGAGGCCGTGGGCTTCCACGTCGTGGGCTACGGCTGCACCACCTGCATCGGCAACTCCGGCCCGCTGCCGGAGCCGGTGTCCAACGCGGTGGTGGAGGGCGACCTCGTGGTGGCCGCGGTGCTGTCCGGCAACCGCAACTTCGAGGGCCGCATCAACCCGCACGTGCGCATGAACTACCTGGCCAGCCCCCCGCTCGTGGTGGCGTACGCGCTGGCCGGTGAAGTGGGCCGCGACCTGGACACGGAGCCGCTGGGCACGGACCCCAACGGCCGCCCGGTGTTCCTCAAGGACATCTGGCCGTCCAACGAGCAGATCAAGGAGACCATCCGCACCGCGGTGAAGCCGGAGCAGTTCCGCAGCCAGTACGCCAACGCCATGGAAGGCGACACGCTCTGGCAGCAGCTCCAGGTGAGCAAGGGCTCCACGTTCCAGTGGGACGCCAAGTCCACCTACGTGCGCAAGCCGCCCTTCTTCGAGAACCTCCCGAAGGAGCCCAAGGCCGTCCAGGACATCAAGGGCGCGCGCGTGCTGGCGCTGCTGGGTGACTCCGTCACCACGGACCACATCTCCCCCGCGGGCAACATCGCCAAGACGAGCCCGGCGGCGAAGTACCTGATGGCGGAGGGCGTGGAGCCCAAGGACTTCAACTCCTACGGCGCCCGCCGCGGCAACCACGAGGTGATGGTGCGCGGCACCTTCGCCAACATCCGCCTGAAGAACCTGCTGGTCCCCGGCGTGGAGGGCGGCGTCACGGTGCACATCCCCACCCGCGAGCGGATGAGCATCTACGACGCGTCCATGAAGTACCAGGCGGACGGCACGCCCCTGGTGGTGCTGGCGGGCGCCGAGTACGGCACCGGCTCCAGCCGCGACTGGGCGGCCAAGGGCACGCAGCTGCTGGGCGTGAAGGCCGTCATCGCCAAGAGCTTCGAGCGCATCCACCGCTCCAACCTCGTGGGCATGGGCGTGCTGCCCCTGCAGTTCGAGGCGGGCCAGGACGCGCAGTCGCTGGGCCTCACCGGCCACGAGACGTTCGAAATCACCGGCATCGCGGACGGGCTGGCGCCGCAGAAGAAGCTCACCGTGAAGGCCACCGGTGAGAACGGCACCCGCGAGTTCACGGCGCTGTGCCGCATCGATACGCCGAACGAGCTCGACTACTACCGCAACGGCGGCATCCTCCAGTTCGTGCTCCGCCAGCTCGCCAAGGCGTAGCGCGCGACACGGAGTCGGTGGTTCGCGGCCCGGCCGCCCTCGCATCCGGAGGGTCGCCGGGCCGTCGTCGTTCCTACGGCGCGCCTTCCGCGCGCAGGCGCGTCCAGGCGGCCACGTAGCGCGACAGGCGCTCCGCGTCCTTGGGCGTGACGTCCTTCAGCCGGCGCACGTCCATGTTGTCCTCCAGGTCCGCCAGCTTCACGCGGCGGGCCAGGGGGTGGGGACGCAGCCGTTCGATGAAGGCCTCGTAGCTTTCGCCGTCGCGCTTCGTGAGGCAGTCCAGCGCGGACAGCACGTCCTCCGCGTAGCCCATGCCGCGCAGGCGCTCCAGCGTGTAGGGCGTGTCCTCCACCACGTCGTGGAGGACGGCCACGGTGCGCTCCGCGTCCGAAGCCAGGCGCAGCATCACCCGCAGCGGGTGGAGGATGTAGGGTTGTCCGGCCTTGTCGCGCTGACCCTGGTGCGCGGCCACCGCCAGGGCGATGGCGTCTTCGAGCGTGGGCATGGGCCCCAGCTTCGCACGCCTGGAGGGCGGGGGCTTCAGCGGTTCAGGTTGCCGGAGCCCGTGCCGCCCGCCGTCTGCGCCGTGTAGGCCTGACCGCCGCCGTTGTACTGGAGGATGCCCTCCACGGCGAGGCCGGTGGGGTCCAGCGTGTTGGCGTTGCCCCGGCGCGGAATCAGCGTCTCGCTGATGCACAGCGCGCCCACCACCACCTGCTGATCATTGTCGCGGTTCCACTCGGGCGGGAGCGGCTTGAACTCGTCCTCGTTGTCCCGGATGTAGAGGTACACGTCGTCCTTGCCGTCGCCGTCCAGGTCCGCGAACAGCGCGGGGTTGGCCGTCTTGATGGCCGCGCGCCCGCCTGGTGTGCGCGGATCCGCGGGCGCCGGGTTGGTGGGCGAGGCGACCGGGTCGTAGACGGACGGCATGCTCAGGAAGGTGTTCCACTGGGCGTAGTTGCGGCCGAAGTAGCCGCGCGCCAGTTGCAGGCCGCTCTCCGCGCAGCCCTGCCGCTGGCCGGTGCGGCTGTAGGAGACGGCGCGGGTGCGCTCGCTGCCGGCGTAGGCCATGACGCCGGCCACCAGGCCCAGCAGCACGGTGACGAGCAGCACGACGAGCAGCAGCGTGGCGCCGCGGGGGGAACGGGAGTGGGGGCGCGGGGACATGAAGGGGCTCACAGGCTGGCCGAGGCCAGGTTGGGCAGCTCGGCCCGGCGCGAGAAGAGGCTGCGGAAGTAGCCATCCGCGGGAGCCAGGGCGGGGGTGTGGTTCTCCACCGCGATGGGCAGGTCCTCGGAGAGCACCGCCTGGTTCTGCGTGTCGCGGCGGGGCGTGCGGCCGGTGGCCACCACGCTGATGCGCACGGAGCGCAGGCCCGGCGTGTACTCGGGCTTGAGGCCGTTCTGGAAGTCGTAGCGGACGGGGTCGCCCGTGTTCGAGGCGTCGATGCCGAAGGCCACCTGGAAGTCCTCCACGAAGTCCTGCACCACCACCGGGTCGCTCATGTCCGTGAAGGGCCGCCCCGCCACGTCGGTGCCGGGCCTGCCCTCCGCGCGCATCAGCGCCTTGCGGCCGTTGACGGGGTTGCGCCCGATGAAGAAGTGCAGCAGCCGCACCGGGTACACCAGGTCGCCGCGCTGGAAGCCGCCCTTGTGGGGCGCGTTGGAGAAGCCCGGCACGCCGGTCTCCGCGTAGTTCACCGTGGCCGTGGGAGGGGTGCTGCTCACCGCCGCCTGGGTGAGCAGCGCGGCGCTCTTCATGTTGCTGGCCACCATCATCGGGTTGGCGGGCGCGGCGCCGCTGGGGGCGCCCACGCAGTTGACCTGCAGGGCCCCGGTGCCCGGCTGCACCACCGTCATCGCCGCGCCGGGCGCGCAGTCGCGGCCCAGGTAGTTGCGGTCCGGCACCACCAGCCACAGGTCGTCGCTGCCGTCCATGCCCGGCGCGTTGCCGGAGGTGGTGGCGGCGAGCACGCCCGCGCCGGCGCCGTCCCCGCCGAAGACGGGGTTGATGCGCTGGGGAATGCCCCCGGACACCACCCAGAGGCCCTCGGACATGCCCGCCCCGGCCTGACGCACCGCGGACAGCAGCGTCTCACCCGCGAGGCGCGCGTTGTCGTGGCTGTCCGCCACGTGCTCCGTGTTGTGCACCACGCGCCCGCCCGCGAGCAGCAGGGCCGCGGCGGCCGCGAGCACGATGGCGGCGAGCGCCGCGGCCACCATCGTCTCCAGCAGGGTCATGCCTCGCGTCCGGGCTCCGTTCGGGGTCCTCATTGGACGAACACCTCGCTGTGGACGATGGCGCGCTCCACGCTGTCGCCCTTGCGGTACGCGCGCGTCCAGAAGGTGAAGGGCAGCGCGCCCGCGGGCACCATCGCCTGGGCCGCGGGGGGCAGGTCGCGAGGCAGCCCCTTCGTCACCAGCACCTCCCGGCAGTAGACGTCGCGGGGGAGGACCGCGTCCGGGGTGGTGGCGGCGCAGGGCGTGCCGGCCGCCACGTCCAGGGCCGGCTCCACCTGTCCCGTGGGCCGCACGCGGAAGTAGGCGCCGGTGCCCACGTCGCCGGCCTGCGGCAGGCTGGGGTCCAGCTGCCAGGGCGCCGTGCCCAGGGCCAGCTGCGGAGGGAAGAGCGCGGGCGCGGTGACGGCCTGGTTCGCGAGGTCCGCCTTGGACGCGAGCCACAGCCGCTGCACGCGTGCCTCCAGCAGCATGCGCCGGCCCTGGAGCACCTGGCCGTCCTTCACGTCGCGCGTGGCGGCCACCATGCCCATCACGGCGCCCACGGCGGCCAGCGCCAGGACGCTCATGGAGATGAGGACCTCCAGGATGCCGCTGCCCCGCCGCGAGGCGGATGGGGGAGGGGGCCTCATTCGAAGAACCTCTGGCTCCAGTTGAGGAGCTGGTAGAGCACGCCGTTCTCGCCGTTCACGGAGTCCTTCGCGTTGGGGCTGGAGGCGCCCGCGTTGGTGGTGTTGTCGATGCGCGTGACGCGCAGGGCGCTGACCTCCGCGCCAACCACGTAGTCCTGGGACGTGCCGCCGTTGTCGCGGTGGTAGACGGCCACGCCGCCGTAGTTGGCCAGCGATGATCCGCTCATGGGGGTGATGGCCCGCTGGGACGTCCCGGTGTTGCCCAGGTCGATGCTGTACGTGCGGCCCCGGACGGAGGCGCTGAGCAGCATGGGGTCGTTGATGGACTCCTCCGCGGTGCTGAAGTACGCGGTGCGCCCGGCGATGGTGATGTTGCCGTAGACGTGCTCCGGGGCGGAGAAGATGAGCGGGAAGGGCGAGGGCTCCTGGAGCACGCCGTAGCTGGTCGCCTCCGAGTGGGCCAGGCCCGCGGAGAGGGGCGCGCCGTCCAGCCGCCTGCCGTCCATGCCCAGCGGCAGCCGCAGCTCCGGATCCAACAGCAGGGCGTGGAAGCGGCCCGCCACCGAATCCGGCACCCAGTCCATGCCGGCGGTGCCCACCAGCGCCACGGTCTTGCCCTTGTACGGGCCGAAGGCGGAGGCGTTCGTCGCGTCGCGGGGGATGCGCGCCAGCCCCACGTTGGTGCTGATGGGCTGGCTGGTGGCGGGCAGCCCGCCGATGTTCATCGCGGCGTACTTGCAGGGCGCGGCCTCACTGCACGCGGGGCCCATGCGCGCCACGTTGACGTTGATGCCGGTGGACGCGTCCAGCTCCCAGAGCCGGCCCTCCATGTCGCCCACGTAGAGGCGCGCGGCGCCGTTCAGGTCCTGCGCCACGGTGGGCGCGGCGGGCGCGCTGTTGTCCACGGAGGTGGAGTAGGGCTTCTGCCACTGCCAGAGCTTCTGACCGGTGGCCACGTCGATGGCGAACACCTGCACGCCCTTGGCGGCCGAACCCGGCGAGCCCGCCACGGGCGGCGCGCCGGAGCTGCTGGAGGCGACGAAGACCGCGTAGACGGGCTCCATGCCCAGCCGGCCCACGCCCACGGACAGGCCCCGGGAGCCGCCCAGGCCGCTGTAGTCATAGAGGCCGCTCGGCTGCCGGCCGGCGTCGGCGCGGGGCGGCAGCTGGAAGGCGCTGGTGTCCTCGTCCCAGGTGTACGTCCAGTCCATTCCGCCCTGGCCCCGGTCCGCGAGCGCCACCGCCGAGTGCGGCGCGCTGGACGTCGCGTAGTGGCTGCCCACCAGGTGCCACAGCAGCACCGGCTTGAGCGGGTTGGTGACGTCCAGGGCGAACAGGTCCCGGCCCGTCTGGCCCACGTTGGCCACCAGCACGGTGTGCCACTCGCGGCGGCCCGTGCCCACGAAGTCCGCGAACACGTCGAACACGGCGGGCGCGCTGTTCACCCGCGCGGTGTTGTTGCGCAGCCCCACCAGCTGCGTGGCGGGCAGGAAGCTCCACAGCTCCGTGCCGGGCGCGGGCGGAGTGCCGGAGCGGAAGCGCTGGGCGAAGTCCGTCTTGAAGCGCAGGGTGGCGTCCGGGTTGGGGAACTGGAGGTTCTCCAGGGGGCCGTTGTAGCGCGCGCCGCCGGACACGTAGAAGGCGTGCAGCTGGCCGTCCAGGCCCGCCGCGTAGGCCACGGTGGGCCTGGGATTGTCGCGGTCCAGGACGTGGGCGCTGGCGGGCACCACCACGGGCGACGAGTGGATGAAGCCGCCCAGGTGCGCCCGGTTGTCCGCGGCGTCGTTGTTGCACTGCGAGTTGCTGGGCTCGAGGATGGGCGTCTCGCCGGCGCCGTCCCGGCCGGACACCGTGGCGTAGCAGTAGCCGCGCACCCGCTGGAGCATCATCGCCACCGCGTTGAAGTCGGTGGTGAGCTGGATCTTGTTGACCACCTCATTGGTCAGGCCGAAGTCCGTGCCGCCCAGCTGGGGCGAGTACTGCGTCGCCTGCTGCAGGTCGCAGATGCCGTCGCTGCCCCTCACGAAGTCGAAGCGGAAGGTGCCGTCGCGCGACGTGGCGCGGCTGAGCTTGAGCACGTCCACGCAGCCGGGGTTGGGGGAGGCGCCGAAGTTCTTGTTGATGCGCGTGCCGGAGACCTCCTCTGGCACCCAGCCCACCTGCAGGACCCCGTGCGGCGCGGAGCGGTTGGCCCCCAGCGGCGGGTTCACCGTCACCTCGCCGCCGAAGTACGTGAAGAGGTTGCGCTCCCCTGGCGCGGGCATGCGCGCGTCCGCGTTCCACAGGGTGCCGTCCGACAGCGAGTTGTCCCCCACGGAGAGCGCATCCCCGCCGATGAGGGAGTGCGCGCGCAGCGTGCCCGGGTAGTAGGGGAACACCCAGTGCGAGCCCTGCGCGGGGGTGTACGTGTCCGCGCCGGGGGGATAGCCCGTCACCGCGTTGTACGAGGTCTTGAACAGCACGGCGCGCGACCCGTTGGTGTCGCTGCCGTTGGTGTCGTCCAGCGCCACCGGGGCGGACACGGTGCGCTCGCTCTGCAGCGGTTCGGAGCCCAGGTTGAGCAGCGTGTTGAGCACGACGCGCGTGCCCGCGACGCTTCCCTTGAAGTCGTGGCCCGCCAGATAGACGATGGTCGCCTTCTGCGGATCATTGTCCTTCTGGTTGAAGGAGAAGAAGTCGTGGCCGCGCTGGGCGTTCGCGGCCACCTGCGTCGCGTTGTCGTAGCGGTCCCCGGGCGCGTACTGCGTCCAGCTCACCGCCAGCCGCCGCACGCCATCCTTGTAGGGCGTCTTGTAGTTCTCCGTGTGGCCCGCCACGTTGTTGAAGCGGAAGTCGCCCATCTGGGAGAAGGGGTCGCCCGGGTTGGGGTAGAGGACGCACGCGGGCCGGGGCGAGGACTCGGTGCGGTAGTCCGGGTCCGTGCAGTTGCGGCCGTTCCAGGTCGCGCCATTGGTGAGCAGGTTCCTCTCGAAGACGCCGTCGCCCTGGAAGCGCGAGGACTGCACCAGGGCGCCGTCCGGACGGTAGGTGCGCTCGTAGGACCAGATGCTGGCGCACTCCGCGAAGAGGCCGTTGCCGCGCTGGTTGGTGAAGAACGCGATGTTGTTGAGGACGTTCTCCGCCTGGTTGGTAGCGCCATCCCCGTTGCGGCTGTACTCGGAGCGGGTGCTGTCGCCAATCTCCCAGTGCGGCGCCCAGAACACGCGGTAGCGCGGGCGCTGCGTGGTGGCGTCCACGGCGTTGAGCAGGCCGTGGGGGAAGCTCGCGGTGGAGATGAGGTCCGCGTTGGCGTGGAGCGCGTCGTAGATGAGGCCGGGCCGTCCCCGGTTGAGGTTGCACGTGGTGGTGGTGCCCTGGGGGCATCCGCCCGCGCCCTCGAAGTCCAGGCCGGCGTTGCGCAGGTAGTCGTCCAGCATGCCGCCCTTCACGTACGAGCTGTCGCGGGCGTCGTGGTCGTGGCGGTCCAGCAGGGCGATCTTCGGGGGCACGCGGTTGAGGCGCCGGCCAATGGGGGCGTTGAACTCAATGGTGGCCTGGTGCATGCGCACGTAGAAGCAGCCGCTGTTGTTGCGGAAGGTGTCGCAGCTGCACGTCGTGCGGAACTTGTTCGGCGCGTCCGGCCCGGCGCTGGAGTTGAGGAAGTCGAGCGCGTTCTTCGCGTCCTGCGCGTCGATGATGAACGCGCCGCCCATGTACTGGACGTCGCGGAAGTTGCTGGCCGTGTTGAGCGTCGTGCTCGCGAAGTTCGGCCGCGCCTCGTTCGTGGTGGTGGTGAAGTTGTCCAGGCTCCCTTCCGGGAACAGGCCCCCTGGGGGCAGCGGCTGGAGGGGCGGCACCGGGACGACGGGCGCCCTGTCCGCGCGCGAGATGTGGAAGTCGCAGCCGTCATTCCAACTGGGGTCGTCCCACCGCCCGTTGTTCGGCGCGGGAGGCAGGTGCTTGTTGGTGGGCACGCACCGGTTGGGGGACTGCTTCGTGTCGTCGATGGCCAGGTACACCGTCACCGGGTGGTTGGCGTTGAAGCCGCCCGCTTCATTGGCCTGAAGCAGGCGCCACACCAGACCGTAGGCGGACAGGGTTCCGCAGCCCTGCTGGAACGTGGCCTGCTCCGGGATGATGAGCGCGCCCTGGCTGAAGGTGACGATGTCCGTCGCCGATGCGGGCAGGGATGCCAGCAACGCCAGCCCCAACAGGACTCGACGCGACGAAGAGGCTCCAAGGGAGGAGGGTGCCAAGGTTCCACCGGGGGTGAGGGCCTGTGGACCCCTCGGGTCAGGGGCCACCCCATGGCGTGTGCACACGGTGTGCCCCGGCATGGAGAGGTCCGTCTCCAGGGGAAGACCTGGAAAGAAACCGTGGCGTTGTGGGCAAGCGACGTCAGCGGCTACGCAAAGCTTGCGGGGTCCGCACGGGCTGCATAGCGCGAACTACTTAGTCGCCCAGCTTGCCGCCGCGGCCGGCCTTCTTCTCGGAGGTGCGCTTCTTCTCCTCCAGGCGGCGCCGCTTGGAGCCCAGCGTGGGACGGGTGGCCTTTCGCACCTTGGGGACGAACGTGAGGGCCTGGAGTCCCGCGCGCAGGCGGCGCACGGCGGTGTCCTTGTTCTGGGACTGGCTGCGGCGCTCGGTGGCGGTGACGGACAGCTCGGTGGGCGGGTGGGAGAGGCGCACGCCGCTGGCCGTGGTGTTGCGGTGCTGGCCGCCGGGCCCGGAGGCGATGAAGAACTCCACGTCGCACACCTTCAGCAGGGCCTCGTCATCCAGGGCGAGGGCCGCCCGGGCGGCCTGGCGTCGTGCGGGAGCGATGGGTGCGGTCGGCGTCATGGCAGTCCTCAAGGTAGCGCCCGGGGGACGCCTCCGGTACCGCCCACCTGACACCCGCGCGCCCACACCTCGCCCCGGTCCCTCCGCGCGTGGTCCGGGGGCCTCTCCAAATGAGTGGGAGGATTATCGATTTGAGAGTGCTTGGCGCCGGAGCTGGGATTCGCTTCAGGAATTCCCGTGGGTTGCGGGTGGCCTGAGGGTTGCTCTGGAGGGGGGTATCCACTCGCTGGACCCCTCCCGGAGGACTTCCCCATGGCCTACCAGACCTGGCAGCTCGACACGACCCACAGCACCGTTGGCTTCACGGTGCGGCACATGGTGGTCGCGAAGGTGCACGGCCGCTTCACGCGCTTCGAGGGCAAGCTCACGCTCAACGGCGACGACTTCACGAAGGCGTCGGTGGAGGTGAAGCTGGATGCGGCGAGCATCGACACCGGCGTGGAGGCGCGTGACAACCACCTGCGCTCGCCGGACTTCTTCGACGTGGCGGCGTTCCCGAAGCTCATCTTTCGCAGCCGGCGCGTGGAGGCCGTGAAGGACGGCCACTACCGCGTGGTGGGCGACCTGACGGTGCGCGACCAGACGCACGAGGTGACGTTGGACGCGGAGCTGCTGGGCCGCGCGAAGGACCCGTTCGGCACCGAGCGCATCGCGTTCCAGGCGACGACACACCTGGACCGCAAGCGGTTCGGGCTCACCTGGAACCAGGCGATGGAGGCGGGCGGCGTGCTGGTGGGCGAGCGCGTGGACATCCACCTGGACGTGCAGGCCGTCCCCGCCACGCAGCCGGCGGACAAGGCGGCGTGACGGCGGCGCGCTCCATGCGTGCGGCGGGAGCGCGCGGCGTGCAGTGAAACAAGCAGGAGGGAACACCCATGATCTACGTCCGGACCTCGGAAGCCCGGGGCCATGCCCACCACGGCTGGCTCGACACCCACCACACCTTCTCCTTCGCGGACTACTACGACCCGGACTTCATGGGGTTCCGCTCGCTGCGCGTCATCAACGAGGACACCGTCGCGGCGCGCCGGGGCTTTGGCAAGCACCCGCACCGGGACATGGAGATCCTCACGTACGTGGTGAGCGGCGCGGTGGAGCACCGCGACAGCATGGGCACGCAGTCGGTCATCCGGCCGGGCGAGGTGCAGCGCATGAGCGCGGGCACGGGCGTGCTGCACAGCGAGATGAACCCGCTGGATGAGCCCCTGCATCTGCTGCAGATCTGGCTGCTGCCGGAGCGCCAGGGCCTGCCGCCCGGCTACGAGCAGAAGCGCTTCGCGACCGAGGAGCGGCGGGGCCGCTTCCGCGTGGTGGCGTCGCGCGATGGGCGGGAGGGGTCGCTCACGGTGCACCAGGACGTGGTGCTGTCCGCCACGGAGCTGGGGGCTGGCGAGCGCGTGGAGTACGCGCTCGCGCCCGGCCGCCACGCGTGGCTCCAGATCATCCGGGGCGAGGCCACCCTCAACGGGGTGGCGCTCCAGGCCGGTGACGGCGCCGCCGTGTCGGAGGAGACGGCGCTGGCCTTCGCCGCGAAGGCGCCCACGGAGGCGCTGCTCTTCGACCTGGCGTGAGGCCCGCTTGAAGGCGCTCAGCTCTGGTTCACGTTGAACGTGAAGCCCGTCTTGGCGACGCGGCCGTCCGGCGCGGTGGCCACGAACTTCACGATGTAGGGCAGGCCGGTGAGCGAGCGATCCGGCAGGACGCGGATCTGCGCGGTCGTCTGACCTTCCTCCAGGGTGAGCGCGTCGGCCGTGAGGCGCTTGCTGGGCGTCTCGAGCGTGATGACGAGCGGGCCGGTGAAGCCCTCCGCGCGGGTCACGGTCACGGTCGTCACGCCGCGCTGGCCCGGGATGAGGTTCACCTGGCGGGGCTCCACGGCGATGGAGAAGTCCGGATTGGGCTCGGGCGGCTCCAGGAGGGCCACGGAGATGCCGCCGGTGGCGGTGACGTTGTTGGCCGGGTCCTCCGCGACGAGCTGCAGCGCGCGCACGCCGTAGTCCCGGGTGCTGGGCGACACGGTGAGGGTGGCCGTGGTCCTGACGAGGGTCTCTCCCTCCGGAATGGAGAAGTCCGGGCCAAAGGTGACGCCCTGGGGGGCGGCCGCCGTGCGGATCTTCACCTCCCCCAGGTTGTCCGCGATGCGCTGGACGGCGATCTCATAGGGGACGCTGTCGCCGGGCGCCACGGTGACGGTGTCCAGGCCCGCCCAGTCCAGACGGTAGTACGGCCCCCCGCTGCCGCAGCCCAGGGCCAGCGCGCAGGCGAGGATGGCGAGACGGGGGAGGGGACGCGACATGGAGGGCTCCAGGGGTGGCGAGGCAGGGATGAGCATGGGGCCGGGGCACGCGTGCCCGCAAGCGGCCGGGGGGAAGGGCGGCGTCAGCGAAACAACGAACAGGCCGCCAGATAAGTCCCGACGTGGGCCTCCAGCGATGGCGTCAGCGGCCTCGAGTAGCCCCCACCCAGCGTGAGGACCACCGGCACGCCGCGCTCGCGCGCGGCGCCCAGGACGCGCAGGTCCCGTTCGCGCAGTCCGGCATGGGTGAGGGACAGCCGGCCCAGGGTGTCCTCCGCCAGGGGATCCACTCCGGCCTGGAAGAAGAGCAGGTCGGCGTGCGCGGACTCCAGGACGTGGGGCAGGTGGGCGTCGAGCGTGGCCAGGTACTCCGCGTCACCCGTGCCGTCCTCCAGCCCCAGGTCCAGGTGCGAGGGCTGCTTGCGGAAGGGGAAGTTGTGCTCTCCGTGCATGGAGAAGGTGAAGACGGACGGGTCCCCCGCGAAGGTGGCCGCGGTGCCGTTGCCCTGGTGCACGTCCAGGTCCACCACCACCGCGCGGCGGATGGCGCCCTCGGCCTGGAGGACGCGGATGGCCACGGCGATGTCGTTGAAGACACAGAAGCCCTCCCCGTGGTCGGGGAAGGCGTGATGCGTGCCGCCGGCCAGGTGCGCGCCGAAGCCATCCTCCAGGGCGGCGCGGGCGGCGGCCAGCGTGCCTCCCACGGAGGCGCGGGCGTTGTCCACGAGCAGGGGCGACCAGGGAAAGCCCAGCCGGCGCAGCTCCGCGTCGGTGAGGGTGCCGCCGAAGAAGGCGTCCAGATAGCGCGGGGTGTGCACGCGCTCCAGGTCGGCCCGCTCCGCTCGGGGCGCCTCGAAGAGGGAGGCCGGGGACAGGATGCCGCGCGCGAGCAGCAGCTCCCGCAGCAGGCGGTACTTCTCCATGGGAAAGCGGTGCCCTTCAGGCAGGGGGACGCTGTACCGGTCCAGGTGGAAGACGCGCACGGACCCGGGGCGTAACGCCCGTTCCGGAGGGGTGCAACCGGGCGCGTAGATCTTCCGGCGGGCCCGTTCGTTACAGGGACAAGCGGCACGCGATGCCCGCCCCGCCGCCCGTTTCCTGGAGCCCACCCATGAACCTGAAGCCCCTCTCGCGGGCCGTCTTGACGGCCGCGCTCGCCACCGGTCTGTCCGCTGCCTCCGCCCTGGCCTCCACGCCCGTCGTCCCCGTCCACGAGAGTGTGCCCCCGCCCCCCGAGCCGCGGTCCGCGGCCCCCGTGACGCCGGGCCCCAAGCCGGTCGCGCCGGATGCCTTCTCGAAGCCCGCCGAAAAGGGGACGCCCCCGAAGGCCGATGGAAAAGGGACGTCCGCGAAGCCCGCCGAAAAGGGGACGCCCCCGAAGGCCGATGGAGCCGGGACGTCCGCGATGCCTCCTCCGCAGGCGGCGGCCCCCACGGGCCAGGGCGCGCAGGCTCAAGGCGGAGCGCAGCAGGGGGCCCAGCCGGAAATCGAGGTGGCCTTCGTGCTGGACACCACCGGGTCCATGAGCGGCCTGCTGGAGGGCGCGAAGCAGAAGATCTTCTCCATCGCGTCGCGCATCGCGAAGGGCACGCCCACGCCGCACCTGAAGGTGGCGCTGGTGGCCTACCGCGACGTGGGGGACGCCTATGTGACGAAGCGCTTCGACCTGAGCGACGACATGGACTCCATGTTCGCGGAGCTGCGCAAGCTCCAGGCGGACGGGGGCGGGGACTTCCCCGAGCACGTGGGCCGCGGGCTGGGCGAGGCGGTGTCGCTGCTCAAGTGGAACCAGAACCGCGAGGTGATGAAGGTCATCTTCCTGGTGGGTGACGCGCCCCCCGCGGAGCGCGAGGCCGC
Organism: Corallococcus silvisoli; assembly: GCF_009909145.1. NCBI lineage: Bacteria > Pseudomonadati > Myxococcota > Myxococcia > Myxococcales > Myxococcaceae > Corallococcus > Corallococcus silvisoli. Next base: position 557,867 of record NZ_JAAAPJ010000001.1, read on the forward strand.
CTGGGACTTCAAGCTGTGGTCCAAGCGCGCGAAGGAGCGCCACATCGTGGTGAACACGGTGCGCTGCGGAGTGGACTCCAGCACCGAGGAGTCCTGGCGCTACGTGGCGAAGCTGACGGACGGGACGTTCGACTCCATCGACGCGTCGGGCGGCATGGTGGCGGTGGCCACGCCCTATGACGCGGAGCTGTCCCGCGTGAACGCGGAGCTGGCGTCGAAGACGCTCTACGGCGGGCGCAAGGAGGCGCAGCTCGCCAACCGGGCCCGCGCGGAGGCCACCAAGGGCATGGCCGCGGAGGCCGTCGCGGACCGCATCAGCTACATGAAGAAGAGCCGGGGCGTGGGCATGAGCGCCCCCAGCGCCGCGGCGGTCAGCAGCGCGCCCATGGCGGTGGGCGGCGCGGTGGACCTGCTGGAGAAGCCCGCCGCGCTCGACACCCTCAAGGACGACGAGCTGCCCACGGAGCTGCAGGGCCTCAAGAAGGAGGAGCAGGCCGCGAAGGTGAAGCAGCTGTCCGCCGAGCGCAAGGTGCTGGAGGAGAAGGTCGCGAAGCTCGCCACCGAACGCGACCAGTGGCTCGTGAAGAACGCGCCCGCCAAGGAGGACGCCTTCGACGCCAACGTGATGAAGAGCGTGAAGACCCAGGCGGCGAAGTTCGGCGTCGCCTACTGAGCGGCTCGCAGCGGCGGGAGCGGGGCCCGTGCGTGCCCCGCTTCCGTCGCTATTCGCGCGTCACCGCCCGGAGCACCACCTCCCGGCGCTGGTCCAACAGGCGCATCGCCAGGGGCCGCGCGAGGCGGTAGACGCCGAAGTTGAACACCGCGAAGGCGGCGATGAAGGCCACCGAGTGCCAGCCCGGCCCGTCCTTCCCCGCCATCCTCAGCGCGTGGCCAAAGGGCATGCAGCCCACGCTGGCGGCGAGGATGCCCAGCATGGACGCGGTGAGCGGCACCTTGTCCCGCCGCTTGAGGCTCGCGTGGAACTTCACCGGGAAGTACAGCGACAGGAAGTTGCCCGCGGCCAGCAGCATGGGCACCACCGCCGCCACCGAGGCCATGGCGCACAGGAAGTCCACCCACGTGCCCGCGCCGAAGTACACCCGGTAGAAGACGCCCACCAGCACCGCCATCCCCAGCGCCGCCACGCCCTGCACCCGGTTCTTCGCGCGCAGCACGTCCGCCAGGGTCATGGGCGCCGCGAGGAACACCGCGAAGCCGTGACCGTCATACGCGAAGGTGTTCTGCGAGAACGTGGAGGCGATGACCACCGCGCCATAGATGCTCAGGCCGCCCATCACCCACGCGTCCGCGCTGTGGCCCAGCAGGTACACGAAGAGGTCCCGGCCGGAGAGCAGCTTCAGCAGGATGGCCAGGATGAAGGGCACCGCCGCCAGCAGCCGCGCGCGCGGGTTGCGCCACAGGTCCAGCACCTCGCGCCGCACCAGCGTGTCGAAGCGCGAGCCCGTGGTGGCGAACGGATCCGCGTCCCTGCCGTCCGCCCGCGCGCCGCCGGAGCGGCCCGCCTGCCGGTGGAAGCGCAGGAGCAGCGAGTACGCCACCGCCATGCCCACGCAGGTGAAGAACAGCAGGCCCAGGGCCTCCAGGAGCGCGATGCCCACGCGCCCGTGGGCCAGCTGTCCCAGCCCATCCCCGAAGAAGCCCGGCGGCACCTGGCTGAGCGCCACCGCCGCGTTGATGATGAGGCTCATGTCCAGCGCGCTCACGCCCGCGTCGCCCACGCTCGTCAGCCAGGACGTGTCGATGGGCGGGATGAACGACGCGGCCACCAGGAAGGCCACCATGCCGCCGCCCATGATGCGCGCGCTGTGCTTCTCCCGGAGCACGTTGATGACCGTGTAGAGGCCCACCCGGCTCCACGCCGCGCACAGGAGCGCGAACAGCACATAGAGCACCACCGCCAGCCACGGCGCCGCCAGCCGGTGGCGCGACGCATAGCCCACCGCCGCGCCGGTGAGGGGCGCGTAGAACACGAGCGCTCGGGGCTCGAAGAGGCTCGCCACCGTGGAGCCCATCAAGAGCCGGAACGGGGAGATGGGGAACGCCGCGTAGCGCGACAGCTCCGAGTGGTCATCCACGCCCGCGGACAACAGCGGCCACGTCACCCACGTGGCCGCGGTGACGAAGCACAGCAGGTTGAGGATGAAGTAGGGCCACACGTTGCTGTGCACGATGAGCGGCAGGCGCATCAGCTTGAAGAAGGACAGGCCCAGCAGCACGCCCGGCGCGCTGGAGCCCAGGAACGCCGCCACCGCGAGCAGGCGGCTCTTGCCCGGGCCCTGGTTGAGCCCCAGGTGCAGACGCAGGCCCCAGAGCAGCAGCAGGTGCTGGAAGAAGCCGGGGACCTTCGGGCGGCTCACGCGGACTCCCGGCGCAGCGGCAGCACGTTGTCCGTGGGCCCCGAGTAGAACGACAGCTTCGCGTTGCGCGCGGCCGGCACGGCGACCAGCTTCTCGAACACCGCCTCCAGCGTGGGCGCGCCGTGGCGCTGGCGCAGCTCCTCCACCGGGCCCTGGTCCAACATCCGTCCGCCCCGGATGACGCCCGCGTGCGTGGCCAGCCGCTCCGCGATCTCCAGCACGTGCGTGGTCAGCAGCAGCGTCACGCCCCGGCGGCTCAGCTCCCGCAGCAGGTCGCGGATCACGCCCGCGGCGAGCACGTCGATGCCTTCGAAGGGCTCATCCAGCAGCACCAGCTCCGGCGCGTGGATGAGCGCCGCGGCGATGGCGAGCCGGCGGCGCATGCCCTTGGAGTACTCCGCCACCAGCGCGCCGGCCTTGTACGTGAGCTCCGTCAGCTCCAGCAGCTCCACCGCGCGCGCCGCGGCCTCCGCGCCGTCCAGTCCGTACATGCGCGCGCAGAAGGTGAGGTATTGCCGGCCGGTGAGCCGCTCGAAGAGGCTCAGCTCCTCTGGCACCACGCCCACGCGCTGCTTCACCTCCAGCGGCCGGGCCACCGCGTCCACGCCGAGCATGCGGATGGTGCCCTGGTCGGGCCCGTACACGCCGGTGAGCAGGGCGATGGAGGTGGACTTGCCGGCGCCGTTGGGGCCCAGGTACGCGTAGAAGGCGCCCTTGGGGATCCGCAGCTCCAGGCCATCCAGCGCGGTGAAGGTGCCGAAGCGCTTGACCAGGCCGCGCGCGTCGATGGCCAGCTCGGGGCCGGCGGGTTCGGAAGAGGGGGGCGTCATGAAGGACGCCATCACACCACGTCCCCAGGGGTCGCCGACAATCCTCGGGTTGACGGATGCCTCGCTCCGCTGGTTGCTCGCGGCTCAGTGCACCATGGCCACCTCCGGCGGCCCGACGATCTGCTGCACGGTGGTGCGCACCTTGTCCAGGTCCACCGGCTTGGAGATGTAGCCGGCGGCGCCCACCAGCTCCGCCTCCCACTCAAAGCCGTAGCCGGAGATGATGATGATGGGCAGGTTGCGCGCCCGCGGCATCTTCTTGAGCGCGTCCAGCAGCCCCCAGCCGCTCATGACGGGCATCCGCAGGTCCAGCAGCACGGCGCCCGGGATGTCGTCCTCCAGCAGATCCAACGCCTCGCGGCCGTTCTTGGCCTCGATGGTGGCGTAGCCCATCTCCTGGAGGGCATCGCAGATGAGCGTGCGGTGACTCGCGTCGTCGTCGACGACCAGGATGAAGTTCGACATGGGCAGGAGCCTCTGGAGTGGCGGCGTCTTCTTGGGGACCGCGATTCTATGGGGACGAAGATGGGAATGCCCCCCTCATTGCGGAAGGGCCTTCGTTTCTTTTCAACATCCTCCCGCGTCGTAGAGCCTCAGTGTGTTGCCTCCCAGCACCCCCGCGAGCACGACCTCGTCCAGCCCCAGGCCCGCCAGCGCCCGCAGCTCCCGGTCCCAGGCGTAGGGGATGTTGGGGAAGTCCGTCCCGTAGAGGATGCGCTCGGGCCGCGCCTCCAGCGCCTTGCGGGGGAGGGGCACGGGGAAGTAGCCGCCCACCGCCATGGTGGTGTCCAGCCAGAGCGTGTCGTACCGCTCCAGCAGGCGCGCGTACGCGTCGAACTCATCCGCCCCCAGGTGGGGCACGCACAGCTTCAGCGTGGGGTGGTCCTTCAGCACGCGCTCCACCCGCTCCGCGGCGCAGAGCGAGTGCGGATCACACGGGTACTGGGGACTGGACGGCTCCCGCCCTGAGTGCATCACGAGCGGCTTCCCCGCCCGGGCGCACGCTTCGTAGATTTCGTGCAGCGCGGGCGCGTCCGGGGCGAAGCACTGGACGTGGCAGTGCAGCTTCACGCCCTTCAGGCCCAGGGCGAAGGCCTCCTCCAGGATGGCGACGGCGTCGGGCTCGCCCGGGAACACGGTGCCCAGGCCGATGACGCGGGGCTCGGCCCTGGCCATCTCCGCCACGTAGGCGTTGAGGGCGCGCGCCATGCCCGGCTTGTGGGCGTAGTGCAGGGCGACCACGCGCTCGACCCCGCGGGACAGCAGGAACGACAGCACGCGGGGCGTGTGCAGTTTGTAGCGGATGGGCCAGCCGTACCGGTCGAACCAGCGCCACACCGCCTCGAAGACGCGGTCGGGGAACAGGTGCACGTGCGCGTCGACGACGGGCGGCAGGCCGGGGTCCACGCGGGGCCCTTCCTCGTCCGCCAGCGCGGGCATGGGCATGGCGATGCCCTGCTCCCGCCACGTGGGGGACGACGCCAGGCAGGGCGCCGGGGCGTCGTCTTCCGGGCCCATGACGGGCTCGGGCGCCACGCAAGACGCCGCGGGCCGCGTCATCCGTCCGTGTCCGGCCCGGGCTTCTTCGCGGTGTCGGGCTCGTCCATGCGCCGCAGGTAGCTGTTGTGCGCGTAACCGTTGCGCTCCAGCCGCTGCGCCTCGATGGCGTCCGCGACCTTCGAACACACCTGCCCGAGCATGCGCAGGGACTCGGCGATCAGCCGCTCCGCGTGATCCTGCGCGTTGGCGGACGGAATGATGGGGCGGTCGCGTCGGAACGGCAGTGGCAACTTCATCCCGTGGAATCTAAGGGATGCCCCAACCGGGTGCCACGCGTCAGTCCCGCCCCGGCCCCCGACCGCCCCCTCGCGCGCCGCCCGCTCCACGAAGTGTTGACAGCGCGACGCGGCATCCGCCCCGGCGCGGGATTAACCGCGTTGACAGTGCGCCACTTTACATTTTGTGACGGCCCGGCCCCCGGGGACCCTCCGCAGGTCCATTCGAGTGTCGCCAAGTCATTGGAATCATGGAGGGTTTACGAATTTTCAAGCAGGGGGATGACAGCGCGCCGTTTCGCTTCTAGATTGCGTCCGTCGGATTTCACTCACGAGGTGCTGCGCATGGCTTACGACGGCGAGCTTGTGAAGATGCAGAATGGTCGCTGGGCGCGGTTCCAGCGGTGCCAGGTGTACCGGCCGGGCGTGGCGGATGCCGGCGAGACCATGCTGCTGATCGCGGTGGAGCTGGAGGAGCGCTACCAGCAGCTGCTCGACGAGGCGGCGGACTCCCTGGCGGAGTACCGCTCCCAGGGCGTGCCCGTGCAGGTGCGGCTGGCGCCGGATGCGCGGGGCCTCACCCTGCACCCGGAAGCCCCGGCCTCCGTCGCGGTCAACTAGCCCCCTCCCGGGGGCCTGCCTCCCAAGGGTTGTAAATCGCCGGGCCTCGCGCTTCACCGCGCGGGGCCCGCTCCATTTACAGCCCCTGCCTCTGGGCCACCCCGTCGGCTTTTCAACGCGGCGCGGCCCACCCGCACGGCGCGCGAATGGCGCGCTCAGTCGTGGATCTGGAAGAAGCGCACCGCGTTGTCCCGGGTGACACGCCGCACGATGCGCTCGGACAGCTTCGCCTTGCCCAGCAGGTTCGCCGTGCGGGCGAGCCCCAGGATGTCGCCCGCGCCGTCGCCCGCGTCCGAGTCCAGCACCAGCCGCTCGCTGCCCAGCCTCCGCACCAGGGCCACCGCCCGGTCCGCCTGGAGGGCCTCTGGGTGCAGGGTGAGCCCCGCCCAGTGGCCCACCTCCAGGATGGTGCGCACCGTGCGCGCGTTGGCGTGGTCCACCAGCGCGCGCGAGGGCAGCAGCCCGGACTGGCGCAGCAGCGTGAGGATGCGCCGGGTGTGGCGCTCCTTGTCCTTGAGGGGCGTGTGGACCACCACGCGCAGCTTGAGCTGGCGGGCCAGGGCGAGCTGCTCCAGGAAGGCCTCCTCCTCCTCCTCGCCGCCCGCGTGCAGGCCCGTCTCTCCCAGGGCCACCACGCGGCCGCCCTCGAAGTAGTCCGGCAGGTGGCTCAGGACCTCCGACAGGCCCCGCCTTGGGATGCAGCGCGGGTGCACGCCCAGGGCGGCCCACGCGCGGATGCCCAGCCGCTCCAGGCGCGGCAGCTGCCGTTCGACCAGCTGGTCGAAGTGCTGGCGCAGCGCCTTGGCGGTGGGCTCCGGGAAGTGATGCGCCACCACCAGGGCCTGCTCCACGCCGAAGAAGCGCATGGACTCCAGGTCCTGGTCGGTGAGCGCCTCCGGGTGGAGGTGCGCGTCGAAGAGCGGCAGCGGCTCGGGCACGGGCTTTCGTCCTCCTGGCGTCAGTCCTGGCCCAGCGCGGCGCCCTCGTTGCGCGGGTCACTGGAGGAATAGCGCAGGTTCGTGCGCGGGTCGCTGTAGACGGCTTCCGCGTCGCCCCAGGCGTCCATCCGGCGGATCTTGTGGCCCTTCGCCTCCAGCGTGGACAACGTCGCCGGCTCCAGGCCCCACTTGTCCACCCACACCTCGTCCGGCAGGTACTGGTGGTGCAGCCGGCCAGTGCCCACCGCGCGCGCCACGTCCATGCCCTGGTCCACCACGTTGCTGATGGCCTGGATGACGGTGGTGGGGATGGTGGAGCCGCCGGGGCTGCCCACCGCGAGCATCACCCGCTTCGGGTCGTCCTTCGCGAACACCAGCGTGGGCGACATGGAGGACAGGGGCACCTTGCCGGGCTGGATGGCGTTGGGCTCCCCGGTGACGAGCCCGTACGCGTTGGGCACGCCCGGCTGCGCGGCGAAGTCGTCCATCTGATCATTGAGGAGCACGCCGGTGCCCTTGGCGACGAGGCACGAGCCGAAGCTGTAGTTGACCGTGGTCGTCATCGCCACCGCGTTGCCGTCCTTGTCGATGACGGAGATGTGCGTGGTGTTCTTGCGCTCCGGCTCCGGCGTGAGGGGGCCCGCGTCCTCCCGCAGCGTGGACGCGGGGCCGCCCTTCACTGGCGCCAGCAGCGACGCGCTGGGCGTGGCCTTCTGGGGGTCGATGCCGCCCGCTAGGTCCGCGATATGGCCGGGAGACGCCAGCCGCTCCAGCGGCACCTGCACGAAGGCCGGGTCGCCCAGGTACTTCGCGCGGTCCACGTACGCGCGCCGCACGGCCTCCACATAGAGGTGCAGCGTGTCCGGGTCGCGGTACGGCACGCCCTGCGGACGCAGCTGCTGGAGCATGCCCAGCACCTGGACCACCGCGAGCCCGCCCGCGCTGGGCGGCGGCATGGTGAGGATGCGGTGGCCGCGGTAGGTGGTCTCCAGCGGCGCGGGCTGGCGCGTCCGGTACGCCGCCAGGTCCTCTTGCGTGAGCACCCCGCCCGCGTCCTTCACCGACCTCACCAGCGCCTGCGCCACCGGGCCCGCGTAGAAGGCCTTCGCGCCGCCCTTCGCGATGAGGCTCAGCGTGCGGGCCAGGTCCGGCTGCCGGATGAGGTGGCCCAGGGGCGGCACGTCCGGGGTGCCGGAGGCGTTGGGCGTCAGGAAGATGCGCGCGGCCTCCGGGTCCTTGTTCAGGCACTTCGTGCGTCCCGTCGCCATCTGCTGGTACTTGGGCGTCACCCAGAAGCCCTGCTTCGCCAGCCGGATGGCCGGGGCCAGCACCACGGCGGGCTTCAGCCTGCCGTGCCGCCCCAGCAGCTCCAGATAGCCCGCCACCGCGCCCGGCACCGCCACGCTCAGGGCCCCGTCCGTGGACAGCCCCGGCACCAGCGCGCCGTCCTTCAAGTACATGTCGTGGGAGGCGGCCTTCGGCGCCACCTCCCGGAAGTCCAGCGCCTCCGTGCCGCCGGACTTCGCGTCGTGCACCAGCGCGAACCCGCCCCCGCCCACACCGGAGTGGTAGGGCCCCACCACCGCCGCCACGAACGCCGCCGCCACCGCCGCGTCCACGGCGTTGCCGCCCTTCTCCAACATCTGGAGCGCGGCCTCGCTCGCGGCGGGATACGCCGTGGCCACCGCACCTCCCCGGTAGGGGCGCGCCGCCTGCGCCGCCCCCGCCACCACCAACACCGAGAGTCCTACCGCGCGGAACAGGCTCCGTCCCGCTGCTCCAATGTGTGTGTGCCCCACCTGGACGCCTTTCCTTGTGATTTCCGGCCGTTCCCTAATGCACCATGCGCCGCGCCTGGACCAGGGTTTCAACAGGACAGCATTTTTTTCCTTGGATTGTGAGCGTAAGCGGGGCAATCTTGCTCCATGTGCGGCAACTGGCGGTGCCTATGAGTCCTCCGAACCCCGTGGAAAGCCCGGCGTCGGCGTCGGCTCCGGTGTCGTCGAGCGGGCGCCTGACGACGTTCCTGAAGCCCCGCTTCGGCATCACGGTCCAATGCAACACGTTGTGTGTGGCAGTCAGCGCCCGGCCCCCCCCGGAAGGTCCCCGGCCGGTTTTGACGCCCGGACGCGGTTGACGAGTTGATCGGCGGTCCCTAATTCTCCGCCGCATATGACAGCTCTGGCGGCGGTGGTGCTTTGCGCGGGCAAGGGCACGCGGATGAAGTCGGAGAAGGCCAAGGTCCTTCACCCCATCCTCGGCCGGCCCCTGTGTGCCTATCCCTTGAAGCGAGCCCTGGAACTGGGTGCGACCTCCGTGGTGCCGGTGGTGGGCCACCAGGCCGCGGACGTGGAGAAGTCCATCCGGAGCCAGTTTCCGGACGCGCCGCTGCGCTTCGCGCTCCAGAAGGAGCAGCGGGGCACCGCGGACGCGGTGAAGGCGGCCCAGGACGCGCTGAAGGGCCATGACGGCCGCGTGCTCATCCTCTACGGGGACGTGCCGCTGCTGCGCCGGGAGACGCTCCAGTCGCTGCTCGCCGCGCACGACGCCGCGGGCGGGGTGCTGGCGCTCGTCTCCACCACGCTGGATGACCCCACCGGCTATGGCCGCGTCATCCGCGAGGGCGGCAAGGTGGCCCGCATCGTGGAGCACAAGGACTGCACCCCGGAAGAGCGCGCGGTGAAGGAGTGCAACGCGGGCATCTACTCCGTGGACGCGGCCTTCCTCTGGAAGGCGCTGGCGGAGATCAAGCCCGTCAACGCGCAGGGCGAGTACTACCTCACGGACCTGGTGGAGATGGCCGCGAAGCGCGGCCCCGTGGCCGCGGTGGACGCGGACGCCACGGAGACCGCGGGCGTGAACGACAAGGTGGAGCTGGCGGCGCGCGCGCGCGTGCTCCAGCAGCGCATCAACGAAGCCCACATGCGCGCGGGCGTGTCCATCCAGGACCCCGCCACCGCGTACATCGAAGAGGGCATCACCATTGGCGCCGACACGGACATCGGCCCGATGGTGTCCCTCATGGCCGGCACCGTCATCGGGAAGAACGTCATCGTCGGGCAGGGCAGCGTGCTCACCGCCTCCCATGTGGCGGATGGCACCCACATCAAGCCCTACTCCGTGCTGGAGGAGGCGCGTGTGGGCGAGCGGTGCATCATTGGCCCGTTCTCCCGGCTGCGCCCCGCCACGGAGTTGGCAGAAGAAGTGCATCTGGGGAACTTCGTGGAGACGAAGAAGACCCGCATCGGCAAGGGCAGCAAGGCCAACCACCTGACGTACCTGGGGGACGCGAACATCGGCGCCGGGTGCAACATCGGCGCGGGCACCATCACCTGTAACTATGACGGGGTGAACAAGCACCTGACGGAGCTGGGGGACGGGGTCTTCATCGGCTCGGACTCGCAGCTGGTGGCTCCGGTGAAGGTGGGGGATGGCGGCTACGTTGGGGCGGGCTCCACGGTGACGAAAAATGTGCCTCCTGGGAGCCTCGCTGTGTCACGCGCGCCACAGGTGGTGAAGGAGGGGTGGGTGGCGGCGAAGAAGGCGCGGCAGGCGAAGGCGAAGACTGGCTGAGGGTGGCGCTCGCCTGCTGTTCGGACGGCGGGGCGGGGTTGGGCGTGAACGGGATTCCCGTGGTTTGCTCCGGCGGCCGCGGGACGAGAAAGAGGCAGGACGAACATGTGCGGGATTGTTGGCTACGTCGGTGACAAGGAATCGGCTCCCATCCTGGTGTCGGGGCTGAAGAAGCTCGAGTACCGGGGGTACGACTCCGCGGGCGTCGCGGTGGTGAGCGGCAACCAGCTGAACGTGGTGCGCGCCACGGGCAAGCTGCGCAACCTGGAGAACCGCGTGGTGCAGGACCTGCCCAAGGGCACCACCGGCATCGGCCACACGCGCTGGGCGACGCACGGCCGCCCCTCCGACGAGAACGCCCACCCGCACACGTACAAGAACGTGGCGGTGGTGCACAACGGCATCATCGAGAACCACCTGGCGCTGAAGGCGGAGCTGCGCAAGCGCGGCCACGCCTTCGCGTCGGAGACGGACTCGGAGGTGTTCGCGCACCTCATCTCCGATGAGGTGGACCGCGGCGTGGACCTGCCGGACGCCGTCCGCGCGGCCATCAAGCAGGTGAAGGGCACCTACGGCCTGGTGGTGGTGTGCGCCAACGACCCGGGCCGCATCGTGTGCACGAAGGACGCGTCGCCCATGGTGCTGGGCCTGGGCGAGGGCCAGAACTTCGTGGCCAGCGACGTGCCGGCGCTGCTCGAGCACACGCGCGACTTCGTCTACATGGAGGAGGGCGACCTCGCGGTCATCACCGCCGCGAAGATCGACATCTTCAGCCGCCAGGGGCAGCTGGTGAACCGCCCCACGCGCCGCATCGACTGGACGCCGATGATGGCGGAGAAGGGCGGCTACAAGCACTTCATGCACAAGGAGATCTGGGAGCAGCCCCGCGCCATCGCGGACACGCTGCGCGGCCGGATGCTCCTCACCGAGGGCGACGTCCACTTCGAGACGTGGAACCTGTCCACCGAGCAGGTGAAGACCTTCACCAAGGTCACCATCCTGGCGTGCGGCACGTCGTGGCACTCGGGCGTGGCCGGCAAGCACATGATTGAGTCGCTGGCGCGGCTGCCGGTGGAGGTGGAGCTGGCCAGCGAGTTCCGCTACCGCGACCCCATCGTGGAGACGTCGCACCTGGTCATCGCCATCAGCCAGTCGGGTGAGACGGCGGACACGCTCGCGGCCTTCAAGGAGGCCAAGCGGCTGGGCGCGCACACCATGGCCATCTGCAACGTCATTGGCAGCGCGATGACGCGCGAGGCGAACCTGCACGTCCTCACCAACGCGGGCCCGGAGATTGGCGTCGCGTCCACCAAGGCGTTCACCACGCAGCTCGTGACGCTCTACCTGCTGGCGGTGAAGCTGGGGCGCATGCGCGGCACGCTGTCGGTGGAGGGCGCGCAGGAGCACCTGACGCACCTGACCCAGGTTCCGAAGATGATTGAAGACGTGCTCAAGTGCGAGCCGCAGGTGAAGCGCGTGGCGCGCGAGTTCATGAACGCGCAGGACTTCCTCTTCCTGGGCCGCGGCCCCATGCACCCGGTGGCGCTGGAGGGCGCGCTGAAGCTGAAGGAGATCTCGTACATCCACGCGGAGGGCTACGCGGGCGGTGAGATGAAGCACGGCCCCATCGCGCTCATCGACGAGAAGATGCCCGTCGTGGTCATCGCGCCGAAGCAGCCGCACGTGGCGTACGAGAAGATCATCGGCAACATCGAGGAGGTCCGTGCGCGCGGCGGCAAGGTCATCGCCGTCATCGACGAGGACGACACCCAGGCGGACAGCCTGGCCGACCACGTCATCCGCATCCCCGCGGCCTGCGCGCTGCTCGCGCCGGTGGTGGCCACCATCCCGCTCCAGCTGCTCGCGTACCACGTGGCGGAGATGCGCGGGAACGACGTGGACCAGCCCCGCAACCTGGCCAAGAGCGTCACCGTCGAATAGCGCCGCGCGCCTGAGACACAAGCGCCCGGGCTCCCCTTCCGAGGGGGCCCGGGCTTCTTCGTTTCCAGGGGCGATGACGGCGCGGCGCTACTTCTCGTCCGACAGCTCCAGCAGGACCTCCAGGTCCGCCGCGGCATCCAGCGACTCGAGCAGCTCCAGGTTCTCCACCACCTCCCGGTCCTCGTCGGTGAGCTGCGGCGGGGCCCGGCGGCTGTCGGGAGGCGGCGGTCGGGCCTCCGGGTGCGAGGATTCAACGGAGGCGGGAGCAGGAGGCGGCGGCTCCCGGGGAGGCGTGGGCTGCTGGGCCGCGGCGGGCAGGGCGCCGGCGAGCGCGAGCATCAGCAGCCACGAGGGGAAGGGCCTCACTTGCGCCGCCTCTCACGCAGCCGCTCGCGTGCCTCCTGTCGCTGCTCGGCGGACATCTGCCGCCAGCGGCGCATGTTCTCCATCATCTGCTCGCGCCGCTCCGGGTGCTCCCGGAGGTAGGCCCGCATCCGCTGGCGCAGCTCCGCGCGGCGCTCCGGGGTGAGGCCCCGCAGCTCGCGCACCTGCTCGCGCACCGCCTGCCGCTCCTGGGGGGACAGGCGCTGGAAGTCGCGCAGGTTGCCGCGCAGCCGTTCGCGCTCCTCCGGAGGCAGCTGTCGCCAGCGCTGGAGGTTGCCGCGCACGCGGGCCTGCTCGTCGGGAGACAGGGCCTTGAACTCGCGCAGCTTCGCGCGCAGCGCCTCCTTCTGCTCTGGAGGGAGCTTCTCGAAGCGCTCCGCCGCCGTGGGCGTGGGGGCGTTGGCGGCGCGGGCGGGCGTGCCCATGAGGACGGCCACCGTCGCGGCCAGGGCCAGGGCCCCCACGGTCGTTCTTCCCAGCATCACTGCACTCCCAGTTCATGGAGGTTCTCGACGACCTCCAGGTCATCGGAGCTGTCGAGTCCCAGGACTTCGTAGTCCTCGACCAGCTCCAGGTTCGCCGCCACTTCCAGCGCGCCCGCGTCCCACTCCTCCAGCCCGGGGGCCTCCACGCGTGCGCGGCCGGCGACGAGCAGCGCCAGCACCGCCGCGGTGGCCAGGCCCGCGGAGGGCACCAGCACGCCGGGCTTCAGCAGGTGGGCCAGCCGCTCGCGCCAGGTGGGCGGCAGCGCGTCCACCCGCGCCAGCAGCTCGCGGCGGGCGGAGGGCGAGGGCGTGAAGGCGGGCAGCTCCGCCATCCGCGCCACGGTGACGCGCAACAGCCGCTCCGTCCCCTGGCACGCCGCGCAGGTGCCCAGGTGGGCCTCCACCCGCGCGCGGTGCGGGGGGGGCAGCTCCCCGTCCACGTAGGCCGTCAGGTCTTCTTCGAACGCACAGCTCATGCCCGACTCCTCGCGGGTACCGCGCCCGCCTGCAACGCTTCAATCCTGCGCGCCACCGCCAGGGTGGCCCGGTGGATGAGGCTCTTCACGGCGGCCTCGCTCGCCTCCAGCGCCTCGGCGATGTCCCGGTACGCCATGCCCTCGAACCGGCACATGGTGAAGGCCGCGCGCTCGCGGTCGCTCAAGTCCCCCAGCGCCGCGCCCACCGCCGCTTCCAACTCCCGGCCGCTCAACGCCTGGTCGGGCCGCTCTCCGTCGGGCCCTGGCATCTCCACCGCTCCCGCGTCGTCCTCCGCCGGGGCCTCCGCCGTGAGGCGCGCCACGCGGTACTCGCCGCGCCGCATCTCATTGAGGCAGTGGTTGGTGGCCACCCGGAAGAGGAAGGTCTTGAACTTCGCCGTGGGCTTGTAGGAGCGCGCGTGGCGGTAGAGCTTCACGAAGATGTCCTGCGTCAGCTCCTCCGCCCGCGCCCGGTCCCCCACGAAGCGGAACGCGAAGCGCGCCACGCTCGCGTGGTGCTGGTCGAAGAGCCAGGCGAACGCCTGCTTGTCGCCCGCCGCCACCTTCAGCATCGCCTGCGTGTCCGGGTCCCAATCCATCCGAGAGGCTTCAACCCCGTTGCCCGGTGGAAGTTGCGGGCCCGCTCCACTTTGAACCCCAAGCCGTGCCCCGGTTACAGTTTGCCACCGTGTCCGATGCTCCCCGCCCACGTTCGCGCACACCGGCCCCCCAGCCTGGAGGGGACGAAGGCCTTCCTTCGGACCTGGCGGCCTGGGAGCCCCCGGCGCAGGGCGGCGCGCCCACCCCGCCCTCGGACTCACCGCTGCCCATGTTCCTGCTGGCGCAGCAGGCCCGGCGGGCGGAGGGGCCGGAGCGGCAGCGGCTGGCCGCGGACCTCAACCAGCTGCTGGCGGAGCTGACGGCGGAGGGTGGGGGACGGCCGGAGGCGGACGCCTTCCACCGGCTCCTGGAGGGCGGCAACCTCAACGGGCTGGTGGACGCGGACGGGCGCTCCTGCCGCGCCACGGCGGTGGAGTCGCTGCTGGCGCTGGGCTTCCCCTACGCGCTGGAGGTGCGCCCGGAGGACCTGGAGCACCTGAAGAACGCCGCCGTACCCGGCACCCGGCTCCAGCCCCCCAAGGGGGGGCCGTTCCCGGCGCTCGCGGTGGGCCTGGGGGCGCTGGCCGTCCAGGTGGTGCTGGGCCTCGCGGGGCTCGTCCCGCCCGGCGGGCTGCTCATCCTGCAGGGGCTCCTGTCGCTGCTGTCCCTGGCGCTGCTGACGGTTGCCTCGGTGGGCACTCCCCTGTATCGCGGGGCCCTGGCGCTGCTGACGGTGGTGTCCGGGCTCGGGTTGGGGATGGTGCTGGTGCCGGACATCTCCGCCGGTTGGGTGGCCGGCTTGGGGGGCCTGGTGGCCGCCTTCCTGGCTGCCCTGCGCAAGAGCTGAGGCCCAGGACCCAAAACGGATGTCAGAGGGGTGGACTAGGGTCTACCCATCGCGTACTAAAAGCGCGTTCAGGTGGACCGGGGTGGTCCGCTCATCCAAGGAGCGACGAGAAATGGCCGTGAATCAGGAGAAGGAAAAGGCGATCGAGCTGGCGCTGGCCGCGGTGGAGCGTCAGTTCGGCAAGGGGTCCATCATGCGGCTCGGCAACGACGAGCCCATGATGAAGGACGTCCAGGCCATTTCGACGGGTTCGATTTCACTCGACATCGCGTTGGGCGTGGGCGGCGTGCCGCGCGGCCGCATCATCGAAATCTTCGGGCCGGAGTCCTCCGGCAAGACGACGCTGTGCCTCCACATCGTCGCGGAGGCGCAGAAGCGCGGCGGCGTGTGCGGCTACATCGACGCGGAGCACGCGATGGACGTGGGGTACGCGCGCAAGCTGGGCGTGCGCACCGACGACCTGCTCCTGTCCCAGCCGGACACCGGCGAGCAGGGCCTGGAGATCGCGGAGATGCTGGTGCGCTCCGGCGCCATCGACGTGCTGGTGGTGGACTCGGTGGCCGCGCTCGTGCCGAAGGCGGAGCTCGAGGGTGAGATGGGCGACGCGCACATGGGCGTGCAGGCGCGCCTGATGAGCCAGGCCCTGCGCAAGCTCACGGGCACCATCTCCAAGAGCCAGACGTGCGTCATCTTCATCAACCAGATCCGCATGAAGATTGGCGTGATGTTCGGCAACCCGGAGACGACGACGGGCGGCAACGCGCTGAAGTTCTACGCGTCGCAGCGCATGGACATCCGCCGCGTGGGCGCCATCAAGAACGGCGAGAACGTGGTGGGCAGCCGCACGCGCGTGAAGGTCGTGAAGAACAAGGTGGCGCCGCCGTTCAAGGAAGTGGAGTTCGACATCATGTACGGCGCGGGCATCTCGCGTGAGGGCGACCTCATCGACCTGGCCGCCACCGACAACATCATCGAGAAGAGCGGCAGCTGGTTCTCCTTCAAGGGAGAGCGCATCGGCCAGGGCCGGGAGAACGCGAAGGAGTACCTGCGCGAGCACTCGGACACCTACAAGGAGATCGAAGCGCTGGTGCTGGAGAAGTACGGCATCGGCAAGCCCGCTGGCGCTGCGCCCGCGGTCGCGGAGGCCGCCGAGCCCGCCGAGGGTGAGAAGCGTCCGCGCGTGAAGGCCGTGAAGTAGTCAGCTCCTCGCGGGCCTGAGGTGATGGCCCGCCGCGCACCTCCGGGGGGAGCGGCGTGGCGGGCGGAGAGGAAGGGGCCGGTTGCCAGCGATGGCGGCCGGCCCCTTCTTTCTTCGCGGGGGGGCGAGGGACGAGAGGGATTGGCGGGCGTGTCGCGGACAGGTCGCGGACGTGTGACGCGTGGGGTCATGCAGGGGGTGTCGCGGGGATGTTTCGTGTGGAGGGAGGAGCGCCTCTAGAATTGGCGCCCCGGGAGCCCCTTCACCCTGCTTCCCGCTGGAGCCCACCGCCTTGTTCAACCCCTTCAAACGCCGCACGTTCCTGCAAGCCGTGGTTGCTGTCGCGGCGACGACGACCTTTGGATGCTCCGACGACTCGTCGGCGGCCTCGGATGGTTCGCCCTACTTCCCGCAGTCGCTGGCGTCGGGAGATCCGCGTCCGGACAGCGTGGTGTTGTGGGTTCGCGTGGAGGATGGCGCGCGGGCCGGGGACGACCTGCCCCTGCGGCTGGAGGTCTCCACGACGCAGGACTTCAAGAGCCTGGTGCTGGACAAGACGGACCTGACGGCGCTGGCGGCGCACGACCACGCGGTGAAGGTGAAGGTGACGGGGCTGTCGGCGCGCACGACGTACTACTACCGCTTCTCCTACGAGAAGGACGGCCAGCGGAACACCACGCGGGTCGGGCGCACGCGCACCGCGCCGGCGGCGGGGGACGACGCTCAGGTGAAGTTCGTCTTCGCCAGCTGCCAGGACTTCATTGGCCGCTACTACAACACGTGGCAGCGGCTGCTTCAGCTGGACGCGGACCTGGACTTCGTCGTGTTCCTGGGCGACTACGTCTACGAGACGACGGGCGATACGTCCTTCCAGTCCTCGGATGGCGGCCGGGCCGTGCGCTTCAGCGAGCCGGAGGACGCGCTGGTGCAGGGCACGGGGCTCGCGGCGTTCCTCGCGGCGAACTCGCTGTCCAACTACCGCGACCTGTACAAGACCGTCCGGAGCGACCGGCAGCTGCAGGCGGTGCATGAGCGCTACCCGTTCATCATCACCTGGGACGACCACGAGTTCTCCGACGACTGCTGGCAGGACGTGGCGACGTACGAGGACGGCAAGCGGGACGAGACGCAGAAGCAGCGCAAGCTCAACGCGGAGCAGGCGTTCCTGGAGTACATCCCGCTGGATACGGCGCAGGCGGCTGGCGGCGTCATCAACGTGGACGACGAGCCGCGCTTCCCCAACGCGCGCATCTACCGCGACTTCGAGTACGGCCGGCACCTGAAGCTGCTGGTGACGGACTACCGCAGCTACCGGCCGGACCACCTCATCCCGGAGGACGCGTACCCGGGCGGCGTGGTGTTGGACGCGACGCTGCTGGGCGGAGCGCTCCAGGGGCAGCCTGACGCGGTGAAGGCGACGTTCCAGACGGACACGTTCGCGTACGTGAACATCGACGACGCGGCGTACGCGGCCCAGAAGCAGGTGCTGCAGGGCGTGTACCTGAGCCAGGCGAAGGCCGCGGGGCTGACCGACGCGGAGGCCGCGACGAAGGCCGCGCAGTGGGTGAAGGGCAACGTGGCCCTCTACTACGTGAACCAGGTGCTCCTGGCGGTGAACAAGGCGCTGGTGATTCCGCCGGCGGACAAGCCCCGGGGGCTGGCGTACGCGCACATGGGCAAGGCGGCGCTCTTCAACATCCAGGGCTCGCGCTACGTGGTGGTGAAGGACACCTTCGACCTGTTCGCGGCGGTGAACTACCAGCTGTCCGGCGGCAAGAGCGAGGACGTGTTCGGCCCCGCGCAGGAGGCGTGGTTTCAGCAGACGCTGACCACGGCGACGAACACCTGGAAGATGGTGGTGAGCTCCACGTCGCTGTCGGCGCTCATCTGGGACTTCACGAAGCAGGAGGACATCACCGACCCGACGCTGCGCCAGCGCTTCTACTTCAGCGTGGACCAGTGGGACGGCTTCCCCACGAAGAAGAAGGTGCTGCTCAACACGCTCAAGGCGCAGGGCGTGACGAACACGCTGTTCATCTCCGGGGACATCCACGCGTCCTTCGCGTCGGTGGAGGAGGGCGTGCCCACGCTGACGGCGCCGGGCATCACCTCTGGTTCCATCAAGAGCCTGGCCAGCCTGGCGCTGATTGGCGCGGGCTACGCCACGGGGGCGCCGGTGTACCAGCACGCCGTCACGGAGATGGAGAAGACGCTCAAGGCGTCCAATCCGGGCCTGCGCTTCGCGGACGCGGACTCGCACGGCTTCGTGCTGGTGGAGGTGAAGGCGGATGAGACGCTCGCGACCTTCCACCTCATCCCCGCCGCCGAGGTGGCCAAGGACTACTCCAAGCGCGCGGACGGCGAGCTGGAGGCGAAGTTCGCCACGCACACCTTCCGCGTGAAGAACAGCGACATCCAGCCGGCGTGAGGGCCGTGAAGTGAAGAAGGGCCGCGTGGGGGGCTCCCCGCGCGGCCCTTTTTTCATGCATGCGAGCAGGGCTTTCCAGGGGCTGGAGGCCCTCCGTCGGGTGCCTGGCTGGGGAGGAGCGCGTCGCTGGGAGGCGCGCGAGGACCGGGGTATAGACGGGCGCCATGCACGTCTATGCCGTCGCGTTGGCCCAGGAGCTGGGCATCAAGCCGGAGCAGGTGGACCGGACCCTCGCGCTTCATGAAGAGGGGGGCACGGTCCCCTTCATCGCGCGCTACCGCAAGGAGGCCACGGGGGGCCTGGACGAGGTCCAGATTCAAGCCATCCTCGACCGGGCCACGGAGCGCGCGGAGCTGGACGGGCGGCGCGACACCATCCTGCGCAGCATCGAGGAGCAGGGGAAGCTGACGCCGGAGCTGTCGAAGGCGCTCCATGCGGCGCGCACGCGCGCGGAGCTGGAGGACCTGTACCTCCCGTACAAGCCCAAGCGCCGCACGCGCGCGGCCATCGCCCGGGAGAAGGGGCTGGAGCCGCTGGCGGACCTGGTGTGGAAGCAGGAGGTCCCGCGCGGGGAGAACCTGGACGCGCGCGTGAAGCCCTACGTGGACGCGGAGAAGGGCGTGGCGGACGTGGCCCAGGCGCTGGCGGGCGCGCGGGACATCTGCGCGGAGCGCGTGGCGGAGGACGCGAGGCTGCGGCGTGAAGCGCGCGACCTGTGCACGAAGCGGGGTTCGCTGCGCTCGGACGTGGTGCCCGCGAAGAAGGGCGAGACGACCAAGTTCGAGAACTACTACGGCCACGAGGAGCCGCTGTCCCAGGCCCCGTCCCACCGCGTGCTGGCGCTCTTGCGCGGCGAGGAGGAGGGCGTGCTGAAGGTGAAGCTGGGCCTTCCGGATGACGAGGTGAAGGGGCTCTTCACGGGGCGGGTGGTGACCCGGCCGCAGTCGTTGTTCGCGGGCGAGCTGCGCGCGGCGGTGGAGGACGGGTGGGAGCGGCTGATGGGGCCGTCGCTGGAGTCGGAGCTGCGCGCGGAGTTGAAGGAGCGCGCGGACAAGGGCGCCATTGGTGTGTTTGGAGAGAACCTGCGGCACCTGTTGCTGACGGCGCCGGCGGGGGCTCGGGCGGTGCTGGCGTTGGATCCGGGGCTGCGCACGGGCATCAAGCTGGTGATGCTCGACGCGACGGGGATGGTGGCGGAGACGACGACGCTCTACTCGGAGCGGAGCGCGGACGAGCGGGCGCGCGCGGCGAAGCTGCTGGAGGCGGTGGTGCGCAAGCACAAGCCGGAGCTGATCGCCGTGGGCAACGGCACGGGCAGCCGGGAGGCGGAGGTCTTCACGCGGGACACGCTGAAGGCGATGGGCGTGCAGGTCCCCGTGGTGTCGGTGAGCGAGCAGGGGGCGTCCATCTATTCGGCGTCGGAGGTGGCGCGGGAGGAGTTCCCGGAGCTGGACGTGTCGCTGCGCGGGGCGGTGTCGATTGGGCGGCGGTTGCAGGACCCGTTGGCGGAGCTGGTGAAGATCGACCCGAAGAGCATCGGGGTGGGGCAGTACCAGCACGACGTGGACCAGGGCCTGCTCAAGAAGAAGCTGGGCGAGGTGGTGGACTCGTGCGTGAACGCGGTGGGCGTGGACGTGAACACGGCGTCGCCGCAGCTGTTGGAGCACGTGTCGGGCGTGGGGCCGTCGCTGGCGAAGAAGCTGGTGGCGCACCGCGCGGCGAAGGGGCGGTTCACGACGCGGCGGGAGCTGCTGAAGGTGAGCGGCCTGGGGCCGAAGACGTTCGAACAGGCGGCGGGCTTCCTGCGCGTGCGCGGGCCGGAGCCGCTGGATTCGAGCGCGGTGCACCCGGAGCGCTACGCGGTGGTGGAGCGGATGGCGAAGGACCTGGGCGTGGACGTGGCGTCGCTGGTGGGGAACGCGGCGCTGGTGCGCAAGATCGAGGCGAAGCGTTACCTGGGGCCGGAGCTGGGAGAGCTGACGCTGAAGGACATCCTGGCGGAGCTGGAGAAGCCGAGCCGCGACCCGCGCGGTGACTTCACGGCGCACGCGACGCGGGATGATCTGCGGTCGCTGGAGGACGTGAAGGAGGGGATGGTGTTGCAGGGCGTGGTGACGAACGTGACGGCGTTTGGCGCGTTCGTGGACGTGGGCGTGCATCAGGACGGACTGGTGCACGTGTCGCAGCTGGCGGCGCGCTTCATCAAGGACCCGTCGGAGGTGGCCAAGGTGGGCGACCGGCTGACGGTGAAGGTGCTGACCGTGGACCTGGCGCGCAAGCGTCTGGCGTTGTCAGTGCGTGCGGTGCTGGAGGGTGGGGCGCCGCAGCCGTCGGGCCGACCCGCGCAGCCGGTCCAGGCACGGATGACGGAGCGGCCCGCGCAGAAGCCCGCGAGTCAGCCTCCGGCGGCGCAGAAGAAGCCGGAGCCGTTCAACAATCCGTTCTCGAAGCTGAAGCGCTGAATCCCGACTGACTTTCGTCAGGTTCGCGGGGGCTCCCGGGTGGCTGCCGGAGTCGACACGCCAGTGCTGGCGATGAACCGCCTGGCACTGGCGCTCACTCGCTCTGGCGACTCCTCATCGAGGGCCTTCCGCAGCTCAAGCAACGCCTCCCTGGCGTCCACAACGCTTGCGACGCCACTGATTGGCGATGCCTTGAAGATGTTCCGTTCAAGGCGTCCTTTCCTGCTTGGATCCGAGAATGCGCGAGTATGGGTGGGGGGCCGCTTCCGGGCCCGAGTTCCTGGCGAGCTGCTGAAGCGGGGATGCAGTTCGAGGCCTGTCATTGCACGGGGCGGCACAGGCTTGGACACTTGTGCCGCGACCGTCGCGCACTCACGGCACCCAGAGGGCGCCATCCGACAGGGGCGCATCCGCACCGCCGGCGCCCATTCCTCCCCAGATGAACAAGGCGTTGCCCGTCCACAGGCCCACGTGCCCGGAGCGCGCGGAAGGGGCTCCTTCGGTGCGCAGCGGCGCCCACGTGTCCGTGACCGGATCATAGGCCGCGCCGTCCGAGCAGACGCCTCCGCCGGAGCCGCAGTTCGGCGAAGTGCCACCCCAGATGACCATCTTCGAGCCGGTCCACACGGCGGAGTGGCCGATGCGCGGTGAGGGCGCGCCCTTGGTGGAGACAGGGGACCACTTGCCGTACACCGGATCAAACGCGGCGCCCTTGTCACAGTAGATCGGCGGATTCTGTTGGGCGTCGCCGCAGCCGATCCCGCCCCAGATGATCATCCGCTCGCCGGTCCACACCGCCGTGTGCGACCAGCGGCCCGTGGGCGCCCCTTCGGTTGGCAGCACCGCCCATTTGTCGAAGAAGGGGCCGTACGTCGCCCCGTCCGCCAGGGCTACGTCGTAGGGACTGCCGCCATTTCCGCCCCAGATGTGCAGCACATTGTCCATCCACACCGCAGTGTGGTCGCGGCGCCCCACGGGGGCCTGGACGAAGTTCATGGTCGTCCAGAGGGCTTCCTTCTCGTAGTAGATGGCCCCGTCCCCGAAGATGCGCCGCTGCTGGGGATCCTGGCCGCCCCATACCAGCATCACCTCACCCGTCCAGGCGGCCTTGTGTCCCCCACGCGGAGAGGGCGCGTAGTTGGACTTGAGGGGGCTCCAGGTGTTGGTCGCGGGGTCGTAGAGCGCGCCATCGCCACAGGGGCTTTGTGGGCCGCCGCAACCCAGTCCTCCCCAGACGATCATCTTCTTGCCGGTCCACACCGCTGAATGCTGAGTGCGCGCGGACAATGCCCCCTGGGCCGACAGGGGCGTCCAGGTCTTCTCGGCCATGTTGAACCGGGCGCCATCTCCGCAGACGCCGTCGGGGGGGCAACTGCCTCGTCCGCCCCAGAGCAGGACGTTCTGGCCATCGAAGACACTCGCCACTTCGAGCCTGGCGGAGAGCGGCGAGCCCGACGGGAGGGGCGTCCAGGAGCCCTGCTGCTGTGCGGGTTCCAGGTCATCCGGGCCCGTCTCCTCTTTCGAACTCGAGCAACCGGCCAGCGTCAGGAGGAGCAGGCCTGGAATCAGGTGCATCCGGAACGGCTTCACTGCGTGATGCTTCGACAGCGCCACGGGGACTTCCTCCTGTGACAGGGAATGGGGGCGCGGCAGTCTGCCTCACGCGCAGTGAAGTCCGCCACTGCGGAGGAACCCCTCATGGGGAGCGACACCCGCACCGACGCGGGGGCGCCCGCACATCGGAGGACGCGATTCGCGGACGGTCCAAGCAGCAGGCGACGCTGTTCAACCTGAGGACGCCGGGGGAGCGAGTCCCGGTGGTGGGGGTGAACAGCGGTACGTCGAGGACTTCGCTCAGCGCTGGCACTTCGAACGCTGCTCGTGGAGTGACATCGGCTCGTAGCTCTCGAACGCGACCTCGACGTGGGGTGCGGCCATACAGGTTGATGTTCGCGCAACAGGAAGTTCCAGTCTCGCGGAAGTGCTCGAAGATGCTCTTGAGGTGTCTCCGAAACGGTGAGAGTCATGAGCGAAAAGAATGAGAACGAAGCTGCAAGAGCCCTCCGCCTTGCTGAATCCCCTGGCCGGGAATGGCGATTGCTGGCTCATCGTCAATCAGGTGACGTAGATGTGAAGAACGAAGGGGTGTTTGACGAACTGGTCGTCGACCACTGGTTGCATATCGAGCAACTCAGCGAACGCGAGTGGTGGATGCGGATCGGGGATGCCCGGATCCTGGTGCTCGTGGAAAGCAGCGGTGAAGTGCGGGTCGATGTAGAGCGCGGCTTCCATGCGCCAATCCTCGGAACCACGACGGATAAGTGAACCTGAACTCTGCAAGAGGACGGCTGCTTCCGCGGCGGCCACCCCGGTCCAGTCCTCTCCCAGCAACTGCAGGGCGCGAGCTCGCCTCAACACCCGGACGGACTGTCGGTCCCGACGCTTCAGCGCGTCCAACGGCTCCTTTCGTGGAGGGCAACATGCCGGCACGGCGGACCAAACGGTGCGGTGACGTCCGTGCAACTGCTCTATCTTCTGGGCTCTCACTCCTTCGTCGCTGACAGAGCGCCATGTCGAAACTGAATGCCCTAGAGAGAACATTTCGTTCGTGGTCTGAACAGCTCGCATCCGGCAACTCGCTGCGAATCAAAAACGTCCGTCTAGCGGGAATCGAACGCCTGGAGATCTCGCGCGAGGTCCAAGGGGTGACGCGCTACCTACGCTTCACTCCAGTTGAAGATCCGCCCGGCGCTTGGGAGTTCGAGGTGCTGCTTGGAGAGTTCGGCAACACCGACACTTCACTCGATTTCGACGGCCGGCGTGGAGGTGATCAGCAATACGTCGAGGACCTCGCTCTGCGCTGGCTCTTCGAACGCTGCTCGTGGAATGACATCGGCTCGTAGCTCTCGAACGCGACCTCGACGTGGGGTGCGGAGGGCAACATGCAGGCACGGCGGACTGCACTCGAGGTGCGGCTCCGTCCATGTCGAAGGCTTGCATCTTGATGTTCACAGGTAGGAGGCGAGATGGCTGGCAGTGAGACAGAGAAATGGACTCGCGCCCTGGCCGGAGTTCTTCACGGGCTTTTGAAGAGGCCAGGCACCCCTCATGGGGATATCGAGTGGCTGCTTCTCCGATGTGAAGACACCCTGGCATACCAAGGGGAACTGCGCGACGCGTCGGTCCGGCAACTCGTCAAGGATGCTCAAGCCTTCGAAGCCAGTTCCTCTGGCCTGCTTCCAAAGGGGCTCCTGGATGGGCCGGCTCCTGAACGACCGCTCACGATTTTCGAACGGCGCGGAGGGTAAGGCATTGCAGACTGCGGTGCTGAAGCGCTGAGGCTCAGGGCCGTGGATCGCTGCTCAGAGCGCCTAAGGCCTCCTCGAACCACTGGAACCATGCGGCCTCTTGGGGAGCCAGGGATTCCTTCATCCATGCCAGATACGTAGGCCGCCAGCGGGTCAGCATTCGGAGGACATCCTCCCTCCGCTCCAACTGGCGTCCCGCCTGGCAATAGCCCGCGAGGGCCATTGGCGCCGCTGAGCGACACCACGGCATCTCCAGCTCGACTCCGGGCGCGCCCAGAATCTCCAGCGCCTCCGCGCACACCGTCATCACTCCCGCGAGGTCGCCAGCCTTCTGCTTCCGCTCCGCCGCACCGATCCTTCGAGCCGCGCGCATCCCAGGGATGATCGAAAAGAACATGGGGACTCCGAAGCAGGTCAGTGAACGCCCGGCTCGAGCTTGCGATCCAGTCAGGCGACGTTGCATGCCTTCCATGAATCTGGATGGATAAGGCCTGCCTCCGCGGCACGAAAAGACTTTCGTGCTTCACGCGTAGGCAAGTGGGCTCCGGAGCAGAGAAGCGACTCGCCCCACTCGCGGTTTGTGTCGGACACGGGTGGCGCCTTGTTGGTTTCGTCAAGCGAAGCGGCCTCCTGGAGAGCCAGGGCATGCGACGTCCGCTCAATCCAGCGGGAACAACCGGACTTCCTTCGCCAGCGCCTCACTTCGCGCCAGCAACGCCGAGAACCGCTGCGTCCCGTTGCGCGCATCGAACCGCGCCGCGATGTCTCGCGCCTGCGTCGCCATCCAGTCCTTCAGCGCCCGCGTCGCGTAGCCACCGTCCGCCGCGTGCAGCGCGAACGCTCGGGGCAGTCGCAGGCTCACCTCTTCGCGTCCCTCCGCCACCACCTGACCCAGCAGGAACGTCGCCGCCGCGTAGAAGGTGAACCGGTCTCGGTGGCTCGCGTGCTCCAGCGCCCAGCCCAGGTGCTTCTCCAGCAGCGTCAGCCCTCGCGACAGGTTGCCCGTCAGCGCCAGGAACTCCAGGTGCTCTCCCACCGTGGAGAGGAACTCGCGGTTCTTCGCCACCATCGCGTAGCCGCGCACGTGGCAGTCCCGCGCTTCCTTCATCCGGTCCAGCTTGAAGAACGGGTACAGCAGCGTTCCCAACGTCAGGTGCGGGATCTCCGCGCAGGACTGCCGCCCCTCCAGGATGGGCTTCGCCTTCCGGATGGCCTGCTCCCACTCACCCTTGTCCACGTGATGATCCAGCTCGTCGTCCAGCTCGCACACGCGGCAGTCCGTCAGGTGGTCCCTCGGGGCCACCAGCCACGCCTGCCACAGGCGCTCCGCCTCCGCCGCGTCACCCATGTCCCGCGCCATCTGATAGCGCAGCTTCAGCGCCGCCCGCTCGCCCGCGTCCAGCTTCGCGAAGCTCTGCTCCACGTCATCCAGCGCGTCGGCGATCTGCTTTCGGCTGATGTGCGGGAACTCGTCCAGCCGCCCCACCACCCACTTCTGCTTCCACAGCATCTCCTCGGGCTCGAACCGCACCGGGTCCTTCTTCTGCTGCACCCGGCACCACGCGAACGCCACCAGCGCCTTGTCCGGATATCCCCCGAAGGTCGCCGCGTCGATGAGCGCGTCCCGCAGCTCGTACCCCAGCACCCCGTCGCCGTGCACGTCCGTCAGCCGCACCGCCTCCTCCAGCGCGCGCACCTTCGCGTCGCCTTCGGGCAGCTCGTCCGCCCTCGCGCGCAATGCATCCACCTGCTGGCGCCAGTCCTCCATCAGTGCATCCCCCGAGACCCCGGACCCGACGAACCACCCCCGCCGCCCTCATCCAACCGCGCGGCGATGAGCCCCAGCAGCCCATGGTTCAACAACGCCATCTCCTGCGCGTTCAGCGGGTGTTGTCCCAACAGCAGCGCCTGCACGTAGAGCATCTCCACCGACAGCTTCAACAGCTCCCGCCCCTCCACTCCCGCCAGCCGGCGCACCACCGGGTTGTGCAGGTTGAGGCACAACAGCGCCCGCTCCTGTCCCCCCGCCCCCGCCAGCACCCCGTCCAGCACGCCCGCGTACAAATCATCCGACCCCTCGCGCGCCCGCTCCGCGTCCCGCCGGAACGCGCCCTCCGCGTCCGCGCTGTAGAGCGTGGGCACCTCCGCCGGAAAGAACTTCTTTACCTCCACCCCGCACCGGAATGGCGCCAGCACCCCTTCCGCCAATCGCAGCAGCGGGTAGAGGGCTTCGCGCTCGTCCAACGTCAGCTCCTCGAAGCTCTGCGGCAGGTCCGCCGACGAGAACGCCGCCACCTGCGCGTCCGCCACCACGTGTGGCAGCTTCTCCAGCAGCGCCGTGTCGTGCGTGTACGCCGCGTTCAGCACGCACAGCCCCTGCGCCGCCGCCACCCGCGCCACCTGTCGGAACCCGTCCAGCGTCGGCGTGTAGCGCACCACCGGCCACGAACGCCGGTAGTCCGCCAACGTCATCACCCCCAGCGAGGTCTCGAAGGGCAGCCAGTCGATGACCAGCCGGTAGAAGGCGTCGTCGTCCAGCGCCAGCCCTTTCACCGACAGCCCATGCAGGGCGATCAACCGCTGGAGCGACCGGGGCTCCTCGCGCGCCAGGTCCATCAGGTACTGGCGCAGCGACTGGCCCAGCGCCTCGCGCGCCCGGGACAACACCGCGTCCTCGTAGAAGGACTCGCGGCTCGCGGTGGGCCTCAGGCCGTTCGCGTTCACCACGCACTTCACGAAGAACGCCCACTCCGGAAGCAGGTTCTCCGCGCTCTCCGACAAGAGCATGTGCTTCAGGTACACGCGGTGCTTCTGCTTCGCGTTGAAGTGCGGCGACGCCGGCAGCACGAACGCCACCCCGTCCACGCCCCCCGCCTCTGAGCGCAGCGGAATCACATCCAGGAAGTCCGTGCCGAACACCTCGCGCCCGTATGCGAGCAGCGCCTGCCGCTTGTCTCCCGCCGTCTCGTACTGGCGGCGCCAGGGCGGCCCGTCCGGGTTGAGGGTCTCCGTCTGCCCCCCCACCGTGAGCCGGACCGGGAAGGGCAACAGGCCCCCGTAGTGCTTCGCGAGCTGGCGCACCCGCTCGGGCGTGAACCACTCCCCCATGTCCGGGCGGGCGACCAGGTAGACGTGCGTCCCGGGGGCGTTCAGCGGGTGCTCGGAGACGCGCACGTCGTAGGTGCCGTCATGCCGGCCCCGCCACTCCAGCGTCCGCCCATCCCCCTTCGCCGAGCGCGTCACCACCAGCAGCTCGTCGCACACCATGAAGCACGACAGGAGGCCGATGCCGAACTGGCCGATGAAGTCGTTGCGGCGTGCCTCCAGCTGCTCCCGCTTGGAGGACTCGCCGATGGTGGCGAGGAAGCGGTGGATCTCCTCCTCCGTCAGCCCCACGCCTTCGTCGGTGAAGAGCAGGGTGGGGGGCCCGCCGTCCTGCTTCTCCCGCAGCTCCAGCCCCACCGCCCCCACCGCCCCGGGCTCCAACTGCTGCCGGGCGCGAATCGCGTCCGTGGCGTTCTGGAGCAGCTCCCGCACGTAGACCCCCGGCGAGCTGTACAGGTGGTGGGACAGGAGGTCGATGACCCCTCGGAGGCTGACTTGGAATCGATGGTCCACGCGGCTGTCGAGCGTAGCGCGCTGCCTCCCCCAGGGAACCACATTCCCCCGCCGTGGGTGGATGAAGGCCTCTGTCCTTCCCGGAGCAGCCGGACGCGCCAGCCCCCTTCCGCCCCCCTGTCGGAGTGTTATGTGGCGCCCCAGCCGTGCGGCGCCCCCGGGCGGCACGGCGACATGTCGTCTCTTTCCTTCCTCCTGGAGTGGACAACGATGCGCAACGAGCTGAAGGCAGTGGTGGTGGGCGCGGTGCTGGGTGTTTCGGGCGTGGCCTTCGCGCAGGGCACGCCGACGACGCCCGCGGCTCCGGCGGCCAAGGCCCCCACGGCGGACAAGGCCGCGGGCAAGGCGGGCAAGGCCCCCGCCACGGCGGGCAAGACGGAGGTCACCTGGTGGGGCCACGCCGCGTTCGTGGTGAAGACGCCGGGCGGCGCGGTCATCGCCATCGACCCGTGGCTCACCAACCCCAAGGCGCCCCAGGGCGCCACCTGGCCGGAGGCGCTGGACGCCATCCTCGTCTCCCACGGTCACTTCGACCACGTGGGGGAGACGAAGGCCCTGGCCCAGAAGACCCAGGCCAAGGTGTTCGGCTCCTTCGAGCTGGTGTCGCTGCTGGGCGTGCCGGACGCGCAGAACATGGGCGGCAACGCCGGCGGCACCTTCCAGGTGAAGGACGCCACCATCCACTTCGTGGAGGCGGTGCACTCCAGCAGCTACCAGGCGGACCCCAAGGCCCCGTCGCAGTACGCCGGCGCGCCCCTGGGCTTCGTCATTGAAATCGCCAACGGCCCCACGCTGTACCACGCCGGGGACACCGGGGCCTTCCAGTCCATGGAGCTCGTCGCGGAGCAGTTCAAGCCCACCGTGGCCATGCTCCCCATCGGCGGCCACTTCACCATGGACCCCGCGCAGGCCGCCGTCGCCACGAAGCTGCTCAAGGTGAAGTCCGTGGTGCCCATGCACTACGGCACCTTCCCCGCCCTCACCGGCACCCCGGAGACGTTCACCTCCGAGCTGAAGAAGGCCCGGGGCACCGCCAAGGTGCTCGCCCTGGAGCCGGGCAAGGCCGCCTCCCTGTAGGCCCCACCCGTCCGCTCCGAGTGGACGGGCGCGGTGTCTTTCACCCCCTCCATCAGCTTCCGTTGCAGGACGCCGCCGCCGTCCCGGGGCCGGGTGGCATCCCGGGAGCGGCTGGGTTATTCCCCGCGAAGTGCGTCCCGGCGGGGAAGGCCGGCCGCGCGCTTCGAGGGGTGTACCGGTGTCGGTGCTGGTTTTTGGAAGGGGGACCTGGCTGGCCACGCTCCTGGCGGACGTGGTCGCCGCGCATGCGCAGGCCCCCGCGCCCGTCCCGCTTCCCTCGCTCCCGGACGCCTCGTCGGGCCGCGCCCGGGGCCGCGCCTTCCTGCGGCGCACGCTGCGGGCCTCGGGGCTCGTCTACGGCACGCCCGTACCGCTGCCCTCGCCGGTGGATGGGGGCGAACCCTTCGACACCCCGGGACGCGCGGTGGAGGATGAGCTGTTCCACGCCGTGGTGCGCACGCTGGCGCGCATGGCCTTGGATCTGGCGCGGGTGATGGATGCGCCGGAGGGCCCCCGGGTGGAGCAGCTGCTGGTGCTCTTCTCCGTGCTGGCGGGCGAGCTGAACCTGGCGCAGGCGCTGGACGCGCGGCTCGCGGCGGGGCTGCCGGTGCCCCGGCGGATGGTGGGGCGGGTGGAGGACGCGCTCGACAAGCGGGCGCCGTCGCTGGCCGGAGACCCGGTGTACGGGCTGGTGCTGCACAACGGCGCGCAGTACGCGGACGCGCAGCTGTTCTGCCGGCAGGCCATTGATTTGTTCTCCCGCGGGCGGCTGTCCCGGGCGGGCGCGGAGCGGCGGTGGGACTTCGCGGCGCGGCAGAAGGCGCTGCTGGTGGACGTGCTCACCGCGCTCGCGTGCGTGGACCGGGAGCCCAGCCCGCCCGCGCGCCGCGCCATCCTCCGGCAGGTGGAGGGCCTGAAGCTGCCGCACGCGCTGGAGGGCGAGGTGAAGGCCGCGGTGCGCCAGTCCTTCGAGCGCAAGCGCGACGTGCGGGACGTGGTGCGCCGGGTGCGCAGCGTGGACATGCGCCACCTGCTCCTGGAGCAGACGCTGCTGGCGGCGCTGGTGGACGGCCGGCGCACGCGGCGGGAGCGGGCCTTCATCGACACGCTGGCGGGCGCGCTGCACGTGCCCCAGGCGGAGCTGCGCCGGTTGGAGCTGGAGATGGCGGAGTTCTACGCGCGGCACCGCTCGCTGGTGGATGTCTTCACCGTGTCGGACGCGGCGGGGGCCATGGGCGAGGACCTGATGGCCGGGATGCAGGAGACGCTGGAGAAGAACTTCCACCGGCTGATGCAGGAGGCGCGCGAGACGGGCGACCTGGCGGTGCTGCTCACCAAGGCGGCGCGGCGCCAGAAGCTCACCGCCGACGAGCGCCAGCGCATGCGCGCCCAGCTCATCGACGTGGCGAAGGCCATCCCCGCGCTGGCCATCTTCGCCGCGCCGGGCGGCATCCTGCTGCTGGCGGCGCTGGCGAAGGTGCTGCCCTTCAGCCTCCTGCCCAGCTCCTTCCAGGACGGCCCCGCCGTGGACCCCGACGGCGAGGACACCGCCGAGCGCGAGGCGCGGTGAGGCCCCCGCCCGCGCCCGGAGCGTCTACTTCACCTCGGTGAGGGTGACGCGCAGGTGCTGGGACACGGGCGTGCCGTACCGCGACGGGGGGACCCGGCGCACGGTCTTGTCGGGGTCCAGGCCGCCTTCCGGAGCACCCTGGTGCGGGCCCACCGCGGGCTCCTCATCCAACTCCGTGCCCACGTCCCACAGCGACACGCGGGACGTCACGTCGCCCGTCAGGAGCGTGCCCGAGGCGTCGAACAGCGCGATGCCCTGCTCGTCGGTGCCGAAGAGCCAGTCATTGGACTGGCCGAACCTCATCGCGAAGGACAGCCGCTCGGCGGGGCGGGCGCTCACGTCGAACTCGTAGGCGTGGCCCGGCAGGAGGGGACCGGGGGCGGACGCACCCACGGGCGAGTTGAACGAACCCGACGTGCGCACGCCCGTGGGCGGGCTCGCGGAGAGGGCGCTGGCCAGGCGGGACACATCCCCCGTCTCCGCGAGCAGCTCCAGCCCCTGGCCCCGGTCCGGCGCGCCCTCGGTGAAGAGCGGCGCGGCGGCGTTGTGCAGCGCGAAGATGCCCGGTGAGAGCGGCGTGGCCACGCCCGTCAGCGGCGTGAGGTAGGCGAGGAGGGCCGCGGCGTCGCCCGTCTCCGCGATGGCCTCCAGGCCCAGGCCCCGGTCCGGTTGGCCTTCCGTGAAGAGGGTCTCGTTGCCGTCGCTCACCGTCCAGACGCCCGGGGAGATGCGCACGGGCTTGATGCCCTCGGAGGTGGTGAGGGTGACGCGGTCGTCGGAGATGTTCTCGATGCGCACGGTGAAGCGGTGCGTGGCCGCGTCGGAGGCCACGAGCACGCGGATCATCGACGCGATGGCGGGCAGGACGAACGTCTGGCCGCTGGTGAGCACGGGGCGCGGGCCCACGCGCCGCACGTTGGGATTGAAGTCCTTGGCGCCCGGGCCGTCCGTGGACGTCGCCTGCTTCGGGCCGGTGTGCGGGCCCACCGCGGGCTCCTCGTCCACCTCCGTGCCCGCGTCCCAGAGGAGCACCTGGTCGGTGATGTTGCCGGAGAGGGGCCGGCCGTCGGCGGAGTAGAGGGGGATGCCCTGGGGCTCCGTTCCGAAGAACCAGTCATTGGACTGGCCGAACATCGCGACGAAGGTCAGCCGGTGCTTCACGCCCGCCGTGAAGCTGAACTCGTAGGCGTCCCCCGGCGCCAGCGGGCCCGGCGACGTGCCGCTCAGCTTCGTGTCGAAGCGTCCGGACTTGAGCTGCTGGAACGGCGCCACGTTCTCGATGCGCACGCGCACCTCGCGGGCCGAAGCGTCGGCGCCATCACCCGAGCCACAGGCGGACAGCGTGAGGAGGCCGAGCGCGGCGGCGGAGGCGACGCCTCCGCGGAAGGAGTGGATGGACATGGTGGGAGTCTCCAGGGCTTCGCGGAAGCGTGAAGCGTGACAGGATTGCTCCCCACTACGCATCCGTGAATCCAGCGGTGACGGCCGGTGCGGCATCCACCCGGGGCTGGGCCACGGGCAGGGGCAGGAGCGGCTTCAGGAACTGCTCCAGGGCCTCGCGCTGGCCTGTCCGGGACGCGTGCCCCACGTAGCCATCGGGGCGCACCAGGATGAGCGCTTGCGCGCCCGGGGCCACATCGTAGGCCCGGTGCGCGTGCCCCTCCGCATCGAGGAAGGCGCCGGTGGCCACGGGCGCTCCCTTCGCGCGAATGGAGAGGGTCCGCACGACGTCGCCGAAGCAGGAGCGGGCCCATGCGGCCACATCCGAGGACTCCGGCCCGAAGGCGAGCAGCGTCCAGTGAGGGCCTCGGAAGGCATCGAACAGCCGCGAGGGATGGCCCCGTGCATCCAGGCCCGGCGCGTCCGGAGCCCGGTCTCCCGCGCGCACACGGGCGGTGTCGACGGAGGCTCCGGGCGCGAGCGGACCGCCGCGATAGCTCAGGCCCAGTTGCCGCGTCTCCGCCCCGCGCCGCTGGGCGCTCAGGCCGCTCTGGCTCAGGCCCTGGAAGAGTTTCTGGGACAGGCCCAGCACGCTCGCGGCGATGGGCAGCCGCTCCGACTCGTAGGTGTCGAGCAGGGCGGGGTCCGCGCCCCGGAGGACATGGTCCAGCTTCCAGCCCAGGTTGTAGGCGTCCTGGACGCCAGTGTTGAGGCCCTGGCCTCCCGCGGGAGGGTGCACGTGCGCGGCATCCCCGGCGAGGAAGACGCGGCCCACGCGATAGCGGTCCACCATGCGCACGTTGGGCCGGTACACGGACAGCCAGCTCGCGTCGTGGAGGCGCAGCGCGAGGCCAGGGCGGGCCGCGTGTTGGAACCGCTCGTTCAACGCGGCCTCGGTGAGCTCCGGCACGGTGCCGCCGGGCTTCACCTGGAGGACCAACTGGAAGCGCTCCGTGCCGGGCAGCGGGCACAGCGCCACCATGCCGCCCTTCGCGAAGGGCCAGACGTGCCAGTGTTCACGGTCCAGCCCGTCCACGCGCACGTCGCCCACGACCATGCGCTCCTCCTCGTGCGTCTCGCCGTGGAGCGCCAGGCCCAGGACCTTGCGCACGCGGCTGTGGCCCCCGTCCGCGCCCACCAGGTACTCCGCGCGAACGGTCTCCACCGCATCGCCTCGGGCCAGGGTGGCGGTGACGCCGGTGTCGTCCTGGGTGAAGCCGGTGAGCGCCGTGCCGAACTCCACCCCGTGGCCAAGCGACGCCAGCCGGTCGCGCAGGATGGACTCGGTGCGCGCCTGCGGCACGAGCCAGGGGTCGGGGTGGGGCACGTCCGGAGTCACCGGATGGCGGGGGACCATCGTCCAGCGGCCCACGACGAAGCGCCGCCAGTGGAGCCGCAGCCGAGGGTACGCGGTGCCCGCGGCGAGCACCGCGTCCAGCACGCCCAGGTCGTCCAGCACCTCCAGCGTGCGGGGCTGGAGCCCCTTCCCGCGCGAGCCGGCGAACGGGCCCGGGGCCGCGTCCACCAGACGCACTTGGAGCCCCCGGCGTGCGAGGTCACAGGCCAGCGTCAGGCCGGTGGGCCCGGCGCCAGCGATGAGCACCGGGAGGGGAGGGGAGGACATGGCGATCTCCTGTCGCGACGGCCCCGCGGGGGCTCGCGTCAATGGAGATGAAAATGTAAGGAAGTGCTTATATTGTCAGCTTGCGTTCCCGCTCCAGGAGTCCGTCATGCCGCGCGCGAAGCTCTCTCCTCGGAAGATGCCCACGCAGGAGCGCTCGCGCGCGACGGTGGACGCGCTGGTGCAGGCGACTGCTGACATTCTGGTGCGCGACGGCGCCGCGAAGCTGACGACGAACCGGATCGCGGAGCGCGCGGGCGTCAACGTGGCGTCGCTGTACCAGTTCTTTCCCAACAAGGAAGCGCTGGTGGCGGAGGTGTCGCGCCGGCACGTGAAGGCGCAGCGCGAGGCCGCTCGGGAGGTGCTGGCGACGCGCGGCTTCGACACCCTGGAGGAACTCATCCGGACGCTGGTGGCGCTGGGCTTCGCGGCCCACGCGGTGTCGCCGAAGCTGCACCATGCGTTGACGGAGGAGCTGCCCGCGCGCCGCGCCCGGAAATGGGAGCCGGAGGACGCGCCGATGCTGGACGCCCTCCGCCACTTCCGCACCGACGTGCCGGACCCGGAGCTGGCCCTGTGGCTCATCGACACGGTGTCGCACGCGGTGATCCACCGCGCGGTGGTGGAGCGCCCCGAGGCCCTGTCCCAGGGGCTGCTCCAGGAGGAGCTGGTGACGCTCCTCCTGCGCTACGTGAAGCGGAAGTAGCCGGGCCGCCTCAGCGCCCTGACGCCTGGGCGTCCACGGCCGCCAGCTCCTCCTTGCCCAGCTGCACCTCCGCGCCCGCGAGGTTCTCCTCCAGGTGCTTCACGGAGGACGTGCCCGGGATGGGCAGCATCACCGGCGAGCGCGCCAGCAGCCACGCGAGGGCGATCTGCGCGGGCGCCGCGTGGTGCTTCTTCGCCACGGAGTCCAGCGCGCCCCCGGCCTTCGCCAGTCCCCCCGTCGCCAGCGGGAACCAGGGGATGAAGCCCAGGCCCTCCTTCTCGCAGTAGTCCAGCACCTTCTCGTGCACGCGGTCGGTCAGGTTGTAGCGGTTCTGCACCGACACGATGTCCACCACCTTGCGCGCCCGTTCAATCTCCGGCACCGACACCTCCGACAGGCCGATGTGGCGGATCTTCCCCTCCTTCTGGAGCGCCTTCAGCTCACCCAGCGACTCTTCCACGGGGACCTTCGGGTCGATGCGGTGCAGCTGGTACAGGTCGATGCGCTCCAGCTTCAGCCGGCGCAGGGACATCTCCAGCTCCTGGCGCAGGTACTTCGGCGCGGCCACCGGATGCCATTCATTGGGGCCCGTGCGCACCAGGCCCGCCTTGGTCGCCACCACCACGCCCTTGGCGTACGGGGACAGGGCCTCCGCGATGATCTCCTCGCTGTAGTAGGGGCCGTAGGAGTCCGCCGTGTCGATGAAGTCCACGCCCAGCTCCAGGGCGCGGCGCAGCACGCGCACCGCCTCCGCCCGGTCCTTGGGCGGCCCCCAGATGCCGGGGCCGGTGAGCTGCATGGCGCCGTAGCCCAGGCGGTGGATGGGCAGGTCTCCGCCCAGTTTGAAGGTGCCACTCTTTTCCGCGGGACGCGTTGAAGTGCCGCTCATGGGTGCTTCCTCCGTGCAGGGTTCACCAGGAATGGATGCATGTGCAGGAAATGCGTTGCTGGCTCAGGTCGTGCCGGGGCTCCGGTAGCGTTCGGCGAGGGTGTACTGGCCGCCCCGCAGCATCCCGGCCTCGGCCTGCTCCAGGGCGGTGACGGCCTCCGCGGACGCCAGCCCCGGAACGCAGACCGTCTCCCCGCGCTCCAGCGCCACGAGCGACGCGGTGACGACGTCCTCCGGCGACATCGTGCCGGGATAGCCGCCGTTGAACTCCGTGAAGGTCATGCCCGGACAGACGACCTGCGCGCGCACCGGCGTGCCGCGCAGCTCGCCCGCGAGCGTGCGGGTGAAGTGGACGAGGAACGCCTTCGCGCCCGCGTAGGTGGCGCGGTGGGGGAGGGGACCCGGCGGCATCGCGCCGGAGAAGGCGAGCAGGGAGGCGACGTTGATGACCGCGCCCCGTCCCCGCGCCAGCATGCCGGGCAGCGCCGCGCGCGTGGCCAGCATGGGCGCCAGGATGTGCAGGTGGGCCAGCCCCTCCAGGGCGTCCGGCTCCACCTGCGCGAAGGGCCCGTACCCTCCCACGCCCGCGTTGTTGACGAGCAGGGTGAGGTCCTCGCCCCCCGCGCGCGCCGCCACCCGGTGGATGTCCGCGTCCGCCGTGAGGTCCGCCCTCAGGACCTCCGCGCGGACGCCGTGCGCCGCCGTCAGCTCCGCCGCGAGCGCCCGCAGCCGCTCCTCCCGCCGTGCGACGAGGACGAGGTCATACCCGAGCCCCGCCAGCCGCCGCGCATACACCGCGCCGATTCCCGCGGACGTACCCGTCACCAACGCTGTCCCTCGACTGCCTGCCATGCCTGCTCCCTGGAGGTTGAAGAGGATGCGGGCCGCTCTCCACCGCAATGAATGCTGGAGATGGCGACCGCCGCCGCGAAGCGCGGGCCGCCGGGGCCGCACCCTCGCCCGCTGGGTAACGGGGGAAGAGGGGCCGTGCAAGCCAGATGCGCCGCGGCGTGAGGGCGGCCCCGGCGCGGCGCCGTGGAGCCCTCTCGCGAGCGGTCAGCCCAGGGCCTTGACCGTCTCCGGCGTGTCACGGAACTGCTGGTGGTACAGCTCCGCGTAGAGGCCGCCCTTCGCCAGCAGCTCGTCGTGGTTGCCGCGCTCGACGACGGCGCCATGCTCCAGCACCAGGATGAGGTCCGCGTGGCGGATGGTGTTGAGCCGGTGCGCGATGACGATGCTCGTCCGGCCTGAGAGCAGCTTCCCGAGCGCGAGCTGGATGAGCCCCTCCGTGCGCGTGTCGACGTTCGCCGTCGCCTCGTCGAGGATGAGCACCCGGGGATCGGCGATGACCGCGCGCGCGAACGCCAGCAACTGCCGCTGGCCCTGGCTGAGCGTGGCGCCGCCCTCGCCCAGCACGGTGTCGTAGCCCTGCGGCAGCCGGGTGATGAAGTCGTGCGCGTGCACCGCCTTCGCCGCGGCCTCCACGTCCTCGCGGGTGGCCCCCTGCTTGCCGTACGCGATGTTGTCCGCCACCTTGCCGCTGAAGAGGAAGGGCTCCTGGAGCACCATGGCCATCCGCTGGCGCAGGCTGCCGCGCGTCACCCGCCGCACGTCCTCTCCGTCGATGCGCACCGCGCCCGCCGTCACGTCGTAGAAGCGCGGGACGAGGCTCGCCACCGTCGTCTTGCCCGCGCCCGTGCGCCCCACCAGCGCCAGCGTCTGGCCGGGCTCCAGGTGGAAGGACACGTCGCGCAGCACCGGCCGCTCCAGGTCGTAGCCGAAGGACACCGCGTCGAACACCACCTCGCCCCTCGGCGGCCCCAGCGTCACGGCGCCCTCGGCGTCCGGCGGCTCCGGCGCCTCGTCGAGGATGCCGTAGATGCGCTCCGCCCCCGCCAGCGCGGACTGCGCCAGCGTGGCCACCGACGCGGCCAACTGCACCGGCCGGAAGAACTGCTGCACGTAGATGAGGAACGCCGCCAGCCCTCCCACGGTGAGCCGCCCGTCCAGCGCCAGCACCCCGCCGTAGCCGATGACCAGCGCCGTGGACAGCGTGGAGAGCAGGTCGATGGCCGGCGAGAACGCGGAGGTGATGCCCACCGCCGCCACGTTCGCGTCGCGGTTGGCCGCGTTGCGGTCGCGGAAGCGCTCGATGTTCTTCTCCGTGCGGTTGAACGCCTGCGCCTGCCGCACGCCGCCAATCTCCTCCTGGAGGTTCGCCGTCACGTCGCCCACCGTCTGGCGCGTCTTGCGGTAGGCGTTGCGCGCCCGCGCCGCGAAGAACCACGTCGTGAACACGATGGCGGGGATGAGGGAGAAGCACGCCAGCGCCAGGCGCGCGTTGAGCGCCAGCATCGCGATGAGCACGCCCACCAGGCCCAGCACCGACCCCAGCAGCTGCGTCATGCCCTGCGCGAAGAGCTGGTTGAGCGTGTCCACGTCGCTGAGCAGCCGGCTCATCAGGTCGCCCAGGGGCCGGCGGTCGAACCAGGCCAGCGGCAGGCGCTGGAGCCGCTCGAAGAGGCGCAGGCGCAGGTCCGACAGCACGCGCTGCCCGGTGTGGCCCACGCGCCGCGTCTGCGCCCGCTGCGACAGCGCGCCCACGGCGTAGACCGCCAGCAGCGCCGTCAACGTCCGCAGCAGCCCCCAGCCGTCGCCCGCGCCGATGTCGCGGTCGATGGCCCGGCTCACCAGATAGGGCCCCACCGCCTGACAGGCCGCGCCCACCAGGATGAAGGCCATGGCGACCGCGAGCGTGCGCGCGTACGGACGCATCTCGCCCATGAGCCGCCGGAACACCTTCCCGCGCCGCAGCGCGCGGCCGGTCTCCAGCTCCGCCAGCGCCTCGATGCTGCCCGGCCGCCTCATGTCGTCCCCTGCTGGCGCGCGGGCAGGAGCTGCGACCCGAGGATGTCGTTGTACAGCTCGCTGGTGGCCATCAGCTCCTCATGCCGCCCCTTCGCGGCGATGCGGCCCTCGTCCAGCACCAGGATGAGGTCCGCGTCCCGGACGGTGCTGATGCGCTGGGCGATGACCAGCGCCGTCCTGCGCTTGTCCCGCATCAGCGCGTCCAGGGCCCCCTGGATGGCGGTCTCCGTGCGGGCATCCACCGCCGAGGTGCTGTCGTCCAGGATGAGCAGACGCGGATCCGTGAGCAGCGCCCGCGCGATGGCCAGCCGCTGCCGCTGTCCACCGGACAGCCCCACGCCCCGCTCGCCCACCACCGTGTCGTAGCCCTGGGGCAGCTCCTGGATGAACTCCGCCGCCTGGGCCGCCAGGGCCGCCTCCTCCACCTGCGCCTGCGTGGCGTCCGGACGGCCGTAGGCGATGTTGTCGCGCACCGTGCCGGAGAACAGCAGCGCGTCCTGCAACACCACGCCCATCTGCGAGCGGAGGCTCGAGAGCGTCACGTCCCGCACGTCGTGGCCGTCCAGCAGCACCGCGCCCCCGGTGACGTCGTAGAAGCGGGGCAGCAGGTTGATGAGCGTGCTCTTGCCGGAGCCGGTGGTGCCCAGCAGCGCCACCAACTGCCCGGGCTCCAGCGTCACGCTCACGCCGCGCAGGATCTCCCGGTCGCTGCCCGCGTAGCGGAAGCGCACGTCGCGCAGCTCGATGCGGCCCTGGAGCGGCGGCAGCGGCACGGCGCCCGGGCGGTCCGTCACCTCCACCGCCGTGTCCAGCAATTCGAAGACGCGCAGCGCGGAGGCGCTCGCCCGCGACAGGCTGGCCGCGATGAAGCCCAGGGTCATCAGCGGCATCAACAGGAAGGCCAGGTAGCTGTTGAAGGCCACCAGCTCCCCCAGCGTGAGCCGCTGGTGGAAGATGCGCCAGCCGCCCACGCCCACCACCATCAGCGTCCCCAGGTTGGCGAAGAAGGTGACGAAGGGGAAGTTGCTGGACAGCACGTCCACCAGCCGCAGGTTCTTCTCCTGCAGCTCCGCGTTCGTCCTGCCGTAGCGCTCCTGCTCCCGCGCCTCGCCGGAGAAGGCCCGCACCACCCGCAGCCCGCGCAGGTCCTCCTGGAGCGTGGTGTTGAGCGTGCCCAGCAGCGCCTGGAGCTGGCCGAACAGCGGGCGCATCTTCATCACGAACGCGCGCAGCACCACGAGGATGGGCAGCACGGCCGCGAGCGCCGCCAGCGCCAGCACTGGATCCAGGTACACCAGCAGCCCCGAGCAGCCCACGAGCATCGCCGCCGCCGCCGCGAACTGCACCACGCCGCTGCCCACGAAGGTGCGCACCGCCTCCACGTCGCTGGTCAGCCGCGTCAAGAGCTGCCCGGTCTGCGCCTGGTCGTAGTAGCTGAAGGAGAGCCGCTGGATGCGCGCGAAGAGCGCGTCGCGCAGGTCGAACGCCACGCCCTGCGACGCGCGCTCCGCGAGATAGCCCTGGAGGAAGTTGAACAGGCCCCGCCCCAGCGCGATGGCGATGAGCCCTCCCACCGCCAGCCACACCGGCCCCTGCTCGCCCCGCGCGAGCCCCTGGTCGATGGCGATGCGGATCATCTGCGGCGCGCCCAGGTTCGCCACCGACACCAGCAGCAGCGACAGCAGCGCCCCGATGGCGTCCAGCCGGTAGCGGCGCAGGTAACCCAGGGCGCGAAGGATGGCGGCGAAGGCCCCTGCTCCAGGAGCCCCTGAAGCCGGGCGGCCGGATGCTGGCGCGGACGTACTCACGTGGCGGAAAAACCCCCGCCTCCCTGGCCGGGAAGGCGCGCGCATGATGGGCGTCCCCTCGCGCCGCTTCAAGCACGACGCGCGGTGCGCGAAGACGGTTGCGCGCCGCGCCACGGGTCGTTACCTGGGCCG
Source organism: Corallococcus silvisoli (assembly GCF_009909145.1). Lineage (NCBI taxonomy): Bacteria > Pseudomonadati > Myxococcota > Myxococcia > Myxococcales > Myxococcaceae > Corallococcus > Corallococcus silvisoli. Next base: position 597,840 of record NZ_JAAAPJ010000001.1, read on the forward strand.
CCATTCTTCCCGGTTCGTCACGAGGTGAACGTCATGGAATACCGACAGCTCGGTGGTTCTGGTTTCAAGGTCCCCGTCCTCAGCCTGGGCACGGGCACGTTTGGCGGCGCGGGGGACTTCTTCAAGGGCTTTGGCTCCAGCGACGTGAAGGAGGCCACGCGGCTCGTGGACATCGCGCTGGAGGCGGGCGTGAACATGTTCGACTCCGCGGACGTGTACTCCGGCGGGCTCGCGGAGGAGATCCTCGGCAAGGCGCTGGAGGGCCGGCGGGGCCAGGCCCTCATCTCCACCAAGGCCACGTTCCGCGCGGGCCCGGGCCCCAATGACGTGGGCTCCTCGCGCTTCCACCTCACCCGCGCGGTGGAGGTCGCCCTGCGCCGGCTGAAGACGGACTACATCGACCTGTTCCAGCTCCACGGCTTCGACGCGACGACGCCCGTGGAGGAGACGCTCAACACGCTGGATGACCTCGTGCGCGCGGGGAAGATCCGCTACATCGGCTGCTCCAACTTCTCCGGCTGGCACCTGATGAAGTCGCTGGCGGTGTCGGAGCGCTACAACCTGGCGCGCTACGTGGCGCACCAAGCGTACTACTCGCTCGTCGGCCGCGACTATGAGTGGGAGCTGATGCCGCTCGCGCAGGACCAGAAGGTGGGCGCGGTGGTGTGGAGCCCGCTGGGCTGGGGCCGGCTCACCGGCAAGCTGCGCCGGGGCGCGGCGCGTCCGGAGACGAGCCGCCTGAACAACCCCGCCACCGCGAGCGGCGGCCCGCAGGTGCCGGAGGAGCACCTGTTCCGGGTGGTGGACGCGCTCGACGCGGTAGCCAAGGAGACGGGCAAGACGGTGCCGCAGGTGGCGCTCAACTGGGTGCTCCAGCGGCCCACCGTGGCCAACGTCATCATCGGCGCGCGCAATGAAGAGCAGCTGAGCCAGAACCTGGGCGCCCTCGGCTGGAACCTCACGCCCGCGCAGGTGGCCACGCTGGACGCCGCCAGCACCGTGCCCTGGCCGTACCCGTACTTCCACCAGCGGCAGTTCGCCGAGCGCAATCCCTTCCCCGTGACCTGAGCCGGCGCGGGCGTCGCGCGGCGGGAGGAAGCGGACGGGGCCTGGGGCCGCCCGGCTCCGTCCAGAGGGCAGATTCACTGTCCTCAAGGGCGATGCACCTCTTGCTGACGAAGCCGTTTCCGGTGGGCCCGTGGGTCGCGGGCCCGCCGGGCGGTGCTTCGCTTCGCGTGGAGGCGCGCTCGCTCATGTCCCTCAAGGAATACAAGCCCGGCAGTTCCTTCCCTGGCGTCATCGGCCGCACCTGGGAGCAGTCGTCTCCCGCGTGGCCCTCGCCCCTGCGCTCGAAACCCGGCTCGCCCAACGTCCTCTTCATCATCCTGGACGACACGGGCTTCGGGCACCTGGGCTGCTATGGCTCGCCCATCCGCACGCCGAACCTGGACCGGCTGGCGAAGCGCGGCTTGCTCTACAACAACATGCACACCACCGCGCTGTGCTCGCCCACGCGCTCGTGCATCCTCACCGGCCGCAACCACCACTCCAACGGGATGGGCACCATCACCGAGACGTCGCTGGGCTACCCCGGCTACAACGGCACCATCCCGTTCGAGAACGGCTTCCTCTCCGAGATGCTGATGGAGGCGGGCTACAACACGTATGCCCTGGGCAAGTGGCACCTGACCCCCGCGGAGCAGACGAGCGCCGCCGGACCGTACTCGCGCTGGCCGCTGGGGCGCGGCTTCGAGCGCTTCTACGGCTTCCTGGGCGGAGACACCCACCAGTACTACCCGGACCTCGTCCACGACAACCACACCGTCCGCCCGCCCGCGACGCCGGAGGAGGGCTACCACCTCACCCCGGACCTGGTGGACCGCGCCATCGACTGCATCGCGGACACCAAGCAGGTCGCGCCCGACAAGCCCTTCTTCCTCTACTTCGCCACCGGCGCCATGCACGTCCCCCACCACGTCCCCCAGGAGTGGGCGGACCGCTACGCGGGCCAGTTCGACGACGGCTGGGACGCCTACCGGCAGCGCGTGTTCCAGAAGCAGCTGGAGCTGGGGGTCCTCCCCAAGGGCACGAAGCTGTCCCGGCATGATCCGGACGTGGCGCAGTGGGATTCACTGCCCGCGGAGGAGAAGCGCCTCTACGCGCGGATGATGGAGGTGTTCGCGGGCTTCCTGGAGCACACGGACCACCACATCGGCCGGCTCCTGAAGTTCCTGGAGGAGTCAGGGGAGCTGGACAACACGCTCATCATGGTGCTGTCCGACAATGGGGCCAGCGCCGAGGGCGGGCCGCACGGCTCGGTGAACGAGCTGAAGTTCTTCAACAACACGCCGGAGTCGCTGGAGCAGAACCTGGCGGCGATGGAGGACCTGGGCGGTCCGAAGCACTTCAACCACTACCCGTGGGGCTGGGCCTGGGCGGGCGACACGCCGTTCCGCCGCTGGAAGCGGGAGACGTACCGCGGCGGCACCACGGATCCGTTCCTCGTCCACTGGCCCAAGGGCATCCGGGCGAAGGGCGAGGTGCGCACGCAGTACGCGCACGCCATCGACCTGGTGCCCACGGTGCTGGACTGCCTGGGCCTGGAGGCGCCGGGGGAGATTCGCGGCGTCACCCAGTCCCCCATCGAAGGCGTCAGCTTCCGGCACACCTTCAACGACGCGAAGGCGAAGAGCCGTCACCGTACGCAGTACTTCGAGATGTTCAGCTCGCGCGCCATCTACCACGACGGCTGGCGCGCGGTGTGCCCGTTCCCGGGCCCGTCCTTCACGGAGGCCGGCGAGGCGTTCGGCGAGTCGATGCTCGACGAGGACCGGCTGCGCGAGCTGGATGCGCACGGCTGGGAGCTGTACCACGTGGCCGAGGACGCCGCGGAGACCCGGAACGTGGCGGAGGAGCACCGGGGCAAGCTCATCGAGATGATCGCCCTCTGGTACACGGAGGCCGGGCGCTACCAGGTGCTGCCGCTCGCGTCGCCGACCCGCGAGGTGTTCGCGCTGGAGCGCCCGCAGCTGACAAAGGACCGCAAGCGCTACGTGTACCGCCCGCACACGTCGCCCGCGCCGGAGAACGTGGCGGTGCACGTGCTCAACCGGCCCCACGCCATCATCGCCGACGCGGAGGTGGACGCCGGGACGGAGGGCGTGCTGCTCAGCCACGGCGGCCTCACCGGGGGCTACACGCTCTTCATCCAGGACCGGAAGCTGCACTACGTCTACAACTTCGTCGGCGAACAGGAGTTCCACATCGAGTCCGCGGTGGACGTGCCGGAGGGGCGCTCGGAGCTGAAGTTCGAGTTCGAGCCCACCGGCAAGCCCGACCTGGCGGTGGGGCGAGGCACTCCCGGGCGCGGCCGGCTCTACATCAACGGAGAGCTGGTGGCCCAGAGCACCATCGACGCGACCATGCCGCTCGCCATCAGCCTGGGGGAGGGGCTCACGTGCGGCCGGGATGAGAGCTCGGCCGTGAGCCAGCTCTACACCGCGCCCTTCGAGTTCACCGGCACGCTGCACCAGGTGACGGTGGACGTCTCCGGGGAGCACGTGCGCGACGCCCAGGCGGAGCAGCGGTCGGCCCTGGCGAAGCAGTAGCGGAAGCACGACGGGCCCGGACGGGAGAGGGGGGCGCTCCCGTCCGGACCTTGAATCATGGGACGGCGGCTACTTCACGCCGACGGCGGTCCAGGCGTCCGCGACCTTCTTCACCTCGGTGGAGTCCTTGCCGTACAGGTCCGTGGCGGCCTTGAGGGTGGCGGCGCGGGCCTGGGAGAAGTTGGTCTGCGGCGTCATGTACGTGGTGAGCGCGCGGCCGAAGATCTTCAGGCTCTTCTCCATGCCGATGCCGCCCTTCACTTCCAGGCCGGACGTCTTGTTCTTGCCGCCCTCGGTGAGCAGGTAGAAGGCGTTGTTGGCGATGCCGCTGGAGCCGTGCACCTCCGTCTGCTTCGGGTAGTTCTTGTAGTTGTCGATGGAGTACCCGTCCGACGTCGGGTCGTTCATGTAGCGGAGGGCGTCCGTGTTGTCGCCGTTGTTGGGCGTCCACGCGTCCTCGCCCACGGACCAGTCGAACTTCACGGCCTTGTTCTTCTGGCTCGCGTACCACTCCACGCCCGTGCCCATGATGTCGCTGAAGGACTCGTTGAGGCCGCCGGACTCGCCCTCGTACTCCAGGCCCGCGGTGCGCTCGGTGAGGCCGTGGCTGATTTCATGGCCGGCGATGTCCAGCGTGGTGAGCGGGCCGGAGTCCTTCCCGTCGCCGTCGCCGTACTGCATCTTCTCGCCGTCCCAGAACGCGTTCACCAGGTTCTTGTCGGTGTGCACGTAGGAGATGAGCTTCTCCCCCTTGCCGTCGATGGAGTCGCGGCCGAGGATCTCCTTGTAGAAGTCGTACGTCATCTCCGCGCCGTAGTGCGCGTCCACCGCGGCGGCGGCGCGAGCCGGGTCGGTCTTCTCACCCCAGACGTCGTTCTTGTCGGTGAAGCCCGTGGTGCCCGACGCGTTCTCCTGGTTCTTCGCGTCGTACGTCACGATGCCCTTGCCGCGCGTCTTGTCCTCCAGCGAGTACGTGCCGTCCTTGTTCTTCGTGGTCTGGAGGTCGACCTTGCCGCTGTACATCGTCTGGTCGTCCGCCACGCGGCCCGTGCCCGGCTTGGGGGCCGGCGTGGGGGTGGGCGTCTTCGGAGGCGTGCCCGTCGTGCCACCCGGGCGCTTGGCCTCCGCGCGGTCGAAGTGGCTGATGGTGTTGTACTGCTTGATGGACTCGCCCGTGTTCGCGTCGATGAAGTAGTTCATCGAGCGCGGGTCCTTGCCGTTGGACACCGACGTGTCCGTCAGCGTCACGTGGAAGGCGGCGCGGTACTGGCCATCCTTGCCCTTGACGATGACCTTCTCCGCGGTGGGCGCGCGCGTGGTGTCGCCGGCGAAGTCCTTCTGCGCCACCGACAGCGCGTCCTTCGCGGAGAGCTTCGTGGGCGCCTTGCCCAGGCCCACCGGGATGTTGGACACGTCGCCCGTCAGGCTGTCGAACTGGCCCTTCGCGTCCAGGTGGCCAATGACCTGCTCACCCGCGACCTTCACGCCCTCGTGCATGCGGTCCATGCGCACGTGCGTCATGCCCAGCTGATCCCGCTCCACCGAGCGCGGCGAGAACGACGCGCCGCCCGTGATGCCCGTCAGCTGCGGGTTCTTCTGGTTCACGTACGACACGGTCTTCTGCACGGCCTCCTGCGCCTGCGGGCTCGTCAGGTCCACCGGGCCCGGCGTCAGCTTCGCGCCCACGCCGTTCAGCGCCACCGTCGCCTTCGCCTTGGCGGGCGCCCCGGTGCTGAAGCTGGACTGCGAGCTCATGCCCACCGGCCCCTTGTTCTTCGCGACGGTGTTCGTCGCCGGGGTGTCGGTGCGGTTCTGGGTGGCGACAACGGGCTTCGAGAGGTCGGTGCGCAGGGCCATGGGGTGGTCTCAGGGGGAAGGTGACGCGGACAATTTGATTCTCGTGTCAGCCGCCCGGATGTTGCGTGTGGGTGGCTGCGTACACGGTCATGAGAGGGCTTAAACTCATGAATTCACGGTTGAAGTGTTCGTCCCACATCCACCGCACGGCAACATTCCGACCGGTAGGGAGGCCGGAGCGCGGGTTCTATTTCCGTTCATTTTCGGCCTGATCCGCTCCGTGCGTCCACCCACACCCCGTGTCTGGACGCTTGACCGCCTGCCGCCGTTGCGGGTATTGAAATTGATAGTGATTATCAACTTCAACTTGGCTCGAGCCAACAGGAAGTCCGGAGGAGCACGCCGTGGCACGTGAACTGGGACCGCGAGGGAAGCTGTGTCGGCGGTTGGGGATTCCGCTTTCGCGCATCAGCGCGAAGGACCCCGACAAGGATCCGGTGCTGCGCCGGCCGTATCCGCCGGGCCAGCACGGGGCGACGGCGCGGGTCTCGGTGAGCGACTTCGCGCAGCGGCTGCGGGAGAAGCAGAAGCTGAAGCTGTACTACGGGCTGCTGGAGAAGCAGTGCCGCAGCGCCTTCCTGGAGGCGCGCCGGTCCCCGGGCAACACCGGCAAGGTGTTGATGCAGCTGTTGGAGAGCCGGCTGGACGCGATGGTGCTGCGCGCGGGGCTGGCCACGAGCATCCGTCAGGCGCGGCAGTTCGTGCGCCACGGGTACTTCCAGGTGGACGGCCGCCGCGCGGACATCCCCAGCCTCCGGCTCAAGCCCGGCAACGAGGTGCGCTTCCACTCCTCGCACCTGAAGCTCCCGGTGGTGCAGGAGGCCTTCAGCCGGATGAAGGGCCGCCAGGTGCCGGCGTACGTGCAGGTCCTGGGCGAGGGAGAGGGCATGCGCTACGTGCGCCTGCCCGAGCGCGAGGAGATCCCCGTGGACGTGAACGAGCCCTTCATCGTCGAGTACTACGCCCAGCGGAGCTGACGCTCCGGCCCTCCGTCGCCCGTCCGCCGAGCCTGATGGCGGGCAGGGGCGGTGTCCGGCGCTCGCGCGCCCCATCTTCTTCCCGAGGGCGTTCTTGGCGGGAAGGAGTGGGGATGCGCGGGGTGCCAGGCGAGACGGGGGCCGAAGGGTGGGTGGCGCCCCGAGGGAGGCTTGCCCGGGGGCACCTGCCGCGCCACGTGGCCGGGCTCTTCCGCTTCCAGCCGGGCCAGCCGGCGGTGGCCGCGGGGCTGCGCACGGGCCTGGCGCTGGGGATTCCGCTGCTCGTGTCGGCGCTGCTGAAGATGCCGCAGGCGTCGTGGGCGGGCATGGCGGGGCTCTTCGTCGCGCTGGTGGACAAGGGCGGGCCGTACCGCACGCGCGCGCGGGCCATGGGCGCGATGACGGTGCTGGGCGCGGTCGTGGGGTTCGTCGTCGCGCTGCCCAGCCCCCTCTGGGTGGACGTGGCGCTGACGCTCTTCTGGGTGACGGCGTGCGGCTTCGCGCGCAGCTACGGCGAGGTGCCGGGCATCGTGGGGATGCTGCTGGCCAACCTGTTCGTGGTGTCGCTGGCACTGCCGTCCCACGGGCTGAAAGGGGTGCTGCTGCAGGCGGCGTACTTCGTCGCGGGCGGCCTGTGGTCCATGTTCCTGGCGCTGGTGCTGTGGCCGTTGCGGCCCTACCGCCCGGCGCGGCTGGCCATCGCGGCCTGCTACGAGGAGCTGGCGGAGGTCGCGGACGCGGTGGCGGGCTGGCCCATGGAGGGCCCTTCCCGGGTGGGCTCCTGGGCGGCGGTGCAGCGGGCCGCGAGCATGCGGCAGGCGCTGGAGACGGCGCGCGCCACGCTGGGCGCCACGCGCCAGGGGCGGCAGGAGGAGAGCGGCCGGGGAGAGCACCTGCTGGTGCTGCTGGAGGACGCGGACGCGCTGTCGCTGCTGCTCACGGCGATGTCGGAGTCGCTGGATGAAGCCCCTCGCCAGGGGGCCTGCCGGAAGGTCCGGCTCGAGGCCCAGCATGCGTTGGGGGCGCTGGCGGTGGACCTGCGGGGCGTGGTGGGGGCGCTGGTGCGGGGCTCGGTGCCGGCGCCGACGTCGTGGGACGCGGAGCGGGTGACGCGGATGATCCAGTCGGAGGGGGGCCTCCCGGAGCCGGCGCGCTCGCAGTACTCGCACGGCGCGGGCCTGCTGGGGCGGCTGCGGGAGTACAGCGCCGTGGCGCTGGACGTGGCTTCGCGGCTGGAGAGCGGCGAGCCCCTGCCCGAGCGCGACACGAAGCCCTTCGCCCCGGAAGAGGCGCGGCCGCGTTCGTGGTGGGAGGTGCTGCGGGACCACCTGACGCCGGAGTCCGTGGTCTTCCGGCACGCGCTGCGGCTGGGGCTCACCGCGACGGTGGCGACGGCGGTCGCGGAGGGGCTGGGGCTCAACCACTGGTACTGGGTGACCATCACCGTGATTGTCGTGTTGCAGCCGTACGCGGGGCTGACGACAGAGAAGGGGCTGCAGCGCGTGGCGGGGACATTGGTGGGCAGCGTGCTGGCCATGGGGCTGGTGCACGTGTTGCCCGCGCGGTGGATGGTGCTGACGGCCATCGTGGTGCTCATCTGCGTGTCGGTGAGCGTGCGGCCCCTCAACTTCACCGTCTTCCAGGTGCTGCTGGCGCCCGCGCTGGTGCTGCTCGCGGAGATCCAGACCGGGGACTGGACGCTCGCGGGGGTGCGCATCCTCAACACGCTGCTGGGGGGCGGCCTGGCGCTGCTGGGCATCCGGCTGCTCTGGCCCAGCCCGGAGCATGCGCGCTTCCCGGAGGAGGTGGCCAGCGTGCTGGAGGCGGACCGGGACTACCTGCGGGAGGTGGCCCGGACGCCGGTGCCCTCGGAGCCGGCGCTGCGCGAGGCCCGGCGCAAGGTGGGCGTGGCGCTCCTGGCCGCGGAGGCGTCGTTCCAGCGGCTGCTCAGCGAGTGGAAGGGGCCGGCGAAGGAGCTGGAGCCCGGGATGGCGCTCATCACCTTCGCGCGGCGCTTCACGGCGGCGGTGACGGCGCTGGCGGCGAGCCGTGTCTGGCACCCGGGGCCGGACCTGGGGCCGGTGTCGCGCTATGCGTCGGATGCGCTGGCGGAGCTGTCCGCGGCGCTCGTGTCGCGCCGCGTGCCCTCACGCCTCAGGCACGAGGCGCCCGCGGTGGAGGGCGCGGACGCGCTGGCGCGCACGCAGGTGACGCGGCTGGTGCGCCAGCTGGGCGTGCTCCACCACGCGGTGGAGCGCATGCCGCCCGCGCTGCGGGCCTCGGGGGATGGGGCGGGGCCCGCTCCCACGTGACCCGCGAAGGGCGCGGCCTGGAGGTAAGGAGGAAGCGCATGGCTCCCGCCCCCTGGCGCGGGGCCTTCCGCCGCGGGAGCGCGGGGCTCGGGAGCGGGCGGGGCGCCGGATGCAGGCCCTTCGCGACGCGGCATCCGGCGTGTCTTCCGCGTGACCCGGGATGCGACGGGCTCTCGCGGAAGACGCGCCGGGGGCCGGTCAGGCCCGCTCCAGCTTGACCAGCAGCCGGCGCAGGTCCTCGTTCACGCGCACGAAGTTGGAGTTGCCCTTCTCATCCTCCAACTGCTTCCTCAGCGCGGGCAGGGCCGCCTCGCGGATCTTCTTCGCCGCGCCGGGCGCGTCCGTCAGCCAGTCCACGGACTGGATGACCGTGGCGCGGACCTCCGTGTCGCGCTCGGTGAGCCGCGCCGCCAGCGCCGGGCCCTGCTCCGCGCTCCCCGCGCGCCCCACCTCCAGCGCCGCGCGCTGCAACAGCACCGCGTCCGCCTTGGGGATCCGCTGCGACCAGCAGCCCGCGTTGCCCGTACACGCCTGGACCGCCTCCAGCACGGCCCCATAGCCCAGCAGCTGGTCCGCGCGCTTCTTGCCCAGCGCCGCGGGATTCTCGCAACCCTCCTCGCCCGTCGCGTTGCAGTCCGCCGCGGTGCGCGCGGGCTCCGCGGCGGCCAGCTTCGCGAGCACCGGCTGCTCGCGCGCATCTCCAATCAGCGCGATGCCCTTCACCGCCACCTCGCGCGCGTACCAGTCCCCGCTGCCCGCCGCCTTCTCCAGCGCGGGAATCGCGTCCCGGCTGCCCACCAGCGTCAGCGCCCGCACGTACGCGTCGCGCACCGTGGGGTCCGGCTCCGCGACGAGCGCCGTGAGCGGCTTCACCGCCTCCGGGGCCCGCATGCGCCCGAGCGCGTCCGCCGCCTGCATCCGCACCAGCGCCTGGATCTGCGGATCCGAATGGGTGAACGACAGCTGCTTCACCAGCGACGGCACCGCGCGCTTCTCCCGCAGGTCACCCAGCACCTGCGCGGCCTTCATCGGGTAGCTGGCGGGGTTGACGCCCTGGGCCTTCGCCCACAAGAGCAGCTCCGCGTCCTTGCCATCCAGCACCGGCAGCAGCGCCTCCGCGGCGGGCGCGCCCAGCTGGTACAGCGCGAAGCTGCTCTCCACGTAGAAGGACACGCCCCGGCGCTCCTTCGTCAGCGTGCGCATCAGCGCGGGGACCGCGCGCGGGTCGCCAATCTGGCCCAGCGCCTCGATGGCCTTCTTGTTGAGGAAGGGCTCCGCGGCCTCGTCCGTCGCCAGCTGGATGAGCGAATCCACCGCGGGCGTCGCCTTCAGCGCGCCCAGCACCTGGATGGCCTCGATGCGCGTGTAGTTGTCCTTGCTGCGCAGGAGCGGCACCAGCGACGGCACCGCGCGCGCATCCCCGATGCGCCCCAGCGCCCCCACCACCGCCTTGTTCACCTGCTGCGCGGGCACGTCCGCCGCCCCCGGGTCCAACGCCGCGGTCAGCGGCTCCAGCGAGGTCGGGTGATGCAGGTCGCCCAGCGCCCGGGCCACCGCCGCCTTCACCTCCGGCTTGCGCTCCGAGGACAGGCGCGCGTGCAGGAAGGGCAGGAACTGCTCGTTGACGTTGCCCGACGTGCGCATGGACTCAATCACTCGCACCCGGTCGTCCGGCCGCCGCGCCCCCTCCAGGCTGGACTGCCAGTACTCCGGCGTCTTGGGGTCCTCCTTCTTGCAGCCTCCAAGTGCGAGGCAGGACACCGCCAGGGACAGGGCGACGAGTGAGCGGGACATGGGGCTCCTTTGCGTCCGAGAGTCTGGGCTTCCGTTGGGTGTAGACCTCTCCTGACGAAGGACGCAAACCTCCACCACCTCCTGGGGTACGCTGGTCAACGACATGGCCCATGCCGAAGACAGTCGTAACGCGTCGCGTCCGGCCCTTGCGCGCCGGACGTACCTGCTCGACCGCGAATTCCAGCTCAAATACATCCTTCTGCTCACCGGCATGGGCGCCGGGAGCATGCTGTTGTTCGGCGTGCTCGCGCAGCAGGTGAACCGCATGGCGGCCGAAGGCGGGCTGTCCGGCGAGGAGTCGCTCTGGTGGCTCACCGGCGTCGCCACCGTGGGCCTGGGCATCGCGCTGGGGTTGTTCGGGCTGCTCTTCACGCACCGTGTGGCGGGCCCCGTCCATGTGATGAGCCTCTACGTCGCGGCGCTCGCGGCGGGCCGCTATCCGCGCCTGCGTCCGCTGCGGCGCAAGGACGAGCTGCGCGCCTTCTTCGCGCGCTTCAGCGAGGCGGTGGACCGGATCCGCCAGCGCGAGGCGGACGAAGCGCTGGCGCTGGAGAAGGCCCTGGCGGCGCTCAAGGACGTGGCCACCACGCCCGAGGCGCGCGAGGCCCTGTCCACGCTGGAGGCGCTGCGCACGCGCAAGCGGCAGGCGGTGGACACCTCCGCGCCGCCCGCCGCCTTCAAGTCCGTGGCGTGAGCCCGGACGCAACCTCTTCCCCCCTTTCTTTCAAGAGATTCCCCTCACATGAGCCGACCCCGCATCGTCTTCATGGGCACGCCCGAGTTCGCCGTGTCCTCGCTCGAGGCCTGCTTCGACGTGGGTGACGTCGTGGCGGTCGTCACCCAGCCGGACAAGCCCAAGGGCCGTGGCAACGCCGTCACCGCGCCGCCCGTGAAGGAGCGCGCGCTGGAGAAGGGCATCCCCGTGCTCCAGCCGCAGAAGCTGCGCACGCCGCCCTTCTCCGAGGAGCTGCGCCAGTACGCCCCCGACGTCTGCGTGGTGACGGCCTACGGGAAGATCCTCCCCAAGGACCTGCTGTCCCTGCCGGCGAAGGGCTGCGTCAACGTGCACGCGTCGCTCTTGCCGCGCTTCCGGGGCGCCGCGCCCATCCAGTGGGCCATCGCGCACGGCGACAGCGAGACGGGCGTGTCCCTGATGGTGATGGACGAGGGCCTGGACACGGGGCCCGTGCTGGCGATGAAGCGGCTGCCCATCGCCGCGGATGAGACGAGCGCCACGCTGCACGCGAAGCTGTCCGCGCTGGGCGGAGACCTCCTGCGGGAGTCCCTGCCGCGCTATCTCAACGGGGAGCTGACGCCCCAGCCCCAGCCCTCCGAGGGCATGGTGCTGGCGCCCATCATCGACAAGGAGAACGCGAAGCTGGACTTCACGAAGCCGGCGGTGGAGCTGGACCGACGGCTGCGCGCCTTCACCCCGTGGCCCGGCGCGTACACGCTGCTGTCGGGCAAGGTCTTCAAGGTGCACCGGATGCGGCCCGCCGCGGGAAAAGGCGAGCCCGGCACGGTGTTGTCCGCGGGGCCGGAGGGCATCGAGGTCGCGTGCGGCGAGGGCTCGCTCGTCTTCCTGGAGGTCCAGCCAGAGGGCAAGCGGGTGATGCGCGCGGGCGACTTCTTGTCCGGCAACAAATTGCAGCCGGGCAGTCAGCCGTTCACGTCGTGAGCGCGCCCCGGTGCGCCATGTGGAATCCTTGCCGCAGGGAGTCTCACGGATGGGCATGAAGCTGTTGGTGTTGCACGGGCCGAACCTCAACCTCCTGGGGGAGCGCGAGGACGTCGCGGGGGGCCGGCTGGCGGACCTGGACGCGGCGCTGCGCGCGAAGGCGAAGCAGCTGGGGCTGGAGCTGACCATCGTCCAGTCCAACCACGAAGGCGTCCTCATCGACACGCTGCACGCCGAGCGCAAGCGGGTGGAGGGCGTCCTCATCAACCCGGCGGGCCTCTTCACGTCCTACGCGTTGAAGGAGGCGCTGGAGGCGGTGGGCCTGCCCGCCATCGAGGTGCTGCTCAAGCCGCCCGCCCGCGAGTCCGTGGTGGCCGAGGCGTGCGCGATGCAGGTGCTGGGGCTGCACGGGTTCGACCCGTACATCCAGGCCCTGGAGACCTTCGCGAGCGGCATCTTCCACCCCGCCATCCCCGGGCCGCTGAAGACGCTGGGCCGCCGCAAGGGCAAGGGCGGTGGGGAGGAGGAGGAGCGCCCCAGGCCGAAGCTGGTGGGCCGCGTGCACCCGCTCAAGGGCGGGGATCCGGCGCCAGTGGCCGCGCCCGCGCGCTCCCTGGCGCGCACGGCGGAGGCCGGAGGGCCGCTGAAGACGCTGGGCCGCAAGGCCGCGTCCTCCACCGAAGCGAAGCAGGAGGGCCGGGCGGGCAAGTCCCTGGGGCGCGCGGCGAAGGCGGGGGGCCTGCCCGCGTCGGACCTGCTCACGCGGGCGCTCGTGCGCCAGAAGATCGCGGACCGGCTGGCGGGGCGGCTCAGTGAAGCGGAGCTGGCCACCTGGGCCCGCGCGAAGTATCAGCAGGTCCAGCGTGGTGAGCCGGCGGAGAGCGGCCACCGCGAGCTGCTGGAGGACAGCCTCCAGAGCCTCACCTTGTCCCATCTTCCCGCGACCCGGATGTCGGACGAGCAACTGGTGGACCTGATGACCCGGCTGGAAGAAGGATGAACGCCCGTATCCTCGCCATCAACATCCTGTCGCGCGTGCGCGCCACGGATGCCTACCTCAACGTGGTGCTGGACACGGTGCTGTCGGAGACGCCGCCCAAGGACCCGCGCGACGCGGGGTTCGTCACCGAGCTGGCCTACGGCACCACCCGGCGGCAGCTCGCGCTGGACTACGCCATCACCCGCTTCGCGGACCGCAAGCTGGACGCCCTGGAGGACAAGGTGCTGGCGGCGCTGCGCGTCGGCGCGTACCAGCTCTTCCACACCCGCGTGCCCGCGCGGGCCGCCGTGGCGGAGACCGTCCAGGCCCTGAAGGACGTGGGCCTGGGGCGCGCGGCGGGCTTCACCAACGCCATCCTGCGCAAGCTGTCGGAGCTGCCCTCGCCGCCCCTGCCCGCGCGGACGGACGCGGTGGAGTACCTGTCCGTGCGCGAGAGCCACCCCCGCTGGCTGGTGGAGCGGTGGATCCGCCAGTTCGGCCGGGAGCGCGCCGAGGCGATGCTCGTGGCCAACAACCTGCCGCCCGCCGTCGTCGTGCGCGCCAACACCTCCAAGGTGACGCGCGACGCGCTGCTCGCCCAGCTCAAGGACGTGGGCGTGGACGCGCGCCCCACGGAGTCCTCGCCCGTGGGCATCATCCTGCCGTCCGTGGGCCGGGTGGAGGACGTGTACGGCTACGCGGAGGGGCTGTGGCAGGTGCAGGACGAGGCCGCGCAGCTCGTGGGCGTCTACGGCGCCATCCCGGAGTCCGCGCGCGTGCTGGACGCGTGCGCCGCGCCGGGCGGCAAGGCCTGCCACCAGGCGGAGACGCACGACGTCGTCGCGGTGGACCTGCACGCCAACAAGCTGCGCAAGATTGAAGGGGAGGCCCAGCGGCTGGGGCTGTCCGGCCGGCTGAAGGCGTTCGCGCACGACGCCGCGGAGCCCTTCCCCGAGGCCTGGGGCGAGTTCCACGCGGTGGTGGTGGACGCGCCGTGCTCGGGGCTGGGCACGCTGCGCCGCCACCCGGAGCTGAGGTACCGGCGCAAGGAGGAGGACGTGGCGCGGCTGGCGGCGCTCCAGCGGCGCATCCTGGAGAACTGCCAGGAAGCGGTGCCGCCCGGCGGACTGCTCGTCTACGCCGTGTGCACGCCGGAGCCGCAGGAGGGCCAGGACCAGGTGGACATGTTCCTGAGGAGCCACCCGGAGTGGACGGCGGAGCCGCCCGTGCTGCCGGGGCTCAAGCTGCCGCTCGCCCAGGCGTGGCTGCGCACGCTGCCGGGGCCGGAGGGCTACGACGGCTTCTTCGCCGCCCGGCTGCGCAAGCTGTACTGAGCCCGCGCCCGCGCGCCCACCGCGGGAGGACGCCTCAGTCCTCCTGCGGAATCAGGGCGGCCTGCTTGAAGGCCTCCAGCACCGCGGCGGACGCGCGGTCCAGGTACTTGCCCTTGCGGATGAGCAGGCCGATGGGGCGCGACACGGGCCCCTCCGCGAAGGGCTTCGCCATCAGCGAGCCGCCCTTGATCTCCGCGTGGGCCGTGGCGAGCGGGAGGATGGCCACGCCCAGGCCCATCTCCACCGCGCGCTTGATGGTCTCCACGTTGTCCATCTCCATCACCGGCGTGATGTCGATGTTCTTCTCGCGGAACAGGCGGTCCAATGCCTTGCGCGTGGGGGCCTCCCGGTCGAAGGCGATGAAGGGCACGCCCGACAGCGCGGTGAGGCTCACCTTCGCCTTGGTGGCGAACGAGTGGTTGGGCGCGCACACCACCGCCAGCTTGTCGTCGCGGAACGGCAGGATGTCCACGCCCGCGCGCGGCTGCGGATAGGCCACGATGCCAATCTCCGCCGCGCCCAGGATGACGTCGTCGTACACCTGATCATTGCGCCGGTAGTTCAGGCGCATGTTGACCTTGGGGTGCGTCTTCAGGAGCTGCTTCTGCACCGCGTTCAGCTCGTGCAGGCCCACCGAATAGATGGTGGACACGGTGGTCGCGCCCTGGACCTCCGTCGCCTGCTCGCGGATCTCCTGCTCCACCTCCGCGAAGCGCGCCAGGATCTCCTTGCAGCCCCGGAACAGGCGCTCGCCCGCCGGCGTGGGCGTCACCTGCCGCGCGCTGCGCGAGAGCAGCTTCTGCTCGTAGCGGTTCTCCAGCGCGCGGATCTGCTGGCTCACCGCCGACTGGGTCACGTGATTGAGCTGCGCCGCGCGCGAGAACGAGCCCGTCTCGACCACGTCACAGAACATCTTCAACGATTCGAGCTGCATAAGGCCGTCTCCTACCCTCAAACCTAATGGCCGGGCCAGTGGTAATTAGTAGCACTTCGTGGAGGCGCGGGTGACGGGTTGCGCGCCGCGGCGAAATCCTTGGGCTCTCAAACGCTGGCATCGTCATCGCCAGGAGGTGCGTCGTGGGGGGGAGGGCGGGGGCGGGTGAGGGCGAAGAGGGCGGCGCCCAGGGCGACGAGCGCACCGCCGGACAAGGTCTGGACGCGGCCCAGGTCGCGGTCGGTCTCCCGGTCGAGCTGGCACTCCTGGGGGGACAGGCCGGCGCAGTCCGCGGGGACGAAGACGGCCTTGGCGCCCAGGGCCAGCAAGGCCAGCCCCCCCAGCAGCAGGGCCGTCAGCAGGCCGAACAGCGCGGCGCGCAGGACGGAGGCACCCCGGGGCGAGGGCAGGGAGGTCATGGCCCCGAGGCGTAGCACCGACGCGGGCTGGAGGGGACAGGGGAGGGCGTCCCGGGCGTATGCTTCCGGACCATGCGAATCCTGTACGGGGTCGTCGGCGAAGGGATGGGGCACGCGACGCGCTCGCGCGTGCTGCTCGAGGCGCTGACGAAGGAGCACGAGGTCCACATCGTGGTGTCGGGGCGGGCGCAGAGCTACCTGGCCCAGCGCTTCCAGAACGTGCACGGCATCTGGGGGCTGACCATCGCCTACGAGGGGAACTCGGTGAAGAAATGGCAGACGGTGCTGCAGAACCTGCAGGGCGCCGTGAAGGGCTGGCCGCAGAACGTGCGCCAGTACTTCGACCTGGTGGAGGGCTTCAAGCCGGACGTGGTGGTGAGCGACTTCGAGACGTTCAGCTACCTGTTCGCGAAGAACCACCGGCTGCCCGTCATCAGCGTGGACAACATGCAGGTCATCAACCGCTGTCAGCATGAGCCGGCGCTGCTCGCTGGCCACGAGGAGAGCTTCGAGGCCACGCGCGCCATCGTGAAGGCGAAGCTGCCCGGGGCCTTCCACTACCTGGCCACGACGTTCTTCTACCCGCCCGTGCGCAAGCGCCGCACCACGCTGGCGCCGTCCATCCTCCGGCCGGAAATCCTGGCGGCGAAGCCGGAGCGGGGCGAGCACCTGCTCGTGTACCAGACGGCGACCACGAACACGCACCTGCCCGAAATCCTCAAGCAGTCCGGCGTGCCGTGCCGCGTGTATGGCCTGCGGCGCGACCTGAAGGAAGACGTGGTGGAGGGCAACCTCACCTACCGGCCCTTCAGCGAGGCGGGCTTCATCGACGACCTGCGCACCGCGCGGGCCGTGGTGGCGGGCGGCGGCTACACGCTGATGAGCGAGGCCGTCTACCTGCACAAGCCGCTCCTGAGCATCCCGGTGGGGGGCCAGTTCGAGCAGGTCCTCAATGCCCTGTACCTGGAGAAGCTGGGGTACGGGATGTATGTGAAGGAATTGAGCCTGGACGCGCTGAAGACGTTCCTGTCGCGCGTGCCCGCCTGCGAGGAGGCCCTGAAGGGCTACGAGCAGGAGGGGAACACGAAGATGCTCGCCGCCCTCAACGAACAGCTGGGGCAGGCGTACGAGCACCGCGGCCACTGGCGCATGGAGCTGGCGGAGATGGACGGCAAGGCCTGAGCCTCGCCGGTCCCGGTGTCCCTGGGGTCAGTGCAGGGACACCTCGTTCTCGTTGTTGCGCTCCGCCGCGCGGCGGCTCAGCTCCGTCAACCAGGAGCGGGTGAGGGGCGTCTCGCTGTCGCTGCCCCGGTGGCGGTCCGGGTTGCTGTCCTGGGGCAGCAGGCGGTTGGCGGCGTCCAGCACGCGCGCGGTGAGGTTGGGCGCCAGGGCCCGGCCCACCGTGGCGAGCTTCGCGGGCAGGCCCACCAGGGCCTCCGCGTCCCCCCGGCGGCACGCTTCGATGATTCGTCGCGCCGCGCGCTCGGCGCTCATCGACACGCCCAGCATCGAATCGCTCACGTGGAACCACGCGTACTCCTTCTCGTGGTCCCCCTTGAAGGACGCGTTGCGCGGGCTCCCCGTGCGCATCAGGCCCGGGCACGCCGTCGTCACGAGGATGCCGTCCTGGGCCAGCTCCGTGCGCAGGCCCTCCGACAGGCCCACCAGCGCGAACTTGCTGGCGGAGTACGGCACCAGGTGCGGCACGCTCACCCTGCCTCCGACGGAGGCGATGTTGACGATGCGGCCCTCGCCGCGCGCCTTCATCGCTGGCGCCACCGCGAGCGTCGTGTACAGCGGGCCCCACAGGTGGACGTCCACCGCCTCCTCGAAGTCCTCCAACGTCATGGACTCCAGCGGGCCCACCATGATGACGCCCGCGTTGTTGACGAGCACGTCCACCGCGCCCCACCGCTCGTGGACCGCGCCCACCATCGCGTCCACCTGCACCTGGTCGCGCACGTCGCAGCGGAGGGCCAGCACCTCGCCCCCGCCGCGCTCCAGGTCCGCGCGGGCCCGCTGGAGCGACTCCGGGTCGCGGCCGCAGATGGCCACCCGCGCCCCCTCCTTCGAGAACAGGCGCGCCATCACCAGCCCCAGCCCCCGGGAGCCGCCGGTGATGATCACCGTCCGTCCTCGGAAGCTGAAGCGGGGGCGGAGCACGCGCGAGAGCCCCACGGCGGCGCCCACCCCCGCGGCCAGCGCGCCCAGGGAGAAGCCCTTTCGCTCGGTGTGACGTCGTTCGGCCATGGTGCGACTCCTGGAAGGGAGGAGGGTGGGGCTGCGGCGCGCGGGGCCGCTACGGGCTGGCCACGGACGAGTCCTCCTGCTCGCGGGACACCTCGCCGGAGAGCGCCGGAGGCTCCTGGCCCGGAAGGTCCTTGAGCAGCGCGCGGACGCGGCGCAGGGCGTCCTTGCCGCAGACGCGGTTCTTCAGCCGCCCATCCGGGCCGAAGAGGAGGAAGGCCGGGTGCTTGTCCACGCCGTACGCCTTGGCCATGGAGCCGTCGTCCATGGCGATGGGGTAGCGCAGGCCGTGCTCGCGGGCGAAGCCCTCCACCCGGTTGGTGTCCCGCAGCTCCGTGTCGGAGTGGGTGACGTCCACGCCAATGACCTTCAGGCCCCTGGGGCCGTACTCCACGACCCACTGGTTCACCGCTTCGAACTGCGCGGCGCAGTCCTCGCAGTCCATGGTCCAGAAGTGCAGCAGGACGGGCAGTCCATCGAGCTCCGAGACGTGGACGGGGGCGTTCACCCAGCCGCCATCCGGGTCCAGGAGGGTGAGCGGGATTTTCTTCGAGGCCATGCGGGCTCCCCTGGGAAGAGGTGGAAAGCGCTTCAACGGGACGCGACTCAAGCTATGCATGCGGCATCGGCTGCTCCCGGCGGCGGGCTCGTCCGCTCGCCTGTCCGGCAGGGCCCGGAGCCCCGCTCCGCCCCCGGGTGGGCAGGCGGGCGTCATGGAGGGCGTGATGCACATCCCCGACTTCGAGCTGGAGCGGTACTTCGCGCGCTGGGAGTTCGCCGCGCCCTACCTGCTGTGCGCCTCCGACGTGGAGGGCTGGCGCATGGCGGACCTGCTCGCGCTCGCGTCGCCGGAGGACCGCGCCCGCTGGGACGGCCTGACGCTCGGCTACACGGAGACCCCCGGCCTGCCCGCGCTGCGCGAGGCCATCGCCGGGATGTACCCGGGGCTGTCCGCCGACGACATCCTCACCTTCGCGGGCGCGCAGGAGGCGCTGTTCGTCGCGATGAACGTCCAGCTGGGCCCGGGCACGCACGCCGTCGTCACCTGGCCGGGCTACCAGTCGCTGTACGAAGTGGCGCGCGCCACCGGCGCGGACGTGACGCTGCTGCGCCTGCGCGAAGAGGACGGCTGGGCGCTGGACCTGGACGCGCTCACGGCGGCGCTGCGCCCCGACACGCGCATGGTCGTCGTGAACTTCCCCCACAACCCCACGGGCTCGCTGCCGGACCGCGCCACCTTCCAGCGGCTGTGCGCGCTCTGCGAGGCCCGCGGCATCCCCCTGTTCTCCGACGAGGTGTACCGCCTGCTGGAGTACGATCCGGGCCACACGCTGCCGCCCGCCGCGTCGTGCTTCGCGCGGGGCGTGAGCCTGGGCGTGATGTCCAAGGCGTTTGGCATGGCGGGGCTGCGCGTGGGTTGGCTCGCGACCCGGGACGCGGCGCTGCTCGCGCGCTGCCGCGCCTTCAAGGACTACACCTCGCTCTGCAACAGCGCCCCCAGCGAGCTCTTGTCCCTCATCGCCCTGCGCGCCCGCGAGCGCGTCCTCGCGCGCAGCCGCGACCTGCTCACCGCGAACCTGGCGCTGCTGGACGGCTTCTTCGCCCGCCACGCGGACACCTTCCACTGGGTGCGCCCGCGCGCCGGCAGTGTGGCCTTCCCGCGCCTGCTGCGAAACATCCCCGTGGCACGTTTCACTGAGTCACTGATTACCCGTGAGGGTGTGTTGTTGTTGCCGGGCGACGTGTATGCCTTTCCCGGCAACCACTTCCGCCTGGGCCTGGGCCGCGCCAACCTGCCGGAAGCACTGGGGCGGCTGGAGCGCTTCGTTCACGACGGCGCCCTGGACGCGTTGGGCTGACGCCGCCCGACGGCGCGTCGCGTCAGGTAATTCACTGACGGCCGGACTTCCGGCTTGTCGCGTTCATCTGAAACAACCTCTAGAGTGGTTGTCCCCTCGCTCGGCCTGGGGCCGCGCGGAAGCCCTCTCATCCCCCCCGAGAGGCCAGGAGACACACCCCGATGAAGACGCTGATTGGCGCGGCCGTCGCCGCCGCGACGCTGTTGGTGAGCACCGAGGCCGCCGCGACGAACTACACGCTGTGGATCCACGGCAAGAACGGCAACACGACGAAGGCGGGCAACTACGCCGACTTCAGCTACTGGGGACCTTCCACCACCGCGGCGGGCGTGAACAAGAAGGCGGTCAACTGGAACGGCACGCAGCGCGTGGGGACGGAGAACTACCGGATCCGCAACGCGCTGGACTGCTTCTGCACGGGCGCCAACTGGTGCTACGTCGCGGCGCACAGCGCGGGTGACCTGCAGATCGGCTACGCGCTGTCGCTGTACGGCGGGAGCGCGCGCCAGAAGAAGAACGCCACGCCCAACGCCAACGGCGAGTGCGGCAACACGGACGGCTCCACGCAGACGGGCTGGAACATCAAGTGGGTGGACGTGGCGTCCGGCGCGGGCGGCGGCAGCGAGCTGGCGGACTACGGCGAGTGGGCGGTGAGCGATCCGCTGGTGAGCGACCTGGTCACCACGACGGCGCGCGCCATGTTCAACCACAACACCACGCGCAACGTGTGGTTCTACATGTTCGCGGGCTCCAAGGGCACGCTGTACTCCGGCATCCTCCCGGGCCAGGACGACGAGGCGGTGGCCTACCACTCCACGGGCGGCGTGTCGGGCAGCGGCAACGGGTCCTACTGCAACCCGGGCGACTGGTTCTGCGGCGGCACGCTCAACACGGGCACGGCGGCGTGCAGCGACGGTCGGGCGAAGTGGAGCTTCCACTCCGTGTCCTTCCGCGACGACAGCGAGGGGTTCAATCACTACGCCAACGGCAACTGGGCCGGCATTGTCTCCAAGGTGCGCGAGGACGTCGTCAAGTACGCGTACTAGGCTGACGGTCTCCATCGCCCCCTCCGGCGAAGCCCTCACATGACACGCGACGACGGCCCCGTCCCTTCCTCTCCCTGGCTGCGCCACGGCCGGTGGTTTCTTGCCCTCGTGCCCCTGGTGCTCATGGGCGGAGGGGTCTTCTGGTGGCAGGCAAGTGAAGGGGCCGAAGCGCCGGAGGGTGGCGTGGCGGAGCCTGCCTCCGCCCCGGCTCCCGAGCCGCGCGACGTGGCGCGGTCCGCGGCCGGGCGTGGAGGCACGCCCGCGCCCGCGGAGTCCGCGGCGCCGTCGCTGCTCAGCCCGGAGGCCCGCGAGCGCGAGGCTCGCCGCGAGCTGTGGCAGAAGCGCCTGGAGCGCGCCAGGCGTTCGCTGGAGTCGTACATGGCGGCCACGCGCTATCCGCCCGAGTCCCGGCCCAGCCGCGAGCACCCGGATCAGATGGAGCTGGCGGAGCCGGAGCGCACGCGGCCGCTGAGTCCAAAGGCCGCGGAGAACGGCACGTCCGACGTGCAGCTGCGGCTCAAGCAGGACAAGGTGTTCGTCGTCGGTGACGAGGCGGTGCTCTTCACCGTGGCGTGCGAGGACTCGCGCCGCTCGCCCCGTCCGTGCGAGGTGGTGTCCGCGCTGGCGCACGAGGCGGACCACCTGACCGGCGCGGGCGGAGTGCCGGGCGTGCCGTTGGCGTTCGGAGACCTGGGCCGTGACGGCGACGTGGTGGCGGGCGACGGGATGCTCACCGGGCGCTTCCAGCCGTCGAAGCAGGGCTTCGCGATGTTCTCCGGCACGCTGCGCGTGGACGTGCGCGTGCGCTCCGGCGACGTGGAGGACGCGACGTTCTTCGACGTGCTCTACACGCCCGCGCCGCCAGCCACGTTCACCCGCCGGGTGCGCGAGGTGCTGGAGGCGGGCTCCCTGGAGTTGTACCTGTCCGTCCAGGTCCGCAAGGCGGGCCGGTACGTGGTGGCCGGCCGGCTGGACGACGAGGGCGGCGTGCCGTTCGCGTCCGTGTCGTTCAACGAGGAGCTGCAGGAGGGAATGCAGGAGGTGAAGCTCAACGTCTTCGGCAAGCTCATCCGCGACGAGGCGCCCGCGTTCCCGCTGACCCTGCGCGACGTGGAGGGCTTCCTGCTCAAGGAGATGGGAGACCCCGACCGCGAGCTGATGGTCACGATGCGCGGCCCCGTGCACACCACGCGCGCGTACTCGCTCCAGCAGTTCTCCTCCTTGGAGTGGAGGAGCGCGGAGCGCGACCGCTACACGACCGAGCTGGAGAAGGACGTCGTGGAGGCGCAGACGCAGCTGGACGCCGTGCTCGCGGGCAGGCCCGCGCCCTGAGCGTCAGGGCCCGTGAGGCGGAGTCCGTCGCTCCGCCTCCGCGGGGCCGCCCGGGGTGGGCTCAGGACTCGGAAGGAGGGGGCGGCGGCGTGCCGGCCGCGTCCACTTCCACGAGGTCGGCGTCCTGCACGTCCTCGAACTCCGCCGGGGCCTCCGCGTGCGCGAGGGCTTCGGGCTCCGCCGGGGATGCCTGGGCGGTGGCCTGGGCCTCGAGGGTGTCGCGCGCGTCCACGTCCGGCGCCACCACGACGCGGGCCTCTTCGTGCGCGCGGGCCTGAGGGGCCTCCAGTGCTTCGGGCGCCGCGTCCAGCGTGAAGTCGTTCACGTCCGCGAGGAAGTCGTCCGGAGGCGGGACGTTCATGGACCCTTCCAGCGGCAGCTCCGGTCCACCGTCGTCCAGCGTGGCCATGAACCCGTTCGGATCCTCGTGCGCGCCGGACGCGTCCAGCAGGTCGGACGCACCGCCCGCGTCATCGGCGTCCATCTCCTCGCTCAGCGCGCGCAGCTGCTCGTCGCTCAGGCTGGACAGGTCTCCCGACTCCAGGAGGAACAGCAGGTCCTCCGCCTCCTGCGCGGAGACGGTGCGAGGCATGGTGTCCAGGTTCTGGAGCTCCCACGCGGCCGCGTCGGGCGACAGGATGTCGGACGGGTCCAGCGAGGGATCCGCCGGCTCGGCTTCCGCGCGGCGCGCCGGATTGGAGAAGCGCGCCTGCATGAGCGGCGACGACAGGGCCTGCGGCATGCCCAGCCGCTGCGCGTAGGAGGGCGCCGCGGCCTCGAACTCGCTCACGCCCGCGAAGGTGCGCAGCTGCGCGTTCTCCAGCAGCGCGGCGCGGGGCTCCGGGGCCTCCAGCGCCGAGGCGCGCCCGGGCGCTCCCGAGGGCGTCTCCGTGAACCCCGCGTCCGCCAGCAGCGCGCCGGCCAGGTCGCCGTCGGCGTCCGCCTGGAAGTCGCTCTCGTCGGAGAAGCCGCGCCGCACCGGCTCCACCGGCGCCATGGGCTGCTGGCGCACCGGGGCGGTGACCTCCAGCTCGGCGGAGATGGACCAGGCCCTGGACGTCGCGATGCCAGAACCCACGCGGCGGATGGATGTCATGGGTGTCCTCGGGTGATGGCCCGCACGTCGGGCGGCTCTCTCATTGTCCGCCGGGCCCGGGAAGAGTTGCTAGGGGGGCGCCGCCAGAATCCGCCTCCCTGCCCTCCGTTGGATCCTTCGTAAACACCCTTTGGCCGCGATGCCCGGTATCCTCCCCGGCCTCCCGTGCCATGAGCAGGTGCGACATCATCCCGTTTGCCTCCAGGTCGTCGATGCCCATGACTCCCACTCCTCCGCCGGGGCCGCGCTCCCAGCTCCCCTCCGCCCGCGACGCCCGTCAGGACCTCCGGGACGTCCTCTTCGTGGGAGCCCCACGGAGGCACGGCGCCGGAGCGCCCGCGATGTCGGTCGGCGGACAGGGGCGTCCGCGGACTCGCAGTGAACGCGCACCCGGGCGTCTTCCCTGGGAGACAACCCCGAGGGGGCGCCCCGGGCGTGAAGCGACAGGGACGTTGGCCTCCCGTTTGCTCTCAGGGAGCCCAGCCAGGAGGTGGCAGTCATGAGGTTCGAAAGCGCGGGGCAGACCCACATCGGCCGGCGGCCGCACAACGAGGATGCGTACTGCGTCCTGCCGGAGCGGGGCCTGTTCGTGGTGGCGGACGGGTTGGGTGGACAGGAGGGGGGAGAGGTCGCCAGCCAGTGCGTGGTGGACACCTTCGCGGGGTTCAGCGACCGGCTGGACCGGGACCGGGACGGCACGTGGCCGGACGCGGTGGATCCCGCGAAGAGCCGCGAGGAGAACTACCTGGCCGCGTGCACCGCGCTCGCCCAGCGCACCCTGCGCGTGCGCCGCGTGGGCAAGCTCAAGGAGATGGCCTCCACGGTGGTGGCGCTCGCGGTGGGGGAGCGGAGCGCGGCGGTGGCCCACGTGGGCGACAGCCGCCTGTACCGCCTGCGCGAGGGACGTCTGGAGCCCCTCACGCGCGACCACTCGCTCATCGAGGAGCTGCGCGCCGCGGGCCGCGAACCGCCCGGCAACCCCGCCAACCTGCGCCACCTCATCACCCGCGCGCTGGGCACGGAGAACGCGGAGCCCACCGTGCAGCGGCTGGAGCCCTGGCCCGGAGACGTCTTCCTCCTGTGCTCGGACGGCCTCTATGAGCCGCTGGGCCCGGAGGCGCTGAAGGAGCAGCTGCGCGCCCCCACCGCCCAGGCCGCGTGTGACGCGCTCGTCGCCGCCGCCTACGAGGCCGGCGGCCGCGACAACATCACCGCCGTGGTGCTGCGCGTGGCGGCCTGAGCGCCTCTCCCCGCCGCGTCATCCGACAGGTGCGCACGCGAGCGGGACCCGTCAGGTCGGAGCGGACCACCGACCCGATATGATGGGTCTTCCCGGACGGAGGGGGAGTCGCCAGATACAGGGACTTCAATCTCTCGATATTTCCAGGTTAATCTCGGGGTTCCCCCCTCGCGTCCCCCTCCCTTGTCCGAGCACCCGTTGCGAATGACGCTCAGCCTCGCCGCG
This sequence comes from Corallococcus silvisoli, assembly GCF_009909145.1. NCBI lineage: Bacteria > Pseudomonadati > Myxococcota > Myxococcia > Myxococcales > Myxococcaceae > Corallococcus > Corallococcus silvisoli. The sequence continues at coordinate 622,777 of NZ_JAAAPJ010000001.1, forward strand.
CGTTTGACCGCGGCCCTCACCGCCGTCGTTATCGCCCTCACCCTGCTCACCGTGTCGCTGATGGGGCTGTCGCTGCGCTCGCGCGTGGAGTCGGAGATGGCCTCCGCCCTGACGCGCGACGCGACCCGCTGGCAGGCGCTGGAGGACCAGGAGGTGCGGGTCCTGACGGAGCTGGGGCACGTGGCGCTGTCCAATCCGGCGCTGCTCCGCGTGTTCTCGCGCGAGCGCTCCGAAGCCGCCGCGCTGCTCAACGAACAGCGCGCGGTGCTGGGCGTGGACCTGCTGGTCCTGGTGGGCGTGGACGGCGCGGTGGTCGCGTCCACGGGCGAGCGGACGCTGCCGGGGCTGGACAAGGTGGTGCACCAGAAGGGGAAGGTGCTGCTGCCGGGCGCGGGTGCGCCGCTGCTCGCGGTGGCGCAGCCGCTCAAGGCCAACGGCGCTCCGGTGGGCTTCCTGGTGGTGGGCGCGGAGCTGGGCGCGGAGGACCTGGGGCGGCTGGGGGAGGGGAGCGAACAGCTGGAAGCCCTGCTGCGCGTGGGCCCGCGGCTGGTGGCGCAGTCGGTGCACACGGTGACGGCGCCGGCCCTGCTGGGGGTGGCCCCGGGCGGGGCGAACGGCGCCGAGGCGGACGTGGGTGGGGTGTCCCTGCACGTGTCGCGGGTGCAGGTGGGCGAGGGGCTGGAGCTGGTGCTCGCGCGAGGCGCGGAGGCGGAGTGGGGCCGGCTGCGCACCACGCTGGTGGGCGTGCTGGCGTTGGGGTTGCTGGTGGCGCTGCTCGCGGGCGGAGGGGTCTTCCTGCTGGTGCGGCGGATGATGGCGCCCCTGGGCGCGCTGACGGCGGCGGCGGCGCGGGTGGTGGCCGAGGGCGACTTCAGCGGCACGCTGGAGGTCCACTCCCAGGATGAGATTGGCCAGCTGGCCCGGTCCTTCGGGGACATGATGGCGCGGCTGCGCGCGGTGCTGGTGGCGCTCAAGGGGTCCGCGCAGGAGCTGGAGGCGACGGCGCTGGAGCTGGCCAACTCCGCTTCGGACCAGAACCTGGCGGTGACGCGGCAGGCGGCGGCGCTGCACCAGACGCAGATCGCCGCGCGGCAGCTCCAGGAGAGCTCCCGGGCGGCGGCGCAGCGGGCGTCGGGCGTGCTTCGCGAGGCGGAGAAGGCGGGCGCGGTGGGGCAGGCCGGCGAGTCCGCGGTGGCGGGCAGCGTGGGCGGCCTCACGCACATCCGCTCGCAGGTGGAGCGCATCTCCAACACGGTGTCGGAGCTGCGGCAGCGCACGCGGCAGGTGGGAGACATCACCGGCACGGTGAAGGACCTGGCGGACCAGTCCAACGTGCTGGCGCTCAACGCGGCCATCGAGGCGGCGCGCAGCGGCGAGGCGGGCCGGGCGTTCGCGGTGGTGGCCCGGCAGATGCGCTCGCTGGCGGACCAGTCCGCGACGGCGACGTCGCGCGTGCAGTCCATCCTCGGGGACATCGGCCTCGCCATCTCCGAGGCGGTGAAGACGAGCGAGGGGGGCACCCGCGAGGTGGAGGGGGGCCTGGATCAGGCCCGGGCGGCGGGCGAGAGCCTGCGCGCGCTGGCCGCCGTCATCCAGAACAACAGCGAGTCCGTGCGCAGCATCGCGGACATGGTGAGCCAGCAGGACGCGGGCATCGCGGAGCTCTTCGCCGCGCTGAGCGACCTGACGCGGCTGGCGGACGAGACGGTGGAGCGCGTGGCCACGAGCGCCGTGGCCGCCGCGCGCCTCACCACCGCGTCCCACGAGGTCAGCAACATCGTGGGGCAGTACCGGCTGTGACGATGGCGCGGCGCGGAAGGTGATTGCGCCCGCGAGCCGCGCCGGGGCCCCTGCGGCGCCGTCGGCCGGGCGCCGCGCGGAGGCCCGCTACGCCGCCTCGCCGCCGTCGATGGCGTAGGCCGCGCCGGTGATGGCGCCCGCCGCCTCCGAGGCGAGGAAGAGGCACATCGCGGCCACCTCCTCCGGCTGGATGATGCGGCCCATGGCGTTCATGGAGGCCAGGGCCTCGCGGGCCTGCTCCTGGGTGCGGCCCGTGCTCTGGGTGATGGCGGCCGTGGCACCCGCGAACATGTCCGTCTCCACCCAGCCCGGGTTCACGTTGTTCACCGTGACGTTCTTGCGCGCGTACTCCACGGACAGCGCGCGCGTCAGGCCCAGCAGCGCGTGCTTGGACGCGCAGTAGGCGGAGGTGTACTTCGCCCCGCGCGTCGCGGTGATGGAGCCGATGTTGATGACCCGCCCGCCGCCCGCGGACGCCATGGCGGGCATCAGCTCCCGGCACAGGATGAAGGGCGCCGTCACGTTCACGGCCATCACCTTCGCCAGGTCCGCCGTGGTCGTCTTCGTCAGCGGAGCGGACACGGTGATGCCCGCGTTGTTCACCAGCACCCGGGGCGTCCCGGCCGCGAGGATGACCTTGCACGCCGCGAGCAGCGCCGCTTCGTCCGCGACGTCCACCGCGTGGGGGCGGATGCGCTCGCCGCCTTCCTTGCGCAGCGCCTCCAGTGACTCCGCTGAACGCGCCAGCGCCCACACGTCATAGCCTTCGCGCGCGAACGCCAGGGACACCGCGCGGCCAATGCCCCGGCTGGCGCCCGTCACCACCACCGTCTTCGTCGTCTCGCTTGCCATGGGCGGGCAGCATAGCCCCGCGCCTGAAGTGGCTCCGCGATTCCACGAGCCCCCCGGGACTTTTTCGGGACGCGAGGGGCGCGCGTGCGTTCCCGCGAACAGTCGGACGGCGGCTCCGTGAAATGCATCACCCGCCGTTCCCGCGGCTCTTCCCGTCATCACCCATTGGCTGGAGGTTCGTTGCGTATGAAGTCTCTCAAGCTTGGCTTGCTGGCGGTCTCATGCGTGTGGGCCTCCGCCGCGCTCGCGGCGGCTCCGCCCACCGGCACCGTCAACTCGCGGCTGCTGGGCACGCGCGCCATCGTCGCCTGCGACCCCGTGGAGAAGTCCTGCGGCGTGGCGGTCATCTCCTTCCCCGCGGGCATCAGCGGGCTGGTGCCCTACGGCCGTCCGGATGTGGCGGTGGCGACCATGTTCTATCCCTCGGTGGATGACGCCGAGGCCATCCTCTCCCGCACCGACGCGGGCGACACACCGCAGGCCGCCATCGACTTCGTGTTCTCCGTGGACCCGTACGCGGACTACCGCCAGCTGGCCGCGGTGAAGCTGCTTCCCGACGGCACCGTCACGGTGGGCCAGCGCACCGGCGCGGAGAACGCCTCGCACCGCTGCGCCGTGAAGGGGGCGACGTTCGTGGTGCAGGCCAACAACATGACCACCCCCGCCATCTGTGACGCCATGGCCGTGGGCTTCCAGCACGCCAGGGGCAGCCTGCCGCAGCGGCTCTACGCGGCGCTCAAGGCGGGGGCCCGCGTGGGCGGAGATCGCAACGGCGAGCGCTCCGGAGTCATCCGCGTCTGGAGCGCCGAGAACGAGGCGGCCTTCTACACGCACGTGCTCGCGGACGCCGTGGTCCACGGCAGCAAGAACGCGCTGAGGGAGCTGGGCGTGGAGATGAACCGCTACCAGGCCGGCGTCGCGGCGCCGTACGCGTCCGACCTCATCCCGCTCGACCGGGACACCGTCCGGGACGTGAAGCGCGTGCTGCGCAGGCTGGGCTACTACGGCGGGCGCATGGACGGCGCCTGGAACGACGCCGCCGAGCAGGCCCTCTACGACTTCAACTGGAACAACCTCTTCTTCCTCAAGCCCACCCAGGTGGTGGGCGGCGTGCGGAGGATCGACGGTCCGCTGGTCGACTTCCTGCGCGACGCGGACCTGGATGCGCTCGCTCCCGCGTCCCCATGACGCCCGGACGGGTGGGTTTGACGGCCCGAGGACGGCGACGTTAAGCACGCGGCCATGCCCCGCGCCGACATCACCGACCTGTTCCGTATCGACGACCTGCTGTCCGCCGAGGAGAAGGCCGCCCGCGACGCGGTGGCCCGCTTCGTGGACGCGGAGGTGCTGCCCATCATCGGACGGCACTTCCGCGACGGCACCTTCCCCGCGCACCTCGTTCCCGGCCTCGCGGAGCTGGGCGTGCTGGGCGCGAACCTCCAGGGGTACGGCTGCGCGGGGATGAACACCGTCAGCTACGGGCTGGTGCTCCAGGAACTGGAGCGCGGCGACTCCGGGCTGCGCAGCTTCGCGTCCGTGCAGGGCTCGCTGTGCATGTTCCCCATCCACGCCTACGGCAGCGAGGAGCAGAAGGCGCGCTTCCTGCCGGGCATGGCGAAGGGGCGGATCATCGGTTGCTTTGGCCTCACCGAGCCCGACTTCGGCTCCAACCCCGGCGGCATGCGCGCCCGCGCGCGGAGGGATGGCGACAGCTGGGTGCTCAACGGCACCAAGGCCTGGATTACCAACGGCTCCATCGCGGACGTCGCGGTGGTGTGGGCGAAGACGGACGACGGCGGCCCGGAGTCCGTGCGCGGCTTCCTGGTGGAGAAGGGCCTGCCGGGCTTCAGCGCGCGGGAGATCCCCGGCAAGTTCTCCCTGCGCGCCTCCCGCACCAGCGAGCTGTCCTTCCAGGACGTGCGCGTGCCGGACCGCGACGTGCTGCCCGGCGTCGTGGGCCTCAAGGGGCCGCTGTCGTGCCTCAACAACGCCCGGGCGGGCATCGCCTTCGCGGTGACGGGCGCGGCCATCGCGTGCTTCGAGGGCGCGCGTGAGTACGCGCTGTCCCGCGCGCAGTTCGACGGCAAGTCCATCGCCGGCTACCAGCTCACGCAGGAGAAGCTGGCGGACATGCTCCAGGAGATCGTCAAGGCGCAGCTGCTGAGCCTGCGGCTCGCGCGCCTCAAGGACGAGGGCAAGAGCAACCCCGTGATGGTGAGCCTGGCCAAGCGCAACAACGTGAAGAGCGCGCTCGACATCGCCCGGGTGGCCCGGAGCATCTACGGCGCCAACGGCATCACGGACGACTACCCGCCCGTGCGCCACATGCTGAACCTGGAGTCCGTCTTCACCTACGAGGGCACCCACGAGGTGCACACGCTGGTGCTGGGCAAGGCCATCACCGGCATCGACGCGTTCGGCTGACGCGGACGCCGGTGGAAGCCGCGCCTCCCCTCGCTCCCGGAGGGGAAGGAGGGGAGGGCACGGGAAGGAGACGTCAGGACTGGGGGCTGCCCTCGCCGGACGGCTCGGCGGGGGTGTCCTCGGAGGCCTCGGGCGCGTCCTCGGAGGTGTCGCCGCCCTCCGGAGCCTCGGAGGCCTCGGGCTCGTCGGGGACCTCCGTGGCGGTACCGGAGGCCTCGGCGGCCTGCTGCGCCTTGAGCTCCTCGTCGTTCATGAAGCCGACGGGGTTCTCCTTGCGGTTGAAGAAGCGCACGGCCTTGGCGGACAGCGCGTACATCTGCTCGGCCACCGTGGAGGGCACCAGCGAGTGCTCGATTTGAGCGGGCTCCGGGCGCTCCACCACGCCCAGCTCGCCGTCCTCCAGCTGCTTGGCCTGCGCGGGGCTCAGCTCCATGCGGCGCAGCTTTCCCTTGCGCGTCATGAAGTAGAAGGCCGTCTCGCCCGGCTCCTGCGGCACCTGGGCGCCCAGCACCAGCTCACGCAGGGCCCGGTCCAGCTCCACCTGCTTCTTGGACTCGGCGCGCTGGTAGGCCTTGGAGCCCGGCATGGGCGGCAGCTTGGGGATGGGCTTGTCGGTCGTGGCCGGGGGACGCCCGGACGCGGCGAACCCGCCCTGCGGCCCCCGGAAGCCTCCGCCCTGACGCGGCGGACCGCCCGCGCCCTGGCGGGGCGGACCTCCGGCACCTCGGGGCGGGCCTCCACCGCCCTCGCGGCGGGGTGGACCTCCGGCACCTCGGGGCGGGCCTCCGGCTGTCCGATTCTCATCACGTCCCCGCTGGGCAGGCGCGCGTGGAGCGCTCCCCCGGTGGTCCTCCGGGCGCCGCGAGGGCGTGGGCGTGGCGTCGGACTTCTTGGCCTGCTCCTCGGAGACGAGGCCCGCTTTCAACAACTTGTCTCGCAGGTTCTGCATGGGTTGGGCGTTCTATCCCTTGCACGGCTGCACGCAAGCCACCGCTTGCCGCTCCTGTGCCCCCCACGTAACTTGCCGCCCCCGCCGTCCTGGTCGTGGAGGTTCCGTGAGAAGCCTGACGAAGTCCGCCGCCCTCGCCCTGGTCCTGGCAGCCGCCGGCTGCTCGGACCCCGTCGACAAGGCGGCCAAGGCCCGCATCTTCTCGCCGGAGGACCCGCCGAAGGTGGTGGCCTCGGCGAAGGAGAAGCTGCCGCCGGAGGACGTCGCGGACAACCCCCAGGTGTCCCGCCGCATCCTCGGCATGGACGCCGCGGAGGTGACCGAGCGGCTGGGCCCGCACTCCTTCCAGTCCACCCTCAGCTACGAGTGGGCCGGCCCCAACGGGAACAACCCGGTGAAGCTCACGGAGACGCGCTCCTTCAAGGCCGGCCCCGGGGGCGTCAACGGCGACTTCCACGGCATCCTGGAGAACTCCCGCGACCAGGGCCTGGAGGTCATGCGCGTGAAGGGGCAGGTGTTCGCGCGCAACCGCTACGGCCCGTACCGCCAGCGCCTGCGCGACCGCGGCATGGCCGAGCGCACCCGCACGGAGCTGACGGGCGCCATCCGCGACTTCGACGCCCTCTTCCAGGGCCGCATCAAGCTCACCCCCGCCGGCACCGTCACCCACGAGGGGCGGACCGCGTGGAAGTACAACGTCTCCCTGGGTCCGGCCCAGGACGCCGCCGCCCGGAAGCTGCCCGCCGCCTTCTCTCCCAAGAACGCGGATGAGACCACGAAGCGCCGCGCCAGCTTCTTCACCCACCGGCTGCCCCGCTCGCTGGAGGGCGAGGTGCTGGTGGACTCGGCTACGTCCGTCGTCCTCAAGGCCCGGCTGGACGGGCGCATCGGCGTGCCCCAGGAGAAGACCCCGGAGGCGGCCGAGCTGCGCATGACGCTGGAGTCGTCCCTGACGGAGATTGGCAGGGACCCCCAGCTCCAGCCGCCCCAGGACTTCCTGCCGGACGCGGACAAGCCCCAGGGCATCGCGGACGCGCTGGACCACTTCGGCATCCCGCGCGGCAAGGCGGGGGACTCGCCCGCCGCCCCTGGGGCCGCGGCCGGCTCCGGCGCCCCCGACCCCGAGGACGAGGGCGAAGGCAACTGACGTCCCCCGGGCGCCCCTAAGTCGTTGGAAGCCCTGGGTTTCCGGCTTCGGGGCCCCACCCCTCCGGGCTGTGACGGCCGTGTCCTGTGTGGGCCGCCGTCCGGCCGGGAGCCCTCCCGCAAGTGCCTGAAGCGCCTGGGGGCACCCCCTGGCCCTGGCCTTGCTCTGGGGGAGGGGCATGTCGCGTTCCCTCCTCACCCTGGCTGGCTGTGGGCTGACGCTCATGGCGGCCCCCGCCCTCGCCGAACCCGCCCGGAGCCTGGGCGTCACCGTGGCGCCGCTCGGGGCCTACATGCTCCAGGGGGGCGATGGGGTGGGGCGCTCCGTGGGCTACAGCGCGGGGCTGGGCTGGGCGTACCGCAAGGCGGGGGCGGTGCTGGAGGTGGGCGGTCACCTGGCGTCCAGCCGGCACCTGACGGAGGTGACGCCCATGTCGGTGCGGATGGTGCCGCTGGGGGACACCCGGGTGCGGCCCTTCCTGGGCGTGGGGGCCAGCCTGCTGGTGCCCCACTCGAGGCCCCTCCCGGCGGCCCCGGACGCGCTGGGCAGCCGGGTGCTCCAGGTGGGCTTCGAGCTCTGCGGCGGCGTGGGCGTGGAGCTGAGCCGGGACTTCTTCCTGTCCGCCGAGGCGCGCTACCAGAACTTCTCCGCCCGGGCGAACCCCTTCTCCAGCGACCGGCAGCACCTGCGCTCCACGTTCCTGGGCATGGGGATGCGCCTGTAGCTGTAGCGAGTGGGGCGGGTCGCTACAGACTGGCAGCGGCCTGTTGGAAGAAATTTTGACGGCCCTCTTGCGTCCTCTACAATCCTCGTCGGTTGCGGCCCAGACGCATCTGACATGCTCGGGTGTTCAGGCGTGCACAACGAAGGGAGCGGAGATGGAGCGCAAGGTCGGAAGTAGCACGTTGACCGCGAAAGAGGTCAAGGCGGCGCTGGAGAAGTCCACCACGCTGACGGCCGAGGAGGAGAAGGCCCTGCGCATGCGCCACGGCGCGGGTGCCCCCAGCCAGAACGCGCCGCTGCCCCGCGCCGCCGGCGCCAACGCGGAGCTGGCCGACGAGCTGCTCGTCATCGAGATGCAGCTGATGAAGGCCCTGCGCGCGCGCACCGGCCAGACGCGCACGGCGGCCACCGCCGCGAAGGCGCCCGCCGCTCCGGTCCGTACCCGCGAGGCCCCGGCCAACGCGGCGAAGGACAAGATCGTCCGCGCGCTTCGCGCCAAGAAGAAGTAGGGGCCGTTCGTCCCTACTGGTTGAGGATGGCCACGAGGCGCGCTCCCGCCTCGGGCAGCGCCAGCGGCGTGCCCGAGACCTCCGTGGCCAGTCCCTCCGCGTCGGCGGCGCCGCCCCGCGCGAACAGCCCCCGGAGCCAGGTGAAGGCGGCGGGGTTGCGCCAGAAGTCCTCGTTGAACCGCTCCAGGAGGTGCGCGGTGAGCCGGGTCTCCAGGGCCCAGGCCCGCAGGTAGCGGGTGACGTAGAGCTGCGAATCCACGTCATGCAGGAAGAAGCCCGGGTGCGGCTGCGCGAAGAGGGCGCGGCGCTGGCCGTCGGCATATTCGTCCGCGCGGTCGGCGGAGGCGCCCTTGGTGGACAGGGACAGCTCGTAGGACAGCTTCGCGCAGTGGCGGCGCAGCACGGCCAGGGCCTGGAAGGCGCCAAGCCGCACGGCGTCCTTCGTCGTGCTGGACGGCAGGTGCAGGTAGCGCTTGAGCCAGGCGGGGGACAGGAGCAGCCGCTCGAAGGTGGCCGCGAAGGCCTCCGTCACGGAGGCATCTCCCAGCCGGCGCAGCTCCATGGGGGCGTCCGCGTCCACGTGGGCCAGGTGCCACGCGTGGCCCAGCTCGTGGAGCAGGTCGCCCAGCGCGTCCATGCCGCTCCGGGGCTGGAGGACCAGCCGGATGTCCTGGGGCACGCGCACCGCGGCCACGAAGGGGCGTGACGCCTTGCCGGGGCGGGCCTCGTCGTCCAGGCGGATGCGGCCGCCGGCCTCGGGGTGGAGGCCCCAGTCGGACAGCCAGCGCATCACGGCGGGGACGGTGTCCTCGCGGCGGAAGAAGGCGTCCATCCAGGGGGCGCGCATGGCGGCCTGGACGTCGTGGCGCCGGGCCTCGCCGCCGGGCAGCGGGCGCAGGGTGGGCTCCAGCTTGCGCAGCACGTAGGCGAGCACGTCGCGGTAGGCGTCCTCGGTGCGGCGGAGGGTCTCCTCGGCGGCCTCGGCGAGCTTCGCCGCGTCGATGCCGGTGACGTCCTGGCGCAGCGCGGGGTAGTCCGCGAAGCCCAGCACCTCCGCGGCCTGGAGGGTGGCGTCGCGCCGGTCTCCGTACGGGCCGCGGTGTTCCCAGAGGAAGTTGCCGGCGCCGCGCTCCAGGAGGGCGCGGCGGGCGCGGTGGGGTTCGCGGGGAATCTGGGCCAGGGCCTGCGCGAGCGACAGCGTCTGGTCGTCGGCGGGGATGTGGGACCGGGCCTCCAGCGCGACGACGGCGTCCGCCGCGCGCACGGCGAGGGCCTCCTCCACCTGGGTGGCGATGAGCTCGCGCACCCGCGTGATGCGGAGCAGGGCCACGGGGTCGTCCTTGCCGCGAGCCCGGGCCAGCGCCTCGTTGGCGGCGGCGAAGGTCTCTGGCGAGGACAGCTCCGGGAAGGAGGAATACAGGGGGGCGACGGGGAGGTCCGGGGCGAGTCCGGCGCCGTAGCGGTACTGGAGGGTGGCCAGCTCGGCGAGGAAGTCATCCAGCCGCGACCGGACGGAAAGCAGGGGGCGGTCCATGGCGGCGCGGAAGGTAACAGGAAGCCCGCGTCAGGGCAGGGACCGCGCGCATAGAGTGTCGCGCCATGTCCTCCGCGTCCGCCGCCTGGCTGCATGCCCCCCTTGTGCTTCGGGAAGGGAGGGGGGCGCCATGAAGCGCCGGACGTTCCGGGTGGAGGGCGCGAACCAGGGCCGCACGCTGGTGGAGGCGGTGGAGGCGGAGCTGGGCCTGCCGGTGGCGGATGCGCGGCGGCTGGTGGAGGTGGGCGCGGTGTACGTCGCCGGGCGCCGCGCGCGGGATGGGGCGGTCCGGCTCCAGCCCGAGCAGGTGGTGACGGTGGTCCTGGAGGAGGCGGGCCAGAGTCCCCTGGAGGCCGCGAAGCCGGCGGCGCCCCTGCGCGTGCTGTTCGAGGACGCGGACGTCATCGCGGTGGACAAGCCGGCGGGCCTGAACGCGCAGCCCACGGAGGGGCGCGTGGGGGGAAGCCTCGTGGACCTCGTGGGTGAGCACCTGGGGCGGCCGGCGGGACTCGTGCACCGGCTGGACCGGGAGACCTCCGGGGTGACGGTGTTCGGCAAGTCCGCGCCCGCCACCTCGGCGCTGGCGGAGGCCTTCCGCGAGGGCACCGCGCGCAAGCGCTACCTGGCGGCGACGGGGCCGGGGCTGCCGGCGGCGGGGACGGTGGACCTGCCCCTGTCGAAGGACCCCTCGAGGCCCGGGCGCTGGCGGGCGTCCCGCGCGGCCAACGGCGTGCCCGCGTGGACGGACTACCGCACGCTGTTCGCGAGCGATGCGTTCTGCCTGGTGGAGCTGCTGCCCCGGACGGGGCGCACGCACCAGCTCCGAGCGCACCTGACGGCGCTGGGCGCGCCCATCCTCGGGGACGCGCGCTACGGAGGCGCGGCGAGCGCGGGAGGCCATGCGGCGCCGCGCTGTCTGTTGCATGCGCACGCGCTGGAGCTGGGCCATCCGCGCACGGGCCGGCCGATGCGATGGGAGGCGGAGGTGCCGGAGGACCTGCGGGCGTTCTTCGCCGCGGCGGGCGTGCGGGTGCCGGAGGGCCCCATCGTGGCCGCGGCCGCGCCCTGACACCTGGGATGGCCGGTTCGGGCCTTCCCACGGGGTGGGGGTGGAGAGGGGTCCCCCCATGCTTCGCATCGTGTGTAGACTGGAGACTTCATGGGTGGCGGGAGACACGGCAAGGGCCCTGGGACGCCGGAGCCTTCGCTTCGCGGACCGGGGATGGCCTCGCGAGGGGAAGACGTGCGAGGCGCGGTGGCCCAGGTCTGCCGGGATGCCGCCCGGTTGGTCCGGGAGGGGCAGGCGGCCCGGGCGTACTCCGGGTTGGTGGCCGCCAGCCGTTCGTTGCCGATGACGCCGCGGCTCGCGGCGGTGTTGGTGCGGTGCGCGTTGAAGGCGGGCACGGAGCGCGCGGTCGTCACCCTGTTGGACGCGGCGATGGTGTCCGAGCGGGGCGTGGTGCGCCGCGAGGTGCGCCGTCAGCTGTCGCGGGTGTTGCGGCGCACGGGACAGGAGGCGCGCGCGGCGGCGGTGCTCAACGGGTTGCTGATGGACGCGCCGGACGACGCTCGGGCGCGCTTCGTGCTCGACGTGCTGCGTGAGCGGGTCGCGAAGGCGAAGGAGGAGGCGGCGCGGCAGCATCCCGGGGAGGACGAGGAGTCCCGGACGAAGACCGTGGAGGTGTCCGCCCTGGCGCTGTCGGATCCGGAGCTTGGGAACACGGTGGTGGAGATGCCGGTGGTGGAGATGCCGGTGGTCGCGGTGCCGGTCTCGCCCGTGAAGGCTCCGCGAGCCGTCACGGTGCAGGTCCCGCTGGGGGAGTGGGCGGGACTCGAAAGGGCCGCGGCGCGAGGACCGGAGTTCCCCTGGGAGGACGACGGGCCGGGCCGGGCGCGGGTGGTGACGCCACCAGAAGCGGCGCGGGCGCGGGTTTCGGGCGGTGGGGCGACGGCTGGGGCCTTGGGAGGGCAGGGGTCGTTGCCGCCCGTCCTGGCGCGGTCCGTGGAGTCGTCACCCGACGCTGGGCGGTCCGCTGCGCCATCGAGCACGTCGCCTGTGCCGGACGCGGAGTTGGCGTCGCGTGCAAGGGCCGTTGCTTCATCGGGCACGTCACTTCCCGCGGATGGGGTGCAGGTGATGGTGGGCCGGGAGGCAGCGGCTTCGCACAAGCCCACGTCGGCGGATGCGGCGCGGGCGTGGGAAGCGGAGCCCGGGGTGAACTCGGGCGAGGTGGCCTTGGCTGCCGCGGCGCGGGCGTGGGAAGCGGAGCCCGGGGTGAAGTCCGGCGAGTCGTCCCTGGCCGATATGGCGCGGGCGTCCGAAGTGGGGACCGCCGCGAAGTCCGGCGAGTCGTCCCTGGCCAGTGCGGCACAGGCGTCCGAAGTGGGGACCGCCGCGAAGTCCGTTGAGTCGTCCCTGGCCGATACGGCGCGGGCGTCCGAAGTGGGGACCGCCGCGAAGTCCGTTGAGTCGTCCCTGGCCGATACGGCGCGGGCGTCCGAAGTGGGGACCGCCGCGAAGTCCGTTGAGTCGTCCCTGGCCGATACGGCGCGGGCGTCCGAAGTGGGGACCGCCGCGAAGTCCGTTGAGTCGTCCCTGGCCGATACGGCGCGGGCGTCCGAAGTGGGGACCGCCGCGAAGTCCGTTGAGTCGTCCCTGGCCGATACGGCGCGGGCGTCCGAAGTGGGGACCGCCGCGAAGTCCGTTGAGTCGTCCCTGGCCGATACGGCGCGGGCGCCTGAAGTGGAGCCCGTCGCGAAGTCCAGCGAGTCGTTCCTGTCCGATACGGCGCGGGTGTCCGAAGGAACGCGCCCTGGGAGTTCGGGCGTCTCATCGCCCGTCGATGGGGTGCCGGCGCCCGAAGAGATGCCCGTGGCTCAGTCGGATGGACCCTCGTCCACCCATGCGACGGCGGCATCGGAAGAAGCGGCCACGTCGCGCCTGCGTGAGCCGGTGTCCGCCGATGCAGAGCCGTTGCCCGGGAAGTCCGTCATCGCATCGAGCGAGCCGTTGTCGGCGGACATGCCGTCTGACGTTGGGACGCCGTTCGCCGATGCCTCCGTGTCCTCGCCAGTGGATGTGGCGCAGGCCTCTGTGCAGGTGGCGACAGCCTCAAGCCAGGATGCATCGTCGAAGGGGATGCATGCGCCCGTGGAGCGGACGGCTGGAGAGAACGTCTCCGCCGCATCGGGCGGAAGTGCGTCGTCTGACGCGGCGCTGCTCTCTGACGTCAGGACCGCCACGGCAGCGGATGCATCGTCGCCTGTGCATGTTCCACAGGCGCTAGGCGAGCCGTCGCCGTTCGATGGCGCGGCAGCCTCTGAGAAGCACGCCGTTCCGACCTCGAACGTGTCATCGCCAGTCGATGGGGTGTCCGCACCCGAGGTGAAGCCCGCAGCGGCGGCGGCCGAGCCGCGGGTCTTCGAGGTGACGCAGGCCTTCGGCAAGAAACTCGTGGTGGCGGCGGAGGAGCCGCTGTCAACGGATGGCGCGCGGGCTCTCGACGAGAAGCCCATGATGGCCGCGACCGGAGCTTCACCGGTCGGAGAGTTGCCTGCCTCCGACGGCAATTCCGAGGCGGCATCAAGTGCCGCTCCCTTCACCGGCGAACCGAAGGCCTCCGCTGAAACACCGGGCGCCGCGACCCTCGGCCCCAGCCACGTCCCTGCCGCGCCGGATGCGGTGCGGGTGCCGGGCGAGTCTTCCAAGGCGTTGGGCGAGGACGGGTCGACGTCGGAGTCGACTCCGAAGGTGTCGGGCGAGGATGCATCGACGTCGAAGACGCAGGCGCCGCGCGCGCCCGGTGCGGTGCTGGTGCCCGGAGCACCCTCGACGGCGTTCGACGAGGACGAAGCGACCTCGGAGATCACTCCGCCCGAACGTGTCGAGTCGGAGAAGGCTCCTTCCGCGTCCGCCCTGTCCCGTGACGAGAAGCCGCGCGCACAGCCTCCTGCCTCCGCGCGCCGGGCCACCGTGCTGGTTCCTGCTGCCTCGAACCCGGCTTTCGAGGAGGAGGAATCGACCTCGGAGGGAGTCCCCCCTCAGGTTGAATCGGACACGCCTCGAAGCCCGTCAGGCCCCGAACGCGATTCCAGCCACATCGCCTCGGGAACGCCCGCTGAGCGGGGGACGAATCCGGAAGCGTCATCCTCCGTGCGCACCGCGGAAGAGGGCTCGGAGCGGGCGCAGTCGCAGCGCCAGGAGGCGCAACTCATCGCGCGCCGTGCGTGGCGAGAACTGGCCCAGCTCTATCTCAAGCGCGCGGACCGGGCGAAGGACGCGCCAGAGCGCGCCGAGGCCCTGACGCGGCTCGCGGAGGTGATGGAGAACGAGCTCCAGGACTCCGCGGGCGCCGCGCGCATGTACCGGGAGATCGTCGAGCTGACGGGTGAGCGCACGGCCTTGCGCGAACAGGTGCGGCTGCTGTCCCAGCGCGAGGACGCATCGCTGGTGCGCCGAGCGCTCGATGACGCGATCTCTCGAGCGCGAACGTCGCGGGCCCGGGCCGTCGCGCTGCTGACGCGAGGCGAGCGGCAACTGAACATGGGCGCGCCCGCCAAGGCGCGCGTGGACTTCGAGGCGGCGGATGCGCTCGTGCCGGGCATGTTGCCCGTGCTCGCGGGGCTCGTGCGCTGTGTCTCCGACGAGGAGCGCTTCGCCCAGGTCGAGCGGCTGCGCGCCGCCTGCGCCGCCGCGCCGCGCCGCGCACCGGACCGCCTGGATGCGTTGCGAGTGCTCGCGCAGGTCGCGGAGGAGTCGTTGGGCGACCTGCGCATCGCGCAGTGGGCCTGGGCCGAGGTGCTCGCGGAGAGCCCCGACAACGAGCAGCCCCGGGAGCACCTGCTCGCGCTCGCACGCCGGCTGGGGGACCTGCCCGCGCTCAGCCAGTTGCTGCACGCGCAGCTCGCCCGCGAGCCTCGGGGACCAGCCGCGCGCAAGGCGCACCTGGAGCGCGTGGCCACGCTGGAGGCCATGGGGGACGCGGGCGCGGCGCTGGCGGAGCTGCGCCAGGCGGTGCGCTTCGAGCCGGGGCACAAGGAGGCCTGGCTGTTGCTCGCGGACCGCTGCACCGAGCGCGAGCAGATGGGGGAGGCCGCCTGGGCGTTGGAGAACGCGGCCACCGCGACGGAGGACGACGAGGAGCGCCAGCACACGTGGGAGCGGCTCGCGCTCTTCTGCCGAGAGGTGTTGCACAACACCGACCGTGCTCGCACCTACGCGCGCCGCGCGGAGAGCCTGCGCAAATCCCGCGAGCAGCGGGCCCGTCCGCCGCCTCCTGAGCCTCCGCGCCCCGCGCCGCCACAGGCCAGCGGTATGCCTCCGCCGTCGGTGCTCGTGGCGCCGCCGGTCGCCACGGGGCGCGCGCCCGCGAATCGCAAGGACCTGTCCGACGAAGTGACGTCCAACACGGACGTCCAATCCTTGATGGGCGCTGAAGAGGCGCCGCCCGCGGAGGCGCCGGCGAAGCGTTCGTCCCGGACAAAGGAGGGTTCGGCCCGGAAGTCCGCGGACGCAGGCACGGCGTCGCCCACCGCCGCCAAGGCGCGGAAGGCACGGGCGACGGGTGAATCTCCGGAGGCGTCGGGGGCCGCCGCATCGCCCAAGGGGCGGGGCAAGGCCGCGTCCGCGAAGGCACCGTCGGGGAGCCAGGCTCCCGTGGGAGCCGCCGCAGCTGGCACCGGGGTCGCCGCTCCATCGAAAGCCTCGCAGGCAAGCCAGCCCCCAGTCGCGGATGCGTCGCTGGGTGCGGAAGCAGCTCGACGACCGAAGACGCCCTCAGGACGTCATGACTCGGTGTCGGAACCCTCGCGGGGGGCGGAAGCCTCGCGTCAGCCGAAGTCCCCGTCGGGGAGCCATGCTCCCGTGGGAGCAGCCTCGGCAGGGACGCCCGACCCGCGCCAGCCGAAGTCCCCGTCGGGGAGCCATGCTCCCGTGGGAACCGCGTCTGCGGGGACGGCCGCCCCACGCCAGCCGAAGTCGCCGTCCGGACGGCACGCGCCAGCAGGTGCCCCGTCACAGAATCCAGAAGCACAGCACGAGCCCCAGGCCACGGCGGGGCGGCCCGCCTCGGTGGCGAGCCCCACTCCGAAGGCGGAGGCCCCCCGTCGCGCCCCATCCGCGAAGGCCCCCACGGAGAGCCCTCCCTCGCTCGCGGAGGCCGTGCCGGGACCGAGCACCATGGCCCGGGCCTCGAAGCCCTCGCGCGGGACCTCGGCAAGCACGGGGCACGCCTCGGAAGCAGATACACCCGACCACCAATCCCGCGCCCCCGCCTCGCCCCGGGAAAGCACGACGGGATTCGGAGCCTCCCTTTCGCCAGAGGCGGAACGCGAGTCGCCACCGCCAGCCGCGTTCCCGCCCACGCCGCGAAAGGCGTCCGCCCCGAGCCCCACGGCCGCCGCGGATCGCGCGTCCGCCCCAGACGAAGGCGCCCCGCCCTCCGGGCCGTCCGCCCGTTCCTCCGGAGCCGCCAGGAACGCAGCGGGCACCCAGGTCCGCGAGGCCCTGCCCAACCCCCGCGTGGAGCGCGCCCCCCGCGCCGGTCACGCGCCCCGCGCCCCGCTGTCCGCCAGCGGCGTGGAGCCCCCGGCCGCCGCGGCCCGTGCTCCGCTGTCCGCCAGCGGCGTGGAACCCCCGGCCGCCGCGCCCCGCGCCATCGCTGGCGCCTCGCGTCCCGCCGCGCCACCGGCCCGCGGCAGAGGCGCCCCTGAAGCACCGCCCTTCATTCCCACCCTCGACCAGATTCCGGACGAGGACGAGGACTCGGAGGAACTTGGCGGCGGGCCCGTGGAGGCCACGAGCGTCATCGCCTGGGAAGCGCCTCCCGGCCGCATGGACCCCGTGCGCCGCATCCACCGCGCCGGCCGTCCCGAAGGCACCGTCTCCGGCCCGGCCCCCACGCGCCCCCCGAGCGGAGGCCGCACCATCGTCGGCGCCGCCGAGACCCGCGAAACGCCCGCCGTCCCGGACGCCGCCGCCGCGCCGCCCGCCGAGGCCACCTCCGCGGAGCCGCTGGTCTTCAAGCTCGTGCGCGAGCGTCCGCTCGACCCGAAGCCCTACCGCGGCCTCGTGGACCACTTCGACCAGCGCGGCGACACCACCCGCGCCGCGCTCATGCGCGAGCTCGCCGACGCGCTCGATGCCCGCGACGTCTCCGCGCCCCGCGTCCAACGCGGCCCCCTGACCAACCAGGAGCGCGCGGGCCTGCGTCACCCGGGCCTGCGCACCCCGTCCGGTGAGCTGCTCGCGTGCGTGGGCATCGCCCTGTGCCGGCTGTTCCCGTCGCCCGCGCGCATCGCCAGCACCTCGGAGCCCCTGCGCGCCTCCGCGGGCCCGGGCGCCTCCGCCGTCCTGGACGCGCTCCACACCGTCGCGCGGTTGCTGGGCGTGCCGCTGCCCGAACTCGTCGCGGGCGACGACGACACCGCCCACATCACCCCGGTGCACACCACCGTCCCGCGCCTCGTCGTCGGCCGGCTCCTCGTCCAGCAGCCTCCGTCCACCGCGGAGCTGCGCTTCCACGCCGGCCGCGCCCTGTTCTCGCTGTCGCCGGACCTGCTCGCGCTGCGCGCCCTGCGCAAGGACCACCTGCTGCGCGCGCTCGCGCTGCTGTCCTCCGTCCTCCGCAACCCCAAGGACGCCGGCGACGACGCCCGCGTGGTGCGCGAATCCCTCTCCCCCCGAGCCCTGGAGCGCGCCGCCCTGCTGATGGAGCCCGGCACGCGCGACTTCGACGCGACCCTGCTCGTCGCCGCCGCGCGCGACTCC
The DNA here is from genome assembly GCF_009909145.1 of Corallococcus silvisoli. Taxonomy (NCBI): domain Bacteria; kingdom Pseudomonadati; phylum Myxococcota; class Myxococcia; order Myxococcales; family Myxococcaceae; genus Corallococcus; species Corallococcus silvisoli. The sequence goes on from NZ_JAAAPJ010000001.1 coordinate 640,483, forward strand.
GCCAATCGCGCGGGGCTCGTCGCCTGCGGAGGCCCCGGGCCCGCGCTCACCGTGCTGCGCGCCCGCCGTCCGCACGACTCGGAGCTGGAGGAGCTGGTCCGCTTCGCCGCCTCCGAGCGCTACCTCGCCCTGCGAGACCCCGCGGAAGCGGGCCGCTCCGGAGCCTGAGCGCGCGGGGCGCCGCCCGCGCCCCTCAGTTCACCGAGACGCGCAGCGTGAGCGCCAGCAGCCGCCCGTTCAGCCCGCCCAGGTCGTGCTGGTACGCGAGGTCCACGCCGCCGCCGCCGGGTGACAGGAAGCCCAGGCCCGCGGTCACCCGCGAGACCTTCTGGAAGCCGTCGTACGTGTAGCCCACCCGCACCGGAACGACCTCGTTCAGGATGTACTCGACGCCCGCGTTGTACGTGAGCACCGCCGAGTCACGCGACTCGAAGTCCCCTCGCACGTCCAGCGCCACCACCGTGGCCTGCCCCACGTAGCCCGCGTGCGCGGAGAAGTAGCGCGTCAGCTCCACGTTGTCCGTGTCGATGAGGTTGTACCCCGCCACGCCCAGCGTCAGCTGTTCGGTCAACCGCATCAGCACCCCCGCGTCCAGCGTGATGGAGTTCGCGAAGCGCGACTGACCGTTCAACCGCAGGTAGTGCCCCGACATGCCGATGAGCAGCGACTGTCCCAGCGGCAGCGCCGCGCCCAACGTGCTCAGGTTCGCCGTCGTCCGCGTCCCGCCGCGCCCCAGGGACAGCCAGTGGTAGTCCACCCCCAACGCCAGCCGGCCGCTGCTGGAGTCCGCCAGGGTGACGCCCAGGAAGCCCTGCTTGTTGCGCGGGTCGTACGCCCCCGTGCCCTCGATGCGGTAGGCCGGAAACAGCGCCATGGCCGCCGGATTACCCAGGAGTGCATCCGCACCCAGGCCCGTGGCCCGAAAGGCGCTGCCCATGCCCAGGGACCGTGCATTCGCGATGTTGCGCAGCTCGTCGGCGGGTTCGCCAGCGGCCCGGGCGACGACGGGGAGCACGGACAGCGTCAACGACAGGGCGGCAAGGATGGCACGGAGCGGCATGGCGCCAGGGAATCTATCCGGCTTGCTGGGGTTCTGGGCCACCAATAGATTCCTCGCCCCATGTCCTCTCCTGACACGAAGGCAGCGAAGCTCATCCGCAAGTGCGTCATTCCCGCCGCCGGCCTGGGCACCCGTTTCCTCCCGGCCACCAAGGCCGTTCCCAAGGAAATGCTGCCCATCGTCGACACGCCCACCCTCCAGTACATCGTGGAGGAGGCCGTCAGCGCCGGCATCGAGGACGTCGTCGTCATCAACGGCCGCGGCAAGGGCGCCATCGAGGACCACTTCGACATCGGGTTCGAGCTGGAGACCACGATGCGCGCGCGCGGGAAGACGGCGGACGCGGACAAGCTGCGCGCCATCGCGAACCTGGTGCGCATCATCAGCATCCGCCAGAAGGAGCCGCTGGGCCTGGGCCACGCGGTGCTGTGCGCTCGGAGCGTCATCGGCGACGAGCCCTTCGGCGTCCTCCTGGGAGACGACATGATCGACGCGGAGGAGCCCGGCATCGGGCAGCTCGCGCGCGTCTACCAGCAGCACCAGAAGGCCGTCATCGCGCTGATGGAGGTCCCCGACAGCGAGACGCACCTGTACGGCATCGCCGCCGGCAGGGACCTGGGCAACGGCGTGATTCAAATCGACCACGTGGTGGAGAAGCCCAAGAAGGGCACCGCCCCGTCGAACCTGGCCGTCATCGGGCGGTATGTCCTGCCCCCGTCCATCTTCCCCATCCTGGAGAAGCAGACCACCGGCGTGGGCGGTGAAATCCAGCTCACCGACGGTCTGGCCACGCTCCAGAAGACCGAAGGTCTGCTGGGCTACAAGTTCCAGGGCCAGCGCTACGACGCCGGTGACAAGGTGGGTTACCTCAAGGCGAACATCGCCTATGCGCTCAAGCGCCCCGACCTGCGCGGAGGACTCCTGGAGTACATGCGCGAGGTCGTCAAGACGGAGAAGCCGTGAAGCGTCTCATCGCCGTGTCCGCAGTCCTCGTCTCTCTCGCCGCCGGCGCCTACGTGCTGCCCGGTGGCTCCATCCTGCGGCGCATGGTCGCCGCGCGGGAGGAGAAGCACCTGTCGGCCTTCCGGGTGGAGGGCTCCGTCATCTTCTCCTCCACCGCCGTGCCAGAGGCGGGGGCCGCCCTCAACGTCACCTCCGACCGCCCGGAGCTCCAGGGCGACGGCGTGCTGAGCGTGAAGATTCCCGGCCGCTGCCGCTTCGACGCCACCTCGCCCGAAAGCAGCAACAAGGCCGCGTCGGTGCTGGCCTCCGGCAGGAAGCGCGTGGAGGGCAAGGAGGTGGCCGCCATCTCCGTGCTCGTCACCCAGGTGTGCGCCATCCTCGCGCAGGACTCCGGCAGCGTGCAGGAGACCCGGCTCGCCCAGGAGGCGTACCTCCAGGGACTGGGCGTCAACACGAAGCTCACCTCGCTCGCGCGCTTCAGCGGCGAGGTGGCCTTCGTCCTGGGCGACCCCGCTGAAGGCAAGCCCCAGTTCTGGGTCTACAAGGACGCCTTCCGGCCCGCGCGCCTGCGCTACGCGGACCCGGCGGGCACGGCCTGGGATGTGCGCTTCGTGGACTACGCGTCGCCGGCCACCGGGGACTGGATGCCCCGCACGGTGGAGGTCTGGCGCGCGGGACAGCGCGTGCTGCGCTTCACCGCGCTCAAGGCGGACAACCGCTCGGCGGTGTCGGACAAGCTCTTCACGCCGTAGCGGCGCCGCTTCGAATCGCTTGCCGTGGGCGGGACTCGCGGTTGAAAGTCCCGCCCGCCCCGAAGCTCGGATTCCCCTGGCTTCCGGTGCGGAGGCGATTCACATGAAGCTCTATGGCAGCCCGTTCAGCACCTGCACCCGCAAGGTCCTCGTGGCGCTGGGGGAGAAGGGCCACGAGGTCGAGTTCATCCACATCGACCTGATGAAGGGCGAGCAGAAGACGCCCGCGCACCTGGCGCGCCAGCCCTTCGGCGTGGTGCCCGCGCTGGAGACGGACGACGGCTTCGTGATGTACGAGTCGCGCGCCATCATCCGCTTCCTGGACCGCACCCTGCCGGGTCCGGCGCTGACGCCCGCGGACCCCAAGAGCTATGCGCTCATGGAGCAGTTCATGGGCGTGGAGCAGTCCTACTTCTCCCCCCCGGCGATGAAGATCGTCATGGAGCGCTTCCGGGGCACCAACGACGAGGCGAACATCGCCAAGGGCCGCGAAGGTGTGCTGAAGCCCCTGGAGGTCATCGACGCGGTGCTCGCGAAGCAGCCGTTCCTCGCGGGCAAGGACTTCTCGCTCGCGGAGATCTGTTGGGCGCCGTACGTGGACTACCTCTTCGCCATGGGCGAGCAGGGCCTCATCGCCCCGCACAAGAACGTGATGGCCTGGTGGGACCGCGTGTCCAGCCGGCCGTCGGTGAAGAAGGCCTTCGGCAAGTAGCCGCGCGACCGTCTGCCTTCCGCCGCGCTCCAGCGGCAGGCGACCGGGCCTCTTCCGCCTCCCTGGTTCCAGGGGCGGGAGGGGCCCTTCGCGTTTCCCAAAGGCCCCTGCATGTCAGACGCCCCGGGCACAGTGGATCCCGGGTGCAGGACGGACGGGGTCGGGGAGCAGGCGGCAAGAGGGTGCGGTCATGGAGCAGGAGCACTTCGCGCTGGGCGGTTTCACGCGGACGCAGGGAGAGGTTTCCTCTCGCGGTTCCATCCCCTTGCGGACGCGCCGTACGGAAGTGGGAAGGGAACTGTCGCAGCGGGAGCACGCCGCTACAGTGCGCCCCGTCGTGAGTGCCACCCCCGCCCTCCTTGCGTCCGTCGCCGTGGGCCGCCCCGTGCGCGGGGAGTTCACCTACCTGGTCCCAGAGGCGCTCGCGGGCCAGCTGGCCCCCGGCCAGCGCGTGCTCGTGCCCTTCGGCCGCGGCATGGCGCTGGGCTTCTACCTGGGGCCGGCCCAGGCGCCGGTGGAGGGCGGCGTGCGGCTCAAGCCCATCCAGCGCGTGCTGGAGGACTCGCCCTCGCTGCCCAAGGACCTCATCGCGCTGCTGCGCTTCGCCGCCGAGCACTACCGCTACCCGCTGGGGGAGGTCATCCGGGGCGCGCTGCCGCCGGGCCTCTCCACCGCGGTGGATGAGAAGGCGGCGAAGGCGGACGTGCAGTTCTTCGTCGAAGCGCTCGTCACGGAGGTGCCTCCGCTGCTCGCCCGGGCCCCGGCCCAGGCCGCCGTGCTCCAGTACCTCCTGGCGGTGGGAGGACGCGCGCCGCTGGAGGAGGTGACGCACGCCATCCCCGGCGCGCGCGAGACGCTCAAGAAGCTGGCGACGCGCAAGATGGTGAAGTGGGTGGAGGTGACGCTGGAGCCTGGCGTGCGCGAGGGGCTGGTGCAGAACCGCCCGGACCGGCTCACCCCGGAGCAGGACACGGCGGTGCGGGAGCTCCAGGCCGCCGTCGACGTGGGCGGCTTCCAGCCGTACCTCCTGCACGGCGTCACCGGCAGCGGCAAGACGGAGGTGTATCTGCGCGCGGTGGAGCACACGCTCGCGCGGGGCCTGGGCAGCCTGGTGCTGGTTCCTGAAATCGCGCTGACGCCGCAGCTCGTAGGGCGCTTCCGCAGCCGCTTCGGCGGGGACGTGGCGGTGCTGCACTCGGGGCTGAAGGACCGGGAGCGGCTGTTCCACTGGCAGGCGCTGCGCAAGGGCACGGTGAAGATCGCCGTGGGCGTCCGCTCGGCCGTGTTCGCGCCGGTGGAGCACCTGGGACTCATCGTCGTGGACGAGGAGCACGACCCGTCCTTCAAGCAGGATGAGAAGCTGCGCTACCAGGCGCGCGACCTCGCCGTGGTGCGCGGCAAGCAGGCCTCGGCGGTGGTGGTGCTGGGCTCGGCCACGCCCTCGCTGGAGACGCTCCAGAACACCCGCTCCGGGCGCTACAAGCTGCTGGAGCTGCGAAACCGGGTGGATGACCGGCCCATGCCCACCATCAACCTGGTCGACCTGCGCGTGGAGCGTCCGCGCGAGGGCCAGGTGACGGAAGAGGCGCCCATCCTGAGCCCGCAGATGCTCCAGGCCATGGAGGAGACGGTGGCCAAGGGGCAGCAGGTCATCCTGTTCCTCAACCGCCGGGGCCACAGCACCATCCTGCTGTGCGAGGTGTGCGGCCTGTCGCTCAAGTGCCACGACTGTGACGTGTGCTTGACGCACCACCGCTCGCAGAACCGGGTGGTGTGCCACTACTGCGGCGTCGCGTTCCCCGTGCCGGACCGCTGCCGCGAGTGCACGGGTCCGTTGCTCAAGCTGGGCATCGGCACCGAGCGCGTGGAGGCGGAGGTCCTGGAGCGGATGCCGCACGCACGCGTGGCGCGGCTGGACCGGGACTCGGCCACGAGCGCGGAGCGGCTGACGGAGCTCCTGGCGTCGTTCGCGCGCCGGGAAATCGACGTGCTGGTGGGCACGCAGATGGTCGCCAAGGGGCACGACTTCCCGGGCGTGACGCTGGTGTGCGTCGTGATGGCGGACACGTCGCTGGCGATTCCCGATTTCCGAGCCGCTGAGCGGACCTTCCATTTGTTGACCCAGGTGGCGGGGCGGGCGGGGCGGGGGAAGGACCCGGGGCGGGTGTTGGTGCAGACCTACAATCCAGACGCGGAGCCGGTGAAGCGGGTGCTGGCGCACGACTTCGACGGGTTCTCGAATCAGGAGCTGGAGTGGCGCAAGGCGTTGGCCTATCCGCCCTTCGCGAGGATGGCGGCCGTCCGGCTGGAGGGGGAGCACCCCGAGCAGACCGCGGGCGTGGCGCGCTTCCTGGGCAACCTGGTGGGGCGGCACATGCCGCCGGCCTCGGCGGGGGTGCGGTTGCTGGGGCCGGCCCTGGCGCCCATCGCCCGCATCCGGGGGAAGACGCGCTGGCAGCTGCTCCTGAAGGCGCCGACGCATGCGGCGCTCGCCCCATTGCTCGCCCGGCTGGAGGCGGCGTTGGCGGATGTGCCCAACGGGGTGAAGGTCGTGATCGACGTGGATCCCGGGGCCATGCTGTAGACTCCGCGGCTCCCCCATGGGCGCCTCGGTCCTCCTCGTACACGACGACATCGCCACCATCGCCGCCGTCCGGCGATTGCTGTCCCGCGAAGGGCACGAGGTCATCCTCGCGACCTCCGCCGCGGATGCGCTCATCGCCTTCGGGCATCACCTGCCAGAGCTCATCGTGCTCGCACCGGGCGTGGAGAGCGGGCGCGGGCGCGTGGTGCTGGAGGAGCTGGTGCAGCACCCGGAGGGCCACAAGGCGCGGGTGCTGCTGCTGAGCGAGGCCATCGAGGGCTTCACCGCGCCGGTGGCGCCGCTGCCCCTGGATGGCCCCAGCTTCGTGACGCTGGTGGACACGTTGATCCGTGCCCCGGCGGAGGCGGACGGCTGGCGTGTGGTGGAGAACCGGACGCTGCCGGAGCCGGTGCGGGGGAGCGGGCCTGGGGCGGACGAGGCGTGGCATGCGACGGCGCCGCACGCGGTGGGGGGCGACCCGGCGCTGGCCAACGCGCTGTTCGGGGACCTGGCGCCGCTGAACCAGACGGACTGGGAAGTGGCGGCGATGACGCGCGAGGAGCGCAGCGCGCACGTCGTGCACCAGCAGCGCGAGCGCAGCACGCACCTAGCGATGAACATCGCGCTGGAGCAGGCGCACCTGGAGGTGGAAGCGGAGGCGATGGCGTCCATCGACTCGGCGCTGTCGGTGGGCCCGAAGTCGGAGTGGACCGGTGGAGGGGAGGGCGCGGACTCCGGAGGGGACTGGAGCGGCGAGGATCCGGACGCGAGCGTGGGGGACGAGTGGGACGCGGAGCCGCCGCGCGCGGACGACGCGTCCGACGTGCGCCCTCCGGGAGCGCGCACCACGCTGCGCTTTCCCTTCCCGAACGAGGTCGCGCCGCGGGCGGGCGGGGCGTCGGCGGAGGTCGCGGGAGACGTGGAGTCGGAGCTGCCGCCGGGGAGGCTCGCGTTCCGTGAGGAGCGGCTGACGCCTCCTGGGCTGAAGCCGGTGAAGGCCGCGCCGAAGCTGGGGGACGAGGGCTTCTTCGACGTTGATTCAGAAGAGGATGGGGGCGCCGCGAAGGCTCCCGAACGTGAGGCATCGGAGCCGCTGGCCTGGACGGAGCTGCCGCCGGATCCGGAGCTGGAAGCCCGCCAGAAGGGCCATGCGGCCACGGTGGTGGAGGACTCCGACGAGACGGACTTCGGCTCGGTCGCGGACGACGTGGCGGCGGAGGAGCGGGCCGCCGCGGCCGCTGCTTCCGCTGGGATGGAGGACGGTGCCGCGTCGTCGGAGCCGACCGAGGAGGAACCGGCGTCCGGTGCTTCCTCCGAGACGGAGGACGATGCCTCGTCGTCGGAGCCGACCGCGGAGGAGCTGGCGGCCGCGGGCCTGTCGAACTGGGATGTGTTGGAGGCGGAGCTCAAGGCCTCCGTGGACGCGCGCGAGCGAGAGGCGTCCGGAGACGCCGAGAAGCCAGTGGGCTCGGACTGGTTCGATTCCGAGACCGTCGACGACGCGAAGTCGGAAGGCTCCAAGCCGCTCCAGTGGCCGGACGCGCCGGGCGCGGGCGGCACGGCGTCGGGCGGCTTCGCGAGCCGTCAGTCCGCGCGTCCCGGAGGCGCGAGTGGCGCGCTGGAGTCCCGGGATGCGGGCCCTGCGAGCGGTAGCTCGGCGAGGCCGGGCGACACGGCGAAGTCGGGCCAGGAGTCCTCCGCGAGCCAGGTCACGGCCCGCCCCGGCGAAGCGCCGGAATCGAGCGAAGCCACGTCCGCGGACAGCACCTCCGGCCGCGCGGGCGCAAGGAAGGAACTGCGCGTGGCCGCGCGCGTCCCGCTGCGGACGGGGAGCAAGTCCGGAGCAGCCGATGCGGCAGGCTCCGAGGGCAACTCCGCGCGCCCGAGCGACAAGTCCGCGGCAGGCGGAGCGGCTGAGGCAGGTGGCGGATCCGCGCGCCCGAGCGACAAGTCCGCGGCAGGCGGAGCGGCTGAGGCAGGTGGCGGATCCGCGCGCCCGAGCGATGCGGCTGCATCCACCGAAGCGTCGGCTTCGAGTGGTGGTGCTTCACCGCCGGGAGGCGTGGATGCACAGGCCTCGGCCCGGCTGGAAGTCCAGGCGAACGCCTCGCCGCTGCCAGTGCCCGGCGGACTGCAGCGGGCGAACAAGTCGCGGACCGCGACCACAACCCAGGAGCAGGCGCCGCGCGCGGACGCGGCCGAGCCGCGGTCGGACCTGGCCGCGGAGCTGGAGGCGCTGCGCGAGGAGCTCGCCCTGGCGTACACCGCCATCGAGGAGGCGGAGACCCGGGCCGCGGAGGCGGAAGCCCTGGCCGAATCGGAGCAGGCGCTCCGAGTCGAGCTGGAAGAGCGAGTTGAGGGCGAGGCCCGAGCAAGAGAAGACGCGCGGTTCGAAGCGGAGGCGGAGGTCGAGGCCCGGAGCGCCGTGGAGGTGCGGGCCGAAGCGGAGGTCCACGCCCGCGCCCGCGCCGAGTCCCTGTTGAAGCAGGCGTCGGCGGCCCACGCGGACTCGGAAGTCCGGGCTGTATCCGCGACGCAGGCGTTGGCGGAAGTGGAGGCCCGGCTCGCATCCGAGGCGGGAGACCGGGTGGAGGCGGAGGCCCGGGCGGACGCGGAGACGCGCGCTCGCCGCGAAGCCGAGGCCGTCGCGGAGATGGCGCGGCTCGAGTTGGCGGAGCTCGAGAAGCGCATCGCGGCGGAGGTCCAGGCGCGCGAGCAGGCGGAGCTCCAGGCCCGGCAGGAATCCCAGACGCGCGAGGAGGCCGAAGCTCGCGCCGAACTGGAGCAGGCGGCGCGGGCCGACGTGGAAGCACGCCTGGAGGCCGAGGCCGAAGCAAGGCGCGCGGCCGAGGCCCAAGTGGCGACCGAGGCTGAAGCAAGGCGCGCGGCCGAAGCCAGGGCGGAGTCCGAATCCCAGGCCCGTGAGGAGGCGCGCCGGAGCGCCGAGTCCGAGGCCCAGGCGCGTCAGCGGATCGAAAGCCGTGACGGCAAGGAGGCCGCGCTCCGTGCGGACCTGGAGGCCCGGCGCGCCGAGGCCGAAGCCCGGGCCGAAGCGGAGGCGAAGGCCCGAACCGTCGCGGATGCGAAGGTGAAGCACTCCGCGCAGGCGTTGTCGCTGGTGGAGGTGCGAGCGCACCAACTGGCCCAATCGCTGGCCGAGTCCGAAGCCAAGGGAAGGCAGTCCGCGCAGGCCCTGGCCCAGGCGGAAACGCGGGTGCAGCAGGCGACGCAGGCGCTGGCGCAATCGGAGGCGAAGGCGAAGCAGTCCGCGCAGTCCTTGGCGCAGGTCGAAGCCCGAGCGCAGCAACTGGCCCAGGTCCTGCTCCAGGGCGAGGCGAAGGCGAAGCAGTCCTCGCAGGCGGTGAGTCAGGCGGAGCAGCGGGCCACGCAGGCCGAGGAGTCCCGCGCCAGCGCAGAAGCCACCGCCGAGCGGAACGCGGAGCGGCTGGCGGAGGCGGAAGCCCGGGCCGTGAAGGCGGAAGAAGCCCTGGCCGAGGCCCACGCCCAGGCGGAGCAGGCCGAGGAGATCCGGAAGGGAACCGAGTCGCGGTTCGCGGAGACCTTGGGTCAGGCCAACGCCCGGATGGAGCAGCTCAAGCAGGCCCGCCAGCGCGCGGAAGCGAAGGCCGCCCAGCCCGCGGAAGCGCTGCTCCAGGCCGAAGCCCGCGCCAGGGAACTGTCTGAAGCCGTGAAGCGAGCCGAGGCGCGGGCCACCGCGGCCGAACAGGCCCGCGATGCCAACGCCGGACAGCTGAGCCACCTCCAGGCTCAGGCCGCGAAGCAAGGCGAGCAGCTCAAGCAGCTCCAGTCCGAGGCGAAGAAGCTCGTCGAAGAGCTCAAGCAGACCCAGGCGGAAGCGAAGAAGAGCGCCGAACAGCGCAAGCACGCCCAGGCCGAAGCGGAAGCCCGAGCGGAGCAGCTGACGCAGCTCCAGGCCGAAGCGAAGGAACAGCTCGCGCACGTCCAGGCCGAAGCGGAAGCCCGAGCGGAGCAGCTGAAGCAGCTCCAGGCGGAGGCGAAGAACAACGCTGAACAGCTCGAACAGGCGCGGGCCGAAGCGGAAGCCCGAGCGGAGCAGCTGAGGCAGCTCCAAACGGAGGCGAAGAGCAACGGCGAACAGCTCGAGCAGGCACGGGCCGGAACAGCGCGCCTCGCGGATCAGCTCAACCAGTCCCAGTCCGCCGCGGGAAGCCGCGACGAACAGCTCACCCAGGCGCAGGCCCGGATTGAACAGCTCGCCCAGGACCTGACCCAGGCCCAGCGCCGCGCGGATGAACTCGCGCAGGCCCGCGGGCACCAGGCCGAGCAGGCCCGCGCCGAAGCCGCGGCGAACGCCGAACAGCAGCTCCAGGCGCGCACCGCCGCGGAGGCTCGCGCCCTCCAGGCGGAGCAGAAGGCCGCCGAAGCCACCGCGAAGGCCGCGTCGGAGAGCCGCCTGCGCACCGTGCTGGAAGTCCGCCTCGACTCGGAGTCCCGCGCCCGCCAGGGCCTCGAGGAACGCATCGAAACCGAGGCCCAGGCCCGCGCCGCCGCGGAGTCCCGCCTCGCCTCCGAGACCCAGGCCCGCGCCGAAGCCGAAGCGCGCACCCAGTCCGAAGCCACGACCCTCACGCAGGCGCGAGACGCCCTGCAAGCGCAGCTCGAAGCGCTCCACCAGGAGCTCGCCCGCGAGCGCGAAGCCCGAGCGAAGGTCGAAGCCGAAGCCGTCGAACAGCGCCTCCAGTCCGAACGCGAGCGCGAACAACTCGAGGCCCGCGCGCAGCGGGACGCGGAGGAGGCCGCGGCGCAGGCCCGCGCCACGCTCATCCCCCTCGAATCGCCGGGGCGTCCGGAGATGGCCGTGGCCCGCAGCGGCAGCCTCACGCAGGAGGGCCTTGCGCGCCTCGTGCTGCGGCTGTGCGACGCGCGCATGGAAGTGCGCCTGGAGCTCAAGGTGATGAACGCCTTGCGCGTGTTGTGGCTGCGCGACGGCGTGCTGGTGGGCGCCGCGTCCTCGGCGCAGGGCGAATCCCTCATCGACCGGGCCCGCGCGGACGGCCTCATCGACGCGCGACAGGAAGCCGAGCTTCGGCTCGTGCGCAGCGCCACCACGGGCACGCTGCTGGAAGCCCTGCGGGGCCGGGGCTACGTGCGCGAAGCCGAGTCCGTCCCGCTGGTGCAGCGCTACACCGAACAGGTCTTCCTGGACGCGCTCGCGGAGCCGTCCACGCTCTACCGCCTGGTTCCGGAGCCCGCGCCGCACGAGGTGGCGCTCGCCGCCGCCACGCGCCCACCGCTGCACCTGCTGGCGGAGGGGCTGCGCAACACCCTCACCGCGGAGTCGCTCCTGGACGCGGCCGGCTCCCTGCGCGCCCAGGTGTCGCGAGGCGACGCGCACGTGGCCCCGTCGGACTTCGGACTGTCCACCCGAGAGCTTCAGCTCCTGCAAGGCGTGGATGGCGAGCGCACACTGGAGGCGCTGCTGTTGAGCGCGGGACTGCCCCAGGACGGAGCGCTCAAGACGCTCGCGGTGGCGAGGACGCTGGGCCTCATCACCCTGCATCCTCCCCTGGAGGACGCCCAGGGCGACCTACCTCCGGAGTTGGATGTTCACCGCCTGGAGGCCAAGTTCGAGGAGATCCAGGAAGCGGACTACTTCACCGTGCTGGGGCTGGCCCGCTCGGCGGGCAGCGAGGAGGTCAAGCGGGCGTACGCGCTGCTCGCGGCCGAATTCCACCCCCTGCGTTTCGCGGGCCACCCGGACCCCGCGCTCCAGCACCGCGCACAGCAGATCCGCGCGGTGTTGACCGAGGCCGCTCGGGCGCTCGGGGATGACCGGCTGCGGGGCGAGTACGCCCGTAACCTGCTCGACTGATGCCCGGTGGAACGGTTGCCCGGTGCGGTCCGGAGGGGTTAAGAGTCCCCCTATGGTTCGCGAGATTCTCATCTGGCCCGATCCCATCCTGAAGCAGAAGGCCCGGCCCGTGGCGAAGGTGGACGACAAGGTCCGTGCGCTGGTGAAGGACATGTTCGAGACGATGTACGCCGCCGAGGGCGTGGGCCTCGCGGCACCGCAGGTGGGTGTCCTCCAGCGCATCATCGTCCTGGACACCCGGCCGCAGCAGCCGGAGTCCAAGCCCCTGGCGATGATCAACCCGGAGTTCGTCTCGCTCGAGGGGGAGACGACCTACACGGAGGGCTGCCTCTCCATCCCCGGCGAGGCCGAGGACGTGGACCGCGCCGCCGTGGCCACCGTGCGCTACCTGGATGAGGACGGCCAGGAGCAGCTGCTGCGCTGTGACGGCCTCCTGGCCATCGCCGTGCAACACGAGACGGACCACCTGGACGGCACCGTCTTCGTGGACCACGTCTCCACGCTGAAGCGCGAGCTCATCCGCAAGCGGATGAAGAAGCTCAAGACGTCGCGCGACCAGGGCGCCCCGGCGTCCGCTTAGGCCTTCGCGGTGGCGCGCACGCCCTTCTTCGGGCACCGCGCCGCCACCACGCAGGTGTCGCAAGCGGGCGAGCGCGCGAAGCACGTGCGCCGCCCGTGCCACACCAGGAGCTGGTGTCCCAGCGTCCACCGCTCGCGGGGCAGCAGCGCCTGCAGGTCCTTCTCCACCTTGTCCGGATCCTCGTGGGTCGTGAAGCCCAGCCGGTAGGCCAGCCGCTTCACGTGCGTGTCCACGGGGAAGGCCGCGTCACCGCCCAGGTGGATGCACACCACGCCCGCCGTCTTCAGCCCCACGCCCGGCAGCTGCGCCAGGGTGTCGCGCGCCAGGGGCACCTGTCCGCCGTGCTCGGCGACGAGCGCGCGCGCCGTGGCGACGATGTTCTTCGCCTTCGCGCGGTACAGCCCGCAGGTGCGGATGTAGGGCTCCACGTCGGCGGCCTCGACGCGGGCGTAGGCCTGGGCGTCCGGGAAGCGGGCGAACAAGGCGGGGGTCACCAGGTTGACGCGCTTGTCGGTGCACTGCGCGGACAGGATGACGGCGACCAGCAGTTCCAGGGGGGTGCGGTAGTCCAGCTCGATGCGGGCGTCCGGCATGGCCGCCTCCAGACCGTCCAGGACCGCCACCGCGCGACTCCGCTTCTCCGCCACTGTCTCTCGCCGGGCCACGCGGGCGTTGTATGTCACGGGAGGGCCCGGCCCAAGCGCCACGGCGGCCCCCCTTTCTTGCCGCGAGGAGAACCATGAAGCCCATCGACTTCCGCTCCGACACCGTGACGAAGCCCACCCCGGCCATGCGGCGCCTCATCGCCGACGCGGAGGTCGGGGACGACGTCTACGGCGAGGACCCCACGGTGCGCCGGTTGGAGGAACGGGTGGCCGAGCGGCTTGGACTGGAGGCGGCCGTCTTCGTCCCGTCCGGCACGCAGGCGAATCAGATCGCCATCGGCGCGCACTGCCGCTCGGGTGACGAGGTGCTGACGGAGGAGGGCAGCCACATCCTGCACTACGAGGGCGGCGCGGTGCCCGCGCTGTGGGGCGTGCAGCCGGCGGCGCTGCCCGGGGAGCGGGGCCTGTTGAAGCCGGAGACGGTGGCGGCGGCGGTGCGCGAGGACAATGTGCACAACCCGCGCACGCGGCTGTTGTCGCTGGAGAACACGCACAACCGAGGGGGCGGCACGGTGTGGCCGCTGGAGCGCTTCCGGGCGGTGGTGGAGGCGGGACGGAAGGCGGGCCTCGCGGTGCACCTGGATGGCGCGCGGCTGTTCAACGCGGAGGTGGCGGCGGGGAGGCCGGCATCCGAGTGGGCATCGCTGACGGATTCGACGTCGGTGTGCTTCTCGAAGGGCCTGGGGGCGCCAGTGGGCTCGGCGCTGGCGGGCAGGGCGGACGTCATCCGCGAGGCGCGGCGGCTGCGCAAGCGGTTGGGGGGAGGCATGCGGCAGGCAGGCATCCTCGCGGCGGCGGCGTTGTACGCGTTGGAGCACCACGTGGAGCGTCTGGCCGAGGACCACGCCAACGCGCGCCGGCTCGCGGAGGGCCTGGCCCAGGTGCCGGGAGTGAAGGTGGACCTGTCGCGGGTGGAGACGAACATGGTGTTCGCGGACCTCGTGCGTCCCGCGGCGGAGGCCTCCGCGCTGCTCTTGAAGCAGGGCGTGCTGGCCAACCCCACCGGTCCGCACTCCATCCGCCTCGTGTGCCACCTGGACGTGTCCAGGGCGGACATCGACGACGCCCTGGCACGAGTCCGCACCGCCTTCGCGAGCTGACGGCAAGGGCATCGATGACGGGCGCCCGCGTCCCGAACACGGACGCCCTCGATGCCAGGAAGCACGCCGCACGAGGAGCGCGCAAAGGTCCGCCTCGAAACGATGACATCAACGGCCTCGATGACGGGCGTCCCGAACGCGGATGCCTCCGAGGTCACACGCAGCACGAAGGGCGTGCGGCGGTTCGCCTCGAAACGCTGACAGCAGGGGCCTCGATGACGGGTGTCCACGTCCCGAACGCGGACGCCCTCGATGCCAGCGAAGCACGCCGCACGAGGGGCGTGCGGTGGTTCGCCTCGAAACGCTGACAGCAGGGGCATCGATGACAGGTGTCCGCGTCCCGAACACGGACGCCTCCGCGGCCACACTCCGCACGAAGGGGCGGTTCGCCTCGAACCCCTGACAGCGGCGGCCTCGATGACGGACGTCCCGAACGCGGATGCCCCCCGAGCGAGGCCAGCGAAGCGCACCGCACGAGGCACGCAGCGGTTCGCCTCGAATCAGGAGGCGGAGCCCGCAGGCGAGGCGCCCCGGGTGCCCATCCTGACGCGGAGCCGGGGGGCCCGAATCCGCAGCCGCCACCCGCACAGGGCCGCAGGGCCCGTGACGGAACGTCCCTGTACGTTCGTGGACGGTCGCCCATGACCCTGGGGTGACTCCTGCCACGCTGTCCCCGTCGTGGCGGGTGCGGGCAGCACGCACCTGGGCGTCGCGGGATGATCCACGGCCTGGAACAGGTGAACGGGCCGGTGCGTGGTAGGCTCCTCGCGCCGTGCGCCGATCCGCCGTCCTCGCCCTACTGGCCCTCTCCGCCTGCGCGACGCCGCGTCCGGGCAAGATGAGCTTTGAGGAACTGTACGCGACCTCGGGCGACAGCGGCCCCACCAGCGACTCCTCGCCTTTCCTCCCCCGCGAACCGGACCGCGCCCGGGGCCCGCTGACTCCCGAGCGTTCCCCCGAACTCGACGCCGCGCTCACCGTGTTCACGGAGAAGGCCCGGGCCTACCGCGAGAAGGTCCAGCGCGGCAGCGTGATGCCCGTCGACCAGGTTCGGAACTGGGAATCGATGAACGCCGCCCTGGACGCCTTCCTGTCCCGGCCGGTGGAGCACACCGACACCCGCGACCTGACGCGCGCCCGGGGCGTGATGGAGGCCGAACTGGAGCAGGACGCGCGCCTCTACGGCGACATGCCGGGCCCGCTCGCGGAGGCCGTGGTGGTGCGGGTCGGCCGCCTCATCGTGCGCGCGTCCACGCTGCGCCGCTGGGAACTGCCCTCGGAGGAGCCCTCCGGTCCACCGCGCCTCGCCTGGCCCGTGGAGCCGGTCACCATCACCAGCCTCTATGGCGACCGCTGGCACCCCATCACCGGACAGCTCCGCCGTCACTCGGGCGTGGACCTGGCGGCCCGGCGCGGACAGTCCGTCGGCGTCGCGGAGAAGGGCGTCGTCCTGCGGGCCGGCTGGAACGGCGACCACGGGAAGATGGTGGAGGTCCAGCACGACGGCCAGTGGGTGACGCGCTACAGCCACCTGTCCGAGGTCCTGGTGACGACCGGCGAGGTGCTGGCGCGAGGCGACGTCGTGGGGCTCGCGGGGGACACGGGGCTGGCGACCGGTGTCCACGTCCACTTCGAGCTCTGGCACGACGGAAACTCGCTGGATCCGCTGGAGGCGCTCGTTGCCCCCGAGGCGGCCCCGGACGCCTCCGACGAGGAGCGCCCCGTGGCTCGCATGCCGGCGGAGTCCCCCGTCCTCACGTCCCAGGGGCGCCACCCGAACGCGGGTTCGCGCCCCTGAGGGGGACAGAGGCCCTTCTCTGCTGCCTACAGCGAGTTCTTCAGCTCCTTGGCGGGACGGAAACCGACCGTCTTCGACGCCTTGAGCTTCATCATCTCGTTGGTCTGCGGGTTGCGAATCTTCCGCGCCTTGCGCGAGCGCAGCGACCACGTGCCGAACCCGGGGTAGCTGAAGCGCGTGTCCTTCTTCACCGCCTTGCCGATGTTGTTGAAGACGATGTCGAGGATCTGGGCGGCGGACTTCTTCGTGAGCTTCGACTGCGCAGCCACCACTTCCACGAGCTCTGCCTTGGTCATGACACCCCTCCCTCTTGCGTTGTCTGGCGTTGAACGAGCGGATGGCGGAGGTAACAAATCGAGGTTTCGACTGTCAATGCGCCACCCGCTCCCGGGCCGGAAAATCGGCCTCCGGATGAAAACTGGCCTCTGGAAATACACCCTGTAGAGAGAGGGAGGATCGCATCTTTTGATACATCCTCACACCCCTTCTTTTTCAGATGGGGGAAATGATCCACAAGTGATCGATTGCGGATGAAAGTCTTTGAAAAATCGATCACTTGGCCGCCAGGGCTGATCCAGTTCCGGCGGGGCGCCATCAAGGGGCTAGAGTGCCTGCCTGCGTGCCCTCCCGACTGCTGCCATGGCTGCTGGCCCTGCTGTGCGCCTGCTCACGGCCGTCGCTGGGGCGGCCTGCCAGGGGCGAACTCTGGGTGGACGGGGCGTCGGCGGGGGGCGACGGCACCCGGGAGCGCCCCCTGCGCTCCCTGTCCGAGGCCCTGGCCCGTCCCGGCCCGCTGCTCGTCCACCTGGCGTCCGGGCGCTACGAGGGCCCCTTTCGCATGCTGTCGGGGACGAGGCTGGTGGGCCAGGGCTCCTCGACGGTCCTGAGAGCCAGCGACCCCGGCGCCGCCGTGGTGGGGGCCCGAGGGGAGGTTGGCCTGGAAGCCCTGACGGTGGAAGGGGGCGGCTGGGGGCTGGCCGGTGAGGGCGGCGCGCTACGAATCGAGGGCGTCATCTTCCGGAATCAGGCCCTGGGGGCGATCCGGCTTGGAGCCGGGAGCCTCGACGGAAGAGGACTGCGCTTCGAGGCGCGAGGCGCCGGGCCGGTTCGGCCGGAGGCCTCGTGTCCCGAGTCCATCGGGGCCGCCCGCGAGCCTCCCACCGAGCCCGTGCTCGCGGTTCGCCAGGTCCGTCCTCGCGAAGCGCCGGAGCCCGGAGGGCATGGGACGCTGACGGCGGAGGAGGGGGCACATCCCTCCACCGGCGCGTCCGCGCCGACGGTCGCGGTCGGGGTGCTCGTGGAAGCCCGGGAAGGGGAGACCTCCGCGCCCTCGCTGCTCCTGCGGGACAGCACGTTCGCGGGCGCCTTCGAGCGAGCGGTGCGGGGCCGGGGCGGGGCCACGGTCCACCTGGCGGGAGTGTGCTTCCAGGGGCCCCGGGTGGCGCTGAGCCAGGAGGGGGGTGTTGCGGAGGTCGAACGGGCCTGGGCCTCGGGAGGGACGGGCACGGCGTTCTCCACGATGGCGGGCACGTTGAAGCTCGTGGACGTGCGGGTGCGAGGGTACGAGTACGGCGTGGCGACGAACCAGTCCCGGCTGTCGGTGCGGGGGTTCACCTCGGAGCACGCCACGCGCGCGGGCCTGGGACTCACGGCGACACGCGGCCTGTTGGAGGACGTGGTCGTGAGGGACGCGGGCGACTACGGGGCCCTGCAGCTCACGAACTCGGACCTGGAGGTCCGGCGCTTCCGGCTGGAGGGCTCGCGGGAGTACGGCGTCGTGGCGGTGCAGGGCCGCGTGCGCCTGCGGGACGGCGTCCTCACGGGCGTGAGCATGGCGGACGGCGTCGCGGGAGATGGGCTCCACCTGCGCCAGGTGGAGGCGGACGTCGACACCGTGACGGTGCATGGCGCGAAGGGCTCCTGCGTGCTGGCGACGCAGCGGGCGCGAGTGACGCTCCGGAATGCCCGGCTCTCCACGTGCGGGCTCGCGGCGCTGGCGGTGGACACGCAGGCCACCCTGGAATCCCGGAACATCGAGGTGCGCGACACCGCCAGCGCCGTCCTGCTGGCCATCGAGGGGGGCCAGTTGCGAGTCCAGGACCTCACCGCGAGGGAGGTCCAGGGGGAGCTGATCTCCGCGGACTGCGAGGGCCGGACGCGCGTCCAGCTCCGCCACGTCGAGGCAAGCAACACGCGAGGCGTGTCCTCCCCCTGTGTCCAGCTCGAGCCGCCAGCCCGGAGCCCCTGAACACGGGAGGCGCGAATCATCCCTGGGTGGGGGAGGAGGCAGGCGTGGGCGGCAGGGGGGTGGCGCGTCGCTCCAGCCATTCGCGGATGACGGGGTAGACCTCTATTGGCGCGCCGGTGCCGAAGATGAGGTCGCCGTGCCCGTAGTCCATCTTGTCCCCGCGGTCCCGCCCGAACACGTGCAGGGTTCGGTCCGGGGACGTCAGCAGCGCGTATTGCGCCTCCACGTTGGCCGCGGTGGCCAGCCGGTCCGCGCTGCCGCCCATCACCAGCACGGGCTGTTGGAGCTTCGCGATGCCCGCGCGCCAATCGGTCTTGCGGTCGTACGAGCGGAACGTGTCGTGGGAGATCCAATCCTGGAACTGCAGCAGCACCTTGCGGCTCATCGCCGCCATCATGTTGACGGAGAGCTGCCGCAGGACGCGCGGCGGGATGTGGCGGGGATTCACCACGATGTCCGATAGGGGCAGGGCGAGGTAGCCCAGGAAGGGGGCCATGCTGGCGCTCACCCACGACTGGCGGATGCTCCCGGGCCACGCGGCCCTCACCCCGAGCGAGATGAGCGTCCGCAGGAGCGGCTCCGACTTGAAGTACACCGGCGCCCCCAGCTCCAGCAGGCCCGCCAGCCTGCCGCCTTCGGGGCCTTGGGCCACGCCGTAGCCCACCAGTCCCCCCAGCGAATGGCCGAGCCAGAAGGCCTGCTTCGCATCAGTCTCCTTCAGCGCCAGCTCCAGCAGTGCTGGGCCGTCGTGGGTGATGTGGTCATCGACGGTGAAGTCCGTGGGCCGCCGTCCCCGGGGCGGGCGCCGCGAGTGCCCGGTGCCACGCCACTCCACGCTGAAGCAGTCGAAGCCGGCTTCGGTGAGCGCGTGGGCCACGGAGTAGGGGGGCTCGAAGTCGAAGGTGAAGCGGTTGGCCGCCAGCCCGTGGCACAGCAGGACGGGCTCCGCGAAGCGGCGCACCGGGGCCCGTCGGACGTGCACGGCCAGCTCCCACCCATCCGCGCAACGCGCGCGCAGCATCTCGGGCTGGGGCCCCTTGAGGCGGTACCAGCGCCGCACCAGCAGCACCCACCCGACGTTGACCAGCAGCAGGACGGCCGCCAAGGCCAATCCCCAGAGGGCCCATTGCCCGTACGGCATTTCTCCTCCCCTGCGACCCGGGACTGACTCCGGCGCGAATAAAACCCTGCTAAGGTCCGTTCCCTCGCCGTTTCTGCCACATGGGCAGCCGACCACCTGGGGAAGTCGAGGGAACGATGAAGCTGCGGAAACTGATGTTCGTGCTCCCGAACCTCTTCACCGTCACCTCCATCTTCTGTGGCTTTTACGCCATCACCCTGTGCTCGGGTGAGGCGGAGCCGGTGCAGCTGTACCAGGCGGCCCTGGCCATCCTCTTCG
This sequence comes from Corallococcus silvisoli, assembly GCF_009909145.1. Lineage (NCBI taxonomy): Bacteria > Pseudomonadati > Myxococcota > Myxococcia > Myxococcales > Myxococcaceae > Corallococcus > Corallococcus silvisoli. Next base: position 660,198 of record NZ_JAAAPJ010000001.1, read on the forward strand.
CCATGTTCTTCGACGGGTTCGACGGGCGGGTGGCCCGGCTGACGAAGACGCAGAGCGACTTCGGCATGCAACTCGACAGCCTGGCGGACGTCATGTCCTTCGGCGCAGCGCCGGCGCTCCTCGTCTACAAGTGGGCGTTGGCGCCCATGGGCTTCTGGGGCCTGTTCATCTCCTTCGCGTTCATGGCGTGTGGCGCCATGCGGCTGGCGCGCTTCAACGTGCTCGCCATGCGCAACCCGCACGGCGGTGGTGGTGGCTTCTTCGTGGGGCTGCCCATTCCGCTGGCCGCGGGCGTGTTGGTCTCCCTCATCATCTCCCATCACGTGGCCTCCGACGGTGAGGCGCTGGGGGATGGCGCTCGTGTGCCGGTGGCGGTGGCGGTCGGCGCCCTCTCGCTGTTGATGGTGTCCACGGTGCGCTACCGCACCTTCAAGGACGCGCGCCCGAGCCGCAAGACGGCGCTCGTCTTCATGGTCATGGCGCTCGCGGGGGCCTTCATCGCCCAGCAGTTCCACCCGGCCTGGGTCCTGGTGACGTACTTCTTCGCGTACCTGCTGATGGGGTTGGTGGAGTCGGCGGTCTCGGTGCGCAGCCGGTTGGCGTCGCGCAAGGTGGGCGCGGGCGCTGTCGCGGCGGTGGCCGTGGCCTCGGGGCTCGACGAGGACGACGACGAGGACTCCGAAGCCAACGCCCCCGACGACGGCCCCGCGTACCTCTGAGCAACCAGGCGTGGGAGGCAGGACGCGGACCGTGCCCTCCCGGCCCGGGACCGCTAGGATGTCCGCCCCATGCGCGTCGAGCTGCTGTGCACCGGTGATGAACTCGTCACCGGCCTCATCACGGACACCAACAGCACGTACCTGGAGGCCCGCCTCTTCGACCTGGGTGTGAAGGTCGAACGGGTCACGGTGGTGGGTGACGTGCGCCCGGACATCACGGGCGCGCTGTTGGAGGCCTCGGCGCGCGCGGACGTCGTCATCGTCTCGGGGGGGCTGGGGCCGACGGCGGACGACTTCACCCTGGAGTGCGCCGCGGCGGCCGCGGGCGTGTCCATGGAAGAGGACGCGACGGTGCTCGGCTGGCTGAGGGAGCGCTACGCCGCACGGGGCATGCCCATGAACCCGGGGGCCCTGCGCATGGCACGCATCCCCGCGGGCTCCCAGCCGGTGCGCAACCCCCAGGGCTCCGCGCCGATGGTCATCCAGCGGCTCGGCCGTGCCCACCTGTTCTTCCTGCCAGGGGTCCCACGCGAATACCGCGCCCTGGTGGACGGCGAGGTGCTGCCGCGCGTGCGGGACTGGCTCGCCTCCGAACCGAACCGCACGTTCCGCGCCTTCCGCCTGCTGCGCACGGTGCGCCTGCCGGAATCGGTGCTGAACGAACAGGTGATGCCCCTGGCTCCCCACCATCCGCGGGTGGTGTTCGGCTTCCGCACGCACGCGCCGGAGAACCACTTGAAGCTGATGGCCGAAGCGCCCACGCAGGCGGAAGCAGATGTCGTGCTCGCCGCCGCGGAGGCAGCATGCCGGCAGGTGCTGGGCACGCATGTGTACGGCGCGGATGGCAACGAATACGTCCCGGTCCTGCTGGACCTGCTGGCGCGCGCCGGTCATACCCTCGCGGTGGCGGAGAGCTGCACCGGGGGCCTCATCGCGCAGGACCTCACCGCCATCCCGGGCGCCAGCCAGGTGTTCCTCGGCGGTGCGGTCGTCTACTCGGAGAAGATGAAGTCCGCCTGGGTGGGGGTCGCGCCGGAGATCCTCGCGAGGCACAGCGCGGTGTCCCCGCAGACGGCCCTCGCGATGGCCGAAGGAGTCCGCACTGCCTGCGGCGCCACGTTTGGCCTGTCGGTGACGGGCTACGCCGGTCCCGGCGGAGGCACCCCCGAGGATCCCGTGGGAACCGTGTACTGCGCGTTGGCGGGCCCGGACATGGAGCCCCGCTGTGAGCGGATTTCGATCGCGGGTGACCGGGACCGTGTGCGCCTGTTCGCCGCGTCCCATGTGCTGGAAATGTTGAGGTTGCACCTGCTCGCCGCCCCCGTGTCTCCATGAGTCGCTCCAAATCAAAGCATCCCCGTCCGTCCACCCCGGAAGCTCCCCCCGCCCCCGTCATGGCGGGTGAGCCCGTCCAGGCCATGCCCGATTCTCCCCCACCGCACTCCAGCCCCATGGCGGTGGCGGAGACCACGGGTGTTCCCTCGCCCCCGGCGCCAGCCAGAGCGCATCCGGTGCTGGGCGCGGTGCGCCTGTGGTTGTCGGCCTACCGGGTGGAGGTGGTGCTGTTCCTCGTGGCGTTCGCGGTGCTGTCCAGCTTCAGCTCTCAGCGCTTCCTCCGGCAGAGCGCCGCGCCGCACTTCATCTACCAGGCGCAATCCTGGCTGGATGGACGGCTCGACGTGGATCCCCAGGTGTTGCCCAACCTGGAGGACTGGGCCTGTGTGCGGGTGCTGGATGGGCACAAGGTGCGCTGCGAGGGCCGCCCGCTCCGCGACGACACCTGGTTCGTCAGCTTCCCGTCCTTCCCCGCCGTGGTGATGCTCCCCTTCGTCGCGCTGCACGGCTACCAGTTCAACGACACGTCCTTCGGCGTCTTCGTGGGGGCGCTCGCGGTGGCGCTGTTCTATTCGCTGCTGCGCTTTCTCGCCCAGGAAGGGGAGACGGAGCGCAACCGCGGCGACAACGTAGCGCTGTCGCTCGTGCTCGCCTTCGGCACGCTGTTCTTCTACTGCTCCATCCGGGGGGAGGTCTGGTTCAGCGCACAGGTGATGGGGGTGGCGCTCACGTGCCTGTACGTGCGCAACGCCGTGAAGGCACGGCGCCCCTTGCTCGCGGGGCTCTTCTTCTCCATGGCGGTGCTCACCCGCACGCCGCTGGTGTTCGCGGGCCTCTTCTTCGTCCTGGAAGCGCTCTGCCCGGGGCCGGACCGGCTGGCTCAGCTCAAGGCGCTTCCCACCACGTGGAAGCCCGCGCTCCGCAAGCTCGGGCTCTTCGGCGTGGGGGCCGCGCCCCTGGCGTCGCTCGCGGCGGCCTACAACGTCTACCGCTTTGGCAAGCTGGGCGAGTTCGGTCACTCGTATCTCTACAACAACCGTGTGAACGCGGACATCGACCGCTTCGGGCTCTTCAACCTCGAGTACCTGTCGCGCAACCTTCAGGCCGCGTTTCTCAAGCTGCCCCAGGTGTCGCTGTCTCCGCCGCGGTTGTCGTACGACCCGCATGGGCTGACGCTGCTGCTCACGCTGCCCCTGCTGGTGTTCCTGCTGATGCCCAGGACGCGGCCCCGTCTGCACTGGCCCTTGTGGCTGACCGTGGCGGTGTGCGCGCTGCCGGGGCTCTTCTACCAGAACACCGGTTACATGCAGTTCGGCTTCCGATTCAGCCTGGACTACACGCCCTATCTGTTGCTGCTCTTCGCCATTGGTGGATGGTCGCTGCGCAACCGCGCGGTGGTGGCCGTGCTGGCGCTTGGCGTGCTGGTGAACTTCTGGGGGGCCGTGGCCTTCCGTGGCTATACGGAGTTCGTGCGGAATTGGTAGTCCTCCAGGTTCTGGTGGCTTGAATTCTCCGGACTTCCCCCGCACATCAAGGGCGACATGCAACCTCCTACCGGTCAGCCCCCTCCAGGCAAGCGTTGGCATACGCGTGAGGACAGCGGCATCCGCCTCGATGCCGCGTTGCGCTGGTGGCACGACGACGAGCCCATCGAGCACCCGAAGATCATCGAACTCTTCAACGCCTCGCTGGTCCTGGACGAGGACGGGCGCTACCAGCTCCGCATCGCTTCGGACTGGTGCTACGTCCACGTGGAGGACGCGGCCTACGAGGTGCGCACCGTGGACGTCACGCCGGACGAGCGTGTGTCCTTGCGCTTGAGCGACCGCACGGCGGAGGCGCTGGACCTGGGGGCGCTCCAGCTCACGCCCGACGGTGTCCTCACCTGCCGCGTGAAGCAGGGCAGGGCGAAGGCGCGCTTCTCCCGCGACGCGCAGTATCAGTTCGGCGAGCTGCTGGAAGAAGGCCCCAAGGGACAGCTGGTGCTTCACGCGGGTCGACACCAATGGGAGGTCCCCCTCTCGCTGGATGCGCTACGGGCTGTGTCCTAGGCCGCCTCGACGGAGGCGGGGGGCATCGGAGGCGCCGTGGCGCCCACCTGCTCTCGGGCGAGGGTCTCCAGGACGTCCGGGTGTGCCCGCAGCCATTCGCAGGCCCGCTCGCGGCCCTGTCCGATGCGCTCTCCCCGCAGGCTGAAGTGGCTGCCGGACTTCTCCACCACGCCCGCGCTCACGGCCAGGTCCAGCACCTCGGCGGCGCGGTGGATACCCGTGCCATAGAGCACGTCGAACTCCGCTTCCTGGAACGGAGGCGCCAGCTTGTTCTTCACCACTTTCACACGGGCACGCGAGCCCACCACCGCCTCGCCCTCCTTCAGGTTGCCCGTGCGGCGGATCTCCATCCGCACCGATGCGTAGAACTTCAGCGCGTTGCCACCCGTCGTCGTCTCCGGGTTGCCGAACATCACGCCAATCTTCATGCGGATCTGATTGATGAAGATGATGCAGGTACCGGAGCGGCTTACCGCGCCCGTGAGCTTGCGCAGGGCCTGGCTCATCAGGCGCGCCTGGACGCCCATGTGCGCGTCCCCCATCTCCCCTTCGATTTCCGCGCGAGGCACCAGCGCGGCCACCGAGTCCACCACGATGAGATCCACCGCGCCCGAGCGCACGAGCTGCTCGGTGATTTCGAGCGCCTGCTCCCCGGTGTCCGGCTGCGCCACGAGCAGTTCATCCGTGCGCACCCCCAGCTTGCGCGCATAGGACAGGTCCAGTGCGTGCTCCGCATCAATGAAGGCCGCCACGCCCCCCACGGCCTGCACCTGGGCGATGGCATGCAAGGTGAGCGTCGTCTTGCCGGAGGACTCATTGCCGAACAGCTCCACCACGCGGCCTCGTGGATAGCCGCCCACGCCCAGCGCCCGGTCCAAACCCACCGAGCCGGTGGGGATGACCGCCACCTTCTGCTCCGGTGCATCCGCGCCGAGCGTCATCACCGCGCCCCGGCCGAACTGCTTCTCGATGGACGCCACCGCCGCCGCCACTGCCTTCAACTTCTCCGTCAGCTTGCTCATCTCGCCTGACTCCCTCGCCGCCCTGCGGGCTGGATGCCTCTGGCGTATGGACACAGCAACGGACATGCCGCGCGGTTTCCAGCGCGCGGACCCTGCAAGGGCGTCCAGGTTCGCCCGGTCCGTCCGAAATGGCGGAGCGGCGTGGCTGTCTCCCGCACGTTGAGAAAGCTTGAGGTGAGGACGTATCCGCATAAGCAGACACGGGGGCACGTGACAGCCCACCTTGGTGGGATGGAAGGCTTTGCATTGAATCCTGAGCACCTCGGCGTGATGTGTCCTCACGTGAAAACGACCCGTGAGAACCTTCCCCATGTGGTCATCCTGGGAGGCGGCTTCGGCGGCCTCTACGCGGCCCGCTACCTGCGAAAGGCAGGGGTCCGCGTCACGATGGTGGATCGTCACAACCACCACCTCTTCCAGCCCCTGCTGTACCAGGTGGCCACGGCGACGCTCAGCCCAAGCGACATCGCCGCGCCGCTGCGGGCGATGCTCGGACGCGATCAGGTCCAGGTGCTGCTCGCGGAGGTGACTGGCGTGGACACCGCGCGCAAGCACGTCCTCCTGTCAGATGGTGAGCTGACGTATGACTTCCTCATCGTCGCCACCGGTGCGACGCACTCGTACTTCGGCAACGATGCCTGGTCGCGGCACTCGATGGGGCTGAAGACGGTCGAGGACGCCCTGGAGATCCGCCGCCGCGTGCTGCTCGCCTTCGAGCAGGCCGAGCGCGAACCTGATCCCGAGCGCCGCCGCGCGCTGCTCACCTTCGCCATCATTGGCGCGGGCCCCACGGGAGTGGAGCTGGCGGGCGCGCTGGCGGAGATCAGCCGCAAGTCATTGTCAGGCGACTTCCAGAACATCGACCCGAGGGACGCGCGCGTCATCCTCATCGAGGGAATGGATCGAGTGCTCCCCACCTATCCAGAGAGCCTCTCGGGCGAGGCCCGCCGGTCACTGCAGAAGCTTGGGGTCGAGATCCGCACTGGCACCCGGGTGACGAACATCGACGCGAGAGGCGTGGACATGGGCCCCGAGCATCTGGCGGCCCGCACGGTGCTTTGGGCCGCGGGTGTGGAGGCTTCTCCCGTGGCCCGTTCGCTGGGCGTGACGCTGGACAGGGCGGGGCGCGTCCCGGTGACGCCCGAGCTGACCGTGCCGGGGCATCCCGACATCTTCGTCGTGGGGGACCTGGCGCTCGTGAAGCTGGACGATGGGAGCGCGGTTCCAGGAGTGGCGCCCGCGGCGATGCAAGAGGGCAAGCACGCCGTCCTCAACCTCCGCCGCCAGCTCGAGGGCCAGCCGATGCAGCCCTTCCGCTACTGGGATCGAGGCACCTATGCGGTCATCGGAAGAGGCCGTGCCGTGGGCGTGGCCTTCCGCCGCGTCCAGCAATCCGGATTCGTCGCCTGGCTGGCCTGGCTCTTCATCCACCTCACCTTCCTCATTGGCTTTCGCAGCAAGCTGGCCGTGCTGCTCAACTGGGCCTACGCCTACCTGACGTTCGGCAGCTCGGCGCGCATCATCACCGGTCCCGCGCCCCGCTTGGATGCCCGCGTCGCGGGGGCGTTACCCATGGGTGGGACGTCAGTCCTTCTCGAACGGGGACTCTCGTCCCCCGAAGCCCTCGACGCCCTGACGCCAGGAAGGGGAGGGGAGGCGTGAAGTGTTCGCCGTCCCGTGGGTGTTGGCGTGCAGCCACCCCCGGCGGTCCAGCATCCGGCAGTCGACCGCGAGCTGCATGTCCACATCCTCGATGCGTCCGTGCCCTTCCAGGTCCGCGCGCGTCAGCGCCAGCTTGAGGATGCGGTCATGTGCCCGGGCGGAGAGGCCGTGGTGGCGAACCGCGAGCTCCAGCATCTGCTCCGCGCGCGGTGACAGGGCGCAGTAGCGGCGCAGCAGATGCGAAGGCATCTGGGCGTTGCAGTGCACCCCGGGAGCGTCGTGGAAGCGAGCACGTTGCCGCGCTCGCGCGGCCTCCACACGTTGCCGGTAGTACTGGCTCGGCGGCTCCTGGGTCTTCGCCGCGAGCTGGTGGTACTCCACGGGCCGTGTCTGCACGGTGATGTCGATGCGGTCCAGGAGCGGCCCACTGACGCGCGCGTGGTAGTCGAAGACGCGGTGCTCCGCGCAGGTGCATGTCCGCCCGGGGACGTTGAAGTAGCCACACGGGCAGGGGTTCATCGCAGCCACCAGCATGACCCGGCAGGGATAGGTGATGTGTTGGTTCGCTCGCGCCAGATGGATGGCGCCCTCCTCCAGGGGCTGGCGCAGCACCTCCAAGACGTTCTTCCGGAACTCGGGGAGTTCGTCGAGAAACAGCACGCCGTGGTGGGCGAGGGACAGCTCGCCCGGACGCGCGGCGGGTCCACCACCCACGAGCCCCGCGTCGGACAGCGTGTGATGGGGCGCGCGGAACGGGCGCTCGCGCATCAGCGCCTGTTCGTCTCCCAAGAGGCCTTGGATGGAGTAGACCTTCGTGACCTCCAAGGCCTCGTCGAAGGTCATCTCCGGGAGGATGCCCGGCAGCCGTCGAGCCAGCATCGTCTTGCCTGAACCAGGAGGGCCGGCCATCAGGACGTTGTGCCCACCTGCCGCCGCGAGCTCCAGCGCCAGCTTCAGCTCCGGCTGCCCGCGTACGTCAGCCATGTCCGCGCCTGCCTTGCGAGGGCCCCTCGGGGACGCTCCCGTGCGTGTCAGCGGCGCCAGAGGGGCACTGCCGGTGAGGTGGCCCACGGCCTCTCTCAGATGGGTGACCGGCAACACCTGGAGTCCCTCCACCAGCGCGGCCTCCGCCGCGTTGGCGGAGGGCACCATCACCCCCTTGAAGCCACCACTCCGGGCCGCCACGGCCAGAGGGAGCACTCCCTTGATGGCCTTGATGGATCCATCCAGCGACAGCTCTCCACCAAAGAGGTACTCGCCCAGCGGCTCCTCCTCCATCAGGCGCGCCGCGGCCAGGACCCCCAGGGCGATGGGCAGTTCGAAGGCGGCTCCTTCCTTGCGGAGATCAGCGGGCGCCAGGTTCACCGTGATCCGCTTCTGCGGAAGGTCGAAGCCCGCGTTCTTCAGCGCGGAGACAACCCGGACCTTCGACTCCCGTGCCGCGCCCTCTGGCAGCCCCACGACGTTGAAGTAGGGCAGGCCGAGGGCCATGTCGACCTCGCACTCCACCACCACCGCGTCGATGCCCATCAACGCCCCCGACCGAACCCGCGCCAGCATCGTTACCCCCTCCCCACCTGCTCCGGAGAACGGAAAAGCAATCCCCGTACCGGGCCGCTGGCCTTGCGAGCCGCCACTGGGCTGGCCATCCGCCGGATCAGACGCCGAGTCCCGCGCGGGGACCCAGGAGCCCCAAAAGCAGAAGCCCGCTGGCGTCGGAACGCCAGCGGGCCTCGAATGATTCGGTGACGGGCTTTCGCCGCGTCAGCCCTGATGGGAGGAACGGATCAGGGCGTCGGCGCGGGCGCGCCCTCAGGCGTCGTCTGCGTGCCCTGGATGACGGCGTTCTGGGGAAGCTCGGTGGCCATGCCCAGGATCTTCGCACCCGCGGCGCGCGCTCCGTCGAGCGCCACCACGAGCTTGCCGTAGTTCGCCGCATCGTCCGCCATGAAGAAGACGACCTTCTCGTCCGGCTTCTTGGCGTTCAGCATCCGCTTGAGGCGCGCGACGTAGTCCGACGCGGGGATCTGCTCCGTGTTGATGGAGTAGGCACCGCTCTTGTCCACTTGCACGACGATCTGCTGATCATCAGGCTCCGGCGGAGGCTGGTTCTCCTCCACCTCTGTCTCCGGGACCCGGACGAGGATGTCCTTCTCCAGGAGGGGCGTCACCACCATGAAGATGATGAGGAGCACCAGCACCACGTCCACCAGGGGCGTGACGTTGATCTCCGAGTTCGGTGCGGACGCGGGCTTGACCCACTGACGCTGCTTGTGTCCTCGGGACATTACTTCTTCTCCTCGACACCCAGGGCGATCTGCTTCGCCTTCGCCTTGCGGGCCGTGTCCAGCACCTTGCGCACGTCGCCCACGTTCAGGGCGTTGTCGCCCTTCAGCAGGATCTTCTTGCCTGGATCCTTCACCAGCTCCGCGGCGATCTTCTCCTGGAGCCCCTTCTCGTCGACCTCATCGTTCTCCACGAACATCTTCTTGTCCGGGGTGATGGAGAGGATCAGGGGGTCTGCTTCCTTGCCTTCCTTCTCGATCTCCGTGGCCTTGGGCAGCTCCACGGACTTGCCGCGCTGGAGCATGGGCGTCACGACCATGAAGATGATGAGGAGCACCAACACCACGTCCACCAGGGGCGTGACGTTGATCTCGCTCTTGATGCCCCCTTTGGGGCCTGCTGACATTCCCATGCGTGCACCTGTTTCCTGGATGGGACGTCCACCCTGGGGCAGCGCGGCTTCACAGCCGGGCCGCCCTCATGGGTGGAGATGTCCCAGGGATGGGAGGCTTCGACTAAGCCGCGTGCGACGAACCGCCGCCCACGTGCCGCGCCACCACGTCCAGGAACTCGTTGGAGGACTCGGAGATGTCCACGGAACGGGCATCCACCCAGCCCTGCAGGAAGTTGTAGGCCATCACGGCGGGGATCGCCACCAGGAGGCCGAACGCGGTCGTGATGAGCGCCTCGGAGATACCCGCGGAGATGGTCGCCAGACCGCCGGAGCCCGCGGCCGCCATCAGCTGGAAGGCGTTCACGATACCCATCGTGGTGCCGAGCAGACCGACGAACGGCGCCGTGGAACCCACGGTGGCCAGCAGGCCCAGTCCGCGCTTGAGGCTCTGCACCTCGCGCTGCGCCTGGCGCTCCAACGCGCGGGCGACGGACTCAACGGCCAGGTCCTTGTTCCCGGGGCTGATGCGGTACGCCGTCAGGCCCGAGTTGATCACGCGGCCCAGGTGGCCCACGTCCTTGCCCAGGTTGGTGCTCGCGGCGGTGGTCAGGTCGCCCTTCGCGAGGATCGCGCCCATCTTGGCGGCGAAGTTGCGGCTGTCCGAGCGGGTCTTGCGGAAGACGATGATCCGCTCCGCCATGACGACCAGCGACGCCACCGACATGATGGCGAGGGTGAAGATGATCATGCGGGCGAAGAGGCCCGTGTGTTGCCAGATATCAAGCAGGGTGAATTGCATGGCTGTGGAGCGCTCCTCCTCACGAGCGCGAGGTGATGTTCAGCGGACTGCTCAAGCGGGTGCTGCCTGGCTGGATCAGCGCGGCAGCTTCAGGTTGAAGTTGAAGGTGTACTGGACTTCGACCGGCCTGCCTTGGAACGTGACCGGCTTGTAGCGTGAGGCGGCCAGTACGTCCATCACGGCCTGCTCCATGTGAGGGAGCGGCTTGATGACGCGGCAGCGCTCGACCTTTCCCTCGGTCGTGATGACGCACTTCACGATCATCAAACCCTGCACGCGGGCCTCGATGGCCTCACGCGTATAGGACACCTCTGGACCCGCGACCTTCTCCGGACGCGTCATGCCCTGACCGAACGCGAGCACGTCCGTGCCCGTTCCGCCCAGCTGGCCGCCCACCACGCCGCCGATCACACCGCCGACCACGCCTCCAACGACACCACCCGCCACGCCACCCTCGACGCCACCCTCGACCTCCGCCTCGCTCGCCTCTTCATGCTCGGGCTCGGGCGCGGTCTCGGTCTCCTGGGGCTTCTGCTGGGGGATCTCCTTCGGCTGCACGATCACGTCCTTCGGCTTCTTGGGCGTGACCTTCTTCTCCGTCTTCGGCTTCGACGCCGGAGGGGGAGGAGGCGGCGGGGGCGGCGGCGGCGCCATGGTCGCCTTCAGCGTGACCTCGACCTCCTTCTCCTCCACGGGAGGTGGGCGCGTGGAGAGATAGGCCACAAGACCCAGCAGGCCGACGTGGAGCAGCGTGGAAATGCCAGCACCAACGCCGAAGCGCGACCTGGGTCCTTGCCCGCGGTCAAGGACTGAATCGAACATGCACTTAACTCCTCTTCACCAGTGGACTGCCCGTCCCCGCCCTGCCCGATCGAAGGCCGGCACCATACAGAAAAGGGTTCCGGGTTCAAGCAACCGTGTCTGGCACCGCCGACCGATGTGATCGGCCAATGCCCCACTGGTCACCAAAAAGCAACGGTCTATTGACAACTGCTTGACCTCGGATATTTTCCCAAGTCATTTTCGGTTGCAGCCCACCTTGGAGGGGTTTGGTATGCAAGTGAAACAAGTACTTCGGGAAACCGGAGTCGTCCTTGCTGCGGGTCTGTTGTACGGATCCGCGGCTTTCGCGCAGTCCAGCGTCATCATCGGCACTGTCCTCAACACTGAGGATAAGAAGCCGGCAGCCGATGTCGTTGTGACGGCCACCTCGCCCAACCTGCAGGGCGAGCAGACCGTGGTTACCGACGCTCAGGGTAACTACCGTATTCCCCAGCTGCCGCCGGGCACGTATACGCTGCGGTTCGAGAAGGAGACGTTCAAGCCTTACGCCCGTCCCGAAATCCAGTTGCTCCTCAACCGCACCATCCGCGTGAACGTGGAGCTCCTGCCGGACTCCTTCACGCAGACGGTGGACGTCATTGGCACGCCGCCGACGATCGACGTCGGCTCCACGAGCCAGGGCGTCAACGTCGATCAGGAGTTCATCAAGCGCATCGCGGTGGCCCGTCCTGGCGGTAAGGCGGGCGGCACGCGCTCGTTCGAGTCCCTGGCCGAGCTCGCCCCGGGCGCCCAGAACGACCAGTACGGCGTGTCCATCAACGGGACGACCTCGCCTGAGAACGGCTACGTGGTGGACGGTCTGTCCACGAACGATCCGGCCTTCGGCGTGAACGCCAGCCCGCTGAGCATCGAGTTCGTGCAGGACGTGAACATCATCACCGGCGGTTACATGCCGGAGTTCGGTCGCTCCACGGGCGGTGTGATCAACGCGGTGACCCGTTCGGGTTCCAACGAGTTCCACGGTTCCGTGTTCGCCAACTGGACGCCGGGCGCCCTGGAAGGCAACCGGAAGCTGATCATCGAGGACGGCTCCACGGTCAGCGGCCTGAACGCCCTGAGCAACCTGGGCGACTTCGGCGCCACCCTCGGCGGCCCCATCCTGAAGGACAAGCTCTGGTTCTTCGCCGGCTTCGCGCCGTCGTTCCAGCGCTACAAGCACACGCGTTCGCTCAACGCCTTCGATCTGACCGCCCCGTACGTCGAGGGTGGCGACAACGAGATCGCGACGGACGCGAACGGCTTCAGCAAGGTCCAGCAGATCCCGGGGTCGCAGCAGAACTACTTCGCGGACTCTCGCACGATCCAGTTCATGGGTAAGTTGACCTACCTCATCAACCAGGATCACAACGTGTCGTTCGCCCTGAACGGCACCCCGACCGTGTCGGGTGGTCTGGGCAAGCTGCGGATCGACCCCCGTTCGGGCGGTCTGCCGGCGGCCCAGGCTCGGCGTCCTGAGGACATCGGCCAGACCGAGCAGCGCGCGAACAGCACGGCGCTCGCCCTCAAGTACGCGGGCGCGTTCATGGAGAAGAAGATCCTGGTCGACGCCAACCTCGGTTGGTTCCACCAGACCGCCGGGACGACCCCCGCGGACGGCACCGCCATCGGATCGACGACGGGCATCGCGGGCTACGCGATGGCGCAGTACACCCGGACGCGTCCTCTGTCGACGTTCGAGACCGTGCCGAACGCGTCGGAGTTCTGCGGCGAGTCCGTGGGTGAGCAGCTCCTGCGCTGCCCGGCGACGAACTACCTCGTCGGCGGCCCTGGCTTCATGTCCGAGGCCACGCTGGACCGCTACCAGATCAACGCGAAGGCCACGTACCTGCTGAACGCGCTGGGCACGCACGTCTTCAAGGCGGGCGTGGACACGGAGTTCCTGACCTTCGACCAGAAGAAGGCCTACTCCGGCAGCGTGTTCCTGGCGGAGAGCAGCTCGCTGGTGAACGGCCGCCGCATCTGGACGGACAGCCGTCGCTACGGCTACCAGACGGCCCCGGACACGCCGGTGTTCGAGACCCTGCAGCAGTCCTCGACGAGCGGCACCACCATCGGTGGTTTCCTCCAGGACAGCTGGTCCATCGCCAACCGCGTCACCCTGAACCTGGGCGTGCGCTACGACGTGCAGTCCATGTACGGCGGCGACGGCAACCTGGCCCTGAAGCTCGGCAACCAGTGGTCGCCCCGCGTGGGCGCCGTGGTGGATCCGTTCGCCAACGGCCGCGCGAAGCTGTACGTGAACTTCGCCCGCTACTACGAGCAGGTTCCGCTCAACATGATGGACCGCGCCTTCCCGGGTGAGCGCCGCTTCAGCGCGCGTCGCTACCTGGCGGAGCCCGGCCAGGCGGGTGGCTGCGACCCTTCCACGCTGGAAGGTCAGCGCGGCAACTGCGCGGACACGGCGTTCATCGCGCCGCGCGCGGAGAACACCTCCAACGCGAACCAGCTCTACAGCGGCGGTCTGGTGCAGAGCGAGCCGGTCGATCCGGACATCAAGCCCCAGTCCTCCGACGAACTGGTGGTCGGCGGCGAGTACGAGCTCCTGGCGAACACCCGCCTGGGCGCGAGCTACACGCACCGCGACATGAACAAGGTCATCGAGGACATGAGCCGCGATGACGGCAACACGTACTTCCTCGGCAACCCCGGCAGCGGCTTCGCCAAGGAGTTCCCGACCCCGCAGCGTGACTACGACGCGGTCACCGTCTACCTGAACCGTACGTTCTCGGACGGCTGGCTGGCTCAGGCGAGCTACACGTGGTCCCGCCTGTACGGCAACTACCCCGGTCTGTTCCGCCCGGAGAACAATCAGCTCGACCCGAACATCCTCGCGGACTTCGACCTGATCGCCCTCCTCAACAACCGCACGGGTCTGCTGCCCTTCGACCGTACGCACGCCGTCAAGGTGTTCGGCGCCAAGGAGTTCAACATCTCCAACGCGCTGTCGGCGAGCATCGGTCTGTCCTACCGCGGCAACTCCGGTACGCCGATCAACTACCTCGGCGCCTACCCGGGCTACGGCCAGGATGAGACGTTCATCCTGCCGCGCGGCAGCGGCGGTCGCACCCCGTGGGTCAACAGCGTCGACTCCAACGTGGGCGTCAACTACCGCGTGAGCAAGGACAGCGTCGTGTCCTTCACCCTGGACGTGTTCAACCTCTTCAACTTCCAGACGGCGGACCGCGTCGACAGCTCGTACACCTTCGCGGAAGTGCTGCCGATCTACGATCCGAAGACCAAGACCTCTGGCTCCGTGGCTGACCTGGACAAGGTCCCGCTCGCGGATGGCTCGGGCTACCTGTCCGCTGACGACGTGAACAAGAACTTCAAGAACCCGGATCGTTACCAGGCGCCGCGGCAGGTCCGCTTCGGTGTTCGGTACACGTTCTAGTCCACCCGACCACGTGAGGAAGATAAGCAACATGCGCAAGAGCATTCTTTCAACGGTGGTTGCGGTAGGCCTTGCCGGCAGCCTCACCGCCTGCAACTTCGAGCAGCCGAGCGCTGGGTGCATCGTTCAGGACGCGTCCTTCGCCCTCTGGTGGGCGAAGTACGACATGACCGAGGCGCCCACGGGCACTGACTGCGCGGCTTCCGAGCCGCTGGTTGGCGACCGGATGGGGATCTGGAAGTTCGCGGACCCCGTGGCGAACACGGCGAAGCTGGTGATTCGTCCGCTGGGCCTGGCGGCGCTGGGCCAGTACGACGCGACCAACACCTTCGACGGGCTGCAGGCGACGGGCAACCTGACGACGACCACGGACGCGAACGACTTCTGCACGGCGAGCGAGTTCAACACGGCCGGGGTCAACGCGAACCAGGGCGTCTTCGCGAGCGCTCCGGAGAAGATCACCTATCAGTTCGCCAATGTCCGGGTGTACTCGAACCCGGGCGCTCCTGGCACGCAGCTGACGGGCGAGCTGACCTACACGAACAACAACTGCACCTCGAAGTACGTGGTGCGTGCGGTGTGGCCCGCCACCCCGTGCGACCCCACCCTGGACCCGAGCGACGAGGCGAACTTCGTCGACACGTGCGGTCCTGGCTCCGGCATCAACCCGGACTTCGCGCTCGTCTGCGACGCGGAGACCGAGTTCTGCACGCCGGCGAAGGCCATCCCGTCGTTCAAGTAGTCGTCACTGAGCGACCCTGAAGGTCCATTGCGGCCCCGGCAGCCTCTCCCCCACGTGGGAGTGGCGGTCCGGGGCCGCGGTGTTGTTGGAGTCTGGATTCCACAGTCGGGAGGACCATGGAGGGCCGTTACGAACTCATCGAGCACGTCTGCTCGCTTCTGGCGGACGAAGTCGGGACGCTCCGCAAGGAGGCGCCCTACCGGGTCGCGCTCTGCTACCCGAGCCCCTACCACGTGGGCATGAGCTCGCTCGGCTACCAGGCCATCTACCGGGAGGTCCATTCACACCCAGGGGCGACCGCCGAGCGTGTGTTTCTTCCCGATGATGTCGAGACATACAAGAGAACAAGGACGCCATTGTTTACCTGGGAATCCCAGGCTTCGGTGTCTGCCTTTGAAATGCTGGCATTCTCTGTCGCGTATGAGTTGGAGCTCACAGGGCTGTTTACAATGTTGGAGTTGTCTGGTTTGCCGGTTCTTTCTTCCGAGCGAGATGCCAGACATCCGCTGGTGGTGGCGGGGGGCCCGCTGACGTTCTCCAACCCGGATCCGCTGGAGCCCTTCGTGGACGTGCTGGTCCAAGGGGAGGCGGAGGATCTGATCCACGTGCTGCTGGAGGCCGCGGCCTCCATGGAGCGCGAGGCCCTGTTGGATCACCTGTCGCGGATCCCTGGCTTCCGGGTGCCCGGACGGGGCGGTGGGGCGCGCTACCATGTCGCGAAGGCGACGGATGCCCGGCTGCCGGCGCGCACGCAGATCATCACGCCGCACACGGAGCTGCGCTCGATGTTCCTCATCGAGCCGGAGCGGGGATGTTCGCGCGGCTGCCACTACTGCGTCATGCGCCGCACGACGAACGGTGGCATGCGCACCGTGCCCCCGGAGCGCATCCTGTCGCTCATCCCCGAGCACGCCAAGCGCGTGGGGTTGGTGGGGGCGGCGGTGACGGATCATCCGCGCATCGTGGAGTTGCTGCGCACCCTGGTGGACTCGGGGCGCGAGGTGGGGGTGTCGTCCCTGCGCGCGGACCGGCTCACGCAGGAGCTGGTGGATCAGCTCCGGCGGGGTGGGGCGACCAACCTCACGGTGGCCGCGGACGGCGCATCCCAGAAGATGCGTGACCTGGTGGACCGCAAGCACTCCGAGGAGCAGATCGTCCGCGCGGCCCAGTTCGCCCGCACGGCGGGCATGAAGCAGCTCAAGGTCTACAACGTGGTGGGCCTGCCGCACGAGGAGGACGCGGACATCGACGAGCTGATCCGCTTCACCACGGAGCTGTCGCGGATCCTCCCGGTGGCCCTGGGGGTCGCGCCCTTCGTGGCCAAGCGCAACACGCCGCTGGACGGAGCGCCCTTCGCGGGCCTGCGCGAGGTGGAGAACAAGCTGGAGCGGCTGCGCAAGGGGTTGCGCGGGAGGGCGGAGGTCCGGCCCACGTCCGCGCGCTGGGCCTGGGTGGAGTACATGCTGGCGCAGTGCGGCCCGGAGGCGGGGCTCGCGGCGATGGACGCCTGGCGTGCTGGAGGGAGCTTCGCCGCGTGGAAGCGGGCCTTCCAGGAGCGAGGGTGCGAGCCGTACATGGCCCGCCGGGTGGAGGACGGACGGCGCCAGCCCACGGTGTGGCCCATCGTCCCGGGCCGCCCCCCGCTCCAGCCGTCCGCCGCCTGACGGGGCCCGCGAAGGCCGTATTCGCCGGGCCCCGCTTTCCGCTAGAAGACGGCCAGCGGGGCCGATGGCCGGCACTCGCATGGCCTCGGAGAGCATCTGGTGAGCACGCAGCGCGTGGAAAAGTCGTGGCAGAAGACGGGCCTCAAGGACTACTCGACGGAGGCCCTGCTGGGCACGCTGGGGCACTACGGCGTCCCCGTGAGCGAGGAGGACTACCGCAAGCTGGCGGAGTCGGCCTACCCGCTCGGCATCGCCCAGCAGTGGGCGGGCAAGTGGAAGGGCACCGGCCCCTTCAAGGACTACGTCGTGGCCGCGGCCGTGGAGCTGTGGCGCCGGTGGATGCCGGACCGCGTGTCCCCCCAGGACTTCACCCAGGGGCTGGCGACGCTGATGCAGGTGCTGGTCCACAAGCTCAACGGCGCCAAGGAGGCCCCGGCGGCCTCCGCCTTCGAGCACGTGAAGTCCCTGCGCTCGAAGCTGACGGTGGATGACAAGGGCGTGCTGCCCGCGCCGTTCCTCCAGGAGGCGCTGGCGCCCTTCTCCGAGAAGGACGCCGAGCTGTTCGACAGCCTGGCGGAGTCGCTGGCCGCCCAGGGCCACCTGGACGACGCGGCGGCGTTCGCAGACGTGGAGGAGTTCCTGCTGCCCGACCGCCGCGGCATCTCCCAGGCGGTGGTCCGCGCCGCGAAGGGCGAGCGCGAGCCGGCCATCCAGGACCTGAAGAACCTCATCCACGACACGGCGCGCGCGCCCATCTCGCGGCTGCTGGCGGTGGATGGCCTCATCCACCTGCAGGCGTGGATTGACGCGTCCGTCGAGGGCCGCGGCCTGCTGGCGGAGGCGGAGAAGGCCAGCGACATCCACCTGGCGCTCGACCTGGTGCCCCGCCTGGAGCACGTCTTCAAGCAGCAGAACGACCGGTCCGCGCTCCTGGAGCTGATGGGCACGCAGGAGCGGCTGGAGGCGCTGCACGACAAGATGCACCCGGGCCACCGGGCGCACCGTCACCAGCACGCGCAGCCCCAGCGCCGTCGCTAGGCGCGCGGGCTCACGTCCCCGTGCGCTGGGGGCCCTGGGACCCCGGGGCCTCGGGCGCTTCGGGGGGCCTGGCTTCGGAGGCCTTCGGACCTTCCGCGTCCGGCGTCGCGGGCCGCTCGGCGCTCGGGCGCTTGAGCTTCACGGTCGTCACGCCGGGCACTCCTTCCGCCACGTCCCGCACCGGCACCACGGCGCCCACCGTGGTGTAGCGGATGGCGCCGGTCTGGGTGAAGGCGTGCTTGAGGGCGTACTCGCGGGCGCGGGGGAGGAACCACTCCCGCACCCGGGGCAGCGGCAGCGCGTGCAGCTCGCCCTGCGTGAGGAACACGTACAGCATCAGGTCCGCGCCGCTGTAGAGGAAGCAGCCCGGGGTGTCCTTCTCCAGGTTGGAGACCAGCTCGAAGAAGTAGCGGCGGCGGGTGGCCTGACGGTCTCCCTTCACCTCGATGCCGCGCACCTCTCCGGAGGGCAGCTCCCAGAGCAGATCCACGCCACGGTGCTGGAAGCGGGGATCCAACTGCACGTCGTGCACGCGCGAGCCGGGCTCCGTCTCCAGGAGCCACGCGCGGGCGTGCTGCACGGCGCGGTCGGCCGCGCCCTGCACTCCGCGCATGCTGAAGCTGCGGCCTCCCATCGCGGCTAGCGGCGCAGCTCGACGCCGGAGGCCACGAGCTGGACCTCGCGCGGCTTGCCGTCGGTGCCGCGCGGGACGATGGCGCCCTCCGCCTCGTAGTGCTTCGCGTGGGCGTCGCTCAGCTCCGCGACCTTCACCACGCCCTCCACGCGCGCCTGAGAACCCGCGGAGTCCAGCGGGACGAAGAAGCCGTAGTCCTTGAACGTCACGCGCACGCCGGGGCTCTTGGCGTCCTGCGCCAGCTCCATCCAGCAGCCCTTCTTCTCGCAGGCCTTGCGCACCTGGCCCTCCACGCGCACGACCTTCCCGTCGTGGGCCTGGGGCTTCGCGAGCAGCTCCGACAGCTTCACCGTCGGCTCGCCCTTCAGGGCCTCGCCCCGGGTGAGCGTCCAGCCGGTGTTCGCGGCCTGGGTGGCCTCGGGCGCCTTGGCCTCGGCGGGGTGATGGCAGTCGCTCGACGCGGCGGCGGCCTTGGCGGGCGCGGGCGTCTTCTCCGCGGCGAGGGCCACGAGGGGAACGGCGACCAACGTCACGAGGGCGGTGCGGAGCATGTGCATGCCCGTTCGCTTAGCCCAGGTTTCCGCGCCCGGGCAAGGCACCCCTTCCATCCTTCCGGCTTGTCCCGCACACTCGGCGCGAGGTGCGCATGAAGGTCACCATCCCCGCTCCCAACCGCCGGTTGGGTACATTCGAATGGCTCGGGCTCGTAGGGCTCGGGGGACTCCTGGTGGGGCGCTACATCCCCGTGGCCCGGCTCATCCCGTTCTGGGGCTGTGTGCTGCGCCAGCATACAGGCTGGCCCTGCCTGGGCTGTGGGCTCACCCGGGTGGCGGACCGCGTCGCGCACTTCAACATCCCGGGCGCCTGGGAGGCCAATCCCCTGGGCACCGTGTGCGCGCTGTTGTTCGCGCTGGCCGCCGTGGCGACGGTGCTGCACTTCCTCTTCGCGCTGCCCATTCCGGAGGTGACGCTGGAAGAGCGCGAGTGGCGGTGGGTGCGCATCGCGTTCCCGCTGGTGTTGCTCGCCAATTACGCCTACGTCGTGGTGCACACCCGTTTCCCGCACCTGCTGTCGTAGGACCGCGCTCCCTTCTCCTCCGTGCTCTCCGCCTTCCTCCTGCTGGGCTACCTCTGCGGCTCCGTCCCCTTTGGCGTGCTGCTGACGCGGTGGGTGCGCGGGGTGGACGTGCGCGCCAGCGGCAGCGGCAACATCGGCGCGACCAACGTCACGCGCGTCGCCGGCAAGAAGCTGGGCGCGGTGGTGCTGCTGCTGGACGCGCTCAAGGCCGTGCTGCCCGTGGCGCTCGCCGTGTACTGGATGCCCGGGGATGCGCGGGCGCATGTGCTGGTGGGGCTGGCCGCGGTGCTGGGCCACGTGTACCCGGTGTGGCTCAAGCTCCAGGGCGGCAAGGGCGTGGCCTCCGCGCTGGGCGTGCTGGTCGTGCTGGTGCCCGAGGCGGCGCTCGCCGGAGCCATCATCTACGGCCTGGTGGTGGCGCGGTGGCGGGTGAGCTCCGTGGGCTCGCTGTCCGCCGCGGTCGTCGCCATCGTGACCGCGTTCCTCACCGCGCACGCCCGCGAGTACGTGCTGCTCACCGCGGGCCTATTCGTCCTGATGCTCTGGACGCACCGGAGCAACCTCCAGCGACTCGCCCGGCGCACCGAGCACCGGCTTTGAGCCGGGGGGCAGGGGCGGGGCGCGGTAGCCCAGGAGCGTGCACGGGATGGGGCCATTCCACACGTCGCGCCGGGCCATGGGGCGCGCGTGGAAGGCGCTCTCGAAGGCGGGGTTGCCGGACAGCACCCACACGCGCCAGCCCGGCAGCGCGCGCAGCGAGTCACCCAGCTTGAAGTAGAAGGTCTTCATGCCCTTCTGGCCGCCGGAGCCGAGCCGGTCGCCGTAGGGCGGGTTGGTGAGGATGAGCCCGCCCCCGTCCGGCAGGGGCGGCAGCTTCGTCGCGTCCCCTTCCGCGAGGGTGATCTCCTCGCCCAGCCGCGCCGCCTTCACGTTGCGGTCCGCGGCCTCCAGGGCCTCGTCGCTCTTGTCGAAGCCGAGGATGGGGACCTCCACCTTGCGCTCGTTGCGCCGCGCGTCCGCGCGCAGGTCCGCGAGCAGCTCCTTCGCGCGGAGGCCCAGGTGCGGCCAGCGCTCCACCGCGAAGCTCCGGTTGATGCCCGGGGCGCGCTTGCGCGCGATGAGGCCGCCCTCGATGACGAGCGTGCCCGAGCCGCACATCGGATCCACCAGGGCCTCCGTGCCGGTGTAGCCCGCCGCGCGCAGCAGGGCCGCCGCCAGGTTCTCCTTCAGGGGCGCGGGGGTGGGGCGCACGCGGTAGCCGCGCCGGTGCAGCGGCTCACCGCACAGGTCCAGGGAGAGGGACAGCTTCTCCTTCACCAGGTGCGCCACCACGGACACGTCCGGGTTGCGCGTGTCCACGTCCGGCCGCGAGCCCAGCTTGCCGCGCAGGCGGTCCACGATGGCGTCCTTCACCTTCAGCGCCACGAAGCCCGAGTGCGCGTGCTCGGTGTCCTTCAGGTTCGCGTCCACCGCGAACGTCACGTTCGTCGTGAGGTGCTCCTCCCACGGCACGCTGGCGACGGCGTCGTAGAGGCCCTGGGCGCCGGGGGCGTCGAACTCGCCCAGCGGGTAGAGGACGCGCATGGCGATGCGGGACCAGAGGCAGACGTTGAGGGCCTCGTCGAGCGCGGCCATGAAGCGCACGCCGCCCCGGTCCTGGCGGATGCGCTTCGCGCCGAGCTCCTTCAGCTCCTCGGCCAGCAGGTCCTCGGTGCCGCGAGCGGCGGTGGCGAATAGGGCAAGACGTTCAGCCATGGTGCACCGCCCTTAGACGACCCCGGGGCGATTGGGAACTGGCAACACGGCCTTCAGGTGCCCACGACCTCGTACAACGTGAAGGTGGCGCCCTCCTGGGACGCGCTGGCCCCCTTCGCCCGCTGGAAGTCCTCCGACTGGAAATAGGCCTTCATGGCCTCGCGGTCCCTCCAGCGGGTGACGAGCAGGATTTCAGGCGAGGGCTCGAACGAGCGCAGCACCTCCAGGCCCAGGAAGCCCGGGTAGCCGTCCACGCGCCGCGAGCGCTCCTGGAGGCGGTGGACCCAGCCCTCCGCGTCCTGGGGCGACGTCCGGAAGCGGGAGATGGCGACAATCATTCGGGGGGCCCGGGAAGGAGAGCGGGGGCGCCCGGAGCTGCTCCGGAACGCCCCCGAGGGGAAAACCTCCGGGGACGGGTGCCCGTTCCCCGGCTTCGCCCTGACGGGCTACATCGCCCCGGCGCCGGGCATGTCGCCCAGGCCGCGCAGCAGCACCTCGCGGGGCTTGGCGCCGTCCGCGGGGCCCACCACGCCGTCGCGCTCCATGCGCTCAATCATGCGCGCCGCGCGGTTGTAGCCGATGCGCATCTTGCGCTGGAGCATGGAGATGGAGACGGAGCGCATCTCGCTGACCGCCGCGAGCGCCTGGTCGTAGAGCTCGTCGGACAGCTCGTCCTCCTCGCCCCCGCCCTCCACGTCCTCGTCTCGCGGCTTGAGGATGGACTCGTCGAAGACGGGCTTGCCCTGGGCCTTGAGGTGGTCCACCGCCTTCTTGATTTCGTGCTCGGAGACGTAGGCGCCGTGCACGCGCTGCAGGTGGGCGCTCGTCGGCGGCATGATGAGCATGTCGCCCATGCCCAGCAGGGCCTCCGCGCCCACCGTGCCGAGGATCGTCATCGAGTCCGGCTTCGAGCGCAGCATGAAGCTGATGCGCGTGGGGAAGTTGGCCTTGATGATGCCGGTGACGACGTCCGTGGACGGACGCTGCGTCGCGACCATCAGGTGGATGCCCGCCGCGCGCGCCATCTGCGCGAGGCGCGCCACGTACGTCTCCACCTCGCGGCTGGCGACCATCATCAGGTCCGCGAGCTCGTCGATGATGACCACGATGTAGGGCAGCTTCTTGAGCTCCTTCTTGTCGGCGGGCGCCGCCTCGGCCTGCGGGGCCCCGTCGGCGTCATCCTCCTCGAACTCCGCGTCCACCTCGCCGTCGGCGTCCAGGCCGGAGGCGGCGTCGGAGACGATGGCTTCGCGCAGGTCCTCGTCATCCTCGCGCGGCGCGGCCACGCCCAGGCCGTCGCTGGCGGAAGCGGAGGCCTGCGCCGTGCTGCCTTCCACGTCCACGACGAACATCTTCTTGGGCTTCGCCTTCTTCTTCGCGGCGGGCGCGGCGGCGGGCTTCTCCTCCGCCGCCTGGGTCTCCACCAGCTTGTTGAAGCCGGCGATGTTGCGCACGCCCGCCTCGGACAGCATCTGGTAGCGGCGCTCCATCTCCTCCACCGCCCAGCGCAGCGCGAGCGCGGCCTTCTTGGGGTCGGTGACGACGGGGAGCAGCAGGTGCGGGATGCCCTCGTACACGGAGAGCTCCAGCATCTTCGGGTCCACCATGATGAAGCGGACCTCCTCGGGCGTGGCCTTGAGGAGGATGCTCATGATCATCGAGTTCACCGCCACGGACTTGCCGGAGCCGGTGGTGCCCGCGATGAGCAGGTGGGGGGCCTTCACCAGGTCGAAGACGTACGGCATGCCTTCGATGTCCTTGCCCACGCACATGGTGAGCTTGCTGCTGCTCTTCTGGAACGTGTCCTGTTCGGCGATCTCCTTGAGGAACACCGTCTCGCGGTCGCGGTTGGGGACCTCGATGCCCACCACGCCCTTGCCGGGGATGGGGGCGACGATGCGCACGCGCATGGCCTCCATCGCCATGGCCAGGTCGTCCTGGAGCGCGGCGATCTTGCTGACCTTGATGCCGGGCCCGGGCAGGAACTCGTACATGGTGACGACGGGGCCGGGGCGGATCTCCACCACCTCGCCCACGATGCCGAAGTCCGCGAGCTTCGCGCGCAGCTTCTCCGCCGTGACGAGGAAGGCGTCCTTGTCCAGCGCGGAGCGCTCCTTCTTGTCCGCCTCCAGCACGTCCAGGGGCGGCAGCGAGAAGCTCTTGCGGTCCCCCACGAACTCGAACTGGTCCTGCGGCCGCTTCACGGCGGTGGGCTTGGGCGGCGCCTTGGGCTCCACGATGAGCGGCATGCGCGCCAGCGCGGCGGGGGGCGCGGGGATGAGGGCATTGCCCGGCGCGGCGGCCGAGGGCTTCTCCGCCACCACGGGCTTCTGGACGGGCTCGGCCACCGGGGGCGCGAGCGCCGCGGCGGGCACGGGCGGGGTGGACGGGGCGGAGGGCGGGGTGACGATCTGCGGGGTCTTGCGCGGACGGCGCGGCGGCTCGGCGGCCTCCGCGTTCGCGGGCAGCTGCGGCTGGGGCGCGAGGAAGGACGCGGCCCAGGCGGGATCCGCGCCCGGCGAGCGGCGCTCGGCGCGCTCCGGGGGCAGGGAGGGCTGCTCTTCCGGCGCGTCGTCCTCTTCCGGCAGCTCGTCGCGGGCGGTCTTCTTCTCCAGCTTCTCGCGCTCGCGCTGCTCCTTGAGCGCCTTCTTCGCGTTGGCGGCCTGCTCCTTCTCGTTCTGCCGGGCCAGGCGGACGGCCTCCTCGGCCAGGCTCTCGGCCTCGGCGGCTTCGGCTTCCTCGGCCAGCCGCTCGGCCTCGGAGAGCTCCTCCTCCTCGGCCTCCAGCTCCGCGAGGAACGCGGCCTCCTCTTCCTTCTCCTGCGCGAGCCGCTCCTGGCGGGCCGCGTAGTTGACCTTCTGCTGCTCCCAGAACACGTGCGCGGCCTCGGAGAGGCGGCGGCCCAGCACGGTGAGGCCGGCCCACACCAGCGAGCACAGCTTGAAGAACGTGTACTGCGTGCCCACGATGAGCGCCGCCGCGCTGATGGCGGTGACGAGGATGATGGTGCCGACGGTGGAGAACATCCCCTCCATCAGGCCGCCCAGGCCCGCGCCCAGGGCGCCGCCGGGCGGGTGGGCCCAGCCCCGGTCCTTGGCGAACATGAGCTGCGCGAGCACGGACACGCTGCACGTGAGCAGCGCCAGGGAGATGACCTGCGGCAGGCGGCGGCGCTCGCGGTTGCCCACGAAGAGCACCACGGCGGTGTAGATGCCGCCCACGGGGATGAGGTACGCGCACACGCCCAGCGCGCCGCGCAGGGTCTCCGCGATGAGGTGCCCCATGGGGCCCACCGCGTTGTGGAAGCCGGGCCCGACCCGGTCGTGCGCGTCGAACGTGGCGACCGCCAGCAAGGCCAGCAGCGAGGCGGCCAGGATGAAGACGCCCACGAGCGCCCGCTTGGCCGGACTGGCCGCGCCCGGCGCCTTCATCTTCTTGTTCGCGAGTGCCTTGCGGCGGCTCGCGATCTCCTGTCGGGACAGGACTGTCTTCTCCGCCCGACCACCCTTCTTGGCCGCTGTCATGGACCCCTGGTTCCCTCTGCCCGATTCCAGCCGCGTAGCGAGCTGTAGCAATCCGCCCGGCGAGAATAGGGAGGGAGGAGGCGGGGTCAATTTTCCGGCAGGCATCCGAGAGGGCGGGACAGGGCCTACATTTCGGGCGCACCCCCCTGGCGACAGGGTTATGGTGCCTGCCGCCAAGGAGAACCCAAGACCATGTCCGACCTGCACCCTGACAAGCCCTCCCACAACGAAGACGACTACTTCGCGCGTGAGGAGATCGAAGTGAAGCGCAAGCTCGCCCTCCAGCAGGCCCAGGAGACGGCGGCCCAGCAGCGCGAGGCGCTCAAGCAGCTGCACTACATGAAGTGCCCCAAGTGCGGCATGGACCTGCAGACGCTCAAGCAGGGCAACGTGGAGCTGGAGAGCTGCTTCAACTGCCACGGCGTCTGGCTGGACGCGGGCGAGCTGGAGCAGATCGTGAAGAACCACGGCCACGATGGCGGCGGCAAGGTGATGGGCGCCATCCTCAACCTGTTCAAGCGTTCGTAGTCCCGCCCTTTTTGGGAGGAGGCTTCCCCATGGCCCTCACGCTCGAGCAGGTCCGGCACGTGGCCACCCTGGCGCGGCTGTCGCTGACGCCGCAAGAGGAGGAGCGCTACGCCACCCAGCTGTCCCGGGTCCTGGACGCGGTGGCGGAGCTGGAAGCGCTCGATGTGAGCCAGGTGGAGCCTACCTCCCACGCGACGCTCGCGTCCTCGCTGCTGCGCGAGGACGTGCTGCGGCCGTCGCTGCCCCCGGAAGCCGGGCTCGCCAACGCGCCCGCGAAGGTGGGCAGCGCCTTCGCCGTCCCGAAGATCCTGGAGTAGCCCGCCATGTCGTCGACGCTCACCGACCTGTCGATGCTGGAGCTCGGGGCGAAGCTGGCCGCCCGTGAGGTGTCCTCCGTGGAGGCCACCCGCGCCAGCCTCGCGCGCATCGCCCAGGTCGATCCGAAGGTGCGCGCCTTCCTGCGCGTGGACGAGGCCGGGGCGCTCAAGGCCGCCGAGGCCAGCGACGCGCGCCGTCAGGCGGGCAGCCCGCTGAGCGCGCTCGACGGCGTGCCCGTAGGGCTCAAGGACATCTTCCTCACGGAGGGCCTGGAGACCACCTGTGGCTCGCGCCTGCTGGAGGGCTTCGTCCCGCCCTACGACGCCACCGTGGTGCGCCTGTTGAAGGAGGCGGGGCTGCCGCTGCTGGGCAAGCTGAACATGGACGAGTTCGCGATGGGCTCGTCCAACGAGTCGAGCGCCTACTTTCCTACGCACAACCCCTGGGACCTGACGCGCACGCCGGGAGGGTCCTCCGGAGGGTCCGCCGCGGCGGTGGCGGCGCGCGAGGTGTTCGGCGCGCTGGGCACGGACACCGGCGGCTCCATCCGCCAGCCCGCGGGGTTCACCAACACCGTGGGGCTCAAGCCCACCTATGGCCGGGTGTCGCGCTACGGCGTCATCGCCTACGCCTCGTCGTTGGATCAGCCCGGCCCCATGGCGCGCACGGTGGGGGACACCGCGGCGCTCTTCCAGCTCATCGCGCGGCATGATCCGCTGGACTCCACCTCCGCGGACGTGGAGACGCCGGACTGCCTCACGGGCCTGGAGGACGGGGTGCGCGGCCTCAGGCTGGGCGTGCCGCGCGAGTACTTCTCCGACGGCATGGACCCGGAGGTGGCGGGCACGCTGCGCGCGTCGCTGGAGGAGCTGGAGAAGCTGGGCGCGACGCTGGTGGACATCTCCCTGCCGCACACGAAGTACGCGCTGGCCACGTACTACCTGCTGGCCTCCTCGGAGGCCTCCAGCAACCTGGCCCGCTACGACGGCATCCGCTACGGGCAGCGGGCGAAGGACGCGCGGGGGCTCAAGGAGCTGTACACGCAGACGCGGGGGCAGGGCTTTGGCGCGGAGGTGAAGCTGCGCATCATGCTGGGCACCTACGCGCTGTCCGCCGGCTACTACGACGCCTACTACCTGCGCGCGCAGAAGGTCCGCACGCTCATCCGCGAGGACTTCACGCGGGCCTTCGGACAGGTGGACGCCATCGTGTCGCCCACGTCCCCGGTGCCCGCGTTCAAGTTGGGCGACAAGGTGGGCGACCCGCTGTCCATGTACCTGATGGACGTCTACACGCTGCCATGCAACCTGGCGGGCCTGCCCGGCCTGTCCGTGCCGTGCGGCTTCACGCAGGGCGGGCTGCCGGTGGGGATGCAGCTCCTGGGGCGCCCGTTCGACGAGGCCCGCCTGCTCCGCATCGCCCGCGCCTTCGAGCGCGAGCATGACTTCTTCCGCCGCGCCGTCCCCGTCTAGCGGGCGCGAGGCAAGGGTGACATCGCCATGCCCCTGAGTGATTTCCAGACGGTCATCGGGCTCGAGGTCCACGCGCAGCTGCTCACGCAGTCGAAGATCTTCTGCGGCTGCTCCACCGCGTTCGGCGCCGAACCCAACCACCACACCTGCCCGGTGTGCCTGGGCATGCCCGGCGTGCTGCCGGTGCTCAACCAGCGCGTGGTGGAGTACGCGGTGCGCGCGGGGCTGGCGCTCGGGTGCTCGGTGAAGCCGACGAGCGTGTGGAGCCGGAAGAACTACTTCTACCCGGACCTGCCCAAGGGCTACCAGATCACCCAGTACGACCAGCCCATCTGCGAGTGGGGCGAGCTGGTCATCGACACGCCCTCCGGGGAGAAGACGGTGCGCGTGCGGCGCATCCACCTGGAGGAGGACGCGGGCAAGAGCGTGCACGACGCGTCCGCGTCCGCGGGCCAGAGCCTGGTGGACCTGAACCGCGCGGGCGTGCCGCTGATGGAGATCGTCAGCGAGCCGGACCTGCGCGACGCGGACGAGGCGGTGGAGTACCTCAAGGCGCTGCGCGACGTGCTGGTGTACCTGGGCGTCAACGACGGCAACCTGGAGGAGGGCAGCTTCCGCTGCGACGCCAACGTGTCGGTGATGCCGAAGGGCTCCACCACCTACGGGCAGCGCTGCGAGCTGAAGAACCTCAACTCGTTCCGCTTCCTCAAGCAGGCCATCGAGTACGAGGCGGCGCGGCAGGTGGACGTCCTCGAGTCCGGCGGCAAGGTGCAGCAGGAGACGCGCCTCTGGGACGTGAACAAGGGCGTCACCCGGTCGATGCGCTCCAAGGAGGACGCGCACGACTACCGCTACTTCCCGGAGCCGGACCTGCCGCCGCTGCGCGTGTCGGACGCGCTGCGGGATTCGCAGCGTCAGTCCCTGCCGGAGCTGCCGCGCGCCAAGCGCACGCGGTTCATCAGCGAGTACGGGCTGCCGGCCTACGACGCGCGCATCCTCACCGCCGAGCGCCCGCTGGCCGACTTCTTCGAGGCCTGCGCCGCGCACGTGTCGGACGCGAAGAAGCTCTCCAACTGGTTCCTGGGCGAGCTGAGCCGCCTGCTCAAGGAAGAGGGCACGCCGCTGTCCGCGCTGCGCTTCACGCCGGCGCAGTTGGGGGAGCTGCTGGCCACGGTGGAGAAGGGCACGGTGTCCGCGAACGCGGCGAAGGACGTGCTCGGGGAGATGTTCCGCACCGGCCGGGCGCCAGCGGACATCATCGCGGAGAAGGGCCTCGCGCAGGTGAGCGACGTGGGCGCGGTGGAGGCGGTGGTGGACGACATCCTCGCGAAGAACGCGGGCGAGGTGGAGAAGTACAAGGCCGGCAAGAAGAGCGTGTATGGCTTCTTCGTGGGCCAGGTGATGAAGGCGATGAAGGGCAAGGGCAACCCTGGCCTCGTCAACGAGCTGCTCAAGAAGAAGCTGGGGGACTAGCGGGGGACGGTGACGTGGAGCACGTCCTCGCCGCGTGGATCCGCGGCCTGGGCGAGCACGTGCACGTCGTCCGGTCCCCGTCGCTCCAGGATGAGGGAGGGGGCTTCGAAGGTGTTGTCGAAGAAGCCTCCGGTGAGCTGCGGGTTCACCGCGTAGCGCACGCGCTTCAGGGTTCGCAGCTGCGTGAAGAGGCCCTCGTTGAACCACTGCTCACGGCGCAGCTGCGACTCGCCCGGCGCGTTGAACGCCCAGGGCGCGTCCCAGGCCCACGCGTTGGCGGACGGCTGCGCGAGCACGTCCACGCCCAGCGCGTCCAGGTACTGCGCGCACGGCACGAACCACGGCTCGCCCGACGTGTGCGGCTCCCGGAAGCCGTCGTAGCAGACGAGCGTGCCCAGCCTGCCGAAGGGCGTGTCCAGCACGGGAAGGTCCTCCGGACGGCCAGGGCTCAGGTGCAGCACGTCCTCCTGCGTGGGCACCAGGTTCACCTTGCGCGTGACGCCCACGCAGAGCCCCTCCGGTGAGAACGTGTAGCTGGTGTTGAAGGTGCGCGCGCCCGCGGGTTCGTACTCGGGCGTGTCCGGGCCCAGGCGGTTGGTGGGGAGCAACGCGCTGCCCGCCACCACCCACAGCCCGAAGTCGCGTGCGATGCCGGAGAAGGTCTCGAACATGGCCCGGTGCACGCGGGGCGCCACCGTGGCGTAGAGGCACTCCTCCAGCGTCGGTGGGCGAAAGGCGCGCCACGTGCGGAACATCTCCCGCCACTCCGCGAGCGCCACGCGCGTCATCGCGCCGTGGGTCGTCTTGCGGCGGCGCACGCGCGACAGGTGGCCCATCAGCCCCAGCGCGGCGCCCACCATCTCCGGCCACACCGCGAGCGCGGGGTTCAGCGGGCGGCCGGAAGCGTCCCGGGCGCGCAGCGCGTCCGCGCGAGCGGCGAGCGCCCGGTGGTGCGAGGCGAACGTCTCCGGCGTGGCGTAGTCGTCGAGCGTGACGCGCGGCTGGATGGCGAACAGGTCGAGGGAGGTGGCCACGGTGGGGGGAGGATGGCATCGGCCCTTGGAAGGAGCGAGCCTCGTGGCCATGGACCGTCAGGTTCCGGGAGTGCCGGCGTCGGGGCGCTGCCCGTCAGCGCGGAGGAGGAGCCCGTGACATCCAGGCAGAGGACCCTCGGCATCGAAGTGCGCCCATTCGTCGATGTGGGCGACGCGCTCGCGGGACGGGAGGTGACGGCCCGGGGCGTGGGGCCGGACAACAGCCTCTGGTGGCTCACGGAGGATGAGGAGGAGGTCCTCCACTACGCGGACGCGTGGGACACCTGGGAGCGGTTCGCGCTGCCTCGCGGGGCACCGGCCTTCCATTACATCCAACCGCTTCCCGGGGACGACGTGCTGCTCGTGAACGCGCGGTGCCGCTACCGCTCCGACAAGCAGCACGAGCGCAACGCGCACGTCTATTCGCGGGACGGCACGTGGCTTCGGGAGCTGACCCTGGGGGACGGTATCGCGGACGTGCAGACGACGGCCGACGGGCAGGTCTGGGTCAGCTACTTCGACGAAGGCGTCTTCGGCAACCGGGGTTGGGGCGGCGACGCTTCACGGGTGCCCATCGGCGCGGACGGTCTGGTGCGCTTCGATGCGATGGGGCAGCGGCAGGAGAGCGGCGTGTCGATGGCGCTGGGCCTGGAAGAGCGCATCGTGGACTGCTACGCGCTCAACGTCGCGTCGGAGCAGGAGACCTGGTTCTACAGCTACACGGACTTCCCGCTCGTGCGCATGCGGCCGGGGCGCCCGTCCACGGTCTGGCGGTCGCCAGTGAGAGGGGCGCACGTCATCGTCGTCAGCGACACGCACGTGCTGTTCGGGGGCGGCTACGAGGACGCGCACTCGCTCCAGCTCTTCACGCTGTATGACCGGGGCCACCAGCGCCTGGGGCCCGTGGCCAGCGTCGTGCTCACGGACGAGACGGGACGTCCGTGGCGGCCCACGTGGCTCAAGGGGCGAGGCGCCTGGCTCCACGGCGCGGAAGGGACGCGCCACTTCCGCGTGGACCTGCCGGAGTTGATGGCCCGGGCAGCGGCTACTTGAGGAAGCCCAGCTCGCGCAGGCGCTGCTTGAGGAACGCGTCCGCGGTGATGGGCGGATGGCGCGCGGGGTTGTCCGGCGTCTCCGTCTGCGGCAGCGGCTTCAGCACACAGTCGGAGAACGGGTGCACGAAGAAGGGCATCGAGTAGCGCACGGTGTCCTGCTCCGTGCTGGGCGGGTTCACCACCCGGTGCGTCGTGGACGGAATGGTGCCGTTCATCACGCGGCTGAGCATGTCGCCCGAGTCCACGACGATCTGCCCACGCAGCGTGTCCACGGGGATCCACTCGCCGTCGCGCGTGAGCAGCTCCAGGCCGCCGGACGTGCCCTCGCACAGGAGCGTGATGAAGTTGATGTCCTCGTGCTCCGCGGCACGCACCGCGCCCGGGATGAAGCGGTCCTTCAGCGGCGGGTAGTGGATGAGCCGCAGCACGGAGTTGCCGTCCACCGTCATGTCGCTGAACGTGTTTCGCGCGATGCCCAGATAGTCAGCGAGCGCCTGGAGCATCACCGTCGCCGCGTCGTCCAGCTCGCGGTAGAGCGTCAGCGTGTGGTCGCGGAAGGTGGGCACCTCCTCCGGCCAGACGTTGGCGCCGTAGTCGTCGCGGTAGGGGTGGCCCGCGGGCAGCTCGCGGCCCACGTGCCAGAACTCCTTCATGTCCCCCACCTTGCGGTTCTTCGCGTGCTCCTGGCCGAACGCCATGAAGCCGCGCTGGCCCGGGCGCTCCGGCACCGCGTAGCGAGTCTTGGTGGACTCCGGCAGTTGGAAGAAGCGCTCCACGTCCGCGTACGTGCGGCGGATGAGCGCGTCTTCGATGCCGTGTCCTTCCACGGTCACGAAGCCGAACTCCTTGAGCGCGTCGCCAAAGACCTGGACGAAGCGGGCCCGCTCCTCGGGAGTTCCGGAGCGGTAGTGGGACAGGTTCACGGTGGGAATGCGTCGGGCCGAGCGGGACATGCGCGCATCCTATCCGCGTGACACCTTCCTGACACGTCGCAGTCCGCCGCCCAACCGTCACCCCGGCCCCGGGGCGGGGGACCCTCCTCACTTTGCGACAACCACCCTTGTCGGCAGTGGATGCGGGGCTTACCGGATGTGCAGATTGGACAGGGAATTAGGCCAGGGGGGCGGTATGGCCGAGGTCGTGAGGAGCGAGCGCACGTGTTCTGCGTGCGGGCGGAGACATGGCGAGGAGACGTCGTGCGACACGCTCGTCCGGGAGGCGGGTGACGGCGTGGGCGGTGCTGGGGCGGAGCCGGTGGCCCCGTCGATGGTGGAGGAGGTGGATCCGCTGCTGGGGACGCAGATGGGCAGTTTCCGGCTGGTGCGCCGGGTGGGCCGGGGCGGGATGGGCTCTGTCTACCTGGGCGAGCACGTGTCCATTGGCAGCCGGGTGGCGGTGAAGGTGCTGCATGAGCACCTGACGCGCTACCCGGAGCTGGTGCAGCGCTTCCACGCCGAGGCCCGCGCGGTGAACCTCATCGGGCACGAGAACATCGTCAGCATCTTCGACCTCAACGCCGCGGCGCCCAGGCCGTACCTCATCATGGAGTTCCTGGAGGGCGCGCCGCTGTCGGCCTGGGTGGGGACGCCCCTGTCGGCGGGGGCGGTGGTGCCCATGCTGGCCCAGGTGTGTGACGCGCTGCATGCGGCGCACGCACGGGGCATCGTCCACCGCGACCTGAAGCCGGACAACATCTTCCTGGTGAAGCGCGGGCGGGGGATGCCGTTCGTGAAGGTGCTCGATTTCGGCATCGCGAAGCTGGTGGACGCGAGCATGCCGGAGACGGTGGCGGGCATCATCGTGGGGACGCCGGAGTACATGGCCCCGGAGCAGTCCCTGAGCCGGCGCCTGGACGGCCGCGCGGACCTGTACGCGGTGGGCGTCATCGCCTACCAGCTGCTCACGGGGCGGCTGCCCTTTCCCGACGAGGGCCTCACCGCCCAGCTCGTGGCGCACCAGACGCGGTGGCCGCCGGCTCCTCGAACCATCTGCCCCTCGGTGCCGCCCGCCCTGGAGGCGGTGGTGTTGCGCGCGCTGGCGAAGAGCCCGGAGGATCGCTACGCGAACGCGCTCGCCTTGCGCACCGCGCTGGAGCAGGCCCTGGTCGGGCGCACGCCGCCGCCGCGCGCGGCCGTGGGCAGCCCCCGTCCCGCCGCCACCGCTGATCCGAGCGGCCTCCGGCGGACGCAGCTCCTGGCCCCTCCCGGTCCGCCCGGCGCCATGGGGGGCAGGACCCTGCCGGTGCCCGTGCAGGTGATCCTCCAGCCCGGCACGCAGCCCCGGTCCTTCACGGGCTCCGACCTGTCGCGCGGCGGGGTGTTCCTCCACGCGACGGGGGACCTGCCCCCCCTGTTCGCCCGCGTCCAGGTGGTGCTGCCGCTGTCCACGGGGCCGCTGGTCGTCACGTGCGAGGTGGTGCGCCACGTCTCCCCCGAGCAGGCCCATGCCTGGAGCATGCGCCCGGGCTTTGGCGTCCAGTTCCTCGCGCCCTCGGCCACGCTGAAGGCCCGGGTGGAGCATCACCTTTCGGGCGCCCAGGCCTCGCCGCCG
The DNA here is from genome assembly GCF_009909145.1 of Corallococcus silvisoli. Classification (NCBI taxonomy): domain Bacteria; kingdom Pseudomonadati; phylum Myxococcota; class Myxococcia; order Myxococcales; family Myxococcaceae; genus Corallococcus; species Corallococcus silvisoli. The sequence goes on from NZ_JAAAPJ010000001.1 coordinate 693,565, forward strand.
CCGGGTCCCCGGGAGCTCCCGGAGGACGCCGAGGCCGAGCGCGTCCTGGGGACCTACCGAGAGCAGCTGGGCGGGGAGGGAACCCACTACGCGGTGCTGGGACTGGCTCCGGACGTGGAGCTGGAGTCCGCCCGGGAGCGGGCGCGCGAGCTGTGGACCCTCTTGTCCGCGCTGCGGCAACGGTCGCTGTCGCGCGGGCAGCGCGCACGCCTGGAGGCCATGCTGATCCGCGTGCGGGACGCCGGCGACACCCTGGGGGTGCCGCTGCGCCGGGCGCGCTACGACGCCCGGCTGGGCAATCCCCGGGGCGTGGCGCGGTGCCTGGAGGCGGGGCTCACCGCCATCCAGGCGGATGCCCTGCGCCGCGAATACCTGGCCGAGCATCCCCGGTCGGTGGGCACCGCGCGGGTGCACTTCCTCACCGGCAGCGCGCTGGAGCGCGACGGCCAGCTCAAGCGGGCCCTGGAGGCCTATGAGCGGGGGCTCCAGCTGGACCCGCTGGAATGGGAGTTCCAGCAGCGCCGCCGCGTGGTGGACCGGGCGCTGGGCGCGCGGTTGATGGCGCCCCGCAATGAACGAGCCCGATTCCCTGGGGAGGGAACCGGGCCCTGAGTGCGGCGGAGGCCGCGTTCGCGCTCAGTCCGCGAAGGTGCAGGCGGTGCTCAGGCCCGACAGGTGGGCCGAGCACGCCACGAGGGCGGCCGAGAAGGCCTGCTGCTGGCTGGACGACTTGTCAGAACAGCTCTTCACGTCGTTCACGCAGGTAACGTAGGAGTCGAGCTTGTCCTTGTCGGCGTCCGAGCAGCTGTCCAGGCTCTTCTTGCAGGCGTCGCGCTCCGCGTCGGTGGCCTCGCCGGGGTCGGTGATCTCCAGGCCACACTCCTTGGCCTTCTTGACCAGGTCCTTCGACGCGCTCTCGGCGTCGTCGCAGTAGTTGCCACCGCAAGCGGTGAGCGTGAGCGAAGCCATGGCCGCGAGGCCGAACAGGATCTTCTTCATGGTGGTACTCCCCCTCAGGGATGAGGTACAGGTGGATCGCAAACGGCGCGCATCCTAACGCGGCGTCGCTTGCGGTCCAGTGGACTTTATTCCGGGAATTCTATTCAAAAGTAAATAGGGGCGCGGGTGGCGGGCTGATCCGCCAACTGCCTTGACTCCCCCCCGGGTTTCCCGTAAGTCCCGCCGTCTTTTAGCGCGCCGGACGGCCTGCCGTCCGAAATGCGCGTTGGATTCCATGGGTTGACCCAACCCGAAGCTGACAGGGGTTCGACGATGTACGCAGTCATTCGTACGGGCGGAAAGCAGTACCGCGTCGCCGAGGGCGACGTTGTCCGGATCGAGAAGATCGCCGGTGACATCGGCGCCGAGGTCTCGTTCACCGAGGTTCTCCTGCTGGGTGGCTCGGAGAGCCCGAAGGTGGGCCAGCCGACGGTGGCGGGCGCGAAGGTCGTGGGCAAGGTGCTGGCGCAGGACAAGCACCGCCGTGTTCTGCACTTCCGGAAGGAGAAGGAAGGCTGGACCCGTCGCCGTGGCCACCGTCAGCCGTACACCGAGGTGAAGGTCACCTCGATTTCCGGCTAGTCGTCCCGGTCATTCCACTCACGAACTTCCAAGGAGCAAGGTGTCATGGCCCATAAAAAGGGACAGGGTTCTTCGCGCAACGGGCGTGATTCCAACCCGCAGTACCGTGGCGTGAAGGTTTACGGCGGCGAAGCCGTCTCCGCGGGCAGCATCCTCGTGCGCCAGGTGGGCACGGTGATCCACGCGGGCACGAACGTGAAGCTCGGCCGCGACTTCACCCTCTACTCGGTGGTGGACGGCGTGGTGAAGTACGAGCGCCTCGGTCGCGACAAGAAGAAGGTGTCGGTGTACCCGGCCGCCGCGCAGGCGAGCGCCTAGTCGGTTGCCCTGGGGGAAACCCCGGGCACGGGCATCCCCGAGCGGGTCGTTCCCGGTCCTCCCGTTCCTCGCGAACGGTCGGATGCGAGGACGGCCCGCTCTGTGTTTTTCCAGGAGGGCGGTCGCCCCATGAAGTTCGTCGACGAAGTACGCATCTACGTGAAGGCGGGAGATGGCGGGAACGGCGCCGTGTCCTTCCGGCGTGAGAAGTTCATCGAGCGGGGCGGCCCCAACGGCGGCGACGGCGGCAACGGGGGTTCCGTGCTGTTCGTGGCGAACCCGCAGCTGACCACGCTCCTGGACTACCGCTACCAGCAGCACCACCGGGCCAAGAGCGGCGAGCACGGCATGGGCAGTGACTGCAACGGTCACGGGGCCGAGGATCTGGTGCTCCAGGTGCCGGTGGGCACGCTGATCCGCAACGAGGCCACGGGCGAGCTGCTGGTGGACCTGAGCGACCCGGGCCAGGAGTTCGTCGCGGCCAAGGGCGGCCGGGGCGGCCTGGGCAACATGAACTTCGCCACCTCCACGCGCCAGACGCCGCGCTTCGCGCAGGACGGCACGCAGGGCGAGGAGATCACGCTGCGGCTGGAGCTGAAGCTGCTGGCGGACGTGGGCCTGCTGGGCTTCCCCAACGCGGGCAAGAGCACGTTCATCTCGCGGGTGAGCCGCGCGCGTCCCAAGGTGGCGGACTACCCGTTCACCACGCTGGTGCCGAACCTGGGCATGGTCCAGTACAAGGACAACCTGTCCTTCGTCATGGCGGACATCCCCGGCATCATCGAGGGCGCCAGCGAGGGCGTGGGCCTGGGGCACCAGTTCCTGCGCCACGTGGAGCGCTGCAAGGTGCTGGTGCACCTCATCGACATGGGCGCCGAGGGCGAGGGCCGCAAGCCGCTGGACGACTTCAACATCCTCAACACGGAGCTGAAGAAGTACAGCGCGGAGCTGGCCAGCAAGCCGCAGGTGGTGGCCGCCAACAAGCAGGACCTGACGGAGGCCCGCGAGCGGCTGGGGCCCTTCACGGAGGCGCTGCGCCGCCGGGGGATCCGCGTGTACCCGGTGTCCTGCGCCACGGGCGAAGGCATGCAGGCCCTGATGGATGCGGTGGCGGAGGTGCTCTTCACGGGGCGCACCGACAAGCTCCATGTGGAGGCTCCGGCGAAGCAGGCGGCGCGCAAGGCTCCGGCGAAGCAGGCCGCGACGAAGGCGGCGCGCAAGGCTCCGGCGAAGCAGGCCGCGGGCAAGGCCTCGGCGACGAAGGCTCCGGCGAAGAAATCCGCGGGCAGGGCCTCGGCGAAGAAGGCGGCGCGCAAGGCTCCGGCGAAGAAGGTGGCTCGCAAGGCCCTGGCGAAGAAGGCCGCTGGCAAGCCCGTGGCGAAGAAGAAGGCCTCCTCGCGCACGCCGGTGGCGAAGAAGCCCGCGCGCAAGGCCCCGGTGAAGCAGGCGGCTTCGCGAAAGTCCGCGCGCAAGGCCCCGGCGAAGAAGTCCGCCACGAAGAAGTCCGGCGGGAGGCGCTGAGTCGATGGCTGGTGGAGGACCCCGCTACGAGAAGTTCGAGCGCGACGTCGTCGAGCCGGAGCAGTTCCTGCTCGACGTGCGGAAGGAGAAGATCGACCGCGTCGTCAGCCAGCGCACGCGCAACTTCACGGTGGTGCTCGACCGGTTGGAGGACAACTTCAACATGGCCGCGGTGCTGCGCACCTGCGAGTCCATGGGCGTGCAGGAGGTGCACGTCGTCATCAACCCGGAAGCGCCCTTCATCCCGAACTCGCGGGTGGCCCAGGGCTGCGACAAGTGGTTGGACGTGCACCTCTACAAGACGTTCGCGGAGTGCCGCGCGCACCTGAAGGAGCGCGGCTTCAGCCTCTACGCGTCGGCGCTGCGCGAGGGGGCCACGAACCTCTACAGCCTGCGCTTCGATACGAAGTTCGCCATGGTGTTCGGCAACGAGCGCTACGGGGTGAGTGACGACGTGCTCACCGGCGTGGACGGCACCTTCTGGGTCCCGATGAAGGGCTTCAGCCAGAGCCTGAACATCTCCGCGGCGGCGTCCGCCAGCATCACCCGGGCGATCGCCTGGCGGGACGAGCACCTGGGGAGCTCCGGGGACTTGTCTCCCGACGAGGCCCAGGCCCTGCGGGAGCGCTTCTACCTGCTGGGCGTGAAGCAGCGGAAGCGTCTGGTCAAAGCCACACAGCGGTGAATGCCGGCCCCCCGGGGGCCGTCCGGATGCGGTAGATGGACCCTGCGGGCACCTCGGGTGCCCGCTCCGGAGGCGCACGCCATGTTGCTGGAATCCCTGCTCTTCACGCTGCTCGCCGTGCCGCAGGCCCCCACCACCGCCGCCCCCACGCCGAAGCCCGCGGCCACCGCCGCCGCGCCGAAGCCCTCGGCCCCCTCGGATGCTGGCGTGGCCGCCGCGCCCGCCGCCGCGAAGCCGCCCGACACGGGCACGGCCTCCAGCGCCACGAAGCCCGCGCCGAAGATGACGCCCGAGGTGAAGGCGCTCGTGGACCGGATGCAGGCGTTCTACGAGAAGACGGGCGACTTCAAGGCGGGCTTCAAGCAGGACTACAAGTACAAGACCTTCCGCCGCACGCAGTCGTCGTCGGGCACGGTGACGTACAAGAAGCCGGGCCTGATGCGCTGGGAGTACACGAACCCGTCCACGCGCACGTTCGTGCTCGCGGGCAACAAGGTGTACGCGTACGACCCGGACGCGCAGACGCTCACGGTGGCCGCCGTGGACACCAGCCAGCTGTCCGCGTCGGTGACGTTCCTCTTCGGCCAGGGCAAGCTCGCGGACGAGTTCGCCATCTCCAAGGGGGACTGCAAGGACTGCAAGGGCACGCTGCTGGTGCTCGACCCCTTGAAGAACGAGCCGCGCTTCCGCCAGGTGCGCCTGGAGGTGGACCCGGCGACGGCGCAGGTGCTCAAGAGCACCGTGGTGGATCCCGACGGCAGCGAGAACACCATCGCCTTCCTGGACCTGAAGACGAACGTGGGCATCGCGGCGGACAGCTTCAAGCTGAACCCGCCCGAGGGCACCCGCGTGGACGACTTCACCAAGAAGGCGCAGTAGGAGCCGCCACCTCCCATGCGTGGCGTGCTGCTGGCGGGATGCGTGCTCATGGGCGCCGGGTGTCACTCCTCCGCGCCCGCGGGCCCTTCACGTCCCACGAGCCTCGTGGGACAGACACTGCCGCTCCTGTCGTCGCCCGCGCTGCGGCTGACGGTGGCGGGGAGGCTCGGGGGCCGGGTCGTGCCGGTGGTGCTGGATGTCACTCGGCCGCTGTCCCTCGTCTCCACTCCATGCTTCGACGGCGCACCGCCCGCGCCCGCCGGCACGGCGCGAGTACCCGAGCCCTCCGGAGGCCACCGCTCCTGGCCCGAGGTCCCCGCCCCGTTGTTGACGGTGGGCCCTGTCGCGCCGCCGCTGCGCACGTTGTTGCTGTCGGGCGAGCAGGGCTGCTCGGTGACGCTGGGGCAGGACGTGCTGGCCCCGTACGCCCTCACGGTGGATCCGCTGCGCCGCGAAGTGACGTTCACCGCCTCGCGTCCCCGTGAGGCCTACGACGCGGAGCTGCGCGCGACGGACGCGGTGCGCGAGTCCCATGTGGTGGAGCTCAGCCGGGAGCCGCAGGGGGACTGGCCGCTGCTGGCCGTGCAGGTGTCACAGGGCGAGGCGAGCCTCACGGGGCCCTTCGTGCTGGGCACGCGCGAGCCCTTCTCCCGGCTGGCGGTGGAGCCCGCGCTGGGGCAGGGACTGCAGCCGTTGGAGACCGCCGCGGGCCTGCCGCCGCGAACCTTCGCCGTGGACGCGGTGGAGGTGGCGGACGGCCTGGGCGTGCGGCCGCTGGTGATGGAGGCGGCGGGACGCTGGCCGTCACAGAGCAGCCTGGGCCGGCTGGGCCCGGACGTGTGGGGCCGCTTCACCGCCACCGTGGACGCGCAGGGCGGGGCGTTGGTGCTGCGCAGGCCTCACGTGCGCATGCCCGAGGGCGGCGGACGGCAGGAGTGCGCGGGCGAGGGCGGAGCCTTCAGCGAAGAGGCCTGTTACGGCGTCTTCGTGCGCGCGGAGCCCGATGGCGCGGTGGCCCTCTCCGGCGCGGTGTACCGGGACCTGCCGGAAGGCGTGCGCCTGTACGTGGAGCCTCGGGGCGCGGAGGGCCAGCGCCTGGAGACGGGCTGTCAGGTGGGCCTGAGCTTCCCCACCGCCACGCGCGGCGCCAACACGCAGCATCGGTTGCCGTGGGGGTCGTTGGCGAAGAGCCTGCCCGCCTGCCACGCCGCGCTCCAGGGCGCCCGGAGCTACGCGGTGTCGCTGGTGGAGGAGGGGCGCCAGCCCGAGTGCCCCACCACCTGCGCCTTCGTCACGGAGACCGCGTCGCGGCGCACCGTGTGCGAGTGCCAGCCGACGCCGCTGGGCGAGGGCGTGGCGGTCCCGACCCAGGGGACAGGCCCGCGGCCTCCGCCAGTGGAAGAGCGCGAGCTGGAGCCCGAGGATCCGAAGTAGCGCTGTCCACCTCCTCCGCTGGGCAGGGGCGCTTCACGGTCCGGGCCGGACCCAAGCCTGTCGCTGCTGGGACAAGGGGCGCTCCACGGTCCGTGGCGCGGAAGCGCGGCATCGCCCCGCCGTGACGAACTGGTGGCTCTGGCGCGACTGCGGGCGCTCCACGGTCCGTGGCGCGGAAGCGCGGCGTCGCCCCGCAATGACTCGGGCCCGCGGTCGCCCTCGGCGAGGAGGGCGGGCCGGGGCCCGTGAGGCTGAAGCGCGCTGTCGCCGGGAGGGCTACTCCGGCCGCGGCTCCGGCGGACGCACCAGCGCCTTCATCGGCACGGGCGCGGGCGGGGCCTCGCGCGGGGTGTGCGCGCGCTGCTTCGGATCCGGACGCTCCACCACGCGGGCGATGAGGTCGTAGTCGTGCGCCTCCGTCACCTCCACGGTGACGAACTCGCCCGGGTACGCCAGGCCGTCGTTGATGTAGACCAGCCCGTCGATCTCCGGCGCCTGGCCCTCGTGGCGGCCCACCAGCAGGTGCTCGGACTCCTCGCTGGGGCCCTCCACCAGGACGGTGAGCTTCTGGCCCACGAGCTTCTTGTTCTGCTCGCGGTTGATGCGCTTCTGGATGGCCATCACCTCGCGCCAGCGGCGCTCGATGGTCTTCGCCGGGACCTTGTTCGGCAGGTCGAACGCGGAGGTGCCTTCCTCGTCGGAGTACTGGAAGACGCCCAGGCGCTGGAAGCGCTGCTCCTTCACGAACTCCTTCAGCAGCTCGAAGTCCTCCTCCGTCTCCCCCGGCAGGCCGACGATGAGCGAGGTGCGCATCACCAGGTTCGGCACGCGCTCACGCAGCTTGGTGAGCAGCTCCTTGAGGAACTTGGAGTTGCGGCCGCGCTTCATGGACAGGAGCAGCTTGTCGCTGGCGTGCTGCACCGGCATGTCCAGGTAGTTGGCGATCTTCGGCTCGGACGCGATGACGTCGATGAGCTCGTCCGGGAACACGCGCGGGTAGGCGTAGTGCAGGCGGATCCACTTCACGTCCACCTTCACCAGCTCCTTGAGCAGCTCGTGGAGCTTGGGCTTGCCGGGCAGGTCATGCCCGTACGCCGTCAGGTCCTGCGCGACGAGGTTCAGCTCCTGCACGCCGCTGTCCGCCAGCTTGCGCGCCTCCGCCATGATGTCTTCCACCGTGCGCGAGCGCTGGCCGCCGCGCAGCGTGGGGATGATGCAGAACGCACAGGCGTTGTCGCAGCCCTCGGAGATCTTGAGGTACGCCGTGTACTTCGGCATCGAGTTGATGCGCGGCGTCTCCGCGTTGTGGATGTAGTCCGGATCCGGGATGACCTGGCGAGGCGAGGCCTCCGCGGCCAGCAGGTCGCCAATCTGGGCGTACGCGCTGGTGCCCAGGAAGTGGTCCACCTCCGGCATCTCCTGCGCCAGGTCGTGGCCGTAGCGCTGGGACAGGCAGCCGGTGACGACGAGCGTCTTGCACGCGCCCGTCTTCTTCAGCTCCGCCATCTCCAGGATGGAGTCCACCGACTCCTGCTTCGCCGGGCCGATGAAGGCACACGTGTTGACGACGATGACCTGGGCTTCGGTGGGGTCCTGCACGAGCGAGTAGCCGCGGGTGCGAAGCGTGCCCAGCATCACCTCGGAGTCCACCCGGTTCTTCGGGCAGCCGAGGGTCATCATGTACAGGCTCTTGGTGTCTTCCACTCGCGTCTACCGCTTTCCCAGTTGCGTCCGCTCGAAGTGGTCCGCACTCCAAACGAAGTTGATGATGGCGCCGTTCGAGTAACCGATGTCCAGCGCCCCCTGTTCATCCAGTTCAACGGACGTGGCGCGCCCCAGCGCACAGGTGGCGGCCGGCCAATCAAGCACCCGCTGTGCCGTCTTGCCCGACACCACGTAGAGCCCCATCCGGAGCTCGTCGTCGGAGTCGCATTGACCCTCGACGGCATAAGGATTCTTCCCGGTGAGCACGGTCACGACCGGTCGCCCGTCCGGCAGGCTCAACGTCTCCGGCAGGTTCACGCCCATCTTCGACGCGTCCACGGCGTTGGGCGCCACCAGCGCGCGCAACGAGGCGGGCGTGAGCGGCGCGTCGCCCTGGGCCCACTCGGGGTAGCTCAGCACGCCCCACCCGAGCCAGCCCGTGGGCGCGGCCTCCAGGGTGGTGACGTTCGCGGGGGGCTTGAGCTTGAGGTTCTTGCGCGCCTCGTCCGGCAGGCGCAGCGCCTCTCCCTCCGGGGGCGTGCCGCCCTTGCAGTTGGACACCGGCACCGCCTTGGCGCCCACCTGGTCCTGGTCCTCGTAGGTGATGCACAGGTCCATGACGAGCGGATCCACCGCGGGGAAGCGCGGCAGGGCGCGCACCGGGATCAGCGCCACCACCGACAGCGTGTCGCCCTGGCGGTGCACCGCGGCGTTCACCAGCGACTGCGCGAACTGGGGCGTGCCGCTGTCGGCCCCGGAGGTGCGCTGGCCGTCGAAGGCGAAGCGGTAGGTGTAGCCAGGGGAGGTGGGGCCCGCATCCGGGAAGTGGAGGGTGAGGGTGATGAGGTCGCCCGCCAGCAGCTGGTTGTCCGTGGCCTCCACGCCCACGAAGAGCGTGTCCTTGCGCCAGCCCACCCGGGCGGAGAAGTTCGCGGTGGCGCCCTCGACGGACAGCGGCTTGATGATCAGCGGCGAACCGAAGTCCTTGAGCCCCTTCTCCGGTTGCGGTGCCTTCTTGAGCACGGGCACCGGCTTGCTGGGCCTGGGCGCCGGGTCCTGCGCGAGCGCGGGAGGGGCGAACAGCAGACAGAGGGGCAGGAGGGCCAGACGGGCAGCGTGCATGGCGGAGGGTGTCTCTAGTCGCGGAAGTTGGTGAACTGCATGTCCAGGCTCAGCCGGTCCTGCTCCTTGCGGAACAGCGCCATGGCGGCCTGCAGGTCGTCGCGGTTCTTGCCCGTGACTCGGAGCTGATCCGCCTGGATGGAGCCCTGCACCTTGAGCTTGGACTCCTTGAGGATCTTGATGAGCTCCTTCGACTTCTCCACCGGGATGCCCTGCTGGAGCTTGATGGGCTGCTTCACGTTGTGGAGGCCCGTCTTCTCGATGTCGCCGAACTCCAGGGTGCGCAGGCTGATGTTGCGCTTGGCCAGCCTCGCCAGGAGCACCTCCTTGGCGGCCTGGACCTTGTCCTCGCTGTTGGCCTTCACGGTCAGCGAGGTGTGGTCCGGGGCGATGACGATGTCGGCATTGACGCCCTGGAAGTCATACCGCGTGCTGAGCTCCTTCTTGGTCTGATTGACCGCGTTGTCGAGCTCAGCCAGATCGATTTTGGAGACGACGTCGAAGGAGGGCATGGGGGGGACCTTTTCGCGCCCTTACCATACCTACACCCGGACGACCAAGGGCACCACCAGGGGCCGCCGGGAGGTGTGTTGTTTGAAGGCCCGCTTCACCGCCCGGACCAGCTCCTCGCGCGCCAGGGCGTCGTCCCCGCGCAGCTGGGGGTTGAGCTCCTCGAAGAAGGCCCGCGCATCCTGGGCCACCCGGGACAGCACGCCCTGCTCGTCCGGGTTCAGCCCCTGTCCGGACAGCTGGGGCCCCGCCACCAGGGCCTGGGTGTCCCGCCGCAGCACCACCGCCGCGGCCACCACGCCCGTCTCCGCCAGGCGGTTGCGCTCCGCCAGCGTCTCCGGCGTCACCACCCCATCCCCGGAGCGCTCACGCAGGATGCGTCCGGAGGTCACGCTGCCGGTGAAGCGACCCTGCCCGTCCTCGAAGGCCACCACGTCGCCGTCGTGCGCCAGGAGCAGCCCTTCCGGGGCCATGCCCGCCTCGCGCGCGGTGGTCAGGTGTCGGTGCAGGTGCCGGACTTCCCCATGCACGGGCATGAAGTTCTTGGGGCGCACGATGTCCAGAACGCGGCGTTGCTGGGGCCGGCTGGCGTGTCCGGAGACGTGCACGCCGGGCTCCACCTGGGCGTAGACGATGCGCGCGCCGCGCCAGTGGAGCTGATCCAAGAGCGCGCCGACGGAGCGCTCGTTGCCGGGGATGGGACGGGCGCTGACGATGACCGTGTCGCCGGGCTCCAGGCGCACGGGCCCGTCACCCTGGGCCAGCTGGGTGAGGCCCGCGCGGGGTTCGCCCTGGGCGCCCGTGGTGAGCACCGCCACGCGGTGGGGCGCGAGCTTGGGCACGGAGTCCAGGTGCACGAAGAGCGAGTCGGGCACGTCCAGGTAGCCCATCTCCCGCGCCAGCTCCACGTTGCGCACCATGCTGCGGCCCTGGAGCGCGACCAGCCGGCCGGTGCGCTCGCACAGGTCCAGCAGGTGCCGCACGCGGTGGAGGTTGGAGGAGAACTGCGCCACCACGATGCGGCCCTTCGTCTCGTGGAACAGGCGCTCGAAGGTGGTCTGCACCACGCGCTCGCTGCCGGTCTCCTCCGTGTGCTCGGAGTTGGTGGAGTCCGACAGCAGGCACAGCACGCCCTCGTCGCCCGCCTCGCCCCAGCGCTCCAGGTCCGTCTTCAGGCCGTCGATGGGGTCGGGGTCCAGCTTGAAGTCGCCGGTGTGGATGATGGTGCCTTCGGGGGTGCGGACGATGAAGCCCACCGCGTCCGGCACGGTGTGCGTCACGCGCGTGGCCTCCACCTGGAAGGCGCTGCCCACGGGGAAGGGCGTGCGCGGCTCGATTTCGCGCAGGTCCGCCTCCACGCCCAGCTCCTCCAGGCGCTGGCGCGCGAGGGCCAGCGTGAAGCGCGTGCCGTAGATGGGAACCGACACGTCGCCGAGCAGGTAGGGGAGCGCACCGATGTGGTCCTCGTGCCCGTGAGTCAGCAGCACGCCCTTGAGCTGCGCGGCGTTGCGTTTCAGGTGCGTGAAGTCCGGGACGATGATGTCCACGCCGGGCATTCCCGACGAGGGGAACATCAGGCCGGCGTCGATGAGCAGCATCTCCCCTCGACAGGCGAGCACCATGGCGTTGAGGCCGATTTCGCCGAGGCCGCCCAGAGGTATGACGTGGAGCATGTGGCCTGGAGTCTAAGGGCCCTGCCCGTCCCGTGCGTGGGAATCCGCACTCCGGCGCTTCGAACTCCAGCGCCCGCCTGCTTGACGGATTTAAACTAAAGGCTTAGTTGTATTCGAACTAAGGTCTTAGTTCGAAGCCGTGGAGGTCCGCCCCGTGTCCAGGTCGCCGTCCGCAGAGGAGTCCAAGCCGCTCACGCCGGTGGAGCTGGAGCTGATGCAGTGGGTGTGGAGGTTGGGGGAGGTGAGCGTGGCGGACGTGCTCGCGGCGCTGCCGCCGGAGCGCAAGCTGGCCTACACGTCGGTGTCCACGGTGCTGCGCATCCTGGAGCAGAAGGGCGTGGTGCACAGCCGCAAGGAGGGGCGGGGGCACCTGTATTCGGCGCGGCTGTCGCGCGAGGCGTACGAGGCCCAGAGTGTGCGCCACCTGGTGGCGACGGTGTTCGACGGGACGCCTTCGTCGCTCGTGGCGAGGCTGGTGGAGGCGGTGCCGCTGTCCGCGGAGGAGGTGGAGCAGATCCGCAAGCTGCTGGGCCGCAAGGGGGGCCGGGGATGAGCGCCCTGTTCCAGGACGTGCTGGCCGCGTACGTCATCTCGGCGGTGTTGGTGGCGGTGGGCTTCGGGCTGCTGCGTGCCGCGCTGGCACTGGGAGTGGAGCGGAGCCTGAGCGCCCGGCAGACGCTTCGCGTGGGCCGGGTGACGCTGGGGCTGGCGGTGGTGCTGCCGTGGGCCGGGCTCGTGGCGCGGGAGTTCCTGCCGGCGGGGCCCCTCTTCACCTTCGAGCGCTCGCTGGTGCGCTACGCCGCGCCGCTGGCGCCCGCCGTGGCTCGGCCGCTGGGGGGCCCCGTGCAGGGGGCTTCTTCGGTGGAGGGGGGGCTGCGCACGGGGATGCCCTGGGTGACGGTGGGGCTGGGCGTGGGGGCGCTGGCGTTCCTGGCGTGGGAGCTGCGCCGGTACGCGAGGCTGCGGCGGAAGTTGGAGGCGCTGCCGGTGCTTCGTCGCGTGGGCCGCGTCCGCGTGGTGTTGGGGGACGTGGCGGGCGGCGCGTTCTCGGTCTGGTTCCCCGGGGGCGGCGCGTGGGCGGTGGTGCCCTCCGACGTGCTGGAGGACGCGGAGGCGCTGCGGCTGACGGTGCGGCATGAGCTGCAACACCACCGGCAGCGCGACACGGTGCTCGCGTACGCGCGGCTCGGCTTCGACAGCGCGTTCTTCTGGCATCCCTTCGCGCGGTCGTTCTCGCGGTGGCTGGCGGAGTACCAGGAGCTCGCCTGTGACGAGGCGCTCGTCATGTCGAAACACGTGCCCACGGAGGCGTACGCGCGCTGCCTGCTCCAGGCCTCGCTGCGGATCCCCGCGGCCTTCTCTCTTCCCGCCGGAGTCACCGGCATGTCCCACCCCACAGTCAGGAGGATCCGCATGTTGTTCGAACCCCGCCCCCGCAGTTCCGTGCGCACGCTGGGCCTGTCTCTCTCGTTGGCGTTGGTGCTCGCGCCCCTGGCGCTGTGGGCGCAGGGCGCGGTGCGTGGGCGCGCGGTGTCGCTCGCGGAGGCCCGTGCGCTCGCGGAGGCAGGGCCGCGAGAGGGGGACCTGCCCGTGGTGGTGGATGCCGCGGTGGTGGAGCAGCTCAACCGGTTCATCACGACGCCGAAGGGGCGCGACTTCATGCGCAAGGCGCTGGCGAACCTCGCGGCGCACCGCGAGGCGATGGTGGGCACGCTGCGCTCGCGCTCGCTTCCGGAGGGGCTGCTCGCCGTGGCGATGGTGGAGTCCGCGGTGAGCAACCTGCCGGAGACGTCGCGCGAGCCCTCGATGGCCCCGGGGCCCCGGGGCGCGGGCGTGTGGATGTTCATTCCGGAGACGGCGCGACGCTTCGGGCTGAAGGTGGAGGCGGGGCGCGACGAGCGGCTGGACGTGGCGCGTGAGACGGAGGCCGCCGCGGCGCTCTTCCAGGCGTTGTACTCGCGCTATGGCGATTGGCGGCTCGCGCTCGCGGCGTACAACCAGGGGGAGGCCGTGGTGGACCGCGCCGTCACGGAGACCGGCGTGCGTGACGTGAGCGAGCTGACGCGCACCGGCAAGCTGAACAGCTACACCGCCACCGTGCAGGCGGGGGTGTTGTTGCTGCGCAATCCGCATCTGCTCGACTGAGCGTCGCTCGCGCGGGGAGGGTGCGCTCCTCCCTCGCACCGCGGTCTGTTGGATCTGCTTCAGGCGCCCTGGGGAATGTCGCCGGGGCGCCGGGGTTCGGATGTACGCCACCCTGCTTTCGCGCGAGGATGGCGGCGGTCAGCACAAGGGTGGGGAAACGCCATGAAGATCGTCGCGCTCGTTCGTCCGGCGGGAGAAGTGCCGGAAGCAGCCCAGGTGCTCGCGGCCGCGGCCGGCATGGCTCCAGCGGAGGCCCGCATGCGGCTGGCACCGGAGCCTCCCGCCCTGCTCGCGCGGCTGGCTCCCGAGGCGGCGGATGTCCTGGTCCAGACGCTCCGGGACGCGGGGCTCGCGGCGCTCGCCATCGACGAGGCGGGCGTCGTGGAGCGCGTGACGGCTCGGACCGCGACGTTCGGCCCCACGGAGGGGACGTTCACCCCTCGCGCGGGCGCTCCGCTCACCCTGGCCTGGGAGGATGTGACGGTCATCCTCCGGGGCGCGTCGTCCCTGCGCACGCAGAGCGAGCACACGGAGAAGTCGACCCAGGTGGCGCTGGGCACGGCCCTCATCACCGGCGGCCTGAAGATGACGAAGACCACGGAGAAGAGCGTGCGCGGCTCCCAGGAGGAGACGTCGCAGGTGCTCTTCCTCTTCGACCGCGAGGGCCGGGGCGCGGTGCTGCCAGAGGTGGGGCTCGACTTCTCCTGCCTGGGCCCCGCGATGCAGCCTTCGCGCACGGCGAACATGGTCGCCCTGTCGCGCCTGGTGCGCGAGCGCGCGCCCTCCGCCTTCTACGACGAACGGCTGCTGCGGCTGGGACGCCGGCCGCTGCCCTTCGTGCTGGGCGGGGCGGTGCAGGTGGTCAGCGGCACCACGTCCCATTCCCGCATCAACACCGCGCAGGGCCTGGATGTGCTCGCGGAGGCCATGCGTCTGGGCGTGGTGCAGGGCTTGCTGCCCTGACGCCTCAGACGAGCGGCGTGGAGCCGTCCGGCGGCGGCCGTGAAATCCAGGCGGCGATGAACACGTCCAGCTCCCCGCGCATCACGTCCTTCACTCGCGGGGTGCCGGCGCCGGTGCGCGGATCCTCCACGCGGGCGCCCCGGCCCAGGAAGTAGCGGCGGGCCTCGTCGGTGCTGGCGCCCTGGCCGGCGACGACGCGCGCGGCGATGCCCTTGAGCTCGTCCAACTCCCCGGCGCCGATGAGCGTCAGCACGCGCCCCGTCGCCTCGTCCTTCGCGGTGACCTCGTTGCGCACGCGCTGGAGGTACTCGCCCTCGCGGCTCTTCACCGGCCGGCCCTCCAGCACCAACAGCGCCCGCTCCACCTCTTCCAGCGGCCCGCCCCGGTGCACGCGCACGTACGCGCGCTGGCGCTTCTCGTCCTCCAGGCGGCGGTGCAGGCCCGCCTCACCCGCGAGGAACCCATAGGCCCCTGGCCCGGCGATGCGCACCACCACGCGCGCGGGCGTTTCCGCCTCCGCCACGGCGATGGCCTCGTAGCCCCGGCGCTGCGCCCAGCCCAGGTACATGGTGGCCAGCTCCTGCACCCACGCGGCCTGCTGCTCGGAGGCATCGCTGGCGCAGATGTCCACCAGCGCCTCGTTGTCCAGCGGCGTGGCCCCCGCGGCCCGGAGCGCCTCCGCCATCTGCACCTCGCGCGCGACCTCCTCCACCTGCTTCGCCGCGGAGCCCAGCTGCACCTCGTTCTTCGCCTCGCGCACCAGCCGCCGCCCGAAGAGGCACGCGGCCTCCAGGCGATCCAGCTCGCCCAACTGCGCCTCCACCGTGCGGAATGCGCGGATGACGTCCGCCGCGCGCAGTGGATCGTCCCAGAGGTTGGGCGCCTGGGTCTCCGCGAGCAGCGCGGCGCGGCGCTCCTCCAGCTCCGGCCGTCCCGCGGAGACGGCGAGCGCGCGGGCGCGGCCCACCAGCCGGTCCATCTCGATGAGCAGCGACTTGCGGTCCAGCCGGCGCTTCACCGCCGCGGCCTTGGGCGTGGGCAGCAGCAGCTGCGCCGTCACCTCGCGGGGCGGGGGAACGGGCTCCGCCACCGCGACCACCCGGCCTCCGGGACGGGACTCCACGCGCACGGGCGTCCCCGGGGGCAGGGGCCTGCGGGCGATCTCCACCGCGAGCGCCGCGGTGAGCGTCTTCTCGATTTCGCGCTGCAGGTAGCGCGCGCCGAACTGCGGCGAGTAGCCGCGCTCCACCAGCCGGTCCACCACCTCCGGCGTGACCTCCACGTCCAGGGCCCGGGCGCGGATGCCCTCGCGCTCCAGCACGCGGCCCACCTCGCGCTGGGCGATCTTCCGGATGTCCACGCGCGACAGCGGGCGGAAGTGGCAGATGGCGTCGAAGCGGTTGAGGAACTCCGGACGGAAGGCCTCCGCGATGCGCCGGTCCACCTCCGACACCTGCTCGTCGGCGCGCTTGTGCGCGGCGAAGCCCAGGCCCGCCTCGCGGTACACCTCCGAGCCCACGTTGGACGTGGCCACGATGAGCGTGTTGTTGCAGGACACCGCTTCGCCCGCGCCGTTGACGAAGGTGCCCTCGTCGAAGAGCTGGAGGAAGCGGTCGTGCACGCTGCGGGCGGCCTTCTCGAACTCGTCCAGCAGCAGCACGGTGAACACCTTGCCGTCGAGCAGCGCGGACAGCTCTCCCCGGCGCGTCTCCAGCGCGGGGGCCCACGACGCGCCGAAGGGGACGCTCTCGTCGCCGTCGTTGGGGTAGTCCGCCATGTTGAGGCGCACCAGCCTGTCCGCGGAGCCGAAGAGGTACTCCGCGAGCAGCTTCGCCAGCTGCGTCTTGCCCACGCCGGTGGGGCCGGCGAAGAGGAACACCCCCAGCGGGCGGCGCGGGTCGTTGAGCCCCGCCTTGAGCAGCGCCACCGAGCGCAGCACCGCGGCCACCGCGTCCGTCTGGCCGAGCAGCCGCTCCCCGAAGAAGCGCTCCGTCTCCTCCAGGTCCAGCGGCATCGCGTCGTCCACGACGAAGCGGGGCAGGCGCGTGGCGGCGCAGAAGCGCGTGAGCACGTCCTCCGGCCCCACGTGGTCGCGCGCCACGCCCGCGGCCTCCGCCGCCGTCTCCTTGAGCAGCTCAATCGCCTTGCGTGGCATGTGCTGCGCCAGGAGGAACTTCGCGGACAGCCGGAGCGCCAGGTCGCACGCGGCCGGGTCGATGGGCAGCCGCAGCTCGCGCTCCAGCTCCTCCGCCACGCGGCCGACGATCCAGCGGGCCTTGTCCAGCGGGGGCTCGTGGAGGGGCAGCAGGTGGAGCCGCTCCGCCAGGGCCTCGTCGGCGCGCAGCAGCTCCTGCACGCGCTTGGGCTCCGTCTCGAAGATGAAGCGGAGGCCGCCGGTGCGCAGCGCGCGCACGGCCACCGGCGCCAGGGGGCCGCCCAGGGCCACCGGCAGGTCCCGGATGTAGACGATGGGGCAGGGGTGGCGGCCCAGGTGGATGAGCAGCTCCTCGAAGCTCTCCGCCGCCTGACGCTGGGTGCTGCGCGCCAGGATGTTGGCGACGGACACCTCCACGAGTCGCGCATGGGCCAGGTCGCCGTCCACGCGGCCCTCCGCGATGCGGCGGGCCACCTCCTGGACGAGCGCGCTCTTGCCCACGCCGGGCTCGCCCGCGAGGAGCGGGTGCTTGCCGCCCCGAGCCAGCAGGCCCAGCACCTCCGTCACGGCGGTGTCCACGCCGTGGGCGGCGGGGAGCTTCCCCTCGCGCGCCATCGCGGTGAGGTCGCGGTCGATGAGCCGCTCCTGATCTTCGTTCTTCCTCGTCGCCATGGTGTGGTCCGGAACGCCCCCTCGACGTGCGGCACTCTAACCGTTGCGGCGCGGAAGCGAAGTCCCGGCCCATCTGGCCCGGGACTACGCCTCCAGCTCCGTGTGCCAATAGGCCACGTCCCTCAGGAACTTGCGCCAGGACAGCGGCATGCCCTTCTCCACGAGGAAGGACAGGGCCACGGCTTCCGGCAGCCGCTTCGGCTTCGAGGGCACGGTGCGCAGCGTCATGCGCGCCTGGGCCGGGGTGCGGTTCCCCTTGCGCTGATTGCAGGGCACGCAGGCGATGACGATGTTCTCCCAGCTGGTGCGGCCGCCCTGGGCGCGCGGCAGCACGTGGTCATACGTGGCTTCCGGGCGGGTGACCTTGTGGCCGCAGTACTGGCAGCGGCAGTGGTCGCGCTGGTAGACGCTCTCCCGGCTGAAGCGGATGCCGCGCGGGCCCTTCCACAGGGCGCGCACGAAGCGGATGACGGACGGCATGCGCAGCTCGACCGTCACCGAACGGATGACGCGATCCTCGTACTCCTCCACGACCTCCACCTTGCCCTGGAACAGCAGCATGACGGCGCGTTGCCACGGGATGCGTGCGACGGGTTCATAGGACTGGCTCAGCACCAGCGTTTCCATGACACGGGGCCTTTCGGGCGGGACAGGCCGTCAGGGAGTCGAACCCCGCGCATCTGGATTTGGAGTCCAGACCGCACCCGGTGCACGGCCTCTGAGTGGAAGTGGGGACGCTGGGAGTCGAACCCAGCGGGCTTTCAAGGGCTCTGGCTCTACAGGCCAGCGCGTCTCCGTAACGCTCTACGTCCCCGGAAGGTGCGCGGGAGCCCGGACGCGAAAGAGGCCGGGTTCCCTTGGGGGGAAGCCCGGCCTCCAGGTGCCGTGCGCCGTCAGGGACGGAGCGCGGAGCCTTCAGGAGCCGGGCGAGGCGATGCGATAGGACGCGAAGTCCCGCCAGCGGCACGGGGAAGGAGCGGTGACCGGGCCGGGACGCGAGGACGCTTCGATGCCGTGACCGGAAGGATTCGGGTGCTTGAGGTTCATCGGGGCCTGCTTCGTCGCCGTGCGCATGGGGACCGCTCCTTTCGCTCCCGAGGGACGCGGGCGGAAATTCAGTCCTGACAAGCAGGCGTCGCGGTCGTTAGGAATCCGCGCATGAAAGCCATCCGCTATCACCAGGTGGGAGGGCCGGAGGTCCTCCAATGGGAAGACACGCCGGAGCCCGTGCCGGGGCCGGGAGAGGTCCTGTTGCGCGTCCATGCCGCGGGCGTGAACTTCGCGGACACCGAGCGCCGCCGGGGCCTGTACGACGCCCAGGTTCCCCTGCCGCGCATCCTGGGCAGCGAGGCCGCGGGCGTGGTGCGCGCGGTGGGTCCGGGCGTGGATCCGTCCTGGGTGGGACGCCGGGTGGTGGCCTTGACGAAGGGCGCCTACGCGGAGGCCGCGCTCGCGCCGGTGAGCGAGCTGCTGGCGCTCCCACCGGAGGTGTCATTCGCGGAGGCCGCCGCGCTGCTGGTGCAGGGGCTGACGGCGTACCACGTGGTGCACACGGTGGGGCGGGTGGAGGCGGGGCAGACGGTGCTCATCCACGCGGCGGCCGGAGGCGTGGGAGTGCTGGCGGTGCAGCTGGCGAAGGCCGCGGGCGCGCGGGTCATCGGGACGGTGTCGGGCGAGGCGAAGGCGAAGCTCGCGCGGGAGGTGGGGGCGGACGACGTCATCCGCTACGACCAGGAGGACGTCGCGGCGCGGGTCCAGGCGCTGACCCAGGGACGCGGGGTGGAGTGGGTGCTGGATTCGGTGGGCGCGAGCACGTGGCAGGCCAGCGTGGACGCGCTGGCGCCCTTCGGTCACCTGGTGAGCTATGGCAACGCCAGTGGCCCGCCGCCGCTCGTCGAGGTGGAGTCCCTCTACGCGAAGTCGCTCACCGTGAGCGCGTACTGGCTGCGCACCCCTGTATCCCCGGAGGTGCAGCGCCGGGCGCGCGAGGCGCTGCTGGCGGAGGTCGTGGCGAAGCGACTGCGCATCGTCGTGGGCCTGACGCTGCCGCTGTCCCAGGCTGGCGAGGCCCACCGCCAGTTGGAGGGGCGGAGCACGGTGGGCAAGGTCGTGCTGGTCTCGGAGGACTGAGCCTTTCAGCGCGGCGCCGCCGTGCCCACCACGGGCGGCGCCTGGACGCTCCCACGTCCGATGCGCAGCACCACTCCCGCCGCCGCGAGGCAGATGACGCCCGCGACCACCCAGGCGGGGGTGTACGTCTCCAGCGAGGTGCGGATGACGCCCGCGCCCAGGGCCCCCAGGCCCGCGCCCACCTAGTGCGCGGCCACCACCCAGCCGAAGGCGATGGGCCCGTCCTCCACGCCCACCGTCTGCGTCGTTAGCCGCACCGTCGGCGGCACCGTGGCGATCCAATCCAGGCCGTAGAACACCGCGAACAGCGGCAGCCCGAAGACGGACAGCTCGAAGGCGCTCGGCAGATAGAGCAGCGCCAGCCCCCGCAGGCCGTAGTACCAGAAGAGCAGCCAGCGGTTGTCGAAGCGGTCCGACATCCATCCGCTCGCCGTGGTGCCCACCAGGTCGAAGATGCCCATCAGCGCGAGCAGCCCCGCGGCCCGCACCTCCGGGATGCCGTGGTCCATGCACGCGGGAATCAGGTGCGTGCCCACCAGCCCGTTCGTCGTCGCGCCGCAGATGAAGAAGCTTCCTGCGAGCAGCCAGAAGTCGCGCTTGCCTGACGCTCGCTTCAGCGCCCCCAGCGCGTTGGCGAGCGGGTTGACGCTGGAGCCCTTCGCCTCCTCCGCGTCCGGTGCGGCCCCGTAGGGCGCAAGCCCCACGTCCGACGGACGGTCGCGCACCAGCCACGCGACCAGCGGGATGACACAGGCCACCACGCCCGCGACGGTGAAGGACACGACGCGCCAGCCGTGGTGCTCCACCAGCATCGCGAGCAGCGGCAGGAAGACGAGCTGCCCCGTCGCGGTGCTCGCGGTGAGCAGGCCCATCACCAGCCCGCGCCTCGCCACGAACCAGTGCTGGACCACGGTGGCGCCCAGCACCATCGCCGTCGTTCCCGTGCCCAACCCCACCAGCACGCCCCAGAAGAGGATCAACTGCCAGGGCGCGTGGATGAAGTTCGTCAGCGCGACGCCCAGGGTGATGATGCAGAGCGAGACCAGCGTCGTGCGCCGGATGCCGAACTTCTGCATCAGCGCGGCGGCGAACGGCCCCACGAGTCCGTAGAGCACCAGGTTCACCGACACGGCCGAGGAGACGAGCGCCCGGCTCCAGCCGAACTCCCGCTCCAGCGGGACGATGAAGACGCTCGGTGTCGCGCGCACGCCCGCCGCGCAGAGGAGCACCGCGAAGATGGTCGCGGCCACCACCCAGGCATAATGAACGCGGTGGGTCCTCATGACGGTGTCTCCTCGATACGGGCACGCCGTGCCCCACGTATACTTTCCGCCGGTGTGTCGACGTGACGCGCCCGCTTCCTGGAACCGCGATGTCCCAAGACGACCCCCTGCGCACCCTCTGCAACTGTCTGGCGCTGCGGCAGGCGAGCCGCCATGTCACCCAGTTCTATGACCAGGTGCTCGCGCCCAGCGGCATCCGGACGACGCAGTACTCCATCCTCCACCGTGCCCAGACGCAGGGGCCGCTGACGGTGAACGCGCTGGCGGACCAGCTCGTGATGGACCCCTCCACGCTCACCCACAACCTCCGGCCCCTCTTGAAGGACGGGCTCGTGGTGCTGGAGGTGGGCCGCACCGACCGGCGCCAGCGGGCCATCGCCATCACCCCGGAAGGGCAGGGCGTCTACCGCAAGGCCCGGCCCCTCTGGCTGCGCGCCCAGGCCGACTTCGAGCGCGCCGTGGGCAACACCCAGGCGACCGCGCTGAGGGACCTGCTGGCCACCGTCGCCCGGACCGGGCTGGGCCAGGGCGAGGCCGAAGCCGAAGCCGAAGCCCCTCTGGCCCCCACGGCCGCGTCCCGCCGCCGTCGCTGAGCGCATCCGCACGGCTTCATTCCCCCTCGAGGAACGCGAGGAACGCGGCGACCTGCTCCGCCCACAGCTCCGGGTGCGCCTGGGTGAAGTGGCCGAAGGAGCGCGCATCGCCTGCCTGGACGACGAAGCGGCCGTGCTTCACCCGGGGCATCAGCGCCTCCAGCGTGCGCAGCGAGACGGGGTTGAACTCGTCGTCGGAGAAGTTGAGCGCGAACACGCGGGCCTGGATGGCCCCGAGCCCCGCCTCCGGGTCGTAGTCCCGGGAAGACTCCAGCGAGTACAGGATGTCATTCGCATCCATGCCTTCGGCCTGCGCCATGGCGGACGCGATGAAGGCGTCCGCCGCCGGCGCGTCCGGGAGCGTCGCCTGGAGGTGCGGCACCCCATCCAGCATCATCCGGAAGACCGGGAACGCCTCCCGCCAGCCTCGGGGCGGCGCGGTGTAGTCACCGTTCCTCCACTCCGGGTCTTCGCGAATCTGGCGCGACACGAAGCGGCGCCACAGCAGGTTGCGTCCCGCGATGCGCGTCGGCAACGAGACGATGGGCATCACGCCCTCCACCGCCTCTGGATACAGCTCGCTCCAGAGCCACGCGTTCATGCCTCCCATGGACAGGCCCACGATGGCGTGCAGGCGCGAAATGCCCAGCGTCCCGGTGACGAGCTGGTGCTGGAGCGCCACCATGTCCCTGTAGCCGTAGGCAGGGAACTTCATGCGCGCGCCGTCGCTCGGCTTGCTGGAACGACCGTGGCCCACGCTGTCCGGGAAGATGAGGAAGTACTTCGTCGCGTCCAGCGGGCGCCCCGGCGCGAACAGCGCGTCCTGGAAGGGCTTGCCGCGCAACACCTCGCCGCTTGCCCCCGTCCAGTGCAGCATCAGCACCGCGTTCGTCACCGCGCCGGACGCATCCCTGCGCGGTGTGCCCAGCGTCGCGTAGTGGATGCGCACCTCCGGAAGCACCATCCCGTCCTGGAAGCGGTGGCCGGTGAAGATCGCATCCGCTTCATGCACCTCCGGGAACGGCGACTGCGGGATGTCCGCGGCGGGGGGACGCGCGGCGGCGCACCCCACGATCAGGACGCTCAGGCCCAGCAGGAGGGGCAGACAGGAGGACGGCCAGCGCGCGGAACCCATCACGTCGGCATGAATAGCTGTATATGCAGCTACTGTAAAGCCGCCCCGGTCAGGGACTGGGGGGCTTGGGGGGCGCGCGGCGCGGCCGGACAAACCTGACATAAGGCTGTCACTGGCCGGGGGGATAAGGGGTGCGTTCCCTCAACGCGGCACCGGAGAAGACGCCATGACCCAGAACGACACCCAGCAGAAGAACCCTGCCCAGCGCGGCTTGCAGACCTACGCGGGCGGCTGCCTGTGCGGCGCCGTGCGTTACGAGGCCACCGTGGACCTGGCGCGCGTGACGCGCTGCAACTGCACCATCTGCATGAAGTACGGCTACGGCGGCGGCACGGGGATGAAGCCGGACGCCTTCCGGCTCCTGAAGGGCCAGGAGGCCATCAAGAAGTACGGGCGCGACGGCAGCCCCAACACCCGTAGCTTCTGCAAGAACTGCGGCGTCGTGTGCTTTGGCGACGGCGACGTGCCGGAGCTGGGCGGGAAGTTCGTCTCCATCTACGTCAACACCCTGGATGACGTGGATCCGTCGCTGCTCACCTTCGGGTACTGGGACGGCCGGCACGACAACTGGGCGGCGGGGCTGCGCTCCACGCCGTGGCCCTTCCAGCCCACCGTCTCCTGACGGCACCCCAGGAGGGGCGGGGGCCCTTCAGCGCCCCCTGCCCGTCACTCCCCATGACTACACAGTCCCCGCGGCGGCCCGGCCCGCGGCGCGGCCGGAGAAGATGCAGCCGCCGAGGAACGTCCCTTCCAGCGCGCGGTAACCGTGGACGCCACCGCCTCCGAAGCCCGCCACCTCGCCTGCCGCATAGAGCCCTGGGATGGTCTGCCCCTGGGCGTTGAAGACGCGGCCCTGGAGGTCGGTCTCGAAGCCGCCCAGCGTCTTGCGCGTGAGGATGTTCAGCTTCACGCCGATGAGCGGTCCCGCCTTGGGGTCCAGGATGCGGTGCGGCTTCGCGGTGCGCACCAGCTTGTCACCCCGGTAGCCGCGCGCCTGCCGGATGGCGGCCAGCTGCAGGTCCTTGCTGAAGGGGTTGTCCAACTGCATGTCGCGGGCCTTCACCTCGCGCTCCACCGTGGCGAAGTCCAGCAGCGGCGTGTCTGTCTTCGCGTTCATGCCGGCGACCAGCTCACGCAGGTCGTGGGAGACGACGAAGTCCTCGCCCTTCTCCTTGAAGGCCTCCACCGGCCCCATGGCCTTCTTGCCCACGGCGCGGTTGAGCACGCCCAGCCAGTCCTTGCCCGTGAGGTCCGGGTTCTGCTCCGAACCGGAGAGCGCGAACTCCTTCTTGATGATCCACTGGTTGAGGATGAACCACGTGTGCTCGTGGCCCGTCTTCAGGATGTGCTCCAGCGTGCCCAGCGTGTCGAAGCCGGGGAACAGCGGCGGCGGCAGGCGCTTGCCCGTGGCGTCCAGCCACAGCGAGCTGGGGCCCGGCAGGATGCGGATGCCGTGCCGGGGCCAGATGGGGTTCCAGTTCCGCAGGCCCTCCGTGTAGTGCCACATGCGGTCGCGGTTGATGAGGTTGCCGCCCGCGGCCTCCGTGATGGCGATCATCCGCCCGTCCACGTGGTCGGGGACGCCTTGAATCATGAACTTCGGCGCGGGGCCCATCCGCGTCGGCCAGGCCTTGCGCACGAGCTCATGGTTGCCGCCGATGCCGCCGGACGTGACGATGACCGCGCCCGCGCGCAGCTCGAAGTCCCCCACCGTGACGCGTGAGCTGCTGGCCCCTCGTGGGACGTCCGTGGGCTCCAGCCGCATGCCGCGCACGCCCACCACCGCGCCCCCTTGCGTGAGCAGCTCGTCCACGCGGTGCCGGAAGTGGAAGGTGAGCTTGCCCTGGGCCTGTGCCGCCTTCGCGCGGCGCACGAAGGGCTCCAGCACGCCGGGCCCGGTGCCCCAGGTGACGTGGAAGCGGGGGACGGAGTTGCCGTGCCCCACCGCGCCGTAGCCGCCGCGCTCCGCCCAGCCCACCACGGGGAACCAGCGCATGCCCTGCTGGGCCAGCCAGGGGCGCATCTCCCCCGCGGCGAAGCCGACGAACGCCTCCGCCCACTTGCGCGGCCAGCGGTCCTCCTCGCGGTCGAAGCCCGCGGTGCCCATCCAGTCCTCCAGCGCCAGGGCGTGGGAGTCCTTGATGCCCATGCGCCGCTGCTCGGGCGAGTCCACGAGGAACAGGCCACCGAACGACCAGAACGCCTGCCCGCCCAGGTTCTGTTCCGCCTCCTGGTCCACCACGGCGACGCGCTTGCCGGCATCCGCGAGCTCGGTCGCGGCGACGAGGCCCGCGAGCCCCCCACCCACGACGATGACGTCCACTTCCTGTCCCATCCCGTGCCTCCAGGTAGCGCTGAGCGCGCGAATGATAGCCGTTCGCGTGGATTGCGCAGGGCCCTTCACATGCGCACCTCAGAAGCGGGGAGGTGAATCAGCCATGTCACGCAAGATGATGGATTGCCGGGACACGCCCAGCGAATCGAACTGCACGCTCACCATCGCCGGTGAGGAGGACGAGGTGGTGCGCGCCGCGACGCAACACGCGGTGTCCGTCCACGGCCACCAGGACACCCCCGAGCTGCGGGAGATGATCCGCACCTCGCTCAAGGACGACGTGGAGACCCCGGGGCTGCCCCCTCGGAGCCCCAGCATGGAGCCGCGACCGGGCATTCATTGAAGGAAGCGCATTCCGGAGCACCCAGGGGACGGAGCGGGGGCGGGTCCGTCAGGGGCCCCTGCCTTGGGCCCGGGGGCCGGCCGGGCGCCGCGGCCCTCCGGAGGGTAGAGTCCGCCGCATGGACTCGGGTGTGAAGGGCAACGCCGGACCGCTGGGACATGACGCCGCTGCCTACGCGCAGCGTCAGGAGGGCCTGTCGCCGGAGCCGCTGCGGGACGCGGCCTGGAGCGTGGCGGGGCAGCGTGCCTTTGGCGTCGTGCTCGACGTGGGCTCGGGCAGTGGAGGGTGGATCCGCCGGTTGCAGCGCAACCCGGCCGTCGAGCGCATCCTCAGCACGGACATCCACGACGCGGGGGCCAGCCGCCTGCCGGGCGTGGAGTTCCAGCAGCGCGACGTGTCCCGCGACGCACTGCCCTGGGGTGACGCGTCGGTGGACTGGGTGTTCGCCATCGAGGTGCTGGAGCACCTGGCCAACCCGCGCCACTTCGTGAAGGAGGCCTTTCGCGTGCTCAAGCCCGGAGGACACCTCTTCTTCACCACGCCGAACAACGACAGCCTGACGGCGCGCCTGTCCTTCCTGGTGCGGGGCTACTTCCCCGCGTTCTGTGAGCAGGACTACCGGGACTCCGGCCACATCACCCCCATCACTGAATTGGACGCGCGGCGCATGGCCGTCGAAGCGGGCTTCCAGTCCATCGCGTTCGACTACCCGCTGCCCGGGCGCATCCCGCGCAGCAGCGTGTACTGGCAGCGATTGCTGCCCGGCCTGCGCGGCCGGTGGTGGAGCGACGGGCTGTTCGCGCTGCTGACCCGGCCGGGCGGAAGGCGATAACGGGACTGGTCGCCTGTTCAGTCTTTGTGGTAGCCCTGCGGCGCGCGCCCGCGGTGCCGCGGGCCGAAATGCATGGGAGCGCGGATGCAACAGCGTTGCGCGTGGGTGGGCAGTGATCCGCTGTACCAGACCTACCACGACGAGGAGTGGGGCGTTCCGGTGAGGGACAGCCGCGCGCTCTGGGAGATGTTGATGCTGGAGGGCTTCCAGGCGGGGCTCGCGTGGATCGTCATCCTGCGCAAGCGCGAGGCCTTCCGGAAGGCGTTCAAGGGCTTCGACCCGAAGGTCGTGGCGCGCTTCACGGAGAAGGACGTCACGCGCCTGATGGGGGACGCTGGCATCGTCCGTGCGCGCGCGAAGATCGAAGCGACCATCGGCAACGCCCGCGCCTACTTGAAGATGCAGGACGAGGGCGAGGACTTCTCCACGTTCGTGTGGAACCTCGCGGGCGGAAAGCCCCTCCGCAACGCGTGGAAGGGCCGGGGGGATGTGCCGGCGAAGACGGAGCTGTCGGAGGCGTACTCCAAGGCCTTCAAGCAGCGCGGCTTCAAGTTCGTGGGGCCGGTCATCGTCTACGCGTGGATGCAGGCGACGGGCATCGTGGATGACCACACGGTGGACTGCTTCCGGCACGGCGTGCGGCACCGCTGAGCCGAAGGCGGCTCGGGGGCTTGGGCGGTGCCGTTGTGCTCGTCCAGGGGCCGAGCTGAATGCCTAGGCCGCTCCCGCACTGGAAGCGCGGCGGTTGCGGCGGCGGGACATCCAGTAGCCGCCGAGCCCCAGGACCAGGACGGCCACCAGTCCGAGGGGCACGGCGACGAAGAGCCTCTTCTGGCTCAGCGACTGGAGGCGGGCCTCGAGGGACTGCACCTGGTTGGAGTCGCCGATGGCGCGGGCCTGTCGCGCCTGCTCGCGGGCACCGTCCTCGTCGCCCAGGTCCAGGAGGATGGCGCCGAGCAGGGCGTGGCCGTCCCCGTCGTCGGGCCGCAGCTCGGTGACGCGCGCCGCGTGCGTCCGGGCGGCCGCGAGGTCTCGCTTCCTGTAGGCGAACAGCGCGAGCGCCTTATGCGCCTCGAGGTCGTTGGGATCCTTCCGGAGCTGCTCGGACATCGCGCTCTGGGCCTCGTCGAACGCGGCCATCTGTCGCTGCAAGGAGTCCCGCCAGTTCTGGGCCTCGATGCGGTCGTTCCCGTCGAGGCCCAGCTCGAGCGCGCGCTCCATGGCGCGGTGGGCCTCCTCGTATTCGCCATGCTGCACGAGCATGCGCCCCAGCAGGAAGTGTGTCTGGGGATTCTCCGGGGCCTCCTTGAGCAGTCGTTGGATGTGCTGCCGCGCCTCGATGGGATTGCCGCCCGTGGGGTCCAACGCGGCGTCGGCCTGTTGGCGCACGGCCTCGAGCTCGGCGCTGTACCGCGGGGGCTGTTTCAGCTCAGGAGCCTGGAAGGCGAAGAAGAGGGCAAGAACCAGCGCGTGCATGATGGGGTCCTCGAATGGCGCGACCCGGTTTTAACACAGCGCGCCTCGGGCTCGAGGCCGTCCGCGTGGATGCAGGCGACGGGCATCATGGATGACCCCACGGGGGCCTGTTTCCGTCGTGGACGGGGAGGGTTCGCATGGGGAAGCATCCGGCCTCCATGTCCCAATACACCACCCAGATCGCCAAGGCCCCGAAGGGCCACACCATCCCCCCGCTGCTCCGCGATGTCGGCGCGTTCGTGGGCACCCAGGACCATGGCACCCTGGGCTGGTTCGACGTGTTTGGCTTCGATGCGATTCCCAGCGAGTACTCGCCCGAGAACGCGAAGCGGCTTCAGGCCGCGGGCTTCTCCTTCCTGAAGCTCCCGGATGGGTCCCTGCTGGCGCTGCTGAAGAACGCGGTCGTGCTGCTGGGCTCCGAAGGGGAGACGCGCACCGTCGCGGACTCGCTGGAGGCGTTCCTCGTCGCCTGGTCGGAGGGCAGCACGGGCATCTACGACCTGGATGACGACGACGCGTCCTCGGGCCGCGAGGCGCTCGCCGCGTGGATCCAGGCCCGGGGCCTTCGGGTCCCCAAGGCGCCGCGCTTCGACTTCTCGGCGTGGCTCGACGGCGAGGCGCCGACCCCGGAGGTGGCGCCCGTCGCGGGCCTGGGGACGCCCACCGACGACGTGAAGGCGATGGGGCCGGCGCTGCGCCGGCTGGTGTCGCTGCTGGGACAGCGCGCGGACTCGCCGGAGGTCGTCAGGTACGCGGAGGAGGTCCTGGGCAAGCCGGCGCCCCGGTCCACGACGCCGCAGACGGACTCCATCAACCTGGAGGCGCCGAAGGCGGGCGTGGAGCTGAACTTCACGCATGAGGTCCTCCACGAGGCCTTCCCGCCCATTCCGAAGACGGCCCGCACCTTCGTGCCGTACCTGTCGCTGGCGTGGGTGCGGCCCCAGTTCCCGGAGCCCGTGCTGGGGCTCGACGCGACGGACCTGACGGAGGAGGCCATCACGAAGAAGCTCGGGCCACCGACCGAGCTGCGTCCCAGCTCCATGCTCACGGATGCGCTGACGGTGCCGCACTGGGTGCGGCCGCTGGACAGCACGGGGACGACGGAGCTGGTGGTCTCCCTGCGCAAGGTGCGCACCATCACCTTGCAGGTGCGTGAAGCGCGGGCGCTGGACCCCTTCTCCAGCGTGGGCACCGCGCTGTTCGTGGGCTGGGCGGCCACGCGGGGCCTGCTGGAGCCGTCGCGCTTCGCCGCGCATGCGGAACAGCTGGCGGCCGTGCGGCGGCGCGAGGCGCGAGGCTCGGAGTTGATGAAGGCCGCGCTGCCCCGTGGCTTGTGGGATGCGCACCTGCGCGACCTGCCGGGCCTGCGCCTCCGGGCCTACCGCTGGTTCCACAACATGAACGGTCTGTGGATCGACGCGGACCTCTTGAAGGTCTTCGGAAAGGACGCGGGAGGCGCCCCGAAGCTGGAGGCGGATACCTGGGCCGCGGTGGACGCGGCCTCTCCGGTGTTCGAGAAGCACTTCGCGCAGTGGCTGGACTGAAGCAACCCACGACCCTGGAGACATGCGATGCGGATCCACGTGACGAGCGTGATGGTGGATGAGCAGGCCAAGGCCCTGAAGTTCTACACGGAGGTCCTGGGCTTCGTGATGAAGGTGGACGTCCCCGTGGGGGAGTACCGGTGGCTGACCGTCGTCGCGCCGGACGCGACGGAGGGCACCCAGCTCCTCCTGGAGCCCATGGGCTTCGCGCCCGCGCGCGTCTACCAGAAGGCGCTGTTCGACGCGGGCATCCCCGCGGCGTCGTTCGGCGTCGAGGACTGCCAGGCGGAATATGAGCGCATGCTGAAGCTCGGGGTGGTGTTCCGGGGCAAGCCCACGGCCATGGGACCCATCACCGCCGTCGTGTTCGAGGACACCTGCGGCAACCTCATCCAGATGGCGCAGGTCTGAGGCCGCATCGGTCAGTTGTCGTATGTCACCCATTGTCCGTCAGTGTTTACTGTGAGTCCTGATTGAACATGCTTCATCGAGGGGGACATATGACGATGCGGATTCAAACCAGGGTCCCGCCGCAGGAGCCTCGCAAGGCGCTCACGGCGGGCGGTCAGCCTTCGGGCACGGCGCAGGGGAGCGCGGCGAGGGGAACGCCGCCGCGCGCACCGGAGGCGGCGGCGCGCCGGGCGGGGTTCTCCGAGCAGAGCGCCTTCATCTCCAAGCAGCCGGACGTGACGTCCACGTTCAAGCGCGAGTTCGGGGCGCTGGCGGCGGACAAGCAGGGGTTCCACGAGACGATGAAGACGGTCTACGGCGAGGGCTATGACTCCGCCAAGGCCGAGCAGTTCCGGCAGCAGGCCCTGAAGGGAGACTTCGGCTGGCTGCCGCCGGTGCGGACGGTGCCCGCCGAGACGCTGAACGGGGCCAACGGCGCCTACGACGCGGAGTCCGGCACGGTGCTCATCAACGCGTCCCTGGACCCGGCGCTGGCGGCCTCCACCTACGTGGAGGAGGCGGGCCACCACCTGGACACGAAGCTCAACACCGAGGACGCCGCGGGCGACGAGGGCGAGCTGTTCCGGCGCATCCTGTCCGGGGAGAAGCTGTCGCCGAAGCAGATCGCGGACATCCGCGCGGAGAATGACAAGGGCATCATCCACATCGACGGCAAGGACAAGGAGGTCGAGTTCTGGAATCCCTTCAAGGCCCTGGGTGACGCGGCCAAGGCCGTGGGCAACGCCGTCACCACGGCGGCCAAGGCCGTGGGCGGTGCCGTGACGACCGCGGCGAAGGCGGTGGGCGGGGCTGTCACCACGGCGGCCAAGGCCGTGGGCGGTGCCGTGACGACCGCGGCGAAGGCGGTGGGTGGCGCGGTGACGACCGCGGCGAACTGGGTGGGGTCCGCGGCGAAGACGGTCTGGAGCGGCGTGAAGACGGTGGCCACGCGCGTGGGTGACGGCGTGCGCAGCCTGCTGTCAGGCGCGGTCAGCACCGTCGTGGGCGCGTTCCGCAACATCGGGGAAGGGGTGGGCACCTTCCTCGGCGGCATCGGCAAGCTGTTCCAGGGCAAGTTCGGCGAGGGCTTCAAGCAGATGGGCCTGGGCCTGCTGAAGACCGTCGTGCAGACCCCCGTGGACGCCATCTTGATGATGGCCGGCCGCGGCGTCAGCGCCATCCAGACGCTGATTGGCCTGGAGCCGCCGGCACGCAAGCTGAGCGACAGTGAGATCGCCACGCTGAAGAGCGTGTACGGGGACTCCATCGACTACTCGCAGATGCGCATCAAGGAGGGCAGCTCCGGGCTGTTCAGCACCACCGGCCGCGCGTTCACCCATGGCAACACCATCTACATCCCGCCGGACAACCTGCCCCTGACGCCGGACCTGCTGGTGCACGAGTCGGCGCACGTCTGGCAGCACCAGAACGGCGGCACGGACTACATGAGCGAGGCGCTGGTCGCCCAGTACCTCGGGGACGGCTACGACTTCGAGAAGGGCCTGGACGCGGGCAAGGCCTGGAGCGAGCTGAACCCGGAGCAGCAGGCGGAGTTCCTTCAGCAGGCCCAGCTCGCCGGCTACTTCGCCAACCCGGCCGCCGGCTTCCACTACAATGGCAAGGACTACACGGCGCAGATCAACGCCGCCATCGCGCAGGTCCGCGCCGGACAAGGAGCCCCCTAGCCCATGAGGTCGCCGCGCTTCGTTCCGCCGGGTTGGCTCTGGGGCCTCCTGCTGCTCGTCCTCACCGCGTGCCGTCCGGTCCTCCAGGTGTCCCTCGCGGACGGCGCGCAGAAACTGCCCGCTCCCCGGTTCCAGGTGGAGGATCCGGAGCACGCGGACCGCCCCCGCTACAACACCGTCCAGGTGCTGGACCGGGCGGGGGCGGTCTACTGGCAGCTGCGGGCCGAACCGTTCGGCGACCTGGCCAGCGTGGGGGCCCTGACGTACGGCGAGGCGCCGAGCGGCTTCGCCGTGGTCGAGGAGCCCCGGGCGCTCCAGGCCGGGGGACGCTACGCGCTGTTCGTGGTGGGCAAGAACCGGGGAACGCTCCACTTCGACGTGGACGCGGACGGGCGCGTCACCGAGGCCTCTCCGTAGCGCCGCCGCTCCCCGATGTTGCTACCTTCGAGGGCATGTCTTCGGAGCGCGACAGGGGCCGTGTCCGCACGGCGGAGGAGTGGATTCCCCGGCTGTCCTCCCGCGATGGCGGAGCGCGGGAGGAAGCGCTGTCCGCGCTGGAGGAGGCGCTGGCGTCCGGAGACGCGGCGTCGCGTGAGCGGGCGGCCCGGGCCTTGTTGGAGGAGCTGGGGCGGCCCGGAACGAAGCTGGCCGAGCCCTTGCTGTTCCTGCTGCAGCGCGGCTGGTGGCCTCCCCAGGCGGGCCTCACCGCGCTCGCCGTCCAGAGCGTGCTGACCGCGCTGACGCGGATGGAGGCCGAGACGCCGGAGCTGGAGAACGCTGCGGCGGTGCTCTCGCTGGTGTGCCGGGTGGATGCGTCCCAGCTCGCCGTGCTGGGCGGGATGTTCCAGCACCCCAGCGCCCCGGTCCGCAGCGCGATGGCGCGCGTCGTGGGGCGGGTGGGGCGGGCCGCTCTGCCCCTGCTGCCTGGGTTGCTGACCCTGCTGGAGGACGAGGAGCCGGTGGCCCTCTCCGCGCTGGAGTCCCTGGCGGCGCTCGCGCCCCTGGCTCCTGAGAGGACCGCGCCCCGGCTGCTGGAGCAGGTGCGCAAGACGGAGGGGGCTCGCCTCTACCTGTCCCTGGTGTCGCTGCGCGGCTTGTTGGAGGCGATGGAAGGCGAGGCGCGGCCCGCGCCGGTGCTGGAGGGGTTGGAGCCAGCGCTGCTGCGCACGCTGAGCGCGCCGGAGCCGCCCATCCGCCAGGAGGCGGCGTCGCTGCTGGGGCTGACGGGGCCCCTGTCGCCGGTGGCGGTCGCGGCGCTGCGCGAGCACCTCCGGGATGAGAGCGCCTTCGTGGCGGCCCGTGCGGCCGTGGCGCTGGTGCGCTCGGGAGCACCGTCGGCGGAGGCCCTCTTCCTGCTGAGGGGGCAGCTGGGGCCGGCCGCGTCGCGCGAGCTCCAGGAGGCCGCGGTGGCCGCGCTGGAGGAGGCGGATCCGTCCCAGCTGGGCCGGGCGAAGGGGATGCTGGAGACGGTGGTCCGCGACGCTTCGGGGCCGACGCGCGAGGCCCTGTTCGAGGTGCTGGGTCAGATTCCCTGACCCTGGGGCCGCACCGGGGCGGCAGGAGGACCCGCGACCCCGGCGCGCGCCGGGGTCAGCACTCCAGGTTGTTGCCGGGGCTCACGCCGAGCAGGGCGCAGAAGTTCTTGTACGCGTCGACGCGGCTCTTCACCTGCGTGGGGTTGCGGCCGTTGCACTCCAGCGAGCCGTTGATGGTGCGGATGGTCTCACCGAAGCCCGCGCCGTTCACGATGGCGTTGTGGGCCGTCATGGAGCCGGCGCCCGTCTGCGTGGTCCAGAACCAGAACCCCGTGCGCCACGCGGCGTTCGCGTCCTGCGCGAGCAGGTCCGGGTTCGCCTGGAGCGGCAGGCCCAGCGCGTTGCCCGCCGCGCAGTAGTTGCCGTTCCACGACAGCTGCATGGGACCGCGCCCGTAGTACCGCTTGCCCGGCGCGCAGCCGCAGCCCGGCGGACCCCACGACGTGTCGCAATAGTCCGCCTTGTTGATCTCCTCGATGTACACGAGCCCGCCCGTCTCATGCGACACGTTGGCCAGGAACGCGGCCACCTCGCGCTTGCGCGTGTCGGTGTCCCCCGTGGTCGCGAGCCCCGGGAAGCCCGCGGCGGCGGCGATCAGCGCGTCGTAGGTATAGAAGCCGTTGCGGCTGGGGAACATGGCGTTGAACGTGTCGCGGGTGAGGATGCCCGCGAAGCCCGAGCCACCGCCTCCTCCGCCACCGCCGGAGACCAGGTCGAACGTCCAGCGCTGGTTGTCCCGGTCCTGGTAGGGGTACTGGACCAGCAGCGTGCCGTTGTCCGGGGAGCCCCACGACAGGTCCACCGCCATGTCCGTGTGACGGGGGTGGAAGCTGAACTGCGTGCCGCCCCGGTTCACGAACCGGAACTGCTGGTTGTTGCCGCCGACGTAGCTCCACTGATGGACGAGGGCGTTCTCCGCGGTGCTGACCTCCTTGATGTCCAGCCCCTTGCCGCTGTTGACGTTGATGATCTTGAAGTACCCGCCCGACGTGGGCGAGATGTGGAACTTCTGGGCATTGGTGCCATTGCAGTCCCACTGCTGCACCGTGGCGCCGTCCGCCGTGCTGGATGAGGCCACGTCGATGCACTTGTTCGTCCGCGCGGAGCGGATGACGTAGTCCCCCTCCGTGATGGTCGACACGATGGCGGGGCTCTCCACCCGCCCGGTCGCCTCCGGGGGCTCTCCACCCATCTCCGGTCCCGAACAGCCCCCCACCGCACCCACCATCCCCAGCAACGACAGACAGCGGAACATCAGCGTGTTGGTCATGACGCGCTCTCCCGTGAATCGAGGCGCCAGGACCATAAGACAGAACGCAGCAAAACGAGCAATCAAAGATTAGTCTGTTAAGTGGTCGCGGTGGAGATGCGCTGGCTCCCTTTGGGGTTGCCTGGCTCGCGGAGGACCTGCTGGGTTCAGTCCCGTTCGCTGCCTTGACGGTGTCGCATGGACTGGCCCAGGATTCCGCGTGCAGCGCCGTGGGAATAATCCCATGAGGGGGAAACATGTCTGGCTTTTTCGACGAAGAGGATTCGCCGTCCAACGGGGCTCAGGTGGAAGGCGCGCAGCCGCGCATCCACAGGCCCGGCGCCCGGCCAGAGCCGCAGATCAAGGCCGTGATGCCGCCGGATGATGGAGGGGGATTCTTCGGGGGGAACCAGTCCGGGCGTCCTCCGGAGGAGGACCCCTTCGGCGCGTCTGGCTCCGAGGAGCCTTCCGAGGATGAAGAGGCCCCGCTGGGCGGCATCGAGGCGGTGGGGGACGCGCGGCAGCCGCACCAGCAGCAGCGGGACAAGACCTACGACGTCATTGGCAAGATTGGGCGGAACGTGGGCTACGCGGCGCCTGTCGCGGACTTCGTGTACCCGGGGGCGGGAAAGGTCGTGGCCGGGGTCGGGACGGCCATCAAGGGGGCCGCGACGGTGGGGCGTGGGTTGGGGAACGTCATCGACGATGCCTACGACCGCGACGACGCCAACCGCCACGAGCAGACGCAGAAGGACATCGCGCGGATGAAGGACCAGGCGGCGCGGGACAAGGTGAACCAGACCACGCCCCGGGGTCACAACAAGCTCACCGAGGACTGAGCGCCATGCCCATCCGCGCCCATCCCACCCAGCCGGGCTCGAAGACGCTCCTGTGCGTCAACTGCCCGGACACCCTGCTCAACATGCCCCTCAGCCGCTTCCACCTGAAGCCGGATGCGGGCTTCGGGAAACCGGAGGTCCTCACCCTGTTCGCCGCGGTGTGTGACTCGTGTGGCTATACGGAGCTGTACAAGGAAGGACTGCTGTTCGAGTCCGGCAGCAGCGAGAAGGGGGAGAAATGAAGTCCAAGGTCCAGCTGGCACCCAAGGAAGACATCCAGTTGCAGTCGCTGGTGTCGACGCGCAGGGCCGACGACACGCTCTACGGCACCTATCTGGCGACGATGACCAGCCGGCGCATCTTCGCCGAGGACGCCGACGGCACCCTCCTCTTCAACTACTACCTCAAGGACATCGACCGCGCGGAGGTGCGGGAGAGCTTCTGGAAGGGCGACGGCATCCGGCTGCTCCTCCATGATGGCAACGACTTCGTCTTCAAGCTGATGAAGGACGCCATCCACGAGGACGCGGCGGCGGCGCGCCGGTGGGTCAACACCATCAACCAGGTGTTGATCATCTGGCGCAACCAGCCCACGCCTCGGGAGACCTGACCCGGGCTCCGCTCCAGGCGCGGCTCATAGGCGCGTCAGGAAGCGCTCCGTGAAGAGGTACGCGTCGCCCGGCCAGCGGGCGGACACGTAGCGGCCGTCCTCCACCACGAAGGCGGGCGCGTGGTCCGTCGCGGTGCCCCGCTTCGACAGGACGCGGGGGCCGCGCTGGAAGTGGCCCGGGTCCGCGAGCGCGGCGACGACCTCCTCCTCCACGTAGGCGGGGTAGGTGCGGTAGTAGCGCCCCAGCTTCCAGGCCGTCAGCAGGTACGCGGAGCGCTCCATGTACCTGGGCAGGCACGTGGTGCGCGCGCCATGGAGCACGCTCTGGCCCGTGGCGGGGTCCTTGGCCCGCGCGAGCACCAGCACGCCGTGGCAGATGGCCGCGACGGGCCGCTGGAGCGCCCAGAACGCGGCCACCTTCGCCTGGAGCGCCGCGCTGCCCAGGTACTGCCGCATGCCCGGCGCGTGGCCTCCGGGCAGCAGGAGCGCGTCGAAGTCCGACGGCGTCACCGCGTCC
Organism: Corallococcus silvisoli; assembly: GCF_009909145.1. Lineage (NCBI taxonomy): Bacteria > Pseudomonadati > Myxococcota > Myxococcia > Myxococcales > Myxococcaceae > Corallococcus > Corallococcus silvisoli. The sequence continues at coordinate 729,483 of NZ_JAAAPJ010000001.1, forward strand.
CAGGCGAGGGGCTTCTGGAAGCCCTCCGTCCGGGTGAGGTCGCCATAGAAGCGCCGGGGCTCTGGAGCCGCGCCCAGCTTCCCGAAGAGCACCCCGGTGAGCAGCAGGGGATCCGCGGCGGGCATGTGGCCTCGCTCCGTGGCGAACACCACCTCGTGGCCCGCGTCGGTGAGCATGCGCCAGGGCACGGCCACCTCGGTGACGTCGAAGTCATGGTCGGGCAGCGGGACGAGGACGCGGCGGGCGGAGGCCATGCGGCCAGTCTTTCCCGCCCCCGGAGCCGTGACAAGCCGCGCGGCCGGACCTCAGGAGGCTCGCTCCACCTCCATCCGGTAGCCCACGCCGCGCACCGTCTGGATGGAGAAGCGGGACGCGGGGGTCCACTTGAGCTTGCGCTTCAGGCTGGAGACGAAGTTGTCCACCGTGTGGGGATCCACCACCACGTCCGTGCCCCACACGGCATCCAGGATCTGATCGCGCGGGAGGGCCCGCTCGCGCTCACGGATGAAGAAGGCCAGCAGGTCGAACTCCTTGCGCGTCAGCTCCACCTCCGCGCCCTCCGGCGACTCCACCCGCCGCCGGTCCAGGTCCACGCTGTAGCCCGCGAAGCGCAGGTGCTTCGCCTGCGCCACGCCCCCGCGCTTCAGGTGCGCGCCCACGCGCGCCAGCAGCTCGCGCAGCCGGTAGGGCTTGCCCAGGTAGTCCTGCGCGCCGGACTCGAAGCCGCGCACCACGTCCTCCTCCAGCGTGCGCGCGGTGAGCATCAGCACCGGGATGCCCAGGCCCTCCTCGCGCAGCGCGCGGCAGAGCGCGTACCCGTCGCCATCCGGCAGCATCACGTCCAGGAGGATGAGCTGGAAGTCGCGGCGGGTCAGCTGCTCGCGCGCCTCCTTCACCGTGGCGGCCTCCTGCACCGAGTAGCCACCCTGGTGCTCCAGGTTGTCGCGCAGCGCGAGCCGCAGGTTTGGATCGTCCTCCACGACGAGGACCGCGGGGGCGGAAGGGTTCATGCGGGGTTTCGCTCTCCGGGTGGGTATTCAGGAAGGGTCAGCTCGAACGTGGTGCCTTCGGGGCTGGAGTCCGCCACGCGCAGCGCTCCCCCATGCAGCCGGGCGATCCTCCGGCACAGCGCGAGCCCCAGCCCGCTGCCAGGGACCTCGCGGCCTCCCTGGCCGGACAGCCGGTGGAACTCTCCGAAGACGCGCTCCCACTCCGCCCTCGGGATGCCGGTGCCGTTGTCCGTGAAGCGCACGCGCCCTCGCGGCAGCGTCGCCACGTGCAGGCGCACGGGGCTCCGCTCGTTGTACGCGCACGCGTTGCGGGCCAGGTTCGCCAGCAGCAACCGCAAGAGCTGCGCGTCCGCGTTCAGCTCGCGCGTGTCCACGTCCGCCGTCAGCTCCACGGGCATCGGGGCGCTGGCCTCCAGGTCGCGGCGCAGGCCCGACACCAGCTCGTCCAGCCGCACGGGCGCGAGCTTCGGCACCCAGCGGCCCTTGTCGATGCGGTTGAAGGACAGCAGGTTCTCCACCAGGAAGCCCAGGGCGTCCGCCTCGCGGATGATGCGCGCGGGGTAGTCCTTCGCGTCCGCGCCCTCCGCCACCCGCCACTCCAGCGTCTCCGCGAGCAGGCGGATGGAGGCCAGCGGCGTGCGCAGCTCGTGCGACACCGTGGCCACGAAGTCGCTCTTCAGCTCCAGGAAGCGGTACTTGCGGTGCTGCGCCACGAAGGCCAGCGCCGCGATGGTGAGGGCCAGCGCCGCGCACAGGGTCAGCATCAGCGACTTGAGCCGATAGCGGCTCTCCAGCGCGGCTTCCCCCCGGGCCCAGGTGGACGACTCCACCACCACCGGCAGCGACGTGAGCGCCATCACCGGCGCGTCGCCCAGCAGGGTCACGCGTCCGTCCGCTTCCAGGAGGCCGCGCTCGCGCATCTCCCGGGTGAGGCCCTCCATGAGCCCGGGGAGGTCCAGGGTCATCCCGCGGGTGTCGCCCTCCGCGACCGGCTCCAGGTACCAGCCGGAGCGCACCAGCACCGGCTCCGGGAGGTCGCCGGGCAGCGGCAGCGCGGAGGCGGCCAGCTCCCGCGAGCGCGCTTCGAAGTCCGCCACCGGCGCGCCCACGCGGGTGGAGAGCTCCGTCACCCGGTCTCGCAGGAAGTCGAAGTCCTCGCGCGTGAGGCGCGAGCGCTTGAGCAGCAGCAGCCGCTGCAAGCCCTCCATCCGTCCAGCGCCTTGTCCTTCCAGGAGGCCGTCGCGCACCAGGGCCCGCATCAGGTCGGGCACCGCGTCGCCTCGCGCCGCCACGTCCTCCAGCACCACCAGCAGCGAGGGCAGGTCGCGCGTGGACGCGAGCAGGAAGCGGGCGCGGTGGTCGAGCAGGGCCCTCAGCGCCAGCAGGGTGGCCCGGCGGTCCTTCGTGGCCAGCGCCCGCTCCACCAGGGCCATCCGCTCCAGCCGCTCCCGCCACGGTCCCTCGTCCTCCTCCGCGGTCTCCGTGCCGGCGCGCAGCCGGACGTAGCGCTCCTTCGCGGGGGCATCCCCCGCCGTGTCGAAGAGGGCGAGCCGGGGCAGCAGCTGCTCCTCCTTCTCGCGCAGGTAGAGGCCCGGGGCCGCCATCAGCGGGTCCGCCTTCGCCGCCTGAAGGATGGCGCGCGCGCCCTCCAGCCCCTCGTGCAGGGCCTGCCCCAGCGACGCGCGGGCGTACTGCTCCAGTGCCTCGCGCCGGGCTTGGAGCGTGGCCCGCGCGTCCTCGCGCTCGGCGGTGAAGATGCGGTGGAGATAGCCCAGGCCGACCCCAAGTCCGGCGAGGCCGAGCACGAGTGCGGCGAGGGTGGGCAGCAGCCTGCGCATCATCCGGAGGGGCCTTACTTGAGGTTCGGGACGCGGTCGGCGTCCATGGTGCGCACGGGCGAGATGGACTCGAAGCGGTCCTCACGGCGGTCCAGCGTCCGGGCCTGGCGGATGAGCTCGCCCAGCTCCGCCACGTCCTGCCGGGCCTTCAGCGGCGGGCCCAGCTCCTCCCACAGCGACACGAGCGCGTCGTAGGTGAGGGGCCGCGCCCAGTAGGAGCCGCGCAGCTTCTCCGCGAAGGCCGCCGCGACATACGACAAGCGGGTGGGGGGCGCGGCCTGCGCATAGGCCGGGCGCAGGAGGGATGCGAGCAGCGCCTTCTCGATGAGCTTGGAGCCGCCGCCCTCGGGGGCCTTGTAGCGGATGCGCAGCGTGCCGAGGGACGGCTGGGCGGGGTCGCGCAGCTTCACTTCGTAGAGGGCGGTGACGGCATGGCCGGCGCCCACCTCGCCCGCGTCCACGCGGTCGTCGTTGAACTGCTGCCGGGTGAGCATCCGGTTCTCGTAGCCGATGAGGCGGTAGCGGGACACGGCCTTGCGGTCGAACTCCACCTGGAGCTTCACGTCCTTGGCCACCACCTGGAGCGTGCCGGTGAGGTTCTGCACGAAGATGCGGCGGGCCTCCTCCAGCCTGTCCACATAGGCGTAGTTGCCCTCACCCACCTGGGCCAGCCGCTCCATCAGCACGTCGTTGTAGTTGCCCATGCCGAAGCCCACCGCGGACAGGGTGATGCCCGCCGCCGCGCGCTCCTTCACGCGCTCCCAGATGCCGTCCGCCTGCGTGATGCCGTTGTTGGCCACGCCGTCCGAGCAGAGGATGACGCGGTTGATGCCTCCCTCCAGCAGGTGTTTCGCCGCCAGCGCGTAGCCCAGCTCCAGGCCGGCCTGCGCGTGGGTGGAGCCCTCCGGCTGGAGCGTGTCGATGGCGGTGAGGATGAGCGCCTTCTGAGTGGCGCTGGTGGGCGGCAGCACCTGGCGTGCCTCGCTGCCGTACACCACGAGCGACACCCGGTCCCGCTCATCCAGCGCATCCACCAGCAGCCGCAGGGAGCGCTTCACCAAGCCCAGCCGGCTCTCCAGGTCCATGGAGCTGGACACGTCGATGACGAAGACCAGGTGGCTGGGTTTGCGCTGGGCACGGCTCACGTTCCGGGCCTTCACGCCGATTTGCACCACCTGGTAGCCCTTGCGCGCGGGGGAGGGGAAGCCCTCCACGTTCACGCTGAGGGGCGCGTCCTTCGCGCTGGTGTAGCCGTAGTCGAAGGTGTTGACGAACTCCTCCACGCGCACGGCCTGCTCGTCCGGGAGCGCCCCCCGCTCCAGGTAGGCGCGCGTCAGCGAATACGAGGCGGTGTCCGTGTCCACGGAGAAGGTGGAGAAGCGCTCCTCCTCGGTGTCCACCGTGGGGTTCACCCCGTAGCCCTTGAAGTACATATCAAAGGAGGGCGGGCCCTTCGGGGCCACGGTGCGCTCCGACGCGAGCTCGGGCGGCGGGGTCTCGGGGGAGCGGTACGTCGTCTGCGGCGTGCCGTCCGCGATGAAGATGTGCATGTACGGCAGGGCCCAGGACGGTGCACGTTGCCGGTCGCTGTTGCTGCTCGCGGCGCCCCCGGCCAGGGATTCGGAGCTGTTGCTCCGGCTGCTCACGGCGTAAGGGGCGCCGGGTGGGGCTGTGCTGGGATTGACTCCGAATCCGGGGTCACGCGTGCTCAGGCCGTCCAAGACGTAGCCGGACTCGACCTTCTCCTCGGCGGGCCGCGCCGCCGCGATGCGCTTGATGAGCTCCTGGTCGACGTTCGCGTTCATGTTCGAGGCGCCCACGTCGGTGGTGGGCGCGGACGCCGAGGCCTCCATCCCTTTCGAGACGCCAACCGGGAGCAGCCCCACGTTCACCCAGACGGTGTGGTTCATGACCAGCGAGACCTCCGAGCGCGTGTGCGGCTTGTAGCCCTCCTTCTCGAAGCGCAGGATGAAGGCCCCCATGGGGAGTCCGGGGACGTGGTAGTAGCCCAGCGAGTCCGTGACCGCTGTCTGCTCCTCCGTCAGGGCTGTCGAGGTCACGGTGATGACCACGCTGGCGAGGGGCCTCTTGGTGGTGGCGTCGATGACCGTGCCGGTGATGACGCTGTTCCCAAGGGTGACGGTGTCGGGCCCGGCCAGCGCGGGCATGGCGAACAGCAGCAGGAGCAGGGACAGGGAACATCGCAGGACGCGCTTCGTCATGGGCCACCTCTGAGGCATCAGGGTGGGGACATCATCCGGATGCGCCCCGCATCGAAGCGCATGGGAGCCTTGTCTCCTCATCATGATTTCATCATGACGGGAAACCGTGCCGGTCGAGGACGGCTTCGTTAGAAAGGGCGCCCATGACGGCACTCGAGAGGCTCTTTCCCGCAGAAGAGCAGATTCCCCCCGGTGTGCGGCTCCCCGCGTATCTGGAGCAGCGCGAGTACCTGGTGGGGGGAGAACTGCGCACCTGGGCGGGTGAACTCAACCCCGTGCTGAGCCCCGTGTTCGTCCGGACTCCGGAGGGGCTCCAGCAGAAGGTGATGGGGGCGACCCCGCTGCTCACCTCGCGCGAATCCCTGGACGCCCTGGCGGCGGCGGTGAAGGCCTACGACTTGGGCCGGGGCGTGTGGCCCACCCTGAAGGTCGCCGAGCGCATCGAGCACGTGGAGCGCTTCCTCACCGCGATGCGCGCCCAGCGCACGGCGGTGGTGAACCTGCTGATGTGGGAGATTGGCAAGACGCAGCCGGACTCGGAGAAGGAGTTCGACCGCACCGTCGACCTCATCGTGGAGACCGTCCGCGCGCTGAAGGAGTTGGATCGCACCTCGTCCCGGTTCGTCCAGGACCAGGGCATCATGGCGCAGATCCGCCGGGCGCCCGTGGGCGTGGCCCTGTGCATGGGTCCGTACAACTACCCGCTCAACGAGACCTTCAGCACGCTCTTCCCCGCGCTGCTGATGGGCAACACGGTGGTGTTCAAGCCGGCGAAGTTCGGCGTGCTGCTGGTGCGCCCCCTCCTGGAGGCGTTCCGCGACTGCTTCCCACCGGGCGTCATCAACATCATCTACGGCCGCGGCCGGGAGACGGTGGGCGCGCTGATGGAGAGCGGCCAGGTGGACCTGTTCGCCTTCATCGGCACCAACAAGGGCGCCAGCGAGCTGAAGCGGATGCACCCCCGGCCACACCGCCTGAAGTCGGTGCTGGGGCTGGACGCGAAGAACCCGGCCATCATCCTGGAGGACGCGGACCTGGAGAACGCCGTGAAGGAGTGCATCACCGGCACGCTGTCCTTCAACGGCCAGCGGTGCACGGCGCTCAAGCTGCTGGTGGTGCACCGCAACATCGTGGACGCGTTCCTCGCGAAGTTCACCGCCGCGGTGGACGCGCTCAAGCCCGGCATGCCGTGGGACCCGGGCGTCGCCATCACGCCGCTGCCGGAGCCGGGCAAGGCGGCGTACCTCCAGGGGCTGGTGGACGACGCGCTGGCGAAGGGGGCCCGCGTGGTGAACCAGACGGGCGGTCAGGCGGCCCGGTCGTTCTATTCACCCACCGTGGTGTACCCGGTGACGGACGGCATGCGGCTGGCGCACGAGGAGCAGTTCGGGCCGGTGATTCCGGTGCGGGTGTTCGACGACGACGCGGAGGCCGTCCGGCTGGTGGTGGAGTCGCAGTTCGGCCAGCAGCTGAGCCTGTTCGGGAACGACCCGGCGCGCATCGGCCGGTTCATCGACGCGTTCTCCAACCAGGTGGGCCGCATCAACCTGAACTGCCAGTGCCAGCGTGGCCCGGACACGTTCCCGTTCAACGGCCGCAAGGACTCCGCGGAGGGCACCCTGTCGGTCGCGGACGCGCTTCGGGTGTTCTCCATCCGCACGCTGGTGGCGACGAAGACGACGCCGGCCAACACGTCCCTGGTCCAATCCATCCTGACCCGGCGTGAGTCCGATTTCCTCACCACGGACTTCCTCTTCTAGTCCGGCCTCGGCCCTTGGTGCTAAGCCCTGGGCCATCCCATGGCGCGCACCACGACCCTTGAGTTGCACAAGGAAGAGATGAAGTTCTCCGCGGGGCACTTCACCATCTTCTCCGCCACGCACCGCGAGAACCTGCATGGGCACAACTTCTCCGTCTACGTCGCCCTGACGGGGGAGGTGTCCGACGACGGTCTGCTCTCGGACTACGGTCCGCTCAAGCAGGCGGTGATCGCCCGCTGCAAGGCCTGGAACGAGACCTTCTTCCTGCCTGGCCGCTCCCCGCACCTGCGGCTGGAGCGCGACGCGAAGGGCGATTACGTGGCGCACTTCAACGGCGAGCAGCTGCGCTTCCTCGCCCGCGACGTGACGGTGTTGCCCGTGGCCAACGTGTCGCTGGAGGAGCTGGCGCGCGTCTTCGGCGAGGCGCTGGTGGGGGATGGCGGCGGGATGGCGCGCGACCATGTCACGCACCTGCTGGTGAAGTGCGCTTCAGGGCCCGGACAGTGGGCCTCCTGGGAGTGGACGCGGGATGTCTGACCAGCTCCTCATCACCGGCGCCAGCCGGGGCATCGGACGGGCCGCGGCGGAGCGCTTCCTCAAGGAGGGCTGGCGCGTGGTGAACGTGTCGCGCGGCCCGTGCACCGTGCCGGACGTCGTCAACGTGCGGGTGGACCTCTCCGTGCCGGGCTGGGAGGGCGCGGTCGAAGCGGCGCTGCGCGACGGCCCCTCCGGCGGCCGCCTGTGCCTGGTGCACAACGCCGCCCTCTACGAGCACGACGACGCGCTGAGCATGGACGCGGACCACCTGCGCCGCGTGCTGGAGGTCAACGTCGTCGCCCCGCTGGTGCTCAACCGCCTGGCGCGGCCCCGGCTGACGGACGGCTCGTCCATCCTCTACGTGGGCTCCACGCTGGCGGAGAAGGGCGTGAAGGGCGTGGCGTCCTACGTGACGACCAAGCACGCGCTCGTCGGGATGATGCGCGCCACCTGCCAGGACCTGGCGGGGACGCGCGTGCACACCGCCTGCGTCTGTCCGGGCTTCACCGACACGGAGATGCTCCGCGAGCACATCGGCGGGGATACGGCCGTCCGCGCAAGCGTGGCGGGGATGACGACGTTCGGCCGGCTCATCGAACCCGCCGAGATCGCGGACGTCCTCTACACCTGCGCCACCACCCCCGTCCTGAATGGCGCGGTCCTCCACGCCAATCTGGGACAGGTGGAGCGCTGAGGGCGCGTCAGTCCTCCGCGGCGTAGACGGTGCACGACGACGTGCAGGTCTCCGCCACGCGGACGCGCGCCACCTGGGCGCCGGGGACCTTCACGCGCTCGAAGAGCCACGCGGCCAGCAGCTCGCTGGTGGGGTTCTCCAGGCCGGGCACGTCGTTGAGCAGCCGGTGGTCCAGCTGGGCGTGGAACGGCTGCCACGCGGCGTTGAGCTCCGCGAAGTCGACGATCCACCCGAACTGGGGATGCACCGGGCCACGGAGGGTGAGCTCGATGCGATAGCTGTGGCCGTGCACCCGCGAGCACTTGTGCCCTTCAGGAACGTGGGGCAGGCGGTGGGCGGCCTCGAAGGTGAACTCCTTCGAGATTTCAGTGACGAGGGTGGGCTTCTTCACGGGAACGGCCTCCATACCGGCGGCCTTGTACCCGCGATGGCCCCCCTCGTCCACGGGTCGCGTCAGCGGGGGGCTGGCGAGCGGGCTCCCGCACTCGCGGTCCGCGCTCAGGCCCCCAGCGCGGGGCCCAGTCGCTCCAGCACCCCGGGCCAGCCCTTCTTCATCCCTTCGAAGGCCTGCCGGCCCATGGGCGAGTCCAGGTTGAAGCCCTCGTGCGTGAGGGTGAGCCGCGTCCCGCTGCCCTCCGGCGTGAGCCGCCAGGTGATGAGCGTGTCCAGCGTGCCCGCCGCGAAGCGGTAGCGGAGCAGCCGCTCCGGCTCCACCTCCAGCACCTCGCACGGCTGCTGGCCCCATGCGCCCATGTCGAGCGTGAAGCGGTGGCCCACGATGGGGCGCACGTCGCCCGCGGCCCACCACTTCGCGTGGAGCACCGGGTCCGTCAGGGCCCTCCACACCGCGGCGGGCGGATGGGCATACACCTGGTCCAACTGGATGATTGCGGGGGAACTCATTCGCGTGACTCCTCGTCGAGCACGTCCTCGAGCGCGGCAAGCCGCTGCTTCCAGTAGTGCGTGAAGGCCTGGAGCCAGTCGCCCACCTCCGACAGCGGACGTGGATCCAGGTGATAGTAGCGCTCGCGTCCCCGGGGCTCCTCACGGACCAGCCGCGCCTTGCGGAGCACCTGGAGGTGTTCGGAGACGGCGGGACGCCCCAGCGCGAAGCCGCTCGCCAGGTCGTTCACCGCGCGGGGCCCCTTGCGCAGCTGCATCAGGATCTCCCGGCGCACCGGATTGGAGAGCGCTGAAAACACATCCGGGTCGTTCATGGCTCGAATCAATACGTCGGAAATATCCGACGCGTCAAGCGCGGGCTGGATGTGCTGTGATGGGCCCCATGCTGACGGAGCCCCGCTTCACCTATCTGCGGCTCACCCAGGCGGACCTGCCGATGCTGGCGGAGTGGCTCGCGCGGCCCCATGTCGCGGAGTGGTGGGGTGCACCGCCCACGCTGGATGAGCTGCGCCAGGACCTGGAGGTGGACATCGCGGCGGACGTGAGCTGGCAGTACATCGCGCGGCTCGACGGCCGGCCGGTGGGGTTCATCCAGGCCTATGACGTCATGCGCGCGGACCCGGACTGGTGGCGCGAGGAGACGGACCCCGGGGCGCGCGGCATCGACCAGTTCCTCGCGCACGCGGAGCAGCTGGGGCAGGGCCTGGGCACCCGGCTGGTGGGCCAGTTCATCGCGAAGCTGTTCGAAGACCCGGCGGTGACGAAGGTGCAGACCGACCCGTCGCTCGACAATGCCCGGGCCATTCGCGCCTACGAGAAGGCCGGGTTCCAGCCGGTCGCGCGGGTCGTCACGCCGGATGGGCCCGCGCTGTTGATGGTCGTCCGCCGCGACGCGTGGCGTGGGCCGTAGCGTCTACCGTGCGGCGGCGCGCCGCGGCTGCTCGGCCAGGGCGCGCTGCTCGCGGCGGATGGGCAGCCGGAGCAGCTGGGCGTAGCGCGCGAGCCGGTCCTCGAAGCGGCGCGCGTCGCGGCCCCAGTGCACGACGATGTTCCGCTCGGGGTCCTCCCGGTGCGCCATCGCGATGCAGTACTCATCCTGGGCGCCAATCCAGTCCGGATGGTGGCGGCGCTCGCAGTCCAGGCGGGTGTAGCTCGCCAGGGGCTCATCCCAGGTGAAGGCGCTCAGGGCCCCGGCGCCGCGCAAGGACACCTGGGCGTTGGTCACCACCACCTCCAGCCGCGTCCGCAGGCAGCGCACGAGGTGCGTCACGGATACGAAAAGACCCAGGGTGACGCTCAGCGGGAGCAGCCAGTCCTCCCGCAGGTCCGCGACGCTCATCCGCTGGTCCAGCGCATAGCCGACAGGCAGCACGACGAACACCACGAACCCGAGCAGTGGCCACACCACCCGGCCGAGCAGCGGGCGCGTGGTGAACCGCAGTGGGAGGTCGCCTCCCATGTCGATCTTCCGTGGAACCGGTGAGAGCACTTCGAAGAAGGACATGGGCTGGGCGTCCCGGGGCCGACGATGTGTGTCTTTGCGCCAAGCTCAGCACGGGCGCTGATGCGCTGTCCAGGTCTTGCCGGGTAGTCCTGGAGTCATCGCCGGCGGCCCCTCGCGTCCGCTGGCTCCGGTGCCTCAGCGGGAGTGCTGCTTGAAGAAGTCCCACATGAGGGTGGTGCCGTCGGGCCCGGCGGGGTCCGCGAACGGGAAGGCGTTGTCACCGCCGGGCCACGCGTGACCCATCCCCTGGATTTCGTATTGCTGGACCAGGAGCACGCCGCCGGAGACGTAGTCGCGCACGGTGTACTTGCGGCCTCCTGGCGAGGTGCCGGACGTCACGCGCGCGGGCGAGTTCGACACGCTGTTGTTGTCCGCGCCGTCGTCGCCGTAGTCGTTCGTCTGGAGGAACTGGCGCACGGTCTGCTGGCCGTTGATGGGATTGACGACGTCGTCCTCGGTGCCGTGGACCACGAGCACGGGCACCTTGCGGCGCGGCTTCCCCGAGCAGGCCCAGGCGTCATGGCCCCGGTCGTCCGGCGAATAGATGCTGCCGAAGGTCATCGCGTAGAGGCTGCCCGACGCCGTGGTGGCCGCCTTGTACATGGCGCCCGCGCCCACCATGCCGGCGGTGAACACATCCGAATAGCAGGCCATCAGGATGCTGGTCATCACCGCGCCCGCGGAGACGCCCCCCACGTAGACGCGGCGCGAGTCCACCGCGTAATGGCCCTTCACCCAGTCCACCATGCCCACCACCAGCGATGGCTCGCCAATGCCTCGCTCCTGGTTGGAGGAGAACATGAAGTTCCAGCACTGGGTCGCGTTCGCGTAGAGCGCCTGGTTGGGATACAGCACCAGGAAGCGCTCCGCGTCCGCCTTCGCGTTCAGCCGCGTGAGGCCGGCGAATTGATCCGGATTCTGAAGACAGCCATGCAGCCCGACCACGAGCGGTAGCGGCTCCCCGGGTTGGTAGCCGGTGGGAACCCAGAGCTGGAAGCCTCGGGTGCCCCAGATGTTGGAATAGCTGCCGTATACCCACGCGCCCGCCCGCGCCGGGGCAGCTCCCAGGACCGCGAACAGCGCGCACAACCCCACCGCCGCACGTGAGAGGGTACGGACCTTCCGGAGCACCGACATGTGTCTGCCTCCTGCTTCAGCGAGGACGCGCCATGCGCCCAGGCGACTCGACCTCCCGGAGGAACCCCTCCACCGCGTCGACCACCTGTCCGGGTTGATCCACGGGCGCCGCATGCCCGGAATCCGTCAGCACGCGCAGCCAGGCGTCCGGGAGCAGGGCGGTGTAGGCCTGCTTCGCGGCCAGCGGCGTGTAGTCCCGTTCGGAGTGCAGCACGAGCACGGGACAGGCCACGTCCTTCAGCCTGTCGAGGACGCTCCAACCGGCCAGCCCCCGCGTCGCGCGCAGGTAGACATCCGGCGCGTTGGCGCCCAGTGACTCCACCGCCCGGCGCCGCAGCGCCTCCTGCTCCGGCTTGGGGAACAGCCTGGGGGCGATCCGCTTCGCCAGCGCCCGGGGCCCCAGCAGCCGCAACACTCCCAGCCGCGCCGCGAACTCGAGCTTCCGGCGCAGGGTGCGCGCCACCATGTCCGGCCCGCTGTTGATGACGGTCAGGCTGCGCACCAGGTCCGGCCGGTCCACCGCCAGCTGGAAGCCCATCATCCCGCCCATGGACAGCCCGACGACGTGCACCCCGGACAGCCCCAGCCCGTCACACAGCGCGGCGATGTCGCGGGCGAAGAGCGCCACGCCATAGGCCCCCGCGGGCTTGTCACTGCGACCGTGCCCTCGCGCGTCCGGGACCACGACGCGGTGGTGCGCGGACAGCCGGGGCGCCACGGCCTCCCAGTCGCTGCCCGACGAGCCCAGCCCGTGGAGCAGGAGGATGGGTGGACCCTCGCCGGACGCCTCGAAGTGCAGCGTGACGCCGTCTGGCAGGGTGGACGTGGGCATCGTGGAGTGAACGACTGTTCAGAAGAGGAGTGGACTACGCTGGCGCTCCAGTAGGTCCAACCGTATCTGAACGACCGTTCGTTTTTCAAGGTGTGCTCCCCATGGCGTCTTCTCCTCCCTCCCGGCTGCGCGCGCGCAAGGCGGTCCTTCCCGCCTCGGCGGCGGCTGATGGCACCCGCCGGCGCATCCTGGAAACCGCGCTCCAGCTCTTCGCGAGCCGGGGCTTCCACGACGCCTCCATTCGCGACCTGGCGAAGGAGCTGGAGCTGCGGCCGAGCGCGCTCTACGCGCACTTCCCCTCCAAGGAGCACGTGCTGGCGGAGCTGGTGCGCCTGGGCCATGAGGCGCACCACGAAGGGCTCCGCACGGCGCTGCTGGGCGCGGGGGCCGCCCCTGTCGAGCAGCTGCGGGCCCTGGTCCGGGCCCACACGCTGCTTCACGCGAACCATCCCCAGCTCGCGGTGGTGGTGAATGACGAAATCCACGCGCTGCCGCCGGAGCTGGCGGCGCCCTCCCTGGCGTTGCGGGAGCAGTCCGCGGCCCTGCTCCTCGCGGTCATCGAGCGGGGCCGGACGCAGGGCGTGTTCTCGGTGCCGCACGCGGGCGTCGTCGCCAAGGCGATCTCCGCCATGGGGCTGCGTCTGCCGTACTGGTTCGAGGCCACGCCCGCGCTCGACGCCGAAGCGCTGGCGGACCTGCACGCGGAGCTGGCGTCGCGGATGCTGGGCGTGAAGGGGAAGCGCTGAGCCCAGCGGTGCTCCGCCCGCGAGGCGGGTGCACCCCCGCTACTTCCAGGAGCAGCCTTTGATCTTCTTGCAGTAGGCCTCGTTGGTGGCCGTCTCGCACTTGATGGCGACGCCGCCGCACATGTTGGCTCCGAACATGTAGGCACATCCGGGCTGGCTGCTGCAGTAGGTCTGGGAGAAGACGGCGCAGAAGGTGGCCTTGCCCGTACAGTGGCCGGAGCCCTGCTTCGCCGTCCCGTCCTTCGAGCCGTCTGTTTCGGGAGTGGCGGCGGTGCCGCCGTCCCTGTCCGCGACGCCCGCGTCCGCCTTCGCCGCGGACGCGGCCTTCGCCGCCGCCTTCTTCGCCGCGGCGTTGGTGTTCCCCGCGAGCGCGGGAGCCCCCAGCAGGGCCGTTGCCACCGCGAGTGCCATGAAGAGACCGACGCGCTGTCCGTGATGCACCATGTTCCTCACCTCTCCTGGGGGGCGTCCACACCCACCGCCATCTTCCGGCGCGGCAGTCTATCGTGCGGACCGCGAGTCCGGGCCCCGGGCTCACCGAAGGGGAGAAGAGGCGCATGGGAAACGCATCCGGAAGGCAGAAGCAGAAGCCGCTCATCCTCGACTCGGTCGCGGGCTCCGCCCCGGGCCTCTTCAAGGCGACGTTCACCACCCATCCGGACCGCGAAGGGGCCACGCTGACGGAGTCCTCCAAGCCCAATGCCTATCACCTGCCCTGGAAGAACGGCGACTACACGGAGGGCGAGGTCGACCTCACGAACGAGGAGGTCGAGTACTTCTTCACCTCGGACCTGAGCGGGTGCAGCCTCTGGTACAAGTTCACCGGGGGCCGGATCAAGATCCGGCACGAGGCCCGGACCGACAAGGGCTCCCAGGACGTGCACCGCCTCGCCGGGTTCAAGTGCGTCGTCGACAGCAGCCTGAACAAGGACGACGTGCAGCTCGCGGTGGATGCGGACACGATGATCCGGAGCGCGCAGTTCTACGTCGTCTACGCCCTGTTCGAGCACGAATCCAAGTCGGTCGACTTCCGCGTCCAGCTCGTCCAGCAGAAGAAGAACCTGCTCACGCGGGTGGAGGTCTACGAGCTCGTCAAGGTCGGGTCGGTGGTGGTCGAGTTCCCGGAAGGATAGCCGCCCCTCCCCAGGGCTCAGCGCCGCGACGCGCCCGCGGCCAGTCCTGACGCGAGGCTGCCCAGGGTGGCGATGGCGGCTTCGATGCGCGGCGTCCAGGGCTGTCCGCAGCTCAGGCGGATGAAGTTCCGGTACGAGTCCGGCCGCGCGGAGAAGATGGAGCCCGGCGCGATGCTGATTCCGGCCTCCAGCGCCCGCGCGTTGAGGACATGCGCATCCACCGTGGGCGGCAGCTGCACCCAGAGCAGCATTCCCCCCGACGGCAGGGCCACGCGCGTGCCTTCCGGGAAGTGCTCGGCGACGGCGCCGGCCGCGTGCTCCACCTGCGAAGCCAGGTTGCGGCGCAGGGCGCGCAGGTGTCTGTCATAGCCCCCGTTCTCCAGGAAGGACGCGACCGCCTCCTGGGGTAGCAGGGGGGACGCCACGGTGTGCGTGAACTTGAGCAGCTCCACGCGCTCCCGGAAGCGGCCGGGCGCCACGTAGCCCACGCGGTAGCCGGGCGCGATGGTCTTCGAGAATGAACCACACAGCATCACCTGCCCCCGGGTGTCGAAGGCCTTGCAGGGCCGGGGGCGCTCGGGGCCGAAGTGCAGGTCGCCGTAGATGTCATCCTCGATGAGCGGGATGTCGTGCGCCGTCACCAGCTCCACCAGCCGCCGCCGGCGCTCCTCCGGCATGCAGCTGCCAATCGGGTTGCTGAAGCTGGGAACCACCAACACCGCGGCCACGCGGCGCCGCTCCAGCGCGGCCTCCAGTGCGTCCAGCTCCAGGCCATGGCGCGGGTGGCTGGGGATCTCCAGGGCCTTGAGCCCCAGCGACTCGATGGCGAGCAGCGTGCCGTAGTAGGTGGGCGACTCGATGGCGATGGTGTCGCCGGTCCGGGCCGCGGCGACGAGGCACAGGTGCACCGCCTCGGCCGCCCCTGACGTGGAGATGAAGTCGTCGGCGCCCAGCGCGCAGCCCCACTCCAGCGCGCGCTTCGCCAGCTGCTTGCGAAGCCAGAGGGAGCCGGGGGGGACGTCGTACATCACGCCCTCCATCTGCCGGTCCCTCGCGAGCTGCCCCATCTCCCGGGCCAGACGCCGCGTGGGCAGCAGCTCGGGGGCCGGCCAGGCGCTGCCCAACTGCACGATGCGTGGCTCTCGCGAGGACCGGTACAGCTGTGTCACCAGATCGCTGACGGTGACGGGCGTCGCGGAGGCCGGCGGGCGGGACACCGGGGGCTCGGCGAGCCGGAGGCGTTCCCGTTCCCGTTCGCGGACGTAGTGGCCGGATTGGGGCCGCGCCTCGATGAGTCCCTGCGATTCCAGGTGAAGGTAGGCTTGGAGCACGGTGGAGACGCTGACCCGCTCCCGGGCACTCAACCGCCGCACGGACGGCAGCCGCTCGCCAGGGCGCAGCGTGCCGGCGGCGATGGCGGCCCTCAAGCGCTCCGCGACGCTTTCATAGAGCTTCAAGGAATGGGCGCCTGCGGCCATGGGGACCCCCGTGATGTTTCATCCGATAGCGCGTGGGACATCCACTTCCCAGGTACAGCCTGACGTCGCGGTGACCAGCACAGTCACTCCTCCCTGAACTGTACTGGTCACAATAGTGATTTCCTACATCTGTTCTGGTTTCGCTCCGGAGCGCATGTTGGGTCCATCAGAGGAGGCTTTCGATGGTGGACCGTTTCACATGGCTCTTTCCGCGCTGGGTACGAGCGTGGCTGGGGGGCGCAGCGGCGGCGGAGGAGATGCCAGCCGTGTGCCTTTCCTCGGGCGGGCTGTGGGGCATGCGCCTGCGCGGCCCCTCGCGGGTGTTCACCTGCGGGGAAGGCGAGGTCTGGCTCACGATTGAAGGCGATGCGCGGGACCATGTGCTGCGCGCCGGAGATTCACTGAGGCTGCCCGCGGGGCACGTGGTGGTGCAGGCCTTGCGTGCCGCGCGCTTCCGCGTGGATTCATGCGCACGCGAGCCCCTTCCGCTCGGGGATGCGTTCACGTCACCACGTCCGACGAAGGAGGACCCAGGTCGCGCTTGAAGGTGACGCGGACCTCGCGCGGCGCCTCCTCGCGGTAGGTGAAGTCCACGAACAACCGCCCCCCGTTCGCGGGCGCGGTCCAATCGCCGCACCAGCTCTGCATTTCGTCTGACGCGTCGAAGCTCCACAGGTCATGACCGAGCTGTCGCAGCTCTTCGATGATCGCGGAGGCCTCCGGTTCAGGTTGAACCGCCGCGCGGAGTCGAGCCTGGAGGAGCGTCTCGAGTTCCTGCGTCAACGCATCCACCGCCGCCGCGCTGCTGAAGGCCGTGGCATTGAACCTGGGGTCGAGCACGGCCACCTCTCCCACGAGCTTGTCATGCTTCAAGACGACAAGCCCGCGGGACCTCGTGCCGCGCGCGGCAGGTCCGCGCGCGTCATCGAAGCTCCCCGGCAACAGCACACATCCACGCCGCCGCGACGTCCGGAGCGTCGCATGGCATTGCCAGGGAAGAGAGGGCTTGGGGGCTCCTCAGTAGCCGCCGTGGATGGCGATGGTGCGCCCGTTCAGCGGCTGCACGGGGCGGTTGTTGGGGTTGAGGTGTGGCAGTCGCTGGAACGCGGCGATCTGCGAGTCGGACATCTCAATGGGGTGCGTCATCACGAACCACTGGAGTCCTTCGCTGCACGGCGGCGTGGTGAGCGAGCCCGCGTACTGGAAGAACGCCTTGTTGCGCGGCAGCAGCGCGCTCGCGTTGATGAGCGCGCCCGTGGGAGCGCTCTGCTCACCTTCGTGCTTGGGCAGGTGCAGGAAGGCATTGAACAGCGCCGCGTTCACCGAGCCCTCCTTGATGAGCACGCCCACGACCACCGCGGCGTTGCCGCTGGCGTCCTTGTGCACCAGGTGCAGCTCCAGCGGGTACTGCACGCCGTCTTCCGTGTGCTCGCTGGGGGTGTGGAAGTGGAACTGTGCGAGCTTGTACTCGGTGTTGCCCAGCCGGAGCGTGCTGCCGGCGTCGTAGGTGAACTCCACCGTGTGGCCCGTGTTGGTCATGCGCACGTGGCTGGTGAAGTAGTTGAAGCTGGGAGCATTCAGGTGGGGGTGGTCAGCGGTCGCCGTCGACAATGCGACGGGCGACTGGGTCGTACCCGCTGAGCAGCGCGCGTTCCCGGGGAGCTCGGCCCAATGGTCGGGGCTCAGGCTCTGCGAGTAGCCGAAGTGGGTCTCCTCGCTGTTCGTGGTGACGGCGGCCACCCCGCGTGAATCATCCGCGGAGGCGCCCGAGGCGAGGAACAAGGAGGACAGCAGCGCGCTCCGCAGAGCGCGCACGGAGACAGTGCGAGAGACAGTCATGGATGGAGGGACCTTGGGCACATGCTGGGGTGTGCACGGGCCGGGCGGTACGGGCTTCGGGCCGGTGTCGCCCCGCTCGGGAGGGCGCTCGCCGTGCCGCGAGCCGGCGGCGGTGGGCACCCTCGGAGTGCCTTTTGCCCTGAAATACGTCCCAAAGATACTTTTTCGGTTATTCCAGATATGGCGGAACGATGTCTCACCAGCACCCTGAAGACAGTACATGCGTCATTCCTGGTGGGGGAGTGGGGGTGTGACAAATTTGAAACATTTGATTCTGGCCTCGCGGAGTACCTCGGCGCCCCCCGCCATACAGCTTTGGAGGACAAGGCTCGATTGAAAAGACAAACCAAACACGGTGGTTGTTGGCGAAATACAAAGAAACGAACGCGCCGAACGTGAAGTGGCGCGCTCCGCGTGGGGTTGTCCCTGGGCGCGGGTGACGCAACGTCCCAGGTTGCCGCCGCCAGACGCGAACCGGAATTCACCGGCCGGCTGGTGGAGCATGGTCAATGAAAGCATTCAAGAACGCTCTCGCCGTCCTCGCAGTCGCCTCGTCACTCGCCGCCGTCTCGTCCGCTCACGCCGCCACCGCGACGGCCAACCTCACGGTGACGGCCACGGTGGGCTCCAGCTGCAGCATCAACTCCGGCGCGCTCAACTTCGGTAACTACGACCCCATCATCCTCAACGCGTCCACGGGCGTGGATCTGCTGGGCTCTGGCACGCTGAGCGTGCAGTGCACGCTGCTCGGGACGGCGGTCGTCACGCTGGGGCAGGGGGCGCACTCGGCCGCGGGGTCGACGGACGCGGCGCCGTTGCGGCGGATGCTGAACACGTCGTCGACGAACTACCTCAACTACTCGCTGTTCCAGGACGTGACGCGCCTCATCGTCTGGGGCAACACGGCCGGTACGGGCCTGCCGTACGTGGGCACCGGTCTGAGCACCCCGGTCATCGTCTACGGCACCGTGCCCAAGGGGCAGAACGTCCCCTCCGGCACCTACAACGACACGGTCGTCGCCACCATCACCTTCTGATTCGGGACGGCGAACATGCGCACAAATCTTCTCTCCTGGGCTGACGGCCTGAAGTCAATGGCTGTCTTGGTATGGGCTTTCGCTGGCATCTCGAGCGCTGCATCGCTCGAGGTGAATCCGGTCCGCGTTGAACTGGGGACGGGTGCCCGCGGGGTGGTGGTCACGGTGAAGAACCAGAGCACCGAGCCGACACGGTTCCAGGCCTCGGCGCATACCTGGGTCCAGGATGAAGAAGGGCGCATGACGCTCGCTCCAACGCAGGAGGTGTTCTTCTTTCCTGCGATGTTGTCGTTGGAGCCAGGAGAATCCCGCCTCATCCGGGTGGGAGTCTCCTCGGCTCCGCAGGACAAGGAGCGCTCCTTCCGGCTCGTCGTGGAGGAACTGCCTCCCCTGGAGCCCGCGGTTTCGGCCATGGGCCTCCGGATCCTCACGCGCGTCTCGATTCCGGTGTTCGTCGCGCCCAAGCGCAAGGAGATTTTGGGCCGCGTCGAAAAAATCGAGCTGCGCGAATCAAAGTTTCGCTTCCAGGTGGCCAACGCCGGCACCGTGAACTTCTTCATCCGCCAGACGCGCGTGCGCGGGCTCGACGCCCAGGGCAAGCGGTTGGTGGAACGGGAGCAGCCCGGCTGGTACGTGCTGGCCGGCGACAAGCAGGTGTTCACGCTGGATGTCCCCGCGGACATGTGCGGGCAGGTCCGTTCCGTGGAGGTGGAGGCGGAGACGGACAGGGGAGTCATCCACCAGAGCGCGCCCGTCACCGCATCCGTTCCCTGCGAGGCAGCACCCCAGCCATGAGCCCCTTCCCCCCGTCAGGGATGCGCGGGACCTGGCACCTGACGCTCGCGATGTCCCTCCTCCTGCTGGGCGCGACTCCCGCTCCCGCGCAGGAGCCGGCCGTCGGGGTGGCGAGGACGCCCCAGCAGCTCAGCCCCATCGTCGTGGAATTCACCTTGAACGGCGTCGCCCGCGGGGACGTCTTTCCCGTGCTGCGGGATGGCGACGTGCTGGTGCCTGTCTCCGCGCTCGAGTCCTTCGGGGTCGACGTGGCGCGGCTCGGCGCGCGGCGGGAGGTGCTGGGTGCGGAGACCTATGTCTCATTGCAATCCCTGCCGCCTCCGGCCACGTTCCAGCTCGACGAGCGCGGTGCCAGCCTGCGCTGTGACTTTCCTCCCTCCGCCTTCAACCAGACCCGCATCGACCTGGGGGTGTTCGCGCCCCCCGGCTACAAGGTGAGTGGCAGCCCGAGCGCGTTCTTCAACTACGCGGCCCGGGCCCGAAACACGTTCCTCACGTTCTATGGCGAGGCCGGCGCCTCGCTGGGGCGGGGCGTGTTGACCACCCAGGCGCGGTGGAACCCCGGCGAGGCGCCGCTCCGGGGGCTCACCCAGCTCACCGTGGACTTCCCTGAAGCCATGGTGCGCACCGTCGCCGGCGAGGCGACGGGGTATGGCGGCGTGCTCGGCGGCGGCGCGGTGGTGGCGGGCCTGCACGTGATGCGCTCGTTCGAGCTGAACCCCTACTTCGTGCGCAACCCGATGCAGGACATCGCGGGGGATGTCACCACGCCGTCCACGTTGGAGGTCTACGTCAACAACCAGCTGGTGCGCCGCACGGAGCTTCCGCCCGGTCCGTATCGGCTGGAGAACCTCACCGTGCCCCGGGGCGAGGGCACCACGCGCTACCTGGTGCGAGACGCCTTTGGCCGCGTGAGCGAGGTGAATACGTCGTACTCGCTCAGCGGCCAATCGCTCTCACCGGGCGTGGCCGACTACCGCCTGTCCGCGGGCGTGGAGCGCGAGTCGCTGAGCACCCGGAGCTTCGACTTTGGACGGGGGCTGCTGCTGGGGACGTTCCGGATGGGCGCGACGCCGTGGCTGACGCCGGGAGTGCGGCTGGAGCTGGCGACGAACATGCTCAGCACGGGCGCTGTCCAGTTGTTCCAGCTCCCCTTGGGCGAGCTGGAGCTGTCCCAGGCCATCAGCCGGGGCGAGGGCCGCACCGGCGCGGCGGCGGGCCTCGTCTATGCCCTCCAGGGGCAGCGGGTCGGCGGCTCCGTCTTCTCCCGGACGATGAGCGCCCACTACCTCAACACCAGCCTCCAGCGGGATGACGACCACCCGATGGTGGAGACGGGGGGCGGCCTCTTCCTCGCGTTGGGCAGCCGGGCCAGCGTGAGTGGCCAGGCGGCGGTGACGCGCTGGCGGGAGCGCGGTTGGACCGTATGGGCGGGGGCCACCACCGCCGCGCAGGTGACGGACCGGGTGTCGGTCTCCCTGTCCGCCAGCCGCAGCCAGGAGGCGCGCGGGCTGGCGTCGTTGGAGGGCATGCTCTTCCTGAACGCCGTCCTGGACGCGCGCACCACGGGGTCGGTGGGGCATGTGAGGGGCACCGGTGGCGGCGACACGGCACTGGACATCTCCCGCGGCGTGCCATTGGAGGGGGGCCTGGGCTTCCAGGCTCAGGCCCAGCTGGGCCGGTTCGATTACGCGCGGGGACGGGTGGACTACGAAGGCGACGTGGGCCACTACGCGGCGGGCCTGGAGTTGCAACAGGGCAAGGCGGTGGGGCTGGCCGAGGTCTCCGGCGGACTGGTGGCCATTGGCGGTGGCATCCACGCCACCCGCGCGGTGGACCAGGGGTTCGCGCTGGTGCGCGTGGACGGCGCGGAGAACATCGGTGTCCTCCTGAACAACCACCTCATCGGGAGGACGGACTCCCAGGGTGAGTATGTGGTGACGCGGCTTCAGTCCTACAGCCCCAACCGCCTGTCCGTGTCGGACGAGGAGCTGCCGCTGGAGGACTACCTCCCGACGACGGAGCGGATGGTGGCGCCCTGGTTGCGCGGCGGCGTGGTGCTGGACTTCCAGAAGGAGTCGGTGCGGGCCTTCCGGGGCCGGGTGGTGCTCGCGTCCGGCACCGGCGCGCTCGCGTATGGAGAGCTGCGCGTCGACGCGGACGGGAAGCAATGGCTCTCGCCGGTGGGGGCGGGCGGGGAGTTCGAGCTGGTCGGCGTGCCCCCGGGCCGCTACGCGGCGACGGTCCGCCACCCCATGGGCCGCTGCTCCGTGGCCCTGGAGATCCCCTCCAAGGCGGGCTCGGTCATCGACCTGGGAACGGTGAGGTGTGTCAATGAATAGGCGCGCGGTCGTGACACGAGTAGGAGCCCTGGCTTTGGCGGGGATGTGCGGGTTGTTCCCCGGGACTGCCGGGGCCACCTGTCAGTTGAAGAGCATCGTCGGGGTGTCGTTCGTCAACTACACCAGCAGCGCCGTGTTGCCGCTCGACTCGGACGGGAGCATCAGCTTTCGCTGCGATGCCCAGCTCATCCCTGTCACCATTGACTTGAGCCAGGGGAGTTCGGGCAGCTACGTGTCCCGCACCCTGAAGGGGCCCTCCAGCAGCTCCCTCAACTACAATCTCTACACGGATGTGACGCGACTGCTTGTCTGGGGCAACGGGCTCTCAGGTACCGCGCACTACGGCCCGGTCATCCCGCTGCTCGGCGCGGACGTGACGCTCCCTGTCTATGGACGGATTCCCGCCGGGCAGAGCGTCGCCGCGGGCAGCTATACCGACACCCTCGTGGTGACGATGACCTTCTGAGGTCGCGCCGCTTCAGGGCGGGGGCGAGCTCGCTCCAGTGACGGCGGAAGCGGGGGCTGGGTGTCCAGCTCCAGACGGCCCTGGAGGACGAGTCTTGATTCAAAAGACAAATCAACCCCGAGAGTCAGCGGCGAAATACAAAGGAACGAACGCGCCGAGCGTGAAGTGGCGTGCTCCGCGCGGGGTTGTCCCTGGGCGCGGGTGACGCAACGTCCCAGGTTGCCATCGCCAGACGCGAACCGGAATCCACCGGCCGGCTGGTGGAGCGTGGTCAATGAAAGCATTCAAGAACACCCTCGCCGTCCTCGCAGTCGCCTCGTCACTCGCCGCCGTCTCGTCCGCTCACGCCGCCACCGCGACGGCCAACCTCACGGTGACGGCCACGGTGGGCTCCAGCTGCAGCATCAACTCCGGCGCGCTCAACTTCGGTAACTACGACCCCATCATCCTCAACGCGTCCACGGGCGTGGATCTGCTGGGCTCTGGCACGCTGAACGTGCAGTGCACGCTGCTCGGGACGGCGGTCGTCACGCTGGGGCAGGGGGCGAACGCGGCCGCGGGGTCGACGGACGCGGCGCCGTTGCGGCGGATGCTGAACACGTCGTCGACGAACTACCTCAGCTACTCGCTGTTCCAGGACGTGACGCGCCTCATCGTCTGGGGCAACACGGCCGGCACGGGCCTGCCGTACCTGGGCACCGGCTTGAGCACCCCGGTCATCGTCTACGGCACCGTGCCCAAGGGGCAGAACGTCCCCTCCGGCACCTACAACGACACGGTTGTCGCCACCATCACCTTCTGATTCGGGACGGCGAACATGCGTCCAAGGCTTGGGGCGCATGCCGCTCGCGCCGACGCAGGAGGTGTTCTTCCTTCCTGCGAGGGGGGCGCTGGAGCCGGGAGGGTCCCACCGCGGCCGGGTGGGGCGCTCCTCGGCTCCACGGGACAAGGAGCGCCCCCGAGGACCCTCTGCCTGCGCGCCTCTTCAGAATGACTGGCGCAGCAGGGCCTCCACCGCGGCCTTGCGGCCCGGACTCAGGCGCAGCCGCGTGCCGTCGCGGAGCACCACGACCCAGCCCTTGTCCACGTCGGGTTCGAGCTCGCGGATGCGCTCCACGTTGACCAGCGCGGAGCGGTGGACGCGCACGAAGCGCCGGGGATCCAGCCACGCCTCCACCTGCTGCAACGTCTCACGCAGCATGGGCTTGCGCGCTCCGGCGTGCAGCACCACGTAGTTGCCCTCCGCCTCGCACCAGTCCAGCTCCTCCACGGGGACCAACAACACCTTGCCGCCTGTCCTCACCGCGATGCGCTCCACCGGGCCCTGCGCGGCCGGGCCCGGCGGGGGTGGGGGAGGGGCCCGGTGCTGTTCGAGCAGGGACGACAGGTGCTTCAGCAGCGCCTGGTCCTTCCCCACGGCGCGCTGTCTGCGCGCGCGCTCCAGCGCGTCCCGGAAGCGCTGGTCGCTGAAGGGCTTGAGCAGGTAGTCCAGCGCGTTCGCTTCGAAGGCGCGCACCGCGTACTGGTCGAACGCCGTCACGAAGATGACGGGAGGCATCCGCTCCACGCCCACCGCGCGCAGCACGTCGAAGCCGTCCACCTCCGGCATCTGCACGTCCAGGAAGACGAGGTCCGGCGGCTCGCGCCGGAGCAGCTCCACCGCTTCACGGCCCCCCGCGCACTCCCGCACGCAGACGGACTCCGGAGCCTGGGCCAGCAGTTGTTTCAAGGTGTCCCGGGCCAGGGGCTCGTCGTCCACTACCAGGACGCGCCATCCCTCCCGGCGGTCAGGCTCATGCATGGGAAGGTCTCTCCAGGTCCGCCATGTCTTTATTCCACTCCAGGAAGGGCAGCTCCACCTTCGCGACCACGCCCCCCTCCGGCAGGTCCTCCAGGGTCAGGCCATAAGGCTCACCATAGAGCTGTCGGATGCGGGCGCGGGTGTTGGTCACGCCAATGCCCGTGCCTCCGGCGCCGCCCGCCCCGAGCCCCGGTCCGTCGTCGCGCACCTCGAGCAGCAGGCGGTGCCCCTGCCGCGCGCTGCTCACGCGCAGGTGGCCGTGGGCCGCGCGCCGCGCGATGCCGTGCTTGATGGCGTTCTCCACCAGGGGCTGGAGGATGAGCGCGGGCACGCGGGCCTTCAGCGTGTCCGGCGCGGGGGCCAGGTGGACGTCCAGGTGCGCGCCGAACCGGAGCTGTTCAATGCCCAGGAAGCGCCGCACCAGCTCCAGCTCGTCCTCGAGCAGCACCTCGTGGTCGCCACGTCCCTCCAGGCTCGCGCGCAGCAGGTGTCCCAGCTCCGCGATGGCCTCCACCGCCTCCGGGTTTCGCTGCTGGCGGACCAGGCCCGCCACCGCGTTCAGTGTGTTGAAGAGGAAGTGCGGATCCAACTGGGCGCGCAGGGCCTGCAACCGGGACTCCGCGAGCCGCACCGCGAGGCGTGACTCCGCCAGCTCCCGTTCGCGCAGCCGGCGCGTCGTGCGCAGCGCGGTCCACGCCGCCAGGAAGAGCAGGTACTCGAAGTAGCCGAGCGCGCCCCGTTCGAGCAGCAGCCTCCAGGTTCCTTCGAGGAAGGGTACGCCCATGGCCCCCCATCGTTGGAGCGCCGCGAGCGCCCCCGCGAGCAGCAGCAGGTGCACCTGGACGAAGCCGGCCCCCGCCACCAGCAGCACCCCCAGACCGCGGCCCAGCCGAGGGCGCTCTAGAGGGACGCGCTGGAAGACAGCCAGCACCAGCGGCCCGAGCACGGCCCATGCGCTGTAGGGCACCAGGGCCAGGGCCCACTTGAAGAGGAAGTCGCGAGGCTCCTCGGCATAGGCGCGCAGGGCATGGGGGATGGCGCCCAGGGTGCCCGCCGCCATCCCCAGGACCCAGATCCGCCGCATCGTGGCCGGACGTGGGGACGGCTCAGCGACCGTGACCCCGTGATGCGTTCCCCCATGCGTCATGGTGTTCTCACAATCCCCTGACGGCAGCCTAGCGGAAGGCGTGGGGGCCGTGTGCGCGCTGGCGGAAAAGCCGAGCCCCCTTTCGGCTATCGTCCGCCGCGACGTGACCCGAAGCCCTCCGGAGCCATCCCCCGACGACGCGCCGCCCGAGTCGCGGGGCAGAACGGTCTGCGCGCTGGGCGAGGAGGACGCCGAGGCGTTCGGGGCCCCTGGGGAGGCGCGTGGCCGACGTGCGTCCACCGCGCTCACGGCCCTGCTGGTGGCGGTGGGGCTCGCGCTCCCCGGGGTGGCGCTCTTCCTTCGCCCGGTGGCTCCCTCGCGTCCGGCGATGCCGGTGGAGGCGGCCTCGCGGCCGGAGGAGCCCCGCGCGCCGTCCGCATCGACAGACAAGGCCACATCCCCTGCTCCCACCGTGGAGGCCGCACGTCCGTCGCGAAGGGACGCTCCCAGCGCACCCCCTCGAACGGCCCAGAGAGTGGAGGGTGCCCCTCGCTCCCAGGGACCCGAGGCGCGGTCCCAGCCCGTCTCGCTCGAGCGTCTCCGGAGCACGTTCGAAGACGTGAGCCTCCCTCCGGCGGCGCGGTCCCAGGCGGCGCTGGAGCTGCTTGACGCGCATTCGACGCGGCAGCATTTCCGGTCGCTCATCCGGGATGCGGACCGCATCAGCCAATTGGAGCTGCCGATGTTCGAGGGCCGGGTTCCCGCCGAGTACGCCGCGTGGTCGAAGCTCAACGCCTACTGGGTCGTGGATGCATTCGACTCCGTGCTGACCGAAGGGCCCCGCTTCCTGAGCATGTATCCCGAGAGTCGCCTGGCGCCGGTGGCGGACATGATGGTTCGCAACGTCACCGCCCGGAACAGAGCCTGGGCGCGCGACCGGCTGGCGAAGCTGGGGGAGATTGGGAATGAAGATGCCGTCGCGGTGAGTGAAATCGAGCGCCTGGAGCGGCTTGGGCAGTCCACCGCCGAGGCCCGCCGGGCGAGGGCCTTCATGAACTGCAAGAGGCGTGGTGCCGCGAGGCTCTTCGCGGATGCCCTCGGCCCTTGCCGTGCCTTCATCGAGGCCTGGGGGGCGGGCACCCACGCGCAGGAGCTCGAGGAGGCCCGCACCGCGCGCCTCCTGGAGATCTCCTCCCTTGCCAGCCTGCGCCGCTACTCCGAAGCCCGCGCGCGGCTCGCGGAGTTCCTCGAGGCGGACCCGGAGGGGGCCCGCGAGAGCCCCGCCCAGGACATCCTCCAGCACATCGCCGCGGACGCCGAGGAGTGAATGCCCTCCCCAGCGCCGCGCGGTCCAAGCCCCCTGATGTCAGGGGAACGGGAGCTTCGTCACGAACGAGTCGGTGGTCCCGATGAGCGAGTTGCCGCCGAAGTTCCCGCTCGTGTACCCGCCCAGGTAGACGTACCCGTCAAAGGTCACGTTGATGCCATTGGCGTAGACGGCGGCCGGAGCACCCGCCGCGAACGCCGGGCTCTGCTGCACCACCGCCAGCCGGGTGCCCGCGGAGTTGAACTTCGCGACGTAGTTATGCGCCACGCTGTAGGCGGTGTTGGAGGGATTGCCCACGTCTCCCTGGCCTCCGCCGCTCACGTACACGCCCGTGTCGTCGATGAAGATGCCTGACGCCCAGATGCCGTACGTCGCGCTGAACTCCCGGGTCCACACCATGTTGCCCGAAGGGTCGTACTTGGCCAGGTAGACATCCCCGCCGGAGGTGGTGTTGGGGTTGCCGCCGAGGCCGCCGCCGCTCTGGCCGGTCAGGTAGACATTGCCCGCGGCATCGGTCTCGCTGCCGTACAGCCAGACCCCGTTGCCGCTCGAGCCGAGCTGCCGGGTCCACTGCTTGTTTCCGGCGCCGTCGTACTTGATGACGAAGAGGTCCTGGGTGCCCATGAGGGGGTTCCCATCCAGTCCGCCCAGGGTCCATCCGGAGACATAGACATTGCCGGATGCGTCAGCGGCCGCCCGCCGGCCGTGGGTAATCTTGCCGGCCACGCCCGCCTGGCGGGTCCACAGCTTGTTGCCCAGGCTGTCGAACTTGGTGACGAAGACGTCGATGGTACCGGTGAGCGTGTTCCCATCCAGGCCGCCGTAGGTGGACCCCATCAGGAAGGAGTTGCCAGAGGTGTCGAACGCGGTGTCGTAGCCCTCCGTGTTGAAGCCCGCGCCGCCGACCTGCCGGGTCCACTGGCGCGCGGCGGTGTAGCGGTACTTCGTCAGGAAGGCATCCCGGTTGCCAATCTTGGGCGTGCCGTCCACCGAGCCGTCGGTGAAGCCCGCCACGGCGATCTCCTCGAAGTTGGAGCTCGTCGCGATGCCGTAGCCCAGGGCCACGCTCCCGGGCGCTCCGATGGGCTTCGACCAGGTGATGACACCGTCCCAGTTACGGGCCTGGATGAAGGAGTCCATCAGGCCCACCATCGGGGCGCCGTTCACTCCGCCCGACGTGTAGCCCGTGACATAGGAGCGCCCCGCGGAATCTCCCGAGAGGTCCATGACCTGGGTGGGCGCCCCCGCGGCCCCGAAGGTGCGCGTCCAGACCGGCGTGGCGGGGTTGGTGACGCCATCATTGGCGCAGGTGATGAGCTCCAGCCTGCTGAGGGAGATGACGACGATCCCCGCCCGCGGGTCGTTGTCGTCCGTCACGTTCAGGCGGTACTTGATGTAGCTGGCGGGCGCGGCCAGCGTGAACTCGCGGCGGTCGTTGCCGGTCCAGCTGCTCTGGTTGGTGCGCGTGTCGAGCACGGTCCAGGTCGAGCCGTTCCAGCCATCGAACGTCCAGTTCTTTGGGGCGCGAGAGGTGAGGCCGGGCCCATTCCAGAACTCGAGCGCATAGCGATGGATGGTGGTCGTGGTGGAGGGCTGGTAGGCGATCCACGCGGGTGCCTGGCCCTCCGCGGAGATCCACATGGTGGTGGCGTTGTCGA
This sequence comes from Corallococcus silvisoli, assembly GCF_009909145.1. Taxonomy (NCBI): domain Bacteria; kingdom Pseudomonadati; phylum Myxococcota; class Myxococcia; order Myxococcales; family Myxococcaceae; genus Corallococcus; species Corallococcus silvisoli. The sequence continues at coordinate 757,629 of NZ_JAAAPJ010000001.1, forward strand.
AGGCCTTCCAGGCCTCGTAGTCAGCGCTGTAGACGCCCGAGCGCGTCACGGCGCCCGACGGTGTCGACGGGCCGGTCATCACCGGCACCATGTTGCCGCAGACGAGCGGCTGGGCCGTCGTGGCCAGCGGCGCCGCTGGCTCGGTGTCGGAGGTGTCCTCGCCCTGGCAGCCGGGCAGGGACGTCAGGAGCAGGGTGCTCGCAAGAAAGGTGCTGCGCAGGATGCTGAAGGCTTTCACGGAAACTCCTTGGCCGTCGCGCGAAGAGCGCACGACGTGCGAGAGGAATACCGATCCAGCCGAGACAGCCGGGGCGTTATGTGACGAAAGCGCCCAGGCGCGGGACGAGTCCGCCGAGGGGCGGGGCCGACCTTGGCTTGTCAGGGGGCTGTCTGGCTCCGCGCCCGTGAAACGTGAGGGGCGCGCCTCGACGAGGCAACGGCCAGTGCCGAAAGGAAGGTGCTTGGGCGTGAGCGAGGCGGCATGACTCCGCCGCGTTGAAAGCGCCCCATGAGACGGAAGCGGTGCGTCAACAATCTGTGAGCAGGTGTCAGCGCTGACATCATATTTCAGGGTCTCGTGTGTTTCTTGAAAGCCTGGAGTTTGTTAGGATTTGAAGCGCAACCCTGACGGAGGACGCATGCGAGCGAGCATTGTCGGTGGCCTGTCGCTGATGGCGTTGATGGCAGTGGGCTGTGGTGGTCCCGTGTCCCAGGAGGAGGGACCTGACCTGGCTTCGCAGGAGGCCACGATCCCTGACTGTTCCAACAGCCCGGACTCCTTGACCATGTACTTCAAGGACGCCACGTACACGGAGCAGATCGGTGGTCGGGGCTGCCACTGCGGCACGTGGGAGAGCTGGGGCAGGTCGTCGATCTACCAGCAGTACGTCAGCGATTGTTAGGTCGTCCGCGCCCTCTCCCGCGCCTGGAGCGGTGAACACTCCAGGCGTCAGGAGCGCTGAACGTCACGTGGAGGAGGGCATGGGGAGGCCACGCCCTCCAAGTCTTGGGTTACGCGAGGCTCGGGACCTGGCTCATGCCGAACGTCGGGTCTTGAAGCGAAGCCTGTCCGGCCTCTGCGTCCCCGCTGAGCTCCGGGACCGCGTCCGCCCCCTGCTCCAGCGAGCTGGAGTCGAGCGACAGGGGAGACGGGCCCGTCGAGCCCTGCGAGAAGCTGTCGGAGAAGGGTGAGCCGCCCGAGGCGCCCTGCGCGCCCGTGAGGCCTTGCACGCCCTCCGTGACGCTCTGGAGCAGCTGGGTGATGCTGCTCAGCACCGAGAGGGCGCCTTCGAGCAGCTTGCCAAGCCCTTCCGCCTTGCCCGCGCCGCCCGCGTCGAAGCCGTCCTGCTGCAGGGCCGCCATCAGGGGAGAGCCCTTGCCGCCCACCTTCTGACCGGAGGCGGCGCCCTCCGCCGGGCCGGAGAGGCTGGGCGGGCGGGAGACAGCGGACGCCTGGGCGGGAGCGCGGGTGAGGGAGGCCGGGCTGCTGCGAACGGAAGAGATGCTCATGGCGGGAGGCTTTCGGAAGAGAGGGAGTGCGGCGTTCAGCGACGAGGACACACATAGCAGCGGGCGTGCCAGCGCCTTGGAGCCCGTGGGGTGCGCGCAATCCGTTGATCTTGTTTGGAAGTGCGCGCGCCGGCGCCCCCGCCAACGTGCTCCCCCCTGGTGACCGCTGTCATGGGCTGATGTTCGCGGTCACCAGTGCCTCTCACCTTCCGCGGCGTGAGTCAGGCGGAGCCGGCGCCCGCGATGGAGTCCAGCGCCTTGAGTGAATCGTCAGGCAGGTGGAGCTTGTCCGCGGCGAGGTTCTCCCTCAGGTGCGCGACGGACGAGGTGCCTGGAATCAGGAGGATGTTGGGCGCGCGGCGCAGCAACCAGGCGAGGGCGACCTGCATGGGCGTCGCGCCGAGGCGCGCGGCGACATCGGACAGGGTGGACGACTGAAGCGGGGTGAACCCGCCCAGGGGGAAGAACGGCACGTAGGCGATGCCGTCTCGGGCGAGGGCGTCGATGAGTGCATCATCGCCGCGATGCGCCAGGTTGTACTGGTTCTGCACGCAGACGATCCTGGCGATTCTCCGCCCTTCCGCGAGCTGGGTGGGGGTGACGTTGCTCAGCCCGATGTGCCGCACCAGCCCCTTGCGCTGAAGGTCGGCCAGCACGGTGAGCGGTGCTTCGAGCGACCCTTCCGCGGGGCCGTGGACGCTGAACATGAGCCGGAGGTTGACCACGTCCAGCACGTCGAGCCCGAGGTTGCGCAGGTTGTCGTGGACCGCGCGGGTCAGCGCTTCGGGCGAGAAGGCCGGGTTCCAGGAGCCATCCTGGCCGCGCTGGGCGCCGATCTTGGTGACGATGACGAGCTTGTCGGGATAGGGCGCGAGCGCCTCGCGGATCAGCTGGTTGGTGACGTGCGGGCCGTAGAAGTCGCTGGTGTCGATGTGGTCCACCCCGCTCGCCACGGCCTCCCGCAGGACCGCCAGCGCGGCGGCATGATCCCTGGGTGGGCCGAACACGCCGGGGCCCGCGAGCTGCATCGCTCCGTAGCCAAGTCGCTTCACATCACGGTCGCCGAGGGCGAAGGTGCTGGACTGATCGATACCGGGCATCATCCATCTCCTTTTGAGATGAGGCATCGATAGACGTATTCCGTCCTCGCGATAACGGGGGGCAACTCGAACAGGTTGTGCGGAGTGGCGAACAGTGAAGGTCGACCTGAGTGATTTGAACGCCTTCGTGGTGGTGGCGCGCGCCAGGAGCTTCCGCGAAGGGGCTCGGATGAGTGGCAGCAGTGCCTCCTCGCTCAGTGAGGCGGTCCGTCGCCTGGAGGCACGTCTTGGGGTCCGGCTGCTCAACCGGACGACGCGCAGTGTCGTCCCCACGGACGCGGGGGAGGGACTGTTGAAGCGGCTCGACCCCGCCCTGGCGGAGATGGAGGCCGCGCTCGATGTGGTGAATGGCTACCGCGACAAGCCGGCGGGCGCCTTGCGCCTCAATGTCCCGCTCAGCGCGGCCCGGCTGGTGCTGCCGGGCATCATCCCCGGGTTCCTCGCCGCCTATCCCGACATCCGGTTGGAGGTGATGATCGAGGACCGCTTCGTCGATGTGATCGCCGCCGGGTGCGACGCCGGCATCCGCTACGACGAGCGGCTGGAGCAGGACATGATCGCGGTGCCCATCGGGCCTCGCTTCCAACGCTTCGCCACCGCCGCATCCCCGGCCTACCTCAAGCGGCACGGGCGGCCGGAACATCCCCGCGAGTTGCTCGCCCATGCGTGCCTGCGCGGCCGGTTCGCGAGCGGCGCGATGACGCCGTGGGAGTTCGAGCGCGACGGCGAGGTGGTGCGGGTCGAGCCGACGGGGCCGCTCATCGTGCAGGCTGGCGGGGCGACGGAGCTCGCTGTCGACGCGGCGATCGCCGGGACCGGCATCGTGTACCTCTTCGAGGACTGGCTGCGCCCGCATCTTGAGAGCGGCGCCCTCGAGCCCCTCCTCGAGTCCTGGTGGCAGCGCTTCTCGGGGCCCTTCCTCTACTACCCCGGACGGCGACTCGTGCCCGCACCGCTGCGGGCCTTCATCGACTTCATCAAGGCCCCGGCGGAGCAGCCTTGAGGTCGCCGCCAGGGGCTCTGCGGCGCGGCGGTCACGAGCGCGCGGGACGTCGAAGCGGAACGTCCGCGCTCAGCAGCCCGTCTGGGTCGTGGTCGTCGTCTGCCCGGTGCGGTCCTTGAGGATGTACTTGTTCGTGGGCGTCGTGATGAAGAGCTCCGCTCCCGCGACCCCGTCCGAGTCACAGGCCGCGGTGATGGTGAAGGTGGTGCTGAAGGCGTAGTACTGCGAGGTGCGGGCCGAGTCGTGGATGATGGAGATGCCCTGGCCCGTGCTGTTCTTGGCCACGACGACGATGTCCGCGCCGGCGACGCCGTTCGTGTCGATGACAGTGTTGATCTGATACGTCCCCGAGAACGGATAGAAAGTGCTGCTGGCGCTCCGATGCCGGATGACGCTGACACCGCCAATCGATGCCGTGACGATCTCCGAGCCCGCCACCCCGTCCGTGTCGCTCACGCTCACGATCGAAAAGTCGCCGGAGAAGGAATAGAACTGCGACGTCCCTTTCTTGTCGGTGATGACGCTGATGCCGCCACTGGTGACGACCACCACCTCCAGGCCCGCGGTCCCATCCAGGTCCGTGGAGGCGTTGTTGACGGCGAAGCTGCCGCTGAAGGCGTAGAACTTCGTCGTCCCCTTCGATGGATGAAAGATGGAGACGCCCGTCAGGCTGGTGGTGAGCTGGTCGATGGTCCCGTCGCCGTCGAAGTCGCCGCTGGCGGTGAGCGGCGCCTGCTGGGTCGCGGGGACTGGATCCGCGGACGGCTCCTCGGGGACGTCGCCACATCCCAGTGCAAGCACGACGGCCGCGAGCGCCGCACCGCGAGCACCGAACATCCAACGCCACATCCCAGTCGTTCGTGACAGGTTCTTCATGGTGTCTCCCACAGGGACCTGTGAGGAAGTTCGGGTCCCCCCAGGGAGAATCCTGCCGCCATCGCGCTTGAATTGTAAGGGGAGCGGGGCGGATGAGAATCATTGCGCCGCGCAACAATAATCCAGACAAGAGGATGGGTGGTTGTCATGGGTGGCGGTCGAATGGAGGATCGCGGCCGCCTCGGGTTTGACGTTTTCCATTGAAGGAGCCATGACGCATGAAAAGACAGTCGACTTTCGTCTGGGGTGCCGCGCTCTTCGTTGCCGCCTGTGGTGGGGAGATGGAGGCAGGGCCGACCCTGGCGACTCAAGAGGCAGCAGCCCTCTCCCCGAGTGATCCGCTGGTGGGCACCTGGTGTCATCCGAGCTGGCCCGGATGCTTCACCCTGTACAGCAGCGGTTCAGGGTACATGTCGAGCGGTGGAGATGGTTGCTGGCTGGCGGGCGACCTGAAATTCGCGGGAGTGACCGCGGGTGCCACCCCCGGGACCTACGTGGGAACGCGCTACATGTACGGTTCAGGGGTTTGTGGCCACCCTGCTCCCCGCTCCGTGACCATCACCCTGACGGGGCCCGACACCCTCACGGAGGTCGCAGGCGACTTCACGACGAGCTGGACCCGTTCGCCCTGAAGCGGTCGAGCGCGGCCCTCCACACGGATGGATGAAGGCCCCGCCTCTCCGGACGCGCCGGCGAGGCGGGGCCTGGGGGGCCACGAGCGCCCGGCCCGCTACTGGCCGTCAAGCCTTCCATCCAGGTTCCGGTCGAGCGCGATGCGCGTGCCGGAGCCCGGAGGAACCGCGGTGAAGGTCACCTCCTGACCCAGCGTGTTCGCCAGCGCGCGGAGGGCCTGGGGGGTGATGTTGGCGGTGCCGTCGTCGGGCTTCCACGTGCCGGCCACGCGGTCGAACAGGAAGCCCTTCACGCGGGTCCCGATGGCGGCCTTCGCCACCAGGTCGGCCTCGTACGTGGAGCCGCCCAGGAGCTTCGACACGAACGGCGCCTTCGCACGGGCCACCAGCAGGTCGATGCGCGGCCCCACCGCGGCGCCGTTCGTCGACGTCAGCGTCACCTGCTGACCGACGATGGGCGCCAGGTCGGAGTCCACCGCCATCATGTAGGCCTCCACGCCCCGGCGGTCGGTGTCGTTCCGGAAGCCCACCAGGGGCCCGCCGATGCTGGTGTTGGAGAAGACGATGGCGCTGAAGAAGCGGAACAGCGTGTCCACCGCGCCGTCATGCGTGAAGCCGAAGCCGCGGATCTGATCGCCCGTGGGGCCGCTCTCCGGGTGCTGGAAGAAGCTGTTGTCCGGGAAGCCGAACATGCCGACCTTCGTGTACATGTTGCGCACGTGGGGAATCTTCATGATCTGACTGATGCCCTCGAAGCTCGAGTGGCCGTCGGTGCCGAAGAAGCCCTGCGCGGCGTCGATGGCGTGACAGCCGTTGCAGCTGAAGCCGGTGTTGGTGCCAATCGCCAGGCCGTCCACGCGGCGGCTGCCGAAGAAGAAGTCGCGGCCCGCCGCCTGCGTCGAGGTGAGCGAGTTGTCCAGGTTGCGGATGGGGTTCGGCGGCAGCTGCACCTGGAGCTGGAAGCTCGTGAACCGGTTCATCTCCGCCTCGGTGGGCAGGGTGGCGCGGCCGAGCAGCCCCTGGAAGGCGACGATGAAGTTCTTGAAGGAGAGCGCCTCGTCGTAGGCGCTCGCGCCGAAGAACCCGGTCGAGCGGTCTCCGCGCCAGTGCATGGCGCCCGAGTTGGACATGCCGCGCAGGGTCTGCGTCGTCATGGGCCCCTTCATCGGATGGAAGGAGTCCTGGTTGCCGGTGCCGTTGATGTCCGAACTCGGGTGGCCGGTGAACAGGCGGAAGGCGCCAATCTCGAGGCTGCTCGCGAGGCGCTTGTCGATGGCGTTGGTGGACACCGGGTCGTCCGGGTTGCCCAGGTCCCAGGCGATCTCATCCTTGTCGCCGAAGATGTGGCAGCTGGCGCAGGAGGCCTCGCCGTTGGCCGAGGAGAAGTTCGCGTCGTAGAGGAGCGGGCGGCCCTGCACGACGGAGTCGGGCTCGGGGTTGTAGAGCGCGGCCGCCGCCACCTGTCCCTTCGTGGCGAGGTCGATGACCTTCACCGCGTTGTCGAAGCGGGTCATCACGTAGAGGCGGTTGCGCGCCTCGTCCAGCACGAGGCCGCTGGGGCCGCCGCCGCTCACGGGGATGTAGTTGGCGCTCGCCGTCCTGGGGTTGAAGGTGTCCGCCTCCAGCGCCGCGGTGTCGAAGACACCGACCTTGCTGGAGCTGAACGCGGCCACGTACAGCTTCGCGCCGTCGCTGGAGATGGCCATCTCCGTGGGGGTGGAGAGGCTGTGGTTCTTGGCCGTGAGGTCGAAGCCGGGGGCGCCGGCCAGCTTCGAATAGTCGAGGTGCTTGTTCAGGTGGCGCGGAGACACCGACGTCCCCTTGATGACGGTGATGCGCATCTTCGCGATGTTGCCCTGCACCGTGCTGCCGCCGAAGGCACCGGGGCCCTCGAAGCGGGTGAGGTTGTTGGCGTCGCTGTTGGTCGCGTACACCACGCCTGTCTTCGGGTTGGTGGCCAGGTTGAAGACGGTCGTGCCCACGCCGGTGTAGAACGCCTGTTGTTGCAGGCCATCCGCGTCGATGGCGAAGACGTCCTTGTCTGGCAGGTTGAACCGCACGCCGTTGTTCCAGTCGCGGCCGAGCGTGTCCTCCCATCGGCCGCGGGTGCTGTTCCATTGGACGATGAGGCCCGTCTCCGGGGCCTTCGCACCCTGGGCGTTCGTGGCTGGACCGGGCAGCCCGCCTGGGAAGAGGTTGTTTCCCCACGGGAACGTGTCCGGCAAGACGAGACACACGCCCGCGTTGCCGAAGCCGTTGCAGACGCTGTCCATGTTGATGGTCGTCGTCCGGTTTCCGGACTGGGCGATGGCCGCGTACACCGTCTTCTTGTCCGGGCTGACGGCGAGCGACCGCGGGGTGTCTCCGAAGAGCGTCAGGATGCGGACGGGCGTGCCCCCCAGCGTCGTCCCGAGGGACGCGGGGTTGAAGACCCAGATGTCCGCGCGGCCCACGCCGGGCGTGCTGAGCTGCGGATCCCCCGCGCCGGGCACGGAGGCGATGGACGGGTCCGTGCGCTGCTGGCCGCGGTGCGCGGTGGAGATGAACGCATGGCCGTTGGCTCCGGCGAACACGACGTCGCGCGGTTCGTCACCCACGAGCAGCGTGCGCACCACGTGCGGCGTGCCGCTCACGCTCACCACGCTGATGCTGTCGGACAGGTGGTTGACGACCCAGACCTCGGTGTCGCTGCGCGCGGCGACCGACACCGGCTCCAGGCCCACCGGCACCTCCGCGACGAGCGACAGGCCTCCGTTCGTGACGTTGAAGACCGCCAGGCGGTTGTCTGGCGTGTTGACCGCGAACAGCTTCGTCCCGTCGGGAGAGAGGGCCAACGGGCGCACGTGCGCGCTCTCGAACTCGATGAACGAGGGCGCCTGGGCAGCGGCACGCGAGGAGACGAAGAGCGACACCGCGGCGCACAGCAGACGGGCGTGAGCGCGCCACCGGTTCTTGCTCATTCCCGCTAGGGGGTGACGGACCATGGGGATCTCCAAGGGAGCGAGGAATAACTGCTCAAGTTGAATTACCAGTGAGCACCGCGACATCGCCCCCTCCGAAGGGAGGGGGACGCAGGCGCGCTGGGGGGACCTCCACGGGGTCTGGGTGCGCCTGTGACGCGTCGCGGTGTTCTCTGCTCGACGCTGGGGGCGTGAGGGGGCCGGTCCTCGAGTGCGTCGCCCGTGGTCTACTGGGCATTGCCATCGGTCGCAGGGGGGAGGTGCCCATGCCGAGCTCTCGAATGGCTCTGGGGAGCCCTGTCGCGCCAGGGGGCGTCGTGGAGCGTCCTGGGCCGATGGGCGACCCGGTCTCACACCTGCTGCCGACGAAGCTCTCGCCGCCGAGGACGGCGTCGGTGCTCGTGTCGCGGAGCGCGGCGCTCCGGAAGATCGACCGCGGGGTTGGCGGCAAGCTGGTGTTGGTGACCGCGCCGTTGGGCTCGGGCAAGACGACGCTGCTGACGCAGTGGGACCGCGAGGCGCGAGGGTCGCGGCTGCTCGCGTGGCTGTCGCTCGACGAGCGGGACAACGCGCCCGAGCGCTTCTTCTCCTACCTCGTGGGGGCCATCCGCCGCGCGGCCCCGGAGTTCGACGCGTACATCGCGAGCCAGTTGGATGCGCAGGTGGCGCTCCCGCTCGACCATGCGACGACGGTGGTGCTGCGGAGTCTTTGGAACCTGGGGCGTGAGCTCGTCGTGGTCCTGGACGACTTCCACGTGCTGCGGGAGGGCGCGCTGGTGCGGGCCTTCTCATACCTGCTGGACCACGCTCCGCCGCACGTCCACTGGATTGTCTCTTCGCGCAGCCCTCCCGAACTGGACCTGGCGAAGCTGAAGCTCACCGAGCAGCTGGTGACGCTCGACAGCCGCGACCTGAGCCTGGATGGGGAGGCCATCCATGAGCTGGGCCAGCGCCTGTGCGGCGCGGCGCTCAAGCCCGAGGATGTCGAGTACCTGCGCGCGCGCACCGAGGGCTGGGTGGCCGGCGTGAAGCTGGCCCTGCTGACGGCGGGCGAGCATGCCAGCGTGAGCGACGCGCTCCGCAAGGCCATTGGCTCGAACCACGACGTGGCCCGGTACCTCGCGGACGTGCTGCTGCGCGAGCAGACGGCGGAGGTGCGCGCGTTCCTGGTGCTCAGCTCGGTGGTGGACCGGCTCAACGGGGCGCTGTGCAACGCGCTCCTGGGCATCACGCATGGACCGGCGCTGCTGGCGGAGCTGGAGCGGGCGCAGTTGTTCATCCAGCCGCTCGACACGCAGAACCAATGGTACCGGTTCCACTCGCTGTTCCTCGACTTCCTGCGCACCCAGCTCGCGTGCACGTACGGCGACCGCCTCCCCGGGCTGCACCGCGCGGCGAGCGAGTGGTTCGCCGGGAACGCGCTGCCGGACGAGGCGCTGACGCACGCGTTCGCCTCGGGGGACCGGGGCTGGTGCCTGGAGCTCACGGCCCGCTGCGCGGAGGCGTGGATGCGCGAGGGCGAGATCGCCTCCGTGCTCCATTGGACGGCGAAGCTGACAGCGGAGGAGACCTTCCGCTCGCCGGCTGTCTGTGTGGCGCGCATCGCGTGCCTCATCCTGTCCCGCTGCTTCGCGCCTGCCTCCCTGGCGCTGCAGGACGCGCAGCGCCGGCTCCAGACGGCGGGGGCCGACCCGGAGCGTGAGCGGCTGTCGCGGCAGCTCTCCCGGCTCGCGCTGCTGCACGCCGTCCTGTCGGACTCGGCCCCGGGCTCCTGCGTTGAACTGGAGGAGTCACCCGGGGACGAGGCGCCGGATGTCTTCATGGCGGGAGCGGTGCTGGCGGCGAAGGCCTACCAGGCGCTCCGGCTGAACCGGTTCGATGCGATGCGCCGGCTCGCGTCGGCCGCGCGCGAGACGTTGCAGGGGCTGAACCATGCATACCTGGTGGGCTACACGGACGTCCTCATCGTGCTGGCGGACCGGGCGCAGGGGCACATGAAAGATGCGTCGGACCGGTGCGAGGCGGCGTTCGAGCGCGCGAGCCGGGGACGGCGCAACCCGGTGTGGGTGAACGCGGCGACGGCGCTGGCCAACACCCGCTATGACCAGAACCGTTTGGATGAGGCGGAGGCGCTCTGCATCGAGGTCCTGCCGCTGCTGTCCCAGGCGGCGGTGTTCGAGACCTTCGCGGTGGCGTACCTGGTGCTGGCCCGCATCAAGTCGATTCGAGGCAAGTACGCGGAGGCCTGGCAGTTGCTGGACTACCTGCACAGCGTGCTCGAGTGCGGACACCAGACGCGCTTCCTGGCCCATGTCTGTGGCGAGAAGATCCGCCTGGGGTTGGTGGAGCAATCCCCCGCGCGGGTGAAGGCGGTGGCGCGGGAGTTCGGCCTGGGAGAGCGGATGCGCCGGGGCGAGTGGCGTGAGCGACGCTTCTACGACGAGACCTGGGAGCAGCTGGGGGTGGCGCAGGCCTGGGTGTTGATGGCGCGGGGGCGGCACGACCGGGCGCACGGGCTGCTGGAGACGCTGCGGGCCAGCGCGCATGAGGCGGGCTGTGTCGCTCGGGAGACGGCGCTGCTGGCCGCGCTGGCGGTATGTCATTGGCGTGCCGGAGCCCCCGCGGCGGCGTTCGCCGAGGTGAACCGGGGGTTCGCGCGGGTGCCGCGGTTTGGCTTCAGCCGGGGCGTGTTCGACGAGACGCCAGGGTTGCAGGAGGTCATCGTCGCGGCGGCCACGCAGCGGAAGCTGAGCCACGTCCTGCCGGCCCGATACACCGAGCGGTATCAGGACCTGCTGTCCCTGGGCAGCGGCGGGCCGGTGGGGTTCGCGGCACTGCCCAGCGCGCCGCTGGAGCCGCTCACCGAGCGGGAGCTCCAGATGCTCAAGCTGCTGGCCCAGGGGCTGAGCAACCAGGAGATCAGCCAACGCTCCAACGTGGCGCTCTCCACCACGAAGTGGCACTTGCGCAACGTGTTCGCGAAGCTCGACGTGACGACACGCACCGCGGCCATCGTGAAGGCGCGGGAGCGGTTGGAGCGCAGCCTCTGAGGACGTCAGGGGGAGCAGGGGACTCCCCACGGGGGCCTCGGAGCGCTCCATGTGCGGGCATGGTAGAAACCGTGGCTCATGTCCCGCCACGGGCCTCGTGATTCCCTGTCTCCCTCGGGCCTGGCCGAGGTCTCGACGGCCGTTGGAGACAACCCGCGGGTCGCGGCGTCCGCCGATGAGTGGGTGCCAGCCCTGACCCTCCTCTCCCATCCCATGGCGACGCGGGCGGGAGCGCGGCTTCTCCTGGACGCGGTCCTCGCGGGCCGCGACGTGGAGGTGTCCCGCAACGGTCCGAACTTCGCCCGGCCCGGAGAGCCCTTCGGCCAGCCGCTGGCGGACCCCTTCGTCAGCCGGGTCCCCATCGTCTTCTCCGCGGGAGAGGCCGGGAGGATCCGGCTGCGCGTCGGCGAGGGTGGAACCCGGGTGTCGGTGAACGGCGGGCTCGTGACGGGCTGTGAGTTCACGCGGGAGGAGCTGGCGGCGGGCGTGCCGCTCGACGTCGCCGGACGGCTGGTGTTGCTGCTGCACCTGTCCTCGCGCCAGGTGGGTGCGCCCTCGGACACGCTGGGCATGCGGGGCGACAGCCAGGGCATCCGGCGTGTGCGCGAGCACATCCTGCGCATCGCCGACCTCCAGGTGCCGGTGCTGATCCGGGGTGAGACGGGCACGGGCAAGGAGCTGGTGGCCCAGGCCATCCATCAACACGGTCCACGACAGGGCCGCCCCTTCATCAGCGTGAACCTGGGCGCCATCCCCAGGGAGCTGGCGGCCGCGGAGCTGTTTGGCGCGCAGCGGGGCGCCTTCACGGGTGCGACCCGCGACCGCGAGGGTTTCTTCCGGGCGGCGCACGGCGGCACCCTGTTCCTCGACGAAGTGGGCGAAGCCCCTCCCGAGGTCCAGGTGATGCTGCTGCGGGTGCTGGAGACCGGCGAGCTGTATCCGGTGGGTGGCACCACCCCCATCAAGACGGACGTGCGGCTCATCGCGGCCACTGACTCCCACCTGGAGGAGCACATCCGGGACGGGCGCTTCAAGGCGCCGCTGCTGCACCGCCTGTCTGGCTACGAGGTCCGGCTGCCACCCCTGCGCGAGCGGCGTGAGGACCTGGGGGAGCTGTTCCTGCACTTCGCTCGGGAGGAGCTGGAGGCCATTGGCGAAGCCCACCGCCTGACGCCCCGTGACCCCTACGCCGAGCCCTGGCTGCCGGCCTCGCTCGCGCTGCGCCTGCTGCGCTTCGCGTGGCCCGGCAACGTCCGGCAGCTGCGCAACCTCACCCGCCAGCTCGTGATTGGGAGCCGGGGGCAGCCGGTCCTGCGGCTGGATCCGCGGCTCGCAGGGGAACTGGAGACCGCCGTCGTGGAGACCCCGGTCGCGAAGCCCCCCGCTGCGGTCGCCCGGCGCAAATCCACGGACATCACGGGCGAGGAGCTGCTGGCGGCGCTCCGTCAGCACCAGTGGGACCTCAAGTTGACGGCGGACCGGCTCGGCATCCCGCGCTCGTCCATCTACGATGTCATCGACAAGCACCCGAACATCCGCAGGGCGGGGACGCTGACCGCGGAGGAGATCACCGCCTGTCATCAGGAGTGTGAAGGTGACCTGGACGCGATGGTCCGGCGCCTGGAGGTCTCCAAGCGGGCGCTCAACCGACGCATCAAGGAGCTGGGTCTGAGCACCCGGGGCTCCTGACGCCGTGGCAGGCCCCATGCAAGGAATTGCCGGGTCCGCTCGAGGCCCCGGGTCGTCGGGTCGAAAGGAACCGTGCCATGCCGAAGCACCAATTGATCCTCTCCAAGTACGTCAACGATTCGCATCCGGTCCGCTCGCTGGGGACGCGGCTCGAGCCCGTCCTTCAACTGGTGATGAACAGCGCCCGGAGCGAAGAGGCGCTGAATGACCCCAGCCTTTGCCTCGTGATGCCGGGAGACGTGCTCGAGGTCGTGGTCGCCTCGAACCCACGCGAAGGCGTCGTCCTCTGGATCCTCGAGTCCGACAGCACCGACCAGGGGGGCGACTGCATCGACCTGCTCGACACGGAGGTGATGCTCCTCCCGGTGGACACCTTGTTTGCGCCGGAGCCGGGAGAGCAGCGCCGCAGGCTGTGGATCAGCGAGCAGGGGCAGGAGCCGCGATTCCCCCCGAAGGACACGACAGGCAACGCCGGCACCATGGTCGCGACCCCGCCCCCTCCCTGACGCGGTCTCGCATCACCGCTCGGGTCTGGCGCGGGCACCCCGCAGGAGGCCGCCCCATTCGCGTTGAAAGCCTGGGTTGGCGGTGAGCGCGCGGGAGAGTTCCTCCACGGCCTGTTCGCGCCACGCCTGTCGCTGTCCGGCCTCGTCCGGGGGGAGCGCCGCCCGGAGCGAGAGGAGCGCGCCTCGCAACAGGTGGGCGTCGGGCCAGTCGGGGCGTGACGCGATGAGCGGATCGACCTGCTCCAGCGCTTGTTGGAGCAGGGGGCCCGCGTCCTGCTTCGCTTGCATCGCGCGGGCGGCCCAGCGCCGGAGGAAGTGCCCGAAGCCCAGGTTGAAGTCCTGTCGCTCTGGAGCCAGCGCGATGCCCTTCCGGAACGCCTGGGCCGCGGCCTCGCAGTCCTCGGCGCGTGAGCCGGAGTACAGCGCCCGGGCGCCCAGCGTCTCCCCCAGGAAGTACCACGCGTCGGCCTGGTTCGGTTTGCGCGCGAGCGCCTGCCGCAAGGGCTCCTCGGCGCGCGCGATGCTCGGGCGGGGATCGCGTCCGTGGTCGAGTTCGAAGGTGGCCCGGGTGGCGTGGACCATGCCGCGGTTGGCCAGCGTCCCGGCGTCCTCCGGGAGCCAGCGCAGCGCTTGCTGGAGGGCGAGGTCGGCCGCGCGCACGCTCGCGCGGGGATCCTCTCCGCGCGCACGTTGGTAGAGGGCGCGCTGGGCGAACACCTCCCCGAGGTTGATGTAGCCGTACCCGCTCTTCGGCGCGACGGCCACGGCCCGCTCGCAGGCCGCCTGGGCGCGGGCCAGCACGGGGGTGGGGTCCGCTCCGTGGTCCCAGTCCGCCTGCGCCTGCTGGAGCAGCGTCAGGCACAGGCCGTTGTGGAGCTGGGGGATGCCGGGGCCGAGTTCGATGCCCTTCCGATACAGCTCCGCCGAGCGCTCCAGCGCCGAGCTGGGTTCACCGCCCCGGACGTGGAGCCGTCGGGCCACGAGCGCATGCGCCAACCCCGCGTAGAAGTAGGTCACCACGTGCCCGGGGTTGAGGGTCCGGGCCTGGTCCAGCGCCGCCACGGCCTGGGAGAGATCCGCGTCCGCATCCGCATCCCGGGGCTGGGTGGCGCGGGTGTAGAGCGCGATGCCCAGGTTGAGCCAACCCTCCGGCACCCGCCCGTCGAGCCGCACCGAGGCGCGACAGGCGTCGATGGCCTTGCCGTACTGGGGCAGCGGATCCGCGCCCACCTGCTCCTCGTAGTCGGCCCAGGTCTTGTGGACGAGGCACAGGTTGAGGAGGAAGCCCGCGTCCCGGTCCTCGGGAGCCAGGCCCTCGAAGCTCTCGACCGCCGCGCGGAGCTGCTCACGTGGGTCCTGGGAGTGGAGCTGACGGAGGTGGCCCCAGATCCACCAGGCCTGCCCCAGCTCGAGCCGGGCCTTCGACAGCGAGGGGTCGAGCTCCAGCGCATGCCGTGCGGCTGTCACCGCCTTCTGGGGGAGCGCCTCGTCGTACTCGCCCAGGTTGCCCTGGTACTCGGCGAGCCGGCGGTGGAGGCGGGCTTCCAATACCCATGCATCGGAGTGGTCTGGCATCGCGGTGAGCGCGCGCGCGACAGCCTCGAGCCCTCGCGTGTAGGGGGGCAGGACCGCGCCCTTGCCGTAGACCTCCAGGATGAGCGCGCCGAACTCGAGCTCGCCCTGGGCCGTGTAGAGGGAGGCCACGCTCTCGCCGCTCGCGACCGCCTCCGCGTAGGCCTTGCGGCCCGCCTCGAAGTCCGCCGCCGCGGCCTCGGGCTGGCCCAGGTTCCAGTGCCGCATGGCGCGGGCCTGGAGGATGTCGCCCTTGAGCTTGAGCGCTTCGTGGAACCACGAGAACCCGGGGCCGAGCGTGGCCAGCCGCGCGAGGGCGTCGTCCCACCGGTCCTCGTAGAAGGCGAGCAGCGCCGCGACATACGCGGTGGAGGGGACCTCGGCACCGTCGCTCTGGCGGAGCCAGTCCCGCGCCGGATCGCGATAGCGGAGTTCGGCCTCGCGCTTGAGGACCTCCCTCCGCTGGGGGTCGCGCAGGCGTTCGGCTTCCAGCAGTCGCGCCTGGTATTCGTGGCCCGTGACCAGCGCCAGCGCATAGGCCACCCGGGGTTCGCGGAAGCCTCGCGCCCAGGCGGTTTCGAGCGCCTCGCGGGCTCGCGCCTCGTCTCCGAGCGCCAGGTAGCCACGCCCCAGCGCATAGTGTCCGGGGCCCGCGGCCTGCTCGCCGGCCTCCTGGATCTCCGCCGCGAGCGCCGCCATGCGCGTCCGGATGGCGCGCTGATCCACGCGGGTGTCATGCAGCGGCGACAGGTCCGAGTAGCGGGCCAGGGCCTCGATGCGCTCGACGGACTCCGTGAACCGGCGGGCCAGGCGCTCCCGTGTGGCGGCCTCGCGGCGGGCCAGCCCCGCCTGTCCCAACGCGAGGAGCACGAGCAGGGTCGCCACGAAGCTCACGGACGCCACGAACCGGTGCCGGCGCAGCGTCCGCAGCAGCCGGTACCCGGGCCCGTGCGCGCGAGCCCGCACCGGCTCGCCGCGGAGGAAGCGCCCCAGCTCGTCCGCCACGGCCCGGGCCGAGTCGTACCGGGCCGAGCGCTCCTTCTCCAGACACTTGAGCGCGATGGCCTCGAGGTCCTTCGGGATGTCGGGATCCACCGCGCGAGGGGGCCGGGGCTCCGTGTGGGCGATGTGGTTGAGCACCTCCAGGCCATTGGCTCCGGGGATGGGCGGCTGGCCCGTCAACACGCTGTAGAGGGTAGCGCCCAGGCTGTAGACATCCGCGCGGCGGTCGAGGCTGGTGACCTCGCCCCGGGCCTGCTCGGGTGACATGTAGTGGGGCGTGCCCAGCACCGCGCCGGTGGCGGTGGCGCCCTCCTTCCAGTCCCGCGCCAGCCCGAAGTCCATCACGTAGGGGCGCAGCGTCCCGTCCTCCGCGCGCTCCACCAGGATGTTGGAGGGCTTGAGGTCCCGGTGGATGAGGCCCACGCGGTGTGCCTCGTGCACGCCCTCGCAGGCGGCCTGGAGCACCAGCGCCTTCTGCTCGAAGGACAGCCCGCGGGCGAGCGTGCCCAGCGACTGTCCTTCGATGAACCGCATGGCGATGTAGACGCGCCCCTGGACCTCTCCCACCTCGTACACGGGGCACACGCGCTCGTGGTTGACCCGTGCCTGGGCTCGGGCCTCGGAGAGGAAGCGCCGGGTGAGCTCCGGGGCATCACCGCGGACGAACTTCAGGGCCACGTTCCGGTTCAGCCGTGGATCCCTCGCGAGGAAGACGCGCCCCATGCCTCCTTCGCCGAGGAAGCGCACGCACAGGTAGCGCTCCCATCCGGGGATCGGGAAAGCGGAGGGTTCGGGGGAGGGGGCTGGCGGAGGCGCGACGGGGGTGGTCGCGTCCTCGACCCCGGAGCGCGAGCGGGCTGCGGCGTCACCCCGGACCAGCGCCATCATCGAGACAAGGGAGTCCTCGGACAGGCGGCCCTGTTCACGAAGCAGGGCCAGGGGCCCGCGTTCCGTGCGCTGGACCTCCTCCCGCAGTGCTCCTGCTTCCTGCTCGGAGAGCAGCCCCTCCGCGAGGGCCACGCGCAGCTCGGCCTCGAACCCCTGACGCATCGAGCAACGCCCCCAGGCAAGGCGCCCATCGTACTCGCAACGGGCCAGCCGTGGCCGGGGTGGACCCGGGAGGGCACGGCACGTCACCGGCATGTCGGCGACATGTCGGCGCGGAGGGGAGCCAGGGGACGGGCTCCTTCCTGGAGGCCGTCCTCCTCGGAGGGCTCCACCGGAAGCGCCAGGTCCGGCCCTGGCGCGGCCCCTGCAATGTCACGCATTCGCGGCGGCATCGAGTCGCCGCGAACCGTTCATCCCATGCATCACGCCTTGGAGAAGACAGCCATGAAGCATGCCCTGACCTTCGCAGCCCTCGCCGTCTCGTTCTTCGCCACCCAGGCTTCCGCCCTGGAGCTGGAGAACGTGCGCGCCCTCTTTCCGCGGGCGTTGGCGGCCCAGCAGTGCCCCTCCGGGTCCCAGCCGGCCTACGTGACCATGGCCTATCAGGGCATGACCGGCCAGGCGATCTGCGCGGCGAACCAGAACGGCCCCAAGAGCTGCGTCGCCGCGAAGTTCGTGGCCATCCGCGCGGACAACACCTATTCGGTCTGGCCGGCGTATGACGTGTCCTGCTCCACGCCGGTCGTCGGCGCCTGGCCGTGGGGCCGCATGCAGCTGGCGCCGGACGTCCTGGACACGCAGTGGATGCACCCCGACATGCACGTCATCTGCTGTCAGTAGCTCCTCGGGTGACGGGAGGGGCGTCGCACGGTCCCGCGACGCCTCGCCCGGGCAGGCCGACTCCTTGGCCATGCGCTCGGAGCCCGTGTCGCTGGGATGCAGGCCCTCCACGGTCCGCTCGCTGCTCATTGCGTCAGGGGGCTGGGGCCCTCACCGCCGCCTCGATATCAATTCGATGTGCCCCCCGAACCCCGCTGGAGGGGCACACGGGGCACATGGCGATTCCTTCATCGGATCGAAGGGGCGCCGCTTCCAGTCAAGCTCCCTCGTCGGGGAGGAGTGTCCGAAGAAGCTCGTCGTCAGGGCCGAGCGGGCGCCATCCAGCGGGGGGGGGATTGGCGCGAAGTGCCTCCCTGGCCAGTCGAACTCTCCCCTTATGGGTTTCTGGGGTGTACGCCGACCATTGGCTGAACACGAGGGCAACCTCCATCCGAGCGTCGTCGTCCAGCACGGCTGGCCAGCCGGTTGGGAGATATGCACACAGTTCGCGCACGAACTGCCCGCGAACGAGGCGTGTGACCTGATGGCTGCGCTCCGCCTCGGCCACCAGTCCTCTGAACACCTGCACACCGGCAATGTCCTCGCGACCAAGCTCCTCGGCCAGCGCCACCAGCGAAGCGGTAGGGCGGGCCTCGGCAAAGGCAGTGAGCGAGTCGAAGCCGTGTTCGTGGACGCGCTCATACAGGCGGGCCTTCCAGTTCCCCTGCCATGAACGTCCGTCGGTCATCGGCTTCTCCCCTTAGTGAAATTCATCGGGATGTCGTAGATCTTCATGTTTTCTCCGACGATCCTCAGGACCGTATTCCGCGTCAACCTGCGTCCAGCTTCGGCCTCGGCGTCGCGCAGTAGCTCCATGATCAGCCGATTCCACTCACCGGGCCATGTGCGCCCCAGCTTCCAGTTTCCCCCACCGTGAATCGCCTCGTGGTGGGCCTGCTCCAACCGGACGCAGAACTGGTCGATGTCCATGTCGCCCTTGAAGCCGCGTTGCTCGAACCACTCGCGGTGCTCTTGCGGCAACACATGGTGTTTCGGGCCGTCCGACATGCCCGCTCCTGCCCTGCCGGTTTCGTGCATGCCGCGCACTTCGGGGCTGTCCCCCAACGCGTCGCGCACGCCCTTGGGTAGGTCCTGATGGGCCTGGGCCATCATGACCTGTCCACCGTGAATGCGGACGGCCGCGCTGACGGCAGGAACGGAGAGGACGCCCGCCTGCACGAGCCTTCGCATCATCTCCACCCACTCGGCGGAGACGGCAATCCGCGAGCCCACCATGACTCCACCCGAACTCATCACGAGGCCCACGCCGAGCGTGGCGGGGGCGGAGGGAGGGAGCCGTGGGAGCGACATCTTCAGCGTGGAGATCATGGCGACCATCTCCAACGCCTGCATCGCCGCGATGACCTGCCCGCCGAGCTTCATGGTCGAGCGGGTCTCTCGCTGGAGTGTGTCGAACTCACGGGTGAGCTTCCCCATCAGTTCAGGCATCGCGAGGGTCGCCGCTTCGACTCGCTCCGGGTCCAGTGAAGAGAGGTCCGCCAGCGTGGGCTCCATCATTCCCTGCACGCGATGAAGGTCTGCGAACAGCTTCTCGACGCTGCACATCGGGCAGTTTCTGAAAATGGCGTCAGCGAGGTGGAGGAAGTCAACCCAGGTGGCAAGCAGGAGGGTCCCGAACTGGGCCGCCTGGAGCTTCGGCCCTGTCATGCGCAGCAGGCCCAGCTCCATGTCCGCGTCGCCGACGTCCGAGGCCGCATCCGTCAACGCGGTGGCACTCCCGAGCGCGTCACGAAGCCACGTCAACTGAGTGGAGCCCTGGTCGAGGTATCGCGTGAAGACGCCGGTGAAGCCCCATCCCACGAGGGCTGGAGGACGGGACGCCAGTTTGGAGAGCGCGGCTTCGCTGCTGTCCATGGAGCCCCGCACCTCTCCGATGGCCGCGAGGACGGCTTGACGTGTCAGGGCGGTGCTCCGCCCCCTGCCCCCGACGGCTCCATCCCTGCTGCCGTACCCCGCGCCGGTCGCGTCGTCGCGTGGCCCCTGGCGGCGCAGCAGCCGTTGGTACATCCCAGGCCCCGAGATGGAGGACGGTGGGGAGCGCAATGCGCGTGGAGGCTCATCCCCAGGAGCCGCCACCCACGCGGGCGAGGGGGACTCACTCGGCGCGTAACTCAAGCTCAGGCCATGCCCGGGAGCCTGTGGCACGGAGGCGCATCCCGTGGCCAGCATCACCACGGCCAGCAGCAGGGCCTCAGCGCGCATTGTCCACCCCCAGGCCCACCGTGGCGAAGGCCCCCTGCACCGCCACGGCAGTGCCGTCCAGGTGCGCCAGCGTCACTGAGGGCGCGCGCCCTCCGACCCGTCCCCAGTCATGCACGGCGGAGAGCGCCAGCGTGTAGCGGCCCGGCTCGCGGGGTTGGTCGAAGAGGACGTGCTGCACGTCCAGCGCGACCTCCGCCCCCATCAGGCGCGCGCCCAGCACGTCCGAGGCGAAGGCTTGCGTGTAGAGCGGTCCCAGCGTCCCGGTGAGGAATCCTCCCGCGGGGTGGTAGTCGGGATTGCTTCGGTTGGAGTAGCGCCGCACGAGGTGCGCGGACAACAGGCTGAAGGACTCCAGCGCGCCGAACCAGACGCCCACGGGCGCGTTGTCCGAGCCCAGCTTGAGGGCACGCACCACCTGCCCCCAGTCCGAGAGGCTGTCCCAGTCCTCCCTCCGCACGAGACCCGTGTCTTTCCCTCCGCCCCAAAGATGTAGCCGCACCGGGGCGCCCAGGTTGAGGCCGAACTCCGCGCCTCCGTCGAGAATGAGCGTCGGCTCCACCTGCATGAAGCCTTGAGCCGTGCCCATGCCCGCCCGTGGCTGAAACGTCAGCGTCGTCGCCTCCACGCGCGTCAGGAAGTGAGGCACCACCAGCCACAGCCACGCCGCCCAACTTCGCGTCATCCGCATCCAGGCCTCCTGTGAATGCCTCCGGCGAAGAGAGGAAAGGACACACGTCTGACGTTCAGCCCGGTACCGGCCGGCTGCGCATCGCTGCTCGGGGATGAGCAGGTCGTCCCCAGGCGGAAGTCCCATGTGTGAAGCGCGTCAGAGGTGGAGTGGGGGATGAGCGGGCTGAAGGCCGCGGTGAACCACAAGCAGACCCAGGATGCGATTCACCCGCGTGCAGCCTGCGAGGACCTGCTCCTTGCTCAAACATCAGGCCGATGATGCGCCATGTCATCGAGAGATGGGTCAAAGATGATTCAAGCTCGGAGAGAGCTGTCGAATTGGTATTGCTAGAATTTTACTGTTTATTTAAAATCGGCCGCGCGAAGGGAGTCGGCCTCTCGCAGGCGGCTCCGTCGCACTTGCCCCCCACCGCAGCACTCTCCAGGACCCGACGCCCATGTATTCGCACCCCCTCCGTACTCGATTGAGCTCCACGCTGCTGCTGTCCGCTCTGCTTGCCGCCTGTGGAGGCGCTGAGCCGATGGCTCAAGATCCGCGGGGCACTGCCTCCGCGGCGCTCCAGGTCGAAGACCCAGGGGGCGGCGGTGACACCGGTGATACGGGAGGCGGCACGGGGGGCGGCGGTACGGGTGGGACGACCCAGCCCCCACCTGCATTCGCGTTCCTCACGAGCACCGTCTACTACGACAATGGGGATCAGCCCAATTACAGCACCCGGTGTAACAACGGCTATACCCCGTTCGTGCCCAACTATCACTGCTGTCAGCCGGGGTATGTCATGACGGGAGTGAGCGTCAATGACAACATGTTCCGGTGCACCTTCGTCAATGCCCAGCCGTGGTATTACAACCGCGTGGCCGACAATGCGAATGGCACCCATCGCAATGGCATGCACGTGTGTCCCCCCAACTACTTCATGGTCGGCATGAGCGCGCAGGACAACGTGCTGATCTGCCAGCCGGGTATCCCCGGGACCGTCATTGAGTCCGTGGATGCAAATGGGGCGACCCGTGACACGGGGAAGAACCTGCACATGTGTCCGCTCGGGACCGCGATGACGGGAATCAACGTCAACAAGAACGACTTCAGCTGCGGGCGCTACTGAACGCAGGCTGGCGTTGACGGAAGGTTCCCTGGCTTCGCCCAAGGCGCTCAAGAATCCGTGGGATTCGCGCGGTCCTTGAGCCCTGGACGGATCGGCATGCGGGAGCGTGTGCCGCCCCGCCTCCGCTCACGCGTCGTGTCGGGGAGCCCCGGCGGTGTCCTGGCCATGCGGTGCCTGGACGCCGCTGTCGGAGTGACGCACCGGTGAAGGGGTCTTCCGGATGGCCACGCCCTCCATGGTGATGAAGGTGCGGAAGGCCCACCAGCCCAGGTTGAACCATGGCGGGCGGGTCAGCCTGCCCGTCACGGCGACCTCCACCGCGCCCGCCACCGCGAAGCCCATCGCCGCCAGCGCGCCCAGGTCCAGGCGCCCCTCGGTCGCACGCAGCAGGTCCACGTTGATGCCCTTGACGCACTGACTGGCCGCGCGCGCCACGCCGCTGCCCTCTGAAAGCGCCCGCAGCAGCAGCACCTCCTCCTCGGGCGGCTCCTCCCCGGGACGCAACACCCGGTCCACGCCGGTGCACCGGCGCACCTCCTCGAGCAGGTCCTCGACCCCCAGCTCCTGGGGGGCGTGGATGCACAGCACGCTGCCGGTGTAGGGCCGAACCTGCACCTCGCGGATTCCTTCCACTCGCAGGAGCTCGTCCGCCAGCGCCGTGGCCTCCTTCGCGTCGTGCCGCAACCACGGCAGCCGCAGGCGCGTGCGCCCCGGCGAGGTATGGATGAGGTGAATGACCCTCTGCATGCTGCTCCCTCCCTAGGCCCGGGCCTCGCCCGCCGGCCGCGTACGCTCGCCCCCACGGGCCCGGGCCTTCGCTTCGGCCATCAGGTCCTCGAGGTCCTCGTGCTTCATGGCGGCGCGCGCGGCCACCATGTCGACGAAGCGGTAGCCCGCGGAGGCCACCTCCACGAGCAGCGGACGCAGGTGCTTGCCCAGCAGCATCGTGCTCGCGCCCGCGCCATAGCCCAGGAGAAAGGATGGAAGGTCGAACTTCACGGGGTTTCCTCCAGCAGAGAAGTTGCGTCAGTCATCACCCGCCGGCCCTCGCGGCGCCGCACCCGGCGCACCGCCTGGCCACCCCACGCGGGCAACACGCCCAGCAGCGCCGGGAGCGCGAAGCCCACGGCCACCCCGCCGAACGTCAGCGGCGTGGGCGCGGGAAGGCGCAGCACGCGCCGCAGCGGGGGGAAGGTGAGCGCCGCCATGTGCACCGCCGCGGCCCCGCCGATGAAGACGGGCAGGCGCCACTCGCCGTCCGAGGGCACATGGCCCCGCGTCTCCTTCGGAGCCCGGCACACGGCCGAGTAGCCGAGCTGCACCGCGGTGAGCGTCCCGAAAGCCAGCGGCGGACCGCCCAGCGCCAGCGCCAGCCCCCCGACGCCCGCCATCAGCAGGCCATCCCGCGCCACCTGTCGCGCCGCCCGGTGCGTCAGCAACGGCATCCCTGGCGGCGCGGGCGGCCGGTCGAGGATGGCCGGGTCCCCCGGCTCCATCCCCAGGGCGATCCCCGGCAGGGTGTCCGTGAGGAGGTTGATCCACAACAACTGTAGCGGCGTGAGTGGATCCGCGAGCCCGAGCACGCCCGCGCCCAGCACCAGCGCCATCTCCGAGAAGTTGGTGGCGAAGAGGAAGCGCAGCGCGCGGCGCAGGTTGTCCTGGACGATGCGGCCTTCGCCCACGGCGGACATGATGCTGCGCAGGTCCTCGCTGGCCATCACCACGTCGGCCACCGCGCGCGCCATGTCGCTGGAGCCCACCCCCACCGCCACGCCCACGTCCGCGGCCTGGAGCGCCGGGGCGTCGTTGATGCCGTCCCCCGCCATGGCGACGATTTCGCCCCGAGCCCGCAGCGCCTTCACCAGCTTCCGCTTGTCCTCCGGCGTCACGCGCGCCAGCACCGCGGTGCGGTCGAGCCTCCGGGGAAGCTCGCCGTCCGGAAGCTCCAGCATCTCCGCCAGCGACTGCGTGGTGAGCGTGTCGCCCTCCAGCCCCACCCTGCGGGCGATGGCCTCCGCCGTGCGGGGCTGATCTCCCGTCAGCACCACCGTGCGGATGCCCGCGCCGTGCGCCTGCCGCACCGACTCCGCCGCGCCCTCGCGAAGCGGGTCCCGCAACCCCACGAAGCCGATGAAGGTGTAGCCGTCCGTGGGCGCGGGCCCTCCGCCCTCGGCGAACCGCCGCCATGCCAGCCCCAGCACGCGCAGCCCGTCCGCCGCCAGCGCGTCGTTGCGCCGCGCCAGCCGCTCCCGCTTCCGCGCGTCCAGCGGCCCCTTCGAGTCCCGCTCGCACATGGCCAGCACCTGCTCGGGAGCCCCCTTGACGAAGGCCAGCTCGCCGCCGCCGGGCGCACGGTGGACGCTCACCACGTAGTGGATGCCCTCGGAGCGCTCGCGCAGGTGGCGGCGAGGGAAGGCGAGCCTTAGCGCGGCCCCGTCCAGCCCCGCGGCGTGCGCGGCGTCCACCAGCGCCTTCTCCGTGGAGCTGCCGGACACCACCAGCTCCTTGCCGCTGCGGTGGACGTCCACGTCGCTGTTGAGCAACCCCAGCGCCAGCGCCAGCGTGGGTGGGTCCTCCAGCACGGCCTGGGGCCTGGGGCGCAGCGAGGACAGCTCCAGGGGCCCGTCCCCCACGTCCAGCACGTCCAGCCGCATCTCGTTGCGCGTGAGGGTGCCTGTCT
Source organism: Corallococcus silvisoli (assembly GCF_009909145.1). NCBI lineage: Bacteria > Pseudomonadati > Myxococcota > Myxococcia > Myxococcales > Myxococcaceae > Corallococcus > Corallococcus silvisoli. The sequence goes on from NZ_JAAAPJ010000001.1 coordinate 781,994, forward strand.
TGTCCGTGCAGATGACGGTGACCCCTCCCAGCGCTTCGGCGGCGGAGACGCGCCGCACCACCATGCCGCGCGCGTGCAGCCGCTGCATGGCGCGCACCAGCGCCGCGGTCGCCACCAGGGGCAGGCCCTCCGGCAGCGCCGCCACGCCCAGCGCCACGGCGCCACGCAGCACCTGGACCCCGGAGCGGCCATGCGCGACCCCCATCGCGGCTGACAGCGCGGCGGCGCCCACGGAGGCCACCGCCACGCGGCGGTTGAGGTGGGCCAGCTTGCGCGTCAGCGGCGTGGGCGGCGAGGACTCCTGGGCCACCAGCTCCCGCACGCGCGCCAGCTCCGTGTCCGCCCCGGTGGCCACCACCATGGCGCGCCCATGCCCCGAAGCCACCGACGTGCCCGCGAACAACAGGGACGCCCGCTCCGCCAGCGGTGCCCGCGCATCCACCGGCGCGGCCTGCTTGGGCTGCGGCTCGCTCTCTCCGGTGAGGGGCGCCTCGTCCGCGGAGAGCCGGTGCGCATCCAGCACGCGCACGTCCGCGGGCAGCATGTCCCCCGCGCGCAGCAGCACCACGTCCCCCGGTACGAGGTCCGCCACCGGCACCGTGAGGAGGACGCCGCCGCGCAAGACCTGCGCCGAGCCCGCCTCCAGCTTCTGCCACGAGGCGAGCAGCTCCTGGTTGCGGCGCTCGATGCGGTAGCCGATGCCCGCGTTGAGCCCCACCACCGCGAGGATGGCGGTGGCCTCCAGCGCGTCTCCCGCCACCGCGGAGAAGCCCGCCGAGCCCAGCAACAGCATCGTGGGCACGTTGGCCAACTGCGAACCCAGCATGGCCAGCCGCGAGCGCGGCTCCTCCGCCACCACGATGTTGAGGCCGTATCTCTTGAGCCGCCGCGCCGCCTCCGCCGAGGAGAGCCCCTGCTCCGAGCAGTCCAGCCGGGCTCGCACCGCGTCCAGCGTCATCGCGTGCCACGGCTCCCGGGGAGCGCGCTCCGTGCCTCGCGCCGGGCGGGCCTGGCGTGGAGCGGGCCAGATGACCTGCTCGTCCGGTTGCTCGCGCAGCCGGGACAGCAGCGGGGCCTCTGGGGCGTAGCGCACGAGCAGGCGGCCGGTGCGGGGCTCGGCGCTCGCCTCCTCGATGCCGGGCCAGGTGGAGAAGGTGCGCTCCAGCCGCTCTCCGAGGAAACGGTTCCACCGAAGGCCGGGGACCTCCAGGCGCAACCGCCGCGCCGCGGTCGAGTGGCGCACCACCCTCGCGGGCGCGGCCTGCCCGTCCATGAGGAACACCACCATTCGCACCCCCGACCCGGCTTCCAGGAGGTGGGGACGGCAACCCCTCCGGACAAGGCGGCCCGACGCGCCGGGGGAAGATGATGGTGTGACACCCGTGGGCCAGCGGTTCCGCCGGTCAACATCCCGCTCTATCGCCAGGGCCTGATGGGACGCGGTGGAAGGCCTTCAGTGGAGGCGAGTCGACGCCTCTTCGGCCCTCGCCGCTCGCCGCTGGGCCTTCGCGTTCTTGCGTCCGGCCGGCTTGCGTGCGCGCGGCTCGGCGGCGGGCGCCGGGGCGGCGAACGCGTGCGCCACGCCTTCCTTGCGGTAGCGGTGCACCAGCGTGTCCAGGTGCCCGACGTCCATGGGGGTGTGCAGGGCCTCCGCGGCCTTGCGCAGCAGGTCCCGTTCGGGCGCGGACGCGCAGAGGTCCGCGGCGGAGAGCTGATTCAGTGACCACATGAGGACCTCGCGCGACCGGGCCGGTGCCGCGCGCAAGCGCTTGAGCCACGCGGAGGCGTCCTCCACGAAGAGGCCCACGGCTTCCCGGCGCCGCGCCGGGGAGAGTCGGGCGAGCTGGTGCGTGAGCACGGCGGACTCTTCCTCACGGAGACGGCCATCGGAGATGAAGAGGAACCAGGTGCTCTCCAGCAGCAGGCCTCGACTCTCCGGGGCTACGCGCCGGATGGCGGCATCCGCGTCCTCCAGCGCGCGGCGAAGTCGCACGTAGCGCAGCACGGACCTCCCCAGATGCCGGGTGCGCCGCCAGTTGGCCACGGAGCACGTCAACACGTTCAGGAAGGGCACGAGGTTGCGCGCCACGCTGTCGCCCAGCAGCTTCGCCCCCAGGTCCTCGCCCAGTTCGGCACCCTTCGCATGCACCAGGTGCTCCACGCGCCCCAGGCCGAGCGTGCCATCGTCCTCGTCCTGCTCCGCCCGGCCCCGGATGATGGCGTAGAGGCGTGAGAGGTCGGCGGGGTCCTCCGGGTCGAAGCGCACGCGGAAGGCGCTGGCCAGGTCGCACGCCATCCGCAGGTTGATGAGGGCATGCACGAGCATCTCCGCCGTGACGACGAGGCCCGCGGCGGGGATGGCCACCACCAACCCGGGGATGCCCGCGTCCGCCGCGACCACGGTGAGGCCAGAGGTCGCCGAGCCGCTCCCCGCTCCGGAGAGGAAGGCGGCCATGCAGGCGCGCTGGATGATGGCGTCGGTGGCGTCAGCGGCCGTGCCCTTCGCCGCGGCGGCCGCGTTCAGCACATGCGCGTCGTAGTGGCGCAGGTAGGTGGACAGCAGCTTGGTGAACCAGCGCCCCGTGCGCAGGTCGCCGGGGGACAGCTCGTGCGTCAGCGCGCCCACCAACTGCCAGGAGCGCTGGAGGAGCGCCGCGCCTTCCTCGCGCTCTCCTGGGGTCAGCTGCGTCGTCTCCGTCATGGTGCCTCCCGTGCGGCGTCGCCTCGCGAGGACGTTAGGCACGCACGGCAGGCCTGGCAGGCCCCGCCGCCGGGGGGCCGGGAAGGGCATGGCAGCACGCGCAGGGGCCAGTCGATTCCTGGATCGCCCCCTCCACCCCCAGCAGGGACGGGCCGGCGGCGTGAGGTGCGTGACATCGCCTCAAGCCGCCAGTCTCGTCCACCGCGGCGTCATGCTCCTTCGCGGCCCGCTTCCGTCGTGCACGGCTACTTCGGAGCCACCGGCCCCGGTGGGCAGGAGAAGCTGGCTGGCGCGGACCAGAGTTGGTAGTCGCCCGTGTCGTCGCCGGCGAAGAAGAGGACGCGGCTGCCCAGGCGGGCGAACCCATCCGGGTTCGAGCCATAGGAGCCCGGGCCGATGTCCGCGAGCAGTCCCGTCGTCCCTGGAGTGCCCTGGGTGAACCAGGGCTCGACATACGCGCCGTCCACCGACCCGGCGAAGAGGACGGGGCCCGCTCCCGTGGCGAACAAGGGTGAGGTGTATTCATCCCCCAGGCTCAACGGGTGGTGGAGCAGGCGCGTCCCGGTGGCCGTGCCATCCGTCACCCACAGCTCGACGTCACGCGGTGCGGGGCCGAGGCTGCTGATGGCCACGGTGAAGTAGAGCTTGCCTCCGGACGCGGTGGTCCGCTGGAGGTACGGAGTCGCATCCGGGTCGCTCGCGTAGCGATTGGGCAGGCGGGTGATGAAGGTCTTGCCTCCTCCGCTCAGGGAGACCCGCTCGACGCGGAACTGGTTCGTGGCGGCGTCATCCGTGGCCACGTACACGAAGGAGCCCAGGGCGCCGAGCAGGGACACCGGCCTGCCGAAGGACTCCAGCCGCACGGTCCCCGCCGGGGTGCCATCCGTCTTCCACACCTCATGGTTGGGCCCGTCATCCACCAGGAACAGGCCCAGGTTCCCCGCATGTCCCAGCCGGTCGATGTGGATGGCGTCCGCATCCAGCTTCTTGACGAGCGACGTCCCGGCCGTCGTTCCGTCGGTGCGCCAGAGCGAGGTCCCCTGGGACGCCGATGAGAGGAACAGGTGCAGCGCGTTGCCCACCTTGAGCGAGGCGTAGCTGAGCTGCGAGCCCTGGGGCAGGGTCGCCACCTTCACGGTGCCCGCGGCGGTGCCGTCCGAGCGCCACACTTCGAACTGGGATTGCGCCTCTCGGATGAAGACCAGGCGGCCGTTCACCGCGTTGACATGCGTCAGGAAGGTGCTGGCGGGGCCGGGCGTCAGGTCCTTGACGAGCCGGGTCCCCGGTTCCGTTCCGTCGCTGACCCACAGCTCCTGTCCGAATCCCGGGGTGTCGATCTGGAAGAAGATCTGGTTTCCCACGGCCACCAGTCCGTAGAGCTCCAGGGGAGACTGGACGCCGGAGAAGAACACCTTCACGGGGGAGGTGCCCGCCGGCGTGCCATCCGTGCGCCAGAGCACCGTGGGTCCATTGGACAAGGCGGCGGCGAAGAAGAGCTTTCCCTGGGCGCTGACGAGCTGCTCATCTCCAGAGGCCCGGCCACTGATGATGACGGGGCCCGTCCCCGAGGGAGTGATGACCTTCACGCGCGAGGCGGTTCCGGGAGGACATGCCTGCTGCGTCACCTCCTGGCCGTCCGTCACCGGCGCCCGTGAATCCACAGCGTCAGGGGAAACGCCACACCCGGCGAGCGTCAGGCCCGCAATGACACACCAACTGATTGCCCGCATGTCTTTCTCCTCTCCTGCCCAAAGGGGCAGACGGTGGGTTGGGCCGCGCGGACCGCCAATGGGGACTCGAGGGCTGTCGGAATATCCATCCATGAACAGGTCGTCCAAGAATCCCCACGGCCCGAAGGCTGTCCGGATTTCCGATATCGCAGACATACATGAGCCCCGAGGCGGCCGAGGTCGCATGGACCTCGACATCGGAAGAGCGCTCCACCGTGTCGGCGTCCCAAAAAATCGCTGAAGGTGCCCCCGTTTCCGCGGTCTCACTGCCACTTGGGTGTGGAAGGAGCGCGAGCGGTGCTATCTCCAGACGCGCCAGTGAACACCCGGAGCGGGGCGGCTCCTTGGGGGGCTGAAGCCTAACTGTCGATTGAAGCCGCGGCCGCTCCTCGAATGAGAAGAAGCCCCAGCCACAGTACCGCCCGCAAGCGCTTGCTCAGCGCTCGCGCCTCCTGACCGCACTCTGGTTCGGTGTGCAGAACCCGGTCATGACCGCCGGGGCCGACAGTTCGGTCGAGTTGGAGGTCAGGAGGTCTTCCGGGCGCGGGCCTCCGCGAGGAGCACGTCCAATCCCTTGAGCAGCTCACCGTCCTCGATCGAGAAGGGGTCGCTTCGTCCCTTCAGCCTTCGGGCCGTGGCGTTGGCGATGGCCTGACCCACGCGAAGCGACGGGTCTTCGGCCAGCAGCTCCAGGAGGGTCTGCAGGACCTGCTCCGGATGTCTCGTGGCGTTCATGTCACCGTGCTCGGTAGGAGATGATGTGCCGAGGGCGGGATTCGAACCCACAACCTCCGCGTTCTGAGCGCGGCGCCTCTCCCAGTTGGGCTACCCCGGCATGTATTGAATTGAGATGACTGTGAAGTCGGGATGACTGGATTCGAACCAGCGACCTCGCGCGCCCGAGGCGCGCGCTCTGACCAGACTGAGCTACATCCCGATGGAGGGTGGAGCGTCGAGGGAGGACCCGGACATGACAGAGGCCGGGTCCCCCCTCGGGAGCCCGGCCTCTGTCCATGCACTCCCCGGCGTTACCGGGTGTGGCGCAGGGTCAGATGCCAGGCGGACTGCCGCGGAACGACGCGATGGCCAGTTCCAGGCTGTCCAGGGGCGGGTCCATGTCGGCAGGTAGCTTCGGGTTCAGCTCGTCGCGCGTCGTCATGGGCACCGCTCCTTTCATCCACTCCTGACGCGCGCGGAAATCCCTTCCTGACAACGCCGCGCGTGCCCTTCGTTCGGGCACGCGCGGGCCTGTCAGCGGTCACTGCACGCCGGGCGCCCTGAACACCTGGCCGTCGCGGCCTTCCAGCATCAGGCTCGCCTCGTCCGAGCGGCCCACGCGCAGCTCCACCCGGGGCTGTCCGCGCCGGTCCACCAGGAGCAGGCCGGGCGAGCCCTCCTCGTCCGCGCCCAGGATGGCGCGGGGCCTGCCCGTCACGTCCGCCAGCTCCAGCCGCGATGAGCCATCCACCTGGAGCCCCACCGAGAACAGCTCCGCGCCCCCTGCCTTGGACAAGGTCAGTCGCGGCGCCTCGTCCGAGAACACCATCAGCTCCGCCAACGACTCGCCCTCCGCCGTGGAGAAGCGCAGGCGGGGCGAGTCGTCGTCGCCCACGCCCAGCAATGCTCGGGGACGGCCCTCGCTGTCGTTCAGCACCAGGGCCGTGCCGCCAGGGAGGTTCGCGTCCAGCGTGGCCCGCGTCCGGCCCCGTGCATCCTTGAGCACCAGTCGGGACGCGACCAGCTCTCCGGAGGGCAGCGCCGGCTTACGCAGGGCCGCGGTCCCCAGGCCCATGCCGGCCAGTACGCATGCCGCGAGCGTCAATCCCTGCCATCGCCGGAGGCGGCCTTCCAGCCGCTCCATGCGCGCGTCGAGTGAGTCCATCGTCGCCTCCTGTCCCGGCCATCGTGGCGGAACAGAAGGAGGCTAGCAGGGACCGGTGGCACCCACGCGTGTCCGGCCCGCGCGATGTCCACCGGCCCCCGGACCCAGCAGGCGTCACTCTGGCTGGGCGACCGGCGTGACGGCCTTCAGGTTCACGAGGGCGCCTTGCTTCACGCCGTGTTTCTGGAAGTCCTGCACCGCCCGCGCGAGCGTCGCGGCCAGCAGGCCCAGGAACGGCAGGTGTTCGCCGCCCTCGCAGGTGGCCTGTCCCTGCGTGTCCTCGGCGTCGGGCGTGAAGTGTTCGTCCCAGCGCACCAGTCCAAACGTGCCGTCCGCGGACACCGCGCCGTGCACCAGCGGCGTTCCTGTCTTCCGCGCGTGCTCACTCAGCAACTGGCGGCTGTCCTGGTTGTCGAAGGCGTCCACCAGCAGGTCCGCGCCCCGGCACAGCGCCTCCACGTTGTCACGCGTGAGGCGCACGCCGAAGGACTCCGCCTTCACGCCGTGCAGGTTGTGCAACTGGAGCTTCAGCGCCTCCGCCTTGTTCTTGCCAACGGACGGCTTCACGTACGCCTGGGAGAGCAGGTTCTTCGACTCCACCCGGTCGAAGTCGATGAACACCAGCGTCGCATCCAGGTTGCGGCACAGCAGCGCCGCCGTGGAGCCGATGGCCCCCACCCCGCAGAAGATGATGCGCATGGTGGCCCTCAGCAGGCCCCGAAGGGCACCTTCGGACGCAGGTAGATGCGCTCCTCGCCACGCGCGCCCCGGAAGCGGTCCACGACGTAGTGCTGGAAGGCGTCGTCCCCCAACTGGAGGCGGCGCAGTCCCGGGACACCTCCCGAGCGCACCAACTCCAGCGCGATGCGGCGCACGTCCGCGTCGCTGATGAGCCGCTCCAGCTCCACGGGGATGTCGGCGGACAGTCCGTCGAAGGTGATGTTGAGCGTCGTCATGGCTTCGTGCCTCCTGGGAAGGGAACCCCGCCCCGGGACGGAGGCCCTTCGTCCTTCCTGACATGCTCGACTTCGCGGAGGCCGCTCACGTGGGTTCGGAGCGATACTGGGGCCGGCGCCCCACTGGAGCGGGGGATCGAGGACGGCAGACATGCGCGGGCGACTCATCGGGGTGTTGGCGGTCCTGGTCGGATGCGGCCTCGCGCTCTTCTGGGGCCTGCGTTCCAGCGGACCGGAGGTCCTGGATGAACGCGAAGGATTCCCCAGGTCCCCGCGAGAGGCGCTGGAGGGGCCTGTGTCCGCTCTGGCGCGCTCCTCTGTCACCGAGGACGCGGGCCGTACGCCGCCACTGGCGCGGGGGCCCAGTGAAGCGGACGGCGTCCTGGACGTGGAGGTCCTTTCGGGCGGGCGGCCTTCTCCGGGGGCCGATGTGCGCCTCTATTGGCGCGGGGAGCGCGGGGCTGGGGATACGGCATGGCGGCTCGTGGGCTCCGGCGTCACGGATGCGACGGGGCACCTCCGGCTCGCGTCCGGTCCTGGGGGTTATCTGGTCGCGGTGCGCGCTCCGGGACTGACTCCGTTGCTGCGCGACGTGGTGCGCCCCTATGGCGAACCTCGCACCGCGCTGCGGGTCTTGCTGGAGCCAGGACAGGTGCTCACGGGGCGCACGGTGGTGCACGGCACGAATGAACCGCTCCCGCTCGTGGAGCTGGTCCTCACGGCGCACGCGCGCGAGCTGGCGCCCTGGCAGCGCGCCGAGGCGCCCGAAGAGGAGCGCGTCCATGTCATGAGCGACGAGCGCGGGAACTTCCGCGTGGAGGGGATCGCGGCGGGGGCGTATCTGCTGGAGGCCCAGGCGCCCGGGCACGCGCGCTCAGTGCGGAGTCTCGTGCGGATCCCCATGGAGGGCCCGCTGATCGTCGCGCTGCGGATCGCGGGTGTCATCGAGGGCTTCGTCGTGGACACCCGGGGCCTCCCAGTCGCGGACGCCGAAGTGCAGGTCAGTGGCACTCCCGCCCAGACAGTGGCGACGGGGGCGAATGGGAGCTTCTCCGTCGAGGTGGAGCCCGGCGCCCACACCGTGTCCGCGCGGCGCGGCGAGGAGTCCGGTGCGCTCGATGCGCCTGTCATCTCCACGGCGGGGAGCACGGTGCGCGACGTGCGGATCCAACTGGGGCCCGGCGCGGTGTTGGAGGGGCGTGTGGTGACGCGGGCCTCGGGAGCGCCGGTGGTGGGGGCTCGTGTCGATGTGAGCCTTTCAGGCGGAGAAGGGGACATGGGCCACGCCCTGTCGGACGCGGAGGGCCATTTCGTGGTGCGAGGGCTCGCTCCCGGCAGCTACGACGCGAAGGTGGGCGCCTCGGGGTTCTCACCCATTGTGCGGCGCGGGTTGACGGTGGCGCAGGGCGAGCGCTTCCCCTTGGAGTTCGTGCTCTCGCGTACCGGGTCCGTGGAGGGCTTGGTGCGCGATGGGGTCGGAGGGCCCGTGCCGGGGGCGTATGTGTCGGGCCGCAATGAGTGGGTCGATGGGATGGAGACCGCTCCGGTCGAAGCCCGCACCGACGCTTCGGGTCACTACCGGCTCGATGGGCTCGTCAAGGGCCGCGTGTCCGTCTCCGCCCGTCGTGAGGGCGCGACGGTGGGGGTCCTGCGGTTGGTGGATGTGGGAGAGGAGGGCTCTGCGCGAGCGGACTTCACGTTGGAGGGGACAGGCACCGTGGAGGGCGTGGTGCGCGCGGACCGGGGGGCGCTTCCCCGCGAGCCGCTGACGGTGACGGCCTTGGCGCTTGGTGACGCAGGCCTGGAGACCCCGGGCGTGGGCATGGCTGACGTCGGCGCGGAGGGCACCTTCCGGATGGTCCTCCCACCGGGCGGCTACCGGCTGCTGATCATGTCGAGCCGCCGGTTCACTCCGGGCGAGCAGAAGCAGGTGAACGTAGAGGAGGGGCGGACCGTCCAGGTCGAGTTCACCTGGGAGGAGAAGCAAGAGGCGGACGCGTACCGGGGCATCGTCCTCGAGCCGCAGGGGACTCCCTCTCCAGGGGCCATCATCACCCTCACCGCCGTGGAGGGACATGCCATCCCCTTGATGATGGCGCCCGCGGATGAGGACGGACGCTTCTTCATTCCTTCCTCCCGTGCGAGTGGGCTCTCCACGCTCCGCGTGATGGCGCGCGCGCGCAATGGCGGACGCTCGAGTGACGCCATGCCCCTGAACGACGACCAGGAGCTGGTGTTGAAGCTGCGTCCCGCGGCCTCCATCCGGGGGCGGGTGGTGCGCGAGGGCGAACCCGTGCGGGGCTTCACCCTGGCGCTTCAGCTTCAGAAGGGCTTCCTTCCGGCGGGGCACGGCCCGTGGGAGTTCACAGGTGATCGCTTCGAACTGAGGGACGTTCCGGCGGAGCCCGTGACGCTGGTGGCACGGACGGCGGACGGTTCGACTGGTGAAATCGATGCCTCTCCCAGCGCGGGAGCGGCGCTTACGATGGACATCCCCCTGACGACCTGGGCCACGGTGCGGGGCCGCGTGGTGGACGCGGCCACGAAGGCGCCCCTTCCCGACGCGTCCCTCCTCATCGAAGGCGAAACGAGCCTGACGGGCTCGCAAGCAAACGCGGGGGGACGGTTCGTCATTAACGGGATGGGCGCGGGAGCGTACGTCCTCGTCGTCACGGGTGGCCCGTCCCGGGAGCACGTGACCCGCTCGGTGAGCGTGAAGGCAGGAGAGGTGCTCGACCTGGGCGACATCGCCCTGGGCGCGAGGCAGCCTCCTTCAGCAGCACAGCCATCGCCGTAAGGGATTGAAGGCGTCGGTCATCCCTACCCGCGCCGCCAGCCCGGTGGGCAGCCATCGCGCAGCACACTCGCGGCGGCCATCGCGCAGGCGAAGCTGGTCGTCATGGGGGCCTGCCTCCAGCGTCCTCCCATGTAGAGCTTCACCTCGCGATCCTTCACCACATGGTCGACCTTCACGTCGGCGCCGACCTGCTCCATGAGCGCGGAGTCCCCCACGGACACCACCGACTCCAACTGCGCGGGCAGGGTGGGCATCGCCCCCGCGGAGCAGAGGATGAGCGCGCCTCGCGCCACCGCGCGGTCCACGACCTCACGCATCGGCGCTTCCAGCGCGCGCTGGGTCGTCCCGAGGCTCAGGTTGAGCAGGTCCACGCCCACCTCGTCGAGCATCCATCCCAGGGCCTCCACGAGGCACAGCGAGTGGCCACGCACGCCCTCGTCGAGGATGCGGGCCACGTAGAGCTCCACGTCCGGCCAGGGACGGACCTGGTCGTGGAGGATGCTCAGGATGGCCGTGCCGTGTCCGTTCGTGTCCTCCAGGTCCAGCGGGCTCACCCCGGCCCGCCACGCCTCCAACTCCTGCCGCTCGTAGCTGCTCGCCTCCAGCACCTGCGCCTTCAGGTCCAGCGTGAAGTGGGCCGCTCCCGCGAGGTGGATCCCGTGGTCACGCAGGAAGGCCGCCTCCACGCCGCTGTCGATGATGCCCAGCTTCGTCATGGCGCCGTGCCTCCTGGCTCCGAATGCCTCCAGTGCTGGAGCTGCTGGAACACGTATTCGCCCAGCGACATGGACTCCGTCCGGGGCGGGCTCGCGTCCGGCACGGACACCGTCAGCCGGACGAACGAACCCGCCAGCAGCATCCCCCCACCGAGGCCCGCGATGAGCAGGAACGTGAGCGTGCCAATCCGCCGCACGATGAAGAGTCCGGGGTGGTCCGGGTCCTCCAGCAGTGGCAGCCGCGAACGCTCGTTCTCCATGACCGGTGTCCTCCCGCCGCGCTAGGCGGCGTCCGCCTCGCCCACGCCCGCGCGGAACAAGCGTTGGTACGGCGCGCAGCGCGCAAGCAGCTCCGCGTGCGGGCCCCGGCCCACCAGCTGACCTTCCGCGAGCAGCCACACCTCGTCGGCCAGCGGCGCGTTGGCCAGCCGGTGGGTGATGAACAGCACCGTCTGGCCCCGCTCCCGGGCCCTCGCTAGCAGCGCGCGGACGATGGTGGCCTCGGTCTCCACGTCGAGCTGGGAGGTGGCCTCGTCCAGTAGCAACACGGGCGCGTCGCGCAGCACCGCCCGCGCCAGGGCCAGCCGCTGCCGCTGCCCGCCGGACAGGCTCGCTCCCGCCTCGGCCACGGGCGTGTCGTAGCCCTGGGGAAGCGCGGCGAGGACGGACTCCAGCCCGCACAACCGGACCGCGCTCCGCAGCGCCTCGTCGGACACGGCATCCAGCCCCAGGGTGAGGTTCTCGCGCAAGGTGCCGTGGTACAGCTCCACGTCCTGCCACACCACGGCCAGCTGCCGGCGCAGCTCGGAGAGCTCCAACGTCCGCGCGTCGTGCCCGTCATAGAGCACGCGCCCCTGGCCGGGCTCCTCCAGCCGCGTCAGCATCCTCGCCAGCGTCGTCTTCCCTGAGCCGCTCGCCCCGACGATGGTCACGACCGCCCCGGGCTCGATGCGCGCGCTCACGTCGCGCAACACGTCCTGGCCCGGCGCATAACCGAAGGACACGCCCTCCAGCTCCACTCCCCCCTCCAACCGCCGCGACACCGGGGCGGGGAGCACCAGGGCGCGGGTCGGGTCCTGCTCCGGCGTCTCCTGGAGGTATTCGAAGAACCGCCGCAGGTGGATGCCGCGCTGGTGGACGCTGGTGATGAAGGCGATGATCTCGATGACCGGGCCGCGCAGATACGCGGCGTAGGCGATGAAGGCCACGAAGCCTCCGAGCGTCAGCTTTCCCTGGAGGATGAGCCGCCAGCCCAGCCACGTGAAGAGCGCCGTCTGCGCGGCCTCCACCGTGCGCTCGAACAGCCGCAGCATCCGTTCCACCCCGTGCGCTCGCAGGTGGGCCCGCAGCACGGACCGCATGAGGCCCGCGGCACGCCGATAGATGAATGGCTCCAGCGCCAGCACCTTCGTCGTGCGGCTCTGCCGCAGCGTCTCCACCTGGAGGGCGCTGAGCGAGCCGTGCACGCTCATCACCTCCTGCCATGCGTGCCCCATCGCGCGCCCCATCACGAGCGGCACCGCCACCACGAACGGCAGCGAGGCCAGGGCCGCCAGCGCGAGCTCCCAGTGAAGCGAGGCCAGCGTGAAGGGGATGACCACCAGGAAGGTGGCCTGTGAGAAGGCGAGCCGCAGGAAGCCCAGCACCAGCGACATCCCCGCCTTCGCGTCCTCGAAGCGGCTGGTGAGCTCCCCCACCTGCCGCCGCGAGAAGAACCGATCCGGCAGGTGTTGAAGGTGGTTGAAGAGGTAGAGGGCCGCGGAGCTCTCCAGCTTGAGGGTGAGGTACGCGGAGTAATAGCCCAGCAGCGCCTCCGCGAGGGCCGCCGCCACCGACGCGGCGAGGATGCTCACCACCAGGACGTGCAGCAGGTCCAGGTCCCGCGGGGATGACACGTGGTCGAACAGCAGCCGCGTCAGGAAGGGCGGAACCAGGCAGAGCAGGGTGATGACGGGGCCGAGCAGCGCGCCTCGTGCGAGCGAACCCCACGCGGGCCGCAGCAGCCGCAGCAGCGCGGCGAGGTACCGCGCCGACTGCCGCAGGCTGGGAGGGGCTTCCTGCATCGCGCCGCCGGTTTCCATCACAGGTGCGTGAGCACGCTCCGCGCGAGCGCGTCCACTTCCTCGGGGATGGCGTGGACGCGCAGCCCGGTGTGCGCCTCCATCCGCTGCCGTGCTCCCTCCAGCACTTCGTCCCGGACGCCCAGGAACCACGTCTCGGTCCACCGGCTGCCCAGCAGCTTGCGCCCGCCCATCATCGCCAGCCCCACCACCGCGCAGGGCACGCCGCGCTCCCGGGCCAGCGTCTCCAGGTACTCGCGCGTCGCGACCACGTCCTCGGGCCTCGTGTCCACCGACACGGTGAGCACCACCAGCCGGGGGAGGAAGGTCTCGTAGATGCGCGTGGAGGTGTTCGCCCGGCGGTCCAGCCCGGCCGGCGTGTAGAGCAGCCCGTTCTGCCCGCCCGTGATGACCAGGTCGCAGCCCCGGGCCAGCTCCGCCATGAGCCGCCGCTCGAAGGCCAGGCGCTGGGGAGGTTCCACGCGCAGCACCCGCGAGTAGCCGGTGTCCGCGCCCAGCAGGATGCCCGTGGGCTCCGTGGCGTGGTGGCGCACGCGCACGTGCTTCGCCAGCGCCTCGCGCAGGTAGACCTGCGTGGTGAACTTGCCCTGCACCGTGTCCGTGCCGAAGACGCCCAGCACGTTTGTCGGTCCGTAGTCCACCGGGCCCGGGTGGGCGAGCGCATCCTGTTCAGGCACGGCCACCCGGTAGAAGAGCGACGGATCCGGCTCCAGCCCGTCGAACAGGTCGTAATAGAGGATGTCGTCGTAGAGCGACACCACCGGCAAACGCTTGCGCGTGGCCACCTCGAGCAGCGCCCGGACGTGCGGCACCTCCGACTCGAAGTTCAGCGAGCAGGTGAAGATGACCGCGTCGAAGTCCTCCCGCGCGATCTCCGCAGGGTCGCTCTTCACCGGCACGGACAGCGCTCCGGCCTGGATGTACGCGCCCGCGTCGCCCAGGGACACCGTGTCGTCGAACACGACGGAGGCCGGCGCCACGCCCTGGTCGCGGAAGCGCAGGAGCGCGTAGCCCTCCTTGTTGTATTTGAAGACGGCGGCCCGCCTGCCTCCCAGCACCTCCATCGCCTGCGCGCGCCTGTAGAGGTGGCGGCTGCGCAGCGTGGGCGCGGGATGGACGGGGAGCCGCTGATCACCCTCCCAGATTTCGCCCAGCTTCCGGTAGAGCACCTCCGGGTCGTACTTGGGATAGGTCCGCGTGTCCGGCGCGATGAGCAGGGGCACGCCGTAGTCCGGCATCTGGAAGGTGTGCTCGCGCTCCGAACCCTCCACGCGCAGCGCGTAGCGACCCTGCGGATGGAGGAGGAAGTACTGGAACGACACGCGCAGGCCCGCGACGTCATGCACCTCGGGGTCGAGCGTGAGCTCCCGGCGCGCGCCGGTGTTCGCCCCTTCACCCGACAGCCGGCGCAGGTGGAACGGCGGCGCCTCCTCCGCGCCGGGCTTCCCCACGTGGATGAGCACGCACTTGAAGGGATCCACCGGGAAGGACGTGAGCAGCTCGGGCGTGAAGGCCGGCAGGCGCGACACGACGCCCGCGTAGCGCTCCAGGAACAGCGCGCGCGCACGCTCCCGCTGGCTGGGGTCCGGCATCATGAAGAGCAGGTCGCTGCCGCCGAGCACCTCGAAGCGGCGCCACGTCTCCCGCGTCTCCGCGTCCACCGGCTCCGGGAGCTGGGCCTCCACGAGTTTGATGAGCGCGTACATCCAGGCGTTGCCCGGCGTCAGCCAGTGCTCGCTGTAGAAGTCCCGGCCCCACGTTGAATAGTAGAGCCGCGGCAGCGACGGGGGCTCGGGCGGCGGCGGCGCGGCGGTGGGCTCCTCCCGGGGCAGGGCGGGCTGCATCACGCCGTCGAGCCACTCGATGCCCTCGTGCCACCAGTGGCCGAACAGCTCGGTGTCGAAGGCCAGCACGAACGTCTGTCCGTCCTGCACGAGCTGGCGGCGCGACTCCAGGAGGTCCCAGAACGCCTTCACGTGCTGGGGCACCTGCGCGCGGGCGGCCTCCACGTCGTAGAGCGCCTTCTCGCCCAGGCCCACCTTCTGGCCGCTCACCGCGTGGTACTTGAGCCCCGTCCACACATGCCCCCGCTTGTTCGCGGGAACGGGCACGCCAAGCTCGTCGAAGTACTCCGGCCGGACGTCGAAGCCCACGTCCCGGAAGAACTCGCGGTAGACGGGGTGGGCCGGGAAGGTGGCCTCGGGTGACTTCCAGAGGTGCAGGCCGATGCGGTAGTCGTGGACAAGCACCTCCAGGTCCTCGTGGCGGAACACGCCGCTCGGGTCCTGGGGCTGGGAGGCGCCAATGCCATTCAGGCTGAGCGCGGTGCGGCGGATGCCGTGGCGCGTGAGCACCCGCTCCACGCCGGGCTGGAACGCGCACTCGGGCAGCCAGAAGCCGTCCGGCTCGCGGCCGAAGACCTCCTGGAAGGACTCCACGCCTCGCGCCACCAGCCGGTCCGCGACGGCGGGCTCGAAGAAGGGCAGGAAGTTGTGCTGCGGGGAGGACGTCCACAGTTGCACGCCCGGCAGCCGCGAGCGCCCGAGCCGCGCGAACACGTCGCGCAGGCCGTGCTGGCGGAGGAACGCCAGGCTGTCCTCCACGCGCCGCAGGTACATGCCCGCGGTGCGGTGGAGCCGCGCGAGCGCTTCATCCGAGTGCGCCTGCGGGAACTTCTCGTAGCGGTTGTAGAGGTCCAGCCGCGACGTGCGCTCCAGCTCGCGCGTGGCGATCCGCTGGAGCAGGCGCAGGTAGCCGGTGTAGCGCTCCTCGCACGCGAGGAGCTGTTCCACGAGGCACGGGGTGAAGGACATCACCAGCGTGCCCGCGAAGCGCTGGGCGTCCCAGCGCTCCAACATCCGGAACAGCGGGAGATACGTCTCCGTCAGCGCTTCGAAGAGCCAGTTCTCCGGCTCATCGAAGAGGGGCCCCTCGCCCAACACCTGCGGCATGTGGGTGTTGAGGATCAGGGTGAGGCGCGTATTCATGGAGGGACCACGAGACGGGAGACGCCGGAGCGGCGCGAGCGGCTAGGCGCAGTCCTCGGAGGGGGAGGTGGCTCCATCCTCCGAGCACACCCGGTGGGCCGGGTTGTTGAGGTCCTGCCAGACCGTCCCCGGCCCCGACGCGACGAGCGAGTAGGTGGTGGAGGAGAAGTTCGACGTGGCGAAGCCCAGGACGTCCGGGCCTCCATTCACCAACTCCAGCAACTCCGAGACATCCTTGCGCGTGTAACGCATGGCGAGGGCTCCAGGCTGAGGGGGACGTGAAGACGGAATACTATGAAGGGCCCGTGCAGCGAGCAAGCAAGGTAAGAGTGGCTTCCCGAAGAATGTCCGTCGTCGCCCCGGACGCTTGAGGCCTCGCGGTGCCGCTGGCGCCCCTGTCTCCAGGCACGCGACGGGACATGGCTCAGTCGTTGGTGAGCGCCAGGGCCAGGGTGCGCCTGTCGCGGTCCTGGAGGGCCGAGCCCTGCCGGTACAGGGTCCGGGTCGTCCAGCAGGCCTCTTCGTCGGTGAGCGCGCCCAGGTCCTGGAGGTTGTCGGCCAGCCGCTGTGCTTGCTCCGCGCCGATGCCGGAGTTGAGTTCGACGAAGGCCTGGGTCACGTCCTCCTCCGCGGACGTCCGGGGCTCGGGGGATTGCCGCAGTTCGGCCGCCAGCGAGCTGGCCACGATGTCACTGAAGCGCTGGAGGGACGCGTCGTCCATGCCGTTGACCAACCGGCCCAGCGACTCCTGCGGGAGATCGCCCCGGCCGACCGCGGCGCAGTCCATCGCTTCGGCTTTCTCCACCATGCGGGAGAGGAGCTCCATCCGCTGGACCAGCTGCTCGTCGGAGAGGCGGTTCAGCCCCGAGCGCGTCTTCAGCCGGATCTCCAACTCGCGCTCGTCTGGCTTCATCCCTGGCGTGGACTCGAACCAGTGGCGGATTTCAGGATGGGCCTTCGTGGCCAGGGCCCACGCCCGCAGATAGCGCTCCATGCCGGTGGCGGGCGTGCCCGAGGTCAGCGACTCCACCACGCGGTCGTAGCTCATGGGGCGCTGCTCGTACGCCCGCCAACCCAGACCTGACGCCAACCCCGCGACCACGACGCATGCCAGCGTGGCGTACCTTCCTGCCTTGAGCGTACGGGCCAGGAAGCCCGCGAGGGCCCCCGCCACACCGCCCACCAGACCGCTGATCAGCAAGCTCGACCCATCCATTCATCCCCCTCTGCGTTGATGCGTTGGCGCGAATGTAATGGATTGGCGCGGGGGCGGGAACGCGCTCACCGTGCCACCGGGCTTCTGGAGAGGACGGCTCCGATGTCAGCGCGCTCGGCTAGGGTGGCCACCATGAGCGACCGTGCGGACATCGTCATCCTGAAGGGCGGAAAGGTGGAGATCCATCATCACCGTTGGGGGGCGACCGCGCTCGTCGAGCTGTTCCAGGACGGGCCGGAAGCCGCCGTCATGGCCTGCCGTGACAATGGCTCCGTGCGCACGAAGCGCCTGGACGACCTGCTGGCGGGAGCAGTCCTCGACCTGGATCGGCGGACGTTGATCCTCGCCGGAAAGGCCGAGGTGATTTTCGCCGGGTCGGAGCTGAAGTGGCCAGAAGACGCGGTGCTTCAGAACCTGGCACCCCACTGGCCGGGATGGACGCTGGGCTATGAGCCTTCCTATGTGATTGAGCCGCTGGCGCTCTATGTGCGGGGGCTGGGCATTCCGCTGGCGTCGCTGAATGAGCCCCATGTGGTGGCCGGCTTGCTCGGGAAGCCTCGCTGGACGGCGTTGGCCTACCGGCTCGACGCGGTCAGCGGGGGCGGAGCCGCAGGAGGACGGTAGGCACCGCGGCGCCGCGGAGCCCACGCCGAGCGCGAGCACCTTCTGGCGTGGGCGCGGCGCTCTCCGAACCTCAGCGCTGGCGGCGCCACCACAGGCCCTTCAGTCCGGCCTGGATGCACGCCTGCCGTGCCTCCTCCGTGAAGCAGTAGAAGGCCAGCTCGGGGACGGCGAACACGGGAGGGAATCCGCCCGGCGGTGGGCGGAGCACGAGGGGGTTGGCCGCCTCATGTGCCAGCATGACCTCGCCAGACTCGTGGAAGGGGACGCCATGGACGAGCGTGCGCTCGCGGTCCAGGCAGTCGGTCTCCTCCAGCAGCTGCAGGATGACGAACTCCTCGTTCTTCAGCGAGGCATCCGTCACCGGGTACGAGGTCCGCTGCCGCGTGAACCGGTCGCGCACGAGGGGTTTGATGCGCTCCGCGTAGATGACCGTGGGGATGAGGCGGTGCCGGAACGGGCCCACCGCTTCGAGCACGCGCACCATGCGCCGGGAGAGCAGCAGCATCCCGAAGGGCGCGGTGAACACGTGGTCGAGCCGGGCCACGTTCTCCAGGTTGCCGACGAACTCGATGACCTGGGGCGCGCCCTGCTCGCGCTGGTAGTCGACGCGGGGCTCGTGGAACGTCGCGGCGTCGGAGCCTTCGAACTCGATGAGCACGGCGTCGAACTCCCCCTCGTCCTCGATGTGAGAGGTGTCGGCCGTCAATGCATACATCATGCGATGTTCGACTCCGCGGGAGAGGGCAGCTCCAGCATGGCCAGCTTGAGCCCCACGACGATGCCATCCTCTCGCAGTTCCTTGAGGACATCGATGGGCAGCGTGCCGGTCTCGATGGCCTTGCGAAGCTCATTTTCAACTTTCTGGATCGCGTCTTCGATGGCCTTGGGCGTCCAGCTGGCTTGAGGACCCTGCTTCAGCAGGGCCCGCTGGGCGGTATCCAACCGGGCGCTGACGTACTTGCTGTAGAGCGGATGCTGGCCCGAGTGACTGAGCTTCCCCTCCACGTTCTTCGCGAGGGGCATGTCGAGGATGTTCGTTCCCCGGTCAATCGTATACCCCTTGACCCGCTCCAGGGCCTCTCGGAGCAGCGGGTGTTGCTGGGCGATGGCGTCGGGGATGAGGTGGTGCATGACGTTGCCGGAGGAGATGCGCGCCGCCGCCGCGCTCCGTGCCGCCGTGCCCTGGGTCTTCTCCACCCAATCCAGGTAGTTCTTCCGGTAGCGGCTGTAGACGCTGATGCGATTCGTCTTGCCAGCCTTGAGCACGACCATCCCGTTCTCGGTCACGGTGAGGGCTCCGTACTCGTTGCCCAGGGCCTGCCCGTTCGGTCGGCGGATCCGGTAGGGCTGGGGGCCCTCGCTCAACTTCTCCAGCCGGTAGCCCGCGTCCTGGAGCTCCTTCTTGAAGGCGTTGAACTCCGGCGTGCCTTCCTTCGGGATGCGGCGCCCGACGAACTTCTGGAGCTTGTCCCAGTTCGGGAGCTCCTCCAGCAGCTTCTCCAACTCCGAGTCCCCGAGCGGGCGCTCCGTCAGGGGCGACTCGAAAGCGGCGTTGTTCTTGACGGCCTTCGGTACCAGGGGCGTTCCGAACTCCCAGAGATTCCACGGCAGGGCAAGGGGCGGGCCGGCTGTGATTGAACCGGGCTGGAACACGGGAACCGCCACGGACTGACCGCCCATGCTCATCATGGCGTAGCGGGGAGGGGTGATCTTCACGGCGCTGGCCAGCTTGAGCCCCTTGCCCATGTTGGACTTCACGCCCAGCAGCGCCAGCGCGGCCATGGCGATGCTCGTCAGCATCCGGAGGAAGGACTTGCTGGCTTCCTCGAGCTTTTCCCGCGAGCCATGGGCCTGCCAGGCCTGGGTGAGCCACCGCTCCGCGTGCTTCACGGCCTCCACTCCCGCGTCGAGGATCCCCTTCGCGCCGAAGGCCGCCAGCCCCAACTGGATGAGCGCGGCCGCGAGCTGGCCGACCCCCGTGGGTGTGGCCGCCAGCAAGGCGGACAGCGCCTCCGCGGTGAGGAAGGCCACGATGATTCCGGTGATCTCCAGCCAGTGCTCCCGGATGACATCGGCATACTCCTTGGCGACCTCTCCAAAGTACTGACCCGACTGCGTGACGGAGGTGACGATGTCCACCAGCGGTTGGGTGATCTGGCGCGCCTTGGCCAGCGCGCCACCGGTGAGGGAGCCGCTCGCCACGATGCCTTGGAGCTGGTTGGCGTACGCGATGCTGACCAGCCAGATGCGCTCCCCCGCGACCAGCTGAACGTCTCCGCGGACGCGCCGCACGCCCTTGCGGTCGCGCTCCGTGTTCACGTGGAGGATGACATTCTCGTAGAAGCGCAGGTCCCTCCCTGGCTCGATGCCCTGCCGGTAGATGCGCGCGGCGATGGGTTCCAGCCGGTCGCCCGGAAGGACCGGATGGAGCGTCGCCGTGGGTTCGGGCAGGTCGGTGGTGATGCGCAGGCGCTGCATATAGCCCCGCATCAGGTACTCGCCCGCCAGGGTCGCCACGTAGGTCCACCCGGGCGCCTGGGCATGGTCGTGGATGAGCGTCACCCGCGTTCCCGAGGGCAGGGGGGCGCGCGTCAGGCACTCCGAGCCTTGCATCTCCGCCGGGAGCGTCCGGAGGTTCGCGCCATCCCGATGATCGATGAACCCGAACTGGAGCGTCATGGTCCCCTCCGTTGGAGCGCACCCCGGAGGGGCGCTCGGGACGAACAGGATTCAACGACGCGGACGCGGAGTGAAGGACTGATGGAGTGGGTATGACAGGCCTTTCCTGGCCTCCGCGCCGGCCTGGGGCGGAATCCAGGCCCGGAGTGCCCCGGCGAGGCTCCGTCCATGTCAGACCCCACACGTATTGTTCTACCTGTCGCCGCAAGAAACGGACGAGGGGGAGCAACGCCATGGGGATGTCTGTGATTGATAATCGCGTCGAGGTCGTCTTCAGCTTTGACACCACGGGCAGCATGTACCCCTGCCTCGCGCAGGTGAGGAAGAAGCTGGGGAGCGCGGTGGCCCGGCTCGCGAAGGAGATCCCCGGCATCCGCATTGGCATCATCGCGCACGGGGACTACTGCGACGCGAAGTCCACCTACGTGACGAAGGCGCTGGACCTCACGGACGACGTGAAGGCGCTCACCCGCTTCGTGGAGAAGGTGGGGCAGACCGGGGGCGGAGACGCGCCCGAGTGCTACGAGCTGGTGTTGCACGAGGCGCGAAGCCTGTCCTGGACGGAGGGCTACACGAAGGCGTTGGTGCTCATCGGGGACGACGTGCCGCACCCGCCCCAGCACAACCCGAAGAAGCTGGACTGGCGCAAGGAGGTGGCCGCGCTCGGGGGCATGGGCGTGCCGGTGTATGGCGTGCAGGCGTTGAACCGCCGCCATGCGACGGCCTTCTACAAGGAGCTGGCGGAGAAGTCCGGCGGCTTCCACCTGAGCCTGGATCAGTTCGCGCACGTCACCGACATGCTGCTGGCCGTCTGCTACAAGCAGTCCTCGGACGCGCAGCTCCAGGCGTATGAAGCAGAGGTGTCGAACGAGGGCCGCATGAGCCGTGGCCTGAACGCCATGTTCAACACGATGCTCAAGCGCGCCACGTCCACGCTCTTCGGTGAGACGGACCTGCGGGCGGTGCCGCCAGGGCGCTTCCAGGTGCTGGAGGTGGACGAGGACAGCGCCATCAAGGAGTTCGTGACGGAGAACGGCCTGGGCTTCAGGACGGGTCGCGGTTTCTACGAATTCACGAAGACGGAAACCATTCAGGGCCGCAAGGAGGTGGTGCTGATGGACCGCAAGACGGGCGACCTCTACAGCGGTGAGCGGGCGCGGGAGATGCTGGGTCTGCCTCCGGGCGAGACGGTGCGCATCCGGCCCGCGAGCCTGGAGAAGTACGTCGTCTTCGTGCAGAGCACGTCCGCGAACCGGAAGCTACGGGGCGGTACGAAGTTCCTCTACGAGGTGGAGGACTGGGACGGGGCGCGCGGCGTGGCGGCGTGAGCGCGCTGCTCCGACCCCGCGGTGAGGCCAGCCCCTTGCGGCCCGGCGTATGACGCCACTACAAACACACGGTGATCAACCGAGGGGGTTTTTCCGTGTATCGAAAGAATGTCCTCAGCGCCGTGCTCGCGCTGGGGTTGCTGACCACGATGAGTGCCCAGGCCGAGGTGGTGTTCGCCCAGGCGAACTTCCTGCTCAACAAGAACCAGCTCTCCGCGGTGAACTACCGCGGCAAGGGGACGAACATCCCCGTGGGCGCGAAGGTCGAGGTCCTGAAGCGCGACGACGACGAAGTGCGCTGCAAGGTGGTGGACTCCGGCGCCGAGTTCCGGTTCGTGACCCACCGCAGCCTGGGCAAGCCCATCGCGGTGCTGTTCGCCGGCTTCTTCGCCAAGGATGACCCGGCCGCGCGCATCGCCGCCCTGTCACCGGAGGATCAGAAGCAGGTCCGGGCGGGTGAGCTGGCCCGTGGCATGTCGCGGGAGGCCGTGCTGCTCGCCCTCGGGCCGCCGCCGCCGCACCGGACGCCGTCGTACCAGAGCAACCGTTGGACGTACTGGAGCTCGAAGCTCTCCACGTTCGAGGTCGTCTTCGGTGAGGACGGCAAGGTCGCGTCGTTCAGCAACGAGCCCGTGGCCGCGCCCGCGCCCGCGCCCACTCCGGCGCCGGCGGAGAAGTTCTTCCACGCGACCGCGAACTTCCATTTCGAGGAGGGCACCGTGTCCTGGGTGAACTACCTCAAGGGCCCCATCCTGCCGTTCAACACGCGGGTGGAGGTGCTGGACAAGGGGTCGTCCAAGGTGAAGTTCAAGGTCGTGGATTCGGGGCAGGAGTTCGTGTTCGAGAACGACTCGCGCTCGGGCGCGGACACCTGGAAGCTGTTCCAGGCGGCGTTCGCCCCGGAGAACCAGGCCAGCAAGCTGGAGGCGCTGACGGCGGAGGACCGCAAGAAGGTCTCGGCGTCGGAGGTGGAGCCCGGCATGTCCCGCGCGGCCGTGCGCATGGCGTGGGGGCCGCCGCCGCCGCATGAGACGCCTTCGTTCGACTCCAGCACCTGGACCTACTGGAAGACCAAGCTGTCCAAGGTGCACGTGAAGTTCGGCAAGGACGACAAGGTCGCCTCCATCGAGTAGCGCGGGAGCGGATCCACGCTCCTTCGCACGAGGGCGTCCCGTTCGCAGGGACGCCCTCGTCGTTTCAGGTGGGGGCTCGCCGGGCCCGTGTCCGTCCGTGAACGCTGGAGGCAGGCCCGGGGGCCGGTGGTGGGCGGGCAGGGGGCGCGCGGCGCGGCGGTTGGACTCCGGCGGGTTCGTGCACAGTGTGGGGAGCATGGGAGGGCTGCATGGAGCCGCCGCGAGCACCCCACGCCTGGAACGTGACGCCCACGGAGGCGGTGGCGCTGCAGAAGCGCCTGCGCGAGCAGCTCATCCTCCAGCCGCCTCCAGGCCTGAAGGTCACGCGGCTGGCGGGCGCGGACATCTCCACGGAGAAGGGCAACGACACGGGCTATGGCGGCATGGTGGTGCTCGACGCGGCGACCCTGGAGCCGGTGGCCCGGGCGGTGGCCGCGGTGCCGCTGACGTTCCCCTACGTCCCGGGCCTGCTGTCGTTCCGCGAGCTGCCAGTGCTCGCGGCGGTCTGGGAGCGGCTCGCGCTCCGGCCTGACGTGCTCGTCTTCGACGGCCATGGCACCGCGCACCCGCGCCGGTTGGGCATCGCCTGCCACGGTGGGCTGCTCTTCGACACTCCGTCCATTGGCTGCGCCAAGTCGCTGCTCGTGGGCACGCCCGGGAAGCTCGCGGAGCGCCGGGGGGCCACCTCGCCCATCCTCCACAAGGGAGAGGTGGTGGGCATGGCGGTCCGCACGCGCACGGGCGTCAGCCCTGTGTATGTCTCTCCCGGTCACCGCATGGACCTGGACACCGCGGTGGAGTGGGTGCTGAAGGCGAGCCCGCGCTACCGCGAACCAGAGACGACGCGCCACGCGCACCGGCTGGTGAATGCCTTCCGCCGCGCGGGCGGCGAGGCGGCGGAGCTGGAAGGGGGGCACGCCGGATGAAGCCCATGGGGCTGATGCTCGTGGTGGCGGGCCTGGGGCTCGTGGTCGTGGGCCTCCTGGTGTGGGCCGGGGCCTTCACCTGGTTCGGCCGGCTGCCCGGAGACATCCGCGTCGAGAGCGGCAACACGCGCTTCTACGCTCCGCTCGTGTCCATGCTGGTCCTCTCCGTGCTGCTCAGCCTGGGTGCCTGGGTGCTGCGCCGGCTCTTCTAGGCGGATTTTCTCTCAAGGACGCGGGGGCTCGGCGTCTGTCCGGCAGAACCTGTCCCGTCGGGTAGGCCGTGGGCTGTCCAGGCGGACAGGAAGGGGCCTGTCCGGAGGGACAGGGGGAAGACACCGACCGGGCGGGGAGTGGATCCGCGCCGGTGAACCGCGCAGCATGCGGCCCCCACCCTGGCGGTACCGGCTGGGAATCCAGGCAACATCCGGAAGACGGCGGGGGGCAGTCCGCCAGGAGCGAGCATGCGCAGGTTGTCGTCCCCATGGAGCGAGCTGGCCTCTCACTACCCGGTGGTCGTCGTGGGTTCGGGCTATGGCGGGGGGATCTCCGCCAGCCGCCTGGCGCGCGCGGGACAGCAGGTCTGCGTGTTGGAGCGCGGCCGGGAATTGCATCCCGGTGAGATGCCGCGCACGCCCACGCAGGCCATGGCCGAGTTCCAGCTCCACTGTGCCCCGGGCCAGGGGGACCTGGACGTGGGCAGCCCCACCGGCCTCATCGAGGTGCACCGCAACGGCGACGTGTCCGTCATCGACGGCTGCGGTCTGGGCGGCACGTCGCTCATCAACGCGGGCGTGACGATGCGGCCGGATCCGCGCGTGTTCGAGGACCCGCGCTGGCCCGAGGCCCTGCGCGCCGACCTGCACGGACTCCTGGAAGATGGCTTCGCGCACGCGGAGACGATGCTGCGGCCCCTGCCGTACCCGGAGGACCACCCGCCCCTCCAGAAGCTCAAGACGTTCGGCATCTCCGCGGAGAAGCTGGGCGGACGGCTGACGCGGCCGCCGGTGGCGGTGACGTTCGAGGCGGGCGTCAACGCCGCGGGCGTACGGCAGCCGGCCTGTTCGCTGTGCGGCGACTGCGCCACGGGCTGCAACACGGGCGCGAAGAACACCGTCCTGATGAACTACCTGCCGGACGCCCACGCGCACGGGGCCCGCATCTTCACCGAGGTGGCGGTGCGCGCGGTGGTGCCGGACGGCGCGAAGTGGCGCATCTACTACCGCCCCCTCAACACCGGCCGCGAGCGCTTCGACGCGCCCGACGCGTGGCTCACCGCCGACCGGGTCATCCTGGCGGCGGGCACCATGGGCACCACCGAAATCCTCCTGCGCTCGCGCGAGCGGGGCCTGCCGGTGTCGGCGAAGCTGGGCCACCGCTTCAGCAGCAACGGCGACGTGTTGGCCTTTGGCTACAACCTGGACATGCCCGTCCACGGCGTGGGCCACGGTGAGCACGACCACGCGAAGCGGGACCCGGTGGGCCCCTGCATCGCGGGCGTCATCGACGCGCGCGACACCGCGCGGCTGAACGAGGGGATGATCATCGAGGAGGGCGTCATCCCCGGCGCGCTCGCCTCGCTGATGCCCGCGGCGCTCGCGGGGGCCGCGGCGATGGTGGGCGAGGACACCGACGAGGGCATCCTGGACTGGGTCCAGGAGCGGCTGCGCCAGGCGGACAGCCTGGTGCGCGGCCCGGACCACGGCGCGGTGGAGCACACGCAGACGCTGATGGTGATGTCCCACGACGAAGGGAAGGGCGAGCTGCGGCTGGAGGGCGACCGCGTGCGCCTGCACTGGCCGGATGCCGGACGCGACCCCCAGCTCACCCGCATCGAGGAGCGCCTGCGCCGGGCCACCGCCGCGCTGGGCGGCACCTTCGTGCGCTACCCGCTCTGGTCGGAAGCCTTTGGCAAGGAGCTGCTGTGCACGCACCCGCTGGGCGGCTGTGTCATGGCGGAGCGGGCGGAGGACGGCGTGGTGGACCATGAAGGGCGCGTCTTCTCCGGTGCCTCCGGCCGCGCGGTGCATGAGGGGCTGTACGTGTCCGACGGCTCGGTGGTGCCGCGCTCGCTGGGCATCAACCCGCTGCTCACCATCTCCGCCGTCGCCGAGCGGGCGTGCGCCCTGATGGCGCGGCGCCATGGCTGGACCATCGACTACGCGCCGCTGCCGGAGGCGGACGCCCGTCCGGCCCCCGGGCCCGTGGGGGTTCGCTTCACGGAGACGATGCACGGCTTCGTCTCTGGCGACGTGGACGCCCCGCACCTCGAGGCCGGAGACCCCGAGCGCGACGACGCCACGCCCCTGCGCTTCATCCTCACCGTGACGGCGGAGGACCTGGACGCGACGCTGCGCGATGCTCGCCACCCGCTGAAGCTGATGGGGACGGTGACGGCGCCCGTGCTGTCTTCACATCCGCTGGTGGTGACGCGCGGCGAGCTGCGTCTGATGACACGCGAGCACGCGCGGCCCGGCGGCCAGCGGATGGAGTACCTGCTGCACCTGCTCAGCGAGTCCGGTGAGCCGTACTACCTGGAGGGCTACAAGGACCTCTACGACGACCCGGGCCCGGACCTGTGGAAGGACACCACCACGCTGCTCGTCTCCCTGCACCGAGGGGACGGGCCCGACGCGCCGTGCATCGGCCGGGGCTTCCTGCGGCTGACGGCGGAGGAGTTCGCCCGGCAGCTCACCACCCTGCGCGTGCTCAATGCCCGGGACGGCGGGCAGCGGTTGGAGGCGCTGGGCCGCTTCGGCGGCTTCTTCTTCGGCGCCCTCTGGGACACCTACGTCCGGCGCGTGGCCGCCTAGCAGCCGGGCGGCCGGCGGACAGTGCAGCAGGCCGCGCTCGCGTGCCCTCCGGGGCGGGCATGGTCACCCTGTTTCCCACCGGGACCGATAGGGAGGACCCCATGGCTGAAGACCGTGATCCGCAGCGCCGCTCGGGCGCGCCCCAGGACGAGGAGCGTGCGGAGGAGCGGCGCGAGCTGTCCATCGAGGAGCGGCGTGCGCGGCGCAGTGCGATGCGAGCAAGTCAGACGTATGCCCGCTTCATCGACCACCTCTGCGAACGGGGAGGCATGTCTCCCAGTGTCGCCCAGCAGGCGGCTGTCTCCGTCCTCTGCGGGCTGGAGCAGCGGCTGCACGCGGAGGAGTCCCACGATTTGGAGGCGCAGCTGCCGCGCAAGCTGACGGAGCTGTTGCATCGCTGTGAGCGCCACGACGCCGAGCCGCGCCCGGAGACGTTCGGCCGAGACGAGCTGCTCAGCCAGGTGGGGGAAGACCTCGCCCTGCACCCGGACGCGGTGGAGCCGGTGGTGCGGGCGGTGCTGGACGCCGTCCGTCACCAAATCAGCGAAGGCGAAGCCGAGGACGTGAGCGCCCATCTGCCGCAGGACATCCGCCATCTTTGGCTGCCGACGATGTGAGGCCGGCTGTTAAGGTCTCCGGCGCACCCTGCCGGAGACCCCATGGCCCTCGATGATGACTTCAGCGCCGCCCAGACCCGGGTGAAGACGCTGTCCAAGGCACCCTCGAACGACACGCTGCTGGAGCTGTATTCCCTCTTCAAGCAGGGCACCGAAGGGGACGTGCAGGGCAAGCGCCCCGGCATGCTCGATGTCAAGGGCCGCGCGAAGTACGACGCGTGGGCCGGCCGCAAAGGGCTGGCGAAGGACGCCGCGAAGCAGCAGTACGTGGCGCTCGTGGCCCGGCTCCTGCGCGGCTAGTCCCCATGCCCCGCTGGCTCAGCATGGCGTTGTTCCTCGTACCGGTCACCACGCTGTTGCTGGTGGCCAACGTCTACCTGTACCGCCGCCTCGTGCGGGATGTGAGCACGAGCGTGGCGGTGCGCCGCGCGGGGTTCGTGCTCTTCGCCGGGGGCTTCATCGGCTCCCTGGGGGCGCGGCTCCTGGGCGCGAGGCTGGACACGGAGGCGGCGCGGGCGACGGGCCTCCTGCTGCTCATCTGGATGGGGCTGGTGCTCTACCTGCTCCTGTTCACCCTGGTGCTGGACGTAGGCCGGCGCGTCGTCACCCGCGTGCGCAAGGCCCCGGAGCCGCCGTCACCCGCGCGCCGGGCCTTCCTCGCGCGCGGCGTGGCGGCCGGCGCCACGGTGGCGGGCGCGGCGGTGAGCACCTACGGCACCTGGCGTGCGTTCCATCCCCCGGAGGTGCTCGACATCCCGGTGCGGCTGCCCCGGCTGCCCAAGGCCCTGGAGGGCTTCACGCTGGTGCAGCTCTCCGACATCCACATTGGCGGGGTGTTGCAGCGCCGCTTCGTGGACGAGATGGTGGCGCGCGTCAACGCGCTCAAGCCGGACCTCATCGCCGTGACGGGGGACCTGGTGGACGGCTCCGTGCCGGAGCTGGGGCGCTACGTGGCCGGCTTCGGCGCGCTCAAGGCCCGGCACGGCGCGTACTTCATCACCGGCAACCACGACTACTACTCGGGTGTGGACGCATGGGTGGCGTTCGTCCAGGGGCTGGGCATCACCGTGCTGCGCAACCGCGCCGTCTCCATTGGCGATGCGGGCGCGTCCTTCGACCTGCTCGGCGTGGACGACTGGAGCGCGTGGAAGCTGGGCGAGCCCGGCTACGACCTGGACGCGGCGATGCGCGGACTGCGGCCGGATCGCGCATCGGTGCTGCTGGCGCACCAGCCGTCCAACTTCGACGAGGTCGCCCGCCGCGACGTGGGGCTCCAGATCTCCGGGCACACGCACGGCGGTCAGATGTTCCCCGGCAACCTGCTGGGAGACCTCGTCTGGGGCGAACAGAACGCGGGCCTGAGCCGGATGGGCAACAGCCACATCTACGTCAGCCGCGGCTGCGGCTTCGTGGGGCCGCCCATGCGCGTCGCCGCGCCCCCTGAAATCGCCCGCATCATCCTGCTGCCGGGCTGAGCGAGACAGGCGTCACGGCTTGCGAGGAGCTCCGTCCGACGGAGGCTCCGCCTCGAGCGGGATTCCCGGACCGGGCCGGGGGCGGCCGTACAGCAGTCCCGAGGCGATGCGCAGCGGCGCGGCCCATGGCGGCTCGTCCCGCACCCGCACGTCCTCGCCGCCAACGCGCGCCACCATCCCGTCCGGTGCCACCACGGAGAAGCGCAGGGACCGGCCCAGCGCCGTGCGCAGCGCGGCCATGGTCGTCTCGTCCTCCTCGGAGAACCCGAGGGGCCCCTCCGGATGGCTGTGGGCCACCTCCACCAGCGAGTCTCGCAGACTCCAGATGGCCTCCCACCGGGCGCGGGAGTCAGGCAGCGCCACGGGGTCGTCGAACGAGTCGCCCCACAGCACCACGTCTTCCGGCCCGATGAGCAGACACACCTCACGCGTCGACATGTTCCTCTCCCTTTCGCGGCGCCCGGGCTGACGCGGGGGGCGCGCGGTTTCAGACATGCCGCGTGATGACCAGCGCGTCCGTGTCGATGGCTTCCTTCAGCACCGACGGCAGGCTCTCCAAAGTCACCGCCGCGTCCGCGCCCGCCAGGCACACACCCGCGTCGCGCACCCGCAGCGTCGCCGCCTCCACCACCGTGACGAAGCGCTCGCCCATGAAGGTGTAGATGACCTCCAACAGGCCGGAGCCCAGCCGCCGGTGGCTGAGCAGCCGCGCGCCCGCCTTGTCCAGCGCGCGCTCCACCCATGCGCCGAGCTCTGCCTCCGCGCGCCACCGCTCCCCGGGCGTGAGGCCCTGCCCGCCCCAGGTCTCCAGCGCCCGGGCCGTCTCGCGCGCGGATGCATCCCGCCGCGTCTCCCACGTCTCCCGTTCCCGGCCCGTCAGCGCCCGGGCCATCTCGCGCGCGGACGCATCCCGCCGCGTCTCCTGTTCCCGGACCGCCAGCGCACGCGCCGCGTCGCGCGCCTCCGCGTCCCGCCGGGCCTCCTGCTCCGCCTGCATCCTCAGGAAACGCGCGCGCTCATCCGCGAGTCCACGCAGGCACAGTTCCGCCGCCGCGCGCCCCTCCCGCGCCACGTCGAGCACCCGCGCACGGGCTTCCCTGGGCGCGAAGGGGATGCCGGTGCCGCGCGACGCCGCCTCTAGCACCGCGAAGCCGAACGCCGCGCGCAGGGATGCTCCCACGCCACGCGCGTCTCCCAGGGGACGGTCCTCCTCCAGCGCGCGGCGCGCGACCTCCTCCGCCTCGCCCTCGAACTCCACGCCCTCGAAGAGCAGCGTGCCGTCATGCCAGCGGCGCGCCGTCACCGGCGACAGGCGCGGCGGCTCTTCCTCCGGCATCAGCGCCAGGGACTCCGCTACCGCGCCCTCGCGCACCAGCCGGGTGCCCCAGAGGTGCCCCCGCACGCGCGGCAGCGACTCCAGGCCTTCGGCCAGGGCCGGCTCGCGCGCGGTGGCCTGCCGGCCCTTCACCTCGAAGCGCCACCAGCCCGGGGTGACGGGCTGGGTGATGCGCAGGCGGCGTGAAGGCGCGTCCACGGTCCCACCGCCGAAATACGGCAGCACCGCCGACTCCACCTTTCCGAGCAGCTTCCGGTAGTCCACGCCCCTGCCTCCTGTTTCACGCCGCTTTCAGGAGCGGCGTGCTCATCACCCGGTCCACCCAGCCGGACTGGCTGGCCCCCACCGTGCGCGGGGCATCCATCAGCGCCTGGAGCACGCGCGGAACCTGGTAGGGGTCCGCGAACTGCCCCACGCTCACCTCGCTGAAGGGGACGCCCAACTGCGTCGCCCCCGAGCGCACCGTGCTGCCGCGCGCCCCCGCGACGCTCACCAGCAGCGCCATGGCCGCCACGGTGTAGCCGCACCCGTGGAAGGCCTTGGCGAACTGGTCGCCCGCCTCGCCCGCCTCGTCACCCACCACCATCACCACCAGCTTCGCCTCCGCCGGGATGCGCACGCCGGAGCGGTGCAGCGCGTTCACCGCCGCCCCGTGCACCGTGCCGCCGGACGCCTTCAGCCCGGACAGCATGTGCTGCACCGCCGTGCGGTTGGCCGCCTTGGGCTTGAGCACCGTGCCCATGGTGTCGAACGCCGCCACGTGCAGCTTGTCCAGCGGGAAGCCCGCGAGGATGCGCGACAGCGCCTCCTTGGACTGTTCGATGGCGCCCTCCATGGACCCCGACTTGTCGATGAGGAACATCACCCGCACGTCCGACTCCGCCGTCGCCTCCGCCACCGCCTTCTTCGCCGCGTTGTCGCTCGCCTCCTCCAGCTTGCGGCGCACGTCCTCGCTGCGGACGTTCTTCGCGATGTTCAGCGAGCGCTGATCCGTGGCGTTCGCCACCGCCCGCTCCCAGCGCGCCTTCACGCCGGGCTCCTGCAACAGGCCCAGCTCCTCCAGCGTGGGCGTCATCAGCCGCAGGTCCCGGTCCGACAACGACGGGAGCAGCGTCGCCAGGATGGCGGGCGTGAGGCCCACGTCCTTCGGCAGCCGGCCCACGACCTCCTTGTAGGAGAGCCGCTCCAGTTCAATCCACTCGCAGATCTCCGCCTCGCTCAGGCCGTCGAAGCGCTCGCGCTTCACCAGCGTGAGCCCCTGGAGCCCCACCTGACGGTGGCCGCCGTCGGCCTGCTTCTGCTTCCAGCCGAGCACCTCGAAGAAGCCCTGCGACTGGGGCTTGTAGCCGGCCTTGCGCGCCAGCTTCTTCAGGGTCTCCTTGTAGCCGGCCTTCACCAGGCCCTGGAGCATGGGGAGATTCGCCTCGCGCGCGGCGAGCCACTTCTGCGCCACGCGCTTCCAGCGGCCCAGGGGCGGCTTGCGCGACGCGGGGTCACCGAAGCCCGCGGCGCGGTTGAGGCGCGCGATTTCAGGCGTCTCCAGCAACTCCGCCACGCGCAGCACCGCCTTGGGCGTGAGCATCCGCGTGGAGCGGCGCACGTAGTGCAGGACCATGGCCTCGCCAATGGCGCGGAAGTCGTCGTCGTGGAAGGCCACCTGGCCCTGGCCGTCGCGCACGGGCTGGCCCGCGTGCTCCTGCACCAGCATCAGCGCGCAGGTGGCCACCTTCAGGTCGCGCCAGTCCGTCTGCGTCAGCGCGTACGACGCGAAGTGCGCCATCAGGGTGGGGTTGAGGCGGTACAGCTCCAGCAACTGGCCGTACAGCTTCACCGCCGCGGGCACGAACAGGCCCGGCGACACCTTGCGGCCGCGCGACTGGGCCTTCGCGTCCGCGTTCGCCGCGGCCACCCAGTTGCCGTTGACGTCCAGGCCGGGGCGGTGGTGCCACAGGTGGGCGGAGCCGCCGAGCACCAGGTCGAGCAGCCGCTCGGCCGGGCCCCGCTGCGTCTCCGGAAGGGTCGTCTGGGTGCGCGTCGTCATGGCCGTCGTCCCCCTTTCGGGACGGAGGCATGCCCGGGAGGGGCAGGCCTGGAGGTGGGAGGGAAAAGTGAGCGCCCGAGTGAGGAAGCCGGAAGGCTGAATCCACAGTTCAGTGCCGGACCGCCGGCGGTCCCCCCGCCTTGCGAGCGGAGGGGTGGAGTCGAACCACGGCGTGTAGGGCCTCTTCGGCCGGGCGCTCGAAAGCGATGCGCCCCCTGACGCCCCCTTGTCGGGATTCCTGACGGCGCATTTCCGGGCCTCTTTCCGGACGTTTGGCGCCTCGTGTCCCGCCTCTTTGGAGAAGACCCGGTGCGTCATCCACGGGGAGGGAAAAAGGCGCGTCAGGAAATACGAGGGGGCCGCGTCGAGGGTTCCCGTAACCATCGGAGGCTGTCCGCGGATGCCAACGTGGTACCTTGCCGCGCCACATCCCCGTAACCCAACTTCCCGGGATGACGGCCGTCCCGGGGCAGCCTCCAGGGCCTTCCGGTGTACGAGCAGCTCACGGATGAGGAATTGTTCGCGGAGGTGTCCCGCCGCCGCGCCACGGGCGAGGCCGTGGGGACCCCGTTGGGGGCCTTGTGCGCGCGGTGGGCGCGCCCGGCCCGCTACGTCATCAACAGGATCCAGGGCAGCTACGGGCGTGGCTCCCCAGCGGACGCCGACGAACTCTTCCAGGACGCGGTGGGGAAGTTCCTCGACCGCGGCCTGGACCAGTTCCGGGGCGTGTCCGAACAGATGCCGGGCAGGAGCGCGTCTCCCAAGACGTTCTTCCTGCGCATCGTCAAGCACGTCGCCATCGACTTCTACCGGCGGCACCGGGAGGAGCTCGCGCCCGCGCCGACGTCGCCCGACGACGTCATGGAAGAGACTCCGTCCGAGGTGGCCCGGGCGGTGGAGGGCGCACGGCGTCGCGAGGAGCGCGCCGAGGCGCAGGAGCTGTACTGGGCCGCTTTCGCCAGGCTCCAGCAGGAGCACCCCAAGGAGGCTTCCGCATGGGAGCTGTATCACCACGAGGACGTGGAGGATCACGAGGAATGCGCACGCCGTTTGGACATCAGCGTGGTGAACTCGTACAAGCGAGTCAGTCGGGCTCAGGCCTACCTGCGTTTATACCTGCTCGAACTCCAGCGGGATGGGCAGCCGGAGGAGCCGACGTGAAACCCCGCGGAGGGCTCCAGTCCTCCGCTTCGCCCGGGATGTCGCGATGAAGGGCGACGCGCTGTCCCGCTACCAGGCCCGGTACGCGCGCCTGGGCGCGGGCCCCCTCTCGGTGGGCGAGCTGTTGGAGGTGGTGGGGGATGTGCTGCGCCGCTCGGATCGGCTCGGCACCGACGGGGTGGAAGAGGCCTTGAAGGGCCTGGGCCGCTCCGAAGTGGAAGCCTGGGTGCGCCAGCAGAAGCCGCAGGCGCTCCAGCCGCTCCTGCTGAGGGCCGCCGAGGAGTCGATGGAGGTGGCGCTGGGCGAGGAGGGAGACGAAGCCGAGCTGTGGCGCGCCTCCGCGCTGGAAGGACTCGCCGCCCGGGACCGGGCCGCCTCCTCCGCCCGCGCGCTCGTCACCTGGGAGATGCTGAAGGGTCCGCTGGACGGGGATGCCGCCGCCGCTCGCGAGCGCTTCCTGGGGACGCTGGGCCAGATGGACACCGCGCTGCGCCCCCGCGCGCGCTGGTTCATCCCCCTGAACGCCGAGCGCCGCACCGAGCGCGACCTGCTGGACCCCGTGGAGCGCCCCGGCGCCTGGTGGTTTTCCGCTCGGGCCGGCTGCGATGACCTGGTGGCGTCCTGGACGGGCCGCCCCATGAAGGATCCGGAGCACCTGAAGGACTGTGCCAGCTGCCGTGCGGACCGGGCGGACACCGCCGTGGTGGACTCGCCGCCGCGCCGGCACCTCACCGACGACGAGCTGTGGCGGTTGGATTCGGGGGAGATGGGCCGCGAGGAGCGCGAGCGCGTGGACGCGCACACCGCCGGGTGTGGCGAGTGCGCGCAGGCCGTGCTGGCGCTGGAAGAGGGCGACGCCGCCATCGACGAGGTGATGGAGCTGGAAGAGGGGGCGGGCGCCCCGCGCGCGGCGCGCGACTCCCGCGCGGACGTGTCCCGGCGTCCGGGCGCGGCCCGCCTGCCGGAGCACCGGGAGGTGCTGGAGGAGCGGCGCGACTTCCGCGTGGTGCTGGTGCGCGAACGTCAGCGGGTGCGGCTGCTGGTGCAGCCCCTGGGCTCCCGGACCGTGACGGCCGCCGTCTTCCTGTC
This sequence comes from Corallococcus silvisoli, assembly GCF_009909145.1. NCBI lineage: Bacteria > Pseudomonadati > Myxococcota > Myxococcia > Myxococcales > Myxococcaceae > Corallococcus > Corallococcus silvisoli. The sequence goes on from NZ_JAAAPJ010000001.1 coordinate 816,279, forward strand.
GCCCGGGCGTCCGTCGCTCAAGCCGATGCAGGGGCCCGAAGGGCTGTCCTTCGACCTGTCCACGGCGCTGGCCTCCGGTGCGCACGCGGCCCACCTCACGGTGCAGGCCGGGCAGGAGACGCTGGAGCGCGACTTCGCCTTCTGAAGGCGGACGCGTGGTGCATCGGGCGGGCGGGAGGTGAAATCCTTCCGCCCTCGCCCTGCCTGCTCACTGGAGCTGGGATGCCGGCTCGTCCCTGCCGGACGCGTCGTACGGCTGCGGTGAGCGCACGGGACGCCGGGGCAGAGGGACGGGGCCTCGCGAGGGCGGGGCCCGCACGCCGCCGGCCAGGAAGGCCGCCACCAGCTGCGTGAGCGGTGGACGGGTGGCGAGCGCCACGCCGCACACCTCCAGCCGCTGTCCCTGGAAGCGTCCCTCCGTCGCCACGTACGCGTTGCAGTCCGGCTGCGTGGCGGCCGTGAGCTCGCGCTTCAGCACCTGCTTGTCGGCGCCCCACTGCATGGTGAGTGAGTCCGGCGCGAGCCGCACGGACAGGGGCTCACCGCCCCAGGTGCCTTCGATGAGGGTGGCGACGCCGCCGGCGCGCACCTTCACCGCGAGGTCCCGCAGACCGTAGCTGCCGTTCACCTCGATGCCGTGTTCGAAGAGTTCGTCGCCGCGCTCGCCCTTCCACGTGGCGTCCTTTCCACGCGCCAGCGGTGTCTTCGCTTCGACGCGCTCGGTGTCGAACCACGCGCTCCCCACGCGTCCCAGCGGCAGGCCCAGCCCGCCCTGGGATGGGGGCGCCTCTTCCAGGCCCTGGGGGCCGGAGGGCAGGGGCTGTGGCGTGGCGAGCAGGTCCGTCGTCTTCACCGACGCGTCCACCGTCTCGAAGCGCACGCCGCCCAGCCAGGCCTTCCCGGGGCCGCTCATGATGAGGCCCGCCATGATGGTGGTGGCCTCCCGGGGCACGTCCAGCACCACGTCGTAGCGCTTGCAGCCCTGGGTTCCCACCAGCGCGCGCGACTGCATGTTGTCGAAGGCGAGCGGCTGCCGGGGGTCCGCGCCCTCCACGCGCATCCAGAGGCCCGCCCAGCCCTTCACGTCCTGGTGGCGCACGGCGGCGGAGAAGCGCAGGCGCTTGCCCTGGAAGTCCTTCGCGTTGAAGGCCTGCATGAAGGTGCCGAAGCTGTCCGTGGCTTGCGTGCGCGAGCGCAGGAACGCGCTGCGCGTGCCTTCGCATGGGGAGTCCTCATCCACGCTGGCTTCGTAGTGCTGCGGAGCGCTCTCCGTGACGTACCAGCCCTGCGGCAGCTTCGTCCGCGTGGCGCTGGCGGGCATGCCCTCCGGGGCGGTGGGGGGCGCCGTCGCGCCGCTCTTCGCGGGCGCGGCGTCAGTCGTCGCGGAGGCCTTCGGAGATGTGGCGGCGGGCACCGTCTGGGCCCCGGCCAGGGGCATCCACAGGGCCAGCAGCAGAACGGGGATGCGGGTTCGCGGCGTCATCGCGGGAGTCCTCACAGCGCGGCCGGCCGCGAGTTCAGCTCGACCTGGGACAGCCCGCTGGACGCGTCGTAGCGGGGGACCTCGCCCCGTCCACCCGGATGGTACACGAGCAACCCGCGCGCGCCCGCGGCCCGCAGGCAGTGCTCCTGCGTGGCCAGGTCCGGGCACGCCACCACGATGTCCCCGGGCGCTCGTTCGTTCTCCGCCTCCAGCACCGCCGCGACCGGGGCCTCCACGGGCGTCACGGCTTCGGGCGACGTCCGCCCTTCGGTGCGCAGCAGCAGGAACACGGAGGCGGCCAGCGCCACCAGGGCCGCGGCGGCGGCCATGGGCCGGTGCCAGCGCGCGGGCCGCACGACGACCGCGTCGCGGGGCGTGGCGGCGGCGACCTGGTACAGCTGCTCCTCCAGCAGCGCCTCTTCCTGGAGCAGTCGCGCACAGGGCTCGCACGTGAGGGTGTGCACCTCCAGCTCCGCCTCGGCGTCGGGCGGCAGCGCGCCCAGCAGGTACTGCTCCGTGCGGTCGCGGGTGAGGTGGGGGGTGGGGCTAGACATGGTTTTCCTCTTCGAGCGCGGTGCGCAGCTTCTTGCGGACCTCGCACAAAATCTGTCGCACGCGCTGGACGGACAGCCCGACGCGGGAGGCGACCTCCGCATGCGGAAGTCCCTGGCCGTCACAGGCCAGGAGAAAGACGTTCCGCGCGCTCGGCGATACCTGCTCCAGCGCGTCGCGGGCCCGCGCGAGCTGCTCCTCCGACAGGAGGCGCTTCTCCGCGGACTGCGTGGGGTCCACCGGCTGCTGCCGCTCCGGCAGGTCCTCCACGGTGCCGTCCACCGACTCGCGCCGCGCGCGCCGGGCCTCGTCCGACGCGAGGAACGAGGCCTGCGTGAGCGCCAGGTGGGGCAGGCGAAGCTCCGCGAGCAGGCCCCGCTGCTGCTGCTGGATGAGGCGCGCCCACGTCTCCTGGGCCAGCTCCTGGGCCCGGTCCACCCGGAGGCCCCGGGCGAGCAGCGACACCACCACCCGGCGCTGGTGACGCGCGATGAGCGCGTCCCACGCGGCACGGTCCCCGGCCAGGGCCCGCTTCGACAGCGCCTCTTCGTCCGGCGTCGCGGGCGAGGGAGCCCTGCCTGCGTCCTGCCGTGACTGGAGGGTCGTCATCCCCAAGCCCTGTACGGCTGCATCCATGCCCTCGTCCTGTGGCCCGCCGCGGGTGTCCTCCGGGGACGTCGCGTGCCCCGGGCTTCTGGGGAAACGCGGCGCCAGGACGGGCATATCGACGAAAAGGGGCAAGGGTGGGGGAAGGTCAGTTGGTGGCGGGGCTCTCGCCGTTGGCCCAGGGTTGGGAAGAGACGCGCACGACGCCCTGGCAGCGGGCGCACACCCGGCCCTCGGCGTCCAGCAGCCTGGCGGAGGCGAAGAGGGTGGACGGGCCGCCATGGTCGATGACGGCCTCCACCCGGAGGTGGTCGCCGGTGGCGGGGCGCTCGAAGCTGGTGGACAGCTGGATGGTGGCGCAGCGGCGGGTGGGGTCCCGGAGCGCCGGCGTGCAGCCGATGGCGAAGTCGAAGAGGGCGGAGATGATGCCGCCGTTGACGGCGGAGCTGCCCAGGCCGCCCCGGTGCTGGGCCTGCACCGGGGCCAGCGTCACTCGCACCATGCGTCCCTCTGGAAAGGACATGTGGGCGCCGAAGTGGCGCAGGGTGAGGCTCTGGTTGAACTGCTCCGCGAAGCGGTCGAGTTGGGCCTGGGACGGAGGCGCGGGAGGGGGCGGAGGGGTGTCGGACATGGCGGATGTCCTTCTTTTATACCCCACGCTCCCGCCCGTCCCGGGGGCGGACGGCCCAGCGGGCGCCAGGGGGCGGCGGAAGACCCCACATGGGCGGGCGAAAGACGTTAGAAGGCGGGGTTCTTCCCCTGGTGGAAACCCCGTGAACGCCCACGAATCCGTCCTCCTCGAAGACCTCAACCCGCCCCAGGCGGAAGCCGTGCTCCACGGCGACGGCCCGCTGCTCGTGCTGTCGGGCGCCGGCAGCGGCAAGACGCGCGTCATCACCCGCCGGGTCGCCCACCTGGTGAAGGTGCGCCGCGTCTTCCCCTGGCGCATCCTGGCCGTCACCTTCACGAACAAGGCCGCGCGCGAGATGCGCGAGCGCCTCACGCACCTGATGGGCGCCCAGGCCAACGACCTGGTGGTGAGCACGTTCCACTCCGCCGCCGCCATGATCCTGCGCCGCGAGGCGGAGGCCGCGGGCCTGACGCGGTCGTTCGTCATCTACGACGATGGCGACCAGCTGAGCCTCGTCAAGCGCGCCATGCGCGACGCGGGCGTGGAGCCGGTGATGCAGCCGCGCGAAATCCTGCACTGCATCGACCAGGAGAAGAACGCCGCGCGCCTGCCGGACGACATGCACGTGGAGCAGGACGACGTCCGGGGGCAGCTGGTCAAGCGCGTGTACGCGGGCTACCAGAAGCTGCTCCGCGCGGCGAACGCCGTGGACTTCGGGGACCTGCTGCTGCTGCTCGTGAAGCTCTTCCGCGACCGGCCGGACGTGCTGGAGCGCTACCGCACGCGCTTCACCCACGTGCTGGTGGATGAGTTCCAGGACACCAACCCCGTGCAGTACGCGTTCCTGCGGCAGCTGGCCCCGCCGCCGTCCGCGAACCTGGTGGTGGTGGGAGACGACGACCAGTCCATCTACCGCTGGCGCGGCGCGAACGTGGACAACATCCTGAACTTCCCCCAGCAGTATCCGGGCGCGAAGGTGGTGAAGCTGGAGCAGAACTACCGCTCCGACCAGAACATCCTCACCGCCGCGCACGAGGTCATCTCCAAGAACCCGCGCCGCATGCAGAAGAAGCTCTGGAGCGAGCGGCCCCAGGGAGAGCACCTGGAGCTGCTGCTCCACCGCGACGAACGGGCGGAGGCGCAGGAGGTGGCCCGGCGCATCCTCGCCGTCCAGCGCGAGGGCTTCATCAAGTTCTCCAGCATGGCGGTGTTCTACCGGACCAACGCGCAGAGCCGCGTGCTGGAGGAGGCGCTGCGGCTGGCGCGCGTGCCGTACACGCTGGTGAGCGGGCGCAGCTTCTACGACCGCGCGGAGGTGCGTGACGCGTCCGCGTACCTGCGGCTGATGGTGTCCCCGCGCTCGGACGCGGACCTCTTGCGCGTGCTCAACGTGCCGGCGCGCGGCATCGGTGACACCACCGAGGAGCGGCTGACGGACTTCGCCAACCAGGAGGGACTGAGCCTCTACGAGGCCCTGGGCGAGCGCCACCGCATCCCCGCCCTCAACGCCACCGCGCAGAAGCGGCTGGGCGGCTTCCACCAGCTGCTCCAGTCGCTGCACGCCTTCGCCCAGACGGCGAAGGACGCGGCGGGCGCGGTGGACCAGATGCTCAAGGAGACGAAGCTGGTGGAGACGCTCGTCGCCGAGGGCAGCGACGAAGCGCTCACCCGCGCGGAGAACCTGAAGGAGCTCGTGGGCGCGGCGCAGGAGTTCGACCTGAAGCGCGCCTCGGACGCGGTGGCCTCCGCGGCGGCCGCCGAGGCGCGGGAGGAGGAGGCGCCGGAGGGCGTGGACTCCGCGCCGCTCACCGCGGACGTGCCGTCGCTCCAGGCCTTCCTGGAGCAGATCAGCCTGGTGGGCGAAGCGGACGCGGAGGTGAGCGAGGGCCGCGTGGCGCTGATGACGTTGCACGCCGCCAAGGGTCTGGAGTTCGACGCCGTGTTCATGACGGGCCTGGAGGAGGGCGTCTTCCCGCACTCGCGCGCGCTGAAGAGCGAGGAGCCCGATGGCGGCGAGGAGATGGCCGAGGAGCGCCGCCTCTGCTACGTGGGCTTCACCCGCGCGCGCAAGCGGCTCTTCGTGAGCCTGGCGCAGTGCCGCTCCCTCTTCGGCGAGCTCAAATACAACCCGCCCAGCCGATTCCTCGCGGACGTGCCGCAGGCGCTCTTCGGTTTCAAGGAGAACGACCTGCCGCCGCCGCCCCGCGCCTCCGCCGCCATGCCCCAGCGCCGCCGCGCGTGGGACGAGGACGAGACGGGCCCGCGCGTCGACCGCAGCTATTCGCAGGCGTCCGACATGGAGGGCGTGGGCGGGGACGTGCGCGGCATGCGCGTGCGCCACGAACAGTTTGGTTCCGGGCGCATCATCTCTGCGGAGGGCAGCGGTCCCAACGCCAAGGTCACGGTGGAGTTCGGCGGAAACGTGGGCCTCAAGCGTGTCATCGCGCGGTTCCTCATCCCCGGCTGAAGGGTGGGTTCCACACCCCCTGGATCTCGTGTCGACATTTGTTTTCAGTGGCGATGTGACAGGGGGATTGCCCGGCCGGTGTGCGGATTGACATCCAAACGCATCCCCATTGGGATGGCCTCCAACGAACGGAGGCGCTCCCCCGATGGCGCGACGTCGACGATGGTGGAGTTCCGCGCTGCTCGCGGCCTCCGTGGGTTTGCTGGGTGGCTGTGAAGGGCAGATCCTGGACGCGGCGAAGCCCGGCGGTCCGGGCCCGGGCGGCGGTCCAGACGGCACGAACAATCCCCCGGCGGCGGTGGAGCAGCCGGCCCGTTCGGTGCGTGTCGCCCGGCTGACGCATGCGCAGTGGGTGAGCAGCGTGCAGGCGCTGCTGAAGCTGGACGCGCCGCCCACGGCGCTGGCGCAGACGTTCCGCGCGGACCCGTCCCAGAGCGGCTTCCTCTTCGACAACGACGCTCGCGCGCTGTCGGTGGACGAGGCGCTGTGGGGCGCGTACCAGCGCGCGGCGGCGGACCTGGCCGGACAGGTGGCCACGGACGCGACGAAGCTGGGCAGGCTGTTGCCCGCGGGCACCACCACGGACGAAGCGCGCGCGAAGGCGTTCGTGGAGTCCTTCGGCCTGCGCGCCGCGCGTCGGCCGCTGACCGCGGACGAGGTGGCGGCGTATCTGGTGCTGTACCGCAAGGGACCGGAGGCCTACCCGACGATGGCGGCCTTCCAGGGCGGCCTGCGGATGGTGCTGGAGGGCTTCCTCCAGTCGCCCCTGTTCCTCTACCGCGTGGAGCGCAGCACGCAGGCGGCGGACGGGAAGGTGCCGCTGGACGCGTTCGAGGTGGCGTCACGCCTGAGCTACGCGCTCTGGAACTCCATGCCGGATGACGCGCTGTTCGCCGCCGCCCGGGATGGGCAGCTGGCGAAGCGCGAGGGCGTGGCGGCCGAGGCGCGCCGGATGATGGCGGACCCCCGGGCGCGCGACGTGGTGAACGCGTACCACCAGGCCGTCTTCGACGTGCCCCGCTATTCCATCATCCGTCCGAACACCACGCGCTTCCCCAACGTCACCGCGAAGCTGGCGGAGTCCGCGGCGAAGGAGAACACGCTCTTCGTCCAGGACGTCGTCTTCGGGCGCAAGGGGCGCTTCGCGGACCTGCTCACGTCGCGCGACACGTTCGTCAACGACGAGCTGGCGCGCATCTATGGCCTCACCGGGACGTTCACCGCGGACTTCGTCCCGGCGACGCTGGACGGTGCGCAGCGCCGGGGCGTGCTCACCCAGGTGGGCTTCCTCGCGTCGCACGCGACGTCGTTGGACCCGGACCCCATCCACCGCGGCGTGTTCCTGTCGGAGCACCTGCTGTGTCAGAAGATTGGCGCGCCGCCGGCCAACATCCCCGCGCTGCCCGCGCCCAACGGCCGCACCAACCGGGAGGTGGTGACGTCGCACACGGAGGCGCCCGGCACGGTGTGCGCCAGCTGCCACGCGACGCTCATCAACCCGCTGGGCTTCCCCTTCGAGAACTTCGACGCCGTGGGCGGCTATCGCACGACGGACAACGGGCAGCCGGTGAACGCCACGTCGGCGCCGGCCATCGGCGGACAGAAGGTGTCGGTGAAGGACGCGCTGGACCTGGCGGACGCGCTCGCGAACGCGCAGGCGGTGCACGAGTGCTACGCGCGCCACTGGGTGGAGTTCCTGAGCGGACGCCCCGCGGCCACGGAGGACGAGGCGCTGGTGACGCGGCTGGGGAAGCTGTCGCAGGCGGGGCAGCTGCCCATCGTGGAGCTGGTCGTCGAAGTGGTCACGGGCGTGGGCTTCGTGAACCGCCACCCGGAGGAGCTGCCGTGAAACTGAGCCGTCGACTCGTGTTGCAGGGCCTGGGTGGGGCCGTGTTGGGGCTGCCGGTGCTGGAGGGGCTGCTGCCCCGGAAGGCCCATGCGGCGGAGGCGGGCGCGCTGCCCTTCGCCATCTTCCTGCGCCAGGCGGATGGCGTGGCCGCCGCGCAGAGCACCACGGAGCTGGGCAACGAGCCGGAGCGCTTCTGGCCGGAGCCGTTGGGCAACCTCTCCACCACGACGCTCGCGGGCAAGTCGCTGGTGGAGCTGGCGGACCACCGCGCGCGCCTGCTGGTGGTGCGCAACGTCAACATGAAGGACTATAACTACGGGGACGGCCACGCCCGGGGCGCCCTGCAGGCCCTCACCGGTCGCGGCCCCGCCGTGGAGGGCGTGGGCGGCGACTCCGAGGCGTCCGGCGAGTCGCTGGACCACCGCATCGGCCGGGAGCTGAACCCCCAGAAGCGCGACTCGCTCTTCCTCTACGCGGGGCAGGCCGGCGGCTGGCTGGGCGGGCCCTGCATCTCCCACCGTGGCAGCGCGTCGCGCCGGGCCGCGCTGCACGACCCGTGGGTGGCCTACCAGACGATGGTGGGCGGCCCCGGGGGCCTCACGCCGGAGGCGCGCGAGCAGCTGCTCGTGCGCCAGAAGAGCCTCAACGACCTGGTGTCGGGCCAGCTGAAGGCGCTCCAGTCGCGGCCGGAGCTGAGCTCCACGGACCGGCAGCGGTTGGATCTGCACCTGTCCAACGTGCGCGACCTGGAGGTGGCGTTGAGCTGCCGCGCCCGCGCGGACGAGGAGCTGCGGCTCCAGCAGCAGGCGCCCGGCTACAACAGCACGGACGGCGACGAGGTGCTGGCCACGGTGCGGCTGCACATGGACATCGCGGTGCTGGCGGTGGCGTGCGGCACCACGCGCTCCGTGGCCATCCAGGTGGGCAATGGCAACGACAGCGCCACGCGCTACCGGGACCCCACGACGGGGCAGTTGATGGAGAACTTCCACTACATCTCCCACCGCCGGACGTCGCACGACTCTTCGGGCGGCATCATCGCCGGGTCGGACGTGCTGCACTCGCGGGTGGACGCGCAGTTCGCCCGGACCTTCAACTACCTGCTGGACCGGTTGGCGGCGTACGTCCTGCCGGATGGCAAGAAGCTGGTGGACCAGGGCGTGTCCGTCTGGTTCAACGACCTGGGCAACGGGCCGGCGCACTCGGCGCGCAACATCCCCTTCATCCTGGCGGGCAGCTGCAACGGCTACCTCAAGCAGGGCGTGGCGGTGACGGCGTCCGCGGGCAACACCAACCCCAACCTCAACAAGATGCTCAACACGCTGGGCGCCGCGGTGGGCCTGCGCAACGCGGCCGGGGGCGCGCTGGATGACTTCGGCGACCCCACGCTTCCCAAGGGCCTGCTGACGGAGATGCTGGCCTGAGCGACGGCGGTCGGGCAGGGCGCGGAGGACTTTTTCGCGCCTGCCTTTGACCCGAATGGATGACGCCCTTCCTCCCTTCCTCGCGAACAGGAGGAAGGGATGTTCCCATCGATTCGCAGGGCCCTCTCAGCATCGCTCGCCGTCGTGTCCCTGCTGTCCGCCAGCCAGGCGGCGGCGCACGGCTCCATGGAAGTGCCCATCAGCCGCGTCTACGGCTGTTTCAAGGAGGGGCCGGAGAATCCCCAGTCCGCCGCCTGCAAGGCCGCGGTGCAGGCGGGAGGAACCCAGGCGCTGTATGACTGGAACGGCGTCCGGCAGGGCGCCGCCGACGGGCGACACCGCGAAATCATCCCGGATGGCAAGCTGTGCAGCGCCGCCAATGAGAGCCACAAGGGCCTGGACCTGGCGCGCACGGACTGGCCGTCCACGCTCATCACCCCGGACAGCAGTGGCCGGTTCGAGTTCGTCTTCCACGCCACCGCGGTGCACGCCACGGGCTACTTCCAGCTCTTCGTGACGAAGGAGGGCTACAACCCGGCGCTGCCCCTGAAGTGGTCCGACCTGGAGGCGTCGCCCTTCTGCAACGTCACCAACGTGTCCGCGGTGAACAACCGCTACCGTCTCAACTGTCCCTTCCCGGCGAACAAGACGGGCGCCCACGTCATCTACGCCATCTGGCAGCGCGCCGACAGCCCGGAGGCCTTCTACGCCTGCACGGACGTGAAGTTCACCAACACGCCGCCCCCGCCGACGTCGTGGAAGGAATTGGGTCAGGTGCAGGCCCGCGAGGACCTGCCCAAGGGCAGCAAGGTGACGTTCCGTCTCTTCGACAGCGCGGGCCGCGACGCGGAGTCCCATCCGCTGACGCTCGACGCGGCCACCCCGGCGGCCACGTGGATCTACCGGCTGGCGCAGCAGGTGAACGCGGTCTCCAGCCGCGTGCAGGTGGGCGTGCTCCAGACCACCGGCACGGTGAAGCCCTCGGAGGATGCGCTGGGCAACCGCGTGTATGGGAAGGAGACGGGCTACACGTTCCAGGTCGACATCGAGAAGCCGTCCACGGGCGGCGGCGGTGATGGCGGCACCGGTGGTGGATCCGCGCAGTACAAGTACCCGGCCGGCATCTCCAACTACACGGCGGGCACGCGGGTGGAGGGCACGGACGGGCTCATCTACCAGTGCAAGCCCTTCCCGTACTCCGGCTGGTGCCAGGGCGTGGCGCTGTACTACGCGCCGGGCACGGGCATCGCCTGGGCGGATGCCTGGGAGCGCGTCCCGTAGGCGGACGCACCCTGCCAGGAACCACGCGAGCCGCCTTGTCTTGGGAGAGGCGGCTCGCGGCCCGGTCTCCAGCGCGTCTCAGCGCGCGAGGGGCGTCCAGACCGGCTTCACTTCGAGGATCCGCGTGCCTTCGGCGGGCACGTCCAGCTCCTCGCGGTGGAAGCGGTCCTTGCCTCGGGTGCCGACGATGAGGGTGTAGTGGCCCGCGGGGACTCGGCTGAAGACGGCCGCTGTGCCGCGCCACTCCTCCATTGGGTGCTGCTGGAGGCGCAGGTGTTCGAGGGCCCTGACGTCGCCCGGCGCGGGGACCTGCCCAGGCATCAGGAGCGCGGTGTCCGCGTCTTCCGGGAGCCGCAGCTCGACGGTGGCGCCGGTGCCCAGGGCGTCGAAGGCGAGCAGGACATCGCCGCTCGGAGGAATCCGGACCGTGCGTGCTGGGAAGACGGCTTTGTTTTCCGTGTCAGAGGGGTGGGCATTCACGGTGTAGAGGGCGGGGGGAATGCCATGGAAGGCGAAGTCCCCAGGCTCGAGGTTGCGTTGGAGTGTCGTGCCATCGGAGCGGGTGAAGGTGAGCCAGGCCGCGAGCGGCTGGCCCTTTGCGTCCCGGACATGGCCTGTCACCCGGGCGCCAGGGTCGAGCGAGACGGTGATGCTCTTCTCCGCCGCGCCGACCGCCACGCGCAGCGGCAGGTGCATCTGGGTGCGCACTTCGAGCGTGAACGGCGTGGTCGGCACGTGCTCCAGCAGCAGCCCGCCGTCCTGCCATGGCTTCATCCCGGAGGGGCGCAGGTAGGGAGGCCCATCCACGGTGCTTTCCCCGTGGATCCAATAGCCGATGGACACCGTGGCCCACTCCCCCGAGTTGTCGCGGACGCGCCCGTTGAACGGCTCGCCCGTCGCGGCATCGCGCAGGAAGACTCGCAGGGTCCTTCCTGGTGTCAGCGTGATCGTGCCCACGTCCACGTCTTCGCCTCCCACGGGCGTGATGATGCGATTCACGGTCGCGAAGCCCCTTGCCTCCACCACCAACCGCTGGGGCCCCATCGGCTGGAAGAGGGGGTGATCGAAACGGCCGCCCGACTCGTGTGACGAGCGGCCGTTCACCGCGAAGCCGTCCAGCGCCTCTCCTCCCTCCGCGACGACGGAGCCCCGCACATGGGGGATGCGCCGGAGCAACAGCCGGACCTCACCCGCGTCGCTGTTCACCTCCACGGTGTCCTCGTCCCCGGGGTGGATGCCCTGCGAGCCGGAGGCATCCAGGACGTGGCCTTGCAGCTTCACGGTGAGCATGTAGCGGGGCGCGCTGAGCTGGCGCAGGGTGAAGCGGCCTTCTGCGTCCGTGAGGACGCCCTCGGGAGGCAGGCCCATCCTGGGCGTCGCGGCGATGTAGTGGGGCTGGTCCCCGTCCGGGATGTCCGCGCGGATGCCCACGCCGCGAAGGGGCAGGCCCTGGGCATTCACGACCACGCCCCGCAGCGTGCGGCCCTCCCTCAGCCGCAGGGTGATGGCCGACAGCCCCTTGTCCGTGACGTCCAGCGGTTGCGTGACGCTCGGGTCCAGGGCCCGTCCCGGGACCGTCGCCTCCGCCACGTACGCCCCCACGGGGATGCCCTGGAGCAACACCTGCCCCTCCACGTCCGTTTCGCCGACCTGGGCGGCTTCCCCTCTCGCGTCGCGCTTCCAGAGCGTGACGCGCGCGTCGCCCACCGGGGCTCCCGCCGTGCCCAGGACGGTGACGGACACGCTCGCGCCCTTTCGTGCCACCAGTCGCGCCTCCCGTGAGGGGCGCTCCACCGGGAATCGCTGGGGGATGAAGGCCGCGTCCTGGACTTCGATCCACGCGGGCCCCTCCTCCGCCGCGCCCAGGACGAAGCGTCCGGCCGCGTCCGAGCGGGTGCTGTCCACGACGATGGCCTCGGCGGGGCTCGAGGCCTCGTCCAGGTGAAGCAGGAGCTCCCGGTCCGCGAGCGGCTGTCCCTCTTCATCCACGAGGACCCCCTCCACGGTGACGGCGCGCTGGAGGGTGAAGTCGAGCGACGCGGCGTCCTCTTCGAACTCCTGGTACTTCGGCTCGGTGGGGACATGGCGCGGGGCACTGGCGCCCACGAAGTGGGGCAGGCGATAGAGGGGCCCCAGCCGGTAATGGCCCTTCGCGTCCGTCACGGTCTGTCCGCGTGGCGACGGCGAGTCCTCATCGAGTCGCTGTGCCTGGACCCGCGCACCGGGGACCGGACTCCCGCTCTCGTCCCGCACGGTTCCTTCCACGAACAGGCCGGGGCCGAGCGTGAGGCGCAGGTCCTCGCGGGGCTCGGTGTGGATGTGCGCGAAGGCGCCGTGCTCCGTGGTCTCCACGAAGAGGTGCCCGGGCGGCGTGTCCACCGAACGGAAGGCGAAGCGCCCCTGCGCATCCGTGACGGTGGTGCGCCACGCGGGCGCGACGCTGGGCACGTACAGCTTGACGGGGAGCCCGTGCGCGGGGGCTCCCGTCGCCGTCACCACCTGACCCGCGTAGCGCGCGGAAGGATCCAGGATGAAGGTATCGCTGCCGAGCGCATTGGCGCGGATGCGCAGCAGGGGGCTCCGGTTTCCCGCGGTGACGAGGATGGCGTAGCCCGCGGGTGGCACGGGCCCGATCCGGAAGCGTCCGTCCGTGCCGCTGGTCCCAGGGAAGAAGCGCGTGCTCTCGCGGGAGAAGACGGTGATCCGAGCCTCCGGGATGGGCTCCCGCTCGGGAGGGGGATTCGTGACGATGCCCTCGAAGAAGAGGCCTTCCTCGAGCGCGAGCACCACGCCCTCTCGGCCCGGCGCCACGTGGGTTCGCATCGCCACGCCCTGTCCGCTGGTGGCCTGGAGCGTGACCTCCCCTCCCAAGAGCCCATCGAGGACGAAGGTGCCGTCCTCCGCGCTGAGGGTCTCCGCGACGATGGGTGCTTCGCCTTCGCGCAGGTCCACCTGTTCCACGAGCTCGTCGAAGGCTTCTTCCCAGCACTCCATCAGCCGGGGCGGAGCGCCACCGGGGGCGGCGGGCGCGCTGTCCGAAGGAGGGCAGGAGCGCTCCGACAGCGTCACCTCGGGCTCCACGCGGGAGGCGGACACGCGCGCCCCCGCGACGGGACCGTGGACGTCGCGCACGACTCCGCGGATGCGCCGCGAGTCTTCGTCATGCGACGTCAGAAGGCGCGGGAGGAACACTCCCCAGGCGCGGGTGTCGGCGTCGCGGTGGGGCTGGGGCGCGGAGGTGTCGGCGGTGCGTGAAGCCGGAAAGGACAGCAGCGCCACGCCCAGGCCGATGATGAGCACCCCTGCCCAAGACAACACCCTCTTCGCACGCATGCCCTGTCCCCCGTCACGGAGTCAGGATAGCAGCGCGTCACGGCGTCGCGAATCCCATCGCCCGGGCTTCCACGCCCTCGGGAGAAGGCGCCTCGCGGAAGGACACCCAGCCCTCGCGCTTCGAATGGCGCGGCACGTACGCCAGCACGAACTCCGTCTCCTCCCTCGGCGTGCGTCCTCCCCGCGGGGACACGCGCACGTGGACTTCCTCGGCCGCGGTGTCGCCGTGGTTCGTCACCGTGATGGGCACCCTCCATTCGCCGCCGCCGTGTACGGGCGTGCCCACCTGCACGGTCAGGTCCGGCGGACCGTGTCCTGTCGTCCACGCCTCCACCGCGAGGTAGCCCAGCACCAGCGCCACGAGCACACAGCTCGCCGTGAACACGACGCCCTCCAGCCAGTTCCAGGACATCCTCATGATTGGATGAGCAGCCTTCCCGCCGACGCGCCCAGCGTCGACGCCAGTCCCAGCACCACCACCTGCGCCACGCACACGCTGGGCCCGTTGCCGTCGAACCGGCCGAAGAACCACAGCACGAGCGCGCTGGACACGAGCGCGATGGCGTAGGTGATGACCGTCCCCGCCAGCACGTCCCGGCGCAGGCGGCGGCGCGTGAAGCGCTTCGCCCGGGTGAAGTCGCTCTGGAACAGGATGAGCCCGCCCAGCAACAACGACAGCACGGCGAGCCCCAGCAGGCGCCAGGGGGATGTCTCCACGGCGATCATCACGACCTCCTCCGTGGGCGCCACGTTGGCGGCGAACAACACCGCGCCACAGAACGCGATGACGAGCTGGCCGGGGACGTGATCCGCGGACTCCAGCCGCTTCCGGTCCTCCTCCGTCGCCTCCTCCCGGTGCTGTCCGCCCAGCTGCGCGGTGCCCACGGACACGCCGATGGCCACCGTTCCCGCCTCCACCACCGCCATGCCCACCGCCTCTGGCAGCGAGGTGCCCCGGGTGATGCGGCCAATGAGCACCAGCACGACCACCGACACGAGCAGCCCCACGCCCAGCTCCTCCAGCGAGTCGGTGAAGACGTCGAACCAACACACGTCCCGGCGGAAACCGCCGTAGCGGTTGTACCCGAGCAGCAGCACGTATGTGCCCAGCAGATAGCCCAGCACGTTGGCCGGATGGGACGTGAAGCCCGCCCACCAGACCTCCATCGTGTAGAGCAGCGGGAGGCTGAAGAGCAGGCCGCCCGCGATGCCGCGGCCGTACTCGCGCAGCGACTCCTGCACCGGACGGCGGCGGCGGGGCGCGTCGGAGGGACGGGCTTCGGCCATGACAGCCCAGAATCTAGGTTCGCTTCGCCGGGAGGGAAGTCTCCCCCACGCGGAATGCCACGGGGGTGGGTGGCTTCGCGCAAGGCCCGTGCGGCGGCGATGTCATCGCGAGGTGGACAGGCCTTCCGACATCCAGTGAACGCCGCGGGCCTGGACGGGCGGTGAAGCGTCCTGGGCATTGGACACTCCCCGGTGCGCCGGGCACGGCGGTCGCGGGCCGGGGCTATAGTCGCGGCCGCCCATGACCGAGCGCCCCACCCAGTACATCCTCACGCTGTCCTGTCCGGATCAGCGTGGCATCGTCCACGCCGTCTCCGGATGGCTCGCCGAGCACGGTTGCAACATCCTCGACAGCGCGCAGTACGGCGACCCGCAGACGCGGCTGTTCTTCATGCGCGTGCACTTCGCGGATGAGCTGGCGAAGACCGAACCCGCGGCGCTGCGCGAGGCGTTCGCGGTGCTCGCGCCGCGCTTCTCCATGGACTGGCACCTGCATGACGCGGCGGTGAAGCCCCGCATGCTGTTGATGGTCTCGAAGATTGGCCACTGCCTGAACGACCTGCTGTATCGCTACCGCAGCGGCATCCTGCCGGTGGAGATTCCGGCCATCGTGTCCAACCACCGCGACTTCTACCAACTGGCCGCGTCCCACGACATCCCGTTCCATCACCTGCCGGTGACGGCGGAGAACAAGGCCCAGCAGGAGGCGCGGCTGTTGGAGTTGGTGCACGAGCAGCGGGTGGACCTGGTGGTGCTCGCCCGGTACATGCAGATCCTCTCGGCGGAGACGTGCGATGCGCTGCGGGGGCGGCTCATCAACATCCACCATTCGTTCCTGCCCAGCTTCAAGGGGGCTCGGCCCTACCAGCAGGCGTACGACCGGGGCGTGAAGCTGATTGGCGCGACGGCCCACTTCGTCACGGGCGACCTGGACGAGGGACCCATCATCGAACAGGACGTGGAGCGCGTGGACCACACGCTGTCGCCCGAAGCGCTGACGGCCATGGGGCGCGACGTGGAGAGCATGGTGCTGGGCCGCGCGGTGACGTGGTTCGTGCAGCACCGCATCCTGCTCAACGGGCACAAGACCGTCGTGTTCCGCTGAGGCGCTAGCCGTTGGGGCACGCGGCGCCAGCGGTGAGCACGTCCGCGTCGTGGTGCACCCGCACCGCGCCGGATGCTTCCAGGTGGCGAACGAAGAAGGACCCGAAGACCTCCGCGTTGCCGCTCAGGTTGAGCGCGGCCTGGGGCGCGTAGAGGTTGCCGGCGAGCGTGCTGCCGGCGGAGATGTCCAGCGCCTGCGTGCCGGCCACGTAGACGCGCACGCGCGAGGGCAGGGCGGAGGAGCCCAGCGTGAGCTGGCCGGATACGAGGAATCCCCCCGCGAGGAACAGGTCCAGCTCTCCCGGGGGCTGCACGTCCACGGTGAGCGCTTCGAGCAGGTTCACGCCGCCGGGGATGAACAGCGCGGTGCGGCCTCGGATGCGCAGCGTGGCGTGGCCGGGGCCGGCGACGCGCGTGAGCACGAAGCGGCCACACGGGAGCTCCAGCACGCGCTCCCCGGTGACGTCCACGAGGGCCGCCGGGTCCAGTCCGATGGCGGCGTTGTCGTTGTCCACGGTGTGGTGGGCGATGAGCGCGCCCGGATCGAAGCGGGACGCGGCGTCGCACGCGCAGGGGACGACGGACGCGACGGGCTCGCGGCGCAGCTCGGCGGCCTGGGCCGGGCCGGGCGTGAACTCCGGGGGAAGGGTGAGCACGCCGCCCACGGTGAACGCCGCGAGGGACACGTCGCCGTTCACCCATGCATCGCCGGCGACAGTGGCCGAGGTGCCGGGACCGGCGAGGGGGCCATTGCTGTGCAGGCTGCCTCCCACGGACAGGGGATTGCCGAGTTGAAGGCTGCCCACCTGGAGTGAGCCGCCCACCGTGACGCGGTCGTTCGCGGCGAGGCCACCATTGACGCCCACGTCGCCGCCCGTGCCCCCGGGAGTGTAGGGGCCCACGGTGCTCCGGAACGCATCCGTGGCGAAGGGGGCGCTGAGCGACAGGCCCTCGCAGGAGCAGGCCGCGCGGCGGAACAGCGTCTGCGCGAGACGGCCGCTGCACAGCAGGGGGCCCGCGGCGGGATCCCCCAAGAGGAGGGGCGGTCCACTGTTCGCGCAGTGCTCGGCCCAGGCGTCCGGGATGTCGCCTCCGGCATCTGGAGAATGCAGCGTGGCGACCGGATCGCTCACGGTGCATGCGGCGCTCAGCAGCGCGGCCCAGGGAAGGGCGCGTGCGAGGCCACGCTTCGTGGACGCGGCGTTCGTGCCGTGCTTCGCGGCCTCGAGCCTCGTGCCGAAGATGTGCAGGCCGAGCTTCGTGGAGGCGGCGCTCGCGCGATGCCTCGAGCCCGCGAGTCCCATGTCGAAGACGTGCGGGCCGAACTCCGTGCAGGGGAGGGCGCTTGGGGCCCGCCGTGAGCCTTCGGGCCGCATGCCGGTTGCGCGCATCCCGCGCATCATGGCGGCGACAACTCCCGCAGCCGACCGCGCGACGCGGCGCTCAGCGGCGAGTCGGGATGCAGCGCCAGGAACTCGCCCAGGGCCCGGGCCTCCGCCTCCGTATCGCCCAGGGCCCGGTGCGCTTCCGCCACGCCGTGGCGGGCCTCCGGATCCAAGATGCCCCCGGGCTGCAACCGCACCGCGTCCTGGAACTGCCGCAAGGCCCCGCGCGCATCTCCCAGGTGCTCCAGCCGCAGCGCCCCCGAGGCCACTCGCGCGACGTACGCGGCCAGGGACGACGGCTCCGCGCGGATGACGCGCAGGTACAACCCTTCCGCGTCCCTCCACTTCCCCTCCGAGCGAAGCGCGTTCGCCTGCCGCAGCAGGTCCTCCGGCTTCGACGACTCGCGCACGGTGAGGGTCGGATGGGCGGGGTGGGGATGTTCGATGACGAAGGGCTCGGGCGGCGCCTGTCTGGGCAGCGGCACCGGCTCCAGCGTGGCGATGCGCGTCGGCTCGGGGACGTGCGGCGTCAGCACCTCCGGCACGGGCCGCGCGGGCTGAGAGAAGTGCCACACGGCGGCGGCCGAGGCCCCGGCGAAGACGAGCGCCGCGCCCGTCATCAACCAGACCGGAGGCCGCCTGCGCCCGCGAGGCCGCTCGGGCACGTCCTGCACGAGCGCCGCGTCCAGCGCCGCCTGCACGAGCGCGCTCGAGCGCTGCCGGGAGAGCCGCCGCGCCGGTCCACTGCCGTCGTCCAGCGGGCGCAGGAGGTCGTCCACGGGCTCCGCGTCACCGTCGTCGGGGGGCAGGGGACTCATGCCGTTTCCCCCTCTGGTCCTTCCGCGTCCGAGGCCAGCGCGCGCAGCGCGGTGCGTCCCAGGCGCAGCCGGCTGCGCACGGTCTCGAAGGGGACGCCCAGCTCCGTCGAAATCTCCTGCACGCTCAATTCCAGGACGTGGTGCAGCACCAGCGCGTGCCGCTGCTCCGTCGAAAGCCTGTCCAACAACGTCACCAGGTGCCGGCGATGCAGGTACTCGTCCGCCGGCGCTTCGTCGGACGGCACCGTCAGCAACTCCACCGGGTACTCACTGTAGCGGGCCTCGCGCCCGCGAGAACGCTTGAGCCACGCGAACGTGGTGCGCACCACCACCCGGTCCACCCAGCCGTGGAAGCGCCCCTCCCCGCGATAGGTGGGCAGGCCTCGCACCAGCGCGATCAGTGACTCCTGGGCGATGTCCTCCACGTCCGAGTCTCCCCGCACCAGGTAGCGCACCAGGTTGCGGACCCGGGGCAGCAGCTCCAGGAGCAGGGCTTCCGTCGCGGCGCGCTGACCCCGCACGGCCGCCGCCAACCGGGCGTCCTCCGCCTCCCGGGAGGCGACGGTCGCCTGTGAGCCCGAACTCCTCATGTCCCCCAGGGAGGGGGGCCGGCGCGAAAACGGGTCATCGGTGCTCATGGAAACATCACCATCCCCACTCCCAGCCGGGGCCGCACGGACCAGCCGTCCTCTCGAAGCACGAAGCCGCCCTCCACGGAGTAGCCCAGCCGCGGCCGCCCCAGGAGCACCTCCCCGGACAGCGCCGCCTCCAGCGCGAGCGCCGGTCCCAACCGCCACGCCACCCGCACCGCCGGCCCCACGACGAACGCCGCCAGCAAGCGCGAGGGCGCCGGCTCCACGTCCTGGGACCGGGCCTCCGTGCGCCGCCAGAAGCCCGCCACACCCGCCCCCAGTCCCACCGTCCCCTCCCAGCTCCCTGCGGTCGCGAAGGGCACGTCCGCCCACACCAGCGCCGCGCCCTGCCCCAGCTGGAGGTCCGTGTACGCGTCGCGAAGGTGCACGGGCCGCGCCGCCAGCACCTGCGCGCGAAGCCGCAGCACCCGGCCCGCCCACCCCGCGCCCAGGGACAGGCCCTGCTGCCCCCCGGAGTGATACCCGTCCAGCGCGGCGTGCAGCCCCACCTGGAGGAACGCTCCCTCGGAGGAGGGCATCGGAGCCGCCACCACCGGAGCCGCCGCCACGGGGGCTGGAGCAGGCGGAGGCGTTGGCGGGGGCGGCTCCACGGGAGGTGGGGGTGGGGGCGCGACGAGCTCGCCCAGGGGCTCACCCGCGTCCACCGCGCGCAGCGCCGAGCGCACCGTCAGCGCCAGCGCCTCCGCGCCCACGGACCACGTCAGCGTCTTCGGCGCTCCCTCCACCCGCGCGGTCCGCACGAACAGGTGCCCCGTCCGCGGGGCCGCCACCGACACGCTGAGCTCCAGCCCGTCCCGCCTGAACCACAGCACCGCGCGAGCGTCCTGGCGCGCCGCCATCCGCTCCGCCTCGCGCCACGCCCCACCGGGGCTCATCTCCAGGGCGGGCCCCACCTCCACCTCGAACACCACCGGCAGGTCGCTGCTCTGTCCTCGCACCCGCTCCAGCAGTGCGCGGTCCTCGGCCGCCCCCACGCGCACGACGGCCCGCCACGGCCCGGCCGCCCACGCGGGGCTGCCCATGGCCAGCAACACGCCCAGCCCCACCACGCGCTGCCACGCCACGACCTCCAACACGGACATGCGGTAAAACCTACCTTCCAGGGAATTCTTCTGGAAGCACCCCTCCGTGTGGATCGGCTGGCACCCCCTGGCGGGGACGCCAGGAGGGCGGAGCCCACCCTGCGCTGTCCTCCCGGGCCTGGCGCGGCTCCTCGCTGCTCCCGGGGTGGGGAAGTCTGCCCCCAGGCAGCGGATGTCTGTGTTTCACGCCGCGCCCGGCATCACCGCGCGGCCTCCAGCGTCCGGGTGTCTGTGTTTCACTTCCAGCGAAGTCCGAGCCCCCGCGAGACATCCCTGGCGGGCAGGCGCCCTCGGGAAAGGCCTCCCGGAGGAATCCAGGCTTGCCACGGGCGCGGCGAACGCTCCTAATCGCACGCCATGGCACGCCTCCGGGATTTGCGCGCGGTCCTGAACCTCACCGTCCTCGTGGCGGGTCTGGGGTACTTCGTCGATCTCTTCGACATCACGTTGTTCGGCGTGGTGCGGGTCGCGTCGCTGAAGGACCTGGGCCTCACCGACCCCGCGGACATCCTCCAGAGCGGGCTCGTCATCTACAACGCGCAGATGGCGGGGATGATGGTGGGTGGCCTCTTCTGGGGCGTGCTCGGGGACCGGCGGGGGCGGCTGTCGGTGATGTTCGGCTCCATCCTCCTGTACTCGGTGGCGAACCTGCTGAACCCCTTCGTCTGGGACGTGCCCAGCTATGCCGTGTGCCGCTTCCTGGGCGGCCTGGGGCTCGCGGGCGAGCTGGGCGCGGCCATCACCCTGGTGGCGGAGTCCCTGCCGAAGGAGAAGCGCGGCCTGGGCACCACCGTCGTCGCCACGCTGGGCATGCTGGGCATCGTCGTCGCGGCGCTGGTCGCCCAGCACCTGCACTGGAAGGCGGCCTACGTCACGGGCGGCGTGCTGGGGCTCCTGCTCCTCTTCGCCCGCTTCAAGGTGTCCGAGTCCGCCCTCTTCGCCCAGAAGGCGGGCCCCGCGAAGGGCAACGCGCTGCTGCTCTTCCAGGAGGGCCGCTTCCTGCGCTACCTGGGCTGCATCCTCGTGGGCGTGCCCATCTACTTCACCACGGGCATCCTCTTCGTCTTCGCGCCGGAGCTGACGGCGGGGCTCCACGTGCAGGGCACGGTGACGGCGGGCAACGCCATCCTCTTCGGCAGCATCGGCCTGACGCTGGGCGACCTGCTGTCGGGCGTGCTGAGCCAGTGGCTCCAGAGTCGCAAGCGCGCGGTGGGCTTCAGCCTGTGCGCGTGGTTCGCGCTGGTGCTCGTGTACGGGCTGATGCCGGGCCTCACGCCCACGCTTATCTACGTCTTGAGCTTCTTCATCGGCCTGACCGTGGGCTACTGGGCCATGCTGGTGACGATGGCGGCCGAGCAGTTCGGCACCAACATCCGCGCCACGGTGGCGACGACGGTGCCCAACTTCGTGCGCGGCTCCGCGGTGCTCGCGGCCAGCGCCTTCGGCTACCTCAAGGGCCACCTCACCGTGGCGCACGCGGCGCTCGCCGTGGGCTCGGTGTGCTTCGTCCTGGCGCTCGTGGCGCTGTCTCGGCTGGCGGAGACCTTCCACCGCGACCTGGACTTCGTGGAGTCGTCGGACGCCGCCGCGGCGGGCGCGGACTCGCGGCCCGGCTCCGCGGGCTAGCCGTCAGCGAGGAGGCGGCGCCCGCAGGCGCCACGCGAGCACCCGGCCGTCCAGGCCCAGCACGAACACCCGCGGCCCGCGCACCACCGGCCGCGTGCGCAGCGGCGTATCCGCGCGCACCGTGAACGCCTGCGTCCAGCCCGGGGCCTTGAGCGCGACCAGGCGGCCCTCGTGCCCGGACGTGGGCACCAGCAGCAGGTCCTCCAGCCCCACCTGCACCCGCCCCACCAGCGGGGAGGGCAGCTCCACCCGCGCGACCTCCCGGCCCTCGGAGGTGGACAGGCCCACCACCGACGAGGGCGCGGCCCCCAGCCACAGCGCGCCCAGCGCTCGGGCCGGAGGTCCCGTCACGCCGTCCGCGAAGGAGTGTTCCCAGCGCGTGCCGCCGTCCTTCACCGCCAGCGCCAGCACCCGCCCCGGGCGCGTGGCCACGAAGACGGTGTCGCGCTCCGAGTCCATCCCCACCACGTCCTTCACCGGCAGGGACCACCGCGCCGCGCCGCTCTCCGCGTCCAGCGCCCACACCCCGGCGTCGCCGAGCGCCACCACCAGCACCCCCTCCACCAGCACGGGCGCGGGCGGAGGCGAGGGCGCCACCCCGGGCACGGGCAGGGCGACCGCCGGGGCCCCGGCATCCCCTTCCGTTGCCCTGGGGGCCGCGGCCTGCTGGGGCTTCACCGCCGGCCGCTTCCAGCGCACCTGGCCGGAGTCCACCGCCAGGGCGCGCACCGAGCTGTCTGGAGCCACCAGGAAGACGGTGGTTCCGGCGCCATCCACCACCGGCGGCGTCAGCACGGGGGGCTCGCCTCCCAGGCGCCAGCGCTCCTTGCCATCCTCCAGCGCGAGGCAGACGACGTCGCCCACCACGTTGCCCGCGATGACCCCGTCGCCCGCGACGGCGGGGGCCACCGCCACCTCCCGGCCCAGCCGGGCGGTCCAGACCGGTTGGCCCTCCCGGTCCAGGCGCAACACCGCGCCGGCCTCGTTGCCCAGCAGCACCCCGTCCGCCAGCGCCGTGAGCCCGGTCCGCGACGAGGCGTCGCTGGAGAACTGGAACGCCGGGTCCGCCGGGGACCGCTGGCACGCCATGACGGCGAGCGTCAACGTCAGGCAGGGTACCAGGAGCGGGCGTGGACAGGCGCGAGACGGCATGGTTTGGGAGAGGATGACGCAAGCGAGGAACTTCGACCATGCCCACGATTCGTGAAGACGAAACCCCCAACGCCACCGGCATCCCTTCATCCGCCCGGCGCTCGGACATCATCCCGCCCCCCACGCTGGCGGTGACCGAGGAGCTGCTCCACGCGCTCCCCAAGACGGACCTGCACTGCCACCTGGACGGGTCCATGCGGCTGAAGACCATCCTGGAGCTGGCCGAGGAGCAGAAGATCAAGCTCATGGCCGACACCGAGGACGGCCTCGCCCGGGCCATCCACATGGGCCAGGTGTGCAAGAGCCTGGAGGAGTACCTGGTCGCGTTCGACGTGACGCTCTCCGTCCTCCAGACCGCGGAGTCCCTCTACCGCGCCGCCTATGAGCTGGCCGTGGACGCCGCCGCGGAGAACGTGCGCTGGCTGGAGGTGCGCTACTCGCCCGCGCTGCACCTGCAGAAGGGCCTGAAGATGACCACCGTCATCGACTCCGTGCTGGAGGGCCTGCGCGCCGCCAAGCGCGAGACGGGCATCAAGTGCGCCGTCATCGTCTGCGGCATCCGCCACATCAACCCGCAGACGTCCATGCGGCTGGCGGAGCTCTCCGTCGCGTACAAGAACCGCGGCGTCGTCGGCTTCGACCTGGCGGGCGCGGAGGCCAGCTTCCCGGCCAAGGACCACCTGGACGCCTTCCGCCTCATCCTCAAGAACAACGTCAACTGCACCGCGCACGCCGGTGAGGCGTTCGGTCCGGAGTCCATCTCCCAGGCCATCCACTCCCTGGGCGCGCACCGCATCGGCCACGGGACCCGGCTGCGCGAGGACGGGGACCTGCTCAACTACGTCAACGACCACCGCATCCCCATGGAGGTCTGCCCGTCCTCCAACGTCCAGACGGGCGCGGTGTCCTCCCTGGATTCGCACCCGCTCAAGTTCTACTTCGACTACGGCCTGCGCGTGACCATCAACACCGACAACCGCCTCATCACCGACACCACGGTGACGAAGGAGCTGTGGCTGGCGCACCGCCAGCTGGGCCTGTCGCTGGAGGACCTCACCACCGTCATCGTCTCCGGCTTCAAGAGCGCCTTCATGCCGTTCCGGGAGAAGCAGGACATGCTGCGGCAGGTGAACCAGGAGATCGCCACCACGCTCGCCGCGTTCGAGAAGCGCCCCGTCGCGGCCATGCGTCAGCCGGCCTGACGCTCCGCCACGCCCCTTTCTGTCGCCTGGGAATCCGCCGGGCGACAAAAGGGGCGCGGTGTCTGGCTTTTGGCTGGCGCGCGCGGCCTGGGGCTGGGTGGAATGCGCGCCATGGACGAAACCCCAGGCCTTCCCCCGACGCCGGAGTCCGAACTCTTTCGCGCCAAGGCGGCTCGGGACCTCTCCGTCCCCGCCATCCTGATGATGGTGATGGGCGGCATCTGGGTGCTGTATTCGCTCTTCGGCATGCTGGCGCAGGCGGACACCGCCTCGCAGATGGCGGCCCTCGACAAGGTGCTGTCTCAGTACCCGCCCGACCTCCAGGAGAAGCTGCGCGGCTTCGTCGCCTACTCCAGCGCGCCGGGCTTCCGGGTCCTGACCCAGGTCCCCATCCTCGTGCTCAACGGGCTGGTGGTCTTCGGTGCCTGGAAGATGAAGAACCTCCAGAGCTACGGGCTGGCCATGACCGCCGCCATCCTGTGCTGCATCCCGTGCTGCGGCCCCTGCTGCTGCCTGGGGCTCATCCCGGGCATCTGGTCGCTCATCCTCCTCAACCGCCCGGACGTGAAGGCCGCCTTCACCTGAGGACCCCGTCGCGCGTGGGGCGCCCCGGCCCGATGTCCGCCGGGAGCGCCCGCCGCGTGCGGCCCTCCGCTCAGGTGACCTTCATCCCCTTGGGGATGACCACGACGCCGCCGGAGGTGACGTGAAAGCGGCGCTTGTCCTCCGCCGTGTCGTAGCCAATGGTCATCCCGGGGGGGATCTCCACGTTCTTGTCGATGATGGCCCGCTTGATGCGGCACCGCCGGCCGATGGTGACGTTCTCGAAGAGGATGGAGTCCTCCACCTCCGAATACGAGTTCACCCGCACCTTCGGCGACAGCACGGAGCGGTGCACGCGGCCGCCGGAGATGATGCAGCCCTCCGCCACCAGCGAGTCCGTGGCCATGCCCACGCGCTTGTTGTCCCGGTCCGCGAAGACGAACTTCGCCGGCGGGTAGTTGTTGGGCTGCGTGTGGATGGGCCAGCGGTCGTTGTAGAGGTTGAACGTCGGGTCCACCTCCACCAGGTCCATGTTGGACTGGTAGTACACGTCGATGTTGCCCACGTCCCGCCAGTAGCCGCGCTCCTTGTCCTCCTGGCCGGCCACCGTGTTCTGGGCGAAGTCGTACACGTACACGGGCTCGTGCTTGTACAGCTCGCTGATGATGGACTTGCCGAAGTCGTGCGCGCTCGTCTCGTCCGCGGCGTCGCGCACCACCTCCTTCACCAGCGTGTCCGTGCTGAAGAGGTAGTTGCCCATGGACGCCAGGCACATCCTCGGGTTGCCCGGCATGGGCGGCGGGTTGCGAGGCTTCTCCAGGAACTGGAGCATCCGCCCGTCCGGGCCCACGTCGATGATGCCGAACTCGTGCCCCTGTTCGATGGGCACGGGGATGGCCGCCACCGTGCACGCCGCCTTCTGCGCGATGTGGAAGTCCAGCATCTTGCGGACGTCCATCCGGTACACGTGGTCCGCGCCGAAGACGAAGATGTGGTCCGGCTCCTCGTCCGTGATGATGTTGAGGTTCTGGTAGATGGCGTCCGCGCTGCCCTTGTACCAGTCCAGGCCGGTGCGCATCTGCGCGGGCACGGCCTCCACGTAGTGGCCCAGGAACGCCGTCATCCGCCACGCGCGCGACAGGTGGTTGTTGAGCGAGTCGCTCTTGTACTGCGTCAGCACCTTCATCCGGTACACGCCGGAGTTGGCGAAGTTGGAGAGGACGAAGTCGATGATGCGATAGCGGCCCCCGAACGGCACCGCGGGCTTCGCGCGCTCGCGGGTGAGGGGTTCCAGGCGCGTCCCCGCGCCTCCCGCCAGGATCATGGCCAGCAGCTTTGACATAGGTCCCTCCCACGTTAGCCCCAGGCCGCCTTCCCACAATGCCCGTACGGGCCCTGCGACGCTTTCCGTTGAGTGCCGAACCGCATGGGGGATGGGAGTGAAACGACCTCTTCGTTTCCCAGCATGTAGGAGGAGGGGCGCAACCCGCTACGTCCTCCCGGCTTGCGTGGCTTCCCCGGACCTGGCGTGCTAGCGTGGAGGGGCGATGTCTGGCGACCAAACGCGAGTCACCAAGATCTCCAGTCTCACCCCGGGACCCGAGCGCGGCACCGAGTGCTGTCTCGTGCAGATCCACGGACCGGAGCTGGGCAAGAAGTACGTGCTGGAAGAGACCGAGTTCACCATCGGTCGCGACCAGCACAACCACATCGTGGTGGACCTGGACAACGTGTCCCGCCGCCACGCTCGCATCTGGGGCCGCCAGGGGAAGATGTTCGTGGAGGACCTCCAGTCCACCAACGGCACCTACCTCAACGACCGGGAAGTGCTCCAGGCGCAGCCCTTGCGCAGCGGGGACCTGGTGAAGGTGGGCGGCTCCATCTTCAAGTTCCTCGATGGCGACAACATCGAGACGCAGTACCACGAGACCATCTACACGCTGACCATCGCGGACGGTCTCACCGGCATCAACAACAAGCGCTACTTCCTGGAGTACCTGGAGCGGGAGATGGGCCGCTCGCACCGGTACCAGCGCACGCTGTCGTTGATGATGTTCGACATCGACCACTTCAAGCAGATCAACGACGTGCACGGCCACCTGGCCGGCGACTACGTGCTGCGGGAGCTGGCCCAGTCCATCAAGCGGCTGGTGCGGCGCGAGCAGTGCTTCGCGCGCTACGGCGGCGAGGAGTTCGCCATCGTCATGCCGGAGGATGGGCCGGACAAGGCGCGCCTGTTCGCGGAGAAGATCCGCAAGCTGGTGGAGGACAAGCGCTTCCTCTTCGAGGACAAGGACATCCCGGTCACCATCTCCCTGGGCGTCGCGGAAGTGGCGTCGGAGATGTCGGAGCCGTCCCAGTTCATCAAGGTGGCGGACGCGAACCTCTACAAGGCCAAGAAGTCCGGCCGCAACCGCGTGGTGGGCTGAAGTCCATGGCGGCGGAAGGCGGCGGTCCTTCGTTCCTGGCCCGGCTCATCCTCGTCCTCCTGGGCCTGGGCTTCCTGGGCGCCGCCTGGGCGTGGCACCAGAAGGACACGGACCCCGCCGTCGCCCGGCTGGTGGAGCGCGTGAGCGGCGGCCGGGTGCACGGCGCGGCGGACCCGTAGGGCGTCCCACCGCGCCGCGGCTCCCCGCGGGGCTCAGGTGCCTTCGCGGGTCTCGGCCAGCCGGCCGCGCGTGCCGGGCAGGTTCCCGGGCGGCATCTTCCCGTAGAGGTACTGCACGGTGTCGAGCAGCGTCTCGTGGACGTCGCGGGCCTTGAAGCCCAGCTCGCGCTCGGCCTTGGCGGGCTCCAGGTAGAAGAAGTGCTCGCCAATCTCGACCTCCTGCGGGTCGAGCTTCGGCGTGGTGCCGCGCGCCTTCGCCCACTGCTCCAGCAGCTTGCCGCCCCAGAGGGTGAGCTCGCGCGGCAGCTTCATGCGCGGGGCGGGCACGCCGGTGAGGCGCTGGAGCCGGTCGAAGAAGTCCGCCATGGACATGTTCACGCCCATCAGGTGGCGGCCGTACACCTCGCCCCGGGTGAGCGCCTGCACGAAGGCGTCCGCCGCGTCGCGCGCGTCCACGAAGGAGATGCCGCCGCCGGGCATGGCGGGAATCTCCCGGTTGAGGAACTTCACCACCGTCCAGGTGGACGACAGCCGGTCATCCCCGGGCCCCATCAGCAGGCTGGGGTTGAGCACCACGAGCGGGATGGCGTGCTTGCGGCAGTACTCCAGCGCCAGCTTCTCCTCGTAGATCTTCGACAGGTAGTAGGGCCAGTTCGCGACGGTGGTGATGGGGTAGTCGTCGTCCTCCGTGCCCACGCGGTCCACCTTCGACACGGCGATGGTGCCGGAGGTGGAGCCCAGGATGACGCGCTTGACGCCCGCTTCGCGCACGTCGCGCAGGAACTCGCGCGTGCAGTCCACGTGCAGCTCGTACATCCGCCGCGCGTCCTTGTTCTGGAAGGAGACGAGCCCCGCCAGGTGGTAGACGGCGTCCACGCCGTCCAGCGCGCGGCGCACCGCCTCGCGGTCCTTCAGGTCGCCCTGCTGGACCTCCGTCTTCGCGAACGCGGGGCCCACGGGCTTCGAGCGCGCGATGAGGCGCACGTCGTGGCCCGCGGCCACCAGCTGGGGCACCAGGTGCGTGCCCAGGAACCCCGTGCCTCCGGTGACGAGCAGCTTCACGCGTCCTTCCCTTCCGGCAGGGCCCGGGCGGGCGGGGTGAAGTCCCGGTCCGCGCCCACCTGCTCCAGGTCCAACACCTTGCCTGCCCTCAGCGAGCGCACCGCCTCCTCCGCGATGTGCGTTACGTAGCGGTAGCCCTCCGAGCGCGCCATGCCCTGCGCCCGGGCCTTGAGCGACGCGTACTCCAGCGCCGGGCCCACGTGCACCTCCAGCTCCTTCGTCTTGGGGAACATGGAGCCCTTGGGCAGCGCTTCATACGCGCCGTGGATGTAGAGCGGCAGCACGTCCACCCCGTACGTGAGCGACAGGTAGCCCAGCGTCGGCTTGAACTCCATCAGCTCGCCCGTCTTGGAGCGCGTGCCCTCCGGGAAGATGAGCACGTTGAAGCCCTGGCGGAGCGCTTCACCCGCCACGCGCAGCGACTCGCGCAGCGACCCCTGCCGGTCAATGGGGATGAGGTGCGTGAAGTTCTCGAACCACGCGCGCTTGAGCGGCGTGTCGAAGAAGTAGTCGCGCGCGGCCAGCGACACCATCCGCTCGCCCTGGTCGCCCAGCACCACCCGCACCAGCCCCGCGTCCAGGTGGCTGGCGTGGTTGGCGATGACCAGGAAGTTGCGGTTCTGCGGGATGAACGCCTTGCCCGTCACCTTCACGTCGAAGACGCCGCCGTAGAGCACCTTCTGCCCGAACGACAGCAGCTGCCGGCCCAGCGCGGACACGGACTCCGGGACGGGAATCTCCGCCTCCTCCGCGCGCGCGTTCTCCTTGGCGATGTCGCGCGCCCGCGTCTCCTGCGATGGCCGGCGCCCGGAGGCCAGCACCAGCTTGCGCAGGTCCTCCACCGTCTGCACCTGCGTCAGGTCTTCAATCGCGGGCAGCGGCACGCCCGCGCCCTCCAGCGCCACGGACATCTCCGTGAGCATCAGCGAGTCGAAGCCCAAATCGCCAATCAGCTGCGCGTCCGCGCGCACGTCCGACACCGGGCGGTGGCACACCTCCGCCACCAGCGGGAAGAGCCAGTCCGACACGCCGCCCGTGGTGGACGCCGCCTGCGCCTTCTCCTTCACGCGGCCCGCGGTGGCGGACACGCGGTCCAAGCGCTGCAGCTCCTCCACCACGCGCTTGCGCTTCACCTTGCGCGTGGACGTGCGGGGCAGCTCGCCGTCCCAGAAGCGCAGCACCTTCACGCGCCGGTAGAAGGGCATGCCCCCGCTCACCTTGCGGAAGTGCTCCTCCAACTCGTGGCGCACCTCTTCGCGGGGCCGGTCCTTGAAGTCCGGCACGCACAGGCACGCCACCTTCTCGCCGCCCGCCTCGTCCGGCAGGCCGACGATGGACAGCTCCTTCACGTGCGGGTGCTCCTGGTACAGCTCCTCCAGCTCGTCCGGGTAGACGTTCTTGCCGTTGGCGTCGACGATGACGTCCTTGGCGCGGCCCATCAGGTACAGTCGGCCCTCGTCATCCATGCGGCCCAGGTCGCCGGTGTGCAGCCAGCCGTCCTTCACCACGGCCTCGGTGGCCTCGCGGTCCCCGAAGTAGCCCGCCATCACGTTGGGGCCCTTGGCCAGCACCTCGCCAATGCCTTCGGTGTCCGGCGTTTGAATCTTGAACTCGATGCCGGGCAGCGCCTTGCCCACGGTGCCCTTCACGCGCTTGTTGGTGGCCTCGGACACCGCCAGCACCGGCGCGGCCTCCGTCAGGCCGTAGCCCTCGCGCATGGTGAAGCCCAGCTCGTGGAAGGCCTGGTGCACCTCTTCGGACAGCGCGGAGCCGCCCGACACCAGCACCTTCACCCGCCCGCCGAACTTGCGGTGCACCGGCCAGAACAGCAGCTTGCCCAGGTTGAGCGAGCTGCGGTTGCGCAGCTCGCCGTTGGCCGCCATCAGCGCCTTGAGCGCCTGCTCCACCAGCGGCGGGCGCGCGGCCATCTCCTGGGTGATCTTCCGGTGCAAGAGCTGCCAGAGCGCGGGCACGCCAATCATCGCGGTGACGCGGCCCGTCTCGAACACGTCGCCCAGCCGGTCCGACGTGAGCTCGTCGATGTAGGTGATCTCCGCGCCGCGCGAGAACGGCGTGAGGAAGCCGGCGGAGAACTCGAAGGTGTGGTGCAGGGGCAGCACGGACAGCACGCCGTCGCCCACGCCCACGTCGAACGCGCCCGCCAGCTTCGCCACCAGCGCCGCGAAGTTGCGGTGCGTGAGCATCACGCCCTTGGGCGTGCCCGTGGTGCCGGAGGTGAAGATGACGCTCGCCACGTCGTCGGCGGCGGCGGACTTGCGCACCGGCCCGATGCGGTCCGGGAACCGGGGGTCGCCCGTCATCGCCTCCGCGAGGCTCGTCACGCCCACGCCGTCACCCAGCGCGGTGAAGAGGCCGGGGAAGTCCTGCGCGGCCTGCTCGGACACCAGGCACTGCTTCGCCGCCGCGCGCTTCGCGATGTTGATGACCTCCGCCTCCGTGAGCGCGGGATCCACCGGGACCACGGTGCCGCCCGCGCGCAGGATGCCGAAGTAGCTGATGGCCCACTCCGGCCGGTTCTCCGACACCAGCAGCACGCGCTCGCCGCGCTGGAGGCCCGCGGCCAGGAGGAAGCTGCCCACGCGCGCGGCGTAGCGGTGCACCTCTCCGAAGGTGAAGCGCTCCTCCTTCTCTCCCGCCGCCATGCGGAAGGCCACCCGGTGGCGGTACGCGTGCACCGTGGCCTCGAACAGCTCCAGCAGGTCGCGCGCCGCGGGGATGGCGGTGCGCTTCTCGCGCTCCTCGTCCAGGCCGGGGAACACCCACTTCTCCAGGCCGGGCAGGTGCGTGCCCAGGAAGTACTCGCGCCAGTCGATGCGGTCCGGCGCCCAGTCAATCCTCGCGCGGTCCTGCGGCACCATGCGCTCGTAGACGGAGCGCGTGTTGTCACAGCGGAAGACGTACCGGTTCTCCCAGAGGAAGGGGAGGAACAGGTCGATGAGCCCGGTGAGGCTGCCCGCCTGCGACTCCACCTCGTCCAGCGCCGTCTTGGCCTTGTCCACCATCGCCTGGATGCGCGGGGCGCCCCAGGCGGGCCGCACCTCGTCCAGCGTCTTGCGCAGCAGCTTCGCGCCCTTGAGCAGCATGGGCGCGCTGAGCAGCTGGAACTCCTGCTTGCTCACGGGCTGCGGCTCGATGCGCGAGCGCAGCGAGTTGAGCAACGCGTTGCCCGTCTCGCGGTTGCGGTAGAAGCGGCGGCGGTACAGGCCCACCAGCTCCACGGACCGGCTCGCGAGGAACGGGTTCACGTCGCCGGAGGCCAGGTGGTAGACGCGGCGCTCCTCCACCTGGATGGCGTGCGCGGTGATGCCCAGCGTGGCGCCCGCCACCTGGTCCACCGGGATGATGTCCAGGATGGCGTGGTCGCCCGCGGGGATGCCGCGCTGACCCTTGATGCCCGCGTACGCCAGCGGCGCGGACGTGGTGAAGCCCTCGTTCCAGCCGGGGAAGGGGAAGTGCGCCGCGCTCTCCACGATGGAGGGGCGCACGATGGAGTAGCGCAGGCCCGGCGTCCCGGCCATCACCTGCTCACCCAGGTGCTTGGTGTACGTGTACGTGTTGGGCCAGCCCCAGTGCTGCGCGCGCTCCATGCCCGCGCGCACCAGCTCGCCGGACAGCCACAGCTTGCGCTCGCGGCCCACGGCCAGCCGCAGCGTCTTCTCGTCGGTGGCGTCGCGGCCCTCCTCCTCCAGCCGGTCCAGCGCCTTCTGGCGGAAGATGGACGTGAGGGCCTTGTCGTCCGCCTGCTCGCGCAGGCGGGCCACGGTCTTCTCCGCGTCCGCCAGCTCCTGCTCCAGGCTGAAGTCGCGCCCGTCCATCTCCTCCCGCTTGGGGAAGTAGCCCAGCACCGGCTCGTCCTCGAAGACGAGCCCGCTGCGGTTGCCCGCGACGAACGCGGTGGACATGTGGATGAGCGGCACGGCCCACTTGAGCGCCAGCTCCACCGCGTTCTTCACGCCATGGGTGTTGACGTTGAGGCCCACCTCCAGCGACGGGTTGAAGGACACCAGGCCCGCGCAGTTGACGATGGCGTGCACCTGCCCGGTGAGCGCCGCGACCTGCGCCTCCTCCAGGCCCACCCAGGGGTCGGTGATGTCGCCGTCCAGGACGGTGCACTTCGCCTTCAGGTACTCCATGGCCCCGTCGTCGCCCAGGCGGTCGCGCAGGGGCTGGAAGGGCTCGCTGGGGGCGACCTTGTCGAAGAAGCGGCGCTCCGCGGACGCGGCGCTGCCCTTGCGCACGACGACGTAGACCCGGTCCAGCACGTCGCCGTAGCGGGAGAGCAGCATCGACAGCGTCACCTTGCCCACGAAGCCGGTGGTGCCGACGAAGACGATGCGCTTGCCGGTGAAGACCTCGGTGACGTTCAGCTCGGAGGGCGTGGCCATGTCCGTGTGCGACCCTTTCACTTCACGTCCACCATCACCGTGGGCGCGATGCGCAGCAGGCTGATGGACGCCGAGCGCCCCATGAAGCCGCGCGCCTCTTCAATCGCCTCGGAGAGGGTGTCGGTGCGGTCCCAGCCGAGCAGGGCCGGGACGTGGTTGTTCTCCGCGCCCGCGACGATGACCTTGCCCACGTGCTGGCGGCCGTTCTCGCCCCAGTACCACATGTAGAAGGGGTGGACGCCGTGGTAGGCGTTGCCCTTGCGGTACAGGTGCACGTAGCTGGGGTTCTCCGCGAACTCCTTCTCGTACTTGTGCTCCAGCTTCATGGAGTCCCGCGTCTCCGGCAGCAGCCGGTGGAAGAACTCGATGTAGCTGGGGTGCTGCACGGGGTCGAACTCGTCGTAGGCCGGGTGCAGGAGGATGAGCACGCCCCCCTTCTTCACCAGCGGCACGCCCCGGTTGAGGTTGTAGAAGTAGCCCAGCCCCATCACCTGCACGAGCAGCGGGTTGAGGACGGAGTTGACGCTGTAGGGGCTGACGAACGGGATGGGGAAGATGACGATGTCGCTCTGCCCCTCCACCGGCACCACGTACTGCTTCCAGCTCTGCTCCAGCGTCTTCGCGTGCGTGGGCTCCGTGGCCCCCGCGAACACGCCCGTCACGTCATAGGGCGCGGGGATGGCGTTGAGCACCTTGCGCGCCGCGGCGCGGGGCAGCTTGGACAGCGTGAAGCGCAGGGCCTGGAACTTCAGCCGGTCCGCCTCCGTGTAGTCCTCTTCCTTCTTCGCCAGGAAGTCCGTGGGCGCGCCGAACATGCGGTTGTTCAGCGTGGTCTCGATGTGGAAGACCTTGAGCGTGTTGTCGATGACCGTCCCGATGCGCGAGTTCTTCGTGTAGAGCGCGCTCGCCTTCGGCTCCATGTAGCTGTCCGACTCGCGGATGGTCTTCGGGTTGTGGTGGTGCCGCAGCGACGCGTAGTTCGTCACGCCCGTGCCCATGGACTTGTGCCCGCCGTTCATGGGCACGAAGTTGATGTTCACGTAGACGATGAGGTCGCTCTCCGCGACGCGGCGGTTCACCGCCACGACCTCGTTGTGGCTGGTGCGCTCCAGCTCCGTCATCCCGTCCGGATCTTCCGCGTCGTGGTTGTAGTAGCGGTCCGGGTAGTAGGCGTCGAAGATCTTCTCGCCCACCATGCGCTTCATCTCGCCTTCGGTCATCCGGCGGTGCAGCGCGTTGGCGATGACCAGGTGCACGTCATCCACGCCGGAGTCGGCGCACAGCTCCAGCACGACCTCCAGGATGGACTGGCGCACGTCCGGCGTGACCATGGGCGGCAGGGGCACGCTGATGTCGTCGATGACGCACGTCAGCCGCATGCCGGGGCGCAGGAGCGCGTGCAGCGGGTCCATGCCCTCCGGGTGGTTGATGGCCCAGCGGATGGCGGCCTTCACGTTGGGCACGCCCTCCAGCGGGGGGCGGGGGAAGATGACCCGGGTACCCACGGGCAGGTCTTCCTGGAGGAAGCCTTCACCGTAGAAGAGCGCCCGAGGGGGGCTGCCCTTCTCCGTGATGACCACCTGGCTTTCCTCGTCGTACAGCTTCTGGAGCGTCTTGAGCGGGCGCATGGCAGGGGCGGGGGAAGGAGTGGGGGTTACTTCAGGTCCAGGATGGGCCAGTTGTACGCGCGCGCGAGCGAGCGCAGCCGCAGGTCCGGGTTCACCGCGGTGGGCCGTCCCACCACGGCGAGCATGGCGTAGTCGGAGGCGCTGTCCGAGTAGCCATGGCACTGGTTGAGGGCCAGGCCCTCGCGCTCACAGTAGGCGCGGATGGCGTTGGCCTTGTTGGCGCCTTCGATGATGGGCGGAATCACCTTGCCGGTGGCCTTGCCGCCCACGAACTGCATCTTGTTGGCGATGACGTCGTCGCAGCCCAGGTGCCGGGCCAGCGGGCGCATGGTGAAGTCCAGCGCACCGGTCACGAGCACGATGCGGCAGCCGGCGCGGCGCGCCTCGTCGATGAGGTCCTGCGTCTGCTCGTACAGGGCGGGCTTGAGGACGTCCTCGAACATGTCCTCCGCGATGGTGACCAGCCGGTCCTCGCTGAGGCCCGCGTAGTAGCGGTAGAAGAACTCGTTGAAGGCCTTGCGGTTGACGGCGTCCAGGATGCCGAACACCGGCAGGCCCAGGGCGGTGCCCAGGGTGCGGCCCGCGATCCCCCGGAGGGAACCCCGGTTGGTCGCGTAGTAGGCGTAGACGTGGACGATGTTCGTCCGCACCAACGTCCCGTCGACGTCGAAGAAGGCGGCTTTGGCGGGCACTTTGGGGGGCATGGTCGGTCGGGCTTCCTCCCATCCTGGAGGGGGTCCGGTCAACGATGCCGGAAGGGGGCGGGGTGGGGGGAACCGCCCTGGGAGCGCATGGGGCTATAACCAGCCCTGAGCGCGATACCATTCACCGCTGCGTGTGATCGACTCCGCCAGGTTTCTTCGTGGACGGAAGCCCAGCAGCCGTTCGGCCTTGGCCCCCGAGCACGTCCAGGCCGGGGCCAGCAGCTGCCGCGCCAGCTTCCGGTTGAGGGGGAGCTTGCGGCCCGTCAGCCGCGTGACGCCATCCGCCACCGTCGCCAGGGCCGTCAGCACCGGGGGGTTCAGGCGCCACGTGCGCGGATGGTAGCCCAGCGCCTTCGCCCCCAGGTCCTGCATCTCTTCCAGGGTCAGCCGCTCCGGGCCCGCGCAGAAGAACGCCTCGCCCAGGGCCTCCGGCCGCTCCGCCAGGACGAGCAGCAGGTCCACCACGTCCTCCACGTCCACCAGGGACAGCGGCCGGGGACCGCCGGCCAGCTCCAGCCGGATGCCCTGCTTGCCCAGCTTGAAGAACGTCAGGTTTTCCCGGTCTCCGGGCCCGAGGATGCGGGGCGGGCGGATCACCGTGACGGGCAGCCGGTCCTGGAAGGAGAACGCGATGCGCTCCGCCTCCGCCTTGCTCTCGCCGTACCACTCGTGGGGGTGGAACGCGTCCTCCTCCACATGGGGCCTGTCCGGGGTGGAGGGCCCGTGCGAGGCCAGCGACCCGCACATCACCAGCCGGGGCCGGGTGCCGCCGGGCGGGGCCTCCAGGGCGGCCAGGGCCTCGCAGAGGTGCTGGGTGCCGCCCGCGTTGACGCGCATGAACTCGTCCCGCAGCGCGGCGCGTCGGATGCCGGCCAGGTGGAAGACGACGTCCACGCCCTTCACCGCGGCGTCCAGCGAGGCCCGGTCCGTCACGTCGCCGACGAGGCGCGTCCAGGGGTGCCCTTCGAGCGCCTTCTCCAACTCGCGGGTGTCCGTGGTGGGGCGCAGCAGGCAACAGACGCGGTCGCCGCGAGCGGCCAGGGCCCGCGCGAGCCAGGTCCCCAGGAAGCCACCGGCGCCGGTGATGAGGGCATTCATGGATGCTGTTTCATCCGAAAAGCCACATCCCGTCCACCGCCGAAATGGGGCCCCCCGTCCTAGAGGGGGCGCGGGTCCGTGGCGCCGACTTTCCGCCTCCGGACGCGTTCCGGGGCGCATTCCCCGAGGGAAAACGGCCTCCGGAGCCTGTTTCTGGGGCTCCGGAGGCGCCGTGAGGCTTCCGCTCCCGAGGGAAGAATGCGCTGCGGGGCCGAGTTCTAGCCTTCGAATCCATCGCTCCGAGGCTTCTCCGAGGGAAAAAGCACGCGATGGGCGCTGTTTTTCGAGCGGGGCCGTGCTACTACGCGCCATCGGCTCTAGCTTGAAGATGCAAGCACGCCGTGCAACGTCCCCTTCGGAGGGGAGGAGACACAAGACGAATGGCCGCCAAGAAAGCCGCTGCGAAGAAGACCGCTGCTCCCGCCGCCAAGAAGGCCCCTGCTGCCAAGAAGGCCGCGGGCCGTAAGCCGAACGCCGCGTTCATGAAGGAGATGACGCCTTCCACCGAGCTGGCGGCGATCGTCGGTAACAAGCCGCTGCCCCGCACCGCGGTGGTCAGCAAGATCTGGGACTACATCAAGAAGAACAACCTCCAGGACGCGAAGAACAAGCGCCAGATCAACGCCGACGACAAGCTGAAGCCCATCTTCGGCGGCAAGAAGAACGTCACCATGTTCGAGATGACCGCGCTGGTGAACAAGCACCTGAGCTGAGCGGTGCAGGGCCCGTCGGGGCCGTCGCCGGTCGCCCGAAGGACCCCGAGGGCTCGTCACGCATCGCGCGGGACGGGCCCTCCGCCTTTTTCCCCTGTCCACCCGGAGCCCACCGGAGCGTTGAAAAGGGGGCGAAGGCCCATCTGCCCGCTGGCGGACGCGCTGCGTCGGACCTAGCTCTGCGGGTCATGTACCAGGACGGGTTCGAGGCTGGGGAGCGCTCCGTACGGCAGGCGGACGCGGATGGCGCGCACACGACAGTGGAGGCCTTGGCGGAGGGCCTGTTCGAGCAGGTGCGGAGCCAGGTGCAGTCGCGGCGCGTCACGCCGTTGTCCACCTACCGGATGCAGCTGCACCAGGGCTTCACCTTCCAGCAGGCGAAGGCCGTGGTGCCGTACCTGGCCCGGCTGGGCGTGAGCGACTTCTACGCGTCCCCCTACCTCAAGGCCACGCCGGGCAGCACCCATGGCTATGACTGCGTGGACCACCAACGGCTCAACCCGGAGGTGGGCTCACCGGAGGACCACGAGGCCTTCTGCGACGCCCTGCGCGAGCACCAGATGGGGCAGGTGCTGGACGTGGTGCCCAACCACATGGGCATCGAGCGCGACAACCGGCTGTGGTGGGACGTGCTGGAGAACGGCCCGTCATCCGTCTACGCGAAGTTCTTCGACGTGGACTGGCGGCCGGTGAAGGACGAGCTGGCGGACAAGGTGCTCCTGCCCATCCTGGGCGACCAGTACGGCATCGTGCTGGAGCGCGGGGAGCTGAAGCTGTCGTACGCGTCCGGCGCCTTCCACCTGCACTACTACGACCACCGGCTGCCGGTGGCCCCGCGCCAGTACGCCAGCCTCCTGGGGCATGGCCTGGAGCGGCTGCGGAATCAGCTGGGCGAGGCGTCGCCGCACCTGGTGGAGCTGCTCTCCATCCTCACCGCGCTGGAGCACCTGCCCCCGCGCACGGAGGTGAACCCGGCGAAGGTGGTGGAGCGCCACCGCGAGAAGGAGGTCATCAAGCGGCGGCTGGCCGCGGTGGTGGCGGACAGCGAGGTGCTGGCGGAGTACGTGGAGGAGAACGTCCGGGTGTTCAACGGCACGCCCGGCAACGTGCGCTCCTTCGACATGCTGGACGCGCTGCTGCAGGGGTGCAGCTACCGGCTGGCGCACTGGCGGGTGGCGGGGGAGGAGATCAACTACCGCCGCTTCTTCGACATCAATGGCCTCGCGGCCATCCGCGTGGAGGACCCGGACGTCTTCCAGGAAGCCCACCAGCTCATCTTCGACTGGCTGCGCGAGGAGCGGGTCACGGGCCTGCGAATCGACCATCCGGACGGCCTGTTCGACCCCACCGCCTACTTCCTGGACCTCCAGGAGCGCTTCTTCGTGGAGCGCGCGCGGGCGCGCTTCGAGGCGGAGCACGCGGGCGGGGCGGGTTCGCGCTGGGCGGAGGTGGAGGCGCTGCTGCGCGCGAAGTGGCGCGGCGAGGTGATGGACACGCCGGACAGCCCGCTGCGCAAGGCGCTCTTCGTGGCGGTGGAGAAGATCCAGGGCGGCCGCGAGCGCATCCCGGACGCGTGGGGGGTGCACGGCACCACCGGCTACCGCTTCGCCAACGCGGTGAGCGGCCTCTTCGTGCACCCGGCCGCGGAGGCGCACTTGACGGAGACGTACGAGCGCTTCGCGGGCGGCACGCAGGACTTCGCGGAGCTCGTGTACCAGAAGAAGCTGCTCATCATGCGCGTGAGCATGGCGAGCGAGATCAACGTGCTGGCGCACGAGCTCAACCGCATCTCGGAGATGAACCGCCGCACGCGCGACTTCACGCTCAACAGCCTGCGGCGCGCGTTGGTGGAGTTCATCGCGCTGTTCCCCGTCTACCGCACCTACGTGGACGGCTGGCGCGCGGAGCTGGACGTGCGCGACGTGCAGTACATCGAGTGGACGCTCCAGCGCGCGAAGGAGCGCAACACCACCACCAACGCGTCCATCTTCGACTTCCTGCGCGACATCCTCCTGGGCCGCTACCCGGAGCACGTGGGCGACGAGGAGAGGGCGGTGATGCTGCGCTTCGCGATGAAGCTCCAGCAGGTGACGGGGCCCGTGATGGCCAAGGGGCTGGAGGACACCGTCTTCTACATCTACAACCGGCTGGTGAGCCTCAACGAGGTGGGCGGCGAGCCGGAGCACTTCGGCATGCGCGCCACCACCTTCCACCTGCGCAACCAGGAGCGCGCGGAGCGCTGGCCGGGGAGCATGCTCACCTCCAGCACCCACGACACCAAGCGCAGCGAGGACGTGCGGGCGCGCATCAACGTCCTCACGGAGCTGCCAGAGGCCTGGCGCGAGCGGGTGCGCGCCTGGGCGGACCTGACGCAGCCCTTCGTCAGCCACCTGCCCTCGGGCCCCGCGCCGTCCTCCAACGACGTCTACTTGTTCTTCCAGACGCTGGTGGGCGCGTGGCCCATGGGCGAGCACGTGCCCGCCGACGAGCTGAAGGCGTTCCACCGCCGCGTGCGCGAGTACATGGGCAAGGCCATCAAGGAGGCCAAGGTCCGCACGTCGTGGACCAACCCGGACGGCGCCTATGACGACGCGATGGCGCGCTTCGTGGACGCGTGCTTCGACCCGGCGAAGGGCGGCGCGTTCCTGGACGACGTGAGGGCCTTCAAGCGCCGCATCGAGCGCGCGGGCCAGCACAACTCGCTGGGGCAGCTGCTCCTGAAGCTGGCCTCGCCCGGCGTGGCGGATACATACCAGGGCTGCGAGCTGTGGGACCTGTCGCTGGTGGATCCCGACAACCGCCGGCCGGTGGACTACGCGCTGCGAGAGAAGCTGCTCGCGGCGCTGGACGCGGCGGCGGCGAAGGACCGGCCGGCCCTGTGCGCGCGGCTGTCCGCGGACCTGGACGACGGACAGGGGAAGCTCTTCCTGCTGGCGGAGGCGCTGCGGCTGCGCCAGCGGCACGCGGACCTGTTCCGCGGCGGGGGCTACGAGGCGCTGGAGGTGTCCGGTCCCCGCTCGCCCGCGGCGGTGGCGTTCGCGCGCACGCACGGTGCCAGCGTGCTGATTGCCTGCGCGCCGCGTTACACCTTGGAGGCGCTGGAGTCAGGCGGGCTGGCGAAGGCCTACGACGGCACGTTCCTGGACCTTCCGGAGGCATATGCGGGCATGATGTTCCGCAATGTCTTCACCGGGCGCCCCGTCCGTCCCCAGCCGGGGCCGGGAGGCGTGGGGCTGGCCCTGGGGCCGCTCCTCGCGGAGTTCCCGGTGGTGCTGCTGGAGAGGAGCACTGGATGAGAAGGACCGAGGTGCTTCCAGGGAAGCCGTTTCCCCTGGGCGCCACGTACGACGGGAACGGTGTCAACTTCGCTGTGTTCAGCGAGCACGCGAAGAAGGTGGAGGTCTGTCTCTTCGACCCCGCCGACCCGAAGAAGGAGACCCGCCGCTTCCCGTTGCTGGAGACGACGCATCACGTCTGGCATGGCTACCTGCCGGGCTTGCACGCCGGCGCCCTGTACGGCCTGAGGGTTCACGGGCCGTACGAGCCGAAGAAGGGCCTGCGCTTCAACCCGCACAAGCTCTTGGTGGACCCCTATGCCCGGGCGTTGCACGGCAAGGTGGACCCCAAGGCCCCCATCCACGCCTACGTGCACGGGAGCAAGGACGAGGACCTGTCCTTCGACACGCAGGACGACGCCTGGGGCGTGCCCAAGGGCGTCATCCTGTCGGACGCGTTCGACTGGGAGGGCGACCGGCGGCCGGACGTCCCCTGGCACAAGACGGTCCTCTACGAGCTGCACGTGAAGGGCTTCACGAAGCTCCACCCCCGCGTGCCCGAGCACCTGCGCGGCACCTACGCGGGGCTGGCGCACCCGGCGACGCTCGAACACCTGAAGAAGGTGGGCGTGACGTCCGTGGAGCTGCTGCCCATCCACGCGTTCATGGACGAGCCGTTCCTCACCCAGCGCGGGCGCACCAACTACTGGGGCTACAACACGCTGGGCTTCTTCGCGCCGGACGCGCGCTACAGCGCGTCGGGCTCGCTGGGCGAGCAGGTGTCGGAGTTCAAGGGGATGGTGAAGCTGCTGCACCGCGCGGGCATCGAGGTCATCCTCGACGTGGTCTACAACCACACCTGTGAAGGCAACCACCTGGGGCCCACGCTGTCCTTCAAGGGGCTGGACGCCGGCGCGTACTACCGGCTCAGCGACAAGGACCCGCGCTACTTCATGGACTTCACCGGGTGCGGCAATTCGTGGAACGCCACGCACCCGTACGCGCTGAAGCTCATCGCGGACTCGCTGCGCTACTGGGTGGAGGTGATGCACGTGGACGGCTTCCGCTTCGACCTGGCGACGACGCTGGGGCGGGACCGGCACGGCTACGACACCCGCGCGGCGTTCTTTCAAATCCTCCACCAGGACCCGGTGCTCAGCCGCGTGAAGCTCATCGCGGAGCCCTGGGACGTGGGGGACTACGGCTACCAGGTGGGCAACTTCCCGGTGCTGTGGAGCGAGTGGAACGGCAAGTACCGCGACACCATGCGCCGCTACTGGAAGGGCGACGACCGGCAGGCGGCGGAGATCGGCTCGCGGCTCACTGGCAGCTCGGACCTGTATGCGCTGTCCGGCCGCAAGCCCACGGCGAGCGTGAACTTCGTCACCGCGCACGACGGCTTCACGCTGCATGACCTGGTGACGTACAGCCAGAAGCACAACGAGGCCAACGGCGAGGAGAACCGCGACGGCGCCAACGACAACCACGCGTGGAACTGCGGCGTGGAGGGGGAGACGCACGACCCCAAGGTGAACGCGCTGCGCGAACAGCAGAAGCGCAACTTCCTGGTGTCGCTCTTCCTGTCCCAGGGCGTGCCCATGCTGGTGGCCGGCGACGAGATGGGCCGCACGCAGAAGGGCAACAACAACGCCTACTGCCAGGACAACGAGCTGTCGTGGGTGAACTGGGAGCTGAACGAGATGCAGCGGCAGCTCCTGGACTTCACCACCCGCA
The DNA here is from genome assembly GCF_009909145.1 of Corallococcus silvisoli. Taxonomy (NCBI): domain Bacteria; kingdom Pseudomonadati; phylum Myxococcota; class Myxococcia; order Myxococcales; family Myxococcaceae; genus Corallococcus; species Corallococcus silvisoli. The sequence goes on from NZ_JAAAPJ010000001.1 coordinate 857,985, forward strand.
TCATCAAGCTGCGGCGCGAGCAGCCGGTGCTCTCCAAGCGCCGCTTCTTCCGCGGCGCCCACATCTGGGACAGCGAGCTGAAGGACCTGGCGTGGTTCCGGCCGGACGGCAGGGAGATGAAGCGCGAGGACTGGGAGAAGCCCTATGTGCGCTCCCTCGCCTTCCTGCTGGGGGGCGACGCCATCGCCACGCCGGACGACGAGGGCCACCGCATCGTCGGGGACACGTTGCTGGTGTTGCTCAACGCGCACCACGAGCCCATCACCTTCCTCCTGCCCGCGCTGGAGTGGGGCGCGGACTGGGAGCTGGTGGTGGACACGGCGGCCACGGGCGAGTCCCAGCGCACGCACACCCCCGCGGGGGGCAAGGTGCAGGCGGTGGGGCGCTCCGTGGTGGTGCTGCGGCGGCCCGCGACGGAATGGGAGTAGCCGCCGGGGCCGTCCCGGGGTAGGCAGCGGATTCGAGACGCGCGGCGCGGCACCTCCCCCGGGGTGCCTTCCGCTGGCGCGCGGCGGCTGACCGACCGGGAACGGATGCGCGCGTGACGACCAACACACTCTGGCTCTGGGTGGGCTTCAACGTCTTCGTCCTGGCGATGCTCGCCCTGGACCTGGGGCTGTTCCACCGCAAGGAGCACGTGGTGTCGCCGAAGGAGGCGACGCTGTGGACGCTGGTGTGGGTGAGCATCAGCCTCGCGTTCTGCGGGGGCGTCCTGCACTACGGCGGCCGGGGCCCGGCGCTGGAGTGGCTGACGGCGTACGTGGTGGAGTACGCGCTGTCGGTCGACAACCTCTTCGTCTTCCTGATGGTGTTCGGCTACTTCCGCGTGCCGCCGCAGCACCAGCACCGGGTGCTCTTCTGGGGCATCCTGGGCGCGTTCGTGATGCGCGCGCTGCTCATCGTCGCGGGCACCGCGCTGGTCGCGCGCTTCAACTGGCTCATCTTCCTGTTCGGCGCGTTCCTCGTCTACACGGCCTCCAAGATGCTGTGGGCCAAGGACGACGACGAGGTGGACCCGGAGGCGGGGCTCATCGTCCGGATGGCGCGGCGCCTGTTGCCGGTGGCGCGGCAGGGCGAGGGCAGCCGCTTCTTCCTCACCGAGGACGGCCGGCGCAAGGTGACGCCGCTGTTCATCGTCCTGCTGGTGGTGGAGGCGACGGACCTGCTCTTCGCCATGGACTCCATCCCCGCGGTGCTGGGCATCAGCAAGGACCCGTTCATCATCTACTCGTCCAACGTCTGCGCCATCCTGGGCCTGCGCTCGCTGTTCTTCGTCGTCTCCAGCCTGATGGAGAAGTTCCACCTGCTGAAGGCCGCGCTGGGCGTCATCCTGGCCTTCGTGGGCGTGAAGATGCTCATCGAGCACTGGTACAAGATCCCCATCGGCGTCTCGCTGTCGATCATCGGCGGGTGTCTGGGGGTGGCCATCCTCGCGTCGCTGGTGTTCCCCAAGCCCCCGGAGGCGGAGCAGCCCCCGGAGGTGGCGGAGGCGGACAAGACCCCGGAGGCGCCGGCCCGGAAGCAGGAGCGCGGCTGACGGGCAGCGCCGGGGCCTGTGTTTCCCTTGCATCGGGCGGGAGTCGCTGCCAAGTCTTCCGCCATGTCCACCGCCACCACCGATGGCATCCGCGTCACCGTGGAGCCGACCTTCTGGCCGGAGCGCAGCACGCCTGAGTCCGGTCAGTTCGCCTTCATGTACAAGGTGGAGATCGCCAACGAAGGCGAGGTCCCCGCGCAGCTCCACGCCCGGCACTGGCTCATCACCGACGCCCAGGGGCACGTGGACGAGGTGAAGGGCGAGGGCGTGGTGGGCCGCCAGCCTCACCTCAAGCCGGGCGAGCGGTTCGAGTACACGAGCTGGGCGATGCTGCGCACGCCCTTCGGCACCATGCGCGGCACCTACGAGATGGTGCGCCCGGATGGCACGCGCTTCGAGGCGCGCATCGCCGAGTTCGCCCTCACGCTGCCCCACTCGCTGCACTGAAGGCCCCGGGGGGACACGCCATGGCCGTGCCGACCACGAAGCGGGGGCTGCTGCTCGTCAACCTGGGGACGCCGGACGCGCCCGAGTCCGGGCCGGTGCGCCGCTACCTGCGCGAGTTCCTCAGCGACCCGCGCGTCATCGACATCCACCCCGTGGGGCGCTGGTTCCTGCTGAACCTCTTCATCCTGCCCTTCCGCCCCGCGAAGAGCGCGGAGGCGTACCGCAAGGTGTGGATGCGGGAGGGTTCGCCGCTGCTCGTGCACGGCCGCGCGCTGGAGGCCGCGGTGGCCGAGCGGCTGAAGGACGACTACGAGGTGGCGCTGGCCATGCGCTACGGCAACCCGTCGTTGCCGGACACCGTCGCGGCGCTCCGGGCGAAGGGCGTGTCGGAGTTCACGGTGCTGCCGCTGTACCCGCAGGAGGCGACGTCGTCCGCGTCATCATCGCTGGCGCGCCTCTACGAGGTGCTGGCGGAGGGCTGGGACGTCCCCAACGTGCGCGCGGTGCCGGCCTTCCACGACGACGCGGGCTTCCTGGACGCGTTCGCGGCGGTGGCCCGGCCGGTGATCTCCGACGCGCGCGCGGACCACGTGCTCTTCAGCTTCCACGGGCTGCCGGAGCGGCACATGCGCAAGAGCGACCCGACGGGGCGGCACTGCCTGGCGTCCCAGGGCTGCTGCGACGTGCTGACGGCCGAGAACCGGCACTGCTACCGCGCGCAGTGCTACTCCACGGCGCGGCTCCTGGCCCAGCGGCTGGGGCTGCCGGAGGGCGGCTACACCGTGGCCTTCCAGTCGCGCCTGGGGCGCACGCCGTGGGTGAAGCCCTACACGGACGTGGTGCTGCCGGAGCTGGCGGCGAAGGGCGTGAAGCGGCTGGCGGTGATGTGCCCGGCCTTCGTGGCGGACTGCCTGGAGACGCTGGAAGAGATAGGCCTCCGCGCGAAGGAGCAGTTCGTGGAGGCGGGCGGGGAGGCGCTGACGCTGGTGCCGTCCCTCAACGCCCACCCGGAGTGGGTGGACGCCGTGGTGCGGATGGTGCGCGCGTCGGACGGGCCGTCCGCTACGGCGTCGGCGGGGTCGCGGTAGGCGGGGTCGCGGTGGGCGTCTGGGGCGCGCTGACGGGCGTGACGCGGGCCTGGTAGGTGCCCACGGGCAGGTTCACCGCGGGCTGGGCGGGGCCGGTGATGGTGGTGGAGAGGGTGCCCTCCCACGAGCGCCACTGCCCGGCCTTCACCAGGAACTCCCCCTTGCCGCGGACCTTCACGGTGGCGCCCAGCTCGGTGCCTTCGGGAGGCCCGGTGGGGGCCGCGGGGGCGTCCGCGGGCTCGTCGGCGCCTTCGGTGGGGGTGCCGCCTTCGGTGCCCGTCATGCGCACGCCCTTCTTGGCGCCGCTGTTGACCACGCTGACGCGCGGGGCGGAGAGGGTGCCGCCGAACTGCTCCACGATGTCGTACTCGAGCGTGGCCACCTGCTCGCCGTTGTCGCCCGGGCTGACGGAGACGAGCTTCACGCGGTTGTGGCGCTCGCCGCCGGGGTCGCGGCGGAACTGGGTGCCCAGGGCGTCCGGGGCGGTCAGCTCGGTGCCCAGGGACCACGTCTCACCGGGGCGCACGGGGTCGCGCGGCAGCTCCAGCACCAGCGTGGCCAGGTTGCGCTCCAGGCCATGGAGCCCGTCGATGATGAAGCCGCGGTCGCTGAAGCTGGCGTCCTCCGGGGCTCCGCCCGCGGGCGTCACGCGCAGGTGGCGCTCACCGGAGCGGTCCAGCTCCAGGAGGTAGGTGATCTCCGAGGGGACGGGGGCCGCGGCGGCCGTGGGGGCCGGGGCGGGGGCGGCCTTGGCGCCCTTCTTCTTCTTGTCGGCCTTGGGCTCCGCGGGAGCGGACTCGGGGACTGCCGCGTTGCGGTCCAGCGCGAGGCCCAGGCGGAAGGAGATGGGGGCGTCCTGGACGAGCTTCCAGCGCAGCACGACGGCGTCCTTGGGCACGGCGGGCGCCGCGGGGGGCGGCGCGGCCTCCTCGACGGGGGCGGGCGCGGTGGCCCCGGGCGGGCGCGGGATGGGCTCCATCTTCCCGGGGGCTTCCTGCTTGCAGGCGGTGAACGCGAGGGCAACGAGCAGACCGGACAGACTTCGCTTCACGGGGACACTCCTGGGTGACCGTCGCGGGATAGCGGAGCGGACGGCGGTTGTAAAAGGGAGAAGGTGGATTGACGCGGCCCGCTGAAGTGGGGGCTTCAAGGATGGCCGTACGGTGCCACGCCCCGGGGTGAAGCCCTGGGGCTCGGTCCCCTCTCCAAGAAGGGAGCCTGGGGGAGCGGGGCCCCCGACCGCAAGACCCCTCGGCCATCAGGAGGACCCCCGGGCTTCCGCCGGGCGCGGTCCTCTTCCCGGATCTGGGGGCGCGCCGCGAAGCCCTCCTCGCGCGTATCGTCGGCGCTGCCAGGGATTGAAGGACGCCCAAGGTGAGGTCGGCCGTTTCGTCCTGGCGATGGGAGGTGCTGACTCGCGGGGGTCCGCGTTGAGCGCTGTCGTCGACGACTGCTACCTTCGCGGCACGAGGGGACGAACCATGTTTTGCCGACGCTGTCACAAACGCGCGAACCAGTGCATCTGCCGCGCGGGCCCGCAGCTCCGAGCGGTCGAGCGGGGCTCCATCGCGGGCCCGAGCGGTCAGCTCCCCATGGGCGTCACGCACCCCGTGCTGGATCCGCCCCCGGGGCTCGCCACCGAGCTGGACGACCGCGACCTCGACCAGGCTTTCGGCACGGACGTTGGCAAGACCCGGCCGAACGTGGAGAAGAAGCGGATCATCGGCCAGGCGCTGGACGCGGGCTACCGGCTCCTGGACTGCGCGCTCCTCTACGATTCGTTCGCCAGTGTCTGTGAGTGCTTGCGCGAGCGCGACCTGCTCGACGAGGCCTTCATCCTCTTCAAGGTGAAGCCCACGGAGATCGCCGAGCTGCGAGGCGTCTTCCGGCCGCTGGGGCGGGGGCCGGACATCCTGATGCTGCACGAGATGGCGGCGACCACCTCGAAGACGGTGACCGCGATCGGCGAGCTGGCCAATCGGATCCGCAGCGGCAACGGGCGCTACCTGGGCCTCAGCAACGTCACCACCGTGGAGGAGCTGCGCACCCTCTGCGAGGCCGCGCGGGGCTTCCGGGTGCCGGTGTCCTGCGTCCAGAACCGGTGCAGCCCGTACTACCAGGACACGGAGATCCGCCGGTACTGCCGCGAGCAGGGCATCGTGTACCTCGCGTACGGGCTGATGGGCAGCCGGCAGCAGGGGGCCTGTCACGGTGAGGGTTACGGGCTGCCGACGCTGTATCTGTTGCCCACCCTGGACCCGCGACTGGAGGCCCTGGCCGGGGGACTCCAGCTCCGGGATGCGGGTCGGCTCCGGCCGGCCTCGACGGGCGAGCTGCTGCTGTACTGGGCGTTCATGCAGAACGTCATCCCCGTGGCCTTCTCCACCGACCGGGAGCGGGTGCGCTACAACCTGGAGGCGACCCAGATCAGCGCGGGGGCCACGCTGCGAGGCATCGAGGCGCTGTTCAGCGTCCCCCAGATGGACGGCGCCCGCGCCATCCGGACTCGCGATTCGCCGATTCGCGCGCTCTACATGGCGCTCCGCGACCCGACGGCGTGGTGGCTCCTGGACGAGGTGTGCCGGGTCTCCGGACCGCTGATGGCCGCGCTGGTCGAGCGCGCGGGGCTCGGGTCCTCCGTGGCGTTGCGCAACATCGTCTACAACCTGATGCGCTTCGTCGCCGACCTCCAGTCCAACAACATGCCCTGGCAGGAGACCCTGCGGGACGAGTTCCAGCAGCTCGACACGGCGTTCCGGAGCGCGGGGGACGCGGACGCGAAGCGGCGCCTCTTCGAGCTCTGCTACGAGTGGTTGATGAAGGACTCCCTGGCGGGCGGTGGCGTGAAGGAGGCCCTGGACCGGCCCGGGGAGATCCGCAACGGCAGATATGTCCCGGCGCACCCGGTGACCGCCACGGGGCGGCTCGCGGCGGGGCAGTCAGCCCGGCTCGTCGAGCGGCGGCCGGACGTGGGGACCGTGCTCACCCTCAAGGAGAGCGACCACTCCACGTACATGGATGGCTATACCCCCGTGGAGTTCGAGGACCTGGCCGCGAACCAGGTCTACGACGTGCTCTACTGCGGGCAGCACGACCTCAGCGTCCGGCTCTTGTCAGCGGGCTCCCGGCCCAAGGCGGCGGTCCTCAAGCCCGAGCCGTTATGAGCGTGGGGGCGGGGGCGTTGGTGGCCGCTCACCCTTCGCGGGGGGCCGCCGCGCGGGACAGCCGGTCGCGCACGGCGATGCCCAGGCCGCTGGCGGCGGGCAGGCAGGCCACGAGCACGTCGTGGCCCTGTTCATCCGCCTCCCGCAGCCGCGCATAGAGGACGCGCGCGGCCTCCGCCGGTTGTCTGGGATCGCGTATTCAAGGGAGGGTTTTGCCTGCACCGTGGTCCCTTGATACGATTTCTATATGCTTCGGCTTGAGGCCCTAACGCCCTCAAGATCGCTGAGGCTTCGAATGCGTGCTCAGTCGTGGCAACCGGTTAGGGGTGAGGTCAGAGTTGCCTCACGAGGATGAGGATGCACCCGAGATGGAGGAAGCCGAGGAAGTTCTCCACCTTCACCTCGTAGTGGGTGACGAGGTGCCGAAAGTCCTGAAGCTAGACAAAGAGTCGCTCCACCTTCCAGTGTCGGCGGTTTCGACGTGGCTCTCGCCCATCCTGGTCTTCGTCTCGTGCGCTCGGCGGTGGGGCACAATGAACCTCGCTCCTCGCTCGTGCCACAGTCGCTCGTCGAAAGATTTCGGCTTCGTGTCCGCGAGGCGGTGCACGCTCGCGAAGACCGGTAAAGTTGCCAAACTTAGAAGGACTGAGCGGAGCCTGCTGAAGGACCTAAACAGTCCGATGTAAGAATCAGAGGAACGGCAATCAATGAGACCAGACACCTTCGTCGAGAGCGTTATCGCGAGATGCGAAGCATTGAAAGCAGCACGGCTCTGGCATGGAGAACCCGCAATCAGGCCAAGAGCATGGCTTGAAAATTTTTCTCCAGCCGATCGGCTGATTGGTGCTGCAATCTTGAGTCAGTTTATTTTTATTGCTGATGCTCATGCCAATAAGATGATCACAGCGGCTTTCGGTCGTTTGGTGGAGCAGGTTGCCGTCGGGGCTACATCGGATGCAGAAAGAAGGCGGGTGCTGGATTCGTTTCTTGCTAACGCTGTCTTTACAAGGACAGAGGGCGAGGACCCGAATCCAACAGATTCAGGAAATATGTACTGCCGAAAAGTCCGGCAGGTGCTGCAGATTCCAGAGTCTCGTATTCTTGAGCCACATGATGCATTGCAGGCTGCGTGTTCCGGTGCGCCTGTTGTCTTTGTGGATGACTTTATTGGCTCGGGCAATCAAATGATTGAGACTTGGAAGAGGCCGTACAGGGCAGGTAGCTTGGGTTCGTTTGAAGATGCTTTTTCTGCGAATCCCTTTGATGTTCATTATCTATGCATAGTGGCGAGTTCGTATGGCATGAGTAGTCTCCGGGATGAGGCGGAGATGATTAGTGTTCATTGTGCTCACGAGCTTGATGAGGGCTACTCAGTGAGACGTATCGATGAGTCGCTGAGCTTGGCGGGTGTATCTCCTGTGTCTGGATCTGTCGAGGAATTTCTTGAGCGAGCAAGTCAGGGATTGATTTTGCCTGCGTATATGCGTACTGGAACGCAGTATAAGTATGGGTATCATGACTTGGCGTTAACGTTGGCCTTCGAGCATTCAGTTCCTGATGCGACGATCCCTATTATTTGGGCGCCGAGCAATTCATCTTCATGGGTCCCACTTTGTCCGAGGCGATAATGGATTCGACAAGAGCAGTCCTGTCAGACATGTTTGGCGACTATCGGGCCGAGTGGCGGCCTGATTTATTTGCAAGTCTTTTTATTCGACCAACGTATTTCGGAAATCTCGAGTCGAGAAAGCCCTGTGTCTTGGTTGGAGGTCGAGGAACGGGGAAGACAACCGCACTTAAATCTCTTCGTTATGACGCGACAGCTTCACGCCTTAGGCTTTCTGTGGGTGGGCGTCTTCCTTATCTCGGCGTGTACTTGCGCATAAATAAAAACAGAGTGCGTGCATTTCAGGGGGCGGGTCTCGATAAGGAGAGGTGGATTCGTCTGTTCTCGCATTACTTTAATCTTCTCGTTGTTTCTGAGTTCACACGCCTCTATTTGTGGCTTGTGGATAATGAGCATTGGCCAAGGCCCAATAGCGAGTCGCTGCGAGACGTGGCGGAGACCCTTGGACTCACGGGGGTGGATTCTCTAGAGGCCCTTGCGGGCATGTTGCGGAGTTCGCTTAATCTGCTTGAGCTGCATGTGAATAATATCGGCAAGTCCGAAGCGCCAGTCGTTTCTATGCCTGAGGCGCCAATCAGGGCGTTTGTTGATATGTTTATGCTTTGTCCGGAGCTGAATGGTAGGCATGTGTATTGTTGTGTTGATGAGTATGAGAATTTACTGGCGTTGCAGCAGGCCGTGGTTAATACGTACGTGAAGCACTGTGAGCTGCCTCTTTCGTACAAGGTCGGGGTTAGGCGATATGGCATTCGCAGTCGGCATACACTTGATGCGTCGGATCTGCTTCGGGCTCCGGAGGATTACGATGAGATAGATGTCTCTACTGAGGAGGGTGTTTTTGAGGGGTTTGCCCTGGAGATTGCTTCGATCCGACTGCGGAGAGCTAATGAACTTGGCGTTGCCGTTGACTCGGATATCGGAAATTTGCTGCTGGAATATTCGCGAAGAGAAGAGGCTCTTGTTCTTGGTGCGAGCGAAATATCTGAGCGAGTGATTGGAGAGCTTAGGGCGTTGGGGCGGCCAGAAGTTATAAAATGGGCAGAGGATCAGAGAAGAGAAGATCTCTACTTTCTCAGATATTGGGCCGAGGCTGGAGGCGAATCAATAGAAGAGCTTGCCCTGGATTGGATGGGAAATCCCGAGAGGTGGGTGGATCGTCTCAATAATTATGGATATGCCAGCTTGTTCTGGTTGTCCAAAGGGCGAAAGGGCGTCCGCATTCGGAAGTACTATTGCGGAATTAAGACGTTCCTGAGCTTGTCTTCAGGGAATATTCGATATTTCTTGGAACTCGTTGATGAGAGCATTCTTCGGCATTTTGCGGCTAGCCAGAATGAGAATGGCTCTCAGGTTCGTATCAGCCAGAGAGAGCAGACTGAGGCAGCCCGGACAGTTGCGAAAAGACGACTTGAGCAGCTTGAGGGGTTGAGCGAGCATGGTGCTGCGCTTAAGCGGCTAGTGCTTGGTTTGGGGAAGGTCTTCTTTGAGTTCGCCCGATCGCCTCAGGGGCACACTCCAGAGGTGAGTTCCTTTGTTCTTGGTGGCGACCAGGATAAGAAAAGCGAGCTTCTTCCCATTATGTATGACGGTGTTGGGCACCTGGCGCTAGAGGCCACTCCGCGAACAAAGGCTACGAGTGTCCTTGAGATGAAAGATGATGAGTTTCGCCTTCATCCTATATTTTGCCCGTTCTTTGAATTCTCGCACCGAAAGAAGCGCAGGGTAACTTTTAGGGCTGAGTGGCTCCTTCTGCTGGCTGGTGACGATCCGAGTAGTGCTATGTCTAACTTGTTGAGAGGGCGTGATGTGTCTAGTTCCGAGGAGTTGCCTGAGCAGTTGGCTATGTTCTCGGCATTCTATGAAGGAGGGGGGGAGCGATGAGTGCGCTGCACCAGGGGAGTTTGAAGACGAGAACGTTTTCGAGCTTGGGACTGGGGGATCTGTTGGAGCACCCGGTCTGTATTTATGCGGGGGCCGGACCGGACGAGCGAAGTGCTCTGTCTGTTTGGAAGGAGCGGGCGGCTCATTTTCCCGAAAAGTGTATTGCTGTTGTTAGGGAGAATGCTGATGAAATCGTAGTTTGTAGGAGTGGAGCGGAGTGGTCGGTTGCGCTTCGGGATGAAGAAGGGCTTTCCGCGCTCTTTCGAAACACATCTGGTGCTTATGTTGATATTTCTGGACTTAGTCATCATGTATGGGCGCCTGTTGTTCGGTCGGCATTGGGAGTGTGTAGCAACGTTTGGGCGATATATGCCGAGCCGCTTGGCTATAGGGTTCACCCTAGTCCGTCATCGTTCACTGTTTTTGATTTGAGTGATGGTTTTTCTGGTCTGTCTCCATTGCCTGGCTTTGCTAGGCTGGGGGGGCCGGAGGATGAGACCCAGGCTGTGTTTGTGCCGTTTTTGGGTTTCGAGGGAATGAGGGTGAAGTCGCTTGCTATGAGTCTCGATCCGATCCCCAAGACAATCCCTGTTGTTGGTTTACCAGGATATAGAGTGGAATTTCCGGCGCATGCTGTCGCGAGTAATCGTGATTTCTTGGAGGAGCAAAGGGCTTTAGGGGAGATAAGACTGGCGAGAGCAAGTTGCCCGTTTGAGGCGTATGATACGCTTGCTGAGATTCAGCGGGACTTTCCGGGAAGATATATGTACATAGCTCCTATTGGAACCAAACCCCAGGCTCTTGGGGCTGTGCTTTATGCGCTTGGGCATTCCGGGTCTTCTGAGTTAATGTATGACCACCCGAAGCGAAAACAAAATCGAAGTCGAGGGGTTGGTCGTGTTCATGTTTATTCGATCAAGTGAAAATGTCCGCATTGGCCGATAGGTACTATACTCCTGTTGATGTCGCTGAAAGATTGGCGATGGCGTTTAGGTGTTTTGACGTATCGGTCGTGATCGATCCTGCTTGTGGGGACGGGCGTCTTTTGGCTGCTGCTGCTAAGGTATTCCCCGCTGCATCTCTGCTGGGGATTGATGTGGACCGGTCGGCCATTAGAAAACTACGCCTCCGTCAACCATCATGGATTGTTTCGAATGCCAATATGCTGTCGCAGCAATCTCGGCGCAGGTCGGTGGTTGGTTCGACTGATTTGAAGTGTGACTTGGTTGTTGCTAATCCGCCTTTTAGTATGGGGCCTTCTAAGGGCTGTTTTTTTGAATATGGCGGTGGAGTTTTTAGGGCTAGTTTGGCGATGCGTTATTTGCTGGAGAGTGTGTTTTTTTTTAGACCGAGTGTTGGTTTTGCGGCAGTGCTTCCTGAGTCGTCGGCTTACTCTGTGATGGACGCAGAGGCCCGTGCTTGCCTTGACCAATTTTATTCTTGGGCGGTCGTTGAGCGACTTCCGAGGACTGCATTCGCTGGAACAAGGGCTCGGTCAATCCTTGTGATTGGCTGGAATAAAGGACGAATTGGCCCTCGTTTGGCGCGAACGTCGCTTGCGAAAAGAAAAACAATTGGTCATGAGAAATTGGTGCGCGGCGGATTGCCAATGCATGAGGCTCGCGAGTGGAAGTTTGGTATCCCGTTTCTTCATACTACTGCGCTCGTGCCTCTCGGAGCTGGAGGAGCCGGATTTTTGCCGCAGGTTTTTCCCATTGGCAGGGGGATCGTCATGGGTCCGGCAGTTGCTTTTCCTAGAATTGGTGAGATCGGTAAGGGACAAGTAGTGGTGATTCCGGCCGGCCTTCGTGTCCAGTTGTCTGATTGTGTTATGGCTGTTCGGGCGGATACAGCCTCGGATGCGGCGCGAATTCGAAAGACTATTCTTTCGAGATGGGATGGTTTTGCTGCTCTGTTTAAGGGTACTGGCGCTCGCTATGTTACGGTAGATAGGATGGTTGCGTGGCTTGATGAGCAGGTGTTGCTTGGGTAATGGCATCTGATATGTCGGAACAGAGTCGATGAGCAGGTGTGCTGGCCACGGCAGTATCGCTTCCGACGTTGACGGGCTTCATTCATGTGAGGCTGTTCAGAAGGCAAAGATGCTACAGCAGTCGTACTGGGCCTTTCCGAAGTGACAATGGCTCGTTGCGCAATTCGTTGCTGCGCGGAAACGATGCTGGCTGGGACGCCTGCGCATCACAGCAATAGAGTCGTCGACCGTGGGGTGCATTGGGTCCCGAGTTTTAGCGGGGGGCCGCCGCGCGGGACAGCCGGTCGCGCACGGCGATGCCCAGGCCGCTGGCGGCGGGCAGGCAGGCCACGAGCACGTCGTGGCCCTGTTCGTCCGCTTCCCGCAGCCGCGCATAGAGGACGCGCGCGGCCTCCGCCGGCTCCCCTGGAACGTCGAACCGCCGCACGTCCCCAGGCAATGACAGCGACGCGGGGCCCAGCACGCCCACGCGCAGTCCCTGGGCCCGCAGGGCCTCCACCCGCTGGAGTGCTTCCCCCGGCTCCGCCAGCACCACGCCCGCTCGCGGCGCGTAGTGCGAGGCGAGCGAACCCGACACGCGCACCGTGGAGGACGCGCGCACCGGCACCGCGCGCCCCAGCACGCGCTCCACGTCCTCCGTCGCCAGACCGCCAGGCCGGAGGATGGCCGGGGCTCCCGACGACAGGTCCACGATGGTCGACTCCACGCCCACCGTGGACGCGCCTCCGTCCAGCACCAGGTCCACGTCCGTGCCCAGGTCCCGCTGGACGTGCTCCGCCGTCGTCGGGCTCACCCTGCCGAAGCGGTTGGCGCTGGGCGCGGCCACGCCTCCGCCCAACTGGCGCAGCACCTCCAGCGCCACCGGATGTCCCGGCACGCGCAGCGCCACCGTGTCCTGGCCTCCCGTCACGGCGTCCGTCGCCCTCGCCGTGCGCGGCAGCACCAGGGTCAGCGGCCCCGGCCAGAACGCCCGCGCCAGGGCCTTCGCTTCGTCCGGCACCTCGCGGGCCCACGCGGACAGGTGCTCCGCGCCCGGGATGTGGACGATGAGCGGGTGGGTCGCGGGCCGGCCCTTGATGGCGAAGACGCGACGCACCGCCAGCTCGTCCTCGGCGTTGGCCGCGAGTCCGTAGACCGTTTCTGTTGGCAGGGCGATGACGCCACCGCGTCGCAGCAATTCGACTGCACGGTCGAGGAGGTCGGGATTAAGCATGCGCGGGTCGCACTGTCTCCCCAGGAGAAACCATGGGCAAGTCGCACGTTTTCGATGCGCGCAGCCAGATGCCTGTCCCCCCCGCCGACCTCTTCTCCTGGCACGCCCGCGAGGGAGCCTTCGAACGCCTGTCGCCCCCCTGGGAGACCGCCGAGGTCGTGGAGCGCACGGGCGACGGCATCCACCCCGGCGCTCGCGTCGTCGTGCGAATCCACCTGGGGCCCATCCCCCAGCGCCTGGTCGCCGAGCACACCGGCTATGTGGAGGGCGTGAGCTTCCAGGACACCCAGCGTGAAGGCCCCTTCGTGAAGTGGGTGCACGACCATCGCATGCTCCGCGCGGGCTCCCCGGACGCCTCCGTCCTGGAGGACGCCATCCAGTACGAGCTGCCCGTGGGGACGCTCGGGGACACCTTCGGCGGGGGCTACGCGCGCAAGCGCCTGGAGCGGATGTTCGCGTACCGCCACACGCTCACCCGCGCGGACCTGCGCCGTCACGCCGCCTTCGCGGACCAGGGCCCGCTCACCGTGGCCATTGGGGGCGCCTCCGGCCTGCTGGGGTCGGCGCTGTCGGCGTTCCTCACCACCGGCGGACACCGCGTGAAGCGGCTGGTGCGCGGCCGTGCGAACGCGGCGCGGGGCGACATCCCGTGGGCGCCCGACAAGGGCACCGTCGACGCGGCCGGGTTGGAGGGCGTGGACGCGGTGGTGCACCTGTCCGGCTCCAACGTGGGCGAGGGCCGCTGGACGCCCGAGCGCAAGGAGGAGATCCTCAAGAGCCGCACGGACAGCACCCGCCTGCTGTGCGAGACCCTGGCCCGCGCGAGCCGCAAGCCCCGCGTGCTCATCTGCGCCTCCGCCGTCGGCTTCTACGGCAACCGGGGCGACGCGGAGGTCACCGAGGCGTCCTCCTCCGGTGACGGCTTCCTCGCGGACGTCACGCGCCAGTGGGAGGCCTCCACCGCGGCGGCCGAGGCCGCGGGCATCCGCGTGGTGCACCTGCGCATCGGCGTGGTGCTGGACGCGCGGGGCGGGGCGCTCGCGAAGCTGGCGCTCGCGACCCAGGCGGGCGGCGGCGGCCCGGTCGCCTCCGGCAAGCAGTGGCTGAGCTGGGTGGCGCTGGAGGACGTGCTGGGCCTCATCCAGCTGTCCCTCTTCACGCCGTCCATCCGGGGCCCCCTCAACGCGGTGTCCCCGAACGCGGTGCGACAGGGCGAGCTGGCGAAGGTGCTCGGCCGGGTGCTCCACCGTCCCGCCGTCTTCCCGCTGCCCGCCGCCGTGGTGAAGACCGTGTTTGGCGAGATGGGGGAGGAGACCCTGCTCTCCAGCACCCACGCCCTGCCCACCGTCGCGCAGGCCCACCGCTTCCCGTTCCTCTTCCCCGACCTGGAGGGCGCGCTGCGCTTCACGCTGGGCCGCACCACCGACGGCGCGGAATACCGCCACGGGTGAGCCCGTTGGGGCGGCGCCTGTCGTTCGCGGTGGCGCGGCCCGTGCTTGACACTCCTCGGGAGGGGCGACAGAAGAGCGCCGCTTCCCCCCTCGCGTCGAGGAGTCCTGATGATCCAGGTCGAAGGGCTGACGAAGTTCTACGGCGAGCACGCGGCCATCCGGGACCTGGCCTTCACCATTGGCCAGGGCGAGGTCATCGGCTTCCTGGGCCTCAATGGCGCCGGCAAGTCGACGACGCTCAAGATTCTCGGGTGCGTGCTGCTGCCCACCTCGGGCCGCGTCGTCATTGACGGGCACGACGTGGTGAACCAGTCCCACGAGGTGCGCCAGCGCATCGGCTACCTGCCGGACGTCCCCCCGGTCTACGACGAGATGACGGTGGGCGAGTACCTGGCCTACGTCGCCCGGCTGCGCGACGTGCCGGCGAAGGCCACCGCCACCCACGTGGGCGAGGCCGAGGAGAAGACCGGCCTGCGCGACGTGCACGGCGAGGTCATCTCCACGCTGAGCCACGGCTACCGCCAGCGCGTGGGGCTGGCGCAGGCGCTGGTGCACCGGCCCGCGCTGCTCATCCTCGATGAGCCCACCAGCGGCCTGGACCCGCTGCAGATCGTGGAGATGCGCGACGTCATCCGGGGACTGAAGGGCGCGCACACGGTGCTGGTGTCCAGCCACATCCTCCCGGAGATCTCCCAGACGTGTGACCGGCTGCTCATCATCCACAAGGGCGCGCTGCTGGCGCAGGGCAGCGAGGAGGAGCTGTCGCGCAGCCTGGGCGGGCCGTCCATCGTGCTGGAGGTGCGGGGCGACCGGGCGCGGGCGGTGGAGGCGCTCCAGGGGTTTGGCGCGGTGGAGGTGCGGGAAGGGGAGGGCGGCGTGCTGGGGATGAAGGTCGCGGCGCCGCCGGACCTGCGGCCGCAGGTGGCGCGGGCGGTGGTGGGCGCGGGCCTGGAGCTCTTGCGGCTGGACGCGAACGAGGGACAGCTGGAGGCGCTCTTCCTGCGCCTGACGCATGGACAGGAGGTGCGGGCGTGAAGGCGCTCCTGATTGCCCGCCGCGAGCTGGCCGGCTACCTGCGCACGCTCAGCGGCTACGTCATCCTGGCCATCCTGCTCGCGGTGAACGGGCTGTTCTTCAACGCGTATGCGTTGGGCGGCGCGAGCAAGCGCTCCGCGGAGGTGCTGTCCGGCTTCTTCTACTACTCCAGCGGCTTCACCATCGTGGCGGCCATCCTGGTCTCCATGCGGCTGCTCGCGGAGGAGCGTCAGACGGGCACGCTGCCGTTGCTCTACGCGTCGCCCGTGCGGGACCGGGACATCGTGCTGGGCAAGTTCCTGGCGGGGCTCGCCTTCCTGGCGCTCTACCTGGTGCTCACGCTCTACATGCCGCTGCTGGTGCTGGTGAACGGCAAGGTGTCCTTCGGGCACGTGGCGGCGGGCTACCTGGGCCTGCTCTTGCTCGGCGGTGCTTCGCTGGCGGTGGGGACGTTCGGCTCGTCGCTCGCGAAGAACCAGCTGCTCGCGGCCATCTTCTCCGCGGTGATGCTGGTGGCGCTCATCCTGTGCTGGCTGCTCGCGCGCATCACCGAGCAGCCCCTGGCGGATGTCTTCAGCGCGATGTCGCTGTGGAACCAGCACTACCCCCCGTTCCAGACAGGGCTCATCCACGTGCGGGACGTCGTCTACTACCTGTGCGTCACCTACGTGGCGCTGTTCGCGGCGACACGGGTGTTGGAAGCGCGGAGGTGGCGATGAGCACGCCGGCTTCGTTCGGGACCGGGCTCGCGGCGACGGGGGCGTTCGTCGCGGGGCTCGTCGCTGTCTTCATCGCGGAGCGGGTGCTGGGGGCGGGCTCCGGCCGCGTGGCCCTGGCCGCGCTGGGCGTGGGGGTCGCCGTGGCCGCGACCGCGTGGCGCGTGGTGCGGATGCTCGCGGCGCCCGTGGCCCGGCGCACGCTGGAGCGGTGGGTGCTCACGCTCTACGGCCTGGGGCTGCTGGCGCTGGCGCTCTACTTCGTGAGGGGGGACGTGGGGACGGCGCTGGTGGGTGAGCCGCTTTCGCGCTCCTCGCCGCGGCTTTCGGGCGTGCTGTCGGTGCTGTTCCCGGCGCTGCTGCTGTGCGCGCTGGTGCCGCTGGCGATGGTGGAGGCGGCGCTGGTGGCGATGGCGCGCGCGCCGGTGCCGGAGACGGGGCGGGTTCGCAGCGCGCTGTTCTCCGGCCTGGGCGTGGCGTTCGCCGTGGTGTTCGCGTTCGCGGCGACGTACGTGGCCACGGAGGCGGATGCCAGTTGGGACCTGTCGTATTTCCGGACCGCGAAGCCGGGCGAGGCGACGCGCAAGCTGGTGCGCGGCCTCAACGAGCCCCTCCAGGTGACGGTCTTCTTTCCTCCCGCCAACGAGGTGGGCGAGGCGGTGCGGCAGTACTTCCGCGACCTGTCGCCGGAGAGTCCGCGGCTGGGGTTGGAGGTGTTGGACCAGGCGGTGGAGCCCGCGCGTGGCAAGGCGCTGGGGGTCAGCAACAACGGCTCGGTGGTGCTGGCGCGGGGCGACCGCAAGGAGATCCTGACGCTGGGCCTGGATCCGGAGCGTGCGCGAGGACAGCTCCAGCGGCTGGACGCGGAGGTGCAGCGGCGGCTCTTGGCGGTGGCGAAGCCCCGCCGCATCGTCTACCTCACGGGCGGCCATGGAGAGCGCGCCGACACGCGGCCCGTCCCTGGAGAGGCGGTGCGGCCTTCGGTGGCGCAGCTCAAGGAGCTGCTGCGCGCGCAGAACGTGGACGTGCGCACGCTCACGGTGGCGGAGGGGTTGGGGACGGAGGTGCCACGGGACGCGTCCCTGGTGGCGGTGTTGGGGCCCACGCATGCGCTGCTTCCGGAAGAGGTCGCGGCGCTGCGCGAGTACTGGGAGCGAGGGGGGCGGCTGTGGATCGCGCTGGAGCCGGATGGCGCTGGGCTGGAGCCGTTGCTCCGGCCGCTGGGGCTCCGGTCGTTGCGCGTGCCGCTGGCGAACGACCGCGTGTTCTTCCGCGCCACGCGGCAGCAGAGCGACCGGGGCAACCTGGGCACGGCGAACTTCTCGTCGCACCCGTCGGTGACGTCGCTGTCCGCGCTGGGGTCGCAGGGCGCGGTGGCGTTCCTGGGCGCGGTGGCGTTGGAGCCGGTGACGCCGCCCGTGCCCGGGGTGATGCTGGACACGAGCGTGCGCGCGCACCCGGAGACGTTCGCGGACGCCAACGGGGACTTCGAGCCCGGGCCCGGGGAGGTCACGAAGGCGTGGCCGCTGGTGGTGGCGGTGGAGCGGCCGGCGCCGGAGGGAAAGCCCGCGTCGCGCGCGGTGGTGATGGCGGACGCGGACGCGGTGGGTGACGGCATCCTGGGCAACGTGGGCAACGCCTATCTCGCGGTGGACACGCTGCGCTGGCTCTCCGGGGAGGAGGCGCTGTCCGGCGTGACGACGAGCGAAGAGGACGTGCCGATCCAGCACACGCGCTCGCAGGACGTCGCGTGGTTCTACGCGACGGTCTTCGGGGTCCCGGTGGCGGTGCTGGCGGTGGGGTTCTTCGTGACGCGGCGGCGGGGACGGCGCGCGCCCCGGAGCGCGGCGGTGGCGGGAGGTGCGCGATGAAGGCTCGCGACGTGGCGGTGCAGGGAGTGCTGGCGGGGGTGGCGCTCGTGGCCGCGTTCTTCGTGTGGCAGCGCGAGCCGTCCCGTGCGCCAGGGGAGGTGACGGTGGAGGACGCGCAGGCGCGCTCGCTCGACCGCCTCCGGTACGACGAGGAGACGCGCTTCGTGGAGTTGAGCCGTGACCCGAGGGACCCCGAGACCATCTGGGTCCGTCTGGGCAACAAGCCCGCGAAGCCTGTCACCGGCCCTGCGGGCGTGAATGCGGGGGCGCTCGCCACCGCGTCCGGTGCCGCCGAAGGAGCCGCGCTGGATGCGGGAGCCCCCGGCCGCGCGCCGTTCGACGCGGGCTCCCTCGCGCAAGTCAGCGCGGGCGGTCCCGCGGGTGCTTCCGATGCGGGGGCTCATGCTCACGCGAACGCGGGAACGCTCGCGGGTGACACTGAAACAGGTGACCACGCTCACGCGAACGCGGGACCGCCCGCGAGTGCCGCGGCGGCGGGTGCATTCTCCGCCCCTGTGCCTCCGCCCCGCGAGCTGCGCGGCAATGACGTGGCGCTGAAGCTGTTCTCCCGCCTCGCGCCGCTGCGCGCGCAGCGGGACCTGGGCGTGATGGATGCGACGAAGCTGGGCGAGATCGGCCTCGCGAGCACGGAGCGCGGCCTGACGCTCACGCTGGACGGCACCCCGAAGTCGTTCCGCCTCGCCGCGCCCGTGTCGGGCTGGGGCGCGCCCTACCTTCAGCGCGTGTCCGACGGCCGCGTCTTCCTCCTGGGCCCTTCGCTGCTTCCGGACCTGGAGGCCGCCAGCAGCCGGCTCGTGGATCGCCGCATGCACACCTTCGACGTGGATGGCTTCGACCGCGTGATCATCTCCGCCGGATCCACGTCCCGGGCCTTCCTCGCCAGCGGCAAGCCCCCGGGCGCCGTACAGCTCACACCCGTGTCCGCCCCCGGCACCCCGGATGAGTTCGCCCGCAACTGGCATGACCGCCTGTGGCGCCTCACCCCCGTGGAGCTGCTGGGCCGGGGCGAGTCCCCTCCCGGCCTGCCCTCCGCGCCCGCCTTCCGCGTGGAGTACCAGCGCGGCGACAAGCCCGTGGGTGAGCTCGCCATGGCCAAGGCGCCCGATGGCTCGTGGTACGCGCGCACGGAGTTCACCCCGGGATGGACGCGCATGGGGGGCGGCCTGGAGCCCCTCGCCGAGGAGGCCCTGAAGCTCACCGCGCCCCCGCGCTGAGGCGCTACGTCACGGCGTCTCGGGGCCGGCCTGCTCCACGTCCAGCCGCACGTCCACGAAGCTGTAGGCCGGCCACGGCCCGGTGAAGCGGAACGTGTACGCGTCCAGCCGCGCCACCAGCGACTGCAACCGCGCCTCGAACGCGGCCACCCGGGTCCGGTCCACCAGGAAGGCCGCGTTGAGGATCATCCGCTCGCCCAGCGGCGGCGCCTCGTGCGTGGCCTCCGCCAGCGGACACAGCCCGACCCTCAGCCCGTTCAGGTCCCGCGTGGTGCACTCGCGCAGCGCCACTTCCAGCCGCTGCTCGTGGTCCTCCTCGGGCTCGTCGTCCCTGCGCGCGAGCCCCGGCGTCTCCGCCACCAGCCGCCGCGTCAGCGCGTCGCCGTGGCAGAGCACCTTCAGCCCCAGCTCCACGCGCCCCTCCAGCGCCGACAGCGCCCGGGTCAGCGGGGCGCGCGCCACGCGCAGCAGCTCCCGCACCCGCGCCTCCGAAGGCAGCACCGTGCCGAAGGCCACGGGCACCAGCGTGTGCTCGCGCAGCACGGCCTCCGTCACGCGCTGGTGCATCAGCAGGTGCGTTCGCGTGGGCACCACCCGCAGGCCGCCCGCGTCGGACACCAGCGCCGCGAGCCCGCCTTCGCGGACCACGCGCACCGGCGACGTGCCCAGCCCCGCCACGGATGGCTCCCAGCCGCCGTCCCCGCGCACGATTCCGTAGAGGTAGTGCGCTCGCCCCTCCCGCGACGACTCCGCATGGGTCTTCGCCGTCATGACGTGCCTGCCTCCCTGCTGCTTCGGAGATGCTTCGGCTCAGCGCGCCGGCGGTACCCCCCGCCGGGCGATCATCTTCTTCACCTGGTCCACCAGCGCGTCCGGCAGGCACGGCTTGGTGACGTACGCATCACACCCGGCCTCGTTCGCGTCCTCCGAGTGCCCCTTCAGGGCATGGCCGGTGAGCGCCACCACCGGGATGGCCTTCGTGCGCGCGTCGCGCTTCAGCCGGCGCGTCGCCTCCCAGCCGTCCATCACCGGCAGCGACAGGTCCATCAGGATGACGTCCGGCACCAGCTCGAACGCCTTGTCCAGCGCCTCCTGGCCGTTCTTCGCCTCCGCGACGCGGAAGCCGGAGAACTCCAGGTACTCCGCGTACATCTCCCGGGCATCCTGGTAGTCGTCCACCACCAGCACGAGCGGCTTTTGTTTTTCCGGGGTGTTCGTCATGTCCGTCTCGCACGTCTTGGAAAGTGCAGGGTGAAGGTCGAACCCTGGCCCGGGGCGCTCTGGAGGGAGACGCGTCCCCCCAGCATCGTGGCCAGACGACGGCAGATGGACAGGCCCAGGCCCGTGCCCCCATAGGCTCGCGTGGGGGAGCTGTCCACCTGCTGGAAGTCCTCGAAGATCTTCTCCTGGTTCGACACGTCGATGCCGATGCCTGTGTCCTTCACGGAGATGGCCACCGTGCTGGTGGCGCTCTGATACTCCGCCGCCACGCGCACGCCGCCCTCATGCGTGAACTTCAGCGCGTTGGACAACAGGTTGAGGACGATCTGCTTCACCTTCTGTCGGTCGCTCCACACGCCCGGCAACCCTTCATCCAGGTGCGTCTCCACCGTCAGCTTGCTGCGCGCGATGATGGGGTCCATCTCCGCCATCACCTCCTGCAGGAGCTCCGGGATGCCGAAGTCCGTCAGGTGCAGGGGCATCCGCCCCGCCTCGATGCGGGTGATGTCCAAGATCTCGTTGATGACCTCCAGCAGGTGCCGCCCGTTGGAGTCGATGCGCGTGAGGTTGCGGCGCTGCGGCGGCGTCATCTCCCCGGACACGTTCTGGAGCAGCATGTTCGTGTAGCCGAGGATGGCGTTGAGCGGCGTGCGGAACTCATGCGACATGTTGGCCAGGAACTGCGACTTGGCCGCGCTCGCCTGCTCCAACTGGATGGCCTGCCGGCGCAGCAGCTCGTTCTGCTCCGCCAGCTCCGCCGTGGCGGACTGCACGCGCGCCTCCAGCTCGCTGGAGACCTCCTTCACGCGCTCCAGCAGCCGCGCCCGCTCCAGCACCTCCGTGCGGTCGTGGAACACGGTGACGATGCCCGTCAGCTCGCCCCCGTCCCCCAGCACCTTGTTGGCCATGGCCTCCATGGGCACGGGGGCGCCGGTGGCCGGCTCGTCCAGCGTCAGCTGGCTCTTCCAGCGCGACACGCCCGCGTTGACGGGGCCCAGCAGGTTGGCCAGGAACGACGCGAAGAGCGCGGCGTTGGCGCGCACCCGGCGCTCGGTGGCCTCGCTCGAAGGGCCCTCCTCGTGGGGCCACGCGAAGAGCCGCTCGGCCGGGTCGTTCATCATCACCATTCCGCCCGCCGGGTCGGTCAGGATGATGGGGTCCGCCACGGAGTCCAGCACCCGGTCCAGCCGGTGGCGCTCGCTGCGCGCCTCGCGCTCGGTGGCGCGCAGCCGCCGGTAGCTCTCCCCCAGGGCCTGCGTGGCGCGGCCCAGGTCCGTCACGTTGCGCAGCACGCTCACCACCACCGAGGGCCCGTCCGGCGCCAGCACCGGCGTGGTGACCAGCTCGAAGAGCAGGTCCATCCCCTCCAGCGGATCCACCAGCGGCACCTCGCGCCGGTGCACCGTGGTGCCTCCGCCCTGCGCGAGCGTCTCCCGGAACAGCCGTTGGTTGACCTCCACCGCCCGCGCGCGGCCGGGGCTCGCGTCCGGCCCCGCGACCAGCAGGGCCTCCGCGCGGCCGTTGGCGAAGAGCAGCGTGCCCTCCGCGTCCGTCAGCAGCACCGGATCCGACACCGCGTTGATGACCCGGCGCAGCAGCCGGTCCGGCTCCGGCCGGCGCGGCGCCCGGGCGTCCGCCGCCACCCACCGGGCCATCAGCGGCCCCGCGCAGGACGCCACCCACGCCACGTCCTGCGGCACGAGCGGACCCGGCACCCCCACCACCAGCAGCGCCACGGCGGGCGACCCCGCCCGGCCCAGCGGCACCGCCAGGAAGCCACCCGGAATCACCACGCCCTCCAGCGCGTCCGCCCCCAGCCACCGCGCCCCGGGCCGGGTGCGGAAGGACGACAGGGGCGAGGCGGGCGCGTCCCAGGCCCTGGCGAGCGCGGCCTGCTGCGAGCCCGTCAGTCCCTCACTGGCCAGGCACGCGGAGCCATTGCCCCCATCCCCGGGGCCCAGGCAGGCGACCGCCGCGCTGGACCGCCGCGCGAGCCACTCCACCATCGCCCGTGCGCAGGCGACGGCGGACTCGCAGGCGAGCAGGTGCTCGGCGAGCACGAGGCGCGCCCCGGGTTCGGCTTCGGCGGGGGGCAGCGGGGCTGGAGACGCCACGACCTTACGCTCCGGGAGAGGGTGGACGCGGGGGTGGGCCGCGCTCCAGCGAGTCTGCGGTGCGGACCTCCGAAAATGCCACCACGATGCGCGCCTCCTCCTCCATGGGAGCGGCGCCGCCCAGGGCCGCCAGGGCCCGCGCGTCGAAGCGCAGCCCCCGGTCCAGCAGGCGGTCCAGGACGTCCACCAGGCTGGCGCCTCCAGCCACGCGTTCCACGGGCATTCGAATCGCGCTCCTTGAGCCCGCCCGGCGCGGACCCTCAGGTCACCCCGCGGTTCTAACGCGCTGGGGTCCGTGCACCCCAGCGCCTCCGCCGCCCAGCCCCTGACTTGCCAACACCCGGGGCCGGCCTCTGTTGGGTCGCGCACACCCCATGCTGGGCAGCCGGGCGGGCGGGTCGCGGCGGCCGTGGCTTATGCCCTGGAGGGCGGGTTCCTAGCCTTCCTCCATGAATGACGAGCGGCTCCACAAATCCCTTTGGACGGTGACGGCGCCGCCCCGGAACTTTCCCGTCCTGCCAGGGGACCTGGACGTGGACGTGGCCATCATCGGCGGGGGCGTCGCGGGGCTGACGACCGCCTGGCTGCTCAAGCGTGCCGGCAAGAAGGTGGCGGTGCTGGAGATGCACCGCATCCTCTCCGGACAGACGGGGCAGACGACGGCGCACCTCACGGAGTTGCTGGACACGCCGTACACCGCGCTGCTCAAGGACTTCGGCGACAAGGGCGCCCACCTGGCCGCGTCCTCCAGCCGGGCCGCCATCGAGCAGATCGCCTCGACGGTGGAGACGCTCTCCATCGACTGTGGCTTCACCCGCGTGCCTGCCTTCAAGTTCGCGGAGACGGAGGCGGAGCTGCGCGACCTCCTGCACGAGGTGGCCGCCGCGCGGCGGGTGGGGCTGTTGGCCTCCTTCAACCGGAGCGTGCCGCTGCCGTTCCCGGTGAAGGGCGCGCTGCGCGTGGAGGATCAGGCGCTGCTGCACCCGCGAGCGTACCTGCTCGCGCTGGCGGACCGCGTCCCGGGCGACGGCAGCCACCTGTTCGAGCAGAGCAAGGTCGTGGACATCCATGACGGCACGCCCTGCCGCGTCGTCACCGAGCACGGCACCGTGACGGCGCGGGCCGTGGTGGAGGCCACCACCACGCCGCTCAACCGCGTGGCCCTGCACACCCGGCTCTATCCCTACCGCACCTACGCGGTGGCGGCCCCGCTGGACGGCCCGCTGGAGCCGGGCCAGTACTTCGACAGCCGCGACCCGTACCACTACATCCGCACGCAGCGGGTGGCCGGCGTGCCGTACGTCATCGTGGGGGGCGAGGACCACAAGGTCGGCGCCCACGAGGACACCGCCGCGCGCTTCGCCACGCTGGAGGCCTACGCCCGCGCGCGGTTCCCGCTGAAGCGCGTCACCCACCGCTGGTCGGGCCAGGTCATCGAGCCCGCGGACGGTCTGCCCTCCATCGGCCGGAACGTGGGCAGCCGCCACGTGTACGTGGCCACGGGCTTCTCCGGCACGGGGATGACGTTCGGCACGCTCGCGGGCATGGTGCTGTCGGACCTCATCCTGGGCCAGGAGAACCCCTACGCCGCGCTGTATGCCCCGGGCCGCTTGAAGCCCCGGGCGGGCGCGAAGGACTTCATCCAGGAGAACGCGGACGTCGCCTTCCGCTTCGTCGCGGACCGGCTGTCCAAGCCCGACGGGCGGCACCTGAAGGACCTGGCGCCAGGGGAGGGGCGGATCCTCGAGGTGGACGGCCGCAAGGTGGCCGTGTACCGCGACGACGAAGGCACCGCGCACGCCGTGTCCCCGGTGTGCACGCACCTGGGCTGCCACGTGCACTGGAACAACGCGGAGCGCTCCTGGGACTGCCCGTGCCATGGAGGCCGCTTCAGCCCCACCGGCCGCGTGCTCAACGGTCCCGCGGTGAGCGACCTGCCGTCGCGCAAGCTGCCCGTGAAGTGAGAAGTGCATGCGGGTGGGCTTCCCTCTGGCCGCTTCCGCCCCCATCTCTCAGCACATCCCCGCACTTCACGGAGCCACACATGCACGCGCTGGAGTTGATCCATCAGCAGCATGAAGAGGTGTCCAAGCTCTTCAAGCGGTACGAGAAGCTGGCCGACCACGACGATGCGCGGCGCCAGGCGCTGTTCGAGCAGATCGCCGACCGGCTGGGCGCGCACGCGAAGATTGAGGAGCTGTACCTCTACCCGGCGCTCAAGACGGAGGACACCGAGGACGACCTGCGCGAGGCCGTCGAGGAGCACCTGTCCCTCAAGCGGCTGATTTCGGACCTGCTGGACATGGAGGCGTCGGACGAGGAGTACGACGCGAAGATGAAGGTCCTCCAGGAGCAGGTGGAGCACCACGTCGAGGAGGAGGAGCAGGACCTCTTCAAGGCCGCGCGCAGGCTCCTGAGCCAGGAGCAGCTGGAGGACCTGGGCATCCAGTTGGAGGAGGAGTACGACGCGCTGATGGAGGGCGAGCCGCGCAAGGACGTGCCCGACGAGACGGAGCACGCCGCGCCCCTCGAGTGAGGGGACCGCCAGCAGACAGGGGTTGCGCGGCGCGCGGGGCCGGGCAGCATGCGGCCCATGCCACGCGCTCCGCTTGCCACCCCGGTGCTGCTCCCTGATGCGTACACCCCCGCCGTGCGCCGCGCCCTCGTGCGCGCGGACCCGGCGCTGGCGCCCCTCTTCAAGACGGTGGGCCCGTTCCGCATGGAGCTGAGCCCGCTGCACAGCCCCTTCGAGGCGCTGGCGCACTCCATCGTGTACCAGCAGCTCCACGGCCGCGCGGCGGCGACCATCTTCGGTCGGGTGTGCGAGCGCGTGGGGAAGGGCAAGGCCTTCACGCCGCAGAAGCTGCTCGCGCTGCCGGACGCCACGCTGCGCGAGGCCGGCCTGTCCGCGAACAAGCTGCTGGCCATCCAGGACCTGGCGCGCAAGACGGTGGACGGGACGGTGCCGCCGCTCGCGCGCGTGCGCCGCATGTCCGACGAGGACCTCATCGAGCACCTCACCCAGGTGCGCGGCATCGGCCAGTGGACCGTGGAGATGTTGCTCATCTTCCGCCTGGGCCGGCCGGACATCCTGCCCGTGGACGACTACGGCGTGCGCAAGGGCTTCATGGTCATGAAGGGCCTGAAGGAGATGCCCAAGCCCAAGGCCCTGCTGGAGTATGGCGAGCGCTGGCGCCCGTTCCGCACCGTGGTGAGCTGGTACCTGTGGCGCGCGGCGGACCTGCCCGCGGGCACCTACACGTCGCTGGCGGAGGGCTAGACGCGGAGGCCGCCCGGCCTCCGAGGGGGCTGGGCGGCCTCTCGTGAAAGGCGGCCCGCGGCTACATGTCCTTGCCGTTGTAGTGGAAGGGCTTGAGCGTGGACAGGTCCACGCCCTCCAGGCAGCGCACGTTGACGGCGAACATGGGCTTGCCGTCCGGGCCCTTGCCGGTGGCGTAGGACTCCACGCCGCACGTGGGGCAGAACAGGTGGTTGATGACCTTCTTGTTGAACTGGTAGCTCTTCACGGTGTCCTGGCCGGAGAGCGACTTGAACTGCTCCGGCGGAACGAAGGTGAGGACCGCGCCCAGCCTGTGACAGATGGAACAGTTGCAGCTCACCACCTGGGCCAGGTCCGTCTGCGCCTCGTAGCGGACCTGTCCACAGTGGCAGCTCCCCGAATACGTCTTCATCTCCGCCATGGTGCTTCCTCCGTCCCACGTGAAGCCCGGGCCGGAGTCACGGCTCCGCCCACCCGGTGCGTGTGCGCGCATCAATGAACGGAGGCGGCGCGGACCGCAAGCGGCCCGGAGCGCCTCACGGCCCCCGCTGCCTTCTTCGCGGTGCGTCAGGGCGGCTTCACGCGGGTGCGCGTGTCGTGAGGCCGGAAGGTTTCACGCCGCGGGCTGTGGCGTGGGCGCGGGCGCGCTCCGGCGAAGGGGACCCAGCAGCGCGAGGAACGCGGCGGACAGCGCGACGCCCAGGAGGAAGACGTTCGCGTAGCCCCAGCCGCCGTACCGGGGATCCGCGAGGATCCCCGCCAGGGGGCCCGCGGGCGCCTTGCCCGCGACCTCCACGCTGGCCAGCAGCGTGTAGTGCGTGGCCCCGATGCGGCGGTCCGTGCGCGACATCATGAAGGCGAACATCACGGTGGTGAGCGCGCCGCCGAAGAACTCCTCGGTGAGCGTGACGCCCAGCACGCCCGCGTCGCTGACCCCGACCTGCGTGAGCACCCACCGCCCCAGCAGCGGCAGCAGGCGCAGCGTCCCGGTGAGGGCCACCGCCCGCAGCAGCGGCAGGCGCGAGGCGAGCAGCCCCCCGCACATGGACCCCAGCAGCGACGCGGCGGTGCCCCACGTGCCCACCCACAGGCCGATGCGCGCGGGCGTGAAGCCCGCGTCCACGAGGAAGGGCTTGTAGAGGACGTCGGACATCGTCTCGCCCAGCTTGTACGTGCCGATGAAGAGCAGCAGCCACCCCGTGCCCGGCACGGTGAGCGCGGACTTGAGGCGCGACAGGAGCGCGGGCCAGTCCAGCTTCGCGCCCTGCGCCCCTGACTCCTCGCGCGGGGGCGGCTCCTTCACGAACAGGACGACGGTGAAGACGGCCAGGCACAGCGCCGACATGACGACGAACAGCCCGGACCAGCCGATGCGCGAGCTGGCCCACACCAGGAGCCCGCCGCCGGTGAGCATGCCCAGCTTGTAGCCCACGACCTGCGCGGTGTTGCCCAGGCCCAGCTCCTCCGGGCGCAGCAGGTCCACCGCGAAGCCATCCACCGCGATGTCCTGGGTGGCGGCGAAGAGGTTCATCACGAAGAGGAGGCCCAACAGCAGGGGCAGCGAGTCCCGGCCCGCGGCGACGGCGGCCAGGGCGCACGCGAGCGCGAGCCCCGCCTGCATGGGCAATATCCACGAGCGCCGCCGCCCCACGCGCGCGGAGCCGTAGCGGTCCACCAGCGGGGCCCACAGGGCCTTGAGCATCCACGGCAGGGACAGCGCGCCCGCGAACCCCAGCGCAGCCAGGGAGACGCCGCGCGTGCGCAGGTAGACGGGCAGCGCCGTCACCTGGAAGCCGAAGGGCAGCCCCTGCACGAAGTACAGCGCGCACAACAGCCACAGCCGGGACGGGATGCGTCGCATGGTCTGGGCGTGAGCATAGGCGCGTATACTCCGGCGCCTGCAACCAGGACGAAGAGGGGCGCATGCCGGAGCAGACCGAAACCGAGTCGGGAATCATCGTCGTGGAGCTGGCCTCCGAGCACGAGCTGGAGGCGGACCACGTGGACGCGGTGGTGGACGTGAAGGCCACGGCCTTCTTCACCGGCAACGCGGCCTTCGCCAACGCGAAGGAGGTGGCCTCCCTGGTGCGCCGCATGGAGGAGCTGGGCGTGCCCGCCACGGCCTTCACGCTCCAGGCGGTGCAGGCGGAGACGACGGAGGGCCTGCTCACGCGCTCCTCCTCCGCGCTCTACACGCTGCGCATCCGGCTGGTGGACATGTCGCGGGTGGGGGACGTGCTCTCGGCCCTGTCCGGCCTGAAGCAGGCGACGCTGCGCGAGCTCAAGTGGGGCTACGTCCGGGAGTCGGAGGCCCGGCAGGACTGGCTGGAGGCGCTGGCCCGCGAGTCGGTGAAGAAGGCGCGCCGCGTGGCGGCCGGGCTCGGCGTGACGCTGGGCGGGCTGCACCGCTTCTCCGAGCGCACCTGGGACTCGCCGGCCTTCGGCCCCCGGGTCGGCGGGTATGTCAGTGACGATGAGACGCTGCCCCAGTCCATGCCGGGCAGCTATGGCGGCCGCGCCTCCCTGGGCTTCACCGTGTCCCACCGCAAGAAGGTGCACGTGACGGCCACGGCGCAGTTCCGCACCCACCCGGCCCCGGGGTCCTAGTCCGGGGCCAGGGGGCCCGCCGCGCTCACGGCGCCGCGGCGGGCGTGTGCTGGAGCACCAGGGCCTCCAGCCGCTGGAGCGCCTTGTCCAGCGTCTCCCACGAGGGGCCGAAGGACAGGCGCACGTAGCTGCGGAAGCGCGAGGCCCGCGCGCGGCGCTTGCCCGGGTTCACGTCGAAGAACTCACCGGGCACGGTGATGACCTTGTGCTCCAGCGCGGCGCGGAAGAAGGCCATGCCGTCGTTGAGCGGCGCGGGCAGTCCGGACAGGTTGCCCCAGACGTAGAACGTCCCGTCCGGCGCCCGGTCCGTGCGGATGCCCAGCCGCTCCAGCCGCGAGTGGAACCGGTCCCGCTTCTCCCGGAACGTCGAGTGGATGGCGCGCGTCTCCGCCACCACCGTGTCCTCCTGGAGCAGGGGAATGGCCGCGCGCTGCAAGGGCCGGCTGCCGCCGCCATCCAGGAAGCTGCCCGCGCTGGACACCGTGTCGATGACCTGCTTCGGCCCCACCGTCCACGTCATGCGCCAGCCCGGATAGCGCCAGTTCTTGGTGAGCCCGTCGAAGAGCACCACCGGGTCGCGGTTCACGTCCTCCACGTACCGCGCGGCGCTCTCCACCGGCAGCATCCCCGGGCGGGCCGTCCAGACGTAGTGCGAGTAGAACTCGTCGATGAGCAGCGAGCACTCCAGCTCCCGCGCGACGCCCACCCACCGGGCCAGCTCCTCGCCCTGCACCAGCTTGCCGGTGGGGTTGCACGGGTTGGAGAAGAGCAGCGCGGACAGCCCGCGCCCCTGGATTTCACGGCGCAGGTCTTCGTGCGTGAAGGCGTAGCCGCGCTCGCCCTCCAGCAGGATGGGGATGGCGGTGAACGCCTTGAAGACGTCCAGCAGCTCTTCATACGCGGTGTAGTCCGGCAGGAAGTGGCCCAGGTTCACCTGGCCCAGGCTCGCCGCGGCGCGGGTGAGGGCCGCGCGGCCACCGCCGGACAGGCACACGTTCTCCGCGCTGTACTGGCTGGGCATCCCCTTGCGGTAGAGCCGGTTGTAGAGCCCGGCGATGGCCTCCCGCACCTCCCAGAGGCCCGCCACCGGCGCGTACTCCTGGTCCGCCATGTCCACCGTCACCTGGCCCACGCGCGGCGGGGCGCCGGGCAGGTCTCCCGTCTCCGGCTGACCCTGGCCCAGGTTGCACCAGTCCGGGTCGCCGGGGCGGTAGCCGCGGCGCGTGGCCTCGGCGGTGACGAAGATGACGCCCGTGCGGGGCACGGTGCGAAACGCATGCAGGGGGACGCTGTCGCTCACGGCGTGCACGCTAGCGCGCCCCCTGCTTCGGTGCAGCCTTTAGCCTTCCAGTGAGGCCCGCAGGAACCAGGCGTGCTTCTCGAATTCCGTGATGATGCCGGTGAAGAGGTCCACCGTGTCCGTGTCCTGGGGGCACATGATGGCTCCATCAGCCCGCGTTCCCGGGTCGGCTTCCAGTACGCGTTCGCGCTGGGCGGGTACGGCGGCAGCACCAGCCGCACCTCGCACCGCCAGGAGTCTCCGCCTGCCGCCTCGTCCATTCTCGAAGAGAAGGGGCGGCGGGGCGCGGTTCCGGTTTTGAGCCCTCGTTCGAGGAGGCGAAACGTGAACCGGGCGCGCGACCTACTCAGCCGAGCATGCACTTCTGCGCTGACTTAACTTGCGCGTTTAGCCGTGCTGTCATGATTTAAATGACAGCTATCCGCCACCAGCTACGCGCAGTGTCCATCGCCCTCGTCCTCGTCGGGTGCGGCTCGGCAACCGTCGGCGCCGTCGGCAAGTCCGCCGCCGGGAAGTGGGTGGGCCCTGTCGTCACCACGCCGGACGGCGGCCAACTGCGCACCACCATCTACTACGGCCCCTGGCAGTGCAGCGCCGCATTCATGTCTAGGTGCGAGTCGAAGTGCGCGGGACAGGGGCGCGCCCTGATGGGGTGCATGTGGCTGGCCGACGTCAAGGGCGACTGGCAGGGGCGCTACCTCTTCATGCCCGCCGCTGCGGGCGGCCGCATGGCCATCACCCACTGTTGCTGCGACTATCCAACCATCTCCAATACCAGTCAGCAGCGGCGCATCTGGAATCGGGCGCGAGAGGGGTTCCGAGAGGCATGGGCGGAGGATTTTGGAGCCTGGCCCCAGAGCGGAGGGGCGCTTTGGGAGGGGCACCACATTTTCGACCTCTGGCATGGCGGCCTGCCGACGGCCCCCAACAACGTGCTGCCCGTCCCGCCTGATGTCCATCAGGTGCTCAACCAGCAGTACCCGGCCTGCTACTCTGGCGGTGGACAGTGGAGTACGCCCGGCCCCGCGCGGCCCTACGTGGACTAAAGCATGCCCTCGATGGACAGCCTCCTGGCCGAAGTCTCCCGGCACCACTACCCGGAACCGCCTGCGACGCCGGAGCAAATCGCGGCCTTCGAGGCGCGAGCGGGCTGGCAGTTGGACCCCGACCTGCGCGCCTTCTATCTGCACTGCAACGGCGCGGCCCTCTTCCGTCCGCGCCTGACCGCGAACTACCGCGTCCTCTCGCTCGACGAAATCCGCCGCGGCCGAGCTGCCATCCGCGGCAGCGAGTCGGACAAGGATGGCCCTGCCTCCTGGTACACCCTCCTCTACCTCCAGGACGGCGACTACGTCCTCGCGGACGTCTCGCGAAAGGAAGACGGGCGGTACCCCCTCCTCGATGCCTTCCACGAGACGTTCCCGGACCCCGTGGAGACCCGCCAGATTGCCGCGTCGTTCAGCGAGTTCCTGGAGAAGGCACTGGCCAGCGGGGACGACTTCTTCTGGCTGGACGGATGAACACCGCCCGCGTGCGGCGCACCCGTCCCGGGCGTGCGAAGTCCAGCGCGCCCCCTGCTCCGGCGCAGCCTTTAGCCTTCCAGTGAGGCCCGCAGGAACCAGGCGTGCTTCTCGAATTCCGTGATGATGCCGGTGAAGAGGTCCACCGTGTCCGTGTCCTGGTGCCCCTCCACCTGCTTGCGGCTGTCGCGCAGGTGGGCCAGGTACACCTCGATGCGCTCGGCCAGGAGCTTCACGTGCTCCAGGTCGCGCGAGGTCTCCTGCGGATACTCCGGCAGGCGGCTGTGCGTGCCCACGTGGCGGCTGGTGCCGTACGCCCGGCCGCCCAGCGTCACCGCGCGCTCCGCGATGGAGTCGTTGTGGTTCGCGAGGCTCACCGCGAAGGTCTCGAACAGCGGGTGCAGCGCGGCGAACTGCGGGCCCTTGATGTTCCAGTGGGCGACCTTGATCTGCGAGTGCAGGTCCAACCCGTCCGACAGCCGCTCATTGAGGGTGGCGGCGATGGCGGTGCGGGCCTG
The DNA here is from genome assembly GCF_009909145.1 of Corallococcus silvisoli. Classification (NCBI taxonomy): domain Bacteria; kingdom Pseudomonadati; phylum Myxococcota; class Myxococcia; order Myxococcales; family Myxococcaceae; genus Corallococcus; species Corallococcus silvisoli. The sequence goes on from NZ_JAAAPJ010000001.1 coordinate 889,803, forward strand.
CTCGGACAGGGGACTGGGGCTCTTGTAGAGGGCCATGACGGACACGTTCCTTTCGGGTGGAGGGTGGGACGTCGGAAAGAAAAGACAGCGCCCCCCGGTGTCATCCACCGGAGGGCGCCAATCACAGCTCAGGGATAACGGCCGGGTGTCTAGGATTCCAGCCCGACCGCCGCCGCGTGGATGACGCCCGCGATGCGGACCGCGTCGTGCACCTGGTCCTCGGAGAGGCCGCCGTCGATGACGACCTTCTCGTGGGACTGGATGCACAGCTCGCAGCCGTTGATGGCGCTGACCGCGAGGCAGACCAGCTCGAAGTCCACCTTGTTGGTCAGCACCTGCGCCAGCCGGTTCATCCGCAGACCGGCCCGCTTGGTCGAGTACGACTCCTTCCCGACCATGTGACGGAACCGGTAGTAGACGTTGTTCATCGCCATCAGCGAGGCCGCCGCGCGGGCGTCCTCGATGACCGGCCCGGCCTTGTCACCCAGGGCCTGCTTCGCCTCGTTCAGCATGGCCTCCTTCAGCCGCTCGTTCCGGGCGGCGAAGGCGCATGCCACGGCCGTCCCCCAGCGCTGCTCGGGGGTGAGGCTCGTGCTCTCCAGGACCGCGGAGAGGTTGAGGCGGGTGTCCTTGTGGGCGTCCGCGAGCTCACTGCGGACGACTTCGAGCGAGGCCATGGTGCCTTACCCCGCCTTCTGCAGCTTCGAGGTGAGCGTCTCCTCACCCTTCTGCCAGTTGCACGGGCACAGCTCGTCCGTCTGGAGCGCGTCCAGCGTGCGGACCGTCTCCTTGACGTTGCGGCCCACGGACAGGTCGTTCACGGACACGTGGCGGATGATGCCCTCGGGGTCCGCGATGAACGTGGCGCGCAGGGCCACGCCCTCCTCCTTGTGCAGGATGCCCAGCGCGCTGGACAGCTCGCGCTTGATGTCCGCCAGCATGGGGAAGGGCAGGTTCTTCAGGTCCGGGTGGTGCGTGCGCCACGCGTGGTGCACGAACTCGCTGTCGGTGGACAGGCCCAGCACCTGCGCGTCGCGGTCCTGGAAGTCCTTGTTGTGCTTGCCGAACTCCGCGATCTCCGTCGGGCAGATGAACGTGAAGTCCTTCGGCCACGCGAACAGGACCGTCCACTTGCCCTTGTACGTGTCGTTGGAGATGTCCTGGAACTCCTTGTTCTTCTCCAGGCTCACGGTGCCCTTCAGCTTGAAGTTCGGAAGCTTGTCGCCAACGGTCAGCATGGTTCGACTCCTTGGGGATGGGGGGCGGGCCACCGTGGTCCACCCCAGATGTTGTAGGTTGCTACTGGTAAAGCAGCCACCGTGCCAATGTTTAATCTGCTGTGATTCCAGGGGTTTACATCAGTCCCTGGCCTCTGCACCGGCGGGGCGGTGTCTCCGGGATGGTGAATAGCGAAATCCCGGTGCCTTTCGCCACTGCAATTTCGGTGGAGCGGAGCGCCTGGTGGCGACTGGACGCTCACAGCCCGCCCTCCCGAGAGTGCGGCCGAAAATACGAGAAAGCGCGCGTGGTTGCATCAGGTACGGGCAGGGGGAGGCGTGAATGGTTGGCCGCGAACGCCCCTTTCGCCCGCCCGCGAACGCCAACAGACGAAAGCGGGCCCGCGCCTGCCGGTGGCGCGGGCCCGCTTTCGCCGCGGGTCTGCTGGCCTGGAGCTGGAGCGGCCGTCCGGGCGCGCGGTCAGTGTGACGAAGCCGCCACGGGCGCCACGTCGTCCACGGCCCGCTTCGCCCCGCCGCGCAGCTTCTGCATCAGGACGTAGAGGCCGGGGATGAAGACGAGGTTCACCCCCGTGGACACCAGCATGCCGCCGAAGACGGCCGTCCCCAGGGAGTTGCGCGACGCCGCGCCCGCGCCGGAGGCGGTCATCATCGGCACCACGCCGAGGAGGAAGGCAATCGACGTCATGAGGATGGGGCGCAGGCGGACCTCGGATGCCTCCACCACCGCGTCGGTGGCGCTCCGGCCGTGCTCGCGCAGCTGCTCCGCGAACTCCACGATGAGGATGGCGTTCTTGCTGGCCAGCCCCACCAGCATCACGAGCCCCAGCTGGCAGAACACGTCGTTGGCGTAGCCGCGCAGGTACTGCAGGCCGAGCGCGCCCAGGAGGGCCAGCGGCACCGAGAGGAGGATGACGAGCGGCAGGCTGAAGCTCTCGTACTGCGCCGCCAGCACCAGGAAGACGAAGAGCAGGCCCAGCGCGAAGATGAGGAGCGTCTGGGCTCCGCTCTGCTTCTGCTCCAGGCTGATGCCCGCCCACTCCGCGCTCATGCCCTGGGGCAGGTGTCGCTCGGCCAGGGCCTCCATCGCCTCCATCGCCTGTCCGGAGGACTCGCCGGGCGCGGGCTGGCCGCTGAGCTCCACCGCCCGGAAGAGGTTGTGGTGGCGGATGACCTGCGCGGACACGGTGGTCTCCACCTTCACCAGCGACTCCAGCGGAATCATGTCCCCGCTGTCGCTGCGCACGTAGAAGGCGCCGATGTCCAGGGGGCTGTCGCGGAACTGCTGGTCGGCCTGGACGTAGACGCGGTACGCGCGGTTCGCGTAGTTGAAGTCGTTGACGTACTGGCTGCCCATGTAGAGCTGCATGGTGCTGAAGATCTGCTCGATGGGGACGCCCAGGGCCTTGGCCTTCTGGCGGTCCACCTCCACGTCCAGGAGGGGCGTGTCCGCGTTGAAGCCGGTGAAGACGCCGCGAAGCCGGGCGTCCTCGTTGCCCTTCGCCATCAGCTGCTGCGCGGCTGACGCGAGCTCGTCCAGTGAGCGGGTGCCGGCGGTGTCCTCGATGACGTACTGGAAGCCGCCCACGGCGCCGACGCCGCGGATGGCGGGGGGCTGGAAGGGCACGACGCGCGCGCCGCCCAACTGGCTCAGGGGGCCTCGCAGCCGCTCGACGAGCGCGGCCACCGACTGCTCACGGCCGGGCCGCTCCTCCCATGACTTCAAGGCGACGAAGATGCTGGCCATGTTGGGGCCCGTGCTCTGCGGGGAGAAGCCGCCGTTGGCGAAGATGGCGCGCACCTCTGGCTGGGCCTGGAGCACCTTCTCCACCTCCGCCATCACCTTTTCCGTCTGGGCGAGCGACGAGCCCTCCGGCCCCTGCACGGAGATGATCAGGTAGCCCTGGTCCTCGTCGGGGATGAAGCCCGTGGGCGTCACCTTGAGGAGCACCCCCGTGACGCCGATGCACAGCAGGAACGCCATCAGGAGGAGGGCCGGGTGCTTCAGCAGCCGGCGCAGCCCCCGCCCGTACAGGTCGCGCGTCCGGTCGAGCACCGCGTCCACCGCGCGGAAGAACCCCCACTTCGTCCCGGCATGGTTCGTGAGCATCCGCGCGGAGAGCGCGGGCGTGAGGGTGAGCGCGCAGAAGGTGGAGAGGGCCACCGACGCGGTGAGGGTGAGGGCGAACTGGCGGTAGATGGCGCCGGTGGTGCCGGGGAAGAAGGCCACCGGGATGAACACGGCCACCAGCACGATGGAGATGGCGACGACCGCGCCCGACACCTCCTTCATGCCCGCGCGCGCGGCCTGGGGGGCCGACAGCGCCCGCTCCTTCATCAGCCGCTCGATGTTCTCGATGACGACGATGGCGTCATCCACCACCAGGCCCGTGGCCAGGGTGAGGCCGAAGAGGGTGAGGGTGTTGACGGAGAAGCCCATCCACCGCACGAAGGCGAAGGTGCCCACCAGCGAGACGGGGAGGGTGAGCGCGGTGATGAGCACGCTGCGCCAGCCGTGCAGGAACAGGAAGATGACGACGATGACCAGGGCGATGGCTTCCACCAGCGTCTGGACCACCTCGCGGAGGGTGGCGCGCACCGCGAGCGTGGTGTCCGTGCCCGTCTGGAACTCCATGCCCGGTGGGAACTGGGCGGACAGCCGCACCAGCTCCGCGTAGACGGCGTCGCGCACCTCCAGGGCGTTGGCGGTGGGGAGCTGGAAGGTGGCGATGCCCACGGCCTGCTTCCCGCCGAAGCGCAGCAGCGTGCTGTAGTTCTCCGCGCCCAGCTCCACCCGGCCCACGTCCTTCACGCGGACGCTCCTGCCGTCCTCCTGGCGCAGGAGGACGATGTCGCCGAACTCCTCCGGCTCCATCAGCCGGCCTCGCGCGCGCACCGCGAACTGGTAGGGCTGATCCTCCGCGGAGGGCGGCTGGCCCACCTGGCCCGCGGCCACCTGGAGGTTCTGCTCCTGGAGGGCGCGCGTGACGTCCTGGGGCGTGAGCTTGCGCCGCGCCAGCTCCGTGGGGTCCAGCCACAGGCGCATGGAGAACCGCCGCTCGCCGAAGATGCGCACCTCGCCCACGCCGCGCACGCGCTTGATGGCGTCCTTGAGGTTCACGTCCGCGTAGTTGCTGAGGAACTTCGCGTCGTAGCGGTCGTCCGCGCTGAACAGCGCCACGGACAGGAGGATCTGGCTGGAGGCCTTGTTGACGATGATGCCCGTCTGGTTCACCTGGGAGGGCAGGCGCGCGGCGGCACGGCTGACCCGGTTCTGCACGTCCACCGCCGCGACCTCGATGTCCCGGGTGGCTTCGAAGGTGAGGGTGATGGTGCTGGTGCCGTCATTGCCGCTGGTGGAGGTGATGTAGCGCATGCCCTCCACCCCGTTGAGCTCCTGCTCCAGGGGGATGGTGACGGCGCTCTCCACGACCTCCGCGCTGGCGCCCACGTAGGTGGCGGTGACGGTCACCTGCGGTGGCGCGAGGTCCGGATACTGGGCGATGGGCAGCGTGGGGATGGCGATGGCGCCCGCCAGCGTCAGCAGGATGGAGCAGACGATGGCGAAGACGGGCCGGCGGATGAAGAAGTCGATGAACATGGTGTGTCCCGTCCCCTGGCTCAGTGGCCGCTCGCTGGTGGCACGTTCGCCAGGGTCTGGGAGGGCGGAGGGGCGCCGGGGTGCTTCACCTTCACGGACATGCCGTCGCGCAGGGCCTGGATGGACGACACGGCCACCACGTCCCCTGTCTTCAGGCCCCCTTCCACGACGTAGGCCTGATCACCCAGGGCTCCCAGGGTGATGGGGCGGCGCTCCACCACCGCCCCTGCGCCCTGCGCCCGCACCACGAGGGCGAAGGGCTGGCCGCTCTGGCGCACCACCGCCAGCGCTGGAATCCGCAGCGCGTCGCGCGCCGAATAGACGATGCGCGCGCGCACCAGCTCGTTGGGGCGCAGGCCCACCGTGTTGCGGAAGGCGGCCTTCACCTCCACCAGCTGGGTCCGCGGGTCGGCCTGGGGCGCGATGAAGAAGACCCTGCTGGTGAGCAGCACCGCCCCTCGCGCGTCCAGGAGCTCCAGCACCGTGTCTGGCTTCAGGGCGCGCGCGCGTGTCGGGGGGATCCACACGCCCACTTCGAGGACATCCGCTTGCGCCACGTGGGTCAGCGGCGTGGAGGCGCTGACGGAGTCTCCCACGCGCACCAGCACGTCATCCACGGTGCCCGCGAAGGGCGCTCGCACCACGTTGAGCTGGAGTTGCACCTGGCGCTGCGTCACCTGCGCGGCCGACGAGCGAGCCGCGGCCTCCGCGGCCTCCACCTGCGCCCGGACGTTCTCCAGCTCCTGCGCGCTGGCGAGGCCTTCTCCGTGAAGTGCCTCGGTGCGGGCGCGGGTGCGGCGGGCCAGCTCCAGCTGGACCTGGGATGCGCTCAGTTGTGCCTGCGCGCTGTCGAGCGCGGCCGTCTCCTCGCGCGCGTCCACCTCCACCAGCGGCGCGCCTTCCTCCACCTGCTGACCGGGGCGCACGTGGATGCGGCGCACGGCGCCCGCGACCTGTGGCAGCACGGCGACGCTCCGCCGCGACAGCAGGTTGCCCAGATACTCACCCGTCTCACGCACTGCCTGCGGCGCCAGCGAGACCGCTTCGATTTCGCGTGGCGGAGGTGCGGCGGGGGGCGCCTTGTTCTCCGAGCAGCCGGCCACGGCCGCGATCACCGCCATGCTCCACAACATCTTCATCCACATCTCCAGGGGGCGCATCGGGTTGTCAGCAGGAACAGGTCCAGGTGTGGCTGGAGGGGGTGTCGTCATCCGCGCTTCCTGATTCACCCGCCGCATCAGGCCTCCGTCAGGAACGCGTCCAGGAGTGGCTGGATGGGTCGTCATCCGCGCTTCTTGCTTCACTCGCCGCATCGGGCCTCCGTCAGGAGCGCGTCCAGGCGGGCCTGGATGGGTCGTCATCCGCGCTCCCGGCTTCACCTGTCGCGTCGGGCCTTCGTCAGGCACGCGTCCAGGCGGGCCTGGATGGGGCGTCATCCGTGCTCCGTGCTTCACCTGTCGCATCGGGCCTCCGTCAGGAACGCGTCCGGGTGTGGCCGGGTGGGGCGTCGTCATCCGCGCTTCCTGCTTCACCTGTCGCATCGGGCCTCCGTCAGGAACGCGTCCAGGCGTGCCTGGACGAGCGTGAACTCGCGCAGCACCAGGTCCAGCTCCGCCTGTCGCAGGGCCGCGCCGCTCTGCACCAGATCGAGGCTGCCGCCACGGCCCACTTCGTAGGCGCGGCGGGTGAGCCGGTCGGTGCGCTCGGCGAGGTCCCGCGACTCCACCGCGTTCTTCACCAGCGCTTCGGCCACCTCCACGCTGCGGCGGGCCCGCGCCACCTCCAGCTCCACGTCGCGGCGGGCGCGCTCCAGCGCCGCCTCCGCCTGGGCCTCCACGCCCGTACGCTCCCGCACCAGCCCTCCGCGCCCGCCGCCCTCCCAGAGAGGCACCGAGAGCACGGCGGCGACGTTCCACGTCGCGATGCGACCGAAGCCCGGGTCCGTGGTGAGGCCCGCGAGCGTGCTGCTGACGCCCAGCGTGGGCAGATAGCCCGCGGCGGCCTGCCTCCGGCTCTCTCGCGCGGACTCCACCTGGGCGCGCGCCGCCACCAGGTCGGGCCGCGCGTCCAGGCTCTCCAGCGGGGCGCAGGTATTGCGCGTCCGCTCCACGAGCCCCCGCAAGTCGAAGGCCGGGTCGACGCCCATGGACTGGCCGAAGCCCAGCGAGAGGCCCAACGCCTCGCGCGTCCGGCGCAACTGTTCGTCCCCGGCGATGAGCGCGCCGCGAGCCACCGCCACGTCCTGATCGACGCGCACCACGTCCAACTGGTTGCCCGCACCCAGCTCCAAGGTGCGCTGCGTGAGCGCGGCACGCTCCAGCGCGCGCCTCAGGCCCACGCGGTTGATCTCCGCGGCGCGTTCAGCGGCCACGGTAGCCACCAGCACCTGCGCCAGCCCCAGGGTGAGCCGACGCCGGGTGTCTTGAAGGCTGGCCACCGCGCCCGTCTCCGCCTCCCGGGCCGCCGACAGTCCCCTCCACGCGCTCAGGTCCACCACCGCCTGCGTCAGCGTCGCGCCAAGGGTTCCCGTGGGGGCGGTGACGGTGTGGTTGTCTCCCGCGGCGCCGGGAAGCACCCCCGAAGGAACGTCGGGATTGAGGAGATCCAGCGCCACGCCCGCCTGGGCGCGCGCATTGGGCAGCAGCGCGGAGAGGGCCTGACGCCAGCGCCCGCTCGCGCGCTCCACGCTCGCTTCGGCGCCGCGCAGGTCCGTGGACCGCTCGCGCATCAGTGCGAGCGCCTCATCCCAGCTCTTCACGAGCCGGGGCGCGGCCGGGACAGGGGTGAGCATCGAGTCCTCCACCGCGGGTGGGCGGGTGGCCGGAGGCAGGTCGGAGGAGGAGGGCGCCACGGCCTGGGTCGAGACCGCGGCGAGCGCGAGGAGGAGGACGGAAGGAGGGGCCATTCGCCGGACGTGGAGGAGGAAAGGGAGTCGAAGCGCCCACGGTCCGGGCTTTCCGGCGCGGGGGGCTTGGGGACCGTCCCCCAGGGGAGCCGAGCGCTCCCGCTAGGGAAGAAGCGCGGCGGCTCAGCTGCGCGGCGTCGTCGCCTTGAACGTGGCGGCGTCGACGGGCGCGTCGTAGCGGGCGCTCTGGACGACCTTCTCGCCCGGCTTACCGTCGGCCTCCCACCGCACGTGGTGGCTCAGCATGATGCCGTCCACGTCGCGGTAATCGGAGAAGGCCATCGTCTTGTTGAACGCCTTGCCCTCCTGGGTGCCGGCATACGTGCGGCGCACCTCCAGGAAGGACTTCGCGTCGATGAAGCGGACCTCCGTCTCCCGGGCGCGGGTGAGGACCAGCTTGAACGCGGGAGCGCCCTCCACCTCCACCGTGCCGTCCAGCGCCAGCGTGACGACGCCCCGGGCCTTCGGGTCCAGCAGGGCGTCATCGAACACCGCGCCCTCGGCCATCAGCGCGTTCAGCTCCTGGCTCACTTGCTTCGGCGCGGCCGTCCCCTCCACCACCCAGCCCTGCTGCCCATCGAACAGCCTGGTGACCTGGGCGCCGTTCGTGTCCATGTCGTTGCGCAAGAGGTTGGGTCGCGCACGCCGCAGGGTCGAAGTCGTCACCGTGGTGCCCTCGGTGACGCGGGTGGTGATCTGAAACGTCTTCGCGGCCTTGATCCGCTCCTTGCCGCCCATGGCCTTCAGGTGCTTGTCGACGACCGTCTGGAGCGTCATCGAAGCCTGGGAGGAACCCTGGGTGCATCCGGCGCCTTCGCCCGCCGCCGCGATGGTGGGCGCGAACGTCAGACCGAGGGCCAGGAACGAGACGACGAGGGGCTTGCGCAGCATCAGGTGTGCCTCCGTGCGGGTGGGTCGCGGGAGGCACGGTGCCCGTGCGGGCACGTCGCGGGTGGAGCGTTCAGCCGGTGGGGATGGGCGTGCGGTGAACGGGCCTGGGCGTGCAGCGAACGGGCCCGGCCAGTTCAGCCCAGGTGCTGGAACTTCTCCCGGTGGCTGCGCGCCACGCGCAGTTCGGCGCCGCCCGTCAGCACCACCACGAGCTCCCTGCGCCCTTCGCTGCGCAGCTCGCGGATGCGGCGCGAGTTGACGATGGCCGAGCGGTGGATGCGCATGAAGCGCTCCGGATCCAACCGCGCCTCCAGGCTCTGCATCGTCTCGCGGTGGAGGTACGCCTTCCCGCCCGCGTGGATCTGCACGTAGTAGTCGGCGGCCTCGATGTATTCGATCTCATCCACGTCCAGGAACACGACCCGGCCCGTGTCGCGGATTGCCAGCCTGCGCACCCATGGCTCCGGCGCGGCGGGAGGGGCCGGTGCCATGGTGGGTGGGGGCGTGATGTCGCGCTCGCCATAGGTGGAGAGCACGGACATCAGTCGCTGGCTGAGGTCGGACATGCGCCTCAGGCGGATCTGCGCCTTGGCGCGGCCGACGGCGTCGTGGAAGCGGTCGTCGCGGAAGGGCTTGAGCAGGTAGTCGAGCGCGTGGATGTCGAAGGCGCGCAGGGCGTAGCGGTCATACGCGGTGACGAAGATGACGGCGGGCATCTCGCCAGGGCCCAGGTGGGAGAGCACCTCGAAGCCATTGAGCTCCGGCATCTGCACGTCGAGCAGGACGAGGTCCGGCCGCTGCTCGCGGATGAGGCGCACCGCCTCCGGTCCGTTGCCGGCCTCACCCACCACGCGGACCTCCGGGTCCGTGGAGAGCAGCAGGCGCAGCCCCTCGCGAGCGAGCGGCTCGTCATCCACGAGGAGGGTGCGGATGCAGGCGGACGCGTTCATTCCGAGGGCGAGGCCGGCTGGAAGGGAAGCTCCAGGCGGGCGCGCACGCCCCCCCCGGCGCGGTTCTCCAGGGAGAAGACGTGGCGGTCCGCGTAGAGCGAGTGCAACCGCGCCCGCACGTTGGCCACGCCGATGCCGCCGTCCGGGGTGTCCCAGCCGGGCGCGAGCCCCGGGCCGTCATCGAGCACCTCCAGCAGCAGCCGGGCTCCGTCGCGCGCCGCGCGCAGCTCCACGCGTCCAGCGCCGGAGCGGGTGGCGAGGCCGTGCTTGATGGCGTTCTCCACGAGCGGCTGGAGGATGAGGCTGGGCACGAGCGCGCCGAGCGCCGCGGGGTCGATGGCGCGGACCACCTGGAGCCGGTCCTGGAAGCGCGTCTGCTCGATGTCGAGGTAGCGCTCCAGGAAGGCCAGGTCCTCATGGAGCGGGACCTGCTGGCGGCCGGTGGTGTTGAGCGCCATGCGCAGCAGCTCGCTGACGCCGGTGATCATCCGGATGGAGCCGGCGGTGTCCTGCTTGCGCACCAGGACGGAGATGGCGTTGAGCGTGTTGAAGAGGAAGTGCGGGTGCAGCTGCGCGCGCAGGGCGTCCAACTGCGCGTGGACCAGTCGCGTCTCCAGCTGCGATTGGATCAGCGCTCCCTCGACATAGCGGCGCTGGTACTCCAGGGCGGCGCCCACGGCGAGGATGCCCCCATAGACAGGGATGTCCGTGACGCCGTACTTGCCCAACAGCATGGGCATGATGAAGCCCAGCGAGTTGTCCAGGTACCACTTCTCCTCCGCGAAGCGGTTGACGGCGATGATGAGGAACAGGTGGGGAATGATCAGCCCGACGAGGACGGGCACGTGCACCGCGAGCGAGCGACGCCAGACGCCGCGCTCCAGGCGGAAGCGCCGCCCGAGCGCGACGATGAGGGGCGTGACCAGCGCCCAGTACCACCAGGGTGGCAGATGCAGCAGCAGGGCCTGGGTGAACGGGTACGTGGGGTCCTTCGCCTGGGCGTAGAAGTAGGTCTGGCTGGAGGTGATGACCCCCGGCACGGCGTAGGCCAGCAGGAGCAGCGGCAGGCGGCGCGCCTGACGGAGCCACGCGGACGGCGCGGACGCGGAAGCCTCCGGCCGGAGGCTCACGGCGGGAGGCGGCAGGAGGTGGCTCGCGGCGGGGGAGGTGGATTCCACGTGTGCACGACTCTACGTCCGCGCCAGGGCCCCCTCCGAACCGGTGCAGCCAAAGGGCTCCGGCGTGCAGCGAACGGGCCCGCCCGCCTGCTCCTCACTCCCGGGACAGGGGCTGGCGAAAACCGCCCCTGGATTCAAGGGGTTGGATGAGAGCCTGCCGCTGGGACGCGAGGGACCACGAAATCCCGGTGCGGCCGCCACTGCAATTTCGGTGAATCGCTGTTATCGGTCGCCCATGCCGGACGAACTCATGGGACGCCACCCGGAAGTGACACACGATGCCCGGGAGCTGGTCGAGCTGGCCACCACCGAAGAAGGGGTGGCGGAGCTGCTCCGGCGTGGACTGGATTGGCTGACCCGGGTGGTGCCGTTCGACCTGGCCACGCTGTTCCTCCTCAAGGAGGGGAAGCTGGAGGCGGTGGCGGCGCGCGGTCCGCTGGCGAACCAGGCGGTGCGCAAGCATTCGCTCCAGTTGTCGGACTTCCCTTCGCTGCGGCAGGCGCTGGAGACGCGGCGCGCGCGGGCGTTCACGGAGGAGGACCACGCGCACGGGGATGGGGACCCCTTCGACGGGGTGCTGGACCTGCCCGAGGGGCACGCGTGCATGGTGGTGCCGCTGTGCGCGGGGGAGCGCTGCTACGGCGTGCTGACGTTGGACCGCGTGCAGTGCGAGACCTACGCGCAGCCGGTGGTGGACCTGGTGGAGGTGTACGGGCAGATGCTGGCCACGGCGCTCCAGGGCGCCGAGCAACGCGCGGTGGTGGAGCGGCTGCACCGCCAGGACCACGAGCACGCGAAGCTGTTGGAGTCGCAGCTGGGCGGGGAGTCGGAAGGCATCCTGGAGACGTCGCTGAGTCCGGTGATGCAGGACCTGGCCCGGCGCGCCCGGCAGGTGGCGGAGACGGACACGCCGGTGCTCATCACCGGCGAGACGGGCACGGGCAAGGAGCGTCTGGCGCGGGCCATCCACCGCTGGAGTCCGCGGGCGGACCAGCCCTTCGTGTCGCTCAACTGCGCGGCGATCCCGGCGGGGCTGCTGGAGAGCGAGCTGTTCGGCCACGTGAAGGGCGCGTTCACCGGGGCGAACCGCGACCGGGCGGGCCGCTTCCAGATGGCGCACGGAGGCACGCTGCTGCTGGATGAGATTGGCGAGCTGCCGGTGGAGCTGCAGGCGAAGCTGCTGCGCGCGCTGCAGGAGAAGACGTTCGAGCCGGTGGGCAGCGACAAGACGGTGAAGGCGGACGTGCGCATCCTGGCGGCGACGCATGTGGACCTGCACCAGGCCATCGCGCAGAAGCGCTTCCGCGAGGACCTGTTCTACCGCCTGAGCGTGTTCCCGCTGCGGCTGCCGCCCCTGCGCGAGCGGCGCGAGGACCTGCCGCAGCTGGCCGCGTTCCTGCTGGAGGAGCAGGCGCGGCGCATTGGCCGGCGCGGCATCCGGGTGTCGACCTCCGGGCTGGCGCGGCTGGCGGCGTATGACTGGCCGGGCAACCTGCGTGAGCTGGCGAACGCGCTGGAGCGCGCCACCATCCTCACGAGCGGCCCGGAGCTGTCGTCGCAGTCCTTCGACCTTCCAGGGGATCGGGCGCGGGTGACGCCGGTGGAGGAGACCGCGGCGCCGCTGCAGGCCGGGGCGAAGGTGCTCACGCTGGCGGCCGTGCAGCGCGAACACATCCTGCGGGTGCTCACGCTCACGCGGGGCCGGGTCTACGGAGACGGCGGGGCGGCGGCGCTGCTGGGGCTCAAGCCGTCCACGCTGCAGAGCCGGATGAAGAAGCTGGGCATCGCGCGGCTGGAGGGGTTCTCGGCCGCGGACGAGGTGTGACGGCGGCCGGAGGATGAGGGCCGGCGCTCGCGGGCCCTCTCCTGTCCCAGGGGCCGCTCAGTACCAGCGGCTGTCTTCACGGGCCTCGCGGCGGTCCTCCCGGAGCTCCTGACGGTTTCGCGACTGCTCGGCGCGGGCGAGCTGGACCAGGTCGGCGATCAGCATGCGCTTGCGCGTGACGCTGCCGCTGTCCATGCGCCCGTAGAGGCCGTTCAGCTCCTGCGCGATGGCGCGCGTCTGTTGCAGGGCGCGGGCCTCCTGGCGGACGTCGCGCACGTCGTCGCGGTGGTCCTGACGGTCGTCGCGGCGGTAGCCGTCGTGGCGCACCTCGCGGGCGCTGCTTCGCGCCTCCTGCTTGTCCTGCGCCAGCTCGCGGCGGGATTCGCTCAGCTCCGACGCCACGTAGGCGCGCAGCTCTTCCTCCACCCGCTGCAGATCCCGGCGCGCGTAGCGGCCCCGGGCCGAGTCGTAGCGGGACAGCAGCGTCTCCATCTGCCGCAGGTCGAGGCGATCATCGCGGAGCTCCCGGGCGTCCTGGCGCAGCTCCTGCCGGTCGCGGGCCTGCTCGGCGTGGTCGCGGGGACCGCCCGCGTGCGCCAGGGCCGGGAGGGACAGCGCCATCGTTGCCAGCAGCCACTTCACCATGGGGAGTCTCCTTCAAGTGCGTCGATGCCCGGATGGACGAAGCCGGGCGCCGCGCATTCAAGGAGGGGACTCCCTTGGTGGGGATGACAGGGGCCTACGCCACTCCGGGTGCGGAGGCGGTTCGCGGAGCGGCGGGGGCCACCGGGTAGTGTGCCTCCTTGCCGAAGGGCTGGTCGAACAGGCGCGGATCCGACTGGCGCGAGCGGAAGAGGTCCACGATGTAGTTCATCCGCTGGTCCAGCTTGCTCCAGTCCTTCGCGGCCGTGCCCTTGAGGCTGTCGGGCGTGGCGTCCAGGCGGCCCATCAGCTCGCGCAGCTTCGGGTTCTCCAGGGTGCGCAGGTGCGGCGGGAAGAGCGTCGACTCCATGCCCGCGGGCGGAGGCAGGTCGTTGCCCAGCTTCAGCGCGCCGCCGGGCACCGCGAGCTTCATCATGTGCTCGGTGGCGATGCCGCGGAACACGTCCGCCAGCTTGCCCACCAGCGGGTTGACGGCCAGGTCCACCACGCCCGACTTGATGGCGGCCCGCGCCGCGAGGTTGGCGGGGAAGGGCAGCGCGCTGGCCCCCGCCTGGATGCTCTTCTTGAGGATGTTGCTGAAGATGTCCTTCACCGGCGCGTTGAGCGCCTTCTCCACGAAGGACTGGAGCTGCGTCTGCTCGTGCAGGCCCACGGTGTCGTTGGCCAGGAGCATCAGCTCGGCCTTCTTGTTCGGGTCCTTCTCGAACATGGCCTGCGCGTAGTTGCCGAACGCGTCCTTCAAGAGCGGCTTGTCGGAGGGGAAGGCCTCCAGGTACTGCTGGAGCTTCGCGGGGTCCAGCTGGGTGTCGCCCTGGAAGGTCTCCACGAAGCGGGCGAACTCCTGGCCCACCTCCTGGAAGACGAACTGGTTGCCGTCGCCAATGGCCTTGCTGACGGTGTTGAGCGCGTCCGCGCCCGCCTTGGCGATGTCGCCCGTGGGCATCGCGGGCAGGCCCAGCTTGCGCAACAGGTCGTCCACCTTGGACATGGCCTCACCGAGGACGCCGCCGCCCTTGAGCACGTCCACGAAGGCCTTCGGCATGTCCTCCTGGCGGATGCTCACGCCGGCCTGCTTCGAGGCCCAGGTGGCGAAGGTGGACCAGTTGGCGTTCTCCTTGCCCAGCAGCGTCCCCACCGCGTCGGACAGGTCGTGGTAGCCCTGGGTGATGGCCAGGTTGCGCGCCACCGGGTCCTTCATCGCGGCGATGTTCGCCACGTCGGCGCGGGTCGGGTAGGTGCCCGGCGTGGGGCGCGGGCCGCCCTGCTGGGTCGCCGCGGCCGGCGTGGACAGCGCCACCGGGGCCTTCGTGGACTTCGACGACTCGAAGAGGGAGGCACCCTGGCCGTCGCGCGCCGCGGGCTTCGCCTCGTTGCGCGGGCGAGGAGGGACGACTGGATCGGACGTGCGGGGCGTGGAGGCGGTGCGCGGGCCGATCTTCGGGGAGTTCATCCTTCCAGTATCGGACGGAGGGGGCCGGGAGTTGCCTGGGGCGGACGGGCGGGATGCGCCCTCCATGCCTCGCGGGCCTCCTCCAGGGACACGGCCTGGAAGCGCACCGGAGTCCCCGGACGGCGCGCGCCCAGCCGGCCCCAGTCGGCGCGGATGACGGAGGCGATCAACGGGTAGCCCCCGGTGGTGGGGTGGTCCGGGCCCAACACGATGGGGGCGCCGGACAACGTGACCTGGAGGGCGCCGCGCACCATGGGACGCGACGTGCCCGTGCCCTCGTCTCCGTGTGGGACAGGGGGCCCGTCCAGGCGCTGACCCACGCGGTCGCTGGAGGGCGACACGGTGAAGGTGCTGCCCAGCAGCACGGCCAAGGCCGCGTCGCCGAAGCAGGCGGCGTCCGGACCCAGCAGCACCCGCAACGGAGCGGTGGGGTCCAGTGCCGCCTCGAGCCGCTGGAGGTCCGCGTCCGAGGGCGGGCCCTGCCTCGCGGCGGGAATGCCCAGCGGGAGCCGGTCGCCGGTGCGCAGCGGACGGCCCTCCCAGCCGCCCATGCGGGCCACCCACAGCGTGCCATGGCCCCCCAGGACCTCGGGAACCGCCAGCGCGCCGTCCACGGCCACGTAGCGCACGGCGTACCGGGTGGGCGCGGGCACGGTGAGGGTGTCGCCGTCCGAGAGCAGGTCGGGGGGCGCGCCATCCACGGACACGCGCACGTCGCGGCCCCGCGCGCGCAACTCCATCCGGCCATACGCCTCCACCGCCGCCGCTCCCGGCGCATTGCCCACCGCGCGGTTCGCCGCGATGAGCAGCTCCGGCACCCACGCACCGCCCGGGGGAACGCCGTGGTGCATGGCGCCCGGCCGGCCGCCGTCCTGCACCATCGCGGGAGCACCCAGGCCGGTGATCTCGACAGCGGTCGTCATCCGTCCTCCCGTTCGAAGCGCACGCGGTCGCCCAGGTGCAGCACCGCGCCTCGCGCCGGGTCGAAGGCGGTGAAGTCTCGCGCCGTGCCCACGAGGTTCCAGCCCCCTGGAGACGCGAACGGATACACGCCCGTGCGCGCCCCGGCGATGCCCACCGCGAGCGCTGGCACGCGCGTGCGCGGCGCGGGCAGCCGGGGACACGCGATGCTCGGGTCCACCTCTCCCAGGTACGCGAAGCCCGGCAGGAACCCCACGCAGCGGACCGTGTACTCACGGGCCGTGTGGCGGCGGATCACCTCCTCCACCGACAGGCCCGCGTGCCCCGCCACCTTCGGCAGGTCCTCGCCGTCGTAGCGCACGCGGATGCGGATGAGCGGCGCCTCCACGGGAGACACGGGCTCCACGCGCAGCCGCGTCAACACGAGCGCGGGGGACTCGGGCGGGGTCGCCGGGTCGAAGTACACGCAGGCGTGGGCCTCCGTGATGACCGCGTCGAGCACGCCCGGCAGCGCGCAGAGGGCCTCGCGCGCCCGTGCCCGGTCCACCGCCTCCGGCAGCACCAGCCGCAGCGCGCTGTCCCCCAGCGGCTCCGGGGGCTGCTCCAGCGCATCCAGCATCGCGCGCACCTCGCGGGCCAGCGCCACGGCCCCCGGCGTGTCCCCGTGCACGCACAGCGTGTCCACCGCGCCGCCCGTGGCCAGCCTCGCTGTGTTCTCGCGCGCCAGGGCCACGTCGGTGAGCACCGCGCCGGGCTGGCCGCGTGGAATCAACGTCCCGTCCGGCAAGGTGCCCCGGTCCGCGAAGCCCTCGCGCGCGTAGCCGAGCCCGGCGGCTCGCGCCGCGTCCCTCAGCGCTCCCGTTCCCGGTCCCACGAAGGTGACGTCCTGGCCCAGCGCGTCCACCACGCCGTCCACCACCGCCCGGGCCAGCGCGGGCGCCTGATTGGCCGCGTGGTACAGCGCGCCGTGCGGCTTCGCGTGCCGCACCGGCACGCCGCGCTCCCGGGCCAGCGCCGCCAGCCGCGCGCACTGCCCGGCCACCTGCGCGCGAAGCACCTCCGGCGCCACGCTCAGCGCCTTGCGGCCAAAGTTCTCACGGTCCTCGTACGACGGATGCGCGCCCGCCCGCGTGCCATGGCGCTCGCACAGCTCCAGGGCCCGCCGCATGGACGCCGCGTCCCCCGCGTGTCCTCCGCAGGCGATGTTCGCCAGATGCGCGAGCGCGTAGAGCTGTTCGTCCTCCCCGGGCAGCTCCCCCAGGTCGATGTTGAGCAGGCACCGCGTCATGGGCCCACGCTACGCGAGCCCCGCCGGTCAGCGGTAGGTGATGAGCGAGCGGTGCGCCCCTTCGAAGTGGCCGTGCTCGTTGAGCGTGGACAGATACCTGCCCCGCTCGCTGTAGAGCACCTTGGTGATTCCACAGTTGGCCAGCGTCCAGTTCATCCGGAAGGCGTGCGCGTCCGGGATGCCCAGCAGCTCCTGGGCGATGGCGGTGATGGGCCCACCGGAAGTGAACACCAGCGCCGTCCTCGAGGGCCCCAGCGACGCGACCAGCGCGGCCAGTGCGTCCAGGCAGCGCGCCTTGAAGGCGGACCAGGACTCCCGGTACTCGCCGTCGTGGCCGCCCGCCACCCAGCGTGCGACGGCCTGGGTGAACAGCTCCTGGAAGGCGCGGCGCGGATCCTTCATGGCCGCCAGCTCCTCCCGCATCACGTCGGGGTCCGCGAAGCGCGGCGTGTGGCGCTCCACGACCTCCACGTGGTCGAACTCGTTGAAGCCCGCCACCTGCCGCCGGGTCTCCACCGGGTGGCCCAGCGCCTGGAGGCACGCGTCCGCCGTCTCGCGGTGGCGCAGCATCGTGCCCGTCACCACGACGTCCACCGTGGGCAGGCGGGAGCGCAGCGCCTCTCCCAGGACGCGCGCCTGCTCCACGCCCACGTCGGAGAGCTTGTCGTAGTCCGCCGCGCCGAAGGACGCCTGTCCGTGGCGCACGAGGTACAGGGCGCCCATCAGCCCCCCGCCTTCTTGATGAGCCGCCGGCAGCGGTAGGCGAGGTAGTTGACGATGAGCCAGTAGTTCTTGAACGCGGGGTTGCGCGTCTGCTTGTGGTGGTAGCGGTAGTAGATCTGCTGCGCGATGACCGCGAGGCGGAAGACGCCGTAGACCTCGTAGAAGGTCCAGTTGGCGGGCTTCAGTCCGGTCTTCTCCAGGTAGTACGCCACCACCTCGTCTCGCCGGAGCATGCCGGGCAGGTCCGTGGGCTGCCGGCGCGTCATGCGCAGGAACACGTCGTCATCCGCCTGGACCCAGTAGGCCAGCGTGTTGCCCAGGTCCATCAGCGGATCGCCCAGCGTGGCCATCTCCCAGTCCAGCACCCCGATGACCCGCGTGGGGTCCTCCGGGTGGAGCACCACGTTGTCGAAGCGCCAGTCGTTGTGGATGACGCAGGTGCGCAGGTCCGGGGGCACGTGCGCGGCCAGCCACTCGCGCGTGCGCTTCATCTTGGGCACGTTCCAGGTGCGCGCCTTCTCGTAGCGGTCGGACCAGCCGGAGATCTGCCGCTGCGGATAGCCCGGCCCCTTGCCCAGCGACTGGAGCCCCACCGCCTGCGCGTCCACGCCGTGCAGCGCGATGAGCTGGTCCACGACGTTGAGGCACAGCTGACGCGTCTGTGTCTTGTCCAGGTTCACCCCTCGCGGCAGGTGCTTGCGCGGGATGAGGCCGGGGATGCGCTCCATCACGTAGAACTCCGCGCCCAGCACCGCGGGGTCCTGGCACAGCCCCACCATCGTGGGCACCACCGGGTACACGGGCTTGAGCGCCCGCTGCACCGTGTACTCGCGCGACATGTCGTGCGCGGACTTCGCCTTGGTGCCCGCGGGCGGCCTGCGCAGGATGAGGTCGCGGTTCTCGTACTTGAGCCGGTACGTCCAGTTGGACGCGCCGCCCGTGTACTGCGTCACCTCCGGCGTGCCCGCGAGCGAAGGCTCCTGGGCCTTGAGCCACGCGTCCACGGCGGCCACGTCCAGCGCCTCGCCGGAGCGCACGGCCTTGCCCTCGTCCAGCGGGATGGAGACCGGGGTCGTCATGGTCAGCCTCCCTTGCTGAAGCCGCGCTTCGCGAGCTCGATGCGGGTGATGACGCCCTTGTGCACCTCATCCGGGCCGTCCGCGATGCGCAGGCTGCGCGCCTGGGCGAAGAAGCCCGCGAGCGGCGTGTCGCGCGACACCCCCGCGCCGCCGTGGACCTGGATGGCGTCGTCCACCACCTGCTGGAGCACGTTGGGGGCCACGACCTTGATGGCGGAGATCTCCGTCATCGCTCCCAGCGCCCCCACCTCGTCCAGCTTCCAGGCCGCGTACAGCGTGAGCAGGCGGGCCTGGTCGATGGCGATGCGCGCCTCCGCCACGCGCTCGCGGTTGCCGCCCAGGTTGAGCAGCGGCTTGCCGAACGCCGTGCGCGCCATGCCCCGGTCGATCATCAGCTCCAGCGCCCGCTCCGCCGCGCCGATGCAGCGCATGCAGTGGTGGATGCGGCCCGGCCCCAGGCGGCCCTGGGCGATTTCAAAGCCCATGCCCGGCCCGGAGATGATGGCGGACTTCGGCAGGCGCACGTCGTGGAAGTGCACCTCGCCGTGGCCGTGCGGGGCGTCATGGTCGCCGTACACCGGCAGCATGCGGATGATCTCCACGCCCGGCGCGTCCAGCGGCACCAGCACCATGGAGTGGCGGTGGTGGCGGTCCGCGCCCGCCTGGGCGGTGAGCCCCATGAAGATGGCCACCTTCGCTTTCGGGTGGCCCAGGCCGCTGGACCACCACTTCTTGCCGTTGAGCACCACGTGGTCGCCGTCCACGTCGGCGGTGGCCTGCATGTTGGTGGCGTCCGACGACGCCGCGTCCGGCTCCGTCATGCAGAACACGGAGCGGATGTCGCCCGCGAGCAGCGGCTTCAGCCACTGCTCCTGCTGCTCCGGCGAGCCGTAGCGCCAGAGCACCTCCATGTTGCCGGTGTCCGGGGCGCTGCAGTTGAAGACCTCTGGCGCCATGAAGCTGCGGCCCATGGCCTCCGCGAGCGGCGCGTACTCCAGCGTGCTCAGCCCCGCGCCCAGCTTCGCGTCCGGGAGGAACAGGTTCCACAGGCCCTCGGCCTTCGCGTGGGCCTTGAGCTGCGCCATCACGGGCGGGACCTTCCACTGGCGCCAGTCACCGCCGGCCTCCATGCCGTGCAGCGCCTGGAGGTAGGCCCCCTCCGCCGGCTCGATGTGGTCAGCCATGAAGCGCTTCACGCGCTCCAGGTATTCGGTCGTCCTGGCGGAGGGCTGGAAGTCCATGCGCGGCATCCTGCGCCCCGGCGGGTTGATGAAGCCACTGAATGTTGGTCATGTGTTCTCATGAAGCCTGTTCAGGATTCGTCCGTCCGCCCGGCGCTGGACCTCAACCTCTTCCGGGTGTTCGACGTGGTGCTGCGCGAGCGCAACCTGGCCCGGGCCGCGGAGGCGCTGTTCCTCAGCCCCTCCGCCGTGAGCCACGCCCTGTCCCGCCTCCGCGAGCAGCTGGGCGAACCGCTCTTCATCCGGGAGGGGAGGGGCGTGGCCCCCACGGCGCTGGCCGAGCGGCTGGCCCCGGGCATCCGCGACGCGCTCGCGCTCCTCCAGCAGGCGGTGCACCGCACCCGGCACTTCGAGCCCGCGCGCGACGTGCTCCACGTGGCCCTGGCGATGCCCGACGTGCTGGAGCCGTCGCTGCTGCCCGCGTGGGTGGAGCGCCTGCGCGTCCGCGCCCCGGAGGCCCGCGTCACCAGCGTCCGGCTGGAGCGCACGCGGCTGGAGCGGGACCTGGCGTCGGGGAGGCTGGACCTGGCGGTGGACGTGGCGCAGCCCACCGGACCGGACCTGCGGCACGCGGTGCTCCTGCGCGACGAGCTGTGCGTGGTGTCGTCCCGGCGCCGCGCGTTGTCCTCCGCCGCGTACCTGTCCGCGCGCCACGTCGCCGTGTCGTCCCGGCGCACGGGCCTCGCGTTCGAGGACCTGGTGCTGGGCCGGCTGGGGCACCAGCGCGACGTGGCCGTGCGCTGCCAGCACCACGAGGCCGCGTGCCGCATCGTCACGGGCTCCGACCTGCTGCTCACGATGCCCCGGCGGCACGCGGAGGCGCTCAACGCGGGGCTGGGCAACCACCTGCTGCCCGTGCCGCTGTCGCTGCCGCCCGTGGACCTGCACCTGTACTGGCACCGTCAGGTGGAGGAGGACCCGAAGAGCCGCTGGCTGCGCACGGCGCTGCTGGCGCTGGCGTCGGAGGTGATGAGGCCCGCGCGGAGGCCGAAGCGCCGGACGCGATGACGCCGCGCCGGCCCGTCCCCTGGCTCAGCGCCTGCGCGCGCCCGGCGTCGGGCGCTTGCGCGGCGTGCGCACCCCTCTGCGCCCCTGTGCCTTCGGCTTGCGCGCGGGAGGGCGGGAAGGGGCGGGCTGTTCGATGCTCGCGAGCATGATGCGGCGCAGGAGCGCGTAGACCGGCAGCGGGTCGAAGTCCTTGTCCAGCTGGTGGTGCAGCGCGAGCCCGTCCACGCACGCCTTGATGATGACGGCGTAGTGCAGGTCCTCGGCGCTGGGGGCGGTGTCTCGGCCGGAGCGCACGTGCGCCACGGTGCGGGCGATCTCACTGTCCCCCTGGCCCAGCAGCTGGGAGACCGCGGGCGTCAGCTCCCGGTTGCGCAGCCCCAGGGCGAACAGCTCGTAGCGCAGCCGGCACGTCCCCGGCGCGTCCGTGGCCAGCTTCTCGCCCCAGGAGAAGGCCGTCTCCGCCAGCTCCTCCACCGGCGTCTGCGCGCGCAGCCGCTCCAGCTCCGACATGTACTGCCGGCTGGCCTCCTGGGTGACGGCCAGGAGCAGCGCGTCCTTGCTGCCGAAGTAGTAGTGCACCAGGCCCTGGTTCACCCCCGCCTCACGCGCGACCTCCTTCACCGTCGCGGCGTCGTAGCCCCGCTCCCCCAACACCCGCTGGCCCGCGGCGATGAGGCGCGCCCGGGCGTCAGGCTCCGGAGCGGACGGGGGGGCGGTCTTTCCTCGACGCGGAGAAGGCATCCCTGACCCATAGGGCACGGCCTCCCACCCCGCAAGGGCGGACGTCCTGCCCTCGGCTTGACATCTCGCGTCGCCGGTCTTAGTTAGTCGTGTAGCTAAATTAGTCGAGTGACTAAATTGAAGGGGGAAGTCCATGCGAGTCGAAGCCAGTCGGTCGATGCGGTGGGTGAAGCCTGTGGCGGTGGTCGCGGCGTTGGCGGCGGTGCCGGCGGTGGCCCAGGACGTGGGTGTTTCGTCCACGGGGCAGGAGCAGCAGCGGCGCGGGGCGTTCCTCTTGGAGCTGCAGCCGCCCGCGCTGGACGGCTCGCTGTACGGGGTGCGGGCGGAGGTGGCGCCGTCGCGGGACTCGCGGCTGGCGTTCGGCCTGATGGGGCGCGCGGGTGGATGGAACCGGTCGCTGGGGGCGAAGGCGCGCTTCAGCGGCGTGGGCGCTGGCGACGTGAAGCTCAACTTCGGCGTGGGCATGGACAGCCGCTACACGCTGGCCTTCCTGGCGGACGGCACGGTGCGGCCGTTCGTGGGGATGTCGGTGGGCCTGGAGGAGTTCGTCGCGCGGCCCACCGCCGGGGTGCCGGACCGCAAGGACTACACGACGACGGCCTTCCTGGAGCCGACGCTGGGCGTGATGTGGCGGCCGGGCGCCGGGCGCGTGGGCCTGTCGGCGCGCGCGGGCCCGGGCTTCACCTTCACCGACGTGCGGGAGCTCCAGGTGGGCTCGAGCACGCTGGGCCTGCGCACGGTGTACCCCACGGCCTCGCTGGGCCTGCTCGTCGTCCTGTAGTCGTTCCCCTCTCCTGGAGTCCCCCATGCTGAAGCAATCCCTGCTCGGTGGAGCGCTGGCGTTCACCACCCTGGCGTGCGGTGAGCGCGCGCTTCCACCGCAGGAGCCCACCGCGGTGAAGGTCGCCGTCGTGGGCCGGGCGGAGGCGGGCTCCGGAGCGCGCTACTCGGCGGAGATCCAACCCGCGACGCGCGTGGACCTGGCCTTCAAGGTCGGGGGCTACGTGGAGTCCATCGCGAAGGTGCGCGGGGTGGACGGCGCGCCCCGGCTGCTCCAGGAGGGCGACGCCGTGCGCGAGGGCATGGAGCTGGTGTCGCTGCGCAAGGGGGACTTCCAGCAGAAGCTCGCGGAGGCGCAGGCGGCCCTCTCCCAGGCCCGCGCCTCCGAGGAGCAGGCGCAGCTCCACTTCGACCGCACGACGAAGCTGGTCGCGGGAGAGGTGGCCACGCCCGCGCAGCTCGACACGGCCCGCACGCAGCGCGACAGCGCGGCGGGCGCGGTGGCCGCGGCGAGGGCCCGGGTGGAGGAGGCCCGCTCGGCGCTGGCGGACACGGCGCTGCGCTCGCCGCTGGAGGGCGTGGTGCTCAAGCGCCCCGTGGAGGTGGGCGCCCTGGCCGCGCCGGGCACCTTCGCGCTCTCCGTGGCGCAGACGCGCACCGTGCGCGTGGTGTTCGGCGTGCCGGACACGGTGCTGCCCGCCATCCGCCTGGGCGCGCCGCAGACGGTGACGACGCAGGCGTACGCGGGCCAGTCCTTCGAGGGGCGCATCTCCCGCATCGCGCCGTCGGCGGACCCCAAGAGCCGCGTGTTCGAGGTGGAGGTGTCCATCCCCAACGCGGATCAACGCCTGCGCCCGGGCATGGTGGCCGCGCTGTCCCTGAGCGCGAAGGGCGAAGCGGTGGCGCAGGAGCTGCTGGTGCCCCTGGCCGCCATCGTCCGCTCGCCGAAGCAGCAGGACGCCTTCGCCGTCTTCGTCATCGCGGACGGGCAGGGCGCGAGGCCCGTGGCCCGGGCGCGCGAGGTCCAGCTGGGGGACTACCTGGGCAACATCATCCCCGTGAAGGCGGGCCTCCAGGCAGGGGAGCGCATCGCCGTGCAGGGCGCGAGCCTCCTGTCCGACGGTGAGCCCGTGGAGGTGATTCCGTGAGCGCCCCCGGGGAAGGCCCGGCGCACGCCTCCCATGCGGCGAAGGAGCGCGCCCGGGACGAAGCGCTGGTGAACGGCAAGCACAACACCGCGCGCTACTTCACGGAGACGCGCCACGTGGCGTGGGTGGCGCTCGTCTTCACGCTGGTGTGGGGCGTCTACGGCTACCTCCAGATGCCCAAGGCGAAGGACCCGGCCATCGCGGTGCGCGTGGCGGTGGCCACCTGCCTGTGGCCGGGCGCGGAGGCGGAGAAGATCGAGCAGTTGGTCACCCGCCGCATCGAGCAGAAGCTGGCGGAGAACGCCTCCGTCGAGAAGGTGGAGTCCATCAGCCGCACCAGCCTGTCCGTCGTCTACGTCACGCTGAAGGAGGACGTGGCGGACCGGGCCCGGGAGTTCGACGACATCCAGGGCCGGCTCAACACGCTTCGCGACCTGCCCTCGGGCGCGGGCCCCATCCAGTTCCTCAAGGACTTCGGTGACACGTCCACGCTGCTGCTCACCGTGTCCAGCCCCAAGGCCAGCCCCGTGGAGCTGGACCTGCGCGCCCGGGCCCTCTCGCACGCCATCACCGAGGTGCGGGGCGCCGCCGCCGCGCCCGGGCCCCGCGCGACCCTGGTGGTCAACTTCCCGCCGTCCATCAACGCGGCCTCCATGCAGCGGCTGGGGGAGGACGCCCGGCGCTTCCTGGAGGCGCTGCCCGGCAACAGCGACGCGTACCTGCTCCAGAGCCCCGGCTTCATCGGCGTGGACGTGGCGACGCCCCTGACGGACGCCGCGCTGCTGGAGCACCTGCGCGGCTTCGTGCACGGACACCTGAGCGTGTCCGAGCTGCACCCGGACGTCTGGCGCCCCCTGGTGGTGCGCGACCCGAAGGACGCTCGGGCCCGGCTGGAGGAGGGCGCGGGGGACCGCTACAGCTACCGCGAGCTGGACGACTTCACGGACGCGCTCCAGCGCAGGCTCCAGCGGCTCCCCCTCGTGTCCAAGGTGACGCGCACGGGCGTGCTGCCGGAGAAGGTGTTCCTGGAGTACTCGCAGGAGCGGCTGGCGTCGTACGGCCTCCAGCAGTCCAACCTCTCCAGCCTGCTCGCCGGACGCAACATCACCGCGCCGGGAGGCATCGTGGAGGTGGATGGCCGGAGCGTGACCATCGACCCGTCGGGCGAGTTCAGCAGCGAGCGGCAGGTGGGCGACGTGGTGGTGACGACGAGCGGCGGCGGCGCGCCCGTGTACCTGCGCGACCTGGTGGACGTGCGGCGCGACTACCAGAGCCCCGCGCGCTTCCTGCATTACCTCAACGCCCGCGACGCGCAGGGCCACTTCACGCGCACGCGCGCCATCACCCTGGCCGTCAACATGCGCCCGGGCGAGCAGATTGGCGACTTCGGGGCCGCGGTGGACGCGGAGCTTTCGCAGGTGAAGAAGCTGCTGCCGGAGGACCTGGTCATCCGCCGCACCTCCGACCAGCCGCTCCAGGTGCGGGAGAACGTCCACCTCTTCATGTCGTCGCTGTACGAGGCCATCTTCCTGGTGGTGCTGGTGGCGCTGGTGGGCTTCTGGGAGTGGCGCACGGCGCTGCTGCTGGCCCTGTCCATCCCCATCACCCTGGCGATGACGTTCGGGCTGATGCACCTGTTCGGCGTGGACATCCAGCAGATCTCCATCGCGTCGCTCATCATCGCGCTGGGGCTGCTGGTGGATGATCCGGTGGTGGCGAGCGACGCCATCAAGCACTCGCTCTCCCAGGGGTGGAAGCCGCGCGTCGCCGCGTGGCTGGGGCCCACGAAGCTGGCCACCGCCATCCTGTTCGCGACCCTCACCAACATCGCGGCCTATCTGCCGTTCCTCACGCTGCCGGGGGACACGGGGAAGTTCATCCACTCGCTGCCCATCGTGCTCACGCTGTCGCTCGTCGCGTCGCGCATCGTATCGATGACGTTCGTGCCGCTCTTGGGCTCCACGCTCCTGCGGGCGCCGAAGACGCCGGAGCCGTCGTCGCGGGAGCGGCGCTCGAAGGGCTTCGCGCGCCGGTATGCCCAGGTCGTGGGCTGGGCCATCGACCACCGCTTCGTGGTGGTGGGCATCGCGGGCCTGCTGCTCGTGCTGGGGGGACTGGCCGGGACGCGGGTGAAGTCCGCCTTCTTCCCCAAGGACCTGTCGTACCTGTCCTACGTGGACGTGTGGTTGCCGGAGGACGCCACGCTGTCCTCGACGCGCGACGCCTCCGCCCAGGCGGTGACGGTGGTGCGGGAGGTGGCGGAGCAGTACGGCCGCGAGCACCCGGGACCGGACGGCGAGCCGCGCGAGGTGCTGGCGTCGGTGACGGAGTTCGTCGGCGGAGGCGGGCCGCGCTTCTGGTTCTCCGTGGCGCCGGAGCAGCAGCAGCTCAACTACGCGCAGCTCCTGCTCCAGGTGGAGGACAAGGAGGACACGCGCGCGCTGGTGCCGCTCCTCCAGGAGCAGCTCTCCCGCAGGATCGCCGGCGCGCGGCTGGACGTGCGCGAGCTGGAGACGGGCAAGCCCGTGGGCATCCCCGTGTCGGTGCGCATCTCCGGAGAGGACATCGGGCAGCTGCGCGCGCTGGCGGAGGAGGCCAAGGCGCTGTTCCGGAGCACGCCCGGCACCGCGCGCACCCGCGACGACTGGGGCAGCGACACCTTCGCGGTGAAGCTGGAGGTGGACCCGGACCGCGCCAACCTCGCGGGGGTCACCAACCTGGACGTGGCCACGTCCTCCGCGGTGGCGATGAACGGCATGACCGTGGGCCAGCTGCGCGAAGGCAACCATCAAATCGACATCGTGGCCCGCCTGCGCGCGGACGAGCGGGCGGGGCTGGGGGACATCGAGAACCTGTATGTCAGCTCGCGCACCGGGCCGCAGAAGGTGCCGCTCCGGCAGGTGTCGCACGTGGCGTACTCGCTCCAGACGGAGAAGATCCGCCGGCGCAACCAGTTCCGCACCATCACCGTGGCCACGTTCCCGCAGGCGGGCGTGCTGCCGTCGGAGGTGATGAAGCTGGCGAAGCCGAAGCTGGATGCCCTGCGCTCGCGCCTGCCCGTGGGCTACACGCTGGAGGTGGGCGGCGAGGCGGAGGAGCAGGTGAAGAGCTTCCGCAGCATGGCGATGGTGATGGGGATGCTGCTCGTCGCCATCTACGTGGCGCTGGCGGTGCAGTTCAAGAACGCCATCAAGCCGCTGGTGGTGTTCGCCGCGCTCCCGTTCGGCGCGGTGGCGGCGGTGGTGTCCCTGGACGTGATGGGCGCGCCGCTCAGCTTCATGGCCTTCCTGGGCATCATCAGCCTGATGGGCGTCATCGTCAGTCACATCATCGTGCTCTTCGACTACATCGAGGAGGCGCACGAGCGCGGCGAGCCCCTCCGGGAGGCGCTGCTGGACGCGGGGCTGATGCGCCTGCGGCCCGTGCTGGTGACGGTGGCGGCGACGGTGCTCGGGTTGATCCCGCTCGCCCTGCATGGCGGCCCGCTGTGGCAGCCGCTCTGCTACGCGCAGGTGGGGGGCCTCACGGTGGCCACGGTGCTCACGCTCCTGCTGGTGCCGGTGCTCTACACGCTGTTCGTCCGGGACCTGAAGTGGATCCGCTGGGACGCGCCCGCGCCACACGACGCCGCTCCGGAGGTGACTCCGCCGCTGGCGCTTCCCCCGCGCGAGGAGCAGGCGGGGGTGGGGTGACAGGTAGCGCACGTCCCGCGTCACGGGCCGTCCCTGACGCGGGGCGGGTGGATACACTCGGGGCCCCATGAGCTTCTCGTTCGAGCCCTACCGCGCCGAGTTCCCCGTCCTGAAGGAGCAGCTCTACCTCAACCACGCCGGGGTCGCGCCCACGAGCCTGCGCGCCGCCACGGCCGTGAAGGCGTGGATGGACGACCTGGTGAACCACGGCGTCCTGAACGAGCGGAGCTGGGAGGCGCACAGCGAGAAGGTGCGGGGGCTGGCCGCGCGCATCATCGGGGCCTCGCCGGACGAGGTGGCCTTCGTGCGCAACACCAGCCACGGCCTGGGCCTGGTCGCGGAGGGGTTGGACTGGCGGCCCGGGGATGAGGTCGCCGTCGCGACGAGCCTCGAATATCCCTCCAACGTCTACCCGTGGCTGCACCTCCAGGCCCGGGGCGTGGAGGTGCGTGAGATTCCCGCGCCGAACGGGGGCGTGACGCCGGAGGCGGTGGCGTCGGTGCTCACCCCTCGCACGCGGCTGGTGGCGGTGTCGTCCGTGCAGTTCGCCACCGGCCACCGCACGGACCTGGACGCGCTGGGGGCGCTGTGCGAGTGCTCGGGCGTGCTCCTGTGCGTGGACGGCATCCAGAGCGTGGGCTGCATCCCGGTGGATGTGAAGAAGAGCCGCGTCCACTTCCTCAGCGCGGACAGCCACAAGTGGATGCTGGGCATCTCCGGCATTGGCTTCTTGTACGTGGCCAGGGACGTGCTGCCGCGCGTGCGTCCCGCGCTGGTCGGCTGGCGCAGCACCACCGATGCGTGGAACTTCAACCGCTCCCACTTCGAGCTGCGCCCGGACGCGGCGAAGTTCGAGGAGGGCAGCGCCGCGTACCCCGGCATCTACGCCATGGGCGCCGCGCTGGAGCTGCTGCTGGAGGTGGGGCCCGAGGCCATTGGCGGGAGGATTGGCGAGCTGCTGGCCCGCCTGGACATGGGCCTGCGCGGGCTGGGCTGCGAGGTAGGGCCGGAGCCCCGGGACCGCGCGGGCATCCTCACCTTCCTGCCGCCCGGGGCGAACGTCCGGGCCCTCAGCGCCTTCCTGTCGGAGAAGAAGGTGTCCCACTCCGTGCGGCGCGGGCGCATCCGCCTGTCTCCGCACTTCTACAACACGGACGCGGAGATGGACCGGCTGGTGGAACTGGTGCGCGAGTACCGGCCCGGGTGAGGTGCTCCACCCGGACCGGGGGGCGCACGGCTACTGCGCGGGGAAGAGGTTCTCCACGGAGAGGTAGCGCTCGCCGGTGTCGTAGCAGAAGGTGAGCACGCGGCTGCCGTCCGGCATCTCCGCCAGCTTCTGGTTCACCGCGGACAGCGCGGCGCCGGAGGACACGCCCACGAAGATGCCCTCCTCGCGCGCGGCGCGGCGGGAGAACTCGAAGGCGTCCTTCTCATCCACCTGGATGGTGCCATCGAGGATGTCGGTGTGGAGGTTCTTCGGGATGAAGCCCGCGCCGATGCCCTGGATGGGGTGCGGGCCCGGCTGGCCGCCGCTGATGACGGGTGACTTCACCGGCTCCACCGCGAACACCTTCAGCTTGGGCCACTTCGCCTTGAGGATCTCCCCGCACGCGGTGATGTGGCCGCCGGTGCCCACGCCCGTGATGAGGTAGTCCAGCCCGTCCGGGAAGTCGTTGAGGATCTCCTGCGCGGTGGTGCGCTTGTGGACCTCGATGTTGGACTCGTTCTCGAACTGCTGCGGCATCCACGCGCCGGGCGTCTGGGAGACGAGCTCCGTGGCGCGGGCGATGGCGCCCTTCATGCCCAGCGCGCGCGGCGTCAGGTCGAAGGAGGCGCCGTAGGCGGCCAGCACGCGGCGGCGCTCGATGCTCATGGACTCCGGCATCACCAGGATGAGCTTGTAGCCCTTCACCGCGGCCACCATGGCCAGCCCGATGCCGGTGTTGCCGCTGGTGGGCTCGATGATGACGCTGCCCTCCTTGAGGAGGCCCCGCTTCTCCGCGTCCTCAATCATCGCCAGGCCGATGCGGTCCTTGATGCTGCCGCCCGGGTTGGCGCGCTCCAGCTTCATGTGCACCGACACGCGCGAGGGGTACAGCCGGTTGATGCGCACGTGCGGCGTGTTGCCAATGGTCTGCAGGATGTTGTCGACCTTCATGGCGTCTCCGGTGTGGGGAACGGGCACTGCGTGAGGGAAAACTCAAATCTGGTAGTCGAGGACGTCCAGGCCTTCGTCGCCCTGTCGCGCCCGCACCTCGCTGCGGCGGGTGACGACGGACTGGGCGGGCACGCTCTGCGTGAGCCACGCGTTGCCGGCGATGATGCTGCCCCGGCCCACCACCGTCCCGCCCCCGAGGATGGTGGCGTTGGCGTACACCACCACGTCGTCCTCGATGGTCGGGTGGCGCTTCTTGTCCGCCAGGGCCTTCTCCACCATCAGCGCGCCCAGGGTGACGCCCTGGTAGATCTTCACGTTGTCGCCAATCACCGTCGTCTCACCGATGACGACCCCCGTGCCGTGGTCGATGACGAACTTGCGGCCAATGGTGGCGCCCGGGTGGATGTCCACGCCGGTGCGCTGGTGGGCGTATTCGGTGAGCAGGCGCGGCAGCAGCGGGAAGTTCAGCCGGTGCAGCGCGTTCGCCACGCGGTAGATGGCGATGGCGTAGAAGCCCGGGTAGGTGAGCACCACCTCGTCCACGCTGCGCGCGGCGGGGTCCGCCTCGAAGATGGCGCGAGCGTCCTGCTGGAGCCAGTCGTAGAGGTCCGGCAGCTTCGCCATGAAGCGCCCGGACATGCCCGCGTCCGTGACGGGGTAGTGCGGCGCGAGCAGGGCCTGGATGCGCTGGAGGCTCGCCTCCACGGCGGTGACGTCCCGGCGCACCGCGGCGGCGTTGCACTCCAGCCGCTCCGCGAAGTGGGGGAAGAGCAGCCCCAGCACCTGCGCGACGAACTCCGGCGCCGCCTTGCGGACGTCCGGGGGGAAGCAGTGGCGCTGTCGCGCCTCCAGCAGGGTGGCAACCAGTCGGGCGTTCGGATCGTCCATGGGGCGTTGCGTCAGAATAGCGTGCCGGTGCGGCGTTTTCCTTGTTTCCCGTGCTGGAACGACAGCGGAGGGCCCGGTGGGGGTTCTTCTGGGCGCCCGGGGCATCGCGACGGGGTTCCGGACGTGGATGCGGTCGCCGGGAAAACGTCGCGGTCGCTCGGCGGGCTGGGGTGGGGCTGCGCTCTGGAGGCGGGCGGTCAGCCGGGGAACTCCCCGTCACGCTGGCGCTTGCCGGCGCGGGGCGGCCCTGGGGACGATGGGGGCATGACGACCGCCCTCTCCTACGCTCATGGCACCAGCGCCACCCCGCTGCTGGGGGAAACCATCGGTCAGAACCTGCGCCGCACCGTCGAGCGGTACGGCGAGCGCGAGGCCCTGGTGGTGGCCTCGCAGAACTACCGTGTCACGTGGCGCCAGTTCTGGGACGCGACGACGGAGGTGGCGAAGGGACTGCTGGCCCTGGGGGTCCAGAAGGGGGACCGCGTGGGCCTCTGGTCGCCCAACCGCTTCGAGTGGACGGTGGCGCAGTACGCGCTGGCGCGCACGGGCGCCATCCTCGTCAACCTGAACCCGGCCTATCGCACGTCGGAGCTGGAGTACGCGCTCAACCAGGCCGGCGTGAGCGTCCTGCTGCTGGCGAAGGGCTTCCGGCAGACGGACTACACGCGGATGCTGGAGGAGGTCCGGCCCCGCTGCGCGGGACTGCGCGAGGCGCTGGTGTTGGACACGGACTGGGACCGGCTGGTGCGGGCCGGAGCGAGCGTGGGGGACGACGTGCTGGAGGCGCGCGAGCAGTCGCTCCAGTTCGATGACCCCATCAACATCCAGTACACGTCCGGCACCACGGGCTTCCCCAAGGGCGCGACGCTGTCGCACCACAACGTGCTCAACAACGGCTTCTTCGTGGGGGAGGTGCTTCGCTACACGCCGGAGGACCGGGTGTGCATCCCGGTGCCCTTCTACCACTGCTTCGGCATGGTGATGGGCAACCTGGCCTGCACGTCCCATGGCTCGACGATGGTGATTCCGGGGGAGGCGTTCGAGCCGCTGGCGGTGCTCCAGACCGTGCAGGCCGAACGCTGCACGTCGCTCTATGGCGTGCCCACGATGTTCATCGCGGAGTTGGATCACCCGCGCTTTGGCGAGTTCGACCTGAAGTCGCTGCGCACCGGCATCATGGCGGGCTCGCCGTGTCCGGTGGAGGTGATGAAGCAGGTGCAGTCGCGCATGCACATGCGGGAGGTCACCATCTGCTATGGCATGACGGAGACGTCGCCCGTGTCCACGCAGAACCCCCTGGATGACACGCTGGAGAAGCGCGTGGCCACGGTGGGCCGCGTGCACCCGCACCTGGAGGTGAAGGTCGTGGATCCGGAGACCGGCGCGGTGGTGCCGCAGGGGCAGCCCGGGGAGCTGTGCACGCGGGGCTACAGCGTGATGCTCGGGTACTGGGACAACCCACAGGCCACCGCGGCGGCCATCGACCGGGCCGGGTGGATGCACACGGGCGACCTGGCGACGATGGACGCGGACGGCTACGTGAAGATCGTCGGCCGCATCAAGGACATGATCATCCGGGGCGGGGAGAACGTGTACCCGCGCGAGGTGGAGGAGTTCCTCCACACGCACCCGGAGGTCAGCGAGGCGCAGGTCATCGGCGTGCCCAGCGCGAAGTACGGCGAGGAGGTGATGGCGTGGGTGCGCCTGAAGTCCGGCGCCACGCTGTCCGCGGAGGTCCTGACGGCCTTCTGCTCCGGCCGCATCTCCACCTTCAAGATTCCCCGCCACTGGAAGTTCGTGGACAGCTTCCCGATGACGGTGACGGGCAAGGTGCAGAAGTTCCGCATGCGCGAGGTCTCCATCGCCGAGCTGGGGCTCGGCGAGGTGGCCGCCATCAAGACCGCCTGACGCGCGGCTGCTTCTTCGCCGCAGGCGCCTTCTTCGCGGCGGGCTGCTTCGTCGCCGCGGGTGGCTTCTTCGCGGCGGGCTGCTTCGTCGCGGCGGGCTGCTTCTTCGCCGCGGGTGCCTTCTTCGCGGCCTTCTTCATCGCGGCGCGCTGGGCGGCGTCCACGGCTCGGCGGGCCCAGGGCAGCAGCCTGCGGCCGTCGTCCTCCGCGTCCGTGGGGGGCGTCCAGTAGCCCAGTTGTTGGGCCTTGCCATGACTCTCGTAGACGAAGGGCCGGCATCCTTCGGCTTCGAAGGCGGGGCGGGTGACGTCATCCACCTTGAGGTAGAGCTGGCCCTGGATGATGAGCGCGAACATCCGGCCGCCGAAGTACAGGCCCCAGCCGCCGAACATGGCGCGCGCCTGCACCGGGCCGAGCGGCTCCATCAACTCCACCGTGTACTCCACGAAGCTGTCCATGCGGGGCATGCGGCCCTTCTAATCCAGTGGCAGCTCGAAGCTGAAGGTGGCACCGCGGCCGGGCTCGCTTTCGACCGCGATGGTCCCCCCGTGGCCCTGGATGATCTGCTTCGCGATGTAGAGGCCGAGCCCCAGCCCGCTGGCCTCGCTCGCGGACGTCGCCCGCTCGAACCGGACGAAGATGCGCTCGTGGTGCTCCGCGGAGATGCCCTGGCCTTCGTCCCGCAGGCTGACCCGGACGCGCCGCGCCCTGCGTTCGACCCTCGCGTGCACGGGCTTGCCGGGCGCGTACTTGATGGCGTTGATGATGAAGTTCGCCATCACCTGCTCGATGCGCGTGGCGTCGAGTGGGGCCACGATGCCACCTTCGATGTCCCGCTCCAGCGTGATTCCGGCCCCCTCCAATTGTGGGGCGAAGCGCTCCAGCACCTCCGGGACCAGCGCGGAGAGGTCCGTCCGCACGCGCGTCATGGACAGCTTCCCGGAGCTGATGCGGGACACGTCCAGCATGTCGTTGACCAGGCGCCCCAACCGCTCCACCTGGAGCAGGGTGCTGTCGAGCAGCTTCTTGATCCGCGCCGGGCTGAACGCCTCCGCGCCCTGGCTGTCGAAGAGCCGCTGGCTCAGCTGCATCTGCAACTTGAGCGTGGTCAGGGGGGTGTTGAGTTCGTGCGAGGCGACGCCCAGGAACGTGTCCCGCGACACGATGGCCGCGCGGAGGTTCTCCGCGAGCTGTTCGAACTCCTTCTGTTCGTTGACCTGATCGGTCACTTCGTAGATGACCACCAGGATGCCGTCGATGCGCCCGCACGGGTCGCGCTTCGCCTGGTAGGTGAAGTTGACGAACATCTCCCGCTCGGTTCCGTCGGCCTGGACAATGGAGGCGCGCTGCTTGGCGCCGTGGAAGCTCTTGCCCGTCTGGTACACGCTGTCGAGGAGCTCGTGATAGCCCTGGCCCTCCAGCTCCGGCAGCGCTTCGCGCACGGTCCGGTTCAGGAGGTCCTCCGCGGGACGGCCCCCGAACAGCATGGACATGAAGGGGGCGTTCGCGAAGGTGTAGACGTGGCGCGGACCGCTGAGGAGGGCGATGCCGAGTGGGGCCTGCATGAGGAAGCTCTGCAGCTCCTGTCGCGCGCGCCGGCCCTCTTCCTCGGCCCGCTTGCGCTCACTGATGTCGAGCGCCGTTCCGACGAACTGGAGGGCCTTGCCGTCCGCGTCGAAGGTCACCTGCCCGCGTGCCTCGACCCAGCAGGCGTGGGCGCCTGGCGCCGTCACCACCCGGTGCTCCATGAAGTAGCGGCCCTGGGGCCCTCCCGCGAGCGTGGCGTCGATGGCCCCGCGCAGGGCGTCGCGCTCATCGGGATGGACGCGCTCGAGCACCCGCCCGAGGTCGAATCCACCGGCCCGGGGGAGTCCGAAGATCAGGGCCATCCGCTCATCCACGTGCATCTGGCCGGAGTGGACCTCCAGCTCCCAGGTGCCTGCCCCGGAAGCCTCCACGACGCGGCGAAGGCGCTCCTCGCTCCGCTGGAGGGCCTGTCGGCTGAGGATTCGCGGGGTGGTTTCGGTGCAGACCACCAGCGTGCCGTGAATCGCGCCGGCATCGTCGAAGGCCGGCGAGTAGCCATAGGTCCAGTAGACGTCCTCGATGCGGCCGTTGCGGAAGATGGGGACGAGCTGGTCTTCGTTCCAGCTGGCCCTCCCCTCGCGCATCACGTCTTCGATCTGCGGTCCGATGATGGGCCAGATCTCCGGCCAGCACTCGCGGCCGGGCATCCCCAGCGCCTCGGGGTGCTTCCCCCGGCCGAAGCTGGGCACGTAGGCATCGTTGTAGAGCTGGATGAGCTGGGGCCCCCACCAAAGGAACATCGGGTGGCGCGAGTGGATCATCGTCCGCACCAGGGTCCGCAGCGAGACGGGCCAGCCCTCCACGGGCCCCAGCGGCGTGGCCGCCCAGTCCTTCGCGCGCATCCGGGCGGCCATCTCCCCCGCGCCGCTGAACAGCTCGTCCGCCTTCACGTGGTCCGGCCTCCAGCGCGCGCTTCGCGAGTCGTGTCTTAGGTGAAGCCCCGGTCCGGGGGAAGCGCCCGGGAATCACCTGCCCAGAGCCTGACTGCCTACCCGGAGCCAGGCGCGGGCCTCGGAGGCGAGGGGCGCGCGCGGCGACGAGGCGGTTTCCGTAGGGCCCTCCGGGGCGTATGGAAGAGACCATGGATGGAAGCGGTGGGACGGTGGACGCGGGCCGCAGGATGCCGCCCGGTGGGGCACGGCGAGTGGCCACGGGGGCGGTGTTGCTGGCCCTGGTGGTGAGCGCCTTCGAGGGCACGGTGGTGACGAGCGCCATGCCCACCATCACGCGGGAGCTGGGCGGGGACTCGCTCTACTCGTGGGTGTTCTCCGCGTTCCTCTTCGCGTCGACGGTGGGGGTGCTGGTGAGCGGCAAGCTGGCGGACCGCCTGGGCCGCAAGCCGGTGTTCTTCGCGGGGATGGGGTTGTTCCTGGTGGGCTCGGCGCTGTGTGGATTGGCGACGTCCGTTCCGGCGCTGGTGGGGTTCCGGGTCCTGCAGGGGCTGGGCGCGGGAGCGTTGCAGCCCACCACGCTGACCATCAGCGCGGACCTCTACACGCTGCGCGAGCGAGCGGCCATCCAGGGCATGTTCACCGGAGCGTGGGGCGCGGCGAACGCCCTGGGGCCGCTGATCGGCGGCTGGCTGGTGATGCACGCCTCGTGGCGGTGGGTGTTCCTGGTGAACCTGCCGGTGGGTGTGCTGTCCGCGCTGCTGTTGCACCTGTCGTACCGGGACCCGTCGCGGCACGGCGCGACGGCGCTGGATGCCTGGGGACCGGTGCTCGCGGGGAGCACGGTGGCGCTGCTGCTCTTCGCGCTGGAGCCGGGAGCGGCCCAGGCGCGCGGGGTGTGCGCGCTGGGGGCGGTGGGGATG
Organism: Corallococcus silvisoli; assembly: GCF_009909145.1. NCBI lineage: Bacteria > Pseudomonadati > Myxococcota > Myxococcia > Myxococcales > Myxococcaceae > Corallococcus > Corallococcus silvisoli. Next base: position 925,478 of record NZ_JAAAPJ010000001.1, read on the forward strand.
GCGGCGCTGTTCGTGTGGCAGCAGCGCAGGACGGCGGCGCCGCTGTTGCCGGGAGCCCTGGTGATGGACCGGACGGTGGTCAGCGGCATCGCGGGAGGGCTGTTCGCGGGCGCGCTGCTGTACACGCTGTCCGCGTGGGTGCCGCTGTGGATGACGGAGCGGGGCGGCTATTCGCCCATCGGGGCGGGGCTGGCGCTGGTGCCGATGTTGCTGGGCTGGTCGGTGGGGTCGACGTTCGGGGTGAAGGTGCTGGTGCGGGGCGGCATGCGCGCGAGCGTGGGGCTGGGCTTCGCGCTGGCGGCGACGGGCGCGGGGCTGCTGTCGGTGGCGGCGCTGCGAGGGTGGGGCGTCCCAGCCACGTTCGCGGCGCTGGCGTTGGTGGGGATGGGCGTGGGCCCGGCGGCCAGCAGCTCGCTGTTGGGGCCGCAGTCGCGAGCCCCGTGGCAGTACCGGGGCATCGTGACGAGCACGCTCTATTCGATGCGGCTCCTGGGCGGTTCGCTGGCGGTGGCGGCGCTGTCGCTGGCGCGTGGGCACTTCGCCGTCCAGTTCGCCATCGCCGCGGGGCTCACGGCGCTGGCCGCGCTGGGCATGGCGCTGGGCGCGCCGGGGTTGGAAGGCAACATCACGCGCGAGGGGTGACGCTGCCTCCCGGGGGCTCGTCAGCGGGGCTCGCCCAGCTCCCGCAGGAAGAACCGGCGCACGTCGTCCAGGAAGTACCGGCTGGCGGGCGGGCGGGGGCTGTGTGCCTCTCCGGGCAGGATGAGCAGGTCGAAGTGCTTGTTCGCGCGCACCAGCGCCTGGGCCATCCGCATGGTCGTGGACAGGGAGGCGTTCACGTCGCTCGTCCCGTGCATCAGCTTGAGCGCTCCCTGGAGCTTGTCCGCCAGCGCCTCGTTGGACCCCGCCGCGTAGCCCCGCGGGTTCTCCGTGAGCAGGCCCATGTTCGGCTCGTTGATGATGGCTTCCTCCGTCAGCGCCCCAGGCGCTCCCGCATAGCCGGCCTTGAAGAACTCCGGCGCGGTCAGCATCCCCCTCAGCGCGAAGTAGCCGCCCCAGGAGCTCCCCTGGATGCCCACGCGCTCCAGGTCCATGTACGGCCGGCTCGCGCCCGCCTGCTTGAGCGCCGCGACGTGGTCCGGAATCTCCGTCTGCCCCACGCGGCCGTAGTTCACGTCCTGGAACGCCTTGCTCCGTCCCGGAGTGCCCCGCGCGTCCAGCACCATGACGATGAACCCCAGCTGCGCGAGCGAGTGCGCGACGAGCGACTCCGTCGTGCCCACGTAGGACCAGGGCACCACCGTGGTGAACGGTCCCGCGTAGATGACATCGATGACGGGGTAGCGCTTCTTCGGATCGAGGTCCCAGGGCTTGTACAGCACGCCGTAGAGGGGCGTGGTGCCGTCCGCCGCCTGGACCGTGAGGGGCTCCGGCGGCGTGTAGTGCAGCTCCGCCAGGGCGCGGGTGTCCGCCTTCGCGTAGCGGAAGGTCTGCCGCCCGTCCGCGGACACCACGTCCCAGACCCTCGGCTGCTCGCGCGAGGAGTGCCCATCCACGAAGTACCGCGTGGATGGTGACAGCACGGGCCGGTGCATCCCGGGCCCGGCGGACACCTGCTTCAGGGCGCCGCCCTCCAGCGAGGCCCGGTACACGTGGCGTTCATACGGGGCCCCGGGCTCCGCGGACGCGAGCACGAAGAAGACGTCCGCCTTCGGCGAGACGCCGGCCACCGCGTGGACCGGAAACGCGCCCCGGGTGAGCTGGCGCACGAGCTTGCCTGAATAGTCATAAAGATAGACGTGCCGCCAGCCGTCGCGCTCGGACATCCAGAGGAAGTGCCGGTTGTCGGGCAGCGGCGTCACCTGCCGGGACCACCCCTCCACCGCGAAGTCCAGCGCCCCCACGAAGGTCTCCTGGCGCTCCTCGCGCAGCACGCGGCGGTGCTTGCCCGTCGCCGGGTCCACCGCCACCAGGTCCAGCCGCTTGCCATCCCGGGAGAGCTGGAGCACCAGCGCCTCGCTGCCATCCGGACGCCAGCCCGCGAGCCAGTCGTAGCGCTCCGTCGCGTCACCGGGCGCGGCCGTCACCTGTCCCGTCGCCACCGTGACGAAGTTCAGCTCCGAGCGCATCAGCGGCGTCCCCGTCTTGGAGTAGGGCGCCCATGTCACCTGCTCCAGCGCGGTGCCGTAGTCGACCAGCGGAATCCGGTGCACGCCCCGCGTGTCCTCGCGCCAGACGGCGAGGAAGCGGCCTTGGGGAGACCACGCCGACGCGGGCAGCTTCCAGGTGGAGTCCTCCTCGCCGGTGCGCTCCATCCGGGTCACGCCCTGGGCGTCGACCACCTTGACGCCCGTGTCCCCTTGCACCGCGATCGCCCCGCCCTCCGGAGCGAGGAGGTTGTCGGGCCGGAGCGACAGCGCGACCGGATCCGTGGCGGGCCGCTCCACGACGCGGCGGTCCGTCAGCCCCAGCGTGAACGCCCGGCCCTGGACGGAGAAGACGATCCCCTTCGCATCCGGCGTGAGCGTGAAGGGCATGGCGCCGGACACCGCGACCGGCTTGCCGAACAGCTGCGTGAGCTGGGACCTCAGGGACTCCGCGTCCAGCAGGGGCTGCTGGGTGCGCCGCCGCGCATCCACCAGGACCCAGGTCTCGCGATAGGGCTCGACCATGGACCAGTACACGAACCGTTCGCCCTCGGGCAGCCAGCGGGGTGGAGTGAGGGTGTCTCGGATGCGCGTCGGCCAACGGAAGGAGGCGTCCGAGAAGTCGAGGCGTTGCTGGAGCGGGTCCCCGGCTTCCGCTCCCGTCGCCATCCAGGGAACGGTCAGCCCCATGAGGAGCAGCGCCATGCGTGCTCGCGACAGGCGTCCACCACGGCGGGACAGAAGAGACGTCATGGGCACATCCAGGATGGAGGTGAGGGGTGATGCGTCAGACCAGTCGCCGCGGCGTCGGTGACGTGGCGCCAAGCAGTCCGGCCAGCGTCTTCAGCCCGCGCTCCAGCTCCGCGCGCGAGCTGGCCGCGCCGAGCGACACCCGGAGCGCATTGGGGGCCTGGCCCGGCCGGGCCGCGAACAGGTGCGAGGGGCCGATCAGCACGTCGTGCGCGGCGGCCTGTTCCACCAGCTCCGTGGCGCGGCGATGCCCGGGCAGGGGCATCCACAGGAAGTAGGCGCGGTCGTGCGCGACGTACGGGTGCCCCTTCAACACGCGGGCCGCCAGGGCCTGCCGCGCCGTGGCCTCGACCCGCCGCGCGTCGCGCAGGGACTCGGCGGTGCCATCCGTCACCCACTGCGTGGCGATCTCCGTCAGCAGCGCAGAGCCCGACCAGACCGTCGCCGCGGCCGCGTGCTCCAGCGCCTTCCGGGACGCGACGGGCGCCCGGATGTAGCCGACGCGCAGCGCGGGCAGCACGGCCTTCGACAGGCTTCCCAGGTGGTACGTCCTCTCGGGGGCCAGGGCCGCGAGCGGCGGCGGGGCCTTGTCGACGAGCGGCGCCAGCGCTCCGTTCTCGACGATCGTGACGTCGAACTCGCGGCAGACCTCCACCAGGGCCTGCCGTCGCTTCAACGGCATGATGGTCGTGGTGGGGTTGTGGTTCGTGGGGGTGCAGTAGAGCACCCGGGCCTCGCTCTTCCGGCAAGCCTCCGCGAGCGCCTCGGGAATGAGCCCCTCCGCGTCGAGCGCGACCGGATGGGTGGGCAGCCGCAGCCACTCCGCGGTGGCGAGGACCCCCGGATAGGTGATGTCCTCCACCAGCAATCCGCCCGGATTCGCGAGCAGGGACAGCACCATCAAGGTGGCGTGCTGGGCGCCGCCGCACACGGTGACTTCCTCGGTCGTGGCCGCGACCCCCGCGAGTGACAGCCAGCGGGCCCCCGCGCTCCGCTGGGCCTCGGTGCCCGCGTGCGCCTGGTAGCCACTGAGCCCGGTGAGGTCCGCGCGCTCCCCCAGCCGTCGGAGCGCGGCGGCGAGCGCGAGGTGCCCCAGGTCCCCGGGCACGAGGGGCGCGGCCGTGGGTCCCAGGTCGATGCGCAGCCGGTCGGGTTGGGGTGAGTAATGGTCTCCTTCCCGGAGGTTCTTCACGAACGTGCCGTTGCCCACCTGGCTCCAGATGAGGCCCCGCCGCTCCGCCTCCGCGTAGGCCCGCGTCACGGTCCCGAGCGAGGCCCCGGTCGTGCTCGCCAGCTCCCGGTGCGTGGGCAGCCGGTCCCCCGCGCGAAGCCGCCCCGAGCTGATGTCCGCGGAGAGCGCGTCGACGAGCGCCGCGTACAAGGGACCGCCGGACCGCTTCAGACGTGGCTTCCAGGTGGAGCGGGACATGCCCCAGATTGTATCATGACAATCTGGAGATTGTACCGGGACCTGAGGCGGAAGCTTGGGCCGGACGCAGGGCAGGGAGGCGATCGCGCGCGAGAGGGGGGGCCTACACTTCGGTGAAGTGCATGCCGGTGGCGCCCGTGCGCTCCAGGGCGGTCTTGATGTCGTCGGAGACGATGAGGGCGATGGACCAGCCCCAGGTCCGGAAGACCTTGGCGTCGCCCACCTGCGACGGGTCGATGCGCATGCCGTAGACGGAACGGTACTGCCCGAGCTTTTCCGGCCGCCCGTCCTCGGGCTCCCAGTACCGGGCTTCCTCAGACGCATGAACATCAATGCAGCGGATCAATCGAGTGGCTACGAGCATGCTGAACTGTTCGGGCTGTCCCTGGATGTCCACCGAGAGCAGCTGGACGTCGTTGGGCGCAAGGGTCGCGAAAATGGTGGCCAGCTTGACGTGTAGGATGGGCGCCTGACCGATGCCGGCAGCCGAAAAGTCGAGGGGCCTCCCCGGCTCATCGATGGGTATCCGGAGGCGAGTTGGCACATGCACGGGTTTGCCGGCTCGGAACATCCAGGGGTCTTCGACCTCGACCCCTTGTTCATGGACGGGATCCCCCAGGTACCAGCGGCCTGGAGTCTCAACGTCCTCTGACAAGTCAAAGTAGCGCTTCGCCATGGTCCGTTCCGTCAGCGCCACTGGGTGAGCAGTCGGTTGATGACGGAGCCTTGAGTGGTTGCTTCGTTCGCCAGGGTCCGCAGTTCGATGGTCAGGGCCTTTCGGCATGCTTCCATGGTGCGGCAGCCAGCGGTGGCTTCGTTCAAACGGCGATAGACTCGTTCATGATACGCCCTGGGATGTGGGCCCCGGTGGCCGGGGATTTCGACGATGTTCTCCGGGTCCTTTAGCTCCATGCCCGCCTGCTTGAAGATGCGCCGGAAGAGCGGGGTCCAGGGTCCACCTTGTTTCGCGGACTTCTCATTCCGGATGGTGGCCAGGTGGTGGCGTTGGGCGCCACCGGGGCGCGATGACATCGCGACCGCGTTGGGCGCGAGCGCGACGGTGAAGCCCTCCGCGGTCATCGCCACGGAGCGTACGCTACCCATGGCTGCATATTGGAATCCCGCTTGGGTCTCCACCGCCAACGCGGCCTGCGCGGAGCCCGGCAGTGTCGGCGCCTTCATCGCGAGCCCTACCGTATTGCCCAGGGCCGCGGTTGCCAGCATCACGAAGATCCGCGCGGCGTTCCGTCCCAGCACCTCGCCGTATGCCTCACCCGCGTCATGGACCTGCATGAACGTGGTGGCCTGATCCACGTGGCGGACCAGCGCCACCCAGCCATCCAGCAGCGTCCAGACGGTGTCCACACCCAGGTACGCAATTGCCGTGGCGGTGAGGAGGGCGGCGAGCCCCTTGGACACTGGCTCTGGGAGTGCCCAGAGCAACAGGTACATCGTCACGGTGGACGTCACCGTGGCCATGAGGGCCTGGGAGTTCGTGATGCCTTCCAGGGCTTCGGCCGTCTCGTGCCAGACGGAGTCCATCGCGACGGCCATCGCCAGGGCGTACCGCCCGTCGCTTCCCAGCAACGGGCCTTCGTCCAACAGGCGCAGGCAATCACCGGCCTGCTCGCGCTTCTTCGCGCACCATTGTTTGTAGCCGCGCGTCAGGTCGTCCGATGCGTCAAGGAGGCGCAGTTCGCGGGATTCCGCCTCTCCGAGCGGGATGATTTGACGGGTCCGTTCCCGGAACCCGAACACGCCGCTGCGCTCCGGCAGGCCAAACAGCTCGCGTGCACCCCTCAATGGCTGGGCGAACGGCCGCACGTCCCGGGCGAGCGTCTTCACGGCGGCCGCGAACTCGTCTTCCTCCAGGCGCGTCGCGGAGAGTGACGCGCCTTCCCCTTCGTGAGGCGTGATGATGGCCCGTTCGCCGTCGTCGATCTCCAGACGCACGCCTCGGGTCGTCGCGCAGCCCGACACGAGCACTCCCAGCAGCAGCACCCACCCCAGCCGCTTCATGCCTGCCTCCCGGTCGCGCGCACGGTAGCAGGGCCGCCCGCACGCTCAGTCCTCCGTCAGCAGGAGGCTCCAGAGCAGCACCTTCTTCTTGCCAGGGGGCCGGTGCAGGCAGCGGAGCGGGCCGTCCTGGGACGCGACGAACACGATGGCGCCGGAGTGCTGGTTGGCGAAGACGGCCGCGGCGCGGTGGCGCGAGCCGTGCTGGCTGATGGGGTAGTGCGGCCCGGGCCTCCCCTGGAGCGTGCGCGCCTCGAACACCTGGGGCGGACCGCTGCGCGGGATGGCGATCTGATAGCCCGCGCACAGCACCTCCAGCTCCGGCCCCATCACCAGCGCGTTGTCCACCGCGGTGAACTGCCCGATGCTCTCCACCAACGCCTGGAAGTCACTCTCGGTCGCCTTGTCGTCGTGCTCCGCGGCGGCCTTCTTCAGCTCCGGATCCTCTTGCTCCTCCTGCGACGCGGCCTTGCCGGCCTCCGCTCGCCACGCGCCGTTGATGAGGTCCGCTCTCGCCTGGACGAACCGCTGCAGCCGCTCCCGTAGGAGCGAGCCTTGCTCCTGTGGCAGGACGTACTTGCCGCGCGTGCGGAAGCGCTCCACGTCATGCTGCTTGGGCAGGAACGCGATGAGCCCCCCGTGGTGCAGCGCCCCCATCTTCCGGATGAGCCCCTGCACCGCGTTGGACACGTACCACTCGCGGTTGCCGCCCATCAGCGGCTGCACCCTGGGCAGGGACTCCACCAGCGACGAGCACATCTCCATCAGCGCCGCGCGCACCGCGCTGTCCTCGTGGAACAGCAGGTCGTGCAGCGCCACGCGCCGGCCCGGCGGCACCGGCGCGCCCTGCTCGTAGCGGAACACCTCGCGCCCCTGCGTGCTCACCACCAGGTGTCCCGGCTCCGGCGCGTAGAGGATGAAGACGTCCTCCTCGCCCTCGGCGTGGAACTCCGTGTACTCCACCCGGCGCGCCAGCCCCTGGATGCGCAGCTTGCCGTCGCGCGGGCCCACCACCACCGCCGTGCGCGGCAGGTACGCCGCGGGCGCGATCTTCACCAGCGCCTCCACGCTGAAGTCGGTGATGCTCGACTTGGGCTCCAGGGGCAGCGTCTCCCACGCCTGCCGCTTGCCCTTCGCGCCGCCAATGAAGACCGTCTCCCGCACCGCCTGGAGGCCCTGCAAGCCCTGCGCGTGGTAGGCGATGCGCACGCGCGTGGCCTCGCCTTCCTCCCGGCCCAGGCTCGCGAAGAACACCGTGTCCGCCAGGACGACCAGCAGGCGCAGCGTCGGTTCGGCCACGGGTGTCTTGGCGAACTGACGCAGCCAGCTGCGCAGGGCTTCTCCGGGATATTGCAGGCCGGGTTCATCCATCGGGCGCGCAGCATAATCACGGCGCCGTGCTTCTCGGAGGAAGTCATGAAATCGCCGCGATGCGCCGTCCTCTCCTCCTCGGGGCCGGCGCGAGCACCCGGCCTGTAGCACCGCCGCGTCCTGGACGCCTCGCACGTCAGCCCCGGCAGGGAAGGGTTGTCGCGAGCGCGGGCCGCTCCTAGGGTTCTTGGGCATCCTTTCGGAGACTTCATGCGCTCGCGCTTCCTGCCCGCCGCCCTGCTCGCCCTCGCGCTGATGCCGTCCGCCCACGCGGCGCCCCCCGCTCCCCGCACGCAGGTCTTCCGGGGCGGGACGGTGCTGGACGGCTCCGGGGGCACGCCGCTGGAGGAGGCTGCGGTGGTGGTGCGCGACGGGCGCATCGTCTCCGTGGGGCTCGCCATCCACATCCCCGTCCCCAAGGGCGCGGAGGTCATCGACTTCAAGGGCAGGACGCTCCTGCCCGGCCTCATCTCCGACCACAGCCACGTGGGACAGAGCGTGGGCACGTCCGTGGGCCCGGAGCACTACACGCGCGAGAACATCGAGCGGCAGCTGCGCCTGTACGCGGCCTACGGCGTCACCACCGTCACGGCGCTGGGCATGAACCGGCCGCTGTTCAACGAGCTCCGCAAGGAGGCGCACGCGGACTCCTTCAGCGGCGCGGACCTGTTCGGCGCGGGGCAGGGCATCGGCGTGCCGGAGGGCGGCCCGCCCCAGGCGATGACGCGCAGCGCGCCGGATCAGCTCTTCCGCCCCGCCACCGTGGAGGAGGCCCGCGCGGCGGTGCGCACCCTGGCGAAGAACCGCGTGGACCTGGTGAAGATCTGGGTGGACGGCTTCCTGGGCAAGCTCCCGAAGATGCCGCCGGACATCTACAAGGCCGTCATCGACGAGTCCCACAAGCAGGGCCTGCGCGTCGCCGCCCACATCCACGACCTGGAGGACGCCCGCGCCGTGGTGGACGCGGGCGTGGACATCCTCGCGCACGGCGTGCGCGACCAGCCCGTGGACGCGGCCTTCATCCAGGCGATGAAGAAGCGCGGCGTCTGGTACGTGCCCACGCTCGAACTGGACGAGGCCACCGTCGTCTACGCGGACCAGCCCCTGCTCGTGGGCGACCCCGTGCTGCGACCCGCGCTGACCCCCGACCTGCGCGCGCAGTTCCAGGACGACGCGTGGCGGACGAAGACGCTCCAGGACCCCAAGGCCGCGGAGGCGCGCCACGCCCTCTCCACCAACCAGGCCAACCTGAAGGCGCTGTACGACGCGGGCGTGAAGGTGGGCTTTGGCACCGACTCCGGCGCCACGCCGCTGCGCATCCCCGGCTACGCGGAGCACCGGGAGCTGAAGCTGCTGGTCGGCGCGGGCCTCACGCCGGTGCAGGCGCTGGCCCTGGCCACCGGGAGCGCGGCGGACCTGCTGAAGCTCAAGGACCGGGGCCGCATCAAGCCGGGCCTCCGGGCGGACTTCTTCATCGTGGAAGGCGACCCCGCGGCCAGCATCGTCGCCGTGGACCGCATCACCGGCGTCTGGCGCCAGGGCCGCCAGGTGGCGGGGCCCCTGAGCGCGGCGGCCTCCGCGCCCTGACCCGGCTACTCCTCGATGGGCGGCTGGAGCGTGCCGAACCGCTCCACGCCCCGGTCCAGCGCCGAGCGCACCGCGTGGAGCACGGCGCCATCCGACATCCGCCGCACCAGGACGACGCCGGTCGCCACGAAGGACGGCGCGCCCCCCAGCCGCGCCTCCAGCGCCTCCAGGGTGTGCACGGTGAGCACGAAGCGGCGCCCGTCGCGCAGCCGCACCGCCACGTCCCTGGCGCCATCCGAGGGCGGCGCCGGGTCGTCGGCGATGAGCAGGGACGCGATTCGTTCGTCCTCGGTGTCGATGGACCGCATGCCTGTCCGCTCCCGGGTGGGTCGTCGCATGGCGGGGACGATGGGGACCCCTACCCACGCCTACAAGCCCCCTGGAGGTCGCGGCCCCTGAGTCCCCCGGCGCCGGACACCCGCTGGCCCTGAAGGGCAGGGCGGCGGGCGCGGCCAGGACACGGCGGACAAGACGCGCGGCCGGTCCTGGGTGTATGGCCCCAGGCCTCCCATGACCGCCGAGCCGTCCACCCTGTCCACCTGGGGCCTCCCCGGGATGTTCTTCGTCGCGATGCTGGCGGGCTCCGTGGTGCCGGTGCCCTCCGAGGCGATGCTCGCCGCGCTCATCTACAACGGCTCGCCGCCGGTGACGGCCACCGTGGTGGCCACCGTGGGCAACGTGCTGGGCGCGGTGACGCTCTACATCCTGGGCCAGTGGGTATCCCGCGGAGGCGGCGGGGCCGTGGGCCGCTGGGTGGCGCGCAGGCGGGAGAAGGAAGGCCCCCGCATGGCGCGCGTGGAGGCGAACCTGCGCACCTGGGGCGCCCCCGCGCTGCTCATGTCGTGGCTGCCCATCCTGGGGGACGCGTTCGTGCTCGCCGGCGGCTTCGTCGGCGTGCGCCCCGTGCCGTTTGTCTTCTTCGTCACCCTGGGCAAGGGCCTGCGCTACGCCTTCGTCGCCCTGTCCACCACGGCCGCGATGTAACAATGCGTAACAGGACGGGCCGGCGCGCGGGCCGGGGACCGTCGTCACGCAACGTTTCGAGGAATGTGACGGATAAACGGCGGAGGCGTCGTGTACGCGGAATACTGCGTACGCGGCCCTGCCGTGACGTCCCTGAACCTCTATGGCTCCTGGGCTTCCCGGGAGCAGGATGAAACATCGTGAACCTGAAACAAGACCTCTTCCGGCGGCCCTCCGCCTCCCTGCGGGCGTGGTCCTTCACGCTGGCGTTCGCGGTGCTGGGCGCCTGCGGGGGGCCGGCGGAGCTGGACGACGGCGCGACGGCGCCCGAGCTCGTCGCTCGCGAGGATGGGCTGGCCAACGTGCGGCTGCGCCTGATGGCGGCGAACCTGAGCAGCGGCAACGGGCAGGACTATGACCCCGGGCACGGCATCCGCATCTTCCAGGGCACCAACCCGGACGTCGTGATGATCCAGGAGTTCAACTACAAGACGGACTCCGCGGCGGACATCCGCAGCTTCGTGGACACGGCCTTCGGCACGGGCTTCTCGTACTACCGTGAGGGGGGCGCGCAGATCCCCAACGGCATCATCAGCCGCTACCCCATCATCGCGTCCGGTGAGTGGGACGACACGCAGGTGTCCAACCGGGACTTCGCGTGGGCGCGCATCGACATCCCGGGGCCCAAGGACCTGTGGGCCATCAGCGTGCACCTGCTGACGACCAACGCCAGCGTCCGCAACACGGAGGCCACCAACCTGGTGAAGTTCATCAACGCCAACGTGCCGGCGGGGGACTACCTGGTCATTGGCGGTGACTTCAACACCAGCAGCCGCAGCGAGGCGGCGCTGAGCACCTTCTCCCAGGTGGTGAACACGGCGTCGCCGTACCCGGCGGACCGCAACGGCAACACCAACACCAACGCGGGCCGCAGCTCGCCGTACGACCACGTGCTGGTGGACAGCGACCTGCGCCCCTACCAGACGTCCGTCGTCATCGGCTCCAGCACCTTCGCCAGCGGGCTGGTGGTGGACACGCGCGTGTACTCGCCCATCTCGGAGATTTCGCCGGCGGTGGCGGGTGACAGCGGCGCGACCGGCATGCAGCACATGGGCGTCATCAAGGACTTCCTCATCCCGGGGGACGCCGTCTCCAGCTCCGTGACGGTGCTGTCGCCCAATGGCGGTGAGAGCTGGGTGGGCGGCTCGGCGCACACCATCACCTGGACGGCGTCCGGCATCTCCAACGTGAAGGTGGAGTACTCGCTGAACGGCTCCTCTTGGACGACGGTGACGTCCAGCACGAGCGCGTCCGCGGGCAGCGTGGCGTGGACGGTTCCTGGCAGCGCCAGCACCAACGCCTGGGTGCGGGTGAGCGACGCGAGCGATGCCTCCGTCAGTGACCTGAACAACGGGGCCTTCACCATCACCACGGGGGGCGGCTCGGGCGGTACGGGCACCCTGTTCATCAACGAGGTGCTGCTGAACGAGCCGGGCTCGGACGTGAGCGGCGAGTTCGTGGAGCTGGTCAACAGCGGCACCGCGGCGGTGGACGTGAGCGGCTGGACGGTGTCCGACAGCACGAACGTGCGGCACACCTTCGCCAGCGGCACCACGGTGGCCGCGGGCAAGGCGGTGGTGGTGTTCGGGGGCGCGTCCGGCATCCCGGCGGGCACGGTGGGCGCGGTGGCCGCGTCCACGGGGACGCTGGGCCTGTCCAACAGCGGGGACACCGTCACGGTGAAGAACAGCGCGGGCACCACGGTGGACTCGGTGGTGTTCGCGTCGTCGCTCGCGAGCACGGACGGCGTGTCCGCCAACCGCAGCCCGGACGTGAGCGCCACGGGCAGCTTCGTGCTGCACACGTCGCTGGCCAGCACGGGCAGCTCGCCCGGCAAGCGCGCCAACGGCACCGCGTTCTAGGCGGCGTCGCCGGGACGCGCTCCGCGTTCCGGCCGCCCGCGCCCGGCCCGGAAGTCCGCCTCTCGGGGCGGCCTTCCGGAAGCCCGGGGGCGGTCCTTCGCTGAACATCCTCCGCCCAGGCCGCGACGGCGCGGCAGGGCGGCTTCGATGCCCCGGGCCGCCCCGGCATCATCCCGGGACGGCCTTGGGGGGCGCGCTACGGCTGCGAGCCCTCGCGCAGCCGGGGCGGCAGGCGCGGCGCGAAGAGGGGCGGCTCGTCCTCGAGCGACACCTTGGGGGCGCGCTTGAGCGGGGCGACGCCCATCCAGCGGTTGAGGGTGGCCTTCGCCTCCGCCTGCTGCTGCGTGGGGAGCAGGCTGATGCGCGCGCCGTGATTCCCGCCCTGCACGGTGTAGTAGTAGGAGTCCTGCGCGCTCCCCAGCGAGTAGGCCGCCGCCGTCCAGGGATCCAGGCTGCCGTAGATGAACATCAGGCGGTTGCCCTGGGTGGACACCCAGTCCTGGATGTCCGGCATGGCCTGGGGACGGAAGACGAACGGGATGCCGGGCGGCGAGTACACGTCGCCGGTGTCCGTGCCCGGGAAGTGGATGAGCGCGCCCAGGTGCGCCTCGTAGGGCTGGGGCCAGCCCAGCTCCAGGGCGGACTGGTAGTAGTAGGCCGCGTAGGGCGCGATGCCCGAGTCCGCGAAGGAGCCCATGCCCACCTCGTAGTCCATCGCGTCGAACAGCTCCTGATCCGTGGCGGTGGCGTCGGGGATGTTCTGGGTGCAGCGCGAGGGGGCGTCGTACTGCCAGAAGGCGAAGTACGTCTCGATGGCGGCGTGCTCCAGCACCAGCTCCCGGCCCAGCTGCGTGTACGTCAGCCCCTCCGTGCGGGCGTAGTCGTCCACGAGGGCGAGCATCCGCTCCCGCCGCGAGAGCACCTCGCGCTGGAAGGCCCACAGCCGCTCGCGGCAGGCGGCCTGCGCGGCTCCGCCCACGGTGTCCTGGAAGGCCGGGAAGCGCTCGTCATCGCGGCGGGCGATGGGCGCCACGTACGCCACCGTGGCGTCCACGTCATCCGGGTAGAAGCGGCGGAAGAACACCACCGTCTCACCGCCCTTGCTGCCGCCGGTGGACACCCACTTGCCGGTGTAGATGGGCTTGAGCGCCTGGGTGATGCGGTGGAAGTCATCCGCGGACTGGCGGATGGTGAGGTGGCTCCAGTCCGCGGGGGTCGGGATGCTGGGCGGGAAGAAGCGGTGCTCCAGGGCGATCTGGTTGCCTGCCAGCAGCTGTGCGGGCTCCGAGCGGCCGGTCCCCACCGAGACATTGTAGCCACCCGTGTAGAGCACCATCGGCTTCGCGTCCGACGTGTGCATCAGCGTCACGCGCTGTTCGAAGCGCTGGCATTCCGGGTGCGCGTGGTCCGCGGGCTGGTTGTACTTCATGACGAAGAGGCGGTAGCCCGTGGGCACGTTCACGCCGTTGGGGTTCTCCTGCACGGCGAGGCCCGGGATGGCGCGAAGCCGGACCAGGATGTCGAGCGACCGGTTGGTGATGACGCCCAGGTCCGCCGGCTCATCCACCCAGCCGCTCGGGGTGCACGCCACACCACCGTCGGTGCCCGCGTCCGCCTCCGTTCCCGCGTCCGTCACCGTGCCCGCGTCGGTGCCGGCGTCCGCCTCCGTGCCCGCGTCCGTCTCCGCGCCCGCGTCGATGCCGCCGTCCAGCTCCGGGCCCGCGTCGGCGCCCGCGTCCGTCTCCGCGCCAGGGCCTGCGTCATGACCCGCGTCGATGCCGGCATCCGTGCCCGCGTCCACGGTGTGGGAGCCGCTGTCGGGGGTGGGGGTGGTCGGCTCATCGTCGCCACAGGCCACCGTGCCGAGCAGCGTCAACAGGGGAAGCAACAACACCAGCCGGGGCAAGCGAGAAACACGCACCATGATGTCTCCAAGAGAAGGGCGCCCATCCTAGGACAGGGGGACCCCCCAACGGGCACTCTGTCCAGCCGCGACGGGCTCGGCCGCGCGCCGCTTGAGTCCACCTCCCGCGCGCGGTAGCCACGACCCGTCACGTCTCCCTGGAGCCTTCATGAAGCCCCTGCTGCTGGCCGCCGTCCTCGCCGCCGCGCCCTCCACCCCACCCGATGCAGGACTCGCCCAGACCGCGCAGCCCACCCTCACGGTCCCTGGCGGAAGGTTCCTCCGGGCCCGCTCCGGAAACACCGCCGTCGCCCAGATGTTCGCGCCGGGCGTCGCGGAGCTGTCGCTCGCGGAGAAGCGCGTGGCGTGGTCCCTCACGCTCGCGGCGCACGCGGGGGAGGACATCGCGTATGACCAGCTGGGTTGGAAGCTGGTGCCGGCCAAGCAGCTGCTGGAGGGCGTCTGGCTGTTCGGCCGGGATGCGCAGAGCGCCGCGTCCGGCTTCGACGCGAAGCTGGCGGACTACCTGCTGCGCTTCTACGGGCACGGCGGCAACCACGACAGCACCACCGGCCAGAAGTTCGTCCCGGCCTTCACCGCCGAGCAGCTTGCCGCGGGCGCCTCCCGCGCCCTCGCGGCCGGCGCGCCCTGGACGGTGAAGGACGAGGCGGGGCTCCAGGCCTGGCTCCAGGAGCTGAAGCCCACCCTCTTCGACGCGGCCTTCGAGCCGCAGCTCACCTCCAAGGCCCCGCCGCCGGGCCAGGACCTGCTCACCGCCTCCTCCAACACCGCCTATGGCCCCGGCGTGACGGAGAAGGACCTGGTGGGCTTCCGGGAGAAGTACCCGCTCAACTCGCGCGTGGTGAAGCAGAACGGCAAGCTGGTGGAGCAGGTGTTCCGCGCGGGCACGCCGGACGGCAAGGTCAAGCCGGGCCTGTACGCGAAGGAGCTCTCGCGCGTCATCGCCCACCTCCAGGAGGCGATGAAGTCCGCGGAGCCCGCGCAGAAGGTCGCGCTGGGCAAGCTCGTGCGCTACTTCCAGACGGGCAGCCCGCAGGACTGGGACGCCTACAACATCGCGTGGCTCAAGGTGGACCCCAAGGTGGACGCCAACCTGGGCTTCATCGAGACGTACGTCGACCCCCGCGGCCACAAGGGGCAGTGGGAGGCGCTCGTCAACTACCGCGACGCGAAGGAGAACCAGATCATGGAGCTCATGGGCCGCAAGGCCCAGTACTTCGAGGACCGGCTGCCCTGGCCCGAGAAGTACCGCCGCAAGAAGGTCGCGCCGCCCGTCGCCAAGGCCATCAACCTCATCACGTCCAACCCGGAGCCGCCCGCGGGCATCAACCTGCCCAACGAGCAGCACATCCGGGAGAAGTACGGCAGCAAGAGCGTGATGATCACCAACGTCATGGACGCGGCCTCCGCCGTGACGCGGCTGCCCCTGGCGCTGGAGTTCTCCCGCACGGCCGAGGACCGCGAGCAGGCGCAGAAGTACTCCGTCACCGCGCGCAAGTGGCTGGTGGCCTTCCATGAGGTGCTGGGCCATGCCTCCGGGCAGGTGGACCCCAAGCTCAAGGGCCAGTCCCCGTCCGTCTTCCTCAAGGAGTACGACAACACGCTGGAGGAGGCGCGGGCGGACCTGGTGGCGCTGTGGCACGCCTTCGACCCGGCGCTCGCGGAGCTGTCGCCGGACCACGAGGCCATCGCGCGGCAGATGTACCGGGACTTCCTGGTGGAGGGGCTCACCAACCTGCGCCGCGTGGAGACGGGCAACGCCTTCGAGGAGGACCACCAGCGCGGCCACCAGATGACGGTGACGTTCCTGGAGGAGCAGGGCGCGGTGAAGCCGGTGGTGGAGAACGGCCGCACGTACCTGACGGTGCCGGACTTCGCGAAGATGCGCGAGGCGGTGGGCGCGCTGCTGTCCCGCCTGATGGTCATCAAGGCCACCGGTGACTACGAGGGCATCCGCGCGCTGGTCCAGGAGAAGGGCATCCACTTCGACCCGAAGCTGCGCGACGAGGTCGCCCGCCGCGTGAAGGCCGTGGATGTGCCCACCGTGCTGCTGCTCAACTCTCCGCGCGTGGTGCCGGTGCTGGACGCGAAGGGCGACATGGTGGACCTGAAGGAGGACACCACCCAGGCCTTCGTGGATCAGCACCTGGAGCGCAGCCTGCTGGGACGGCTGTCGCCCGCGGAGGCCCGCCGCGTCGCCGCGAAGGTGGCGGCCTCTCCGGAGGGGGTGCGCGACGCGTTCCGGGAGCTGGGCCCGGAAGCCGCTCCGGCGCCCGCGAAGGGGACCGCGCCGAGGAAGTCCGCGCCCTGACGGCGGTCAATGCTCGGGCGGCACGTCCACGTCGGCCAGGGGCGCTCCGGACTCCGAGGTGAGCACGGCGCGATGGCCGCCGGGCTCCACCGGCGGCCCGCCCGGCGTGGACGGGTCGCCCACCCGGCCGTTGGGCCGGCCGTAGTCGCGCTCGTAGATGCGGACCACGGAGAGGAAGAAGGCGACGATGAGCGGGCCCAGCAGCAGGCCCACGGCGCCGAACGCCGCCAGGCCGCCCAGCAAGGCGAAGAAGATGATGGCGCCGTGCAGGTTCATGCCCTTGCGGGCCAGCAACGGCTTCACGATGTTGTCCACGAGCCCCACCACGACGACGCCCCAGATGGCCAGGAAGAGCGCGGCCCAGGGGTGGCCGCTGAGGAACATCAGGCCCGCGGTGAACAGCACCACCACCGCGGCGCCCACGGCGGGGACGAGGGCGAAGAAGAACGTGAGGCCCGTGAAGAACACGGCCGCGGGCACGCCCACGATGAGGAAGCCGATGAGCGCCGCCGCGGCCTGGACCCCCGCGGTGGCCACGGTGGAGACGAGCACCGACACGGACGTGTTCTTGAACTCGCGCAGCAGCTCCTGCGTCTGTCCGCGCCGCAGCGGTGACACGCTCTCCAGCCATTGCACCAGCCGCGCGCCGTCGGTGAGGAAGAAGTAGAGGGCGATGAGCATCAGCGTCGTCTGGAGGATGAGCGTGCCCGTGGCCGCCACCGCTCCCGTCACGGCCTTGGCCGCCGTGCCGCCCTGGCTCGTGACCTGCTCCTGGAGCTTCTGGTCCAGCTGGGCCTGCTCCAGCGGCAGCCGTTGGAGCAGCTTGCTCACCGGGGCCTGGAGGCCGTCGGGGAGCTTGCCCACCAGCCCCTCCACGCCGCTCTCCTGCACGGTCTGCGTCACGAACCGGGCGCCCGCGGACACCTCGGCGACGACGAACGCGGTGAGGCCGCCCAGGGGCAGCAGCAGCGCCAGCAGGACGCCGGTGACGATGACGCCCGCGGACACGGAGCCGTGGCCGCGCACCCGCCGCTTGAGCCGGGTGTAGAGGCCATGGAAGGCGCCCGCCAGCACGGCCGCCAGGAAGAGCGCCTCCGCGAACGGCCGGATGACCAGGCACAGCAGGAGGATGGACAGCAGGATGAGGCCGACGAAGACGCGTCGCGCAACCTGATCGGAAGCCATGGCCCCGGCAAGTTAGGGAGCCGGACCGCTCACCGGGAGCCCGCCTGGTCGGAATGTCACAAGGGAGATTCCCTGAAGGTCGGCCGGCTGGCTGCTCACCGGACTTGGGAGCGGCTTGGGCGAGGGTAGAGTGCGCGCCATGCCGCCTCTCGACTCCGCCCGCTTCACCCTCTGGCTCCCCCAGCTGCTGTGCGCCACCTTCCTGGCCATCCTCTTCCTCCAGTCCGGTCTGGACAAGGTCGTGGACTGGAAGGGGAACCTGGGCTGGCTGACGGGCCACTTCTCCAAGTCGCCCCTGAAGGGCGTGGTGACGCCGATGCTGGGAGTCATCACGCTGATGGAGCTGGCGGCGGGGGCGCTGAGCGCCGCGGGCGCGGTGGCGCTGCTGGTGAATGGCAGCCCCTTCCTCGCCTACCTGGGCGCGGTGCTCTCCGCGCTGTCCCTGCTGGCGCTCTTCTTCGGCCAGCGCATGGCGAAGGAGTACGCGGGGGCGGCGGTGCTGGTGCCGTACTTCGGGGTGGCCATCGCGAGCGTGTATCTGCTGCGCCTGACGTAGCGGCGCTCAGAGCACCTTGCGCGGGGGCATGATGGCGTTGGCGGACAGCAGGCCCGCCGCCAGCGCCACCGCGACGAGCAGCATGGAGAAGGCCGTGTCCACGCCGGCCACCACGTCGCGCTCCAGCAGCGACGCGAGGCTGCGGAAGCCGACGCTGCCGGGGACGAGCAATATCAGCCCGGGGACGACGGTGGTGACGGACGGCCGGTTGCGAAGCCGCGCCAGCGCGTTGCTGCCAATGCCCAGCAGCAGCGCGCCCGCGAAGGCGCCCAGCTGCGGCCCCAGCAGCAACGTCCCCAGGCGGGCGCCCCCGAACGCGGCGGCGCCGGCCAGGGCAATCCATCCCCAGTCGCGCGGCCGGGCGCGGAAGAGCACCGCGATGGCGAAGCCCGCGACGATGAGCGCGGCGACGGCGAGCTCCGTCGAAATCACCGAGGGCAGGGGGCCCGCGGGAACCGGCGGCAGCACCGTGGCGACGCGGCTGCCCAGCGCCGCGCCAAAGCCCAGCTGGAGGAACACCAGCGCGGCGTGGGTGAGGCGCGACGTGCCGGAGATGAGGTTGCGCGTGGCCACCTCGTTGACGGCGATGGTGAGCGTGAGGCCGGGCAGCAGGACGATGAGGCCCGCGAGCGTGGCGACCTCCCCGTGCAGGGGGCCGAAGAAGTGGGCGGCGAGGCCCGCGAACGCGGCGGACAGCACGGCCGCCACGGGCTCCAGCACCCGCGCGGTGGTGGGCTGCTTGCGCGTCACCAGGTCCACCAGGCCAATGGCCAGGCTGCTGACGCCCGCGACGAGCATCTCCTTCCAACCCCCGCCGAACAGCAGGGCCGCGGAGCCGCCCGCCAGCATCCAGCAGAACAGCTGAAGGACGGGGCCGTAGCGCTGGGGCTGGGCGAGGATGGCCTCCACGCGGGTGGCGCCCTGCGACGGCGTGAGCCGCCCCTGGATGACGTCGTCCGCGAGCATGTCCAGGAGGATGAGGCGCTCCAGGTCCATGTCGCCGGGCTCCACGCGGATGAGGCTGGTGCGCAGGTCCTCGGGGGGGCCGAAGGAGGCGAAGATGGAGGTGGGCGTGGAGAAGAAGCGGGCCTCCAGGCCCAGCCGCTCGCTCACCCGCTGCATCAGCCCTTCCAGGCGGTGGGCGGGCGTGCCGTGGCGGTGCAGGGCATGGCCCAGGCGCAGCACGAAGGCCACCGCGGGGCCAGGAGGCGGCGGCGCGAGCGCGGCGAGGAGTTCAGGCGGGGCTTCGGCGGATTCGGAGGGACGCGTGGACACGGCGGGCGCGCACATGCGCAGAGCCGCCCGGACGAGTCAAACAGCGCGAGGTCGCCCCGCAAGGCCCCCTGCTTGCTCCCATGCGGCCGGTGTCTCGGGAGTCCGTGTCGTCACGCAGCTGAAACAGCAACGACCTCCAGCGGTTCCGGGAACGAGTGCTCGCGGTCCCGGGAATCCTTGCCGTCACGCATCTGATACAGCGGCCGGGAACGCAGGGAGGATGCATGGCGCGCAAGCAGAAGACGCCGCGATGGCTGGAGGCCGCGAGGCGCAAGGGCCCGGAGGCCCCGGTGGGCCCGCGCGCGGACTGGCTGGCGCGCGCGCTGGGCCGGGCCGGGGTGTTGCCGCGCGCCGGAGCGGAGCAGGCGATCCGCGATGGCCGGGTGGAGGTGGACGGCCGGGTGGAGAAGGAGCCCTTCGCGCCCGTGGGGGCGGGGACGCGGGTGCGCGTGGACGGCGTGGAGCACGCGCTGACGCGGCGGGTGTGGGTGCTGATGTTCCACAAGCCCGCGGGGCCGGTGGTGCACGGCTCGGACCCCGAGGGCGTGGGCACCGTCTTCGAGCGGCTGCGCGCGGTGCTGCCTCCGGAGCTTCAAGGGTTCGAGTGGTACGCGGTGGGCCGGTTGGACCGGGACACCACGGGGCTGCTGCTCTTCACCAACGACGAACGCCTGGTGCGGCATGCGACGGAGCCCCGGACGCACCTGCCCAAGCGGTACGTGGCGCGCGTGGAGGGGCTGCCTTCGGAGGCGGCGCTGGCGCGGCTGCGGGAAGGGGTGCTGCTGGAGGACGGCCCCACGCGTCCGGCGGAGGCGGTGCTCCGGTCGCCCGGCGTGGTGGTGCTCACGCTCACGGAGGGACGGCACCATCAGGTGAAGCGGATGCTCGCGGCGGTGGGGCACCCGGTGCTCGCGCTGCACCGGGAGGGGGTGGGGCGGGTGGCGCTGGATGTGGCGGAGGGGGCCTTCCGGAGGCTCACGGACGCGGAGGTGACGCAGGGGCTGGGGTTCCCGTCGGGCGAGGACCTGCCGGAGTAGGACGACAGGAGGCTTCGCCGCTTCAGAAGTCCCGGAGCAGCTCCCGGGCCTTCTGCGGGCTCGAGTAGTTCCTGCGAATGAAGAGCTGCGCCCGGTCGTTGGCGCGCTTGGCCTTGGCGGGCTCGCCAATCAACGTATAGGCGGTCTCCAAGCCCACCCAGGCCCTCCGGTTGCTGGGGTTCTGACGGGTGACGTCCTCGAGGAGCCTCACGGCCTGCTTGCGCTCGGACGGGGTCGCCTTCTGGAGCTTGATGAGTGTCAGGCCCAGCTCGAGCTTGGTATCGGCCGAGCCGGGCCTCATCGCGAGCGCGTTCCGGTAGGCGGTGGCCGCCTCCGGGTATCGCTCGTTGCTGAAGGCGGTGCGGCCGGCTTCCATCATGTCCGCGAAGGTCTCTGGCTGAGCGATCCGGCCCGTGGCCGACGACAGGGCGTCCGCCTCGTCGAGGATCTTCACCACCTTCTTGCGGCTGGGGTGCGTGGCGGGAGCGAACTCCAGGAAGCGTTGATAGTGGTTCACGCTGGTGCGGGTGTCATTGGCGCGCGCATACAGCGCCCCCAGCAGGAGCTGACACTCGGCCTCGCGCGGGAACCGCGTCCCGCATTGATGCGCCAGCGTCAAGGCGGCCGGGAGGTCGCCTTGCACCGTCAGCTCCTGGATACGGCTTCGCAGTTCGTCCAGGGAGGGTTCGGAGGGCTGGGAGGCTGCCTCCACGGGAGGCGAGGTGTCGCCTTCGAGGGCCCTCAGCTCGGCCGTCACCGAGGCCCTTCGGGAGTCCTCCGGCGGCACGAGGCTCAGGACGGCCCGGTAGTGGAACGCGGCCAGCGCGGTGTTCTGGCGCAGGGCGTGGGTGCTCGCGAGCATCCAATGGCAGTCGGGGTTCTGGGGGAGGGCGTTGAAACACCGGGTCGCGAGCTGCAATGCCTCTTCCAGGTGTTGCTCCTTCTGGAGTTGAGTCACGGTCCACCGAGCCTTCGCGATCCCAGCTTCGTCCCATGTCTCCATGGGAGGCGCCTGGAGGGCTCCGGGTGGGCGCTCCATGGGGCGTCCCCCTCCGTGCGTGGCGGGGGGCGGGCTGGTCGACGTGAGCAGCCAGAAGCAACCGGCCCCCACGGTCAGGAGGGCGGTGCTCAACCCCACGGCCAGCTTCCTCGAACCAGGGGGCGCGAGCGCGTCAGGAGGGTCCGCCTCGGGCCCGGGCTCGGCGCGGGGGGACCTCCGGGTATTGCCCCGGACGTGGGAGGGCGTGGGCTTCCGGGCGAGCGCCGCCCCTGGTTCCCGCCAGGACCGCATCTCATCCAGGAAGGCATTGGGGATGGAGAGGTCCCGGCCCTGTTGCGTCAGGTCGTCCCGGAACATCACCCGCAGCAGGTGCGCGAGGCTGAGCGAGGAGAAGCGGGGGTGGTGGGCGTACAGGAACTCCGCCAGGGCTTCTCCAAACGCATGGCTGGACTCGAAGCGCTGGGACCGCTCGGGATGCAAGGCCTTGAGGACGATGGCGTTGAGCGCGGCCGGCAGGTCCGGCCGTAACTCCCCTGGGGGAGGAACCTCGCCATGGGCCACGCGCGTCATCACGACGTGGGGCGGTCCTTCCACGGGGAGCCTGCCGCAGAGCAGTTCATACAGCACGACGCCGGTGGCCCAGACATCGGTGCGAGCATCCACGTCTTCGCCGCGCGCCTGTTCCGGGGAGAAGAAGAGATATTTGCCCTTCACCACGCCCGGCGCCGTCTTGAAGCCGCGCAAGAGTTGCGCCTTGGCGATGCCAAAGTCGACGATCTTGACCTGACCTTCGTAGCTCACCAACACGTTGTCGGGAGAGATGTCCCGGTGGACGATACCCAGGGGCGTTCCGCTGCCGTCCGTGCGCGTATGGGCGTAGTGAAGGCCGCGGCACATCTCCATCGCGATGAAGACAGCGACAGGGAAGGGCAGCGCGGGCATGCCCTCGCGCATCGCGCGCTTGAGGATGCGGTGGAGGGGCTGTCCGTCCACGAACTCCATGGCGAGGAAGTACTCCCCGTCCACGCGGCCGAAGTCGAAGACCTGGGCGACGTTGCCATGGGAGAGCGTGGCGGAGATGCGCGCCTCGCTGATGAACATGGAGATGAAGGCTTCGTCGTTGGCGTACTCCGGGAGGACCTTCTTGATGAGGACAGGCTTGGTCACGCCCGCATCCCCTACCAACTGGGCGCGCCACGTCTCCGCCATGCCGCCCCGGCCCAGCCAGGACACCAGCTCATAACGCCCGAAGGTGTCGCCCGCTTGGAGTGCCATGGACTGGCATCCTATTGCCAGATTTCCATGGTGCGAAATGGCGGAACGCCTGACGGGAATCCGGGACAGCAGATCGGCGGTCCAGGGGCATCAACGCCACGGCCAAGACACATTCGAGGTCGACTGCCCTGGAGGGCAATGACAGGGGCTCTACCGGGAGGTCTTCTTGGTGCTGCCGAGGATGTTGATGACGCGCGCACGTTTGGGATGGTCGATGGGGGCGATTCCCAAGAACTTCTCGTAGTGCTGTTCGCTCTGCTGGGCGTTGCCTAGCTTTGAGTGGATGTAGCCCAGGGAAAACTCGCAGTCCGCGAACGTGGGGTCGGCTTGGATGCAAAGCTCGGCTTTCGCGAGCGCGGCAACGTACTTCTGCTTCGTGGTCAGGTCGTCGGCTTGTTGGCGCAGGTTCGCGGACGCCTGGAGGGGGCTTCCGGTGGGAGCTTGGGGAGGGCTCGTATCCGCCGCTCTGCCTTCGACTTCGAGTTTGCTCAGGGCTTTGATGACGAGGTCCCTTTTCGGGTAGCCGTTCGGTGTGAGTTCCACGAACTTCATGTAGTGCGCGTGTGATTCCTTGAAGTCCTTGAGGACGGCATTGACGACGCCCAGCATCAGATGGCACTCGGGTGTCTGTGGATAGCGCCTCAAGCAGTCATTCGCGAGCTCCTGTGCCCTGGGTACCTCATGCTCGCGAAGTGCCAGACGGACCGCTTCTTGAACCTCCTGGAGATACGTGGGGGGCGCTTGAGGGGAGGCCTTCGCGACGACTGTCTTTTCGTCGAAAAGCGGCGGTCTGGCAGGGGCTGGCTCGGCGACCTTCGTCTCGGTGGGCGGCTCGACCTTGACGGTGGGGAGGATGGGACGGGGCGGGGGAGCCGCGGATTCGATCTGCGATGGGTGCGGCTCCTGCAGGATCAGGAACCACAGGCACGCCCCCACGGTCAGCAGTCCTCCCGCGCTCAGTCCGTAGATCAGCCGGCGCGAAGCACCGGACGAGGCTTCGAGGGCGTGGGGCTCCGTCGTCTCGGTGGGGACGGGCGGACTGACAGCCTTCAGTCGCCGGGTCTGCCGCTCGCTCACGGGCGGCAGTGGGGGCGCGGGCTCGGGCAGGGGCGTGGGCTCGCGCCAGGACTTCATCTCCTCCAGGAAGGAGCCCGGGACGGACAGCTCCCGGCCTTCCTGCACCAGGTCTCCGCGGAACAGCACCCGCAGCAGGTGCGCGATGCTCATGGAGGAGAAGCGCGGGAAGTTCGAATACAGGAACCCGGCCAGCGCATCCCCGAACGCATGGCTGGATTCAAAGCGCAGCTCCCGGTCCGGAGTCAGCGCCCGCATCACGATGTCATTCAACTCCTGCGGCAGGTCCGGTCGGAGCACGCTGGGCGCGGGAATCTCTCCGCGACCCAGGCGCATCATCACGACATGGGGAGCCCCCTCCACCGGGAGCTTTCCGCACAGCAACTCGTAAAGCACGACGCCGGTGGCCCAGACATCCGTGCGCGCATCCACGTCTTCGCCGCGCGCCTGCTCCGGGGAGAAGAAGAGGTACTTGCCCTTCACCACGCCCGGCGCCGTCTTGAAGCCTCGCAAGAGCTGCGCCTTGGCGATGCCGAAGTCGACGATCTTGACCTGACCTTCGTAGCCCAGCAGCACGTTGTCCGGAGAGATGTCCCGGTGGACGATGCCCAGGGGTGTTCCACTGCCGTTCGTGCGGGTGTGCGCGTAGTGCAGCCCCCGGCACATCTCCAGCGCGATGAAGACGGCGACGGGGATGGGCAGCGCGCTCATGCCACTCTTCACGGCGCGCTTGAGGACGCGGTGGAGGGGCTGGCCGTCCACGAACTCCATGGCGAGGAAGTACTCGCCATCCACGCGGCCAAAGTCGAAGACCTGGGCGACGTTGCCATGGGACAGCGTGGCGGAGATGCGCGCCTCGCTGATGAACATGGAGATGAAGGCCTCGTCGTTGGCGTACTCGGGGAGGACCTTCTTGATGAGGACGGGCTTCGTGACGCCCGCATCCCCTACCAGCTGGGCACGCCACGTCTCCGCCATGCCGCCCCGGCCCAGCCAGGACACCAGCTCATACCGCCCGAAGACGTCTCCCGCTTGGAGTGCCATGGGCTGGCATCTTAAGCCAATATTTCAAGGAACCCACGAAACGCCGAGTAGTCTCCTTCGCGTCTGTTTAAACCCGGAGGATTGCCCTTGTGCCCACGGGGCCGTGTGGGGCGGAGACTCACCCCGTCAAGGGGACGGCTTGGAGCCATTCGCGGCCAGCGTGACGTACAGGTGTCCCAGCTCCGTCAGCACCCCGGAGGCGCCCAGCAGGTTGATGGAGGGGATCTCGTTGTTGCGTCCGGAGAACCACGCATAGCGCTCGATGGCGGGCTCCGACTCCAGATACTCAATGGCAGTCACCATGTACTGCTTCTGCACTTCGACGGTGATTTCATTGTGGGGGCGGTCGCCGCAGGCGAACTCCGTCAGCCACAGGGGCTTGTTGTACTTCTTGAACTGGCCCACGTACCACTTGAGGGCGCCCACGTCGCACGCGTACCAGTGGATGGCGATGGCATCCACCTGGCAGTTCGCGCAGGCCTTGAAGAAGGCATCCAGGTACACGACCGGGTCGTTGAAGGTGACGCCATCCTCCGAGACGCAGTCGCCGCAGTAGTTCACCGCCGGGGACACCAGCTTCAGTCCCTTGCGGCGGGCCACCTCTTCCAGGACGGGCCAGAGCGCCGCGGCCTGCCGGGGCGTCTTGTTCGCCTGGAACTTGAAGTTGGGCTCGTTGAAGCCCAGCAGGTGCGTGGCGCCGGCTGGAATCTCCGACTCGAGCTGAGCCACCGTGGGCGTGCCGCCCCAGGCCATGGGCACGAAGGAGACGTTCTGGGAGGAATAGACGCTCGCCGCGCCGTCCTCGGGCCGGGGCGACCAGTTGTACCACCAGCTCATCCCGGGGGAGAGCGCCTTCAGGTCCGCCGCCGAGTGATAGCCATACGCGATGCCCCGCTTCGAGCTCTTCGCGACGCTGGCGGGTGGCGTCTGCGTCTGGGGTTGCGCTTCCGACGCGGGGTCGCATCCCATGAACGAAGACAGCAGGACGGCCAATGGCAGCGCGAGGACCAGCCGGGAGCGGTTCATGGCGTGGACTCTACGCCCGCGCGACGGGTGGGCGTCGAGTCCTCCCCCTGTCGGCAGCCTTCAAGGGGCTGGCTGCGCCACCAGCCGCGGCTCGCCCACATCGCGCCACCACGGCGTCACGCCCTCCACGCGCGCGGGCTCCAGGCTCCGGCCCAGGCCGGGCGTGAACAGGCGCACCTGCTGCTCCGTGGCCAGCTTCACCAGCGTCTCCGCGGGCTCGTCCCACGCATGCAGCGCCAGGTTGAAGGTGCCCCAGTGCACCGGCATCAAGACGCCGCTGCCCAGCATCGCGTGCGCCTTGAGCGCGTTCTCCGGGCCCAGGTGGATGCCGCCCCAGCTCGGGTGGAACGCGCCCACCTCCATCATCACCAGGTCGAAGGGGCCGTGACGGCGGCCAATCTCCTCGAACTCGGAGGTGAGGCCGGTGTCGCCGCTGAAGAACAGCCGGTGCTTGTCGGTGGTGAGGACCCAGGACGCCCACAGCGTCGTGTTGCGGTCGCCCAGGCCGCGGCCGGAGAAGTGCTGCGAGGGCGTCGCGGTGAAGCCCACCGGGCCCACGCGGTGCTCCTCCCACCAGTCCAGCTCGGTGATGAGCTCCGGGGCCACGCCGAACGCCTCCAGGTGGCGCCCCACGCCCAGCGCGGTGATGAAGGGCACCCGCCGCTTCGCCAGCGCGTGGATGGTGCTCCGGCACAGGTGGTCGTAGTGGTCGTGGGACACCAGCACCGCGTCCAGGTCCGGCAGCGCTTCGACGGGCACGGGCGTGGCGTGGAAGCGCCGGGGACCCGCGAAGGACAGGGGCGAGGCCCGCTCGCCGAAGACGGGGTCGGTGAGCACGCGCGCCCCGTCCACCTCCAGCAGCATCGTGCTGTGGCCCAGCCAGGTGACGCGCAGGCCCGTGTCCGGCGCGCGGGCCCAGGTGCCGCGCGGGTCGTCCACCGGCAGGGGGCCGGGCGGGGTGCGCTGCGTGCCGCCGAAGAAGTACTCGCCCAACAGGGGCAGCGGGTTGCCCTGGAGGCCGGCCGCCACCGGGGCGGTGTTGCGGAAGCCGTGGCCTTCGAACTGGCGGGAGGCCCGGCTGCGCTCCTGTCGGAGTCCCGCGCGGCGTGCACTGTCACTGGGAGTCGGCATGCGCGTGTGTCTAACACCCATGTGCCCTCCCGGCACGGTCACTCGCCTGGAGCCCCGGCGGGTGGGGCACCGTCCCATCGTCCGGCGTGGGACGGCGCGAAGAGGCAGCAGGTGCCTAGTGTGCGTCCTTGGCCCTCACGCACCCGGTCCGCATCGTGGCGGACCAGAGCTGGCCGGCCAGGGTGTCGTCGTAGGCGCTGAAGTAGACGCGGGTGCCCAGCAGGAAGTACTCGCGCGGGTAGGAGGACGGATCGAAGCCCTGCGTGCTGATGTTCTTGAGGCGGTAGGTCCCGGAGGGCGTGCCGTTGCTCACCCAGGGCTCGATGCCAAACTTGCCCCCCTCGTCCGAGCTGAAATAGACGAGGTTGTCCGCCACGGCGAGCAGCGGCGAGCCGTACTCGTCCGACAGGCTCAGCGGCCTGCGCAGCAGCGTGGTGCCCCCGGCGGTGCCATCCGTCACCCAGAGCTGCGTGTCGCGGGGCGCCGGACCTTCGCTGCCGATGTTGACGGCGAAGTAGAGCTTCGTGCCCCCCGGGGCGATGCTCACGGCGTCGATGCTGGGGAGCGCCACGCCCTTCGTGGCGTAGTCATTGGGCAGCGTGACGACGGGCGTGGGATTGCCGCCCGTGAGCGGCACCCGATAGATGACCATGTACTGGGTGCTGTAGGAGGTCGACGTGAAGTACGCGAACCCGCCCAGCTCACCCAGCACGCGCACCGCGCGCGTGGGACCGAAGGACGCCAGCCGCACCGTCCCACCCTCGGTGCCGTCCGACTTCCACAGCTCCGTCAGGGTGCTGTTCTCGTCCAGCGTGAAGAGGGCGAGCGTGCCCGAGCTGCGCACCTCGGAAGGGTAGGTGTAGGGGCCCGCGTCCAGCCGCTTCAGCTGGAAGGTGCCCCCGGCGGTGCCGTCCGTCCTCCACAGGAGGGTAGCGCCGCCGCTCTCCCGCACGAAGAGCAGCCGCGCGTTGCCCACCTTCGTGTCCGCGAAGCTCACGTACACGTTGGAGCCGAAGTCGCGCAGCAGCTGCGTGCCCGCGCTGGTGCCGTCCGACTTCCACAGCTCGAAGCGGGGAGAGGACGTCGCGGGGTCGGTCCGCTCCCTCATGAACACCAGGGTGTTGCCCACCGCGGACAGGTCCGCCAGCGTCGAGTCCTGCGGGCCCGGCGTCAGGTCCTTGACGAGCCGGGTGCCCGCCGTCGTTCCGTCACTCACCCACAGCTCGCTGCCGGTCGCCGTGTCCGTCGCCTGGAAGAAGAGCTGGGTGGAGGTGGGGGTGAGGTGCGCCAGGAAGGGCGTGAAGTTGCCCGCCGTCGCCGGGAAGGCCCTCACCTGCGTGGTGCCCGCGTCCGTGCCGGTGCTCCGCCACAGGGCGCCGCGGCCGTCCTCGTAGTTCACCGCGAAGTGCAGCGTCCCCTGGAAGTTCACGAAGCTGCTCGGCCCCAGCGCATAGCGCGGGAGGCCAATCTGCGAGGGCGGGAGGATGGTCTTCACCCGCTGGGTGTTCGCGGGGATGGGGGCGCAGTACGCCTCCGCCGCCACTCCTGGCTCGGAGGTGGGCTCCTGTACGAGGCCGTCCTCCGCCCCGTCCGGAATCGCTCCCCCGCAGCCCACCCCCACCACCAGCAAAGACATCACCCACCCGCCGCGCCACCCCATGCGACACCCCTTCAAATAAGGCCTGGGAGGGAGGGTGTGTCGTGAAGGTGGAGGCGCCAAGTGCCCCCGGGTCGGGACGTGCTCGCCTGCCTGGGCCGACGCGGCGTGTGGCGCGGCCTCGCACGGCGCGGTCGCTATACTGCGCATCCCCATGAAGACGGACACGCTGAAAACGCAGCTCAAGCGCACGCTGCGGCGGGACCTGTGGTTCGCCATCGCCCCCGCGGTGCTCGTCATCGCGGCCGCGTTCGCGGTGACGTTCTACTTCGTCAAACCGGCGCCCCCCAAGACGCTGGTGATGGCGCTGGCGCCGGACGAGGGCGGCTTCAACTACATGGCGAAGCGCTACCAGAAGTTCCTCGCGCAGCACGGGGTGACGCTGGAGCTGCGCACCACGCAGGGGTCCGTGGGCAGCGTGGCCCAGCTGAACGCGGAGGACAGCGGGGTGGACATCGCCTTCGCGCAGAGCGGCACCACCGGCGGCAAGGGGCAGGAGGCCCCGGAGCACGTGGTGTCGCTGGGCAGCCTCTCCTACGTGCCGCTGTGGGTCTTCTACCGGGGCGAGCCCCTGGACGACGTGCGCGGCCTCGCGGGCAAGCGCGTCGCGGTGGGCCCGGAGGAGAGCGGCACGCGCGCGCTGGCGCTGACGCTCCTGAAGGCGAACCGCGCGGACGCGGCGCCCACGGAGCTGCTGCCGTTGGACCGGGACGCCGCCATCGACGCGCTGACGCAGGGGAAAATCGACGCGGTGTTCCTGGTGGCCCCGGCGGAGTCGCCGCGCATCCAGAAGCTGGCCGCGGTGAAGGACGTGCGCCTGCTCAGCTTCACGCGCGCGGAGGCGTACACGCGCCGCTACCCGTACCTGTCGCGCCACGTGCTGCCTCGGGGCGTGTTCGACTTCGCGCAGGACGTGCCCGGACAGGACGTGGTGCTGCTCGCGCCCAACGCGCTGCTGCTGGCGCGGGACTCCCTGCACCCCGCGCTCGCGTATCTGCTCATGCGCGCCGCCAGCGAAATCCATGGCACGGCGGGCCTCCTGGACAAGACAGGGGAGTTCCCCGCGCCGCTCGCGGCGGGCTTCCCCCTGAGCAGCGAGGCGAAGCGCTACTACGCGTCCGGCGTGCCGCTGCTCCAGCGCTACCTGCCGTTCTGGGCGGCGAACCTGGTGGACCGGCTGTGGGTGATGCTGGTGCCCATCATCGCGGTGGTGGTGCCGCTGGGGCGCGCGGTGCCCGCGGCGTTCCTCTGGCGGGTGCGCTCGCGCATCCATCGTTGGTACGCGCGGCTGAAGGAGATTGAAATCCAACTGGAGGAGGACCCGGACCAGGAGATGCTCCAGGCCATGCTCAAGCGGCTGGAGGAGGCCGAGCGCGAGGTGAACCGCATCGCGGTGCCGCTCGCCTACGCGGAGAACCTGTACTTCTTCCGCGAGCACGTGGACGTCGTGCGCCGCCGGCTCACCCGCAGGCTGGCGGGCGCGCCCGAGCACAAGGACGCGCCGCCGCTGCAGGTGACGGGCTGACTCAGGGCACGAGGCCGAGCATCTGGCGCAGCTGCCGGACCATCTCGATCTCGGCTTCGTGAACGTGGCCGTCCTTGGTGATGAGGGCGTGGACGGCTTCGAGCACGGCCTTCGGGTCCTCGCGCAGCACGCCCAGGTTCGGGGGCGGGAGGGGCAGGCCGTCCTGGAGGCAGCGGGTGAGGGCGCTGAGCTCCGTCAGGGGCACGCTGAAGCCACGCGCGGTGTCGATGATTTGATCGATCTCCTCGCGGGTGACGCGGTCGTCGCTGGTGGCCACCTGGAGCAGCAGCTTGATGACCTCGATGTGGAAGTGGGTGTCGGGGGACGACGGGGCGGCCATGTGGGTTGGATCCTCCAGGGCGGTCCAGGCTGACCTGCCTGGGGGGAGACGTCCAGGGGGAGATAAGGGCGCCGCCCACCGGGGGAAAGGGGGGAGGGCCCCGGGGTCGCCGCTGACATACCTCCTTGGGGGGATGGGCATGGGGGGCATGCGTGTCATGCTCACGAGGTAGGGATTGCGACTCGGGGGAGGTACCCAACATGGCCAGGTCACGGAGATTCACCGCGCAAGAGGATGCCTTGCGCTTCGCGCTGTACCAGGACCTCATTGGCGTCCGGACCTACGAAGACATCCACGTCGCCATCGAGAGCCGGATTGCCCAATTGTGCCGGGCGGATCACCTCGCGGTGGGGTTCGCCAACCTGGATGGCTCCGTGGGGCTGGAATGGAAGACGACCACCGCCATGCCCCTGCTCAAGGATTATAGCGAGTGGGCCCCCAGGGACTTCGTCTTCCAGTCCACGGTGATGCAGCCCAACATCGTGCTCAGTGACACGCAGATGCTCCGGGGGCTGCCGTTGGAGCGCACGGAGACCTATCAACGCAGCCGGGACGCGAGGCTCCGGCTCGAGCATGTGATGGCGGCCCTGCTCTTCGAGGACCAGCAGGGGCTCAAGGGCGGCCTCGCCGTCTACAGCGAGTCCCGGCCCTTCTCCGAGCTGGAGCAGTCGAAGCTCCAGGCGCTCATCCCGGTCATCAAGGCCGCCGTGACCTCGGTGCAGCACCAGTACGCCGTCCGCTTCGAACGGGACCTCATGAAGGCTCTGTCACTTGAACTGGGCGCCGCGATGGTGCTGACGGCCATGGGGCGGGAGCTGGTCCGGACGGAGGCGGCCACGCGGCGGGTGTCGAAGTGGTTCGCCCCCAGCGAGCTGGGCGCGGGGGGCGTGCCGGAAGAGTGGGCGACCCGCGTGAAGAGGCTGTCGAGCATGGACGGCCCGCCGGAGCCGGAGTGGACCCACTCCGTGAAGAATGGCAACGGCGAACAGCTGTTCGTGACGTTCACCCCGTCCACGGTGCTCTATGGCGGGCGTCTGACCTGGCAGCTGCGCATCGAGGAGCGCGTCTTGTCTGTCTTGCAGGGGTGGCGCGAGAGCCTGACGCCCAAGGAGCGCGAAGTGGCGGAGTGTCTGCTCAAGGGCCTGGCCAACAAGGACATCGCCGGCTCGGTCGAGTGCAGCGAGCAGACGGTGAAGAAGCACGTGGCCAGCATCTTCCGGAAGGTGGGCGTCGGCTCGCGGGCGGAGTTCATCGCCCTGGCCCTCTCATAGCGCCGGGTCGAAGAACTCGCGCAGGTGCCGGGCGTAGCCCTCGGGGTCCTTCTGGGCGTACTCCCCGTGGGCCGCCTCCGGCACCACCCACTGCCGCCGGGGCTCGCAGGCGGCGCGGTAGAGGCTGCCGTCCTTCTTCAGGGGGCCGTCGGGGTCGCTGCCCCCGTTGATGAGCAGGAGCGGCCGCCCCTCCAGCCGGCACATGCCGTCCACGGGCCGCACCGCCCCCACGTCGATGCCCGCCCGGCGCAGCCCCCACAGCACCGCCCAGGTGCTCAGGCCGTAGTGCGAGCCCATGTCCCCCGCGAGGTCCGGGAACGCGCCCGCCACCGCCACCGCCTTCACGCGCGGGTCCTCCTGGGCCACCAGCAGGGCCGTGGTGCCCCCCAGGGAGAAGCCGAACAGGCCCACCCGGCCAGGGGTCACGTCCGGCCGGGCCCGCACGAAGGCCAGCGCCGCGCGCACGTCCTCGCGCTCGCTGTCTCCCCAGCCAATCGCGTCGCCTTCGCTCTCTCCCTGGCCGTGCAGGTCGAAGAGCAGCACCCCGTGCCCCGAGCCCGCCAGCACGCGCGCTTCGAAGAGCAGCCGCGTGCGGTTGTCCGCGAAGCCGTGCACCAGCACCACCGCCGTCCCGTCGCGCGACGGCCGGTACCACCCGCGAAGCTGGCGCCCCGCCGCCGGGAAAGACACCTCCTCCAGGTCCGTCAGCGCGTCCGGGCCGGAGGGCCGTGTCACCGGGAGGCGTGCCGGGTGCACCAGTCCCCGCGCGATGCGCAGGCCCCGCACCGCCGTGAACCCTCCCACGCCCACCGCGCCGACGACGAGCGCCAGCGCCAGCAGGCGGACCCCATGGATGCGGTACTTCCTCGAGGACACGGTCAGCTCCGGACGGCCCCGCCGCCCCGCCAGCGCTCGACGAGGTTTCGCACGGCGGCTCCCCATTCGGGGTACTCGAAGGAGAAGCCCGCGTCCAGCAGGCGCCCGGGCACCACGCGGCGGCTCTTCAAGAGCAGCTCCGTGTCCGTGCGCATGAAGAACGCGCCCACCTCCAGCATCCACTTCGTGGCGGGCAGGCCCACGCTCACGTTCGCCGCCTCGCGCAGCCTCGACATCAGCTCCCGCTGGGGCAGGGGATTCGGGGCCGCCAGGTTCACCGGCCCGTCCAGGTCGTCCCGCTCCAGCAGCAGCTGCACCGCGCGCACGAAGTCCTGGTCGTGGATCCACGACACGTACTGCCTGCCGCTGCCCGCCGTGCCGCCCAGCCCCCGGCGCGTCAGCCCCAGCAGCACGTCGAAGATGCCCTCCCGGTCCGGGCTCATCACCATCGCCGAGCGCAGCGCCACCCTGCGCGTCTGGGGCGTGGCCGCCTCCATCAACGTGCGCTCCCAGGCCCGCGCGATGTCGATGCTGCGCTTCCAGTACGCCGGCACGCCCGGCTCGTCCCCACCAATGAGCCCCGTGGCCTCGTCGTTGGGCGCGTCCAGCCGGTGCGCGTACAGCGTCGCGGTGCTCATCTGCAGCCAGACGCGCGGCGGGCGCGCGGCCCGCTGGATGGCCTCGCCCACCACCCGCGTGGAGTCCACCCGCGAGTCCATCATCTGGCGCAAGTTCTCTTCCGTGTAGCGGCAGTTCACGTTGCGCCCCGCCAGGTTGATGACCGCGTCGGCGCCGTCCACCTCCTTCGCCCAGTCTCCCAGCGTCTTCCCATCCCAGGGCACCGTGCGCGCCTCACCCCGGCCTCCCCGGCTGAGCAGGACCACGTCATCCCCCCGCGCGACGAGCGCCCTCGCCAGCAGCGCGCCCACCTGCCCCGTGCCACCCGGAATCACGACCTTCACGGACGAACCCCCTCGTTCAGCGTGTCGCCGGAAGCCATAGCGCGCCCCGCGCCCGCGCCGCCCGGCGCCAGAATCCAGGCCCCCCGCTCGTCCTGGTCCCGCCGATGAGCCCTGCTTTTCCGGCCTCCAAGGGCCCGGTGATGGGCGTTTCCCGGGATGTCACGGGTTGGATGGAGGAAACCAACCGCCGCGGAGGGAAAATGCGACGCGTCACGCAACTGGGGGCCCGTCCCGGCGAAAATGGGTCATCCCCCACCTCGAATCATGAGGGCCGTCATGATCATCTCGTCCCGCCCGCTCTCCGCGCCCCGTACCTCGACGGCGTCCTCGTCGGCCTCCAACTCCGCGACTCGCACCCCGACGGGAGCCTCGTCGGTCTCCAGCTTCGAGGCGCGCGCCCCGGCGAAGACGAAGACGCCCCCGACGAAGACGCCTCCGACGAAGACGCCCCCCGCGCCTCAGGGGCCGGTGGAGACGCCGACGCCGGAGCCCACGCCGTCGACCGGCTCGGATCCGCGCTACGACGGGCTGAAGGACCAGGCGCTGATCAACGCGCTGCACGACGCGGTCTCCAAGCACAAGGACCTGGGCTACAACCAGGCGCGGAAGATCATCTTCACCACCCTGGACAACCACGACGGCATCGTGAAGTGCGTCTACACGGGCAAGGAAACGAAGACGAACAAGATTCCCAGCAGCAACGTGATGAACACCGAGCACACCTGGCCCCAGTCCAAGGGCGCCACGGGCGCGGCGAAGGCGGACCTGCACCACCTGTTCCCCACCGACAGCAAGGCGAACTCCGTCCGGGGCAACTACCCGTTCGGCACGGTGAAGAACGTGAAGTGGGAGGAGAACGGCGCCAAGTTCGGCACCGACGAGAAGGGCCGCACCGTCTTCGAGCCGCCGGATTCGCACAAGGGCAACGTGGCGCGGGCGCTGTTCTACTTCTCCACCGTCTACAACAAGCACATCCCGGCGGACGACGAGGCCGTGCTCAAGCAGTGGAACAAGCTGGACAAGGTCGACGCCGCGGAAGTGCAGCGCAACGACGCCATCGAGACCTACCAGCAGAACCGCAACCCCTTCGTGGACGATCCGACGCTGGCCGACCGCATCGCGGACTTCTAGAGTCCGCGGCATGTCCCCACCGTTCGCGCCCTTGTGGGCGCTCGTTCCTGGCCTCACCGGCGTGCCCCTCTTGAAGGTGGGGGGGACGCCTGACGCGCCGGGGCCCCTGGAGTGGCCGGCCTGCGCGATGTGCGGCGGGCCGCAGCGCTTCCTCTTCCAGCTCCCGCACGTGGAGGGGCGGCTGGACCTGGCGCCGTACGCGTCGGTCCACGTCTTCCAGTGCGAGAACCCCGACACCGTCTGCTTCCGCTGGGACCCCGAGGAGGGCGCCAACGCCGCGGTGCCGGTGACGGCCGGGGCGCCTTCCGTGAGCGCGCCCCCGGCGCCGGTGAAGCCGTACGCGGAGTGGACGCTCGGCTTCGAGCCCGCCACCGAGGACACCGAGGCCCTGTCGGTGGACGTCAACGAGGCCACCGACGAACAGCTGGCCGAACTGGACCGCGCGCAGGCGGAGGCCCCGGAGAGCAAGGTGGGCGGCGTGCCCGGCTGGCTCAACGGCGAGGCGACCCCCGAGTGCTGTGACGCCCCCATGCGCTTCGTCGCGCAGCTCTCCGCGATGCCGTATGGCCTGGACTTCGGGGACAACGGCCGGGGCTATCTCTTCCGGTGCACCCGGGAGGACTGCGCGCGCCCCTTCCGCTTCCTGACCCAGGGGGCCTGAGCGCGCGCGGTCAGCGGAGGTCCTTCAGGCGCTTCGCCATCAGCGTCGACGAGTCCTCCAGCCACTGGATGCAGAACTCCGCGTTCACCCAGATGCCCTGGGCCACTACCTCGACAAAGGCAGGCGGCACCCAGGCGATGAGGTAGTCCTCCGACTGGGTGGGCGACTCCGGATCCTCGCGGAACATGCCGACCCAGGTGTCCCAGGGCGGTATGTTGTCCACGTCGAAGTAGCCGCCCGTCGCGAGTTCGGCGGCGCCGTCACAGGTGTTGTCGTCCGGGAAGTACACGAGCAGCCTGCCGCCCTGGAGCAGGCCCTCCGTCCGGGGCGGCTCGGACGGCGCCGGCATGCCGCGCAGGGCATGGCACCGCTCGTCGATGACCCGCTCCATCATCTTGAAGCGGTTTTCATCCACCATCACCCTGGGCTGGAAGGTGTTCGTGCGCAGACAGGTGGCCGCCGCTTCCGGCTTGGCCTTGGGGCCGCACCAGCGGATCGTCTCCGCCAGCACTTTCAGCAGGGCGTCCTGGCCCCACGCGCCATCGGGGATGTCGTACAGCAGGCGTGATGGACCGGGCTCCCGTCCCGGGGGACGCGCGAGAAACCTCATCGCTGCATCGCCTTCAGCAGCTTCTGGGCATCCTCGGCGCTGAGCTTCCCGGCTTCCACCAGGTCCAGCACGCGGCGCATCTCGTCGTCGGGGATGCCTCGGGGCGGCGCGGGGGGCTGGGGCGGCATGGGCGGCTGGGGCCGGCCGCCGGGGTTCGCCCAGGGCGGAGCGCCCCACGAGTTCGCCCACGCGTGCGCCCACCGGTTCGCGTGGCGCTCGGCGCGGCGCTGCCAGCGCTCCGCCTGCCGCTGCCAGCGCAGCGAGTCCTCCTCCCACGACTCCGCCTCGTCCTGGCGCGAGCGTCCCGACTCGCGGACGCGCACCGAGCCCAGCTCCGTCTCCAGCACCAGCGTGGTGGCCGCGCGCGGGTTGGAGGGGTAGCGCGTCTGCTCCGAGCCCAGCTGCGTGCGGGCCGTGATGTGCACGTCCAGCCCCGGCACCAGCCGCAGCTCCACCGCGCCCACCTGCGTCCGGATGCGGTGCTCGCCCTCGTCCAGCGCGTCCACGTCCACCTTCACCACGCCCGCATGGGCCTCGATGTCGAGCGTGCCGCCCATGCGCTCACCGAGGATGCGGCCCGCGCCCGTGCGCAGGCGGAGCTTCCCGTGGACGTCGCGCAGGTTCGCCGTGCCTGCGTCGGTGGACAGCTCCAACTGGCAGTCCTTCAGGCCGGAGACCCGCACCGCTCCCGCGTCCAACTGGAGCTTCGCGCGGACGTTGGCCGGCACGAACAGCTCCGCGTGGCCGTCCTGACGCCAGAACATGGACAGGAAGCCCGCCTCGCGCGGCACCAGCTCCACCTTGGTCAACCGGCCGTGCTCGTGGATGCGCGCCTCCACCCGCCCGTGCGTGACCAGGTAGGGCTTCTCTCCCTCCGGCAGCGGCGACACGACGAGCGCCGCGGCCGTGGCGTGCAGCTCCAGCTCCGCGTGCTGTCCCCAGGGGATCGCGTGGCGCTGGGCGCCGTCTCGCGGAGGGGCGGAAGGGTCGGAGGACGGCGTGACTTCAGGGTCCATCATGGGGTTACTCCCGTGTCTTCTTGAGACGTTGGGCGGCCTCGTCCGCGTCGATGAGCCCGGCCGCGAGGTCATCGAGAATCTGCGCCCGGCGCGAGGAACCCCGCTCGCGGGCCGGAGGCGGCGGGGGCGGCGGAGCCGGAGGCGGCGGCCCGCCGGGCGCGTGTCCCAGGGCCTCCACCACGTCGTCCAGCCGCGCCACCACCGTCGGATAGGAGAGGCCCAGCGCCTGCTCCACGTCCTTGATCTTCCCCCGGCAGCCCATGAACACCCGCACGAACGCGAGCTGCTCGGGCGACAGCTGCTGCACCCAGCCCGTCGTGAAGCGCCCCTCCACCGCGCAGGCGCACCCGTCGCAGCGCACCCGTTCGATGACGGTGCCTCCTCCACAAACGGGACAGCGGGTCGGTACGGGCCAGGTGGGCTTGGAAGTCGTCATGGGGTTCAGAAAATCAATTCGTGAATTGAGAATATTGATTTCTACGGGCTTGGCAAGGGCGAGAATTCATTCCCAGGAAGAACGGACACTTCCGAGCCGGTGGCCACGAAGGCGGACGAGGGCGTGCCCTGGAGGACTCCGGCGAACGTGGGGCCGTAGAAGCGGGCCACGTCGCAGTCGAAGGCGGTGTCCGTGGCCTGCCAGACGCTCCAGCGCGGGTGCTCCACGCGGTACTCGGCGCAGCCGCCATCGCGCTGGGCGGTGTAGCCCCAGTAGTGCTCGGTGATGAACTCCTCCTGGGAGCCGGGCTCGCTCTGGGCCGGAGCGCCGAGCGTCCGGGCGGACAGCTGGTGCCAGCGGCCGTGGGCCTTCCAGGCGTACTCGACGTGGCCGGGGGCGCCCGTGTCCGCGCCGTCCATGGCCACGGTGTGGCGCATGGGGTGCGCGACGTAGGGCTCGTTGTAGAGGACGCGCGCCACGGTGGCGATGGCGAGCCGGGGGACGACCTCCCGCACGAACACGACGCCCCGCCGCCAACCGTCGGGGCCCAGTCGGCGCACGTAGAAGCGCAGGTTCACTTCATCGAAGTCCCGGTGGAGCGGCACCGCGAACCCTCGCACGCGCGTGTCGAGGAAGCGGAAGCCGACCATGCTCGCGAACGTGTGGCCCTGCCACGTGTCGAGCTCGGTGCCCCGGGGCACGAGGGGCCGGAGCACCGCCGGATCCACCTCGTAGTTGAGCATCAGGAGGTACCGCCACGTCGCCGTCAGGAAGGGGCGCATGCGCGACGTTTAGCGCGCGCGCGCCCCCAAGGCCCAGGCCGTGCCCCCTCCGCGGCTTCTGTCGCGCAGAAGCGCGGCGTGCCTTCAGGAGGTGGCGGACCGCAGCGGCCGCGGTTCGCGCACGAGCCGCCGCTCCAGCCGCTCGCGCCACTTCAGCGCGGGCTTCTCCACCCCCTGGTGCAGCGCGAGCGAGGCGAGCAGCACCGCCACGACGCCCCCCACCAACGTGACGGGATGGAACGCGTCCATGCCGTGGGGCTCCAGCCAGACGCGCACCCCGTGCTGCATGGCCTTGTGCGTGAGGTAGACGGTGAAGCTCAGGACCGCGAAGGTCCGCACGCCCGGGATGCGGGCGCAGACGCGGGAGACCGCCGGGCCCGCCATGGGCATCAGCAGGGCCGCGTAGCCGAGCGCGGCCAGGGGGAACGCCAGCACGGCGTAGGGCAGGTACCGGAAGTGCTCTTCGTTGAGGTACGTCACCCCGCCCAGGCACGCGAGCCCGGCGAGCCCCAACCCCAGCGCGGCGCGGCCTCGCGTCCAGCGCTCCCACGCCTGGGGCCGGAAGGCGCGCAGGGCCGCGATCAGCACGCCGCACGTCAACCCATCGAGCCGCGCGTACGTCGGGTAGTACAGGAGCATGTCGTAGTCGCGCCAGCCCGCGTCGTCCGGACCCAGGGCGCCGAAGTAGCGCAGCCACAGGCCGCCCCGCAGCAGCATGCCGGCCAGCAGCAGGGCCACCGCGCCCGCGATGAGGTGCGGCGCCCGGATGCGCCCGCGCAGCGCGAGCACGGTGAGCGGCAGCACCAGGTAGAAGTGCTCCTCCACGCACAGCGACCACGCGTGGGAGAAGCCATTGATGCGCAGGCCGAAGTTCTGCGTGAAGGTGAGGAAGCGCCACGCGGCGGTTTCGACGGGGCGCTCGCTCCAGGCCGGGACGAACAGGTACAGGCCCAGGACGATGAGGAAGGGCGGCAGGATGCGCAGCGACCGCCGCAGGTAGAAGCGCCGCAGCGACGGGGTCTCGCCTCGCGCCACCTGCTCCAGGAGCTGCGAGCCGATGAGGAAGCCGCTGAGCACGAAGAAGAGCTCCACGCCCGTCCAACCGAAGTTGGCGATCATCCGGTAGGTCTCGTGACCCTCCGGACGCGGGTAGTGGAAGAGCATGACGGTGACGATGGCCAGGCACCGGAGCAGGTCCAGGCCGGCGAGGTGGCGCGGTTCGGTGGCGTTCAGCGGAGTGGGCTTTCAGCGGGGGGATGGACCGGATGCTAGCAGCGCCCGGCGCTTCCGCCAGGGCGCCTCCGCGCTCCCTTCCGTGCGACTTCAGCGACTCGCTGACGGTTGCTTGCTAGGCGTGGATTTCACGAAGCCCACCGGAGAGGAACGCCTCGCGCGTGGCCTGTCGTTGGACCTTTCCGCTGGAGGTCTTGGGCAGGCTCCCCGGTTCGATGAGCACCACCGCGTGGGGCCGCACATCATGCGTCGCCGCGAGCCTCCCCCGGATGGCGCTCAGCACCGGCGCCGCCAGGCCGTCCCACCTGCTGGGGTCCACCTCCTGCACCACGACGAGCTGCTCCTGGCTCTCCAGCTCCACGCCGAAGGCCACGCCGCAGCCGGGGCGCAGCGCGGGGTGGCTCTCCTCCACCACGATCTCCAGGTCCTGTGGGTACAGGTTCCGGCCCCGCACGATGATCAAATCCTTCGACCGTCCCGTGACGTACAGCTCCCCGGCGTCCAGGAAGCCCAGGTCCCCGGTCCTCAGGAAGGGCCCGTCCCCCGTGGCGGTCCTCGCGCCGAACACCCGCACGGACTCCTCCTCCCGCCGCCAGTAGCCCCGCGCCACGCTGGGCCCCTTCACCCAGACCTCGCCCACCTCGCCCGGTGGCAGCACGCGGCCGGTGTCCGGCTCCACGATGCACAGGGATTGATCCGCCAGCGTCACGCCGGAGCCCACCAGCGTCCGGGGCCGCTGCTCGGGGGCTCGGGCCTGGCCCGCCTCCAGGGCGGCGACATCCACGTCGCGCAAGCGAGGGGCCGCCTCCTTCGCGCCGCCGGACACGATGAGCGTGCCTTCCGCCAGGCCGTAGCACGGGTAGAACGCCTCGCGCCGGAAGCCGCACGGCCCGAAGGCCTCCGTGAACCGCGCCAGCGTGTCCGGGCGGATGGGCTCCGCGCCGCAGAACGCCACCTCCCAGCGGCTCAGGTCCAGGCCCTGCCGTTCATCCGGCGGAATCCTCCGCACGCACAGGTCGAACGCGAAGTTGGGGCCGCCGCTGATGGTGCCGCCAAAGCGGGTCAACGCCTCCAACCAGGCGCGGGGCCGCTTGAGGAACGCCAGCGGTGACATCAAGGCCGTGTGGAACCGCTGGGCCAGGGGCACCAGCACGCCTCCGATGAGCCCCATGTCGTGGTACGGCGGGAGCCAGATGACGCCCACGCTGTCGTCGCGCGTCTGGAAGGCGCGGCGGATGGCGTCCAGGTTGTGCAGCAGGTTGCCGTGGCTGAGCATCACGCCCCGAGGCGTGCCGGTGCTGCCGGACGTGTACTGGAGGAAGGCCAGGGAGTCCGCCGTCACGTCCGGCCGCCTCCACGCGGACGCATCCCCTGGCTCCAGCGCGTCCGTCGCCAGCCACTTCAGCTCGCGCAGCTCGGGGGCGTCCGTGAAGAGGAACTCCGCCATCGACAGGAGGGTGGACGTGGTGAGCACCACCGTGGCCCCCGAATCCGCGATGAGCGCTCGCAGGCGGGGCAGGGTGCGCTCCAGCCGCGACGGCACGGGCGGATAGGCCGGCACCGCCACCAGCCCCGAGCAGACGCAGCCGAAGAAGCCGGTCAGGTAGTCCACGCCGGGCGGATAGAGCAGGACCGCGCGCTCGCCCTGGGGGGCGAGCCCCTGGAGCGCGGTGGCGATGCGCCGGGCGCGGGTGGCCAGCTCCCCGCGCGTGAGCGTCACCTCCGTGTCGTCCTCCTCCAGGAAGGTGTAGAGGCGCGGTTCCGGCCCCGGGCCGCCAGGGGCTTCGAGCAGGTCGATGAGTGTGTGGGGCATGGTCGTGGTGGGCATGTCAGTAGCTGCCGCCAATCATCAGCAGGCCCGTGTAGCGGCCGTCGCCCGCGCCCAGGTTCCGCGCGGGCGCGAAGTCCTGGCCGAAGAGGAAGCTGTACGTGCCGCGCACCTCGGCCGTGAGCGTGGGGTTGATCTTGAAGCGCACGCCCGCTCCCACCGGCGCGTAGCCTCCGGTGTCGTCGATGAACTGGTAGAAGTTCCCCTCGCGGACCGAGTAGCGCTCGAGCCCGATGCCTCCCAGCACGTAGGGCTGCAGCCGCGTGGGCGTGAGGTTCACGGTGACCGCCGCCTGCCCGCCGTTGCGCACGATGTCCGGCGTGACGAACGAGGGGTTCTCGGAGACGGACATCCCGGCGACACCGCCGCTGTAGCCCAGCTCCATGCCCAGGTAGTCATTGACGCGGTAGCCGACGACGACGCCGTAGGACGGCCCGGCCTCCAGGTTGGGCGCGAGCTTCCCCGTGTAGCCCTCCACGCCCAGGCCCAGGAGGAAGTACGGCCCCCTCCAATCCACCCAGCCCACCCGGGTGGGGGCGTCCGGTGGTGGATCCTGGGCCTTCGCGGCTCCACCCGCCAACCCCGCCAGGCAGAGTCCCCATGCAATGCCTCGCCTCATGACCGCTCCCTTCGTGTGTTGCCTGTGCGTCCTCAACGTGGCCGTTGAGGGAGGGGCGGACAACGAACGGACGGGCGGTACCTCGCTGGCCCACGGCACCCCGGAGGGTGGGACAGGCATCGCGGCGGGACGGGCCCCTGACCGCCGCCCTGGCGCCACCCTGTGAAGCCCGGCCCGCGGCTTCCACCTTGAGCCGTGGCCCGGCACCCGCCGCACTCCCCCGCGCCTGGGCCAGGGAGCCACCGCCATGAATGATGCCCATCCCCAGCCTCCCGTGGAGCGGGGGCCTTCGGGGCTCAAGGCCCGCGCCCGCCGCGTCCTCGCGCACCTGGACGCGGTGCTGCCAGACGTGGACTCGCTCTATGGCGACCTGCACGAACACCCGGAGCTGTCCGGCCACGAAGCGCGCACGGCGGCGGCGCTGGCGAAGCGCCTGGAGGCCGCCGGCTACACGGTGAGCCGGGACATCGGCGGCCACGGCGTGGTGGGGCTGCTGCGCAACGGGGACGGCCCCACGGTGCTGCTGCGCGGGGACATGGACGCGCTCCCCGTGGAGGAGCGGACGGGGCTGCCGTACGCGAGCCACGTGCGCACGAAGGACGGCGAGCCGGTGATGCACGCGTGCGGCCACGACGTCCACACCGCGTGCCTCGCGGGCACGGCGGCGCTGCTGGCGCGGTCGCGCGACGCGTGGCGTGGCACGGTGATGGTGGTGGGGCAGCCCGCGGAGGAGACCCTCCAGGGCGCCAGGGCGATGATGGACGCCGGCCTCTACGCGCGCTTCGGCACGCCGGACGCCGTGCTCGGCCAGCACACGGCGCCGTTGCCGGTGGGGGCCTTCATGCACCGCGAGGGCGTGGCGATGATGGGCTCGGCCAGCGTGCGCATCCGCCTCTTCGGCCGGGGCGCGCACGGGGCGCAGCCGGAGCTGTCGGTGGACCCCGTGGTGCTGGGGGCCAGCGTGGTGCTGCGGCTTCAGACCATCGTGTCGCGCGAGGTGCCGCCGCTGGAACCGGCGGTGGTGACGGTGGGCCACTTCCAGGCGGGCTCTCGTGCCAACGTGATTCCGGACGAAGCCCTGCTGGAGGTGACGGTGCGCACGGCGGACGACGCGGTGCAGGCCCGTGTCCTGGCCGCCATCGAGCGCATCGTGAAGGGCGAGGCCGCGGCGGCGGGCGCCCCGAAGCCTCCCCAGGTGGAGGTGATGGCGAGCACGCCGGTGAACCGCAACGACCCGGCGCTGCTCCGGCGCGTCCGGGCCGCGCACGCGGAGTGGTTCGGGCGCGACGCGCTGGTGCCGGGCGTGCTCGCCACCGCGAGCGAGGACTTCCCCCGGTTCGCCCAGGGGCCGGAGCACCCGGTGCCCACGGCGTACTGGTTCGTGGGCGTCACGCCGCCGCACGCCTGGAGCGCGGCGCCCGGGACGACGCCGCAGCAGAAGGTGACGCACCTGCCGGGGCCGCACTCGCCCTTCTACGCACCGGATCGCGCGGGCTCGCTGCGCAAGGGCTGCGAGTCGCTCACGGTCGCGGCGTTGAGCTGTCTGCACGGCGGCGAGGCACCCCGCGACCACTGACGAGGCTCCTGGCTGGAGCAGGGCCGCTGGACCGGCCGGCCCCTGTCGCTTGCCCCGGACGCAAGTGCCTCCACCTTGAGTGACGGACGACACTTCTGGAGGACACCCCGATGAAGCTTCCGCTCATGGCCACGCTCACCGCACTCCTGCTGGGAGGATGTGCCCACGAGGGAACCTCACGTGCGTCGGAGGACGTCAGCGGCACGGGAGGTTCGGGGAAGCAGCCCCGGGAGCATCCGGTGGGGGCCAGCGACGAGCTGTCCTGGGACGCGGAGGCGTCACCGGCCACGCAGTCGATGCTGAAGGACCACGGCATGGACTTCTACGGCGTGACGGCGCCCGGCGGGGACTCGGGCGCCTCTGGATCCTCCAAGCAGGTGGCCACCGGCGAGTTCGAATGCGTGGACTCCGAGCTCGTGGGCTTCGGCGGTTCGGGGGACGTGGCTTCGTCCTACGGCTCCGTCACCGCGACGCCGCTGATTCCGCTCGTCTCGC
The DNA here is from genome assembly GCF_009909145.1 of Corallococcus silvisoli. Classification (NCBI taxonomy): domain Bacteria; kingdom Pseudomonadati; phylum Myxococcota; class Myxococcia; order Myxococcales; family Myxococcaceae; genus Corallococcus; species Corallococcus silvisoli. The sequence goes on from NZ_JAAAPJ010000001.1 coordinate 969,522, forward strand.
CGGGCAACCCGGGGGCGCGGCTGGACATCTCCCCGGACGCCTGGAAGAAGAACAAGTCCATCGGCACGAGCCCCGTGTCCCCCTCGACGGGCACGCCCGCGGTGGAGGGCAGCGGCGGCGCCGGCCGGTAGTCCCCCTCAGCCCTGCTGCTTCACGAGCCGGGTCAGCTCCCGGTCCAGCGTGGCGGCGAACTGCTGACGGTCCTGCTGCGAGAAGCTGCTGGGGCCCCCGGTGGTGACGCCGCTGTCGCGCAGCTCCTGCATGAAGTTGCGCACCGACAGCCGCTCGTCGATGTTCTCCGCCGTGAAGAGCTCGCCGCGCGGGTCCATCACCACGACGCCCTTGGGCACGAGCAGCGCGGCCAGCGGGATGTCCTGCGTGACGGCCAGGTCCCCGGCTTGCGCGGAGGTGGCGATGTGCCGGTCCGCCACGTCCGCCCCCGCGCCCACCTGCACGGTGGAGACGTACGCCAGCCTCGGCAGCGCCAGCGGCTTGTTGGCCACGAAGACGATGGGGACCTTCAGGCGCTGCACGGCGCGCAGGAGGATGTCCCGCACGGGCCCGGGACACGCATCGGCATCGACCCAGATTTGCATGGGGCCCATCCTCGCCCATCCCCCCGCCAGGGAAAGAAGAGATGCGGCGAGTCACGGCCGCGCGCACGGAGCGTGGATTCGCTAGAAGAGGGGGCCGTGAACGCCATCCCGGTCCCATCGTCGCGCCGCGACTTCGCGGCCTCGCCCCTCGCCCTCGGGTTGCTGTGCCTGGGGCTGTTCATCGTCTACAGCGTGAGCCAGGTGCGGCTCCAGACGGACTCGCTGTGGTCCATCCCGTCCGCGGCCAGCGTCCTCCATGAGGGCAACGCCGACCTGGACGAGTTCCGGCCCACGTTCTTCCCGGGCACCGCCTACGCCCGCCGCGAGGCCGGCGCCCACACGTATTACGAGTACCCGCCCGGCGTGGTGCTCGCGGCGCTGCCCTTCGTGGCGGGGGCCGAGGCGCTGTTCACGCTCCTGCGGCCGGTCCTGCCGAACCTGGGCACCGCGGGGGCCGACGCGCTGGCGTGGCTGGCGCTGTTCCAGGGCACGGGACTCGTGGACCTGGGCGCGTACAACCGCACCGAACAGCTCATCGCCTCGTTCTACGTCTGCGCCGCCGCGGGCGTGCTGCTCATCGCGCTGCGCCGGCGGGTGTCTCCGCGCGCGGCGCTGCTCACGGTCGCCCTCTTCGGGCTGGGCACCACCGCGTTCTCCACCGCCAGCCGCGTCCTCTGGCAGCACGGCCCCGGCCTGCTCGCCATCGCCTGCATCATCCTCATGCTGGCCCGGCCCACGCAGACCGCGCGCACCGCGCTGCTCACCGGACTGGCCGTCGCGCTCGCGTATGTCTGCCGGCCCACTCACTCCCTCAGCGTCATCGTCGTCACCGGGCTCTTCGTGCTGCGCTTCCGCCGGCTGCTGCCGGCCTACTTCGCGGGCGCGGCGCTCGTGGCGGTGCCGTTCTGCGCGTACAACCTGCACATCTACGGCGCGCTCCTGTCGCCCTACTACCGCCACGTGCTGGAGATCTCCGGCCCGCGCTTCTTCCTGGCCCTGGCCGCCAACCTGGTCAGCCCGTCGCGCGGGCTGCTGATCTTCTCCCCGTTCCTGGTGCTGGCGGGGGTGGGGTTCTTCCAGAAGTGGCGCGGCCGGACCTTGGAGCCGTACGAGAAGGCCTTCGCCCTCATCGTGCTCCTGCACTGGGGGGCCATCTCCGCCTTCGCCATCTGGTGGGCGGGCCACTCCGTGGGGCCGCGCTTCTTCACCGACGTGCTGCCCTACGTCGTCTACTTCCTCGCGTTCCCCGTGCAGGCCGTGCTGGAGGCGCCGCGAAGGCACGCGGTCCTCACGGGCGTGCTCGTGGTGACAGCCCTCTTCAGCGTGCTGCTCCACTGGCGCGCCTCCAACTCCTATGACGTGCACGGGTGGAACTCCGTCCCCGTCAACGTGGACAGCGACCCGTCGCGGTGCTGGGACTGGAAGGATGCGCAGTTCCTGCGAGCCATCCCCGCCCGCATCCGGGGCACACGCTGGTAGGGCAGGGGGCCTGGTCGCCTGCCCGCCTGAGACGCGGCGGCGGCCTCGCGCGGGACGTGCGGTAGGCTTCCTCGCCCTTGATGGAAGGAAGCCCGTGCGTCCCGTCCTCCTCTGCCTGCTGTTGCCCGTGCTCGCCAGCGCCGCCGCCCCGAAGGCGCAGGACCCCTTCGTCTTCCAGGGGGTGGAGCGCATCGTCGCCGTCGCGGACGTGCACGGGGACGTGGACGCGCTCAAGGACGTGCTCCGGCTCGCGGGCCTCATCGACGCGAAGGACCGCTGGGTGGGCGGCAAGACGCACCTCGTGCAGACGGGGGACCTGCCCGACCGGGGCGACCGCACCCGCGACACGTTCGAGCTGCTCATGCGCCTGGAGACCGAGGCCCGCAAGGCCGGCGGCCGCGTGCACCCGCTCCTGGGCAACCACGAGCTGATGAACATGCGCGGGGACCTGCGCTACGTCACCCCCGGTGAGCTCGCGTCCTTCGCGGACCAGTCCCCCACCGCCGACGGTCCGGGGGAACCCCCGGGGGCTCGCGGTCACGCCGCCGCCTACGCCGCGGACGGGCGCTACGGGAAGTGGCTGCGCACGCACCCCGCCGTCATCCGCATCAACGACACCCTCTTCCTCCACGGTGGCCTGGCGCCGACGGTCCCGGGCACCACGCTGGACGACGTGAACCGTTGGGTGTGGCAGGACCTGACGCAGGGGCAACCTCCGGGCGGCGGCGTGGATCCTCAGGGCCCGGTGTGGTTCCGGGGCTACGCCCTCGACGACGAGGCGAAGTGGGACGCCGGCCTCACCCAGGTGCTGGAGCGCTTCGGCGCCCGGCGCATGGTGATGGGCCACACGCCGTCGCAGGACGGCCGGCTCTCCATCCGCTTCGGGGGCCGCGTCATCGTCATCGACACCGGCCTCAGCACCCACTACGGCCGCCACCTGGCCGCGCTGGAGCTTCGCGGCGACCGCCTCACCGCCCTCTACCCGGAAGGCCGCGTGCCCCTCCTCGTCGCGCCCCGGCCCGCCCTCCGCCCGGAAGCGAACACGGGCACGAAGTAGACGGTTTCCCTCCGGACACCCACCCCCCCTGGGGAGTTCACTGCAAGTCTTTTGACTTTGATAGTCAGTATCAATATCGTCCTTCCCATCGAACGCAGGGAGCCGCGATGCACGAGGGATGCGGAGCGCAGGGTGGTTCCGAGGAGCTGCGCTGCATGTGCGGCAGCCTGTTGGCGCGGCTGGTGCCGGGCGGCGTGGAGCTGAAGTGCCGGCGCTGTCACCGGACACAGGTGGTGCCCCTGGAGTCCTCGTCTCCGGCGGAGTCCCGGCGGGGCCCCGCGCCCCGGGGTGAGCGTGGCTGAAGTGCCTTGAAGGACCGGGTCCCGGAAGGGGCCCGCAGTGGTGCGTTTCCTGAGGCCCGAGGCCCTTGAGCCCAGCGCCCGACAGGCTTCCCTTCCGCGGAGGCCCCCGGCTCCGTGCCGGGAGGACCTGGGATGTCCGGGCGTTGGTGGCTGTGCGCGCTGTTGTGGAGTGCCCTGTCCGGCGTGGCCCGGGCGGAGGACGCACCGTCCGAGGACGGCGGCGTGGCGCAAGCCGCGTCCGAGGCTCCGGCGGTGGAGCCTCGGTCCGCGGTGGACGCCACCGCCTCGCTTCCCCCGGACGACCTCCCCGCGCTCCAGACGGTGGTGACGGGCTCGCGCACGCAGGAGCGTCTGCGCGAGACGCCGGTGGCGACGGAGGTCATCACCCGCTCGGAGATCATCGCCAGCGGGGCGCGTGACGCGTCGGAGCTGCTGGCCACGCGCCCGGGCCTGGTGGTGCAGCAGGGCTTCGCGGGCGCCACGCTGTCGGTGCAGGGGCTGGCGCCGGAGTACGTGCTGGTGCTGGTGGACGGCGAGCGCGTCACCGGCAAGGTGGACGGCAGCGTGGACCTGTCGCGCCTGTCGCTGGAGGACATCGAACAGGTCGAGATCGTGAAGGGCCCGTCGTCCGTGCTGTACGGCAGCGACGCGGTCGCGGGCGTGGTGAACTTCATCACCCGGCGCGCGCAGCGCACCCTGGGCGCGGACCTGCGCGCCGCCTACGGCACGCTCCAGCGCCTGGACCTGGACGCCACCGGTGAGACGCGCGGCGATGCCTGGGGCCTGCGCCTGAGCGCGGGGCTCCAGCGCCGCGCGTCGTATGACCTGGACCCCTCGGACATCGGCACCACGGGCAGCAGCCTGGACGGCTATGACGTGTCCGCGCGCGGCGACTGGCGCGGCTCGGAGACGCTCTCGCTGGAGGGCACCGCGTCCTTCTCCCACCGCATCCAGCGCGGCGTGGACCTGGGCGCCGGGAACGCGGTGTTCGACCGCGCGACCCGCGACAACACCTTCGCCTCGCGCCTGTCGCCGTCGTGGCGGCTGTCGAGCGCGGCGACGCTGCGCGCGGACGTGTCCTACGGGCACTACGAGCGGCGCTACCTGCGCGACCAGCGCAACGCCTCCGCGCTGGACACCGTGGAGGACACCCGCGACCAGCAGGCCCGGGTGGGCGCGCAGGTGGAGGCGCGGCCCGGCGGCGGACACGCGCTGGTGGCGGGCACCGAATACCTGGGGGAGTGGCTGCGCTCGGACCGGTTGGAGGGCGGGCGCGGGCGTCGCGGACGTGGCTCCGTGTACGCGCAGGACAGCTGGACGCTGGCGGAAGGGGTGGGGCTGGTGCTGGTGCCCGGCGGACGGCTGGACGTGGACTCGCAGTTCGGGCTCGCGGCCACGCCCCGCGTGGCGCTGAAGGCGGACCCCACGTCGTGGCTCACGGTGCGAGGCAGCTACGGCTGGGGCTACCGCGCGCCCAGCTTCCAGGACCTGCTCATCGACTTCGAGAACCCCTCCGTGGGCTATACCGTGCGCGGCAACCCGGACCTGAAGCCGGAGCGCTCGCGCAGCGTCAGCATCAACCTGGAGGCGCGGCCCACGCGCGACTCCATGGTGTGGGTGGGCGCGTTCCAGCACGGGCTGCGCGACATGATCGCCGCGTCGCTCCAGTCCGAGGGCGACTTCCTGCGCTACTCGTACATCAACATCGCGCGGGCGCGCGTGCGCGGCGCCGAGCTGGGGCTGCGCCAGTCGCTGCCCGGCCGCATCCAGCTGGAGCTGGGCTACACGCTCACCGACGGCACCGACCAGGAGCTGGACCGCGCCTTGGAAGGTCAGGCGCGCCACCGGCTCACCGCGCAGGCCACGTGGCGCCACCGGCAGTGGGGCCTGGAGGCCAACGTGCGCGGCGCGCTCACGGGCGAGCGTCCTTTCTATCCCGATACCAACGGAGACGGTGTGGCGGATTCCTACCGTGCCAGCCCCACCGTCTCCCTGGACGCCCGAGTCGCCTGGCAGCTGCCGGCGGGCGGGCTCCAGCTTTTCGTTGTGGGCAGCAACCTCACCGGTGCGGGCAATCCGAACGATCTGCCCATTCCTCCCCGCACCCTCCAAGCCGGTGTCTCCACCCGGTTCTGAAGCACCTCCCATGCACCCTGAAGGAGTCCGCATGTCTCTCCAACCCTTCCGTTCCCGCCTGCTGAGCCGGGCCTGCGCGGCGCTGCTCCTCGCGGGGCTGAGCACCGCGTGCGGTGATGACCTCCAACCCAAGCCCGGGCCCCAGGATCCGGACCCCATCGTCACGCCGCAGGACGGCGCGAACCTGAAGCACCAGGACAACGGCGACGGCTCCTTCACCACCGTCGTCGACGCGACCGACACGGCGGCGTGGGTGGGGATGGATCTGGATACAGGCAAGCAGGTGAGCGCGGCGGACGACGCGCTGTGGGACCTGGCCTTCCAGCGCTACACCGTGAAGTCGCGCGGCGGCGTCAGCGGCACGGGCGGCGTGCAGGTGGCCATCGTGCAGGGCACGACGTTCGCGGCGCTCACCCAGGCGCCGGCGTCCGGCTACCTGACGGACGCGCCAGATGGCGATGACCCCGGCGACAGCCCGGACACCGTCTTCAACGTGGGGGACGGCTGGTACGTCTACGACCTCAAGTTCCACACGCTCACGCCGCGCCCGCAAATCTACGTCGTCCGCTCCGACCAGGGGACGTACTTCAAGGTGGAGCTGCAGTCCTACTACGACGCCGTGGGGACGCCCGCGATGCTGAAGCTGCTCTGGGCGAAGGTGGCCGCGCCGGCCGGGGGGCAGCCGTGATGGACCGCTCGCAAGAGGTAGTGAGCCCCAATGCCGCGCTGAAGGAGCGCTGGCTGGCCCTGCGTGAGGCCCAGCCGCGCATGCGCATCCGCGACGCGGCGGAGCAGCTGGGCGTGAGCGAGGCGGAGCTGCTCGTCACCGGCGTGACGGGAGAGCTGGTGCGGCTGGAGCCGCGCTTCGACGTGCTGCTGCCCCGCCTGGAGTCGCTGGGCCGGGTGATGGCGCTCACGCGCAACGCGTCCGCCGTGCATGAGAAGAAGGGCGTCTACCGCAACGTGGAGCTGAGCGGGGCGCGGGCGCTGGTGCTGGACGAGGACATCGACCTGCGCCTGTTCCTGTCGCGCTGGTGCTTCGTCTTCGCGCTGCGCGAGGACGTCTCCGGCGTGGTGCGCCGCAGCTTCCACGTCTTCGACGCGGCGGGCACCGCGGTGCATAAAATCTACCTCCAGGACGACGCGAACGTCGCCGCCTTCGAGGCGCTGGTGCGGGAGCTCCAGCACGAGGACCAGCGCCACGCGCTGGAGGTGGTGCCGGTGACGCCGCCCGCCGCGCCGCGCCCGGACTCGGAGATCGACGCGCCGGGGCTGGTGGAGGGCTGGCGGGCGCTCCAGGACACGCACGAGTTCTTCTCGCTGCTGATGCGCTTCAAGGTGGCGCGCACGCAGGCCCTGCGGCTGGCGGGCAAGGAGTTCGCGACGCCGGTGGCGCCGGACGCGCTGGCCTGGACGCTGGAGCGCGCCGCCTCCTCCGCGATGCCCATCATGGTGTTCGTGGGCAATCCCGGGGCGATTCAAATCCACACCGGCCCGGTGCGCACGGTGCGGCCCATGGGCCCGTGGATGAACGTGTTGGACCCGGGCTTCAACCTCCACCTGCGGACCGACCACGTCCACACCGCGTGGGTGGTGCGCAAGCCCACGCGCGACGGCGACGTGACATCCCTGGAGCTGTTCGACGCGGCGGGGGAGAACATCGCGCTGCTGTTCGGCAAGCGGAAGCCGGGCGAGTTGGAGTCCCCCGCGTGGCGGGCGCTGATGGAGGAGCTGAGCCGGGCGCTGCCCGCGGTGGAGGTGGCGTCATGAGGCGCGGGGCCTGGAAGGCGGGGCTGCTCGCGGCCCTGTTCGCGGTGTCCGCGTACGCGGCGCCGCCCGCGCCCGCGCCGAAGCTCGTCACCATCGGGCCGGCCGTCACGCAGACGGTGTTCGCGCTGGGCGCGGGTGACCGCGTGGTGGGCGTGGACGACTCCAGCACGGCGCTGCCGGAGGCCTCCAAGCTGCGCTCGGTGGGCTACCAGCGCGCGCTGTCCGCCGAAGGGGTGTTGTCGCTGGGCGCGGGCATGCTGCTGGGCTCGGCGGAGGCCGGGCCCCCCGGGGTGCTGGAGCAGCTCAAGCAGGCGGGCATGAAGGTGGAGACGTTCACCAACGAGCCCACCGTGGAGTCCGCGCGCTCGCGCATCCAGACGATCGCGGAGCGGCTGGGCATCCCGGAGCAGGGCAAGGCGTTGGTGGCGAAGCTGGACGCGGACCTGGCGCGGGCGTCCGGCCGCGCGGCCCAGGTGAAGGGCACGAAGCCGCCGCGCGTCCTCGCCATCTATTCGCGGGGCGCGGGCACGATGATGGTGGCGGGCTCGGGCTCGGTGGCGGACACGCTCATCCGCCTGACGGGCGCGGTGAACGCGGCGGGGGACCTGCAGGGCTACAAGCCGCTCGGCGCGGAGGCCGTGGTGGCGGCGGCGCCGGACTTCGTGCTGCTGCCGGCGGGCTCGGTGACGACGGTGGGGGGCGAGGAGGGGCTGGCGAAGCTGCCCGGGCTGTCGCAGGTGAAGGGCTGGAAGCTCGTCACGGTGGAGGACGTGGACTTCATGGGGCTGGGGCCCGGCCTGGGGAAGGCCGTGGTCCGGGTGCAGGACGCGGTGGCCCCGGCGGTGGCGAAGGGCGGCGGCAAATGAGCGCGTCGGAGGCCATGTCCGCGCCCGCCACGCACCCGGTGCCCTCGCGGCTTCCGGGCGCGGGCCCCTGGGTGACGCTGGGGCTGCTGCTGGCGCTCATCGCGCTCGCGTCGCTGGCGGTGGGCACGGTGCCTGTGCCTCCGTCCGCCATCCTGGGCAGTGTGTGGGAGTCGCTGGGGTTGGGAGAGGCCTCCCACCGGTTGGAGCCGATGCAGCGCGCGGTGCTCCTCACCCTGCGCCTGCCGCGCGTGGTGCTGGGGGTGTTGGTGGGCGCGGTGCTCGCGACGACGGGCGCCGCGCTCCAGGCCCTCTTCCGCAATCCGCTGGTGGAGCCGGGCCTGCTGGGCACCTCCAGCGGGGCGGCGCTGGGCGCGGTGCTGGCCATCGTGATGGACGTGGCGCTGGCCGCGCACGTGGGCGGCTTCCGGATGCTGGTGGTGCCGGGCGCGGCCTTCCTGGGCGCGCTGGGGGCGACGCTGCTCGCCCTGCGGCTGGGGTCGGGCGGCGGCCGCACGGACACGCCGCGCGTGCTGCTGGCGGGCGTGGCGGTGAGCGCGGGCGCGTTCGCGGGCATGGGGCTGCTCACGCACGCGGCCTCGGACGCGCAGCTGCGCACCATCACGTTCTGGAGCCTGGGCAGCCTGGGCGGGGCGTCGTGGGAGGCGGTGGGCGCCGCGTCGGTGCCGCTGCTGGCGACGCTGGGGTTGTTGCTGCGTGAGTCGCGCGCGCTCAACCTGATGCTCCTGGGGGAGCGCGAGGCGTGGCACCTGGGCGTGGACGTGGAGCGGCTCAAGCGCCGGCTCATCCTCGCCGCGGCGCTGGGCGTGGGCTCGGCGGTGGCCTTCTGCGGCATCATCGGGTTCGTGGGGTTGTTGGTGCCCGCCCTGCTGCGCATCGCGCTGGGGCCGGACCACCGGCGCTTGCTGGCCGCGTCCGCGCTGTCGGGGGCGTCGCTGCTGCTCGCGTCGGACCTGCTCGCGCGCACGCTGGCGTCCCCGTCGGAGCTGCCCGTGGGCGCCCTCACGTCCGTGCTGGGCGTCCCGGCCTTCATCGCGCTCCTGGCGCGCAAGGGGGCCGCATGAGCCTGGAGGCGCGCGACATCGAGGTGTGGCGCGGCCGGGGCCGGGTGGCGGGCCCGCTGTCACTGGAGCTGCGGCCCGGCGAGGTGCTGGCCGTCGTGGGCCCCAATGGCGCGGGCAAGTCCTCCCTGCTCGCGGCGCTGTCGGGCGAGCTGCGCTGCAAGACCGGTGAGGTGTCCCTGGAGGGCCGCGCGCTGCACCAGTGGCCCTTCGTGGAGCGCGCGCAGCGGCTGGGCGTGCTGCCGCAGGAGTCCTCCCTGGGCTTCGGCTTCACGGCCCTGGAGGTCGCGCTGCTGGGCCGCAGCCCCCATGCCCGGCGGGGGGGCGCGCAGTCCGACCTGGACATCGCCCGCGCCGCGCTGGACGCCACCGACACGCAGCACCTGGCCTCCCGCGCGTACCCCACGCTGTCGGGCGGTGAGCGGCAGCGGGTGCAACTGGCCCGGGTGCTGGCCCAGCTGTGGACGCCGCCCGTGCACGGCCACCGCTACCTGTTGCTGGATGAGCCGACGGCGAGCCTGGACCTCTCCCACCAGCACCTGGTGCTGGAGCGCGCCCGGGCCTTCTCCCGCGAGGGCGGCGCGGTGCTCGCCGTCTTGCATGACCTGAACCTGGCCGCGCGGTACGCGGATCGGATCGCCGTGCTGGCCCAGGGCCGGTGCGTGGAGACGGGCGCCCCGTCGAGCGTGCTCACGCCCGGCCTCATCGCGAACACCTTTGGATTGCAGGTGGAGGTGCTGGTCCGCCCGGACCTGCCCGGCCCGCTGGTGATTCCCATGGGCCGCGCGCCGGCGCCTCCCTGACGCAGCCGCTTCCTCCCGCGAGGAGGGGGTCCACGCGTGCGAACGCCCCTCCAAGGCCACGCGTCGGACCCTCCTCGCGGAAGGGCGTCGCGCGTGGCGGCCTTCACATCCGGGCCGCGCGCTCGCGGGTCGCGCGCCGGGGGCGTGCCAGGGCCGGCTCCGGGTGCAGGTAGCCGAGCGCGAGCGCGGCGATCTCCTCCACGAACGCCTCGTCCTCCAGGTAGTCCGGCCGGTCCGTCACCGCCGAGTGGCAGAGCGCCTCCACCGCGTTCACCAGGATGAAGACCGCCATGTCCAGGTTCCGGGGGCGCAGGTCCTCGAAGCGCGGCGCGAGGAAGGCCCGCACCAGCCGGAACAGGCGCTGTGAATACGCGTCCGACAGCCCCCACTGGCGCATGCGCGGCATCAGCTCATGCAGCACCTGATGCAGGCGCGGGTTCTCCCGCTTCACCGCGAGCACCTGCCGGATGAGGGCCCGCATCGCCACCGGGAGCGGTTGCCCGGCCAGCGGCACCAGCCCGGCCTCGAAGTCCGCCAGCCCCCGTGCGCGGTGCTGCTCCATCAGCGCCGTCACCAGCCCCTCCTTGCTCGGGAAGTACTGGTAGAGCGAGCCCACGCTCACGCCCGCCTCCTGGGCGATGCGGTTGGTGCTCGCGGCCTCGTAGCCGTCCCTGAGCAGAACGCGAGCGGTCGCGGTGAGGATGGCGTCGCAGGTGGCCTGCGCCCGCTCCTGGCGGGGCGCCCTGCGACGGGACGGCGGGGGACGGCGGGGCATGCGGCCTCCAGGACGGAATGTGAGCACCACGCGAGTTGTGAACGTGAGCGCTGGCTCACATTCTAACCCCATGCAAACGACTTCGTCTCCGGCTGCTGGCCGTCCCCCTGTCTCCTCTCCCGCCCTTCGGGGTGGAGCCTTCCCCTACGCGGGCCACCGCGCGCTCGTGACGGGCGCGTCGTCTGGCCTGGGGGAGGTGTTCGCCCGCGAGCTGGCGGCGCGGGGCATGGACCTCATCCTGGTGGCGCGCTCGGAGGAGCGGATGCGCGCGTTGGCGGCGGAGCTGGTGAAGGCGCACGGCATCCAGGCGGAGGTCATCGCGCTGGACCTGGGCCGCGAGGGCGCGGGCCGCGAGCTGCACGCGCGCTGCCAGCAGAAGGGGCTGCGCGTGGACCTGCTCGTGAACAACGCGGGCTTCGGCACGCACGGGGCCTTCGACGCGGCGCCCTTCGCCCGGCAGCACGAGCAGGTGATGCTCAACGTCACGTCGCTGGTGGACACCAGCCACCTGTTCCTGCCGGACATGCTCGCGCGCGGCGTGGGGGGCATCCTCAACGTGGCCTCCACCGCGGGCTTCCAGCCGGTGCCGTACATGGCCGTCTACGGGGCCAGCAAGGCGTTCGTGCTGTCCTTCTCGGAGGCGCTGTCGGAGGAGACGCGCGAGCGGGGCGTGCGGGTGCTCGCCCTGTGCCCGGGGCCCGTGCGGACGGCCTTCTTCGACGTGGTGGGCACGAAGCAGGCCGCCGTGGGCCCCATGGCGACGGCGGAGGAGGTGGTGCTGCGCGGCCTCAAGGCCCTGGACCAGGGCCGCGCGTCGGTGGTGCCGGGGTGGCGCAACTGGCTCCAGGCCAACCTCACGCGCTTCACGCCGCGTTGGCTGAACCTGCGGGTGGCCGGCGGGATGATGCGGCCCCCCGAGGCGTCAGCGGGCGGGGGCGCCGCGAGGCTCGCGCCGTAGCGGAGGGCTTCAGGGCGCCGGAGGGTTCCTCGGCACCGGCGGCGTGGGCGAGTCCAGCGCGGCGGCGATCTGCGCGTCGGTGAGCTGGAAGAAGGCCTCGCCGCGCGGAGCCCACTCGCCGGTGAAGACGAAGTTGGGGCGCGTGGTGGGCGCCGGCTGCGGCACCTTGCCGCCCTGGGACGTGAAGGGCGGCGGGCTGACGAAGGACTCCAGCTCCGCCGCGCTGATGCCACAGAAGGCCACCACGGCCGGGTCGATCCACTGCGCCACGTCGATGGCGCCCTCCGCCGTCGCGAACTCCAGGATGAGCCCTTCCGGCGCCTGGACATACATCGACTTGCACATGTTGTGATTGACCGGCCCCGCGACCCAGTACCCGTGCGAGCGCAGCCGGTCGCGCAGCGCCAGCAGCTCCACCTCGCTGGGGACGCTCAGCGCCAGGTGCTGCATCGCGCCCGGCGCCACCGAGCCTGCGCTGAAGCCCGGGTGCGAGACGCCAATCACCGGCTCGATGCCCGCCATGTCCGGCGCCTGCACGAAGCTCAGGGAGCAGGTGTCCCCCAGCCGCAGGAAGGCATGCACGGTGTTCTCCACGCCGTGCATCCAGTACAGCGCCTCCAGCTCCATGCCGACGACCTGGGTGAAGAACGCGAGCTGCGCCTTCATGTCCTTCGTCGCGAGCGCCAGGTGATGGACACCATCGGGTAGACCCATTGAACACCTCCACGAAAGTTGGGGAGAGGGTGTTCTACCGGGTTTCCCGGTGCCGGGACCATCCAGGAGGCTAGGGGGCCGTTTTCGCGGCCTCGGGCGCGAAGGCCTCGCGCAGCACCTTCGCCTCCATCGAGCGGTAGATGTTGCCGTGGAGCAGCTCCGGCCGGGGCTCGTACTTCCACTGGACTCCGGTGGGTGCGTTCGCCTGGAGCGCTTCGGCCAGGCGCCCGACCTCCGGCCCGACGTCGTCGCCCGCGGACGCGAGGAAGAGCGTGCCCTTCGGCGTGGGACGGCTCCTGAGCCGAGCGCCGGCCGAACGCACCAGCTCCTCCTGGTTCCACCAGAGGCTGGGGCTCAGCGCGATGAAGGTGCGGAACAGCCCCGGCTGGAGGAAGAACGACTCCACGATGAAGAGGCCCGCGAGCGACTCGCCGATGATGGCCGTCTCCTGCGTGACGCGGTAGCGGCGGCTCACCTGGGGCATCAGCTCGTCGCCGATGAAGTTGCGGAACGCCCTCGAGCCTCCCACGCGCGGAGCGATCTTCCTGTCACTGTCGACCTGCGTGGGGCCGGTCATGTCGCGGCGCCGTTCGGTGTTCTCGATGCCCACCAGGATGAGCGGCCGCATCTCGCCGGCGCGGATGGCCGTGTCGATGGTGGTGGCGACGTGCGGGAAGTCCTCCTGCTCGCCGCCGTCGGGCATATAGAGCACGGGGTAGCGCGTGTTCTTCGCCTCGGCGTACCCCGGCGGCAGGTAGACGTTGATGCGCCGCTGCTCCTTCAAGAGCTCGGACTTGAGGGTGAACGTCACATGGGGCGGCATCGGCTCCGCCTCGGTGGCCTGTCCCACGCTGCTCACCAGCACCACGGCGAGCACGAACCCACGCAAACTCTTCATCACCCCGTACCTCCAGGAACACTGCGTTGGATGTTCAGCGCCGCGACGACGGGCCGCGGGAAGCGGAGGACTTGGGCACGCGACGGGCGACGAAGAGCGTGTGCTTGGGGCCCTTGGTGCCGTGCGCGTTGGGGTGCAGGAGCTGGACGCTGAAGCCCACCTCCTCCAGCCGCCGCACGTACGTGGGGGAGGGCCCGGCGCTCCACACCACCAGCGTCCCGTTGGAGCGCAGCGCGTTGAAGGCGTGCGACACACCGGTGAGGTCATAGAGGCTCTCGTTGTCGGGGTGCGTGAGCGCGGAGGGGCCGTTGTCCACGTCGAGCAGGATGGCGTCGAAGGCGCCCTGCTGCCTGCGCATCAGCCGGCCCACGTCGCCCTCCACCACCGTGACGCGCGGGTCCTCCAGCGGAGCTTGGGCCAGGGGCGCGAGCACGCCCCGGTTCCACGCCACCACCACGGGCAGCAGCTCCGACACCACGACCCGGGCGCCCGGGCCCAGCCGGTCCAGTACCGCGCGCGCCGTGAAGCCGAAGCCCAGGCCGCCCACGAGCACCCGGGCGGGCGCTCCCTCCGTGAGGTGCGAGCAGCCCGCGTCGGCCATGGCGAACTCGGAGCCATGCTGGCGGCTGGACATCAGCGTCTGGCCGCGCACGCGCAGCACGTATTCGTCATCCCGCCGGGCGAGGACGACCTCTCCCACCTCCGGCACCTGCGCGCGCTCCACTGTTTCCCAGGGCTTCATGCCAGCGCTCTTCGCGCGACCGGGCTCGCGGGTCAAGTCGCCTTGACACCCCCGGGACCCGCCTGCGAAATCGCCGGGGAGGCCCCCACCGCATGGAACGCAACGGACGTCAGGCGTGGCCCCCGGAGCTGTCCGAACCCCTCCGCGAGGTGGACCGCCTCCGCCGGGGAGGCCGCTACGCGTCGGCGCTCGCGCTGGCGAGGAAGCTGGCGGAAGCCCACCCGGCGCAGGTGCGGGTGCTCGTGGAGGTGGGGCTCACGCTGGGCGTATGGGGCGGCCAGCCCGCGGAGGCGCTGCCCTGGTTCGACCGCGTGCTCGAGCTGGCGCCGGGGCACGTGGCCACGCGCTACCACCGGGCGCTCGCGCTGGCGCGGCTGGGGCGGCACGCGGAGGCGGTGGAGGGTTTCACGCAGGTGGAGGCCGCGGGCTTCCGCAAGGCGCTGGTGCTGCACATGAAGCGCGCGCAGTCGCTCGGGGCGCTGGGCCGGTGGGAGGAGGCCGAGTCCGACTGGACGGCGGCCCTCGCGGAGGACCGGGGCAATCCGTGGCTCCTCCAGCAGCGAGCCGGGGTCCGCGTCCGGGCAGGACGGCCGGAGGACGCGGAGCGCGACCTCACCACCGCGCTCGAAGCCCAGTCCGGCGAGGCCGTGGACCCCGAATTGCTGTACGAGCGGGGCATGCTGCGCCTCCAGCGAGGGGGGCTCGCGGAGGCGCGCGGGGACTTCGACGCGGGGCTCGCGGCCTTCCGCGTGGGGGATCCGCCGTCGTTGCTGGACGCGCTCCGTCAGGGGCTGCGGGAGGCAGCGTCGCGCGGAGGCGGTGCGCGTTAGCCTTCGCGAGGAATGGGCTCGAACTCGACGGTGGTGCCCTTGGGGTGCGCGTAGAAGAGGTGGATGCGCAGGTGGGGGTACGCGTTCTGGAGCTCCTTCGCGCCGAAGTGGAGGTCCTTCAGCTGCTGCTCCAGGGCGATGGCGGGGCCCAGCGCGCCGTGCTTGGCGTTGTAATAGCCACAGGTGGCGTGGGCCAGCAGCAGCACGTCCTCGATGTGGTGGCCTTCGATGAGGAAGCGCGCGGCGCGGGTGATGCCCTCGCTCTCCAGGTAGTCCGACGCCCAGCGGTTGAGGAGCGCCGGGCCGCCGGGGAGGGTGAGCGTGTCGATGCGAGGATGGCCCAGGTGGTGGGCCAGGTCCTCCACGGCCTCGGTGAAGCGCCCGTCCGAGCAGTACACGGCCAGGGCCTTCGGGTGGACCGACTCGAAGGGGACGCGGGAGACGTAGGGGGCGGGAGCGGACATGCCCCCCAGGTTAACGGCTTCCCGCCTCCGCGAAAGCGCCATCGCGCCTATCCCGGGTGTCAGCCGTGTGCCGCCCCCGGGAGGCGCATGCTCAGCCTTCGCGACCGGCCCGGGCTCCGAGGAGGGCGCGTGCCCGTTCCGCGAGGCGCAGGCTGCCAGGGAGGTCCTGGCCCAGGAGCTGGGGCACGCCCACGGTCAGGGTCACCGCGTTGCTGTAGAAACACGCCTGCGCCCGGGAGAGGTCCGCGAGCGGCAGCGCGCGTTCCACCACGGGAAGCCCGTCCACGGAGCCCTCGTCCAGGAGGACCGCGCGCGCGATGCCTGGAAGGCACGGTGCGGAGAGGGGCGGGGTGACGAGCGCGCCGTCGAGCTGCACGAAGAGGTTGGCGGTGGGCAGCTCGCAGACCTCGTCGGCCTCGTTGGTGAGCAGGGGCAGACGCGGCAGGAGCGAGTGCTGGCGGAAGTACGCGAGTCCCTTGTGATTCACCGTGCGCTCCGCGCGCCGGTAGGCCCCTGACTCCACGCTGTCGAGCGCTCGGCCTTCACGGTGCAGTACCTCCAGGTCCGGAGGCAGGGCTCGGAAGGTGCAGAGCACATGGCCGTCGCTGACCGCGAGCTTGCCCACACCCGTGAACCGGGGACCCAGCGAGGCATCCGCCTCCAGGCAGCGGCGCAGGGCGTCCCGCACGGCGCCGTCGTGGAGGAGCGGAGGCGGGGGGGCGCGCACGGCGGATGGGAAGGCGTCGAGGCTCGCGCGCAGGCGGGTGAGGTGCCGAGCGAGAAACCACGGCTGTCCGGCGTCGATGCGGAACGTGGTGAAGAAGCCCGCGCCAAAGAAGAAGCCCTGCGCGAAGTCGTGGAGGCGCAGGTCCTCCCATCGCTGGACGACGCCATCGACGGAGACGGTGGCGTGCATGATCAGCCCGAGGAGACTTCTGGCAGATAGCGGTCGAGCGGCGCCGTGGCCGAGCTCTGGACGCGGAGCTTCACGCGGTCGGGGCCCAACTCGAAGGTGTCCCAGTTCGTGAAGAAGCTCCGCTTGCGGCGCCGGTCGTGGATGTCCGACCAGGGAATGCACAGGGGCGGGTGCCCGAGGCGGAAGGGGAGCAGCGTCGCGAGGTAGAGCCCCCGCTCATCGCCGCCCACGGTGAGGCAGCTCCGGTATTCCACCCAGCCCATGTCGCCGGAGACCAGGTGCTTGCACGGAAAGCCTCCGCCCCGGTCCAGGCGGTAGAGCTGGGCAAGCCCCCTCCAGCCTCCCAACCAGGAGAGGAAGAAGGAGACGAGCATGAACATCCCCGGGATGAGGACGATGGGGAACCAGAGCCATGCGTGAGGCGCGGACTGCGAGAACATGGTCCCCCATTCTAAGCCACGGTGGCTGAATCCCGAACGGGCCCAGGAGGCCCGGCGCTCACCGCGGTCGGATGCCGTCGATCACCAGCGCTTCTTTCTTCCCCTGCCTCTTCCAGAGGTTCACCAGCACCGAGTCCGCCGGCTTGTTCGAGTGGACCCGCGCCTGGAGTTGCATGCCCGGCTTCACGAGGTCGGCCTCACTCTGGGTGAGGAGCACGGGCTGCGCCTGGACGGTGTGCTTCTTCAGGGGGCCTCCCTCCCTGCACTTCTGGCGAAAGACAGGCTTGAGGGTGCGCCCCACGACGGTGAAGCGCAGCAGCTCGGACGATGGCCATGGGGGCCTCCGCGCCTTGCACTTGATTGACCAGGTCGCGTGACGCGCTCGCCGTCAAGGCGACCTGGGGCAGGGGGCTCGAGAGACGCCCAGTTGGGAATGGCCTGCAAGCGCTGCTCCTCCGTCGTTCGATTCGGTGGGCTCAGTCACGCCTCGGCGGATTGGGACATGGCCGGCACAGCGTCCTCGGACGGTGCGTGCACAGCCGCTGCCCGCGCGCTCAACGCACCAGTTGGATGCGCGGGGCCGCGAGGCCGATGCCGTGCTCCGCGAGCAGCTCGAGCGCCCGCGTCTGGTAGGCGTCACCGATGGTGTACTGGCTTCCGTAGTCGGTGACGAAGTTGATCATCTTGAGGGTGGTCCAGGACTCCGTCGTCTCGATGATCAAGGGGACGGGCGCGGGTTCGGGGACCACCCCCTTCGTCTCCAGCGCGGCCTGCGTGAGGAGCTTCTTCACGAGCGCGAGGTCCGCGTCGAGCGGCACACGGAAGACGTGCCCGCGCACGAAGGGGCGCTCTCGACCCGAGAAGTTCAGCACGAGTCCTTGCGCCATCGTCTTGTTCGGGATGGTGATGAGCTCTTCACTGACCGCGAGCAGCAGCGAGGCGCGCCACGAGACTTCGAGCACCTGACCACTGATGCGCTCCGTGCCCGTGCGCACCTCGATCCAGTCGCCCAGCCGGAACGGGCGGTCGAGCTGAAGCGAGATGCCCGCGAAGAGCTGCCCCAGCGTGTCTTGCAGCGCGAGGCCCAGCACCACGGACACCACCGCCGAGGTCGCGAGCAGGGACGCGACCTCGATGAGGAAGACGGCGTGCAGGAGCGCGCCGAAGAGCACCGCCGCGGCCACCAGGGTCGCGATGTCGACCAGGAGCACCGGCACGCCTTCGCGCTCGCTGTGCGCGAACAGCCACTGGAAGACGAAGACGCGCGCGACCCGCAGGAGCATGTTCATCCATCCCACGACGGCGATGAAGCCCGCGCCGATGACCAGCCACTCCGCGGCATCGCTCCACACCAGCGCCCGACTGGCGAGCCAGAGCATGACGGACAGCCCCAGCGCGTTTCTCAGGGCATGGAGCTGCGACGCCATCAGGCGCCGCCGCGACGGATTCCACCGCCGCCGCTGGACCACGCTCACGAGCCACGCCACGAGCGAGAGCGCGGTGATGACGAGGAGGATGTGCCAGCGCGTGAACTCCAGGATCCTGTCGAGCAGCGAGGGGCCGAGCACCATGACGGCGCGTCACCAGGACGCCACGAGGGCGCCCTTGAACGTCCGCTCGATGAAGGCCCGCACCTCGGGCGAGTGGTAGGTCTCCACGAGCACCTTCACGTCGGGTCGCCCCGCCTCGCCCGCCCGCACGGCGATGATGTTGGCGTACGGGGACCGGGGTGATTCGCGCAGCAGGCCCTTGAAGGGATCGAGCCCCGCCTCGAGCGCGTAGTTGGTGTTGATGATGGCCAGGTCGACGTCGCCGAGCGCCCGGGCGAGCTGGGCCGCGTCAAGCTCCCTGAGCTGGTATTCGCCGCGCGTCCATTCCACGTCGAGCGGCGTCACGTTGGCATCCTGGACCTTGCGCAGGCGGAGGAGCTCCGCGTCCTCCAGCAGCTTGAGCGCGCGCGCGCCGTTGGTCGGGTCGTTCGGGATCGCCAGGACCGCGCCCTTGGGCAGTGCGTCGAGGCTCGAATGGCGAGAGCTGTACGCCGCGATGGGGAACGTGACCGTGGTCCCCACGACGTCGAACCGATACCCACGGTCCTTCTGCTGCTGCTCCAGGTACGGGAGGTGTTGGAAGCTGTTGGCGTCGAGGCTGCCATCCGCGAGCGCCGCGTTCGGCTGAACGTAGTCGGAGAACTCCACGACCTTCACGCGCACGCCACGCTTCAGCGCTTCGGCGGCGACGACCTCCATGATCTGCGCGTGGGGGCCGGAGGTGACGCCGACACGCAGCGGTTTCTCGGTTTCTTTCGTGCAGCCGTTCGACGTGAGCGCCACGGTCAGCAAGAGCCCTACGGAGAACAGCATGACAGACGCCATTTGCTTCATCATGGAAGACGGGCTCCTTGCGCGGACCGCCGTGAGAGTCGGTGAGGGTGGAAAAGACAAGGTGTTCCGCCGTCAGGGCGTGCGTGCGCCCCTGGCGGCGCGATGGGCGAGCCGGTCTCCGACCCACTGAATGGCGTTCACCAGCAGCATGAGCACGAGCACGACGACCGCCATCACCACGGGCTGGAAGCGCTGGTAGCCGTAGCGGATTCCGAGGTCCCCCAGGCCTCCGCCCCCCACCGCGCCCGCCATGGCCGACGAGCCCACGAGGCTCACCACCATCACCGTGGTGGCCGTCACCAGTCCGGGCACGGCCTCCGGTAACAGGACGCGCGTGACGATCTGCCAGCGGCTCGCGCCGAACGACCGCGCCGCTTCGATGGCCGCCGGATCGACCTGACGCAGCGCCTCTTCGTAGAGGCGCGCGACGAAGGGCGCGGCGGCGAGGGCGAGCGGCACGATGGCGGCGGTGGTGCCGATGCTGGTGCCCACGAGCCACCGCGTCAGCGGGATCACCGACACCAGCAGGATGATGAAAGGCACCGAGCGCGTGGCGTTGACGACGAGGCCCAGGGCCCGGTGCGCCGCCCCGTGGGGGGCCAGATGGCCCGGTCCGGTGACGAGCAGCAAGAGCCCCAGCGGGAGCCCCATGGCCACGGCGATCGTCGACGACGCTCCCACCATGAAGAGCGTCTCGAGCAGCGCTGACACCAGGGCTTCACGCAGCGGAGCGGACATGGCCGACGACCTCGACAGGGATGGTCTGCTGTTCGAACGCGGCGATGGCTTCCTGGATGACCGCGGGCGCGCCGTGGACCAGCAGCGAGAGCGAGCCCGTCGAGTGGCCTCGCGTGGACTCGATGTTGGCGCCGACGACGTCGACGTGCAGTTGCGGGTAGCGGAAGAGCATCTGGAAGATGGTGCTGGTCGCGTCGGTCGACGAGATGGCGAAGGTCAGCAGCGTCGACGGCCCCACGCCGGCATGTCGGCGGGCCTCATCCACGAGGTGATGGGGGAGCTTCATCTGGGCCTCCGGAGTCAACAGGCGCCGGCCGGCCGCGGAGCGGGGCTGCGCGAGGAACTGGGTGATGGGCGTGAGCTCGCTCAGTGCGCCGCCGTCGAGGACGGCGACGACATCCGCCAGCGCGCGCACCAGCTCGAGCTGATGGGTGACGAAGACGAGGGTGAGGTTCAGCTCCTTCGACAGCTCGTCCAGCAGCGCCACGACGTGCCGCGCGGTCTCCGCGTCGAGCGCGGACGTCGGCTCATCGCACAGGAGCACGCGTGGGGAGTGCGCGAGCGCCCGGGCGATGCCGACGCGCTGTCGCTGCCCCCCGGAGAGCTGCGCGGGATACGCGTCGGCCTTGTCGAGGAGCCGCACGCGCTCCAGGAGCGAGTCGACGCGCTGGGAGATCTTCGCGCGCGGGACCCCCGCGAGCTCGAGCGGTAGCGCGACGTTCTCCCGGATGGTGCGGCGGTGGAGCAGCGCGAAGTGCTGGAAGATCATCCCGATGTGGTGACGGGCGAGCGTGAGCTCCTTGTGGCCGAGCGAGGTCAACACCTGCCCATCGACCTCGACCGAGCCGTGCGTGGGCCGCACCAACAGGTTCAAGCAGCGCAGCAGCGTCGACTTGCCCGCGCCGCTCTCTCCGACGATGGCCAGCCGCTCCGCCTGTCGAAGCTCGAAGCTCACGTCCCGCAGCGCGACGACGCGGTGACGGTCTGACGCGTAGGTGCAACCCAGCCCCTGGACACGGAGCACGGGGTGCGATGCACCAAGAGAACGACCTGGAACGGACATGCACGAACTCGGGTTTCGGGGCTCGAGTCGCCGCATCGGCGGCGACCACGAATGCCGTGAATGGGGTCAGGTGAACGCGAGCGCGCTCAACAACACCGACACCAATCGCGGGCGAAACCGGGCTTCATGATGGTTCAGTGCGGTAACACGGATGATTTTCCGCCGTCAAGCGCGGGCCAGATTCGCGTGAGACGAAGGGCCCGACGACCTCATGAGGGAGGCAGGGAGGCATGCGGCCAGGCGGAGGTTGTCGCGGAGCCCCATCAGCCCAGCGCATGGGACCTCCCAGCATCACACTGGGAGGCCCTCAAGGAATGGGACTGCGGGACCCGCAGGCTACTGGATGCGCGCCTCCACGAGCTGCTGGACTCGCTCGTGGTACTCATTGATGTGGTACTCCTCCTTCAGCTCGCTCAGTTCGGCATTGAGGGAGATCTCCTTCTCCTGGTTCCAGTTGACAGCGCTGGCGCCGAGCTGGAGGACCCGCCCCATGCTGGGCGAAGCGCATTCACAGACGCGCAGGTTCGTGTTGACCAACCAGTTGGTGTTGGGGTCATTGACGTAGAGGTTGACGAGCCTCATGCATTCGGCGGGAGTGGCCGCGGCGACGGTCATCCAGTTGTGAGGCATCGACTGGGTGGTCACTACGGCGTCCCACAGCTGAAGGTAGGCCCTACAGTTGCCGGAGAACTCCGGGTTGGGATTGGCGCCCGTTCCACCGCCGTAGATGGTGACAACCCCAGTCGCGGCTCCAGGCTGCGCTCCGCTGATATTGGCGTGAACGGTCGCGGCGAAGCCCAGGGCGAGACAGGCGCCCGCGAAGATTCCAAGAGACTTCTTCATTTGTATTTCCTTCAGGTGAACGGCCAAACCCTGCTCACAAGGCAGGCCGGGAGTTGGCGCACGCGTTGTGCACGGTGCATGCCATCAGCTCCGCGCCTGGCGTCACGAGGCCGCCCTTCACCAGAAGTAACCCGCGATGTCACAATCCGTGTTTGCTTGTGACACTGTGAGCAACAGGCGCACGTGACGATGGGGGCTATTGCACGAGGGGGCGGTGCGCGAGCTGGAGGATTTCGTCCTCGGCCAGTTGCTCTGTCTTGATGATGTTCCGGTCCGCCTTGAGCTGCTCCACCTGCCCTTCGCGCAGGACGTGGAACTGGCCCATCTTCTGGGGCGGCAGCCGCACGGACGCATCCACCCGCGCGTCGGCGAACATCGGCTTGAGCTTCTTGAGGGCGACTTCTTCCTTCACACGCCCCGCGAACCAGGTGCGCACGTTGTCGCGGCACTTGTAGTCGAGGTCACCCGGGCTCTGCGTCGCGAGCATCACCCCGATACCCGCGGAGCGTGCGCGCCGGAGCAGGTTCTCCATGGGCTGCTTCGTCGAAGGACTGCTCATCGCTGGCAGGTAGATGTCCGCTTCATCGAAGAGCAGCACCGCCTGGAGCTTCGGCGACGGGTGCTGACTGGCCCAGCGGTTCGCTTCCACCAGGAGCTGCGACACCCAGAAGAGCGAGCCCTGCAATCCACCGAGGAACTTGGTGCTGATGATCGTCAGACGGGTCTTGCCTGGCACTCGCGAGGCGCCTTGGCCCAGCAGTTCGCTCATGTCGAGCTTCTCTCCCTGGGGGGAGAGCAGGGCCTGGGCATTGAGCCGCAGCGTCGCGAGATCCTGGGCCAGCTTGGTGAAGACCTTGTCATCCAACCCATGGGCCTCCTGAACGAGCGTGATGTCCTGGCCCGCGACGAAGCGCTGGATGAGGTCCAGGGTGATTTCCTTCCCGGAGGGCCGCTGCACCAACAGCCGCAGTGCCTGTGCCAGCAGCGCCTTTGAGGCCCGGTCCCGGGGGCTGTTCTTGTACTCCATCATGCTGGCGATGGCGTCCGCCGCCTGCTGGATGACCTGATCGCGCTCCTCCGGAGGAAGCTTGTCGAGCCCCCCGGGCACCACCGGAAGCGCGAGCGTCCGTCCGTCCGAACGGCCCGGTGTGAAGAGCGCCACGTCCACGCGCTCCCGCAGCAGCCGCCGGCGTTCCACCATCACCGGGTCGTCCAGCTCCTCCTCCCAGGCCTCTTCCCGCGCGTACGCGGCGAGGTCGCCCTTGCGGTCGACGAGCAGCGCGGGGATGCCTTGAATCACCAGCTGCTCGATGAGGTTCAGCGCCAGGGTCGTCTTGCCACTGCCTGGACCGCCGAGGAACGCGCTGTGCTTCGTCAGTTCGTCTGGATTCACGTAGACGGTGTTGGAGAAGACGCCTTCGGACACGCCCAGACGCATCTGTCCCTTGGGCGCTTCCACCGTCTTCGGCTTGGACGTGACCGGTCCCGACTGCGCGGGCTTGGGCGGCAGGATGGAGCTCGCAGGAGAGACCTTCCACTCCGTGTCCCCGTCGGAAAGGACGGGCTCGTTCGCGTCGGAGGGCTTGGGGGCGACAACGGGCGCGGGCGGCGTGCCCGGGACTGCGGTGGGAAGGTTCTTCTCCAGGGAGAGCACATCCGTGATGCCCTGGAGGCGCGTCACGGGGCGCGAAGCGCGGCTCCACCCGAGGAACACCGGCTCCTCATACTGCTTGCGGAACGCCTGCAACGCGAGCAGCTCACGCAGGTCACTGGGGCCCACCACCGCCCGCCGTCCTCCTTTGCGCATCAGGGCGGTGGTCTGATCCTCCACCAACGTGCCCAGGCTGTTCGGGAAGTCGGTGGTGCGGACCAGCACGGGCAGCTTGCCTGCGGCGGTCTTCAGGGCGTTCGCCATCTGGCGGCCCAGATGCCCGCCACGCGAGGAATGGTTGCAGAGCGTGACGAAGAGCTGCGCGTTGCCCGGCTGCACCGTGACGTCGAGTGACTCCTCGTCGCGAGCCTTCACCTTGAAGCGGGTGGCTCCCCCCAGTTCATCCGCGCTGACCTCGATGGCCCAGGCCAGAAGCGAGGCGATCTCCGAGTCCTGCTTGGGCACCTGCTTCTTGAAGTTGGCCTTGAAGTCCGTCCACGCCTGATCCAGGTCCAGGACCGGTGCGGGGGGCTGCACGGGGGGAGGTTGCGTCGGCGGGTGCTGCCCCTTCTCAGGCAGCGGAAACACCGCCGGGAGCTTGCCGTCCTGGACGGCCTGCTCGCGGTAGCGATGGCAGGCGTTCAGGATGTCACGCGTCCGCTGGCCGCTGAGCGGCTCAAAGCCGCTGGCCGGGATGGGGTACGTGGGCTGCGAGGGGTCGAACGCGATGCCCTTCTGCTCATACAGGGACTTCAGTCTCCGGGCGGCGATGTCCCGCGCGGCCTGCGCGGTGACGTTGATCGCCAACTCCACCGGCTCGGGATTCCGTTCGATGCGGTCCGTCATCGCGCGATTGAGCTTCGTGCGCATGGCGGTCCAGAAGTCCGTGAGACACACCACCACGATGGCGGACGGGACCTGCCCCGCGAGCGCGACCAGACAGCCCATGGCGCGGCGGAATGAAGGCTCCATCTGGGGCTTCTGCTCGAAGTCGTTCATGTCCTCCACTTGATCGACACAGAGGACCATGGCCTGTCCGAAGATGCCCATGAGCAGGCCCAGCTGGATGAGCATCCTGCTGGGGGCCTCGTCGGAAGAGCGCGGCACCAGGTTGCCGATGATGGCCCGGTCCTCGGGCGACATCTCCTCGCAGCGCAGCCACTGGACGATGCGGTGATGGAAGCGGGCTTCGCGGCGCTGGAGGCAGAGCAGCGCGCGCAGGAGGTTGACGTCGATCTGCCGGAAGTCCGGATCCGAATGCAGATCATCCGCGACCGCCCGGATGTTGCCGTGGAGGTCCGCGTCGTCCAGCACGTCCTCTCCCGGGATGTGGGCCGCGAAGATGTTCTTGCAGCGGTCCAGCACGGCCTTCGACAGGAGCATCAAGCCCGTCTCTTCGACGTGGCCATGGTCGTACGGCTTCTCCAGGGAGTCGATGAACTCCGACAGGATGTAGCGGTCGTAGTGCGTCACATCGACCGTCATCGGCAGGTAGCCGACGTAGCCCTTGTGCTGCTCATGCACGCTGTTGCGGAAGGCCCGCACCAGGTGGGTCTTGCCGCTGCCGGAGTCTCCCTTCAAGAGGAGGATCTTCCCGGAGTCTGGAGCTGGCAGCTGGGTCGCGCGCTTCAAGAGCTTCTCGAACGCCGCGCGCGCCGGAGCGTTGAGCGAGGGCACGTCGAACGGGTCACGCTTCCACAGGGTCTGGCCCTGCTGGACGCTGTTGAAGATCTCGTGACCCTCGGAGAGGAACGCTTCGAGACGGGCGTCTTTGGCCATGGGGGAGCTCCAGAGGGTTCAGGCTAGAGGACGACGAAATGGAAGCTGGCGCCGTACGAGCGCACTTCGGACTCGGCTACGTCCCGGGGATCCATCACGGCCAGGAGATCCGCCCGGCCCAACGAGAGGTGATGCGCGCGGTTGGCTTCAATCAATGCCGCGTCGAACGCCGCGCGGCTGGCCCACTCGGGCTGCAAGGCCCTCCACACATGGGAGATGAAGACCTTGTTGTCGCCGAACCGGCCCGTGGACGAGGTCCGGGCCACGTCCAGGACGCGCTTGGCGAAGGACGCCGCATCCGTGGGCAGGGATTCGCTCCGAGCCTCCTTGCGCAGGGGCTTCGGGGACTCCTTCGGTGGTGTCTTCTCTCCTTCCTTCAACACCCACTCGCGCAGGGCCGCCAGCCGCACCACCTCCGCATCCACCCGGGATGCGCCCACGGCTCGGGCGGCCAGCTGCTCCAGGCCCCGCTTCGGATGGCTGACCTGCTGACCCAGGAGCTTGCCCAGCAGGTGCGCCTTCAACGCGGCGAGGGTGAGCTTCTCCTCCGTCTCCACGCCCAGCTCCCGCCACAGCAGCCGGTCCTCGACCTGCGTCAGTGTCGGTGTCTCCGGCCCCGGGACCTGGTGCGCCCGCTTGAGCAGCAGCGCCCGCACGCCGTCCGCGTCCGCCAGCCGTCCCAGCGCCGCCTTGGAGTTCGGCAGGCCCAAGCTTTTCGCCAGCAGGTGCTGCTGCTTCACCCGCTTCCACGTCAGCCCCTTGGGTGAATCCACCCGCAGGAACTTCAGCGCGCGCTGGCGCCCCGGGCCCGTCAGCGCCAGGGCCGCGCGGCCTCGTGGCTCCACGAGCTTGCCGTCCAGCAAACCGGCCAGCAGCGAGTCGAACCGCTCGCTCCACTCACCACGGCTCCAGCGGTGCTCCACGAAAGCATGCAGCGTCTTCGCCAGCGCGGCGCGCGTCCCCGGGCTCTTCTCCGTCCGCGTCGCGAGCCAGGCCAGGGCCAGTCCCTGGAGTCGGGTGTCAGGGGTCTCGGTATCCATGTCAGGGCGTCCTTCCGGCAAGCTCTCGCCTGCGGGCTTCAATCAACGTGTCGAGGGTGTGGAGGATGTGCTCCAGCCGAGACAGCACGTCCGTCGCGAGCAGCCGGTAGACCCAGTAGCCCGCGCGCTGCAGGTCCAGGTCCTTGCGCCGGTCGCGGCGGAACCGCTCCGGGTCCTGGAAGTGGAAGTAGCCGTCGATCTCCACCGCGATGCGCAGCTCGCGGCTCAGGAGGTCCACCTCCCAGGAGCGCTTGTCTCCGGCGTCAAGCCGGGCGTTCAGCGCGAAGAGGCCCGCCGTGGTCGCGTGCTCCTCCAGCCGGTCGCGCAGGTACGCCTCCGCCTTGCTCCGGGCCCGGTCCGCGGAGGACTCCCCCGCGCCCGTGAGCACGTCCAGCGCGACCTCCGCCGCGCGGGCCCGCTGGGCCTCCGGTGCCCCCGCCTGCTCCATCTTCCGGAGCGCTTCCACCGCCCCTCGCGCCCCGGACGCCGCCTCCGGCACCTCCAGCCGGCCCTCGCGCACCAGCGCCTTCAGCTGCGTCTCCGGCCCCGCGAGGAACGCCTCCAGCGCCTCGGTGGACACGACGCACGCCACCGCGAGCGCGGGCACCGCGTTGCTCAACACGCGCGCCACCTGGAGCCCCCGGAGCGACGGCGCCACCCCCGCGGGCACTCGCACCACCGGCGCGTTTCCCGGGGGCACCAGCGCATGCAAGGCCTTCAACCCCGTGGCCACGTTCTTCGCCAGCGCCGCGCGCACCGCTTCCGGCAGCGCCCCCGGCGCCGTGGCCTCCCGCTCAATGACAAGCGTCCGGCACAGCGCCCACGTCGCCTCTGGCAACATCGCGGGAGGTGGCAGCGCGTCCAGCAGCACGCGCCTCTCGTGGGCTGTCTTTCCAGCGAACGTCGGCGTGCGCCGAGGGGCCGACGCCGTCAGGCTGAACGTCGCCAGCGCCTCCGCGTCCGCTCCCAGGTCCCGGGCCGCCGCCAGCGCCTGGGCCCAGCCCAGCGCCGCGGTGTGCGGATCCTCCCCGGAAACCTCCACCACTGTCTGGCCATGCCGCGCGGCCCACTGGTTCCAGAGGGCGCTCCCCGGCTCCACCGGCCCTTCCAACACACTCAGGGTCGCGATGCCTTCCGTCCGGCGCCGGGCCTGACGGTCCAACGCATCCAGCAGCGCGACCTCTCCCTCCCGTGCCAAGCCCTACCCCCCGGGAGTGGTATGGCTTCACCGCCCCTCGTGAGCAAAAGCCTGCTCCCATGGGTCGGGTGCTGACAAGACCCCCAAAAGAGGTATGGCGTTTGGGAGGGAATGGACCCGGGTGGGTCTGAAAGGCTTTACCGCCCCGCGTCCTCCAGCGACTCCCGACTCAGCAGCACCCCCAGCCCCGCCGCCGCGAGCGCCGACACCATGCCCGTCAGGAAGGGGGCCTGGGTGCTCCAGGACGCATACATCCAGCCGCTCGCGACAGGGCCCACCGTGCGGGCCAGCCCCCCGCACGACTGCGCCAGACCCAGCACGGCGCCCTGCTGCGCCGGGGTGGCGACCTGCGAGGCCAGGCTCGAAATCAGCGGCTGCAGGAAGCCCATCCCCGCGCCCACCAGCACCACGGAGGCCATCATGGGAATCGCCTGCTGCGACACCGCGAGCCCCACCATGCCGCCCGCCAGGATGAGCGCCCCGGTGATGAGCAGCCGGAACTCGCCCACGGCGCGCGCCAGCGGACCAATCAGTCCCCCCTGGATGATGAGCCCCAGTCCGCCCACCACCGCGAACGTGTAGCCCACTTCCTTGGAACCCCAGCCCAGCCGCGCCTGCACCAGCAGCGCGAACGCCACCTGGAGCGTGGTCATGGCCAGGAACACCGCGAAGAACAACCCCAGCACCATCCCCAAGGCCTTGCGCCGGGGCGAGTCCTGCAACGCGGACCAGCGCGTCTGGGCCTTCGCCGCCACGCGCAGCTCCGCCGGGTGCGTCTCCGGCATGGCCACCAGCGCGCCCGCGAAGCCCACCAGCGCCAACCCTCCGGCCAGCAGCGGCGGCACCCACGCGCCCAGGCCGGAGAACAGCCCGCCCAGCGTGGGCCCCAACACCATGCCCAGCCCGATGCCCGCGCCAATGCGGCCCATCGCCTTGGCGCGCGTCTGCTTCGTCGTCACGTCCGCGAGCGCCGCCTGACACGCGGCGATGTTGCCGGACGTCGCCCCCGCCAGGATGCGCGAGGCGAACAGCAAGGGCAGCATCCGTTCGAAGCTGGCCAGCGCGAACAACCCCATGGCCACCGCGTTCGCCAGCAGGCTCAGCAGGATGACCGCCCGCCGCCCATGCCGGTCCGAGTACCGCCCGAGCAGCGGCGTCGCCAGCAGCTGCGTGAGGCTGAAGCACCCCAGCAGGATGCCCACCGTGCGCGCCGAGCCGCCCATGGACTGCACGTAGAAGGGCAGCATCGGGATGACGATGCCGAAGCCCACCAGGTCCAGGAACACGGTGAGGAACACCACCGCTTCCACCCGGCGCACGAGGCCGGGCGTGGCCTGGGCGGCCGCGCCCACGCTCGCGGTCTCAGCCGCCATGGCCCGCCCGGTCCACCGGCAGCGCGTCCGCGTACGCGCGCAGGATGCGGCCCTCGTCGTAGGTGGCCTGGAAGCCCGTGGCCTCCAGGAAGCGCTTGTTGTCCACCACGATGGGGTAGCGCAGGTGGTCCGTCGCGCCCACCGACAGCCGGGGGAAGCCCGCCCGCCCCATCAGCACCGAGAGGAGCGCCGACGGCAGCGGCACCGGCGTGCGGCCCGTGCCCTTGATGATGACCGACAGCGGCACGGGCGGCGGCCCCGCGACGTTGAAGATGCCGCGCACCTTCTTCTCCAGCGCCAGCTGCAGCGCCGTCACCACGTCCTCCTCCTGGAGCATGTGGAAGAGCGGGTCGTAGCCCAGCACCATCGGCACGCGCTTGCCGCGCAGCAGGTTCGCGAGCGTGCCCGTGCCCGGCGTGCCCAGCGTGTACACGAGCCGCAGCACCGCGGTGGTGACGTCCGGCATGCGCCACAGCGCCGTCGCCGCGTACAGGTCCGCGGCCACCAGGTCCGCCAGCTCCGGGATGGCCTCCAGCGCGCGCGGCGGCTCGTCCTCGGAGTGGTACAGCGGCGAGTCCGGCGCCGCCCCGTAGAACGTGTGCCGGCCCACGAAGAGCACCTGCTTCACGCCGTGCGTCGCGCAGTGGTCGAACAGCGCCTTGGTGCCGTCCAGGTTGATGCGGCCCCGCTCGCCGCCCGGCACGGTGAACGCCGTCACCGTGGCCATGTGCACCACCGCCTCCGGCTTCCAGCGGCGGAAGACGTCCTCCGCGGCGCGCTTGCGCACGTCCACCGGGTGGACCTCGATGCCCTTCGGCGCGTCCCGCCACGGGCGGATGTCGATGCCCGCGACCTGATGGCCGCTGTCGCGCAGGCGCAGGGCCAGCCTCCGCGCGATGCCTCCGGAGATGCCTGGAATCAACACCCTCATGGCAACAGCCTCCGGGTCCGGCGCAGGTGGCGCTCGGCGCGGTTGTCCTCGATGAGCCGCTGGATGCTGGCCTTCACTTGATCCACATAGCCCTGGATGACGTGGTCCTCCTCGTCGCCCGTGCCCTCGAAGACGAGCGGCGGGCCGTAGTGGATCTCCAGCCCCACCGGCAGCGGCAGCGGCAGCAGGTACGGCGTCAGCGGGACGTACGGGACGCCCAGCAGCTTGCCCAGCGCGTACGCGTTGGTCACGGTGGGGATGGCCGCGCCGCCGCCCAGGAACGCGAAGGGGATGATGGGCGAGCGCGTCTGGAGCGCCAGCCGGATGAAGCCCGTGCCGAAGTCCACCAGCGAATAGCGCTCCGTGTAGAGCTTCGCGGTGCCCCGGGCGCCCTCCGGGAAGATCATCAGCAGCCGGTCGTCCTCCAGCAGGCGCACGGCGTGCTCGGGCAGGCCGGTGAACTGGCCGGTGCGGCTGGCCCACAGCGAGGCCACCGGGAACTTGTGGATGAAGCGCTCCAACATGCCCTGCGCCAGCCGGGGCGGGTCCATCTCCAGCAGGGTGGAGGTGAGCACCATCATCCCGTCCACGGCGACGCCGCCGGAGTGGTTGCCCACCAGCATGCCCCGGCCCGTCTTCGGGATGTGTTGCACGCCCGTGCAGCGCACCCGGAAGTAGTTCCGGTAGAGGAAGGCGAAGAACTCCAGCGCCAGCTTCAGGTGCTTCTTGGAGATGCCGTACGGGTCGACACCGTATTCGTTGAAGGGCAGCTGCAACCGCTCCACCCGCTCTGACAGTGACTCGCTCTGGGGCACGGGCGCACCGTAGCACCGCGCGTGCGCTTTGCACGGGGGGCCCGCGTCCCCCATTGTTCGGCCGGTGGGCGCCCGGATGGGATGGGGCCCTTCGGACGAGGCAGGCGCGATGGCGGTGCAGTCGTGGACGGGAATGCTGGAGGGGGTGCTCGCCTGGGCGAAGGCGCTCCCAGAGGGGCTGTCCGCCCAGGTCGCGGTGGACGTGTCCGGACGGCGGGTGCGGCTGGCGCACACGCGGGTGGAGGCGCTGTCGCGCGGCGTCCTGCGCAACGTGAAGGGGCTGGAGCTGCGCTCCTGGGGCACCACTCCCACCGTGTATGACCTGCGCCTCGACGTGCGGGGCTGGAAGCTGCGGGTGGAGACCACCCCCCAGCGCGTGGAGCTGGCCCTGGGGCGCTACACGCTGTGGCTGTCCACGCCGGGGCGGGTGGAGCTGGAGGAGTCGCCCGGCGCGTCGTCGCTGCTGATGGGGGCGCTGCGCACGGGCGCCGGCAGGGCCGCGCTCAAGGCGCTGGCCCAGAAGCTGTTGCCGCCGACGCTGGCCTGGGATGGGCAGGTGCTCCGGGTGGAGGGCCGGCTGCCGAAGGAGGGGGCGCTGGCGGCCCGCCTCTTCGAAGCCTCCGCCCTGCGGATGCGCGCGGAGCACGCGCCCGAGGGGCTGTGGCTGTCCGCGGACGAGTGGCCGGGGCTGCTGGACCTGCTCCAGGCCGCGCTGGGCCCGGACTCGAAGGCGCCGCCCGCGTGAGCTTCTAGCGGCCCTCGCCGTCCCACACGTTGGCGCGCCCCTCCAGGGGGCCCCGCTGCGGGCGGACGATGCAGAAGCGCTGCCCGGTGGGGGACTCCATCACCCACCAGCGCTGCACGTAGGCGATGCGCCGGGCGCCCAGCGCCTCCAGCCGCTCCAGCTCCGCGTCCAGGTCATCCGACTCGATGTCCAGGTGGATGCGGCTCTCGTGCCCCACCTGCTGGATGAGCAGCATCGGTTCGTCGGCGCGGACCTCCAGCTCCCGGTACGTGGGCGAGTCCGGCTCCGCCGGCTTCAGCGCCCGCCCCAGCGCCGCGCTCCAGAACCGCGCGGCGGCGTCGAGATCCTCCACCTTGCAGTCGATGACGAACGTGCTGAGTCGGCTGTGGTGCATGACGGCTCCTGGAAGTGTTGGGCGGTGGGGGGATGCCCGTTGAGGGGGAGCCAGGGATACACCGAAAAGCAGGGGGTGGGTATGGCGGAGTGGAAGGGGAGGGGGCCCGCCTGGGGGCCGGCCCTGGCGCGTTCCGGTGACCGGGGCCACGGGCTTCGCGGGGGCGGAGTCGAGGGCACCAGCGCATGGCCTGGAGAAGGACGCTGTGCGCGGCTGGGCGGCGCGCTCCCTGCCTCCCTCTGAGAAATTGTTACGTGCCCTGCGAGCCTCCCGGATGTTCCGCACCGGACCTGCCTGGGCGCGGCGGGAGCCCCGAAGGGCGGAGGCGTCCCCGGGACGAAACAATCACAGACAGGGGTGTGTGAAATGGATGATTCAATACGTGAAAAAGCAGCCTTCCCGGTCGTTGGTGGTGAGGGGGGTCGCTAGGTTCTGGCACCCCCATTCCAAGGAGTGTCACATGAAGCTGCGCAGCCGCTCCCCCTCACCATCGCCCTCATTCTCGAGCCCCTCGCCGTCCCCTTCGCCGGCCGCGAGCGGCGCTTCGTCGCCCGGCCGTGGCAACCTGAAGCGGGCGCGCGAGGACGATGGGACCGCGCCTTCCCCGGAGCTGGCCAAGCGGCCCCGGCAGGAATCCGAGGGCTCCAGCGTGGAGGGGCGGACCCGGCCCCAGAACGCCTATGACCGGGCCTCGAAGCGGACCCGTGAGAAGACGCGCCTCGAGGAGGACAGCTTCAAGAGCCAGACCTCCAACATGAGCCGCAGGAACAAGACGGAGAACGCGGGCACCTACTCGACGCCCTTCGGCCCGGTGACGGTGGCCAAGGGCAACAACCGCGACCCGGCCAACTTCATCATGACCCGGAAGGACAACTACGACGGCAACGCCGTGGGAAACGAGTACGCGAAGATGGCCAAGGCCCTGGTGCCTCCGGGCACCGACGAGAAGGGCGTCGCGAAGGACCTGCTCAAGGCCTCCAGGAGCAAGGAGGTCTTCCGCGACTTGAAGGAGCATCAAGGGGATGCCTCGAAGCTCCAGCACCACTTCCCGAACATCCAGACCCCGGCCCAGCGCAACGCCGCGAGCAAGTTCCTGACGGCCACCCACCTGTCGGAGGAGCAGCGGGCCGGCGGCAGCGCCAAGAACGCCCGCGCCACGCTGGAGCTCATCAGCACGGGCAAGTCCTCCTTCCAAGAGGGCTTCGGCAAGAAGCAGCCCACGTTCGGCATGGCGGATCGGGCGGACTACTACCGGCACCACTACGACGTGGGCGAGGTGAAGAACGCGAAGAAGACGGACACCACCGCGCCCCACCACAAGGACAAGGTGGAGGGCGCCTACTCCGACAGCAGCGACGGGGAGTAGCCCCTGGGCGTGCGGGGGCGCGTTCCGCGCGAGGTGTGCCCCCGCCACGCCCGCTCGGCTCAGTTGGGAAGCGCGAGCAGCTTGTCGAGCGCCGCGTAGCTCTGGTTGAGGCCCTCCTCCATCCCGGACTGGGCCATCCCCTGGAGGTCCTCGGCGGTGTGGAACAGCGACACGGTGACGAGCTTCGTGCGGCCGTCGCCCAGGTCCTCCAGGGTCATCGTCTCCACCACGACGTGGCCGGGCGCGCCGTCCCACTCGAAGGTCTGCTCGATGCGCTCCGGGGGCTTCACCTCGCGGTAGCGGCCC
Source organism: Corallococcus silvisoli (assembly GCF_009909145.1). Classification (NCBI taxonomy): domain Bacteria; kingdom Pseudomonadati; phylum Myxococcota; class Myxococcia; order Myxococcales; family Myxococcaceae; genus Corallococcus; species Corallococcus silvisoli. Next base: position 1,002,973 of record NZ_JAAAPJ010000001.1, read on the forward strand.
TCGAAGCCGTGCGTGCCGTCCGGCGTGTGCTCCACGAAGCGCCAGTGCCCACCGCGCTGGATGTCCATGCGCTCGACGACGAGCTTGTTGCCCCGGCCCCACCACTGCGCGACGAGCGCGGGGTCGGTCATCGCCTTCCACACCCGCTCCCGGGGCGCGTTGAAGATGCGCTCGATGCGAAGCTCCCGGTCGGAGGGCTGTGTCACCAGGGCCTTGGGCGAAGTCGCGATTCGGGTCGTCATGGCGTTCCTTTCGTGCGCTCGAGGAAGTCCTCGAGGTGATCCAGGCGCTGCTCCAGCTGGTTCCGGTAGGACGTCAGCCACTTCGTCACGTCCTCCAACCGCCGCGGGCCCAGCCGGCAGTGGCGCACCCGCCCGACCTTCTCCGTCGTGACGAGGCCCGCTTCCTCGAGGACGCGCACGTGCTTCTGCAGCCCGGTGAGCGTCATCGCGAAGTGCTCGGACAGGCTGCCGACGGACGCACCCGCCCCTCCCAGTCGCAACAGGATGGCCCGGCGCGTCGGGTCCGACAGCGCGGCGAAGGAACGGTCGAGCGTGGCTTGAGACTGAACCATTTGGTTCAGTGATAGGCCTTGAAGGACGCGGCGTCAAGTCCCCCTGGTGGGGCGCGCGAGGGGGCTCCCCAGGCAGGGGAGCCAGCGGGGGGCGGCTACTTCCGCGTGCCGCCGTCCGGCTTCGACATGCCGCGGACGAACAGGGAGTCGATGCCGTGGATGCGCAGCGAGACGAAGTCGTCCGCGGTGGCGTTCGTGTAGCCCAGGTCGCGCATCTCCTTGACGAACTCGGGCGTGACGCCGTGGATGCGCATGGCCATGAAGCCCTCCGCGTCCACGTCCTTGAAGCCCAGGCCGCGCATCGCCTTGACGAACTCCGCCGTGACGCCGTGGATGCGCATGGACACGAGGCCGTCCGCGTCCTGGCCCTTGAAGCCCAGGCCGCGCATCTCGCGGATGAAGTCCGGCGTCACGCCGTGGATGCTCATGGACAGCAGCGAGTCCAGGGGAAGGCCCTTGAAGCCCATGGTGGCCAGCGCCTGGATGCGCTCGGGCGTCACGCCGTGGATGCGGGACTGGACGGTCTCGTCCAGGGACAGCTTCGGATAGCCCGCGGCCGCGAGCGCACGGACGTACTCCGGGGTGACCGCGAAGAGGCCCACCTGGATGAGGTCATGCAGGGTGGTGATCTTCTGGCCCAAGGCCGCGAGCCCCTGGATGCGCTGGGGGCCCGCGTCGAGCGCGGCCAGCAGTTGCTGCTCCCGCGCGTTGGGGCGGGCAAGGCCCAGGTCCGCCAGCTTCTTCACGTAGCCTGTGTCGGGGGTGAAGCGCCAGGTGCCCACGCCCTGTCCGTCCGCGAAGCGGCCCTCGAAGTCGAAGGTGCCCGCCTCGCGCACCAGCTTGAACGGGGTGCTGGCGCCGTCCGCGGTGGACAACCCCTGGAAGGCGGTGAACGGCGCGGAGAAGCCCGACTGGGAGCCGGGGTCGTCCTTCGGATGCAACGACAGGTGGAGCTCCTTCTCCCGCACCGCCGCGACCCAGGCGCCGGTGTCGGAGGCGTTGGCGGCGAGGACGGGAAGGGCGAAGAGCACCACCAACGCGGTGAGCCACGGTGAGAGGCGGGACGTCATGACAGCGACTCCTTTTCGGGCAAGGCGCGGCCCGCACGCGCGCTCGGGGAGCAGCGCGCGGTGGGGGCCGCGTGGGAGGGATGGGGGGATTACTTCCGGGGCTTCTGCATGCGGCGGATGAAGTCCGCGTCGATGCCGCTGGTGCGCAGGCGCACCAGGTCATCCACCGTGGAGGGCTTCAGGCCCGCCGCTTCCAGTTCGCGGATGTAGCTGGAGGTGACGCCCACCGCGCGCAGGCCGCTGGCTTCCTCCAGGTCCTGGACACGGAAGCCAGCGGCCTTCAGGTCGTTGAGCCACGCGGCGTCGATGCCCAGCGCCTTCGCGCTCATCAACTCGTCGGCGTCCGCCTTCGCGAAGCCCAGGGCGGCCATCTGGCCCAGCCATTCCGGGGTGATGCCCAGGTGCTTCATGCTCACCAACTGGTCGGCGGGCAGCGCCCGGCCGAAGCGGGCCGCCATGGCCTTCGCGTACTCCGGCGTGATGCCCGCGTGGCGGAACGCGACCAGCGTGTCCACGGTGGGCACGTAGCCCATGGCGGCGATCTGGTCGACCACCTCCGGCGTGACCCCCGCGATCTTCAGCGCGACCAGTTGATCCACCGTGAGGGGGTCCACGCCCACGCGCGTCGTCTCGTCATCGGCCTCCGCGCTCGCCGCCTTCGCGCTGGCTGCCACCTTCGGAGCAGGAGCAGGAGCAGGAGCAGGAGCAGGAGCAGGAGCAGGAGCAGGAGCAGGAGCAGGAGCGGGAGCCGGGCGGGCCACGGGGGCCGGCGCCGCGGCGACGCGTGGGGACATGGCGCCGGCCGGAGTCATCGCGACCGTGGACGGGTGCGTGTTGGCGGCGGGCGCGGGCGGCGCGGCGGGGTCACGCGGGTGGACCGAGCTGGCCATCGCCGGCGGGGTGCGGGCCACGTCGCGGGTGACGGGCTTCCTCTCGGATTCCTTCGAGTTCTGCACGGCGAGCGCGGTGAGCGGCATCGCCAGCGCGAGGCTGCTGGCCAGCGTGACGATGGAGACCCCCGCCGCCCAGCGCGACGAGCACCGCGACTTGGGCGGCACCACCAGCCGCCGTACGCGGTCCTTCAGCGAACCTCCCAGCGCGGACAGCGCGGGGCCCTGCGCCTCCATCCCTTGCAGCCGCAGCGCCGCCAGGGCCGTGAGCGCACGGGCGTAGGGGAGGGCGCCGGGGCCATGCTTCACGGCGAGGTCGTCACAGCAGTTCTCCCGCTCCACGCGGATGACCTGGGACATCCACCACACGGCCGGGTGGTAGAAGAGCAGCGTCTCCACCAGCGTCTGCGCCACGTTCACCACGAAGTCGTGACGGCGGATGTGGGCCAGCTCGTGGGCGAGCACCAGCTCCAGCTCCCGCACGGCCAGCCCGGTGAGCGTGGCGGTGGGGACCAGCACCACCGGCTTCAGCCAGCCCAGCGTGGACGGCACATCCACGTTCGACGACACCAGCAGGCGCACCGGACGCGTGAGGTTCATCCGCCGGGCCAGCGCCTCCAGTCGCTCCTGCCACTCCCACGACGCGTGCACCGCCGCGTCCACCTGCCGGCGCAGCCCCACCCATCCCTTCAAGAGCCGCAGCGACGACGCCGCGACCCCCATCCCCCACGCGAGCACCAGCCAGGGCAGGTGCTCACCCACCTGCTCCAGCATCCCCTCCAGCGGCGGCAGCGACGCCGTCCCCGTCACCGGGGCACGCGCCACCTGCTCCGTGCGCGTGAGGGTCACCGTGGCCGTGGCCGTGAACGGGGTCGCGGTCCGCCGGACGGACACCGTGCGCACCGGCCGGACCTCCTTCGCGCGCGAGGCGTGCCGCAACGCCGTGGCCACCGGCAGCGCCAGCATGATGCCCAGCGCACCGCACGCCAGCGCGTAGCGCAGGTTCGCCGAACGCCGGCCCACCCACCGCAGCGCCAGGGCCAGCGCCGCCGCGACGAGCGCGCCCTGCCACACGAGGTGCAGGAGCGCCCAGCCCACCGACTCCAGGACAAGACCGTTCATCACTCCGCCTCCTGCTCGAGCGAATCCAGCAGCTGGCGCAGCTCCGCCAGCTCCTCCGGGGACGTCTTCTTCGAGGACAGCGCCTGCAGGGCGAGCCGCGCCGGAGAACCGCCGAAGACGCGGTCCACCAGGTCGGTGACCAGCTGCTGCTGCGTGCTCTCCCGGGGGAGCCGGGTGCTGTAGACGTGCGCCCGCTGCGACTCGTCGCGCGTCACCAGCCCCTTCTCCGTCATGATCTGCAGCGTCTTCAGCACGGTGGTGTAGCCGCTCCCGTCCTGAAGCGTCTCGTGGACCTCGCGCACCGTGCGCGCCCCCTGGTCCCACAGCACCCGCAGGATGGCCAGCTCGGCATCCGTGGGGCGCGGCAGCTTTCCTCGGCTCATGGCGTCCTCACTCCTCGGTTCTGACGACGGATTAGTTATACGAACAATTTCGTAGATGTCAACGAAGCCCTTCGTAGTTCAAGCGGGAGGCGCGGCACCGTCCTGATGTGGGGCGATGCACGGGAGACGGGAACCTCCAGGAATCCCGCTTGCGCTCACATGCAGGGTCCGACTACGGGCAGCCGTCGAAGCCGAACTTCCGTGCGCGAGGGCCAGGGCCCCGCGCCCGATGACTCCGAGGCAGCCATGAACTGGAAGCGTTCGCGGTATCCGGCCGGTGCCGTCGTCGCCGTGCTGATGGTGGGCTGTGGGGGCGCTGACTCCCAGGAGGACGCCAGCGCCTTCACCGTGTCCCGGGCGGGCCTGACGGACGCGAACGCGGTGCGCCCGAACGCGGTGGTGGCGCGCTCCGGCGTGCGCGGCGTCCCCGACGACGTGGACCTGCTCAACGACGTGACGGACCCGGTGCAGCCGGACTTCGACGCGACGTACGTGGAGGGCAACGGCTCCAGCAGCTCCGTGGACTTCGCCTACCCGGCCCTCGGCGCGAGCGACGTGCTGGTGACCCAGGTCAACGTGAAGTACTTCATGCGCAACGCCAGCTGCACCGCGCCGCTCATGTGCGGCCAGGGTGGCAGCGTGCTGCTGCGCGGCGACGCGGTCCTCGCGCGGTCGACGGTGACGCACAACCTGCCGGACATGACGCAGGGCTGGTATCTCTTCAACGACACGTACACCCTGTCGCCCGCCGTGCCGCTGTCGCAGCTGCGCACCCGCGTCACGATGACGTGGCCCGGGCGCTCCACCTTCGGCATGCGACTGTCGACCGTGGCGGCGGACTTCCGGTACTAGGAGACTTCATGGCCCGCGAGAAGAAGACCGCATTCGACATCATCCTGTGGGGGGCCACGGGGTTCACCGGCCGCCTGGTGGCGGAGTACCTGGCGCGCACGCAGGACGCGCATGGCGCGAAGTGGGCGCTGGCCGGCCGGGACACGGCGAAGCTGGAGCAGGTCCGCTCGGAGCTGGCGCGGGTGCGGCCCCAGTTCGCGGACCTGCCGGTGGTCCTCGCGGACGCGAAGGACCCGGCGTCGCTGGACGCGCTGGTGGCGCGCACGCGCGTCATCATCACCACCGTGGGGCCCTACGCCCGCTACGGCTCGGAGCTGGTCGCCGCGTGCGTCCGCGCCGGCACGGACTACTGCGACCTGACGGGCGAGGTGCAGTGGATGCGCAAGATGATCGACGCCCACGACTCGCGGGCGCGGGAGACGGGCGCGCGCATCGTGCACACCTGCGGCTTCGACTCCATCCCCTCCGACCTGGGCGCGCTGATGCTCCAGGACTACATGCGGGAGAAGCACGGCGGGCACTGCGACCGCATCCGCTTCCACGTGACGCGCATGCGCGGCGGCTTCAGCGGCGGCACCATCTCCAGCATGCTGGACACCCTGGACGCGGTGAAGGCGGATCCGGCGCTGAAGCGCCTGCTGGCCAGCGCCCACGCGCTGGACCCCGAGCCTGGCCGGGGCACCCCGGAGGAGCGCGACCTGGCCACGGTGAAGAAGAGCCCGGACACGGGCGGGTGGACGGGGCCGTTCGTGATGGCGTCCGTCAACACGCGCGTGGTGCGGCGCTCCAACGCGCTGCTGGGCTTCCCGTGGGGCCGCGACTTCTTCTATTCGGAGGTCTCCGACTTCGGGCCCGGGCCCAAGGGGTTCGCCCTGGCGGCGGGGACCACCGCGGGCCTGGGCGGCTTCATGGCCGCCACCAAGGTGGACGCGGTGCGCGGCCTCCTGGAGAAGCACGTGCTGCCGGCGCCCGGCGAGGGGCCGTCCGCCACGGTGCGCGAGCGCGGCCTCTTCGAGGTGCGGCTGTTCGGCGAGGGGCTGTCCCCCAAGAGCGGCCAGCGCGTGAACGTGGAGGGCCGGGTCGCGGCCCAGGGCGACCCGGGCTACGCGGCGACGGCGCGCATGCTCTCGGAGTCCGCGCTGTGCCTCGCCTTCGGCGCCATCCCCAGGCAGGGCGGCGTCCTCACGCCCGCGTCGGCCATGGGCATGGTGCTGGTGGAGCGCCTGCGCAAGGCGGGGATGACGTTCGAGGCGCACGACCGCGCCGCGTGACGCGCCCCCGCGCGCGTGCCTCAGTCGCGCAGGTAGTGGCAGGTGTAGCCGCCGGGGTTCTTCACCAGGTAGTCCTGGTGGTAGCCCTCGGCGGGGATCCACTCCCCGGCGGCGGAGATCTGCGTGACGACGGGGCGGGCCCACTTGCCGGACGCGTTGACGCGGGCCTTCACCGCCTCGGCCGTCTGGCGCTGCGCGTCCGTCAGGTAGAAGATCGCGGAGCGGTACTGCGTGCCCACGTCATTGCCCTGGCGGTTGAGCGTCGTCGGGTCGTGCATGCGGAAGAACCACTTCTCCAGCAGGCCCTCGTACGTGAGCAGCTTCGGGTTGAAGACGACGCGCACCGCCTCCGCGTGGCCCGTCTCCCCGGTGTGCACGTCCTCGTAGGTGGCGCCGCGCTTCGCGCCGCCCGTGTAGCCCACCTCCGTGTCGATGACGCCGGGGATCTTGCGCAGGATGTCCTCCATGCCCCAGAAGCACCCGCCCGCCAGGTACGCCGTCTCCCGGGGGGCCTCCGTCGGCGCGGCGGCCTTCGCCAGCACGGCGGCGCCCGCCGCGGGGACGAGCGCGCCCGTCGAGTCGCCGGGCGCCTTGCGCCCGAAGGAGGGCAGCCACGCCCCGTAGCCCTGCGCGGCCAGCTCGTTCACGGGGATGAAGCGCAGCGACGCGGAGTTGATGCAGTAGCGCAGGCCGGTGGGCTTGGGGCCGTCCTCGAAGACGTGGCCCAGGTGGGAGTCGCCGTCCTTGGAGCGGACCTCCACGCGCTCCATGCCCAGGCTGTCGTCGCGCTTCTCCACCACGTGGTCCTTGTCCAGCGGGCGGGTGAAGCTGGGCCAGCCCGTGCCGGACTCGAACTTGTCGCGCGAGGAGAAGAGCGGCTCGCCGCTGACCACGTCGACGTAGAGCCCCTCCTCGTGGTTGTTCCAGTAGGCGTTGCGGAAGGGCGGTTCGGTGCCCCCCTTCTGGGTCACCTGGTAGGCGGTGGGCGACAGGGTGCGCTTCAGCTCCGCGTCGGAGGGCTTCGGGTACTCGCGGCCGTCCCGCACCGGAGCGGACTGCGTGACGGCGGCCTTCGTGTCGGGCGGCGCCCCGCGCGCCTCGGTGCACGCGCTCAGCGCCGCGGCCAGCGCCAGCGCGACGGGCCACAGCCGGCGCGGCGACGGCGCGGCGCGGCGGATGCGAGGGGATGCGGTTCGGGCGGACGTCATGGGACGCGAAGCCTCCGGACGCGCCCGGTGCGGGCGCTCCTTCCTGGTACGCGGGACCCCAGCGGACGGTTTCAGCGATTGTGGGCGGACGGCCGGGCGGGCCATGCCGTGGCCTCCCGGAGGCCCGGGCAGTGGCCGGGGAGCCCCGTCGGCGCTACGGTGTCAGGGCCGGGAGGGTGCGCGCATGGGCCATGGACGCGGACCGCGAGGTCCCATCGGACGGGTGACGGGCATCTCCCGGGCGGAGGGGGCCAACGTCATCCTTCGGGTCCGGGCCCTCCAGGGCGTGGAAGGCGCGGCGCCCGTGTCCGCCCGGAACACCCCCCAGCGCTCCTTCGCGGAGGTGATGGAGCGCCACGCCCAGGGGCTGAACTCCGCGGAGCCCCTGCCGTCGCCCGTGGCCCCCAAGCCCCTGCCTCCACCCGTGCGCGGCCACGAGGACGCGGAGCTGATGACCACGGAGCCCGCGCCCGACACCTTCGTCGGGCTGATGTGGTCGAAGCTGAAGCGCCCTCGCTGAACGCCCGCGCCGCTAATCGCACTTGCCCGCGAGCCCCGTCGGGGAGCCGCAGCCCGGGTCCAGGGTGTCGAGCGTGGACCGGGGCGCGCGCATGGCCGTCGTGGTGGTGGCGCCCAGCAGCACGGAGACGCCGTGGGCCCTCGCGTCCGGCGTGACGACGTCTGGCTTCAGGTCCCCGTTGAGGCGCCCCACCGCGACCGCGTAGGGCCCGGCTCCCGTGGACAGCAGCGTGTCCTCGCCGAAGGTGCCGTTGCCCATGCCGGGCAGCAGGGACACCGTGTCCTCGCCGAAGTTCGCGGTGACCAGGTCCAGCTTCCCGTCGCCGTTGAAGTCCCCGGGCGCGACGAAGTACGGCCCGCCCCGCACCTTGAAGTCCGAGCGCGCTGGGAACGCGCCGGTGCCCGTGCCGCGCAGCACGGACACGCTCCGGCCCAGGAAGTTCGCGGTGACCAGGTCCAGGTGCCCGTCGCCGTCCACGTCCGCCGCCACGACCGAATAGGGCGCGTTGTCCGTCGCGAAGTCCGCGTGCGGGCGGAACGTCCCGTCGCCCACGCCGAGCAGCACCGACACCGTGTCCACGAAGTTCGCGGTGGCCAGGTCCAGCTTCCCGTCGTGGTTGAAGTCGCCCACCGCCACCGCGAAGGGCGACGTGCCCGTGGTCACGTCCTTGCGCGGCTGGAAGGTGCCGTCCCCCCGGTTCAGCAGCACCGACACGGCGTCGTTGAACGCGCTGGCCGCCACCACGTCCAGCTTCCCATCGCCGTTGAAGTCCCCCACCTCGACCGCGGACGGCTCGCCGCCCACGGGCAGGTCGGTCCGCGAAGCGAACGTCCCATCCCCCCGGCCCAGGAGCAGCGACACCGTGCCGCCGAAGTTGCTGGTGACCGCGTCCAGGTGGCTATCGCCGTTGAAGTCCCCCACCGCGACCCCCGTGGGCCGGTCCCCGAGAGGCATGTCCATCCGGGCCGCGAACGTCCCGTCGCCCGAGTTCAGCAGCACGGACACGGTGCTCGCCGTGTGGTTGGCCGTGATGACGTCGAGGCGGCCGTCCGCGTCGAAGTCGCCCAGCGCCACCGCGTGGGGCCCCAGCCCCGTGGGCACGAGCAGCTGCGCCTCCAACAGCGGCCGGGGTGTGTCGCCTGTCAGTCGCGGCAGGGCCATGCCCACGAGCCCCGCCACGCTGAACAGCAGCACGCCCGCATGGGCCATTCCGTGGTGTCGCATGTCCGCCCCCCTGGCGGCCTTTGAACCTGCAAGGCCGTACGAACGCGGTTTCCTTGATATCCCCGCGCGAAGGCCAAGAGGTAAGAAGGCGCGCCGTGGGGGACCATGCGCCTGGGGGGAGGGGTGGGGGCGCGCGGGTGACAGCGGGCGGCCCCGGGGGACGGCTTGCGCGCGGGGTAGGCTGCGCGGTGCCCATGCGCCCCCCGTCCTTGCTCCCGCCGTCCCCGTCGCGCCAGGCGCTGGTGGTCACCACGTCGGACCGGGTGGACGTGGCGCTCGCACAGCGTGCGCGGAGCGCGGCGGAGGAAGTGGGTGTTCCGTATGTGGAGCGCCACCACAAGCTCCCCTTGAAGAAGCTGCTCACCGACATGGCGGATGCGCTGGTCGTCTTTGAGTCCACGGCGGTGTCGCTGGTGGACGCGGAGGGCACGCTGCGCTTCTCCCCCGGGCTGGCGCACCTGCGCGTGAAGCAGCTGGACGCGGGGGTGGAGGAGGACATGCTCCTGCGCATCGCGGGGCTGCGCGACGGGGAGCACGTGCTGGACTGCACCCTGGGGTTGGGCGCGGATGCGCAGGTGGCGGCGCGGCTGGTGGGGCCCTCGGGCCGCGTCACCGCGTTGGAGAAGCGCCCGGCGCTCTACCTGCTGGTGCGCCACGGGCTCTTGGGCCTGCCGCGCCACCCGGCCTCCTGCGCGGTGGAGGTGGTGCACGCGGACGCGGCGGTGCACCTGCGGGCGGTGCCGGACGGCGCGTTCGACGTGGTGCTCTTCGATCCGATGTTCGAGCGCGAGCGCAAGTCCTCCGCCGCGTTCGAGGCGCTGCGCCGCCACGCGGACCCCGCGCCGCTGACGCGGGAGATGGTGGAGGAGGCCCGGCGCGTGGCTCGCCGGGCCGTGCTGATCAAGGGGTCGCGCTACTCGAGTGACTTCAAGAAGCTGGGCATCACCCCGGAGCCCGCCCGGCCCAACGCCACCGTGCTGTGGGCGAGGCTGCCAGGGCGGGGGGCGTGAGCGTCAGGCGCGCTTGAAGGCGCTCGCGTCCGGCAGGCCGCTGCCGCCCAGGTCCGCGCCCATGGCGGTGAGGATGCCGGAGTAGATGTCCGGCTCGTTGGACGTGAGCTTGCCGGGCTGGGCCTCGCCGGTGCGCGCGTCGAAGCCGTAGGTGAGGGTGGTGTTGGGGTCCACGCCTCCCAGGACGGTGTTGCCCTTCACCATGGGGGACAGGAGCAGGAAGCCGTTGTTGAGGTCGTGCCCGGATCCGAACTCCGTGGCGCCCGAGGGGCGCGGTCGCGTGCGGCCGAACTCCGTGGCCACGTAGAGCATCGTGCGGTCCCACATGGACTCGCCGGTGTCCGCGTCGAAGGGCTCCGCCTTGAGCAGGGTGATGAGCGAGTCCACCGTGGACAGGATGCGCGCCCACATGAAGGCCTGCCCGCCCCGGTGGTCGTTGTGGCTGATGTCGAACGCGAGCGGCGGGTTGGCGATGCCGTTGGGCCCGCCCACCGCGACGTTGAAGTCGGGCCCCAGCGTCACCGACACCGACACCCGGTACTTGAGCAGGAGGAACGCGAGCGCCGCCTGGCCCTGCACGGGGTCGGTGAGGAACGCGGGGAACGCCGCGCGCAGCCGCGCGCCGTCCGGCGAGCTCTCCAGCCCGTACCGCGACAGGGGAATCTGCGGCAGGTCGGGCAGGATGTTGAGCCGGGTGATGAGGTCCATGGCCTCCAGCTTCGGCTGCTGCACGCCGCGCTGTTCATTCCAGCGCCGGAGCGCGGCGCTGTCCTGGAAGGTGCGGCCGAAGACGGACTTCTGGTCCAGCGCGTCCCGCGTGCCGCGCGCCAGGGCGATGACGTCCTTGGATGGCGCGCCCGCGATGCCGCGCGAGCCGTCCAGGCCCAGGGGCCAGAGGGAGGGGTTGACCACGCTCTCCCCGAAGCAGGAGAGGGGCAGGGCGTCGTCGGTGCCGCGCTCGGCGTAGCCGCCGGTGCCCATGTTGACGTTGGGCAGGGGCAGGCCGCTTCCCCACTGGAGCGCGACGGCCTCCTGGAGCGTGCGCCCCCGCCACGCGGCGTTGCCGGTGAGCGAGCGCTTCTGCGCGATGCCGTGGTTCACGGACGTGCCCACGGAGGTGGCCACCAGCATCTCGTGCTGGTGCTTCTTCACGAACGCCAGCTGGTCCGTGTTGACCGGGATGTTGATGCTGCCCAGGCGCGTGTTGCTGTACTTCACGGCGCGGAAGGGGCTGCCCGCCACGGCCTGCACCTGCGCGTCCGGGAAGGTGTTGACCGCGCTCGCGTTGGCGGACTCGGACTGGCGCACCGCGAGGAAGCTGTCCACGATGGACGCGCCCCCTGCCGCCCCGATGACGATGAGGAACTTCGGCTTGCCGTCGAGCGCGTCGCGCTTGTGGCCCAGCTTCTCCAGCGCCTCGGGGGCCTGGAGGGATTCACGGCAGCCGGAGAGCAGGGGGCCCAGGGTGGTGGAGCCCGCGGCGCAGAGCGACAGCGCCCGCAGCAGCTCCCGACGCGACAGCCGGCCGGTGGTCTTGAGGGTCATGGACGGGGTTCCTCAGTAGAAGACGGCTTCGGCGGAAGAGAAGACGGCGAGACAGGAGGCCTGCATCCACGCGACGCCCGGGCGGGCCGCGCCGGTGGCCGCCACGTCGCCGGCCAGCCGCACCAGCGCGTCGCGCTCCTCCTGGGTCGGGTCGCGCAGCCATGCCCGGCGCACCAGGGACGTCATCGCCGTGGCGACGGCGGGGCTCACGGCGTCCACCAGCTTCCCGTCCGCCGTCAGGGCGACGTCCTTGAACACCACCGCGGCGGCTGGCGTGTTCACGTCCAGCGAGACGCGGGCGTTACACGCGGAGAGCACGGTCCGCTCCACGGCGAGGGGCGCGGTGGCGCCCGTCACCGGGGCTGTCTCGTAGACGCTGTGCTGGTAGGGGTCCACGCCGCCCAGCGCCACGCCGTGCACGTTCTGGCAGGGGTAGATGCCCAGCTCGTTGCACACGGAGGCGGCGGGCAGCTCCAGCGCCTGGGCCAGGTCGAGCGACAGGCGCTCGGGCCCCTTGAAGCGCAGGTTCCCCTTCTGGGACTTCGCGACGCCGCCATCGTACGTGGGCGTCACGCCCGGGTTCTCTCCCGGGCCCAGGTCGACGGCGACGGGGAGCGCGTCGGAGCAGCCCGTCAGCAGGAGGCAGGTCAGCAGCAGGCGTTCAGGGCGCACCGTAGGCCTCCGTGCGGATGAGGTCGTGAAGCATCTTCTGCACGCGGTAGCCGTGCGTGGAGCGGAAGGCCTGCCAGGTGTGGACGAACTCCTCGTTCTCTTCCGGGAGGGGCGCGTGGCCGACGAGCAGCTTCCAGTAGTCGGTGACGGTGGAGATGGCGAAGGCGTCGCTGTTGGCGGCCACCCGGGCCCACTCCAGGAGGTTGTTCACCGGCTGGCCCAGGATGACGCCCTTCTCCGGCGTGTTCTTCAGGGTGGCCACGTCGTTGGGGAACAGCAGCTCCAGGCGGTTGGGCAGGTAGCGGTTGGACAGCACGCCGCTGATGCCGTTGTAGTTGCGGTACGGGTACGACAGCGGGTCGAGCGTCGCGTGGCAGGCGGCGCACTGCGGCGCCTGGACGCCCTTGGCGTCGTAGTCACGCGGCTCGCTGGCCACGCTGTGCAGGCCCTCCTGCTTCGCGATGTCCAGGCCGAGGTAGGCGCGGTACATCTGGGACGCGGCGTTGCGCGGCAGCGCGGTGAACATGACGAACGAGGTGAGCGTCCACGCGCTGGTCATGTTGCCGGCGCGGTGCGCGGCATCCACCGTCTGCGAGGGCAGGCTGGGGGTGGAGGTGTACGTGGTGGGGTTCGTCCCCGCGCGCTTCACGTGGAAGGTGGCGGTGAGGACGTCGCGCGCGTCGTGGTCATCCGTCTGGGACCAGGTGAAGAGCGCGTAGTCGTCGTCGTAGTCCGCCAGCGGAATCTGGCCCGCGTCCTCACCGGACTTGATGGAGCCGATGGGGCGGATCTTCGGGTGGGCGACCTTCCAGAGCTGCCCGTGCTTGCCGCGCCAGAAGTCGGACTGGAGGCAGCGGTCCAGCTCCTGGTCGATGAAGGCGCGCTGCGTGTCCGGGTTGCCCAGCTCCACGAACGTGGCCACCTGGACGTAGGTGGGGGACGTGCCGCAGAAGTCGCTCAGCATGCGGCGGTACACGAAGCGCGGGTCGTACTGGCAGACCTTGAACTGGGGGTTCTCCCCGCCGCCGCAGACGCCGCTGGGCGGGACGCTGGTGGCGTCACCGGGCAGCGAGCCCTGCTCGACCTCGAACTGGTTGGGGGCACCGTCCCCATCGGCGTCCGCGGTGGCGATGGCCCGGAGCGCGGCGGGGAGCGCCGCCGCGAAGTCCTCGTCGGACAGGGGGCGGGGCTTGCCGGGGGCCAGGTGGGGCTCCAGCGCGGCGCCGTAGGCGTTCCGCTGGGGCGGCGCCACGTGGCAGTAGGTGCAGGCGGGCTGGGTGCCCTGGCACGCGGGGGCCGTGGGGTACTCGGCGCAGAAGGCCGCGGGGCCCGTGGGCTTCGCCAGGGCTGGGGTCGCCAAGCCCAGCAGCAGCCCGAGCAGCCACCAGCGGCGCGGGGGTTCAGGAAGTGGGGGCACGCGGGCTCCGGAAACGGGGGACGTTCCTTGATGGACACCCCAACCCCGGAATTCAGAAACAGTTTCGGAGATTCGTGCGAAGAGGAGGCGGTCGGACCCTCAGCGCGGCCGTCGTTCCGACACGCGCACCCAGTCCACTTCCATCGTCTGGGGCCCCTGGCGCAGCAGGTCCGCGGTGGCCTGGGGCACGCCGAAGTAGGGCTCCTTCGCCTTGTTGACGCCCTCCGGGTAGCCGCCCCCCACGGCGAAGTTGAGGATGATGAACAGCGGCTTGTCGTAGGCCCACGCGCCGTGGCGCTCCACCTCCTCGCGCGTCGCCGTCTTCACGCGCTCGCCGTCGACGAACCAGTGGATGGCGTCGGGCGAGGTCTCCACGCCGTACTCGTGCCAGTCGCTCACCGGCGTGCGCGGCGTGAAGCGGCCGTTGATGGGCGTGTCGCCGGAGTAGCCCGGGCCGTGCAGCGCGAAGGAGACCCAGTCGCCGTAGCCGACGTTCTCCATGATGTCGAGCTCGCCACACGCGGGCCACCCCGTCGAGTGGATGTCGCTGCCCAGCATCCAGAACGCGGGCCAGAGCCCCACACCCACCGGCAGCTTGATGCGCGCCTCGACGCGGCCGTGGCGGAACTCCCGCTTGCCCGCGCTCTCCACCCGGCCCGACGTGAACGGGTAGCCGTTCGCGGCCTGCATGCGCGCGGTGAGCTTCAGCGTCCCGCCGCTCACCGACACGTTGGCGGGTGACGTCGTGTACTGCTGCTGCTCGTTGTTCACGTGCACGTCGGTGTTGAGGATCCAGTTGCGCTCATCCACCGCGTCGCCGTCGAACTCGTCGCTCCACACCTGGACCCAGCCGCCGCCCGCGTCCGGTGCCGCCGCGTGCTTCGGTGTGCCCGCGCAGGCCGTCAGTCCCGCCGCCAGCGTCCACGCCATCGTCGCCATGCCGCGTCTCGCCGCCATCGCTGTTCCTCGCACGTGTGGGTCGGGGGCTTCGGAAAGGAGAGGCTATTGGAGCGTCCGCCGGTCCACGGGGGCCGTGGGGGCCTCGCCCCGGTAGGGCGTGGCCGGAGGCAGCAGCAGCGATTCGCGCGGCGTGCCGTCCACGTCCAGCGACACGTCCACCACCGGCTGCCGCACGGGCTCCACGCTGCCGTCCGCGTGCAGCAGCACGCCGCCGCCCCTCGGGATGCCCAGCCCGCGCGTGGGCAGCCCCATGCGCTGGACGGCGAGCTTGAGCCCGGGCCACTCGGGGGGCTCGTGCACCCCGATGAGGTACGGCGTCAGTCCCAGCACCGGGAAGGGCTCGCCCTCTCCGGGCAGGTCGTCGCACCACGCGCCCAGGCCCAGGTGCATGGCCCCGGCGGACACGCCCATGAGCAGGGCGCCCGCCTGATGCCGCTCGCGCAGGAGCGCGTCCACGCCGTGCGCCTGGAACGCGTCCCAGCCCACGCGCGGGTCGCCGCCCGCGAGGAGGATGACGTCGGCGCTCCCGAGCCACGCCAGGTCCCGCGCCGAGGGCGCGGCCGGGATGCTCCGGCACCGCGTGATGCCGATGCCCTCCATGGCCGCGACGAAGATGTCCTGGAACTCCGGCGCGTCGCCGTTGGAGGCGCCCAGGTACGCGGCCGTCACGGGCGGAACGCGCAGCTCCGCGCCGGTGAGCACGCGCACGAAGTCCAGGAAGGGGCGCCCCTCCACGCGCCAGAACAACGGGGCGCTGTCAGCCAGCAGGAGGAGGGGCGGAAGCGGCATGCCGCGAGCCTACCGCCACTGGTAGGCGCGCACCCAGTCCACTTCCATCGTCTGCGGCGCGTTGCGCACCAGGTCCACCGTGGACTGCGGCACGCCGTAGTACGGCGACGTGGCGCCGTTCTGGCCGAAGGGGTAGCCGCCGCCCACCGCGAGGTTGAGGATGATGAACATCGGCTTGTCGTAGACCCACGCCCCGTAGCGCGTCACCTCGGCTCGCGTCGTGGTCTTCACCAGCGCGCCGTCGATGTACCACTTGATGTCCGCGGTCGAGTACTCCGTGCGGTACACGTGCCAGTCGCTCACGCTGGAGGACGGGTAGAAGCGGCCATTGATGGGCGTGTTGCCGGAGTAGCCCGGGCCGTGGAGCGCGCCGGACACCCAGTCGCCGTAGCCGACGTTCTCCATGATGTCGAGCTCGCCGCACGAGGGCCAGCCCACCGAATTGATGTCATTGCCCAGCAGCCAGAACGCCGGCCAGAGGCCCGCGCCCACCGGCATCTTGATGCGCGCCTCGATGCGGCCGTGGCTGAACTCCCGCTTCCCCGCGCTCTCCAGCCGCCCGGAGGTGAACGGGTAGTTGTTGTTCCATTGCAGGCGCGCGGTGAGCTTCAGCGTGCCGTTGCTCACGGAGATGTTGTCGCCGGACGTGGTGTACTGCTGCTGCTCGTTGTTCACGTGCACGGACGTGTTGGGCGTCCAGTTGGCGGTGTTGACGCTGGTGCCGTCGAACTCGTCGCTCCAGATCTGCACCCAGCGGTCCGCCCCGCCGCCCACGACGCCAAAGGAGAACGCCTCCCAGCAGCCGGCGGTGGCGCGGTTGGCGTACAGCGGCGCGGTGCCGCCCTGGTTCGCGTCCGCGGACACGTACAGGCCGGTGCTCTTCGCCCTCAGCCCCACGGTCCCGTCGGGGAAGGGCACCCAGGTGAAGCGCTCCCAGTCCCCCACCGCCGTGCGGAAGCCCGTCACCTGTCCGCCCGCGTTGGGATCCGCGGACACGTACAGGCCCGTCTCCAGCACGCGCAGCGAGATGAAGTCATTGCCCGCGTCGCCCACCTGGAACTGCTCCCAGCCCTGGGCCGTGTCCCGGTTGGCGACCAGCGGCGCGGTCGCGTGGAGGTTCTTGTCCGCCGACACGTACTTCTGCGTCGCGCACGCCTTGAGCCACACCGTCTGCCCCAGCGGCGCCGCGGTGGCGGACTGCTCCCGCGCCGCCACCCGGGGCGTCGTCAGCGCCCCCTCCATCGCGGGGGCAGGGGGCTCGCCACACGCCGTCAGCCCCACCGCCACCACCAGCGTCCACAGCGTCTTCCCGGCTCTCGATGCCATCGTCATCCTCGGTTGGGACCCGGTGCTCACCGCACGACGCCAGCCCCCGGCGCGGAGGCCCCCGGACCAGGTCCGCTTGGGTGGGGCGCTGAAAGTGGATTATCCTAGTTTTCATGCAAAACAAACTTACCTGGAGTCTAGGGGGGCTCCTTGGCGCGGCGCTGGTGGGCGTGCCCCTGGCGGTGTTCGCGGAGGGCCGGCCTTCGCTGGTGAACACCCGCATCGCGACGCCGTTCGGGGCCAACGGGCACTCGTCGACGGTGGACGGGCGCGTCTTCGTGGGCAACATCGGGGAGGACCACGCGACCACGACGACGACGTGGATTGCGCGGGTGTTCCGTCCGGAGGCGGTGACGTACGACGCCGCGGGCAAGCCGTCCTTCGCGGGGACCTTCTCCGCGGGCAAGACGGTGCAGGTGCGCAACGGGGAGAACGCGCTGGCGTTCTGCTTCACGAACCCGGCGCAGCCGTACACGCTCTCTGGCGGGGTCGCGGTCTATCAGCCGTTCATCTTCGACTCGATGATGTTCAACGGGGACAACGTCTTCCGGCGGCGCACGGCGGACCTGCGCGTGTCCCAGCCCTTCACGCCCCAGGCGGAGGTGGCGTCGTTCACCACCGGCGCGCTGGAGACGCTGCGCACCGTCACGGGCGCCACGCTTCGCGGCATCGAGCCGACGATGACGTCCGACGGCCGGCTGCTCATCTACCAGGGCGCGCCCGCGAACACGGGCGGCATCGACCACATGATGTACGCCTACAACCCCACGCCGTGCCTGGCCACCGGCTGGAGCAACCCGCGTCCGCTGTCGATGATGTTCAACGACCCGGATGCGGGCGTGAAGCGCTACCCGCTGGCGTGGAAGCGCTTGAAGGCGGCCACGGGTGAGGACTTCGGCGACACGGCCTCCGGTCCCCTGGTGCGCGGCGCCTACGCGTGGGTGGACCACGAGGGGCGCAACCTCCTCTACATCGCGGTCACCTACACGGATGGGGCGCGGCGGGAGGCGGTGAGCCTGGTGGGCGCGGACACGAACTGGGCCGCGTACCACATCGATGGGGCCATCAACACGGACCGGATGGACATCGCGCACCTCTTCTACTCAGGGCCGATGTGGAACTTCGAGCAGGAGCGCCTGCCGTCCCAGAGCTTCCCGCCGGGGCAGGGCAACGAAGCGCACTACCTGCCCGTCACCAAGACGCACGACGTGCTGTCCCTCTTCGGCAGCAACACGGGCGACTACAACGAGGTGGACCTGGGCGAGCTGATGGACCCCTTCCACCTGCTCTTCCTGCCCATGAACGAGCTCGTCACGCGCGCGGGCGCGTACGACCTGACGCGCACGCCGGACCTGTCCGGCCACTTCTTCACCGGCGCGCTCGTGGGCAGCGCCTCCATCTCCCCGAGCAACGCCGTCACGCGCGCGTCCCCGGACTCGCTGTGGCAGCCGCACGGCAAGGGCAAGGCGCTGGTGGTGCCCGGGGGGAGCGCGCTCGCGGTCCCCCTGGCGGATCCTCCCGGCGCGCCGCTGCCCGGCGTGGGCGCGGACGTGCGCGCCCTGTCGGTGGAGTTCGCGGTGCGGCCGGACGCGGACATCCAGCAGGGATGCACCACCGGCAATCCCTACCGCTACCTGATGCAGAAGGCGGGCGGGCTGGACGTCATCTACGAGGCGGGCAACCAGCTGCACTTCTCCCTGGTGGTCAACGGCCAGCGAGTGCGCCTGGGCTTCAGCCCGGCGCTGCCCGTGGGGCAGTGGACCCACGTGGCCTATACCTGGGACGGCACCACCGGCGTCTTCCATGAATACTTCAACGGCGTGCCCACGAATCGCGCGCTGCCGGTCGCGCCGGGCTCGGCCCGGCTGGGCGCGGGGACGCTCTACATCGGCGCGGGCGCGAACCTGGACACGCAGCGCTGCCCGGCGAACGGCGAGGGCTCGTTCCGGGGCGCCATCGACGAGGTGCGCATCTTCACGCACGCGCGCTCCAACCGGAGCATCTGCCTGACGGCCCACGGCGCCAACTGCCGCGAGGAGGCCATCCAGCACGCGCCCTCCGCCGGCCAGTTCGTGATGAGCGCCCAGGCTCCGGCGTGCAGTGGCACCCAGGCCCTGAACACGGCCGCGTGCCAGTCCGCGATGCACCGGGTCTGCGCGCAGCGCGGCGCGGGCGACGCGATGGCGAACACCACCAACACCTGGGACACCATCCAGCAGCTCGTCAGCAACCGCCCGCCCATCTCGCTGGCGGGCGTGCCGGTGTCGTCCACGGCCACGGACCTGACGGTGGCGTGCGCGCCCATCCAGCACCAGAGCGTGGCGGTGACGTTCGAGGAGCTGGCGCGCATCCACGCGGGCTGCACCGACGACCGCGTGGTGACGGGCACCCACTGCGCCGCGGCGGCGCACCGCTTCTGCAACAGCCAGGGGTGGACCACGGGGCAGATCTTCGAGCTGACGTCCCGCCCGTGGGTGGGCTGCTTCAACTCCGGGCTGCGGGTGGACGTGGAGAAGTCCGTGCTGGGGCCGGTGTCCAACCTGGGCGACTACACCGCCCCCGGCTCACGGCTGGAGGTGAGCCAGTGGTGCCGCACGCAGGGCTACGGCGCGGGCGTCGTCCAGGAGATTCCCAGCGGCACGAAGGCCCACGTGCACTGCTTCCAGCCCGCGGTGACCGCGGCGTGGAAGTACGCGCCGTGAGGCCTCGCGCGCCGCCGGGGCCGCAGGGTCGCCCTGGCGGCGCGGGGGGGCTTCATGGCTTCAGCGCCGGGCGGCGATGGCGCTCGCGCGGACCGCGTCCACCAGCTCCCCGTTGGTGAACGCCTTCCCGGCGATGCCCCAGCCGCCATCGACGGCCTCGTGGAACAGCACCCAGGTCCGCTCGCGGACGCCCGGGTCGGCGGCCAGCTCGCCCACGATGTCGGTGAGGCCCGCCGCGATGCCCGTGCGCTGCTCCTGGCTGAGGGACTTCGCGGGCGTGAGCACCTGGATGCGCACCACCCCCGCGGGCTTGCCCCCCGCGGCGGCCCGCCCCTGGGGCAGCATGTTCAGGAACGCGCCGGTGTTCGCGACCGCGTAGGGGATGCCCGTCACCTTCTCCCACTGGAGGAGGCAGGCCGTCGCGCGCTCCAGCAGCGCCGCCTCGCTCGCCTGCGGAAAGGTTCCTTCGGTCGCTGCGATGTCGATCATGGGCATGGTTCGGGTCCCTCCAGGACTATGACGGTTGTCATAGTGGCGGCCCAGAACTAATTAAGATGGTCGTCATAGTCAATGGGGTGCGATGGCCGAGCGTGTGAAGGGTGGGGCCCGGGAGCGCGTGCGGGGCTCCGCGAAGAAGGAGGAGGAGGCGCCGGTGGCCTCCGAGCGGACGCCCCGGGAGCGGATGGTGTACGCGGCCGCCTCGCTGCTGAGTGAGCGGGGGCTCGCGGGCACGTCGTTCTCGGAGGTCATCGAGCGCAGCGGCGCGCCCCGGGGGTCTATCTACCACCACTTCCCGGACGGGAAGGACGCGCTCACGGCGGAGGCCCTTACGCTGGTGGGGGAGCGCGTGCTCCTGGCCCTGCGCGCGGGGGAGGGGGGGACGCCGGCGCAGGTGGTGCAGCGCTTCTTCGAGGCGTGGCGCAAGGTGCTGCTGAAGACGGACTGTCAGGCGGGGTGCGCCATCGCGGCGGTGGCGAACGAGCGGCTGGCGCACCCGGAGCTGGGCGCGCGGGCGGCGGCGGTCTTCATCTCCTGGGAGCGCGAGCTGGAGGCGCGGCTGGTCGCGGCGGGGCTGGCCTCCGCGAAGGCCGGCAGCGCGGCGGCGCTCATCCTGGCCTCGGTGGAGGGCGCGTTGATCCTCTGCCGCGCCCGCCGGGACATCGCGCCGTTCGACGCCATCCGCGACGCGCTCGTGGCCTTCGTGGGGCCGTGAGGCTCAGGCGGGGTGGAGCAGCGTCTCGAAGACCATCAGGTTGAGGCCCACGCCGACCAGCCCCACCATCGCCACGGCCAGCAGGGCGGTGGACACGCGCCGCCGGAAGCCGGCCTCCTGGGCCATGCTCCGGATGAGCGGGATGTTCACCACGATGCTGGTGAGGCTGGAGAGGATGACGCCGTTGACGCCGGTGACCGCTGAAATCTCATGGTGGCTGATGAGCGTGGCGGCGGAGGCGATGGAGGAGGCGCTCGACAGGAAGCCCCCCAGGATGCTGACGAAGTAGAAGCTGGCGGAGCCGAAGTTGCGCTGCGCCAGCGCGCCCGCGACGTTGAGCGCCAGGAACACGAGGCCGAACTTGATGGCCGCCATCAAGCGGAAGGGCGACTCCAGCGCGAGCCGGGGCGTGCCCTCCGCGGGGGCCTGCACGGGCGAGCGGCGCCACAGCACCGCGCTCACCAGCAGCATCAAGGTGAACGGGATGGCGCAGTGCACGGCCGCCTGCGACGCGAAGATGACGACGATGAGGCCGTTGCGCAGCAGCATCGCGCCGGTGGCCAGCAGGATGCCCCGGTACGCGGACGGCAGCAGCGGGGCGCCCACTTCCTTCAAGCGCGTGGCCAGCTCCACGATGACCTTGCGGCTGTTCACCAGCCCGCCGAAGAACGCCGTCACCTCCATGCCCCGGGGCCCCAGCGTCTTCAGGAGCATGTAGTTCACGAAGCCCACCGCCGCGATGATGATGACGCTGGCCCAGTTGGACTGCGGCTCGATGAGGCCCCACGGGTCCACCGGGTGCGCGGGCAGGATGGGGAAGATGACGAACGTCAGCACCGCGAGCAGGATGGCGGAGCGCAGCTCCTTGTCGGACAGCCCGCCCACGAAGCCCGCGATGGACTGCTTCCAGGCGAGCAGCGCGGCCGTCAGCACGCCCACCACGATGGGGGTGAACGTGTGCCCCATGCCGCACAGGATGCCGCAGAAGGCCACCACCATCAGGGCGGTGGAGGTGGTGAGTGCCAGCCGCCGGTGCAGCAGCAGCTCCCGCCCGTTCATCATCACCACCAGCAGCGTGACGAAGCCCGCGGCCACCAGCGCGAAGGCCTGACCCGTGAGCCCGCCCAGGCAGCCCATCAGCGCGGTGAGCGCGAAGGTGCGCACCCCCGTCTTGCGGCTGTGCTCGCGCTCCAGGCCGATGAACAGGCCAATGGCGATGGCCAGACCCACGCGCGTCAGCACGGGCACCACGGGCCAGTGTGACGCCTGGGCCAGGAGGGTGGGCAGGTCGGCGGGGGAGTCCATGGGGCGCCTCCAGGCTGGCATCACGGCCCGGGAGGACGCCCGGGCCGCGCGCCCCATTGATTGCTGGAGCGACCTTTTCTCATGTCGGAGATGGGGGGCCCTGTCAACGCATCCGCAAGGGGTTCGGAGGGGCCTTCTGGCTTTGGGCTATCGTCGCCCGCCGCATGGATTTCCAGGAAGCGCTCAGGGAGTTGGAAGTGGATGCCGACCCCGGCGGGGACGCCGTCCGGCGGGCCTATCTTCGCAAGCTCAAGACGCGCAAACCGGAGACGGACCCGGAGGGCTTCGCCCGCCTGCGCCAGGCCTACGAGACGGTCCTGGCGGCCCGCGAGGGACGCGAGGGTCCGCGCACCCAGGCGGCAACGCGCGAGGAGCCCGCGGAGCGCGCCCCCGAGCCCGGGCCGGCCCCCGCGTCCGCGCCGCCTCAGGAGGTGCTGGAGCGCTTCCGGGCGGAGTTCCGCGCGCTGCCTCCGGACGCGCCCCTGGACGCGCCGGTGGAGGTGGCGCGGCGTGCCGTGGAGGCCCTTCAGGACGCGGTGGAGCCTCGGCAGTGGCTGGTGAAGGCGCTGCTCGCCGCCAACCGGAGCCAGGAGGCCCTGGCCGCGTACCGCGACGCCTACCGGCAGGGCCATGTCGGCTTCCTGGCGGAGCTCTCGCAGCGGTTTCCGCGGGCGCTGGACGACACGGAGATCGAACTGCTGGGGAAGGCGGCGCCACATCGGTTCCTCTGGATGCTGGCGGATGATCTGCTCGAACTGGAGGAGGTGGAGCGCGCCTCGAAGGTGGCTCGGGTCGCCTTCGACAAGATGGGGACGGGCCCGGAGGAGCCGCCTCCGCCTCCCCGCTGGTTCGTGCAGTTCGTGTTGCTGTTGCACCTGAATGGCCACCCCGGCACGGGCCGGGAGCTGGCGCGGCGCTACGGGGCCTGGATGCAGGGCGAGGGCTTGCTCGGCGCCTTCGAGAGCGACGAAGAGTTGGCGCGCTTCTGGCCGCTGGTGCTGGAGCTGGGGGCGCTGCCGGACTCCTTCAGCGGCACGCTGCGAGGGATCCTCGCGCGGGTCGTGCTCGAGGGGCAGGTGCACGGCGCGCGGTCCGCGTTCCAGGCGCTGGCGAAGGCCCAGCCTCAGGAGGCCGCGGAGGCGGTCCACCTGCTGCGCGAGCACGCTCCGCTCCTGTACCGGGTGCTGGACAGACCCGCTCCGCCCGGGCCGAGGCAGGAGCCGCGCGGGCCCCGCGGCGCGACGGAGCCGGGCCCCGCGCCCCGGCCCCCCGCCGCGCAGGGCCCTGCTCCCGCGCCCGAACCCGAAGGGGGCCGTCCCGTGCTGGATGCCGCACCTGTGCCCACGCTGGACGGGGGGGCTCTGGGACCCGCTCGCGCGCCGGATGCGGGGGTGCCCTCGCGAGCGGGCGCGACGATGCCCCTGGCTGGGCGTCCGGGCTTCTCCCGTGTCTTGACGCTGGCGCTGGGCGGGCTGTTGGCGCTGCTGGTGGTGGCCCTGGCTGTCCACGTCGTTGTCTCCTGGCGACAATGGGGGACCCGCGTGCCGAGGCCGGAGCAGGTGGAGAACGCCCGGCGTCACGCGGAGGGGCTCTGCAGGAGCTTCACAGGGGTGGATGGCCAGAAGGGCTGCAACCACCTCCACGCGCTGGTGGCGCTGGGCGATGAGGGAGACTGCGGGAGGCTGCTCGCGGAGCGCATCGCCTTGAGGACCCGGCTGCGCGACCAGCTCGCCGTCGTCGGGGCGAAGGGTGATTCCTCGCGGCAGGCCCGGCAGGTGGAGATGGATGAGGCCTTCAGGGCCTTCGAGGACGCTTTGGGGCACATCTGCCAGAGGTGAGACAATGAGCGGTGGTCCGGGCCACAAGCCCATCCTGGGCATCGACCTGGGGACGACGTACTCGCTGGTGGCGGTGCTGCGCGACGGTCGCCCGACGGTGCTGCCCAACGCGCTGGGGGAGGTGCTGACGCCCAGCGCGGTGAGCTTCACGGGGGCGGGGGAGGTGCTGGTGGGCGCGGCGGCGAAGGCCCAGGCGGTGTTGGATCCCACGTCCGGCGCGGTGGCCTTCAAGCGCGACATGGGAACGGACCGCCAGCGCATCCTGAGCGGCCGGGGCTTCACGCCGCAGGAGCTGTCCGCGCTGGTGCTCGGCTCGCTGAAGCGGGACGCGGAAGCCGCCCTGGGCATGCCCATCGAGGAGGCGGTGGTCACGGTGCCCGCGTACTTCGGGGACCTCCAGCGGCAGGCCACCCGGGACGCGGGCGCCATCGCCGGGCTGAAGGTGGAGCGCATCATCAACGAGCCCACCGCGGCGGCGCTGGCCTACGGGCTGCACGAGCGCGGCCGGGAGCTGCGCGTGGCGGTGCTGGACCTGGGCGGTGGCACCTTCGACGTGACGGTGCTGGAGATCATCGAGGGCGTCATCGAGATCCAGTCCTCCGCCGGAGACGCGCGGCTGGGCGGGGAGGACTTCGACACCGCGCTGGCGCGGCACGTGGCGCGGGCGTTCCGGGAGAAGCAGGGCGTGAACCTGGAGGAGCACGCCGCCGCGTGGTCCCGGCTGCGCGAGGCCTGCGAGGGCGTCAAGCGCCGGCTGTCCGCGTCCGAGCGCACGCGGCTGGTGCTCCCCGAGCTCCCGCTGGAGACGGGGCGCCGGCTGACGCTGGACCTGGAGCTGAGCCGCGACGAGGCGGAGCAGGCCTGGTCCTCCGTGCTGGAGCGCGTGCGCGGGCCCATCCGTCAGGCGCTGAAGGACGCGTCGCTCCAGTCCAAGGACATCGACGAGGTGCTGCTCGTGGGTGGGTCCACGCGCATGCCGTGCGTCGCCGCGATGAGCGCGGAGCTGTTCGGGCGCCTGCCCCTGCGCAAGCTGCCGCCGGACGAGGCCGTGGCGCTGGGGGCCGCCGTGCAGGGCGCGATGAAGGGCGGGGACCGGGCCGTGGAGGACCTCATCGTCACCGACGTGGCCCCCTTCACGCTGGGCGTGGCCACCATGGCGCAGGCGGGCCGGCAGCACGTCACCGGCGTCTTCAGCCCCATCCTGGAGCGAGGCACGGTCATCCCCACCAGCCGGGTGGAGCGCTACGCCACCAGCAGCGACTTCCAGCGGGAGATCCGCCTGGAGGTCTACCAGGGCGAACACGCCCGCTGCGAGGACAACGTCAAGCTGGGCGAGTACCGCTTCCAGGGGCTGCCGCCCGCGCCCGCGAGCGAGCAGGCCGTGGACGTGCGCTTCACCTACGACCTCAACGGCATCCTGGAGGTGGAGGTGACGGTGGTGGCCACCGGCCGCAAGGAGGCCTTCGTCATCGAGCAGCGGCCCGGCCGCCTCACGCCGGCGCAGATTGAAGACGCGCGCCAGCGGATGGCCGCGCTCAAGCTGCACCCGCGCGACGCCCTGCCCAACACCACCGCGCTGGCGCGCGCGGATGCGCTGTTCGTCGAGCTCACCGGGGCGCCGCGAGAAGAACTCGCGGCGGCCATCGCGGGCCTCCGCCTGGCGCTGGAGGCCCAGGAGCCCGGGCGCATCGCGGAGGTCCGCGAGCGCCTCAACGCGCTGGTGCGCGCCTTCCGCGACCGCTGACGCGACGGCTACACGCGCTCCAGGATGGTGGCGATGCCCTGGCCGCCGCCGATGCACATGGTGATGAGCGCCGTCTGCTTGCCCGTGCGCTCCAGCTCGTCCAGGGCGGTGCCCAGGAGCATCGCCCCGGTGGCGCCCAGCGGGTGGCCCAGCGCGATGGAGCCGCCGTTGACGTTGACCCGGTCCGGGTCGATGCCCAGCGCGCGCGTGGTCTGGATGACCACGGCCGCGAAGGCCTCGTTGATCTCCCACAGGTCGATGTCGCCGGCCTTCATGCCCGCCATGCGCAGGGCCTTCTCGCTGACCGGCGCGGGGGCGGTGAGCATGATGAGCGGCTCGGTGCCCAGCGTCGCCATGGCGCGGATGCGGGCGCGGGGCTTGAGGCCCTGCTCCTTCACGTAGCGCTCCGACGCCAGCGCCACCACCGCGGCCCCGTCCACGATGCCGCTGGAGTTGCCGGCGGTGTGCACGTGCTGGATGCGCTGGGCCTGGGGGTAGGCGCTGAGCGCGATGGCGTCCAGCGTCTCGCCGTTCGGGCCCACGGCCAGCTCCCCCATCGCCACGAACGCGGGCTTGAGCGCGGCCAGTCCCTCCGCGGTGGTGTCCGGGCGGGGATATTCGTCGCGCTCCAGCAGCACGGCGCCCGTGGACGGGTCCTTCACCGCGAAGAGGGATGGGGCGAAGCGGTTCTCCTCGATGGCGCGGGCCGCGCTCTTCTGCGAGCGCAGCGCCAGCGCGTCCACGTCCGCGCGACGGATACCCTCCAGCGTGGCGATGAGGTCCGCGCTGATGCCCTGGGGCACCTGATACACGCGCTCGCGCAGTCGCACGTTGCCGCCGTCCTGGCCGCCGCCGTCCGCGCCCAGCGACAGGTGCGACATGCTCTCCACGCCGCCCGCCACCACGAAGTCCATGGCGCCGGAGGCCACGCCCATCGCGCCGAAGTTCACCGCCTGGAGCCCGGAGCCGCAGAAGCGGTTGAGCGACACGGCGGACACGTCCTGCGGCCACCCCGCCGCCAGCACCGCGTTGCGCGCGATGTTCGCCCCCTGCTCGTTCACCTGGGACACGCACCCCGCGATGACGTCGCCCACCTGACGCGCGTCCCAGCCACCGCGCCGCTGGAGCGCGTTGAGCGTCTGTGCGAGCAGCTCCTGCGGGTGCAGCCCCGTGAGGGCACCCTTGCCCATCTTCCCGCGCCCACGCGGGGTCCGGATGGCGTCGATGATGTAGCTGGCGGTCATGTGCGGCTCCTTTGATGTCGACCGTAATATTATCTGCGTAATTTGTATGTCAAGGCGACCTGGGGTGGGGACGGATGACAGACCCGGCGCCTGTCGTGGCGCCGGGGCCGGCGTGGGGGAATGTCGCGTTGGCGCGCGGACCTGGGGCCGCGCGCCAGGCCCTCCCGCGATGGGGTGGACCGGTCCGGTGTCCAGCGCCTGTGCGATGACGGTGGCCTCCTGCTTCGGGGGGAGGCAGGAGGCTCGCCGGATCATCGCGTTCGCATCAGCCGCGGGGTTCCAGCTCCAGGTCGCGCAGCAGCGCGGTGAGGTGGTCGCGGAGCGTGCGAACCTGGGGCGGTTGCAGCAGGCTCCGGTGGTCTCCGGGGAGCGGCTGGACCGTGACGCCGCCGGTCACCCAGCGGGCCCAGCCCGCGTCCGGGCCCGCCGCCGGGTCTTCCTGCCGCGACGCCGCGGGGAAGAACGCGGCCCGGCCGGGGTACGTGCCCGCCGGAATGTAGCCGCGCATCGCCTGGGCCAGTCGTTCGTGGATGGCGAAGAGGCGCTGGAGGACGGCGGGCTCCAGTCCCTCGTCGCCGCGCAGCCGCACCAGCGTCTCCACGACCTGCTCCAGCCACCCGGGGCCTTCGGACGAGGACAGCAGCCGCTCCAGCTCCGGCCCCGGAAGGTCCTGGGGCGTGAGGCCGACCATCTGGGTGAGGCGGGCCAGCCGCGTGAGCGTGGGTGGCTCCGCCTCCGCTTGTCCGGTGGGCGCGTACGCGTCGATGAGGGCGAGCAGCTCCACCGGTTCGCCCTGGTCCTGGAGCTGCCGCGCCATCTCATAGGCGACCACGCCGCCCAGCGACCACCCCGCGAGCCGGTAGGGCCCGCGCGGTTGCTGGCCGCGCACCTCCTCCACGTAGCGCCGCGCCAGGGCCACGAGCGAGTCCGGCGGCAGCGCGCCGCCGTCCATGCCGGGCGCGGAGAGTCCGTAGAGCGGGTGCGCGTCGCCCAGGTGTCGCACCAGCTCCGCGTAGCTCAGCACCTCGCCGCCTCCGCCGTGGACGAAGTACAGCGGGCGCCGCTGGGAGCGTCCGGTGTCCAGCCGCGTGAGCAGCGAGCGGGCGTCGTCGGGCCGCAGCCTCGCCGCGAGCCTGCGCACCGTGGGCCCCTGGAAGAGCGCGGAGAGCGGCACTGTCATTCCCGTCCTCGCGCGGAGGTCCGCCATCAGGCGCACCGCCAGCAGCGAGTGGCCACCCCGCTCGAAGAAGTCATCGTCGATGCCCACGCTCGGGAGCCCCAGCACGCGCGCGAAGGCCTGGGCGAGCTGTTCCTCCAGCGGCGTGGTGGGCTCGGCGAACGCGGGCCCGGTGTCGGACTCCCACCGGGGGACGGGCAGGGCCCGGCGGTCCACCTTGCCGTTGGGCGTGAGCGGCAGGGCCTCCAGGAGCACGACGGCGGCGGGCACCATGTGGCCGGGTACCTGGTCCTTGAGTGCCTCGCGCAGGGCCTGGGCGGTGATGGTGGCACCCGGGGAGGTGACGACGTACGCCACGAGGCGCGGGTCGCCGGGGAGGTCCTCGCGGGCGACCACGATGGCTTCATGCACGGAGGGCAGGGCGCGCAGGGCGGTGGCGACCTCGCCGGGCTCCACGCGGAAGCCGCGCACCTTCACCTGGAAGTCGGCGCGCCCCAGGAACTCGATGCGGCCGTCGTCCCTCCAGCGGGCCCGGTCGCCAGTGCGATACATGCGCGCGCCGGGCGTGGGGCTGAAGGCGTCCGGCAGGAAGCGCTCCGCCGTGAGGTCGGGCCTGCCCAGGTAGCCGCGCGCCACCTGCGCGCCGCCGATATACAGCTCGCCGGGCACGCCCACGGGAGCGAGTCCCCCCGCCCCATCCAGCACATACACGCGCGAGTGTTCCAGTGGGCGTCCCAGCGGCACGGAGGCGTTGCGTGCGCCGTCCCCCTCCACCCGGCCCGCGAGGACACCCACGGTGGTCTCCGTGGGCCCGTAGTGGTTGTGCACCTCGCAGCCGGGCATGAGCGCGTGCACCGCGTCCACCAGGGCCCACGGTGTGGACTCACCGCCCAGCACCAGCCGCTTGCGCGGCAGGACATCGCGGGGCTCGGCCGCCGCCATCAACGCGGCGAGGTGCGAGGGGACGATCTTCATGCAGTCGATGGGGTGACGTTTGAAGAAGTCGCCCAGCGCGTCCGGCTGGGTGACGCGCTCCTGCGACAGGACGTGCAGCAGGCCGCCGGTGCACAGGGCGGGGAAGAGCACGGTGTTGCCCAGGTCCGCGGCGAACGTGGAGACGAGCGCGAAGCTGTCGCATTCCTCCAGGCCCAGGCGCGCGGTGACGGAGCGGACGTACACGGAGAGCTGCGCGTGCGTGACGCCCACTCCCTTGGGGCGCCCGGTGGATCCAGAGGTGAAGAGGACATAGGCCAGCGCGCCCGCGTCCACTCCGCCCGGCGGCGCATGGAGGGGCTGGTGCTCCAGCAGGTCCGCGTCCGTGTCCAGCCGCACCGCGGTGCAGGCCGTTTCCTCGAAGGCCGCCTCGTGATGCGACGTCGTCACCAGCACGGGCGCGGCGACCTCCGCCACCAACGCCTGGAGGCGGGCGGACGGCTGACCGGGATCCAACGGGACGTACGCGCCGCCCGCCTTCCACACGGCCAGCAGGGCCACCACCATGTCCACGGAGCGCTCCAGGCACAGCGCGACGCACGTCTCCGGGCCCACGCCCTTCGACTTCAGGTGCCACGCGAGCTGGTTCGCGCGGGCGTCCATCTGTCCGTACGTGAGCACCACTTCCTCGAACGCGACGGCGGGACGGTCCGGGTGGAGCCTCGCGCGGGCCTCGATGTCCTGGTGCACGGGGCGGGGCGCGGGGGGGACTGGCGCGCGCGGATGGAACGTCTCCAGCAGACGGAGGCGCTCCTCGGTGGGCAGCAGGGACAGGGCCTCCAGCCGCGTGTCCGGCGCTCCGAGCGCGGCGGTGAGCAGCGTCCGCAGGTGCTCCACCATCCGGGACATCGTCGCGGGTTCGAACAGGTCCGCGCGGTAGACGAGCGTGCCCCCCAGGGAGCGCGGCGTCTGGACGAGCGACAGGGTGAGGTCGGCCTTGGTGGCCTCCGTGTCGCGCTCCACCGGAGCGACGGTGAGCCCCGGGAGCGACAGCGGGCCCGCGGGCGTGTTCTGGAGCACCAGCACGGCCTGGAACAACGGCGAGTGGCTCAGGCTGCGCTGGGGCTGGAGCTCCTCCACCAGCTTCTCGAAGGGGACGTCCTGGTGCGCGTAGGCCCCCAGCGCGGTCTCCTTCACCCGCGCCAGGAGCTGGCGGAACGACTGTCCTCCGTCCACCCGTGAGCGCAGCACCAGGGTGTTGATGAAGAAGCCGATGAGCCCTTCGGTCTCCTGCCGCTGGCGACCCGCGATGGGCGTGCCCACGCTGACGTCGTCCTGTCCGGAGTAGCGCGACAGCAACACCTGCCACGCGGCCAGGAGCACCATGAACGGCGTGACGCCCGCCTCCTGGCAGAACGCGGCCAGGGACTCCGCGAGCGACGCCGGGAACTGGAGGGAGAGCAGCCCACCCCGCGACGTCTGGAGGGCGGGCCGGGGCCGGTCGGTGGGCAGCGTCAGGAGGGCCGGCGCGCCGGTGAGCTGGTGGCGCCAGTAATCGAGTTGCACGTCCAGGACCTCCCCCTGGAGCCACTGGCGTTGCCAGACGGCGTGGTCCGCGGCCTGGAGGGGCAGGGGCGCGAAGCCGGGGGACCGGGACTCGCGGAAGGCCGCGTAGGCCGTGACCAGCTCTCGCACGAGCACGCCCATGGACCAGCCGTCGGAGACGCCGTGGTGCATGTTCAGCACCAGCACGTGGTCGTCTTGCGAGAGCTTCAGCAGGAGCACGCGCAGCAGCGGGCCCGCGGCGAGGTCGAAGGGCCGCGCGGCTTCTTCCGCCACGAGGCGGCGGGCCTCGTCGAAGGCGGACAGGCCCCGGTCGCCCAGGTCCACCTGGGGCAGCGCGGGTTCGAAGGGCGGGGCGATGTCCTGGACGGGCTGGCCGTCCTGCTCACGGAAGGTGGTGCGCAGGGTTTCGTGGCGGTGCACCAGCGCGGTGAGGGCCTGGTGCAGCGCTCGGGGGTCCAGCGCTCCGCTCAGCCGCACCGCGGAGGTGAGGTTGTAGGAGGGGCTGCCGGGGTCGAGTTGATCGATGAACCACAGGCGCTGCTGCGCGAACGACAGGGGCAGGGGCCGGGTTCGCGGGACCGCGACGAGCGGTGGTGGAGGCGGGAGCGCCACGTCTCCCCGCGCGAGCAGCGTCCGGCGGATGACTCCGGCGCGGCGGTGGGCCTCCGCCCAGGTGAGGGGCTCGCCTTCCCACCGCGCGGCCACCGCGTCGGGGGTGAGGCGCGCCGCCGCGGCGAGGACCCGCTGGACTCCCGCGTCCGCAAGCGTGAGCGTGGACGGTTCACGCCACCCCTGAAGCAGCAGGTGCCGTTCCGCCGCCGTGAGCAGGGGCAGCGTGGAGAGGGGCTGATCCGGTGCTTCGAGCGCGCCCTCCAGCAGCACGCGCAGGTGCTCCACGAGCCGCGCCGCGGTCGACGCGTCGAACAGGTCGGCGTTGTATTCCAGCTGGCCGCGCAGCACGCCCTGGCGGTCCGTCACGGACAGCGCCAGGTCGAACTTCGCGGTGCGCTGGCCCAGGGGCAGGGCGGCCAGGGTGAGGCCGGGACCCATGACGTCGGGCATGGGCGCGTTCTGGTACGCGAGCATCACCTGGAAGAAGGGAGTCCGGCCCGGGAGCCGCTCCGGCCGCAGCGCTTCCACCAGCTTCTCGAAGGGGACGTCCTGGTGCGCGTAGGCGGCCAGCGTTCCCTCCCGCACCCGGCCGAGCAGGGTCCGGAAGCTCGGGTCGCCCCACAGCTTCGTGCGCAGCACCAGCGTGTTGACGAAGAAGCCGATGAGGCCTTCCAGCTCCGTGTGCGTCCTGCCGGCGACGGGGGCGCCGACGCTGACGTCCTCTTGTCCGGACCAGCGCGACAACAGGGCCTGGACGGCGGCGAGCACGACCATCGAGGGGGTGGCGTTCTCCTGGCGGCAGAGCGCGTCCAGCCCGTCCCACAGCGCGCGGGGGAACTCGAAGGGCACCGCTCCACCCCGGAACGTCTGGGGCGCGGGGCGCGGGCG
The DNA here is from genome assembly GCF_009909145.1 of Corallococcus silvisoli. Classification (NCBI taxonomy): domain Bacteria; kingdom Pseudomonadati; phylum Myxococcota; class Myxococcia; order Myxococcales; family Myxococcaceae; genus Corallococcus; species Corallococcus silvisoli. Next base: position 1,035,028 of record NZ_JAAAPJ010000001.1, read on the forward strand.
GTCCGTGGGCAGCTCCAGCGAGGGAGGGGCCCCGGCGAGCTGCTGGCGCCACCAGTCCAACTGCGAGTCCAGCACCTCGTCGCGCAGCCAGGAGCGCTGCCAGACGGCGTGGTCGGCGGCCTGCACCGGGAGCGGCGCGAGGCGCGCGGGCTGGCCTTCGACGCACGCGGTGTACAGCGCCGTCAGCTCCTCCAGCAGCACGCCCATGGACCAGCCGTCGGAGATGGCGTGGTGCAAGGTGAGCAGCAGCACGTGCTGACGCGCGTCCATGCGCACGAGCACCGCGCGCCACAGCGGACCCTGCTCCAGGTCGAAGGGCCTCCAGGGCTCATGTCCGATGAGGCGCTGGAGGGTGGCGTCGCGCTCGGCTTCCGGCAGCGCGTGCAGGTCCAGCCAGCGGGCCGGCAGGGGCGGAGCCTCGTGGATGCGCTGCACGGGCTGGTGCGCGTGCTCCTCGAACGTCGTGCGAAGGGACTCGTGGCGCTGGTGCAGGGCCCCCAGCGCGCGGGTGAAGGCGGGCACGTCCAGCGGGCCCTCCAAGCGCACCGCCACCGGCAGGTTGTACGTGGCGCCCTCGGGGTCCAGCCGGGTGAGGAACCACAGCCGCTGCTGGGCGAAGGACAGGGGCGGTGGCTCCTGGGGGCTTCGTCGCGGAATGCTCGCGGGCGCGGAGGGCGCCAGGGCCTCGATGACGGGGGGCGCGTCCCACGCACCGGAGGGCTCCGCGGCTTCCCGTGCCGCCGCCTCCCTCAGCGGGAGGAACGGCAGCGCCAGCGTCGCGGAGGCGTCCGGCTTCGGTGCGGCCGTGGGGTCGGAGGCGAGGCGCTCGTCGATGAGGCGCGCCACCTGCTCCAGCGTCGTCGCCTCGAAGAGGCGGCGCAGGGGCAGCTCCACGTCGAAGGCCTGCCGGACGCGACTGGCGGCCTGGGTGGCCAGCAGCGAGTGGCCTCCCAGGTCGAAGAAGTCATCGCTCGCGCCGACGCGCGGCACGCCGAGCAACCGCGACCACAGCTCCGCGAGCCGTGTCTCCGTCGGCGTCCGGGGCGAGACGAAGGGGCGGGCGTCGTTCGTGAAGTCCGGCGCGGGCAGCGCCTTGCGGTCCACCTTGCCGTTGGGCGTGAGTGGCAATGCCTGGAGCACCACCAGCGCGGACGGGACCATGTAGTCGGGCAGGTCCTGCTTCAGCGCCTCGCGCGCCTTCGCGCCATCCACCGAGCGGCCCGGCCTCGCGACGACGTAGCCCACGAGCTGCTTCCCCGCGGGGCCCGCGTCGCGCGCGACCACCACCGCGTCCCTCACGTCCGGCAGCCGCGCGAGCGCCGCTTCCACCTCACCCGGTTCGATGCGGAAGCCCCGCACCTTCACCTGGGCATCGGTGCGCCCGAGGAACTCCAGCGCCCCGGTGTCGCGCCACCGCACGGCATCGCCGGTGCGGTACAGCCGGGCTCCCGGTTCGGAGGAGAAGGGATCCGGCACGAAGCGCTCGGCGGTGAGGGCCGGGCGCCCCTCGTATCCCCGGGCCACGCCCGCGCCTCCCAGGTACAGCTCCCCGCGCACGCCCACGGGCACGGGGCCTCCCCGTGCGTCGAGCACGTAGGCCCGCACGTTCGCCAGGGGGCGTCCGATGGAGGGCGTGCCTTCCTCCGCGACGACGTCGGTGAGCGTCGCGACCACCGTCGCCTCGGTGGGGCCATAGGAGTTGATGAACCGGCGGCCCGGCGCCCAGCGCGCCACGACGTCCGCGGGCAGGGCATCCCCTCCGGAGATGACGGTGCGCAGGTCCGGCAGGTCTTCGGCGGAGGTCGCCGCCAGGGCCGCGGGGGTGAGGCTGATGACGGTGAGGCGCTCCTCGCGCAGGAACGCCCGCAGCGGCTCACCCGGCATCAACCGCTCCAGCGGCGCGAGCACCAGCGTCGCGCCATTGCACAGCGTGGTGAAGATCTCCTCCACCGACAGGTCGAAGCTGGGGCTGGCGAACTGCAACACCCGGCTGCCCGGGCCGATGCCGTACGCCACCGCCTCGTGCGTCACCAGGTTGGCCACGCCGCGATGCACCACGGCGGTGCCCTTGGGCCGTCCGGTGCTGCCCGACGTGTAGAGCAGGTACGCCAGGTTCGCTGGCGTCACCCCCGCGTCTGGTGGCTCGGGCTCCTCGACCGACAGCGACGCGCCGACGGTGTCCAGGCACAGGGCCCGCCGGACCCAGTCAGGGGTGAAGCGCTCCAGGAGGGGCGACTGGGTGACGAGCCGCCGCGCGCCGCTGTCCTCCAACATGAAGGCCACGCGCTCGCGGGGGAGCAGCGGATCCACGGGCACCCAGGCGCCACCGGCCTTGAGGATGCCCAGCATCCCGATCACGAGGTCCGGGGAGCGCTCCACGCTCAGCGCCACCCGCGTCTCCGGCCCCACGCCTCCGCGCCGCAGCATGTGCGCGAGCTGGTTCGCCCGAGTGTCGAGCTGCGCGTAGGTGAGGGACGTGCCCTCGAAGACGACGGCGGTCGCCTCCGGCGTGCGCAGGGCCTGGGCCTGGAAGAGCGCGTGGAGGCAGGCGTCCGGGAAGGGCGCCTGCGTGGCGTTCCAGTCCACCAGCACCCGCTGGCGCTCCTCCGGGCCCAGCAGGTCCACCGCGGACAGGGGCAGCTCCGGGGTGGAGACCATCGCGGTCACCAGCCTTCGCAGATGGCCGAGCATCCGCTTCATGGTGGAGGCGTCGAAGAGGGCGGCGGCGTACTCCAGCTCCTGCGCGAAGCCCTCCGCGGTGCGGGTCACCGACAGGGTCAGGTCGAACTTGGCGGCGTGGCCCTGGCGCTCCTCGAACTGGAACGTCAGCCCCGGCACGGACAGGCGCGAGGGAGGCGTGTTCTGGAGGATGAACATCGCCTGGAACAGGGGGGCCTGATGCAGGTCTCGCATCGGCTGGAGCTGCTCATAGGGGACGTGTTGGTGCTCGAAGACGTCCAGCACGGTGGTGCGCACGCGGCGCAGCAGCGACCGCACCGTGGACTCAAGGTCGAAGCGCGTGCGCAACACCACGGTGTTGGTGAAGAAGCCGACCAGCCCCTCCAGCTCCGGCCGGTCGCGCCCCGCCACCGGAGAGCCGACGCTGATGTCGGACTGCCCCGTGTAGCGCATCAGCAGCCACTGGAAGGCCGCCAGGAGGACCATGAAGGGCGTCAGTCCCTCCGCGAGGCTGAAGGACTCCACCGCCTCGGAGAGCTCCAGCGGAAGCGTGGTGAACAGGTAGCCCGCTTCGGAGCGCAGCGGGTGCTTTCGGGGCCGGTCCGTGGGCAGCTCCAGCGACGACGGGGCTCCCTCCAGGTGTCGCCGCCACCACGCCAGCTGCTTCGCCAGATGGCCGCCATCCAGCCACCGGCGCTGCCAGGCGGCGTGGTCCACGGCCTGGATGGACAGCGGCGCGAGCGGTGACGGCCGGCCCGCGACGAACGCTGGATACAGCTCCGTCACCTCGCGGACCAGCACGCCCATGGACCAGCCGTCGGACACGATGTGGTGCACGTTGAGCAGGAGCAGGTGTTCGTCCACGTCCATCACCAGCAACGTGGTGCGCAGCATGGGGCCGTCCTCCAGCGAGAACGGCCGGCGGGCATCCGCCTCGGCGCGGTGCCGGGCCTCGGCCTCGCGCTCCCGGAGCGGTAGCGCCCGCAGGTCGACCACCTCCAGCGGTCGCTCGGTGGGGGGCGCGATGTGCTGCACGGGGCCGTCCGGATCGTCCCGGAACGTCGTGCGCAGGGGCTCGTGCCGGTGGACCAGCGCCTCCAGCGCCCGGCGCAGCGCCTCCACGTCCAGCGCGCCCGTCAGCCGCAGCGTCGCGGGGAGGTTGTAGGCGGGGCTTCCGGGCGCGAGTTTGTCCAACAGCCACAGCCGCTGCTGCGCGTACGACGTGGGCAACCGGCCGGTGCGCGGGATGCGCTCCAGGGGCTGCGCCTCCACGCGCTGGCCGGACTGGAGCGCGGCGTCGATGCGCCGGGCGAAGGCCGCGACGGTGGGCGCCTCGAACAGCGTCTGGACGGGCAGCTCCACCTGGAGGTTCGCGCGCACGCGGGAGATGAGCCGCGTGGCCAGGAGCGAGTGGCCGCCCAGCTCGAAGAAGTGGTCGGTGGCGCCCACGCGAGGCGCGCCCAGGAGTCCCGCGTACAGCTCCGCGACCTGCTGCTCGCGCGGAGTGGACGGGGCCACGTAGGCCCGCTCCCGCGCCCCCGCTTCCGGCGGCGGCAGGGCCTTGCGGTCCACCTTGCCGTTCGGCGTGAGGGGGAAGGTCTCCAACGCGAGGACGAAGGTGGGGACCATGTGCTCGGGCAGGTGCTTGCGCGCGAAGTCCCGCAGGGCTCCGTCGTCCACCTCGCGCCCGGCCACCGGCACCACCCACGCCACCAGCGTGCTGTCTCCGCCCGCGTCCAGGTGCGCGCCCGCCACGGCCTGGCGCACGTCCGGGTGGCGCGAGAGGACGGCCTCCACCTCTCCCAGTTCGATGCGGAAGCCGCGCACCTTCACCTGGAAGTCCGCGCGGCCGAGGAAGTCCAACGTCCCGTCCTGGCGCCAGCGGGTGAGATCTCCGGTGCGGTACATGCGCGCGCCGGTCCGGGAGGAGAACGGATCCGGAACGAAGCGCTCGGCGGTGAGGTCCGGGCGGTGGTGGTAGCCGCGCACCACGCCGTCGCCCGCGATGAACAGCTCGCCGGAGACGCCCATGGGCACCGGCCGGTGCTGGCCATCCAGCACGTACATCCGCGTGTTGGCGATGGGCGCGCCAATGGAGACGGTGGCGGGCGGCGCGTCCGTGTCCACCGTGTGGGTCGATGACCAGACGGTGGTCTCCGTCGGGCCGTACATGTTGGTGAGGCGAGTGGTAGGCAGGGCTTCGCGAAGCTGGCGGGCCAGCACTCCCGGCAGCGCCTCTCCGCCCACGAGCAGGTGGCGCAGGGCTCCCAGGGCCGCGACGGACTCAGGGGCCAGCACCAGCGTGCGCGCGAACGAGGGCGTGCACTGGAGGTGGGTGATGGCGTGGCGGGCCAGCACCTCCGTCAGCGGCAGGGCCGCGCCCCGGGCCGCGGCCTGCTCGTCGTGCAGCACGACCTGGAAGCCCCGCGACAGCGTCCAGAGGATTTCGAGGACGTGGATGTCGAAGGACACGCTCGTCACCGCGAGCCACGTTCCAGGCACCGCGGCGTCCAGCAGCGGATCCATGGCCGCCAGGAAGTTGGCGACGGTGCCGTGCGGGACGAGCACGCCCTTGGGACGGCCGGTGCTGCCGGACGTGTAGATGATGTACGCGAGGCTGTCCGCCGAAGCGGCCCCGGGCGACGCCGTGGCGGGGGCTCCGTCGTCGGGTGTGTCGAGCCGCAACACGTCCACGCCCCGGGCCGGGACGGCGCCGTCGAGGGCCGTCTCGGTGACGAGGACGCGGGCGCCGGAGTCCTGGAGCATCCACTCCAGGCGGTCCGCGGGGTAGTTCGGATCCAACGGCAGGTAGGCGCCGCCCGCGTGGAGGATGGCGAGCATCGCGGCGACGAGGTCGGGCGAGCGCCGCGCGCGCAGGGCCACCGGCGTGTCCCGGGTCACGCCCAGGGCCTGGAGCCGTGAAGAGAGACGCAGCACGCGCTGATGCAGCTCGCGGTAGGTGAGGCGGGTGTCCCCGAAGCTCAGCGCGGGCGCATCCGGCGTGCGGCGGGCCTGGGCCTCGAACTGGAGGTGGACCTCCGTGGCGTCGAAGGCGCGCGCCGTCGCGTTCCAGTCCATCAGCACCTGCTGGCGCTCCTCGGGAGGCAGCAGCGGCAGGTCCCCCAGGCGGGTGTCCGGCGCGCGCGCGGCGCCCTCCAGCAGCACGCGCAGCTGTGCGATGAGCCGGCGGATGGAGTCCTCGCGGAACAGCGCGGTGGCGTAGTTGATGGAGCCCGTGAGCCCCCGGGCGGAGTGGGTGAATGAGAAGGTGAGGTCGAACTTCGCCGCCTCCAGCTCCGCGTCGTACGGCCGCAGGGTGAGCGGCCCCGGCAGCGGCGCGTCCTGCACGGCCGGAGCGTTCTGGAGGATGAGCATCACCTGGAACAGCGGCGAGCGGCTCAGGTCTCGCCGGGGCTGAAGCTCCTCCACCAGCTTCTCGAACGGGACGTCCTGATTCGCGAAGGCCCCCAGCGTGGCTTCGCGTACGCGGTCAAGCAGCTGGAGGAAGGTGGGGTTGTCCTCCAGCCGCGAGCGCAGCGCGAGCGTGTTGACGAAGAAGCCGATGAGGCCCTCCAGCTCCGCGAAGCGCCGCCCGGCGATGGGGGACCCGACGGTGATGTCGTCCTGGCCCGACGTGCGCGACAGCAGCGCCTGGAGCCCGGCCAGCAGCACCATGAAGAGCGTGCTGCCGTGGCGGCGGGTGAGGGCCTGGAGCGAAGCGGAGAGGGCCTCGGGCAGCTCGAACGCGACGGTCCCTCCGTGGAAGGACTGGAGCGCGGGACGTGGGAAGTCGGTGGGCAGCTCCAGCGCCTGCGAGGCGCCGGCCAGGTGCTGTCGCCACCAGTCGCGCTGGCGGTCCAGGCCAGGGCCCTGGATCCACGTGCGCTGCCAGACGGCGAAGTCGGAGTAGCGCAGCGTCGGCTCTGCCAGGGGCGACGGCGCGCCCGTGGCGAACGCCTGATAGAGCGCGCGCATCTCGCGCACCAGCACGCCCATGGACCAGCCGTCGGAGACGATGTGGTGCATCGTCAGCACCAGCACGTGCGCTTCGGCGCCCTGACGCAGGAGGAGCGCGCGCAGCAGGGGGCCGGTGGTGAGCTGGAACGGGCGCAGGGCCTCCTCGCTCGCGAGCCGATGGGCCTCCGCTTCCGAGCTCACGTCGGTGACGGGGAGCTGGAAGGCCTGGGGCGCGACCTCTCGCTGGAGGGGCTCTCCCGCGTCGCCATGGAAGACGGTGCGCAGCGAGGCGTGTCGCTCCACCAGCGCCGTGAAGGCTCGCTCCAGCACGGCGAGGTCGAGCGGGCCTTCCAGCCGCAGCGCATGCGGCATGTTGTACGTGGCCGTGCCCGGCTGGAGCTGATCCAGGAACCAGAGGCGTTGCTGCGCGAAGGACAGCGGGGCCTCGGCGCCAGGGGGACGGCGTCCCGGCGCGGGCAGCGCGCTGCCTCCCCGCGTCTGAAGCTCCGCGTCCACTCGCGCCGCGAGCTTCCCGAGCGTGGGGGTCTCGAAGAGCGCGCGCAGGGGCAGCTCCACGCCGAACGCCGCGCGCACGCGGGCGACGAGCTGCGTGGCCAGCAGCGAGTGGCCGCCCAGCGCGAAGAAGTCATCCTCCACGCCCACGGCTTCGCGGTGCAGCAGGTCCGCCCAGAGCGACGCGAGCAACTGCTCGGTGGGCGTGCGGGGCGTGAGGGCCTCCGTCGTGGCGGAGCGCTCCTCGGGCGCGGGCAGGGCGGCGCGGTCCACCTTCCCGTTGGGGGTGAGCGGCAGCGCCTCCAGCACGACGAAGGCGGACGGCACCATGTAGCCCGGCAGCACGCGCAGGAGCGCGTCGCGCAGCCCCGTGGACGCAGGCGCCGTTTCACCGGGGACCGGGACCACGTAGGCGATGAGCCGCTTGTCGCCGGGGACATCCTCGCGGGCGACCACGATGGCCTCCCGCACGGAGGGCAGGGCGCGCAGGGCGGTGGCGACCTCGTCGGGCTCCACGCGGAAGCCACGCACCTTCACCTGGAAGTCCACGCGCCCCAGGAACTCGATGCGGCCGTCCGCGAGCCACCGCACCCGGTCGCCGGTGCGGTACATGCGCGCGCCGGGCGTGGGGCTGAAGGCATCTGGCAGGAAGCGCTCCGCCGTGAGGTCGGGCCTGCCCAGGTAGCCGCGCGCCACCTGCGCGCCGCCGACGTACAGCTCGCCGGGTACGCCCAGGGGGGCCGGACGCGCCGCCGCGTCCAGGACGTACAGCCGGGAGCCCGACAGCGGGCGTCCCAGCGGCACGGAGGCGTTGCGTGCGCCGTCCCCCTCCACCCGGCCCGCGAGGACACCCACGGTGGTCTCCGTGGGGCCGTAGTGGTTGTGCACCTCGCAGCCAGGGACGAGCGCGCGCGCCGCGTCCACCAGGGCCCACGAGGAGGATTCGCCACCCAGCACCAGGCGCTTGCGCGGGAGCACGTCGCGGGGCTCGGCCGCCGTCATCAGCGCGGCGAGGTGCGAGGGGACGATCTTCATGCAGTCCACCGGGTCCTGGCGGAACAGGTCGGCGACGGCGGCGGGCGTGCTGGCCGTCTCCTGGGAGAGGACTCGCAGGAGGCCACCGGTGCACAGCGCGGGGAAGAGCACGGTGTTGCCCAGGTCCGCGACGAAGGTGGAGACGAGCGCGAAGCTGTCGCAGGCCTCCAGTCCCAGCCGGTGCGTGGCGGCGTGGACGTACGCGGCCAGCTGCGCGTGCTCCACGCAGACCCCCTTGGGACGGCCCGTGGAGCCGGAGGTGAAGAGGACATAGGCGAGCCGTCCAGCGTCCCGTGAGCCGGGAGGCGCATCCCCGCGCGAGGCCGCGAGCACCCCGGCCTCCGTGTCCAGGCAGACCGTCTGGACCTTCGCGAACGCGGCGGAGTGGGCGGAAGCCGTCACCACCACCGAGGCGCCCGCCTCCGACGCCAGCGCCTCCCGCCGGGCCTCGGGCCACTCCGGATCCAGCGGCACGTAGGCGCCGCCGGCCTTCCAGACGCCGAGCAGCGCCAACACCCCGTCCACGGAGCGCTCCAGGCACAGCGCCACGCGGGACTCCGGCCCGACTCCCAGGGAGCGCAGGTGCCACGCGAGCTGGTTGGCGCGCGCGTCCAGCGCTCCATACGTGAGGGACCGCCCGTCCGCTTCGACCGCGACGCGCTCCGGATGGCGGGCGGCTTGCTCTTCGAACCGCGCGAGGACGTCCAGCGTGGCGGCGGACGGCAGCGGCTCCGGCGCGTTGAACGACGAGAGCACCCGGGCGCGCTCCGCGTCACCCAGGAGGGGCAGCGCGTCCAGGCGCGCATCCGGCGCGGCGAGCGCGGCTTCCAGCAGGATGCCCAGGTGCTCTCCCAGGCGCTCCACGGTGGACGCGTCGAACAGGTCGGTCCGCCACGCGAGCGTGCCGGTGAGGCCGCGCGCCGTCGCGGTGAGGGACAGCGTGAGGTCCGCCTTGGCCGCGTCGAAGTCCCGCTCCAGGGGCTCGAAGGCGAGGCCCGGCAGCTCCAGGGGCGCTTCGGGCGTGTTCTGGAGCACCAGCATCGCCTGGAAGAGGGGCGAATGGCTCAGGGTGCGTTGGGGCTGGAGCTCCTCCACCAGCTTCTCGAAGGGCACGTCCTGGTGCGCGTAGGCCGCGAGCGTCGTCTCCTTCACCTGCTGGAGCAGCGCGCGGAATGAAGCCGCGCCGTCCAGCCGGGCGCGGAGCACCAGCGTGTTGACGAAGAAGCCGATGAGCCCTTCGGTCCGCGCGTGCGTGCGCCCGGCGATGGGCGTGCCCACGCTGACGTCGTCCTGTCCGGAGTAGCGCGACAGCAGCCACTGGAAGGCGGCCAGCAGCACCATGAAGGGCGTCAGCCCCTCGCGCTGGCTGAAGGAGGCGAGCGCCTCCGAGACGGCGGGAGACAACGCGAAGGGCCGCACCGCCCCGCGCCCGGTCTGCACGGCGGGGCGAGGCCGGTCGGTGGGCAGCTCCAGCAGCGTGGGGGCTCCGGAGAGCTGACGCCGCCAGTAGGCCCGCTGTGCCTCCAGCACCGGGCCCTGGAGCCAGGCGCGCTGCCAGAGGGCGAAGTCCGCGGACTGCACGGCCAGCGGTGCGAGGTGGAGCTCCCGTCCCGAGGCGAAGGCCGCGTAGAACGCGAGCAGCTCGCGCACCAGCACGCCCATGGACCAGCCATCGGAGACGATGTGGTGCATCGTCACCAGCAGCGCGTGCTCCTCCGCTCCGGACTGGAGGAGCGTGGCCCGCAGCAACGGCCCCTGGGTGAGGTCGAACGGGCGCACCGCCTCCGCGCTCGCCAGCCTCCGGGCCGCGTCGTGCCATGCCTCCGTGCCGGGCCGCGGCGGGACGACGGACAGGTGGAAGTCCGCATGCGCGGCGATGTGCTGGACGGGCTCGGTGCCTTCGAGGCGGAAGGTCGTGCGCAGCGCTTCGTGGCGGGTGATGAGCGCTTGGAAGGCCCGCTCCAACGCCGCCACGTCGAGCGCGCCCCGGAGCTTCAGCGCGGAGGCGATGTTGTAGGCGGGGTTGCCGGGGTCCAGTCGATCCAGGACCCACAGCCGCTGCTGCGCGAAGGACAGCGGCGGCGCGGGCGTGCGGGGGCCGGGGACGAGGGGCGGCGCGGCGGGCGTCTCCCAGCGGGGGCTCGCGTCGATGCGGCGCGCGAGCTGCGCCACTGTCGGCGCCTCGAAGAAGGCGCGCAGGGGCAGCGTCACGTCGAACGTGGCGCGCACGCGGGAGGCGAGCTGCGTGGCCAGCAGGGAGTGCCCACCCAGCTCGAAGAAGTTGTCGGTGGTGCCCACCGGGTCGCGCCGCAGCACCTGAGACCAGAGCGCGGCGAGCCGCTCCTCGGTGGGCGTGGCTGGCGCGACGTGCACGGCGCCCGGCGCGGCGTCGTCCGGCGCGGGCAGCGCCTTGCGGTCCACCTTGCCATTGGGCGTGAGGGGCAGGGCCTCCACCAGGATGAACACGGATGGCACCATGTACGCGGGCACCGAGCGCAGCAGGGCTTCGCGCAGCGCGGCGCGGGCGCTGGCATCCCGAGCGCCGTCCCTCGCGACATAGGCGACGAGGCGCCTCTCCGCGGCGCTTCCCCCTTCCTCCACCACCACGAGCGCTTCGCGGACGCCGGGCTGCTGGCGCAGCACGGCCTCCACCTCTCCCGGTTCGATGCGGAAGCCGCGCAGCTTCACCTGGAAGTCGGTGCGGCCCAGGAACTCCAGCGTGCCGTCCGCCCGCCACCGGGCCTTGTCTCCAGTCCGGTAGAGGCGCGCTCCGGGGGTCGTGGAGAAGGGGTGGGGGATGAACCGTTCGGCGGTCAGCTCGGGCCGGTGGAGGTAGCCCCACGCCAGCCCGTCGCCACCGACGTACAGCTCCCCGGGCACGCCGACGGGCGCGGGGTGAAGCGATGCCTCCAGCACGTAGGTGGTGGACGCCGGGATGGGCCGGCCGATGGACACCGTGTGTCCCACGACGGCGTCCGCGCGCATCGGGTGGTGCGTGGAGAAGGTGGTGTTCTCGGTGGGGCCGTAGACGTTGCTCAGCCGGCCATCCGGGCCCCGGCGCGCCAGGAACTCGCGCGCGCGTTGGGGCGGCATCGCCTCTCCACCCACGAGCACATGCGGCACCCGGTCCCAGGGCGCTTCCGGGTGCAGCACCCCCTGCTCGAAGAGGGCGGTGGTGAGGAAGACGACGGTGGGCGCCACCTCGCGCAGGAGCGCGGTCAGCTCCTCCAGCGAGAGCGGATGCGGCGGTGCCAGCACCAGCCGGCCTCCATGCAGCAGCGCACCCCACAGCTCCCACGTGGACGCGTCGAAGGCGAGCGCGGAGGTCTGGAGCAAGACGCTGTCCGGCCCCAGGTCGTAGACCTCCGGCGCGTGCACGAGGCGCACGACGCCCCGATGGGCCACCATCACGCCCTTGGGCCGTCCGGTGGAGCCCGACGTGAACATCACGTACGCCAGACTGTCCGCCGTCGTCCCGGAGGCGGGAGCGTGCGAAGGCTGCCCGTCGAGGGTGTCCGCCTCGGTGTCCAGGCAGAGCGTCGGGCCGTCGAACGTGGGCAACGCGGCCCGGGTCCCGGCGCGGGTGAGCAACACCCGTGGCGCTGTCTCCTCCAACAACAGGGCGAGCCGCTCCCGGGGATGCGCCAGCTCCAGGGGCACGTACGCGCCCCCCGCCTTGAGGACGGCGAGGACCGCGACGACGAACGCGGGCGAGCGCTCCAACCCCAGCGCCACGAGGCTGCCGGGGGTGACGCCCTTCGCGCGAAGCGCGTGCGCGAGCTGGTTGGCGCGGGTGTCGAGCTGCCGGTAGCTGAGCGTGACGTTGCTTTGGACGAGCGCGATGGCGTCGGGTGAGCGGCGCACCTGGGCTTCGAACAGCTCCGGCAGGGACGCATCGCGGGGATGGGTGGACCGGGTGTCATTCCAGTCGTGCAGCACCTGCCGCCGCTCGTCGTGGGTGAGGAGTGGAAGCGCGGACAGCCGCTGCTCCGGGGCCTGGAGGGCTCCGTCCAGCAGCGCGTGCAGGTGCGTGAGCAGCCGCGCCACGGTGGCCTCGTCGAACAGCTCCGTGCGGTACTCGGCGGTGAGGTCCAGGCCGTGGGCCGTCTCGGTGGCGATGAGGGTGAGGTCGAACTTCGCGACCGGCGCGCCCGCCGGTTCGGCGTCGATGAAGAGGCCGGGCAGCCGCGCCGGGGGGAGGGGCGCGTTCTGGAGCGCGAACATCACCTGGAACAGCGGGGCGAGGTTCAGGCGGCGCACGGGCTGGAGGACCTCCACCAGCTTCTCGAAGGGCACGTCCTGGTGGGCGAAGCCCCCCAGCGCAACCTCATGCACGCGGGTGACGAGCTGGCGGAAGGACGGGTCGCCGGACAGGCCGACACGCAGGGGCAGCGTGTTGACGAAGAGCCCGATGAGCGCTTCGAGCTCCGGGCGCGAGCGGCCCGCGACCGGAGTGCCGACGGTCAGGTCGTCCTGTCCGGAGTAGCGGTGCAGCAGCGCGTCGAACGCGGCCAGCAGCACGGAGAACACCGTGCGGCCCTCGCTCACGGCCCACCGCTTGAGCTCCCCGGTGAGGGCAGGGGAGAGCCGGAGCGAGCGGCGGGCACCCACGGAGGACAGGACCGGAGGCCGGGGCCGGTCGAGCGGCAGCTCCAGCACGGCGTGCGGATCCACCTGCTCGCGCCAGTACGCCAGCTGTCCCTCCAGCACGTCTCCCTGGAGCCACCGCCGCTGCCAGACCGCGTGGTCGGCGGGTTGGAGCGGCAGCGCGGGCAGGGATGGTGTGACCCCCGAGGCCCGGGCGCGGTACAGCTCCGTCAGCTCGCGCACGAGCAGGCCCAGCGACCACCCGTCGAACACGATGTGATGCACGGTGAGCAGCAACACGAACGCGGCGTCATCGAGCCGCAGCACCGTGGCGCGCAGCAGCGGACCGGTGTCCAGCGCGAAGGGCCTCATCGCCTCGGCGCTGGCGCGCTGACGGACCTCCGCCTGCCGCGCGGCGATGGGCAGCGAGCGCAGATCGATGGCCTCCAGTGGGAACGGGCCCGGCGCGGCGATGACCTGCCAGGGGCCCGGCGCGCCGGCGCGGAAGGTGGTGCGCAGCGCTTCGTGCCGGTGCACCAGCGCCTCCAGCGCGCGGCGAAGGGACTCCAGATCCAGGGCGCCAGTGAGCCGCAGGACGAGGGGCATGTTGAAGGCCGCGCTCCCAGGCTCCATCGCGTCGATGAACCACATCCGCTCCTGGGCGAAGGACAGGGGCAGCGGCTCCTCCCGCGCGACGGGGAGCAGCGGCGGCGTCGCTGGCGCCGACGCGTGCGTCCCGCCATCGATGCGCCGCGCGAGCGCCTCCAGCGTGGGGGACTCGAAGAGGCCGCGCAGGGGCAGCTCCACGCCGAAGGACGCGCGGACGCGGGAGAGCAGCTGCGTGGCCAGGAGCGAGTGGCCCCCCGCCTCGAAGAAGTGCTCGGTCGCGCCCACGCGCGGCACGCGCAGGACCTCCTGCCACAGCTCCGCCAGCCGGGCCTCCGTGGGCGTGCGGGGCGCGACGTACTCCCCGGCGGTGACGGTGGTGTCGGGAGCGGGGAGCCGCTTGCGGTCCACCTTGCCGCTGGGCGTGAGCGGCAGCGCGTCCAGGACGACGAAGGCCGCTGGCACCATGTACCCGGGCAGCCGCTCCTGGAGGCGCGAGCGCAGGCCGCCCACGTCCCTGTCCTCGCCCCGGACCATGACGTACGCGACGAGGCGCGGATCCCCGCCTCCATCCCGCCGGGCCAGCACCACGGCCTGCCGTACGGTGGGCAGTTGCTCCAGCGCCGCCTCGATTTCACCCAGCTCGATGCGCAGGCCGCGCACCTTCACCTGGAAGTCGGCGCGCCCCAGGTACTCGATGGAGCCATCCGGGAGCCACCGCGCCACGTCGCCCGTGCGGTACAGCCGTGCGCCGGGCCGCGCGCTGAACGCGTCCGGCACGAAGCGCTCCGCGGTGAGCGCGGGCTGGTGCAGGTAGCCCCGGCCCACCTGCACCCCGCCGATGTGCAGCTCGCCTCGCACGCCCACGGGGACCGGGCCGCCCTGCGCGTCCAGCAGCAGGATGCGTGTGTTCGCGATGGGCCGGCCAATGGGGACCGAGCGCCCGCGCTCACCCGCGACACACGCGTGCCAGGTGACGTCGACGGCGGCCTCGGTGGGGCCGTAGAGGTTGTGCAGGCCCGCGGACGGCAGCCGGCGCAGGCACCGTTCGGCCAGCTCCAGCGGCAGGGCCTCGCCGCTGCACACCACGCGCTGGAGGGTGGCGCAGGCCGTCGCCTCGGGCTCCTCCAGGAACACCTGGAGCATGGACGGCACGAAGTGGATCGTGGTGACGCCCGCTCGCGCGATGAGCCTCGCCAGGTACACCGGCTCCTGGTGTCCGCCCGGCCGCGCCACCACCAGCCGCGCGCCCGTCATCAACGGCCAGAAGAACTCCCACACGGACACGTCGAAGCTGAACGGCGTCTTCTGGAGCACGACGTCGTCCGGGCGCAGGTCGAACGCGTCCTGCATCCACCGCAGACGGTTGACCACCGCGCGGTGCGTGTTCATGGCCCCCTTGGGCCGCCCGGTGGAGCCGGAGGTGAAGATGACGTAGGCCAGCGCGTCAGGCACGGCCACGGGAGGCGGCGCGTACCGGGGCTGTGCCGCGACGGCCTCCCACTGCGTGTCCAGGCAGAGCACGGCCGCATGCGTCCCGTCCGGGGGAAGGCGCGCGAGCAGGTGCCGCTGGGCCAGCAGCACCTGGGGCCGCGCGTCCTCCAGCATCCACGCGAGCCGCCGCGGCGGATGGTCCGGATCCAGGGGCACATAGGCGCCCCCGGCCTTGAGCGTGGCGAGCAGGGCCACGACCAGCTCCACGGAGCGCTCCAGGAGCAGGCCGACGCGCGTCTCCGCCCCCACGCCCAGGGAGCGCAGGTGCCACGCGAGCTGGTTGGCGCGCGCGTCCAGCTCCCGGTAGCTCAGCGCCGCGTCCTCGAACACCAGCGCCACCGCGTCGGGAGTCCGCTCCACCTGGGCCTCGATGAGCGAGTGGAGGCACGCCTCGGGCATGTCCACCCGCGGTCCGCTCCAGTCCTCCAGCAGGCGCAGGCGCTCGCGCGCGTCCAGCAACGGCAGCCTGGACAGGGGCTGCTCTGGATCGCGCACGGCGCCTTCGAGCAGCGTGCGCAGGTGCGCGAGCATCCGCTCCACGGTGGCCACGTCGAAGAGCGCGGTGCGGTACTCGGCGGTGAGTCGCAGGCCGTGGGCCATCTCCGCGGCGATGAGGGTGAGGTCGAACTTGGCCGAGCCGCTGTCCACCGGCTGCGTCTCCATGCGCAGGCCGGACACGTCCACGGTGGGCAGGGGCGCGTTCTGCAGCACGAACATCACCTGGAAGAAGGGCGTGAGGTTCAGCCGGCGCGCGGGCTGGAGGACCTCCACCAGCTTCTCGAAGGGCACGTCCTGGTGGGCGAAGGCCCCCAGCGCCACGTCATGGACGCGGCCGGTGAGCTGGCGGAAGGACGGATCTCCAGACAGGTCCACGCGAAGGGGCAGCGTATTGACGAAGAGGCCGATGAGCCCTTCGAGCTCCGCGCGGGAGCGGCCGGCCACGGGCGTGCCGACGGTGAGGTCGTCCTGTCCGGAGTAGCGGTGCAGCAGCGCGTTGAACGCGGCCAGCAGCACGGAGAACAGCGTCCGGCCTTCTTGGATGGACAGCTCCCGCAGGGCCTGCGTGAGCGCCGCGGGCAGGGTGATGCCAAGGCGTGCCCCCTCTTCGCCGAGGACGGCCGGACGCGGACGGTCCCCGGGCAGGTCCAGGACGGCATGCGGATCCAACCGCTCGCGCCAGTACGCCAGGGGCTCTTCGAGCACGGCGCCCTGGAGCCATTGCCGCTGCCACGCGGCGAACTCCGTGTACTGCATGGCGAGCGGCGGCAGCGCGGGGACGCCACCGGAGGCGAACACGGGGTAGAGCGCGGACACCTCGCCCACGAGCACGCCCATGGACCAGCCGTCGGTGATGAGGTGGTGCAGCTTGAGCAGCAGCAGGTGCGCGTCGTCCGCGAGCCGGTAGAGCACCGCGTGCAGCAAGGGACCGGCCTCCAGATGGAACGGTCGCCGCGCCTCCTCATGCAGCCGCCGCCACGCCTCGGGGGCGCGTTGGGGCGCGGGGAGCTCCCGCAGGTCCACCGCCTCCAGCGGGAAGGGCAGGTCCGGCGCGATCCGCTGCACCGGCCGTCCATCCTGCTCCATGAAGGTCGTGCGCAGCGTGTCGTGGCGGCGCAGCACCGCGTGGAGGCTCTCGCGCAAGGCACTCACGTCGAGCACCCCGTCCAGCTTCACCGCCACGGGCATGTGGAGCGCGGCGCTCGTGGGCGAAAGCCGCTGCTGGAGCCACATCCGCTCCTGAGCGAAGGACGCGGGCGCCCGCCGGGGCTGCCGCTGCTGCTCCTTCAACAATGCCGCCAGCCGGGCGCGCTTCTGTTCCGGGGAGAGAGCCATGGTGGAGTGCCCCATTCGCACCGCTCGGCGTTCTGAGGCGCCATGACCGGCCGCCCGGGTGCGACCTTGTTTGTATTGAGCAACTACACCCGTAGGCCCTATCTGTCCTGTTCACGTGTGTTTCATGTTTTTTCGATAAATTATTGATTTCATGAAAAATGAAGTCAGCAGGGCCTCTGTCACTCCTCGGTAGAAGTGGCGTGCAGGAAAAAGCGCGCGCCGTGCCCAGGCCCCCATGCAACCACCCTGGGCTCCGGCGAGGTGGAGGGCCGCTCAGGGCTGCTTCTTCTCTCGCGCCTGACGTGACGTGTAGAGGCGATGGAGGAAGTCGTAGAGGACCAGCTCCTGCGCCCGGGCCGCGGTGCGCAGGGCTCGGTTGGTGTGCATGTGGACGAGGCTCGCGGCCACGCGCTCCAGGGGCTGGGTGAGCAGTCCCTGGTCCGCGCACGCGCGCAGCCGGGCCAGCACCGGTGCCTGCCGTTCGGAGCGGCGGCGCAGCGCCGCGAGTCCCGCCGCCAAGGGGCCTTCGGCGGGCCACGGCCGCCACAGCAGGGCCTCCAGCTCCTGGCGGTGCGCGCGGAACCGTTCGCCCAGCCGCCGCTCGAAGGCGCCGTCCACGCTGAACTCCTGGCCGTAGCCCTGGCGAAGGGTGGCGAGCAGCTGGCGGCGGCCCTCCAGGTCGAGGCCCAGGTCCGTCAGCACCGTGTCGATGCCACACAGCGTGAGCCGCCAGCGCGCGTCCGCGCCGTCGTCGCCGACGACGGTGTCGAGCAGCTCCAGCACCGCGTCGCTGTCCGCGTGGAACCACTGCTCCACCAGGGGCATGCCCGCGTCGCCGCCGTAGCGTTCGACCTCGCGCTCGTAGGTGTCCACCTGGACGCGGTGCACGAGCCCGTCCCGCCGCAGCGGGTGCAGCAAGGCGTGGAGCCGCTCCAGCACCTCCGTGCGCAGCCGCCGGGGGTCGCCCTGGAGGCGCACGCGCAGGTGCCAGTCCGGGTCGCCGTAGCGCAGGAAGAACCACTGGTTCGCGGCGCCGGAGGCCAGGGCCTCGCGGACGAGGGGCGCCACGGCCTCCGCCAGCACGCGGTCCGCGAGCGCCGTGCCGGTGTAGAGCTTGACGTAGAGCCACTCGGAGCCTGGCGGGAAGGAGCGCTCCACCCGCGGCGGCTTCGGCAGGGCCACGGCCGGCGCGGCCGGCGCGTCGCGCACGAAGGGCACGACCACCTCGTGGACGAAGCGCCCTTCGGGGCCCTGGACGCACAGGCCCTCGTCCATGAGCAGCTCCACCAGCACCACCTCCGGCCGCTGGCGCACCAGGTGGACGAACGTGTCGAGGCTCAGCACGTTGTCCAGGTCCACCGGCAGCACGTTGTCGTGGTCCTCCAGTCCGACGTAGCGAGGCAGCCCCAGCCGCGCGCGCAGCCGCTGCGCCTCGTGGAAGCGCCGCGCTCCTTCGTGTTCTCCGAGCCCCCGGAGCGTGGGGGCCTGGAGCCGCCAGCGCGCGCGGTGGAGGATGAGCCTGCCCGCCGTCACGCGCGGCAGGAACGCGCTGCTCGCCAGCGGACCCCACTGCCAGCGCAGGCCGGGCGTGGCGCCCTGCTGCTGGAGCGTGCCCAGGAAGGTGTAGGGGCGCAGGTGCGCGTGACCGAAGTTGTGGACGTGGGTGACGCGGGGGAGGACCTCGCGCCCCAGGCGCTGGGAGCGCAGGACGATGCGCGTGCCCTGGACGGAGAGGAAGAGGTCGGTGAGCGGGAGCTGCTGCTCCGGCGGTGCTCCCGAACGCCCCAGGTACACCAGCTCATGCGCGCGCAGCACCGGGCGGCAGAGGATGTTGCCCACGCGCCCCTCCGGCAGGTGCACCACCTCCGCGAAGGCGGCCTCCGGACGCAGCGCCTCCTCCGCGCGCAGGTGCGCGGTCACCTGGCGCAGCAGCTCCGGGTCTCCGTGGCAGAAGCGGCCCAGCAGCGCCGCGCCGGAGGGGCCCATCATCGACTCGAAGACGAACCGGAACCGCCCCGCGTCCACGTCCTCCCGCGACGCCGCCAGCACGGAGCCCATCACGGAGAAGGCATCCGGCAGGGGGCCCGGCCGCGGGTTCGCGAGCGCCTCCAGGTCCGCGGCGTCCAGCTCCAGCGGGCCGCCCGTGCGCAGCACCTCCGACAGCCGGAAGTGCAGGTGGGCCTGCGCCTTCCCCCACGCGACGCGCTCCTCGCTCCGGGACGCGGCGAAGGGCAGGTCGCGCAGCAGGGGCGAGTCCTCCGCGGACTCCGGGCTCGCACGCTCGAAGCCGACGCCCACGTCCTCATCCAGGGCCTCCAGCAGGGGCACCTCGCGCGCCTCGTAGCGCTGGACGAAGGCCTCGCGGAAGCGCCGCAGGGTCGCGGGCTCGCTGGACGCGCTCAGGCGATGGAGCAGGGTCACGCCCTGGCGCATCGCCTCCACCACGGCGGGGCCCAGCGTCAGTGCGTCCGCGGGTTTGCGCAGGTCCACCTGGAAGAGGCGGCCTGGATCGACCGGCGAAGGGAGGGCCTCCAGCCCGTGCGCGAGCGAGCGGTAGCGTGAAGGCTCCGCGCCCGGGGGCGTGCCATCCAGCTCCGCGAGCGCGCCCTGCACGTGCTGGAGGACGCGGTGGGGGCCGGCCATCGCCGGCACGGACTCCAGGTGCGCGAGCAGCTCGCGCACCGGCTCCGGGCCCGTGACGAGCGGCGCCAGCTCCGGCACGAGGAGCTGGCTCGCCACGAGCATGTCCACGTACTCCACGGCCTCGTCGCGGGACACGTCGGGGTCGGCGTCCACCAGCGCCTGCGCGAGCGCGGCGAGCGAGGCTCCCCCTCGCGCCCGCTCCAGGGTCGCCTCCAGGTACGGGGTGGGCTCCACGCCGACGAGCTGGTGGCTCCGCGTGCCGCCGTCGCGCCGCGACTCGGCGTAGCGCAGCCGTCCTGCGACCCGGTACAGGCTGGAGTTGGGGCGGTAGTCCAGGGCCTCGCGCAGCGCGGGCAGCCGGCCGAGCGCGTCCGTCAGCGCATCCACGTAGTCCATGTCCAGCCGCGTGTGGCGGCGGTAGCTCTCACGGGCCGGCAGGCCCAGGTGGGTCGCCGGTGCGAGCATGCCCAGGCTGTTGCCGGCGAAGAGGCCGAAGGGCGTGGCCCGCGACGTCATGCGCTGCCAGTAGCGCACCAGCGTGCGCTCCAGCTTCTCTCCGTGCGGACCTCCCGGCGCGGCCGTCCACGCGGGCAGCTGCTCCTCGAGCGAGGGCGACGCGAGGAACAGCGCCTCCCGCACCTCCGGCCGCGCCACCACCGCCGCAAGCCTCTCGCGCAACAGGTCCCGGTCGCGGGCGAGCGCCGCTTCCAGCTCCGCGCCGGAAGCCTCCAGCGCGGTGGGCGCGAGCAGGCCCTGGCTCCAGGCACGCAGCTCGTCGAAGGGCAACAGCGGGGTGCGGAGGACGAAGAACCCGGAAGGGGAGAAGCCCGTCGGCGTCATGGAGAATCCAGAGGAGAGGGGCGCAGGGACATGAGCAGCAGGCGATCCCAGGTGGGCTCCACGGAGGAGGTCGCCGCCAGGAGCGCCAGCGCGATGCCGGTGGCCCCCGAGAGCAGGCCCGGGTTGTCGGTCCAGCCCTCGCCGCCGCCGTCGAAGCGCTCCAGCACGCGGAAGCCCGCCACGCCCAGCCCCGGCTGTCGGTGGACGGAGAGCAGGTGCCGGAACCAATGGCGGGCGGCGGCCTCGAAGGCGGGCTCGCCCGTCGTCTGGAACAGGCGGTTGTAGAGGTGCCCGAGCCCGGCGGATCCATGACAGAGCCCGCCGTCATGCACGAAGGCGGCGTCCCGCCAGCGCCCGGCGGCTTCGAGGCAGAGCGTGAGCGCCCGCGCCTCCCACTCCGGGTTCCCCACGGCCCGCGCCACCGTGTGCAGCCCGAACGCCACGCCGGGATCGCCGTAGCACCATGCCGGACGGCGAGGCCACGTCAGGGGCTCATCCCGAGCCCCCACGCGCGTGGGAAAGAGCGCCGGCGCGGAGTCCGCTGCGCGTCTGGCCATGAACCACGTCCAGCCGCCCTGGAGCCATTCGCGAGCGCTCTCCGCCGCGACGCCCGCCGCCACCGCGCCGCCGAGCACGAGGAGCACCCCCGCCACCCCGTGCGCGACGCCCAGGTTGAATTCTCCGTCGAGGTGTTCACCCTGGAGCCGTGCCGCGACGTGCGCGGCTTGCGTCTTCCACCGAAAGCCCTCCGGTGTCCGCTCGGCCAGCTCTCCCAGCCGGGCCACCACCGCCTCCAGGCAGCGCCGGGCGCCCTCGCGAGGAAGGCGCTCCAGGGCATGGACACCCATGCCCACCAGTCCACTCACCAGGTCGTAGCGATGCGGCCAGGGCCGCGTCTGGAGGAAGTCCTCGAGCGCGGCGTCGATCTCCGTGAGCGGATCCTCGTCGGGTAACTCGGAGGGGCGGCGCACGTGCTGCACCGCCCATGCGACGCCCGTGAAGCCATCATAGAGGTCCGGCCCCAGCGTCTCCTCCGCGAGCGCATCCGAGGCGCGCTCCAGCAGCGCCTCCGACATCGCGCGCCACCGCGCGTCATCGTGGACCCGCGCGAGCGAGTCGAACAACACCGCACGCCCTGGATCTCCGCGAGCCAGCGAGGTCCGCGAGGACGCATGGGCGGGAAGGTGCGAGAGCGCATCGGCGAGCATCGCGAGCACTTCCACGGCCATGTCGTGCTCGACGCCATGCAGCAAGGGCTTCCACGGCGGTGTGCGTCGCATGTCGTTGGCCTTGGCAGTCATGAGAGGAAATGAAAATTATCGTCTCACGGTTCTGGCGTGGAGTGCTTGTTTGGTTGGGATGCAGGTGTTTGACTTGCAGTTGCAGTTGACGCCGTCAAGGAACGCAACGAAAGGGCGATGTCATGGACAAGCAGGACACCCAGAAGCCCAAGAAGCTGAACCTGAAGCGCGAGACTGTCCGCCTGCTTTCGGGCGGAGCCGAGCCGCAGCAGCGCAAGGACCTCACCACGCCGTTCTGCACGGAGTCCGGTCCGAAGTGTGACCTCTGAAGCGGTTCACGGACGCTCGCGTCCGTGAATCCAGATTCACCGCCGACATCCACAAGCGCTGCACTGCGAGGACGATGCCATGGACAAGCAGGACACCCAGAAGCCCAAGAAGCTGAGCCTGAAGCGCGAGACGGTCCGCCTTCTGTCCGGAGCGGGAGGAGAGTTGAGGGAGCGCAAGGAGCTCACGACTCCGCTTTGTACGGATCGCGGCTCGAAGTGCGAGCTCTGACGGGCTCATCGGGGCTGTAGCTCCGTGAGGAGCCTCGGGAGGGGAGCGAGCGGCTCCCCTCCCCATTCGCGAGGTCCGTCGTCTGCCCAACGTCCTGGAGAGCGCCGGGGTGCGTGCGAGGGCTTCCTCCGGGAGAGTCCCGGTACCTTGACCCCTCCACAGCGGCTCGTCCTGGGAATCGCGGTGCTTGCGTCGCTCGTCACGTTCCTGGACGGGGCGATCATCAACGTCGCGTTGCCCGCGATGGTGCGGGACCTGGGGGGAGGTCTCACCCTGCAACAGTGGGTGGTGGATGCCTACCTCATCACCCTGGGCTCGCTGATGCTGGTCGCGGGCTCGCTGTCCGATGCGTTTGGACGCAAGCGCATCCTACGGCTGGGATTGTGGGGGTTCGGCGCGACGTCCCTGCTGTGCGCGCTGGCCCCCACCGGAGCCGTGCTCATCCTCGCGCGAGGGCTCCAGGGCGCCACGGGCGCGCTGCTCGTGCCGGGCTCGCTGGCGCTCATCCTGGCCACCTTCTCCGGTCCCGAGCAGGCGAAAGCGATTGGTTCGTGGACGGGGTGGACGGGGGGCGCGTTCATCGCGGGCCCGCTGGTGGGCGGGTTGCTGGTGGACACCGTGGGGTGGCGGTGGATCTTCGCCATCAACGTCCTGCCCATCGCGCTGACGCTCGCGCTGCTCGCGCGGATGGAGGAGCCTCCGCGTCCGGCGGGTGCTCGCATCGACATCCTGGGCGCGGTCCTGGCGTGTCTGGGATTGGGCGGGCCGGTCTATGCGCTCATCGAGCAGGCCAAGGTGGGCTGGACGCACCCGACGGTGCTGCTGGCGCTGGGCCTTGGCGTGCCGGCGTTCATCGCGTTCCTGTTGCAGGAGCGGCGCTCCCCGCACCCGATGATGCCGCTGGGGCTCTTCCGGGAGCGCAACTTCTGGGTGGGCAACCTCGCCACCACGTCCATCTATGGCGCGCTGTCGCTGGGGATGTTCGTCATCACGCTCTTTCTTCAGGAGGTGGGCGGCTTCCGCGCGACGGCCGCGGGGCTGGCGTTGATGCCCACCACGCTCATCATGCTGCTGCTGTCCTCCGTGTTCGGCGGGCTGGCGGGCCGCTACGGGTCGCGCCTGTTCATGGCGGTGGGGCCGTGCCTGGCGAGCGTGGGGTTCCTGCTGATGCTCCGCGTGGGCACGCCGTTGCACTTCTGGACCCAGATGCTGCCGGGGGTGCTGGTGTTCGGGCTGGGGCTGACGGTGACGGTGGCGCCGCTGACGGCCGCGGTGCTCGGGTCCGTCCATCCCGAGCAGGCGGGCATCGGCTCTGCCATCAACAACGCCATCTCCCGGGTCGCGGGGCTCATCTCCATCGCGTTCACGGGGCTCATCGTGGGGCCGCGACTGGACGTCGCGGGCTTTCACCGGGCGATGATGGCCACCGCCGTCCTGCTCGTTTTGGGCGGGGTCATCTCCGCGGTGGGCATCCGCAACCCACCGCGGAAGGCCTGAGCGCGTCAGTCCTCGGGCGGCCCCATGGCGAAGTACACGGCTTCGGTGCCCAGGTTGAAGGTGTCCCCGTCCGCGATCTTCTGGCGCTTGATGCGCTGGTGGTTGATCCAGGTCCCGTTGGATGAGCCCAGGTCCTCGATGAAGTAGTCGTTGCCGTCGCGCACGATGACCGCGTGCTCGCGGGAGACCCTTCCGGACTTCACGACGAGGCTGCACTGCGGGCCCCGTCCCAAGGTGAAGCGCTCCACGTCCACCATGACCGAGGGCCCATCCGGGCTCAGCCGCACGAACAGCTCTCGCCGCGCGGAGGCCCTGGCCGCCGGGGTGGGCTTCGCGCTCTTGCCGGAGTCCACGGCGGGCGCGGGCGTCTCTTCGTCGCGCGGGCCGGGCCGGATGCGCGAGGACTTCCGGGCGCTGGCGGGCTTCGCGGGGCGGGGGACTTCGAAGGGGACGTCTTGTCCCTCGGACTCGTGGGAGGGGGCGGGGGGGACGTCCGCTTCGGAGGCCGCTGCCTGTTCTTCGGCGTCGTCGGAGCCCATGGCTTCCTCGCCGGTCTTGGCCTCTTCGGGTCCGGAGTCGACGGCCGCGCTCGACGCGAATTCGGAGCCGATCGCCGCTTCGATATCGGCGGCGGAACCGTCGTCCTCTTCCTCGGGGACCTTCGCGGCTACTCCGTCCGCTTCGTCGGAGTCCGCATCGTCGGTGTCATCCGTAGTCCCAGCGGCGGACGAGGCCGCGACTTGCTCAGCCGCGTCATCATCGTCCGATGCATCCGCGTCGTCGTCCGCCGCAGCGTCTTCGTCCGCCGCCTCGTCGTCCGATGCGTTCTCGCCCGAGGCGTGCGCGTGGTCTTCGTCGTCGCCCGCCGCGTCGTCGTCCGCCGCGTCGTCGTCCGAGGCGTCGTCGTCCGAGGCGTCGTCGTCCGAGGCGTCGTCGTCCGAGGCGTCGTCGTCCGAGGCGTCGTCGTCCGAGTCGTCGTCGTCCGAGTCGTCGTCGTCCGAGCCGTCTTCGTCGGCTGCGGCCTCGTCCGCGTCGTCCGAGCCGTCTTCGTCGGCTGCGGCCTCGTCCGCGTCGTCGCTGTCGTCCGCTTCATCATCCTCGGACGAGTCATCATCCTCGGACGAGTCATCATCCTCGGACGAGTCATCCTCGGACGCCGCGTCGGACGCGTCCTCCTCGGCGGAGGTCTCATCGTCGGACTCCTCTTCGTCCGATTCCTCCTCATCGGAGGGGACCGGCACATCTCGGGGCTGCACGACGGCATCCACGGTCGCGAGCACCTCTTGCATCCGGGCCCGTGCGAGAGCGGCCTCGTCCTCCGCGGGCCTGTCCTTCAGCGGCCCGGGAGCGCCCGGGGCCGGCGCGGACACGGGCGCCTTCACGGGAGGAACGGTGGCGGCATCCGCCGGGCGGGTCGTGGCGTCGGTAGGCCGGAGCGCTGGGGACCGGACCTCCGCGACGGTCATCGGCGCCGGTTCGGCCGCGCTCCCGAGCACCACGGGCGTCGGCGCCACATAACCGTTCTGTCGTGCGAGCAGGAACAGCGCCTGGGCCACCAGGGCGTTCCGATCCACGCCCAGGTCGTGGCTCATCTGCTCCAGCGCCCGCCACAGGGGCTCGGCGACCTCGATGGTTTCACGAATCCGATTCATGACTAGCTGCCCCTCAGATTGCTCTGCCACGGAGAGACATGGTCCGGGTCATTGAGCCAATAGAACATCGCTTGCGTCTCCGCGTACTGCCGCTCCGCGATGGACACCAGGCTGGGGTGCAGGTCGCCCAGCGCCACGCCTTCGAACAGGAAGCCGTCGCCGGCCTTCGTCGGACTGGCCCCGCCGCGGATGCGCCGGTCCCGGCTCTGCCACAGGCGCTGCGAGGCCTGCCCCGCCGCTTGTCCGTAGTCCGCCGGGGGCGCGATGCGCGACGGCATCCGGAGCGTCGTCTCCCCGCACGACCACAACAGCCAGGTCAGCGCGCTCCAGTCGCCACGCAGCATCTGCGCGAGGTCTGCGAGCCCCAGCTCCAGGTCGAGCGTCTCGTCGACCTCCACCTGCTCATCCCCCAGCTCCCGCTCGAACTGCTCCAGCTTCACCGGCCCCTTGTCCAACAACCCCGACAGGTCCGGCGGAAGCCAGGACACTGCGGCCCCAGGCTTGAACCGCTGGAGCAGCGCGGTGCGCATCGCCTGGAGGCGCGTGGCGTACTTGCGCACCAGGTCCTGGATGGCCTCCAGGGATTGTCCGGGCTTCTCCGGCAGGCCGTCGTAGGTGCAGCGCGGAGGTTCCTGCCCCGCCCAGAAGTCGAACCGCGGAAACAATGCCCGCGCGTACGTGCCCAGGAACCGGGCGGTGTCCGGCTCCACCGTCGCGAGCCCCTCGGCGTCCTGGCGCACCTGCTCCGCCAACCCCAGGTTCAACAGGATGAGGCCGCGCGTGAACAGATACGCCTTGCGCTCCGGAGCGAGCAGCATCGCCGCGTGCACGAAGTCCAGCGCCGCGCGCGGCCGGTTGCTCTGGTCCAGGAGGACGGCGTAGGCGCGCAGGATCGTGGCGGCCTCACCGCCCCGCATGAGCGCATCCGCCATGGGGGCCCAGGCCTGACCCTCGTCCTCCACGACGTCGTCCGCCAGCTCCGACGCCGAGTCCCGCGTGCGGGGCAGGGTGAGCTCCTCCAGGCCTTCCTTCAGCGGCTGCGCGTCCAGGGACGTGGCGCACGCGCGCGCCGTGGCCAGCAGGGCCTCCCGATAGCGCCGGTCCGCCCGGGCCTCTTTCGCGACCTCTCGCCAGCCCTCCGCCGTGCGCGCCAGGTTGGAGAACACCGGCGAGCGCTCCAGTGTCCGCTCATCCTGCGCCCGGCCCAGGTCGCGCGTGAGCACGACCTCGCGCTGCGAATCCCTGAGCGACCACTCGCCGCAGACGAGGTCGCCTTCCATTCGGCCTTCGTCGAAGTGGACGCGGAAGTCCGCGTACTCGTCCTCGGCGCGAGACCGGTAGCGCCCGTGGCGCTCGCCGTCCACGAACTCGGCCTCCCAGAGGAACTGCCCCTGCGAGTCCCAGAAGCGCGCGAGGCCGTGGCGCTCGCCGTCGGCGTTGAGCGTCACCTTCGCCCACTGGCCCAGGTCCTCGCGCAGCTCCGCGTCCTCGGGCAGGTGCGGCGGACGGGTGGGGTAGGGCTCACCGGTGGTGGGGAGCACGCGCTGGCCGGCGCCGTCGAAGTGGAGCACCTGCCGGACGGTGCCATGGTCGTACTGCATCACGGTCTTGCGCACGCGCTCGCTCACGCCGTTCTCGTGCATGCGCTCGGTGGTGAAGTGCTCGGACGCGAGCCAGGTGCGCGGGCCGTGGAGCTGGCCCTGTTCGAAGGCCCCCTCCTGCGACACCGCGCCGTCCTCGTGGAAGCGCTTGAAGGGGCCGTGCGGCGCGCCCTGCTTCATGATGCACTCGTTGCAGAGCGTGCCGTCCGCGCGCCAGTAGCGCCATGGTCCGTGCGGCCGGCCCTTGGAGTCCGTGGGGCCGAAGGACCACTCCCCGTCGCCGTCGTCCCACGTCGCGCCCTCGGGGATGCCAGAAGGCAGCTTGCCGGCTTCGGTGCGCTCGCGGTTCGCGGCGCGGCGCTTCTCCTCCGCGACGTCCACCGCCCGCAGCCGGGTGAGCAGCAGGTCCAGCGCCTCGGCGGACAGCGCGCCGGAGACGCGGTGCACTTCCAGGCCGTCCTTGTACGCGACGAGCGTGGGCATGGACTCGATGCCCAGCGATTCGGACAGCTCCTCGTGCGCCTCCGTATCGAGCCGGGCGAGGGCGATGTCCGCGAAGCGCGGCGCCGCGGCCTCGAAGATCGGGGCGAACTCCTGGCAGGGTTCACACCACGAGGCCCAGAAGTCCACGACGCACATGCCGGGCCGCTGGGTGACTTGCTTGTAATCCTCCGGGCTCAGTTCAACCGGTGCGCCTGCCAACGTGGACTCCTGCTCAAGGTGAGGGGCAGATAAGAGGGGCGCCGGGGACGCACGTCAACCGGCGCGTCATGGAGGACAGGAGCTTGCGTGCGGCACGGCCTGCCCCCAGGCGCCAGAGGGAAGGGGCCCGCGTCCATCCACGGGCCCAGGAGCGGCCTGCCGGGCTGGAGGTTCCCCTCCCGGCGCCCCCAGGCACCGAAGGGGCGCCGCGCGGAAGGCTCGCGCCGGAGTGGGTCGATGCCTGGGCCCGCTTGGAGCAGGTGTCCGACTGGCGCGAGTTGGGAGGCCAGCCCTTCGTGTCCGAGGACGCCCTCCAGGTCTTCACCCGCGAGCACGGGCTGGAGACGACCCCTCGCATCCTCGAGCTGGACGGCGCGGACCAGCCCAGGGACCTGGACGGCGCCTTCGGGTTCCCGCGCACGCACGCCCCACGAGCCGGTGCGCGCTGGATGCGGGGGCCGGGCGGCACCCCGAGGGCCTCCTGGATGCGGGGGCCAGGCGGCACCCCGAGGGCCTCCTGGATGCGGGGGCCGGGCGGCACCCCGAGGGCATCGGGGGCCGCACCTGCGACTGGCGCACCCTCGTGAAGCCGCGCGACGAGGACTCCGAGCGCCCCCTGCGCGTGAAGCGCTGAAGCGCGCTCCCGGAGGCGGAGGTGTCCCCCCGCCTCCCGGGGACGCGGCGCGGCTTCAGTCGATCTGGAGCTCCGCGATCTTGTGCGGCTTGTCGCTGATGGCGTCCATGATCTTCCCGACGCCGAAGGTCAGCAGGCCGATGCCCGCGCCCACCGCCATGCCCAACGGTCCGCCAATCGCACCCACCGCGACCGCGCCGCCGATGCTGCCCGCGATGCCGATGGCGCCCTTGGCGATCTGCGCCCCGTCGTTCACCTTCGCGCCGTTGACGATGTCGAACACGCCGCCCACCGTGCCGCCCACCGCGCCCAGCACGTTGGCCGCGCCGCCCGCCGCCTTGAGCGCGGAGAGCGCCTTGCTCCCGACGCTCGCCGCCGCGCCGGCCACCTTGCCGATGCCGCCCATGCCCTTCACCGAGTCCAGCACCGCGCTCGTCACCGCGCCGCCCACCTTCGGGTTCGCCAGCGTCTTCGCCCAGGGGATGCTCTTCGACGCGTTGGCGGTCGTGGTGGTGAGCGCGCCCGCGTTCTTGAAGCCCTTGATGGCCTCCGTGAACGCCTTGCCGCCGCTGTAGATGTTCAGCGCGCCGTTGGCCGTGTCCGACACGCCCTTCACGATGTCCGGCATGTTGTTCTCGCGGATGCCCCGCGCCAGCGACATGCCGCCCGCCACCACGCCCGCCACGCCGCCCAGCGCGCTCGCGCCGCCCTGCGCCGCGTTCAGGCCCTTGGAGAGGGTGTCCTTGCCCAGGACCTCCGTCGCCTTGGCCGGCAGCCGGCCCGCGTCCTGGCTCAGGCCCTTGAGGATGTTCAGGGACTGCGCGCCGCCGCTGTTGGCGTACTGGTTCACCGTGCTCGCGGTGGAGATGGACGCCTGCTCCAGCAGCACCTTGCCGAACGCGTCGTCCTTGAAGGCCTCCGCGTCGGTGACTTCGCGCATGTCCGCGCCGCCCTTGCCGGACAGCTGCAGCTTCTCCCCGTCCTTGCCCACTTCGTGGATGCCCTTGCGGCCGTCCGCGTCCGTCACCGTGGTGCGGGAGCCGACCAGCTGCGCGCCCTGGTCGGACAGCAGCGACGTGTCCTCCTTGAGGGAGCTCTCCGTCTTGTTGTCCTTCGTGCGCTTCGTCTCCAGCGACTCCTGGAGCTCCAGGCCCTGGTCGGTGGCCTGGCGGCTGCTGTTGTAGTGCTGCTCCAGGTCGGCGCCGTCCGGCTCGCGGCTCTTGGCGTCCATCTTCTCGATGGAGCCGTCCTGGCCGTAGGTGGTGGACGACTCGCCGCTCACGGGCACGCGCTTGGAGGAGTCCTCCTTCTCGAAGGTCTTGCCCTCGTACTTCTCCTTCACGGTGCTGCCCTCGCGCGTCCGCTCCGTCTTGATGGTCGCGTCCGGGTAGCCCTCGATGAAGGTCTGCGAGTCCAGCCGGTTCTCGTCCTTCTGCAGGTCCACGGTCCAGCGCTTCGGGGGGCGGCCTTCGCCCGCCTTGTCCGCGTCCCAGTCCTCACCGCCGTGCTTGGAGTACTCGTCGCGGACCCGGGCCATGTCCTCGAACGTGTGCGGCCCTTCGCCAGCGAACTGGGTGTGGCCGTCCAGCGTGCGGTCCACGTAGGACGTCGCCTTCACGTTGTCCTGGGAGAAGTTCTGCACGCGGCTGTACTGCGGGTCGCCCTGCTTGCCGTCCGCGCCCGGGGCGGGGATGGAGTAGCTGTACGTGTCCGAGCGGTCCACCGGCTTCTTGAAGTCGAACGGGCCCTTGAGCTTGTTGTCGATGCTGCCGCCGCCCTTCTGTTGGTAGAAGGAGGTGCGGCTGCCCTCGGCGTTGCCGTTCACCTGCGAGTATTCGTCGGTGTGGAGCCGGTCCCCGTCCTTGTGCTTCTCGATGGAGACTTCGTTGCGCGTGTAGGTCAGGTTCGTGTCGCGGCTCTTGGAGATGTCGCCGAAGGACTTGAGGTCGGCGGTCTCGTTCTTGTCGCCCTTCCACTCCGCGCGCTCCACCCGGGTGGCGCCGTCGCCCTTCATCTCCAGCCGGTCGCGCTTGTTGGTGCCGTCCTCATAGGAGGCGGTGTCCATCACCACCGCGCCGTCCTTCTTCGTCGCGACGGAGCGCTCCACCACCTCCTTCTCGCCGTTGACGCGGGTGAGCTCCACCTCGGAGTCGGACACGCGCTTGACGCTGGCGCCTTCGGGCACCTGCTCCTTGCCGTCCGCCATGGCGAAGAGCTTGTCGGCTTGCTGGGTGGTCTTCTCCCGCAGCGACTTCTGCGCGTCCTCTGTCTCCTTGCGCTGGTCGCCCACCGTCTTCAGGTCCACCGCCTGCTTCGCCTTGTCCTCGCCGGACACCGTCTGCCGCTCCGCCGGGGGCGCGTCCACCGCCGGGGCCGCCTTCGCCCTCGCGGCGGCGGTGCTCACGGCCTTCACCGCGGCGCCCACGCCGCTCAGCTCCGGGCCCGCGGCGGGCTTCTTCACATCGAAGCCATCCGCCACGACCGCCGGCTGCCGGGGCTCGGCCTTGGGCTCCACGGGCGCGGCCTTCGGCGCGGTGGCCGCCGCCTTCTCGGTGACGGCGGGAGGGCTGACCAGGGACAGCGGCTTCCGGGAGACAGGGGCGAGAGCCATGGGGGACTCCAGAGGGGGGATGGAGGGCGGACCGCGATGTCCGGACCCACTGCGGCTGGCATGCCAGCGTCGGGAGTCCTCCCACTGTTCCTGATTCCAGGGGTTTGTCTCCCACACGCGGCGCGGGGCCTGATGACAGTCGTTGGGGACCTGGTGACGGCTGTCACCAGGCAGGCGGCCGGTGCTCACGCGTCGAGGAAGAGAATGCGGAGCGGGCGAGGGCCAGCGCTACACTCGCCGCACCAGGTGCGCCGCCCATGACGAAGAGAGACACCGGAAGGGGAAGCTCAGGCACGGGCCCGTCGGACTCGGCGCGTTCGGGGGCAGGCACGGGCCGTGGCACGGGGCGGGGAAGTGGCTCCGGGCCCCGTCGCGCCGAGGACGTCCCGCCCGTTCCGCAGGTGGGCCGCTACCTGCTGCTGCGGCGGCTGGGGCAGGGCGGCATGGGCGTGGTGTACGCCGCGTATGATCCGGATCTGGATCGCAAGGTCGCGCTCAAGCTGCTGCACCCGAACGCCCAGAAGGACAGCGAGGAGGCGCGGGCCCGGCTGTTGCGCGAGGCGCAGGCCATGGCGCGCGTCTCCCATCCCAACGTCATCCCCGTCTTCGACGTGGGCATGTGGGGCGACCAGGTCTTCGTCGCCATGGAGCTGGTGGACGGCGGCACGTTGGGCTCGTGGCTGAAGGAGGCGAAGCCCTCCTGGCGCGAGGTGTTGGAGCGCTACCTCCAGGCGGGGCGCGGGCTGCAGGCCGCGCACGACGCGGGGCTGGTGCACCGCGACTTCAAGCCCGCCAACGTGCTGGTGAGCCGCGCGGGGCGCGTCTACGTGACGGACTTCGGTCTGGCGCGGCAGGTGGGGGACGGGCCAGAGGCCGCGGCGTCGCCGGAGGAGGCCCTGCTGCTGGAGTCCTCGGACCGGCGGATGTTGGAGACCACGCTCACGGAGGCGGGCCTGCTGGTGGGCACGCCCAACTACATGTCCCCGGAGCAGTTCCGCGGCACGCAGCTGGACGCGCGCACGGACCAGTTCAGCTTCTGCGCGGCGCTGTACGGGGCGCTCTACGGCACGCGCCCCTTCGACCCGGGCAGCATCAAGGCGTACGCCTCCGCCAGCCGCGAACCGGGCGTGGACGCGGAGGGCACGCAGTCGCTGGGCGGCACGCAGTCCCTGGCCCCGGCCCCCGCCCGCGCGCCCATCGCGCCGCCCCCCGCGCTCATCCGCGAGCCGCCGCGCGAGGCGAAGGTGCCCGGCTGGGTGCGGCAGGCGGTGCTGCGCGGCCTGTCGTTGGACGCGGACGCGCGCTTCGCCTCCATGCAGGCCTTGCTGGACGCGCTCTCCCAGGAGCAGCGCCATGGACGTCGCCGCCGCTGGGTGGGCGCGTCCGGCGCGATGGCCGCCACGCTGGCGGTGGCCTCGGGCGTGGTCTGGCAGCAGTCCCATGTCTGCGCGGACGCGGGCTCGCTGATGGATGCCGTCTGGACGCCGGACGCGAAGGCGCGACTGGCGTCCGCGTTCCACGCCACCGGCAGGCCCTACGCCGAAGCCATGGCGCTGCGCACCGCGCAGGTGCTGGAGCAGTACGCGGGCGCGTGGAAGCACCAGCGTGTCCAGGCGTGCGAGGACGCGCGCGTGAGCGGCGTGAAGCCGGAGGAGCAGCTCGACCGGCAGGTGGTGTGCCTGGAGCGCCGCCGCAAGGACCTGCGGGCCACGGTGGACCTGCTCGCGGGCGCGGACGCCGCCATGGTGGACAAGGCCGTGGACATGGCGCACGCGCTGCCCGCGCTGCACGAGTGCGAGGACGTGGAGTCGCTGGCCGAACAGCAGCGCCGTCCCTCCGACCCCGCGCTCCGAGAGACGATTGAAGGGCTGGAGGACCAGCTGTCGGAGGTGCGCGCGCAGGTGGACGCGGGCCGCTTCCCGGCGGCGCTCGCGGCGGTGAAGGCCCTGGAGGCGCCCGTGGAGAAGACGGGCTACCTGCCGCTGAAGGCGGAGATGCGCTTCCACCTGGGCTGGCTCCAGGAGCAGACGGGGCAGTCCCCCGAAGCCGCCAGGCTCCTGTCGCGCGCGGTGTTCGACGCGGAGGCGGGCCGGGCGGACCGGCTGAAGGTCGCCATCCTCAACAAGCTGCTCTTCGTGGAGGACGGCCAGAAGCACTTCGACCCGGCGGCCAACTGGGGCCAGCTGGCGGAGGCCACCCTCCAGCGCGTGGGCGGCGAGCCCGTGCTCGAAGCCGACGTGAAGGTGAACCAGGCCAACCTCGCCATCTCCCAGGGCCACGTCGACGAGGCCCGGGCGCGGCTGGAGGAGGCGCGGGCCCTCTATGAGAAGGCGCTGCCGTCGCCGCACCCCAAGCGCGCGCGGGCGCTCTTCCTCCTGGGGCGGCTGCTGCTGGGCAACGGCGACGCGAAGCAGGCGCTGCCGCTGCTGGAGGCGTCGCTCGCGCAGACCGAGGCGTCGGTGGGCTCGGTGCACCCGGACATGGCGCGCCGCCACGGCCTCTTGTCCCTGGCCCTGCGCGAGGCCGGGGCGCCGGACCGCGCGCTGCCGCACGCACGGGCGGTGGCGGACATCTCCCAGGCGCTCCACGGCGGGAAGAGCCCGCAGACCGCGGAGGCGCTGGACGAGGTGGGCATGTGCCAGCTGGGGATGAAGCGCTACGACGACGCGCTGAAGACCTATGAGCAGGCGCTCGCGCTCAAGCGCGAGCTGCTCCCCGAAGGCGACGAGGGCCTGCAACCCTCCTATGACGGGGTGGGACAGGCCCTGCTGGGCCTGGGGCGGGCGCGCGACTCCGTGGAGCCCCTCCAACTGGCGGTGTCCTTCGCGTCCGCGCCTGCGGATGCGCTGGCGGAGTCGGGCTTCGCGCTGGCGCGCGCGCTGTACCAGACGGGGCAGTCCCCCCAGGCCCGCGGAGAGGCCACCCGGGCCCGGGGGCGCTTCAGCGAGGCGGGGATGGATGAGCGCGTGGGCGAGGTGGACACGTGGCTCCAGTCCCTTCCGAAGGAGGCTCCGCGCCCGCCTGCTCGCAAGCCTCCGCGTGCCCGGCGTCAGTAGCTCCCGCGAGCGGCCTGCTGGCGGCGATGGCGAGGCGTGCTAGCGTCCCGCCGCGTGTCGCTGCCGCCAGACGAGGATGAGGCGCTCCTGGACGCCACGGCCACCCTGAACCGGGGTCGCATGGGTCCGGTGCGGATGCTGCTCCGGGTGCTCTCGGGCGCGGAGGCCGGCAAGGCCCACGCGCTCAAGCAGGGCACGTACGTGCTGGGCAAGGCCCCCACGTGCGACATCGTCCTCACCGACAAGGCCGTCTCGCGCCAGCACCTGCGGCTGGAGGTGCACGACGAGCACGTGCTCGCGACCGACCTGGGCTCCCACAACGGCTCCTTCGTGGAGGGCCTGCGCTTCAGCGCGATGGAGCTGCGCCCCGGCAGCGTCGTCACCGTGGGCTCCACCGAGCTGAAGCTGGTGCCGGAGGACACGCGCGAGCGCACCTTGACGCTCTCCTCGCGGGACCGCTTCGGCGCGCTGGTGGGCCACAGCCGCAAGATGCGCGAGGCCTTCACGCTCCTGGAGCGGCTGGCCCCCGGCGGCGCGGACGTGCTCATCCACGGCGAGACGGGCACCGGCAAGGACCTGTGCGCGGAGGCCATCCACCAGCAGAGCCCTCGCGCCAAGGGGCCCTTCGTCATCGTGGACCTGGCGGGCGTGCCCTCCACGCTCATCGAATCCGAGCTCTTCGGCCACGTGAAGGGCTCCTTCACCGGCGCCCAGGCGGACCGCGCCGGCGCCTTCGAGCGCGCCCAGAACGGCACCGTCTTCCTGGATGAGATTGGCGAGCTGCCCCTGGAGCTGCAGCCGCGCCTGCTGCGCGTGCTGGAGCGCCGGCAGGTGAAGCGCGTGGGCGGCAATGACTACTTCACGGTGAACGTGCGCGTGGTGGCCGCCTCGCACGTGAACCTGGAGCAGGCCGTCCAGCAGGGGAAGTTCCGCCGGGACCTCTTCCACCGGCTCGCCGTGCTGCGCGTCACGCTGCCGTCGCTGCGCGAGCGCCCGGAGGACATCCCGCTGCTCATCGACACCATGCTCAAGCAGATGGGCCGGCCGCCCAGCGCCCTGTCGGACCAGACGCGCGCCCTGCTCATGCAGTACCCCTGGCCGGGCAACGTGCGCGAACTGCGCAACGTGGTGGAGCAGGTGGTGAACCTGGGCGAGGAGGCGCTGCCGGACCTGGAGCCGCCCCCGGACGCGTCCGGCCGCCGGGGCCCGGAGCTGGACCTGCCCTTCAAGGAGGCCAAGGAACAGCTCATCGAGGGCTTCGAGCGCGACTACCTGAAGAACCTCATCGAGCGTTGCGAAGGCAACATCTCCCGGGCGTCCCGCGAGGCGGACATCGACCGTGTCTACCTTCGGAAACTCCTGCGCAAGCACGGGCTGGATCCGTCCGGGGACCCTTAACACGGGGCGGCAACCCGGGTAGGATGGCATCCCCCATCCCCCCCCTCCGGAGCCTCCCGTGAGCGTGAGCCTTCCCTCCAACCTCCTCCGTTCCATCCTGTCCCGCGTGGACGTGACACCTCCCGGTCAGCCGTCACCGGAGGCCGCCGCGCAGCAGGTGGGGTTGTCCCAGGATCAGGTCGTCGCTGGAGTGGAGTCCACGGCCACGCCCGTGCAGGCGGAGCAGGCCACGGACGCGTTCGCGGCGGAGGCGCTCACGCAGACGTGGGCGAACCGCTTCCAGCCGGCCGCGGGTGCGCCGCTGGATGACTCCAGCTTCCGCGTGGGCCTGGCGGGTGCGCCCCAGGCACCGGAGATTGGCGGCTGGGACGACGTGGGCAAGGACCCGGACGTCATCCAGCAGACCAAGGAGAACAACTGTGGCTCCGCGGTGGCGGTGATGCTGGGCAACGAGCTGGGCACCAGCAAGACGCAGCCCGAGTCGAACACGCAGAAGATGGACGCGTTGGAGTCTCGCTTCACCGACGGCAAGGGCACGACGCCGCATGAGCTGTCCAACATGCTGGCCAACCAGGGCGCGAAGGTGACGCAGACGTCGTCCACGCTCGACAAGGGCGTGCTGGACCAGGCCCTGAGCGGCGGCGGCAAGGCCGCGGTGATGGTGGACTCGTCCGTGGTGGACCCCACGGCGAAGGGCGGGGAAACGGGCCGTGCGCACTGGGTCACGGTGGAGGGCAAGGACGACCAGGGCCGCTACCTGGTGAAGGACCCCAGCACGGGCAAGAACGTCGCGGTGGACGCCGACAAGCTGGCGAACGCGGTCGACAAGAGCTGGGAGCAGCACCAGGGCGGCGGGATGATGATCGTCGAGAGCGCCCAGGGCGCCTCCGAGGCCCAGGCCGCGCAGGAGGGCGGGGAGAAGGCGGTCGCGCTCGGCAACACCGACGGCGGTGGCTCCCGCGCGATGGGCAACTTCGGCCGCGAATCCTCCTAAGGGCTTCCACCTCCCATGTCCGCCCCCAGGACCATCCGCCACGGGCCCTTGCGCGTCTCATTGCCTGATGGCTGGTTCGACGCCAGCCAGGTCGTGGCGGTGGGGCCGGAGGAGGACGGCTTCCGCGCGAACCTCGTCGTGTCGCTGGAGCCCGCGGTCCCGGGTGAGACGTTGGAGCGGTTCGCCGCGCGCATGCTGGAAGGCGTGCGCGGGGCGCAGGACTTCCTCCAGCTGTCGGAGCGTCACGCCACCTTCGGCGCCAACTCCGGCGTGGTGCGCGAGTACACCTTCCAGATGCACTCGCTCGAGCTCGCGCAGCTCCAGTTCTACGTGCTGCGCGACGACGTGGCCTTCACCTTCACGTACACCCAGCGCGCGCACCGGCTGGCCGCGACGCGGTCCGTGGCGGAGTCGCTGCTCGCGTCCGTGACGTTGGATCCGACGGTGGCGCTGGCGCTGCGGCCCACCGTCTTCCGCGCCTGAGCCCGGCCCCGGGCTTCAGACGACCAGGTGCTCCACGGCGCGCAGCCGCAGCAGCTGGCGGGCCAGCTCCTGCACCTGCTCCACCTCCTGCTGGCCCAGCGCCTTGCGCAGCGCGAGCTTCAGGTCCGTGGAGGCGCGCAGCAGCAGCGTGCGCAGCTGGGCGTTGCTGAGGATGGGGTTGAGCCGCCGCAGGTGGCCCACCAGCGCGCCCAGCTGGGGCAGCGTCAGGCCGGCGACCATCACCTGCGTGGAGGAGCCCTCGTCCGGGCTCTGGCTGATGGCGAGCATCCACGGGGACAGGAGCAGGGAGCGGGTGAAGTCCCGCTCGCACGTCAGGCCCAGCCGCGCGCACTCCTCCACCAGCGGGCCGGTGTCGTGGCCGGAGATGACGGGCTGGATGCGGGCGGCCTCGTACTTCTGGAGGACGGCGTCGTACTGCTTCCGGGCCTCGATGCCCGGCGCCGTGCGCTGGAACTCTCCGAAGGCCTGGTGGATCTCCTCGCGCAGCGTGCGCAGGAGCGTGGCGTCGTCCACGGTGTTGGGTTCGCCCAGCGCCTGGGCCAGGTAGGCCCGGTCGTCGGGAACGGCGTTCGCCGTCTTCCACCACTCGTAGGTGACGGAGCTCTCGCTCAGGACCACCGGAAGGGTGACGACGCCCTGGCGGCCCGGGTTGGCGAGGAACGCGGACAGCTTCTTCTCCACCTCGGTGAGTCCCCGGTGGAGCCGGTTGAGGAGGGCCACGCGCAGCTTCGCGCGGCTCTCCGCCGCCTGCTTCGCGGTGTCCGGAGACCGGCCCTCCGTGGCGGTGCGCTCCCGAGGGGCTTCGGAGGTGGGCGCCTGACGCGTCAGGAGCGGGGCCACCTCCACCTGCGGCGCCAGCGCCTGGGGCTGAGGCGCGGACGGGAGCGTCTGGGCGGAGGGCGGAGGCGGCTGCTCCAGGCCTCCGAAGCCCGCCGCGCCGGCGCCGCGCTGGGTGCTGGGCGCCATCCCGTCCTGCTGCTTCGCGGCCTGCGCGCCACCACCACTACCGCGCTCCGTTTCGGCGGAGCGCGCGGATCCGCCCTCCGTGCCAGAGGACTGCGCCGCGCCGCCCTTCGCGGAGGCGCCTCCCTTGAGGGCGACGCCCTTGCCAGCGGCGCCCTTCCCGGTGGCCTTGCCCGGCGTCCTGCTTTCGCCCGCCGGGGCCTTCTCGCCCTTTTCGTCCTTGGGGCCCTGGAGGGGCAGACCCGGACGGGGAAGGCTGGGCGGAAGGCGGATGCTCATGGGCGGGGGCCTCGGGTGGGGGGAATCAGGCCAGGTTCTTCATGTGGACGACGAGGTTGCTGTCGCTGCTGCCCAGCGTGCTCGCGTCGTCGGTGGGGATGACGTAGCCCTGATCCGCGCCGACGTGCTTGCGGAAGAAGTCTACCACCTCCGGATCCTGCACGTTGGAGGTGGTGCTCTTCTTGATGCCGTACGCCTCGCCGTTCGCTCCCTTGGCCTTCACGGAGTCAGGCGCGGAGGCGAGCAGGTCCTCCATCGTTCCCGACTTCCGGCCACCGGCCTCCGGCTGCATGGTCATCGCGGCGTTGTGGCCCTCAATGTAGCTGACGTCGTAGTACGTCTGCCCGAACCCGCCGCCGAACTTCACTTCACCGAGCGTCGCGTTCTTGCCGTCACCGGAGTCGCTGCGGAAGTTGCCGGACCAGCCCTCCGGGAACTGCACCGTCTTGCTCTCACCGGGCTTCAGCGTGACGGAGTCGACGGCCTTCTCGCCCGCGTTGGGGGTGAAGTTCACCGTCATCGGCTTATCGCCGTCGTTGTTGAGGGTGAGGGTGTTCTTGCCGTTGGAGGCGCCCGCGGCCGGAGCCGCGCCCTGGGCACCGGAAGCGGCAGGCTGCTTCTGGGCGGCCGGCGGAGCCGACTGCGCGGGGGCCGGGGCCGCCTCCGCCGCGGCGGCCTGCTGCGCGCCACCGAAGTCCGCGCCCTCGCCGCCCAGGTCCGGCGCGCCACCGAAGTCCGCGCCCTCGCCGCCCAGGTCCGGCACGCCGCCGAAGTCCGCGCCCTCGCCGCCCAGGTCCGGCGCGCCGCCGAAGTCCGCGCCCTCGCCGCCACCTTGACCGACGCCCGCCGCTCCCTCCGTGCCCGGGACGCCACCCTGCTGCGCGCCGCCGAGCCCCTGCAGGCTGCCGAGCATCTGCACCAACTGGGTCAGCGCCTGGACCACCTCGCTCAGCTGCTCCAGGGGGCTGCCCTGAAGGGCGCCCTTCTTGCCCGCGCCCGCCGCGCCGTCGAAGCCGTCCGCCTGGAACAGGCCCTGGAGTGAACCCGGGCCGCCCTTGCCCTTCACCGCGTCCGCCGTCACCGCCGGGGTGCGCGCCACCGGGCTCGACAGCTGGGCGGCGGAGGTGCGGGGGGAGAAGGAGGAGCTGGCAACGGAGGACTTGGACAGAGGGGAGAGCGCCATGGCGGTGTTCCTCGAGATTGGATGGGTCGGCGGGGGCGCCGGCCGGTTCGGCTGATGTGGGGGGCTAGAGCAGGACGCGTGCCAGCGAGTTCACGCGCTCTGGTGTCGGGCAACCCCTTGGAATGACAGGGAGTTGCGGCAGGCCGGTGGGGGCTGGAGGCCCTGTCCCTGGTGACTGCCGTCAGGCCGCTGATGTCTGCCGTCATCAGGCCCGGGCCCACGAACAAACCCGGGCCTCCACCTGGGGGAAGGTGGAAGTCCGGGTCGTTTGAACAGCGGGAGCGAGGGGCGCCGCGAGGGGGGCGCTCAGGCCACGGCTTCGTGGGTCTCCGTGACGCCCTGGTAGTGGTAGGGGCCGCCGTCGTACGGGGTGATGGCGTCGTCGGCCTTCTTGGTGCAGGCCGCGGCGGTGGGGTCGAAGGCCTGCCAGCCGCCCTGGTCGTCCTTGAACTCGACCCAGGCGTGGTCGCCCTCGGCCGTCTTGCCGAAGACGACGTGCGCGTCCACGCCCTGCGCTTCGAACCGCTGCTCGGCCTCGATGGCCATGTCCACGCAGACGCCTGCCTTCGACGTGTCGAAGTTCTGGGCGTTGTTCATCGCGGCGTCCCACGTCTTGCCGCCCGTGTAGTCGTACTTCCACGTCGTGGCTTCCTTCGCGATGTCCTGCGCCACCTGATCCGCGCTCTTGCCGGAGGAGGGGCCCTTGGCTCCCTGGGCGGGCGCGGCGGCGTTCTGGGGCTGCGCGGGCGCGGGGGTGTTCTGGGCCTGGGCGGGCGGAGGCGTGGGCGACGGCTTCTGGCTCTTGGCCGGCTCGAAGCTGTCGCGCTGGTAGGCCTGCTGGAACTGCTGGTGCGCGGCCTGCTTCTGACACGCGCCGCCAGTGCCCTGCGCGGTCTTCTGGAGGGACTGGGGCGACAGGCCCAACTGCTTCAGCAGGGCCGCCAGCTCCCGGGGCTGCTTCTGCGCATCCAGCGTCTTCAGGGGCGAGCCGTCCGCGTTGACGACCTTCACCACGACGCGCTGGCCGGCCTGCGCGGCTTCGGGCGAGCGCTGCGCGCACGGGCTGGCGACGGACGAACGGGAGAGGGGAGCGAGCGCCATGGTGGGGTCCTCGGAGGCAGCAGCGCCGGCCGGAGCCGACAGGGATGCCGGGACCCATGAGCAGGACGCGTGCCAGCCTCACGCCCGGGTGGCGTGAAAGGCAAACCCGCGAGATTCCATCACGCGACGCTGGGTGCTCACCGGTGACAGGCCGCGTCCCGCCGTGTCGCCTGATGACAGCCGTTCGGTGTCCGATGTCTGGCGTCATCACCCCCTGAAACACTTCTCGCGCGGGCCCGTGAGCCCGCGCGAGAAGGGACGCCACGACTCATCCGGTCCGGAGGGGTCAGACCCTTCGGACCGTGGCGGACCGGATGACCCGGAGTATCAACAGCAGCGCCACCGCTCCAATGAACGCCACGAAGATGGTTCCGGCCAGACCGCCAAACGGGGCCCCGGTGCCGAGCGCGCGGAAGATGAAGCCGCCCAGGAACGCGCCCACCACGCCCACCACGATGTCGCCGACGACGCCGTAACCGCCGCCCACCACCGCGGAGGCGAGCCACCCCGCGATGAGGCCGATGACCGCCCACAACAGGATTGCTTCCAACGCCATTGTCATTCCTCCCATCGAGGTGATGAGACACAACCTGTGCACGATTCCCGGCGACGCTCGCCCCTCCCTGGAGGGCGTCGCCTTGGAGAGCAGGCGGCCAGGCTCCTTCGTGCATGCCCTCTCAAGACAGGCGGTCGCGCAGGCGTCGTGGGGCAGAACGCCCCACGGAAACGCGGGGCAAAACGCCCCATTTTGACGAGGTGTTCACGCTCTGCTGGCATCGAGTGAACACCGCGTCGTCACGCGGCCAGGAGTTCATCTTGGTGAAGCACATCTTTGATTCCGCCGGGTCGCCGTTGTTGTTCGACCGTGAGTCCTTCCGGTGCCGCCACACGCTGCTGGGACACCCCGCGCTGGAGCTGGAGAACCTGGCGGGCGTGGTGCAACGGCTGCCTTCAGACAACGTGTTCTTCAGCTCGGGCCTGTTGCCCAAGGACGCGGACTTCGACCGCGCGCACGTGGACTACCGCACCGGTCTGTCGTTGAAGGACACCGTGGAGAACATGATGACGAGCCACTCGTACATCATGCTTCGCGCGCCGGAGCAGGACCCCAGCTTCCACGAGCTGTTTCGCGCGATGCTCGCGGAGGTGGAGGACCTGATGCGGGAGCAGGGCGTGGGGACCACCGCCGTGGATCCGATGCTCTACCTCTTCATCGCGTCCCCCGGCAGCGTCACGCCGTTCCACCTGGATCGCTACTCCACGCTCCTCCTCCAGTTCCGGGGCAGCAAGGCGGTGCATGTCTCGAAGGCCTGGGATGAGCAGGTGGTGCCCGCGGCGGAGCTGGAGGCCTTCGTCGCGCGCTCGGGTTCGAAGGTGAGCTACCGGGAGACCTTCGACCAGACGGCGACGCGCTACGCGTTCGGTCCCGGGGACGCGCTGCACATCCCCTTCGTGGCGCCGCACTACGTGAAGAACGGGATGGAGGACGTCTCCATCTCGCTGTCCATCATCTTCAACACCCGGGAGACGGCGCGGCACCTGCGCGCGCTGCGCGCCAACCATGCGTTGCGCAAGCGCCTGGGGCCGCTGGGCTATCAGCCGGTGCCCGTGAACCGCTTCCTGCCGCTGGACCACGTGAAGAGCGGCATGGAGCGCGTGGTGCGAAGGGCGCGCGGCTTGCTGCCGGGTTGAGTCACGGCATGTCCGCTCGCCGCGGGGGCTTCAAGGGGCTCCCGTGGAGGCCTGTTCGCAGGGGTCCACGGGAGGAGGCTTGGCGGGGTCCCAGGTTTCGGAGGCCCTCGGCACGGTGTCGCCCAGGGTCCCCACGCTGTCAGGAGCGCCGAGCTTCTTCCCCGGCTCATACTGGACGAAGCCGTCGCGGTAGCGGCGCAGCAGAGGGACGCTGTGGGTATAGACCATAGGACCCACGTGCCGCATGGGAATGCCCTCGACGTCATAGAGCCGGGGCGACCCCCTGGGGCAGCACGAGAAGCCCGACGGCCGCTGGCAGATTCGCGGCGTCCCGGCGCTGGCCAGCACCAGCGCGGCATCGACGGCGACAATCATGCCTTCGGGCATCGCCAGGGCCTCGGCGACGGACAGGCGGTGGAGGCGTACCCAGGACGGCTCCGCGGACCATGAGGGGCGGGGCTTCTGGGGAATCTCCCGCCACGAGCCCGGGACTGGGCGGCCCACGCGGATCCGTTCAGGCGCTGCCTGGATGCGCTCGACCTGGAAGGAGTCCATGTCCCTTGCCTCGTCGGGCATGTCCTTGTCCTCGGGGCATGGACCGATGCACATATCCCAGCCATGGTTGCCGACGACCCTGCCGTGGTCGTCCCAGACGTAGGTGCCGCTGAAGCGCCGCATGGTGGGAATCCAGGCAATCGTCCCCGCGTAGGCCACGGCATGTGCCGTTGGGATGAGGGCGGAGAAGACGGAGACGGTGCCATCCTCACGGTGGACCAGCCACAGCGGGGTGCCGTCCCCGAGCGAGGCGGAGACGACGGAGCCTCGGGGCGGCAGCTCCAGCTCCACGGAGGGCTCCAGGCGTGGA
Organism: Corallococcus silvisoli; assembly: GCF_009909145.1. Taxonomy (NCBI): domain Bacteria; kingdom Pseudomonadati; phylum Myxococcota; class Myxococcia; order Myxococcales; family Myxococcaceae; genus Corallococcus; species Corallococcus silvisoli. The sequence goes on from NZ_JAAAPJ010000001.1 coordinate 1,077,746, forward strand.
AGCTGGATGGCGTCGCGGGGAATGGCGCGCACCCTCCAGGCGGGCTTCGCGCAGCTCGCCAGGAGGAGCAGGGCCACGACAGGGATGAGGCGGGGGACCATGGGGGGACGCTAGCGCGAAGCCAGGGTCGCCCGCCGCACCTGCGGGTGCTCAGCGCCCGTACGTTCCGACGAGCGTGGCGCGCGCGAGCGTATGGGTGAAGAGATTGAAGCCCAGCAGGGCGGGCGACGCGTCCTTCGGGACGTCGAGCGACGGCACGTCCACGGCATGAACGACGATGAAGTAGCGGTGCGCGCCATGGCCCGGCGGTGGCGCGGCGCCGATGTACCCGGCGAGTCCGCCGTCGTTGCGCAGCTGGAAGGCGCCGGCCGGCAGCTTCTTGCCGTCCTGTGCGCCCGCGCCGGAGGGGAGGCTGGTGGTGGAGGGGGGGAGGTTGACCACGGCCCAGTGCCAGAAGCCGCTGCCGGTGGGCGCGTCCGGGTCGTAGACGGTGACGACAAAGCCCTTCGTGGCCTCCGGGAAGCCGCTCCACGCCAGTTGAGGAGACACGTCCTGGCCGCCCGCGCCGAAGATGCCGCTGAGCTGCGGGGTGGCCAGCGCTTGCCCGTCGCGCACGTCGGTGCTCGTGACCGTGAAGGAGGGCACCTGGGGCAGGGCGTCGTAGGGATTGGTCTTCATGGGGTGGGCTCCGGTGAGAGGGGAGGACGGGAGACTACCCTCCGCGCACCCGAAGGCGCGCGGCCCGGGCGCGGACTGTCACACGGTGGAGGGAACGCGCCACCTGCCAATCCGAGTCATCGGGACTTCACGGCGGGCCGCGTGCACCGGGCCCGCCGTGAAGGTCGTCAACTCAGCGCCAGGTGTCATTCACGGTCGCGGTGCCCGTGGCCGGCGTCGTCAGGGTGCGGTTGGCGCCGCTCTCCCAGGTGACGTTATTGGCGGCGTCCTTCTTGATGTACTTGTACTCCACCGCCGTGGACCCCGGCAGCGAGACGGCCGCGCCCCACGTCGGGTAGTTGGCCGGTGAGAGCAGGATGGCGCCCGCCGGGCTCCAGCTTCCCAGCGCGGCGATGCTGCCCACCACGTACACGTTCTGTCCCACCACGGTGCTCGCCGTCACGTTGAAGGTGACGGTGGCCCCGCTGGTGGACGTGGTGACGGACAGCGCCGTGCTCTGCGCGGACGCATTGCCCGCCGTGTCCCGGGCCCGCACGGTGTAGCTGTACGTCGTGCCCGCCGTCAGCCCCGTGTCCGTGTAGCTGGCCGTCGTGGGCGAACCCACCAGCGAGCCGTCGCGGTAGACGTCATAGCCCGCGATGCCGCTCGCGTCGGTGGACGCCGTCCATGTCAGCGACACGGTGGTCGCCGTCTTCGACGCCGCCGTCACGCCCGACGGCACCGTGGGCGCCGTGGTGTCCGTGGACGGCGCGCCCGCGGAGATGACGCCCGCGTTGAACGTGGAGGTCCCCGCGGGGAAGAAGTAGTTGAGCCCCCCGTTGTTGTCCCACGTGCCACTGCCGTTGTTGAAGTCCGCCTCCAGCTGCGTGGCCGACCCCAGGTCCACCGTGTGCTTCGCATACCCGGAGACCTCCGCCGCCGCCATGGCCACGCCCGGCGCCGTCGTCCACGTGCCCCCCGCGGGGCGGTAGTGGATGTACGGCGTGGCATAGCCCTTCTTGTAATAGACGGTCGCCGTGTTGCCCGCGCTGGTGGTGACGGAGAGCGCCGTGCTCGCCGCGGACGTGTTGCCCGCCGCGTCGCGCGCCTTCACCGTATAGACATACGCCGTGTTCGACGACAGGCCGCTGTCCGTGTAGCCCGTCGTGGTGGGCGCGCCGACCTGGGCGCCATCGCGGAACACGAGATAGCCCGTCACGCCGACGTTGTCCGTGGAGGCCGTCCACGACAGCGTCACCGTCGTCGCGGACTTCGAGGGCGACGCAAGCCCCGACGGCACCGACGGCGCCACCGTGTCGTTCACCGGGCCGCCCGCCGTGATGACGCCCGCGTTGAACGTGGAGGTGCCCGTGGGGAACAGGTAGTTGCTCCCGTTGTTGTTGTCCCACGTGCCACTGCCGTTGTTGAACACCGCCTCCAGCTGTTGGACGGAGCCCAGGTTCACCGTGTACTTCGAGTACCCCGCCACCTCCGCGTCCGGCATCAGCACCCCGGGCGGGGTCGTCCACGTGCCCCCCGCGGGGCGGTAGTGGATGTACGGCGTGCTGAAGCCCTTCTTGTAATAGACCGTCGTCGTGTACCCGAGCCCCGTGGTGACGGAGAGGGCCGCGCTGGCCACGGACGTGTTGCCCGCCGCGTCGCGCGCCTTCACGGTGTAGCTGTACGTCGTGCTCGAGGACAGGCCCGTGTCCGTGTACGTCGTGCCCGTGGGCGTGGCCACCTGCGTGCCATCGCGGAACACCAGGTAGTGGCTGACGCCGTAGTTGTCCGTGGCCGCCGTCCAGCTCAGCACCACCGACGAGCTGGTGATCCCCGAAGCGCCCAGCCCCGTGGGCGCGGACGGCGGCGTGGTGTCCGGGGGCAGGGTGGTGACGGAGAGCGGCGTGCTCGCCGCGGACGTGTTGCCCGCGGCGTCGCGCGCCTTCACGGTGTAGCTGTACGTCGTGCCCGCGCTCAGCCCGCTGTCCGTGTACGTCGTGCCCGTGGGCGTGCCCACCTGCGTCCCGTCGCGGAAGACGGCGTAGCCCGTCACCCCGACGTTGTCCGTGGAGGCCGTCCACGACAGCGTCACCGAGCGGTCCGTCCGCGTCGCCGCCAGCCCCGTGGGCGTGGAGGGCGCGGTGGTGTCCACGCGGAGGAACGGGTAGGTGCCCGCCACCGCGCCGTTGAGGTCCTCGATGTACTTGCCCGCCTCCTGGCGGTACCGGCCCGCGCCCACGTAGACGGATTGGATCTCGCTCCGGGTGACGTTGCCGCGCGCGTCGGTGGCCTCGATGTAGAAGTCCACCAGCTGGTCGCGGTAGGCGCTCAGGTAGACGTAGTAGAGGTCGCCGATCTCCTGCGCGGCCACCTTTTGCATCACCGGCAGGTACGCCGGCTGCCAGGACACGCCGTTCATCACCGGCCGCAGCTCGCGGCGCTGGAGCGGGTAGTCCACCCACGTGCCCACGCGCGCCGGGTCGATGTTGGCCACGCCCGCGGCCTTGAGCGCCACCGGGTCATAGACGCGCGGCGTGTTGTCCAGCGGGTCGATGCTCTTCGCGGTGTGCACGCGCACGCGCGCCTTGATGCTGGCGATGCCGCTGACGTCGAACGCGTAGGTGTAGAGCGCGAAGGTGTTGTCGAAGTGGTGGAGCGTCCAGCCCTCGGACTTGTCCGTGTTGGCGCTGCCCGGGTTGTACGGCCAGCGCTGCGGCGCCCAGATGGATGGACCCGTGCGGTCCTGCGCCAGCCGGTCCTGCACGTAAGGTTTGGAGAAGTAGAGCGACTGGTTGAAGGACAGCGTCGGCTTCACGTTGTCGTCCGTGTTCTCGTCGTAGTACCCGAAGCCGGAGTCCATGGCTGGCAGCAGGAAGTACCAGGCCAGCTCCGCGGGGTTCGCGCCGCCCGCCCAGTCGTTGGCGGCGTCGCCCTTGACGGGGAAGGACAGCATCCACGGGTTGAGCTGGTTGCCCGCGTAGGTCACCTGCGAGTCCAGCGCCGTCGTGGGCTTCCAGTGGTTGGGGTGCGCGTCCAGCCAGATCTGCTCGGACGTCTTCGCGTAGTTGAGCGCGGCCTGGAGCAGCGCGAAGTTGCGCTCCAGGTAGTGCCAGCCGTGCTCCAGCGACACTGTCATCCCTTCCTGGAGCCCGCTCAGGTTCGTCTTCGGCGCCAGGTTGAGCCCGGTGGCGGTGTTGAACGCGGGGAACTGCCCCTTCCAGATGCCGAAGGGCAGCCGCCAGTGGTGCCACTGCGGGTCGGACGACGAGTCGCGCGTGTCCACCCAGGAGCCGTCCTGCACGTGCACCACGTCCGTGGCGACCGGCGTGTTCGTGGCCAGATACTCGTCGATGCCCAGGCACTGCACCCCGCCCGAACAGGTGACGGCGCGGCCGTTCATCCACGTGTCCAGCGACCCCGCCCGCCCGCCGGAGTTGTCGCCGTCATGCGCGAGCACGAAGAACTGCTTCTGCGGCACCAGGCCCTCGAAGTTGCGCAGGCCCACCACGTCCACGGTGGCCTGTCCCTCCCACCCCTCCAGCCAGGAGCCGTTCTGGTTGACGGGGATGCCCACGACGCGCGACTCGGCGCCCGTGGTCGCGTCCACGTAGCGCACCCAGTGCGGCGTGGAGGCGAAGGGGTACTTGTTGCGGATGACCTGCTGCTCGTGCGCCATGCCCTCGCTCACCCAGGCGCCCACCGTGCTGGTGTTCTGCAGGTCCGCGCGGTTGGGCGGCGACACCAGCGTGTCGGCGCCCGGGTCGTTCAGGAACGGGTAGTCCTTCAGCGTGCGGGAGAAGTGGTTGTCGCCAATCACGGACCACTTCACGCCCAGCTTCGCCAGCGTGGGGATGAGCCGCTCGGAGAAGCCCAGCTCCGTGGGGAAGAAGCCCTTGGAGGACGTGAAGCCGCTGCCCAGGAAGTACGACTGGGACAGGGTGGCGTTCTGGTGGATGAGGTCCTTGAGGAAGTAGTCCGGCCCCACCAGCGGCCCCATGGAGTGGTGGCCCGTGAAGTGGATGAGGTCCAACGTGCGGTTGCCCGCGGGCGTGCGCAGGTTGGTGTAGCGGTCCCGCCACGTCGCGCCCCAGCTCGCGTTGTCATAGCCGGACACGTTGCGGCGGGTGACCAGGTCGTTGACGTTGTTCACCACCGCGCCCGACATGGTGACGTGCACCTGCCCGGTGGAGGCGTTGGCCTTCATGTCCGCCGCCACGTCCGGCGGCCAGAACTGATACGCGCCCACCTTCGCGTGGTGCGAGTAATACGTCACCAGGTCGTCGTGCGGCATGGGCGCGCCCGACGGCAGGAAGTAGGTGTAGTTGGCCGGAGGCGATTGTTTTATCTGGATGACCTGCCCGTCATACGCGTAGCGGATGGGCCCTCCCACGGGCGTCGCGTTGTATTGGGTCAGGTCGTAGTACGCCCAGAAGTTGGGCATGTGATTGTGATACACGTGCGCGGCGGCGATCTGCGCCCGTGCCCGGTCCGCGTGAAACAGCGAGACCGCGAGCACCGCGAGCCACACCCACTGCGGCAGTCTTTTCATGGAGCGTCCTTGCCCGGCCGGGAGGAGGGCCGTCCGGTCCGGACTGCTTACCGGTGTTTGACTCTGGATTTCCCATGTAAACTGGTAATGACAATCTGTAAATCGATACTGCGATGCGTCAGTCCCCTGGGGACAGGCTGTCGTTGACAGGGGGCACCCGGGCCCGGACAGTCGGGCGCGCCATGGCCACCTATCCCGCGTCTCCTCGTGAAGCCTTTGTCCAGTTGCGTACGCTCGCCGAGGCGCTGGCACGCCCGGAGGAGCGTCCCCGCGCGCTGGTGGAGCTGCGCGAGCTGGCGGAGCTGTCGCGCGGTCAGCCGGAGGGGGCGCCCCTGCGGCTGGCGTCGGTGGTGGTGGCGGTGGGCGCGTCGCAGGAGCGGCTGGAGCTGTTCATCCCCCCGTCCATCTTCGCGCCGGAGGCGTGGGCCTTCACATTCCTGGAGGGGCTGCTGAAGGTCCCCCTGGACGAGTACGCCGGCAAGCAGCTGGTGGAGGTGGGCGCGGGCTCCGGGTGGATCTGCATCGCGCTGGCGAAGTTCACGGGGCTGGCGCGCATCCGGGGCCTGGACCTGAACCCGCAGGCCCCGGCGGTGGGGCTCTGCAACGCGTGGCTCAACGGAGACGAGCAGCTGGTGTCGCGGCTGTCCTTCGGGGAGAGCGACCTGCTGCGCGGCCTGCCGCAGGCCCCGGCCTGGGACTTCATCGTCGGGTGCATCCCCCAGGTGCTCCGCGGGGATGAGCTGCCCGCGGAGCTGGCGCAGGCGGATGAGCAGGCGCTGTTGGACCTGTCCAACTACACGTCGCTCCAGAACGTCTACGAGGACCACTTCGGCCTGGGGCTCATCGCGCGGCTGCTCGACGAGGCGCCGGAGCGGCTGCTGCCCGGGGGGCGGCTGCTCCTCAACCTGGCGGGCCGGCCGGGCCGCTCCATCATCGCGCGCATGTTCACCCGCCGCGGGTTCACCACCCGCGTGCGCGTGGCCCGGCGGGTGATGCAGGCGGCGGACACGGACATCCGCCCGCTGGTGTCGCTGGAGCAGCGCACCGGGCGGGAGTTCGAGTTCTTCATGGAGGCCCACAGCCCGGAGCCGCTGCGCGCCGCGACCGCGCTCGGCTGGCTCCAGGCGGGCCACCCCATCTGGCACGAGGTGGCGGTCTGGGAGGCCCACCTGTCGCAGCCCCGCGAGACGCTGGCCCTGCGCGCGTCGCTGCGCGCCCTGGGCATCGCGCCGCTCCAGGAGGAGCTGGACCTGGGCGCCGCGTCCCCGGAGCAGCTGGGCTTCGTCACGGCGCTCGCGGAGCGGCTGTCGCAGTCGCCGCACCTGCCCTACGCGCACGAGGCCGGGGACGCGTCCTTCCGGCGGCTGGTGGCGCGCTACCTGGACCGGCACTTCGGCTTGAGGCTGTCGGAGGACTCGCTGTTCGTCGCGCCGGAGCGCGAGCAGGCCGTGTATTCGTTCCTGCTCGCCACGTGCGACCCGGGGGACACGGTACTGGTGTCGCGCAGCCTGCACCCGCTCTACGCCCGCGCGCTGGACAAGGCGGGCGTGCGCGCCACCGTGACGCACAACGCGCTGGGGGAGATCCGCCGCCTGCTCACCGCCTTCGACGTGAAGGCGGTGCTCCTCACGGTGGAGCCGGGGGAGCGCACCAACCTGGCGGTGCTGCGCGACATCGTGGCGGAGGCGGCCCGGCGCGGCATCTGGGTGGTGCTGGATGAGAGCGCCTTCTTCAACATCACCGGCGAGGTGGAGCCGCGGACGCTCTTCGAGTTCCTCGCGCGCACGCCGCAGGCGCCCAACCTGGTCATCCTGTACGGGCTCATCAAGAACGCGGTGTGGCCGGACCTGGAGCTGACGCTGCTGCTCCCGGTGCCCGAGCCCCTGCGCGCCGACCTGGAGGTGGCCGCGGAGGTGACGTACTCGCGCATCAGCGTCCTGGCGGAGTGGTTCTACGAGCGCACCTTCTCGGAGCTGCTCGCCTTCCGCATGGCCTTCGCGGAGCCGGAGCCGCCCGCGCCGGCCCGCTCGCCAGAGGTGCCGCTGCCCCGGGCGAAGCGCATCGCGCGGCTGGCGGAGGAGCCCGCGTTCGCGCCGCGCTTCTTCCACGAGGGCGACCCGGAGCTGGTGCGCCTGGACTACGGCGAGAACGAGGGGCCGTTGCCGCTGCCGCTGGTGGAAGGGCTCATCGCGGCGGGCGTCGCCCCGCGCGCGGACGCCACTCAGACGGGGCTCGCCGAGTCCGTGGCGGCCTTCCTGCTGGAGACGCGCGGGGCCCGCTACGCCCCGGAGGACGTCGTCGTGGCGCCCGGCGTCTGGCCCCTCATGCACCACCTGGGCGTGGCGCTGCGCCAGCGGCTGGGCCGCGCGCCGCGCGTGTTCCTGGTCACCCCCTGCTACGGGGTGCTGGCGCCCACGTTCCTCGCGGCGGGCTGCGACGTGGAGTCCGGGCCGCTCGGCGCGCTGCTGTCTCGCCGCGCGCGGGGTGGGGCGCCGGACGCGGTGGTGTTGTCCCAGCCGGCGAACCCCACGGGCCACTACCTGTCGCACGAGGAGCTGATGGCGCTGGCGACGTACGTCGTGGAGCAGCGCTGCCTCTGGGTATCGGATGAAATCTTCGGGCTGGTGAACCTCACGAACCCCACCGCGGAGACGGTGCACAGCCCGGTGACGCTGGAGGGCGCGGTGCCCGGCATCGGCGCGCGCACGGTGCTTTTGGGCGGGCTGTCCAAGGAGTTCGCGGCCGGAGGGCTGCGCGTGGGGTGGCTCGCGACGAAGGACCGGGCGCTGGTGGCGGCGCTGCGCGACAGCGCCCCGGGGGTGCTGCACACGCCCACGGCGCGCGCGGCGGCGTACCTGTACGCGGCCCACGCTCGCGGGCCGGATGGACAGCTGCTCTATCCGGCGAGGCACAAGGCGCTGCGGGCCTATCTGGCGAGGATGCGGCGCGACCTGGCGGAGAAGCGCGCGCTGCTGGCGGAGGCGCTGCCGGACGACGGCCGCGCGGAGGCCACGGAGGCCGGGGGCCTCTTCCTCGCGCCGCGGATGACAGCCTGGCTGGGGCGTTCGGTGGATGGGGTGACGCTCACGCCGGAGAACCTGCCCCGCGTCATCTACGCGCACACCCACGTGGTGCTCAACGGCGGAGCGTGGTGCGGCGACGCGGAGCGCGTGCGCGCGGTGTTCTCCATCCCGCGCGAGAAGCTGCTCAAGGCCCGCGAGCGGCTGCGCGCCTTCGGCAAGCGGCTGCGCTGACACGGCCCGTGCGGCGAGCGGATCCGCGTCGTTCCCTCTACACTCCACCGACCGATGATCCGCTCACTCCTCGTCCTCCTCCTCTGCGGCCTTCCGGCCGGCGCGCTCGCGGCCAGCGAGTCCTGGCTCGTGACGACCGACCTGTGGGGCAACCCCGCCTACCAGCTCCTCACGCTCGAGCGCGCCGGGAAGCGCCTGACGGGGGAGCTCGACGGGGACCGGCTGGAAGGGGAGCGCGCGGGCAACGTCGTCCACTTCGTCGTCACGGACTCGCGCCAGCAGACCTACGTCTTCGACGGCAAGGTGAGCAGCGAGGGGCTGCGCGGGACCGCGGACTACCCGGACAGCAACAACCCGAAGGCTCGGGTGGCCCATGCCTTCACGGCGCGGCTGCTTCCCGTTCGCCCCGCGGGGCCTCCGCGCGTGCACGACTTCACGCCCACCACCTGGTCCAACGAGTTCACCGCCCACCGCCTGCCGGTGCTGACGGTCTGGCCGGGAGACACGGTGCGGACCTCGACGCTCGACTCCGGCGGCATGGACGCGAAGGGCGTCACGCGCGCGCTCTTCGGCAATCCGCAGACGGGCCCCTTCTTCATCGCCACCGCGAACCCCGGCGACACGCTGGCCATCCACATCCGCCGCCTGAAGCCGAACCGGTCGTTCGCGGACAGCCTGGACAGCATCGTGGGCCGGGCCCTCACGCCGGGGCTCGCCGCGAAGGCCGCGGGCCTGGGCAAGCCGGTGCGCTGGACGCTCGACCTGGAGCGCGGCGTCGCGAGGCCGGAGACCCCGACGGAGCGCCTGAAGGCCTTCAGCGTGCCGCTGCGGCCCATGCTGGGCGGCATGGCGGTGGCGCAGGGCTTCGGCTCCGCGCCGCTGTCCACCGGCGACACGGGCCGCTACGGCGGCAACATGGACTTCAACGAGGTGGTGGAGGGCAACACCGTCTACCTGCCCGTGGCCCAGCCCGGGGCCCTGCTGTACCTGGGCGACGCGCACGCCGCGCAGGGCGACGGTGAGACGTCGCAGTACGCGCTGGAGACCTCCATGGACGTCGAGTTCACCGTGGACGTCCTCCACGGCAAGCCGCCGCCCTCCACGCCCCGGGTGGAGTCCCCCACGCACCTGATGGCGCTGGGGCAGGGCGGCGCGCTGGACGACGCGCTGCGCTCCGCGACGCAGGGGCTGGCCCAGTGGCTGGAGCAGGACTACGGGCTCACCCTGTCGGAGAGCGCGCAGGTGCTGGGCAGCTCCGTGCAGTACGTCGTCGCGAACCTCGCGGGGCGCAGCGTGGGGGTCGCCGCGAAGCTCGACAAGGTCCGGCTCGAAGCCCTCCGTCCCCCAGCGAAGTGACCTGCGCTCCCGGCGCAGACCGGGGGGAGGGGCGGCGCGGAAAATGGGGCGGAAACAGGCGTGTCGATTTCGCGGCCCCTCGTTCGACGTGGAGCTGAACCCTCCCGCTCACCCCGGGAGCCTCACTTCACGGGAACAGGAGCCCCTCCATGGCCATCAAGCTCGCAATCGCCGCCCTCATCCTCGTCGCCGCGCTGGGCGCCTTCATCGCCACCCGCCCGGACCGCTTCCGCGTGGAGCGCGACGCGCACGTGGCCGCTTCGCCGGATGCCGTCTTCGCGATGATCAACGACCTGCGCCGGTTCGACACGTGGAACCCGTACCGCTTCGAGCTGACCCCGGGCCTGACCAAGTCCTTCGAGGGGCCCGACGAGGGGCCGGGCGCCCGCTTCTCCTGGGCCGGAGGAGGTCCGGCGGGCGAAGGCAGCATGATCATCACGGAGAGCCAGCCCGGGCAGCGCGTCGTCCTCACGCTGACGTTCGTCAAGCCGTTCGCCGCCACGAACCAGACGGTCTTCACGCTCACCCCCGAGAACGGCGGCACGCGGGTGCGCTGGAGCATGGATGGCGACAACACCCTGATGGGCAAGGCGATGTCGCTCGTCATCAACATGGACACGCTGGTGGGCAAGGACTTCGAGAAGGGGCTCGTGAACCTGGACGCCGCCGTGCGGACTGGCGCCCCGGCTTCCCCCGCGAACGTCCAGGCCGCCGCGGCGACGCCCGCTCCGGCGCTCTGAGTCCGCGCTTCAGCCTTCCAGCGCCCGGTACGCGTCCTTGGAGAACTCCAGGGCCAGGGCTCCCTCCTCGGGGCCCTGCACCCGCCGCTGGGTCAGGAGCAGCGCCGTCAGGTCCTGCCGCGGGTCGATGAAGAAGGTGGTGCCGTAGCCACCGCCCCAGCCATAGCGACCGGCGGTGGGAGAGATGCCATCCGGCCGCGTGGTGACGGCGCCGCCGAAGCCCCACCCCGTCGCGTCCCAGAAGCCGGGGTAGAAGGGCGAGGCGTCCTTCTGCTCCGAGGGAATCTGGTCCGTCATCATGGCCTCGATGCTCGCGGGCGACAGGAGGCGGGTGTCGCCGTGGCGGCCCGCGCTCAGCAGCATCCGGCCGAACGCGAGGAAGTCGTCGGCCGTGGACACCAGTCCTCCCTGGCCACCGCCGGAGGGGAACGCGGGAGGGCGGGACCAGAAGCTGTTCGAGGGCTCGTCCCAGGCCTCGAGCCGCCCGGTTCCCGGGTCGCGTGCATAGGCGGTGGACAGCCGGCCCCGCTTCTCCACGGGCACGCTGAACGCGGTGTCCTTCATGGCCAGCGGCACGAAGAGCCTTTCGCGCAGGAAGTCATCGAAGCGCATGCCGGAGGCGCGCGCGACCAGGACGCCCAGGACCTCGTAGCCGGTGTGATACATCCAGCGCTCCCCCGGCTGATGGATGAGCGGCAGGGTGCCCATCCGCCGCATGTACTCATCCGGCGGGTCGGTGATGGCTTGGAACCCGGCGGACACCCGCGCCTCGCGAATCGCCTCCTGGATGGGGTAGGTGCCGGGCGGCGCCATCACCGCGCCCAGGCCCCAGCGCAGGGTGAGCAGGTCGCGCACGGTGATGGCCCGCTTCGCGGGGACGGTGTCTTCGAGCGGGCTGTCCGGCCTGCGCAGGACGCGCCGGTCCGCCAACTCCGGCAGCCACCGGTCCACGGAACCGTCGAGCGCGAGCTTCCCTTCCTCCACCAGCAACAGCGTGGCCACGGCCGTCAGGGGCTTGGCCATGGACGCGACGCGGAAGAGGGTGTCGCGCCGCATGGGTGGGCTGGAGGTGGTGAGCCCCTGCGTGCCCAGCGCGGCGACGTGCACGGCGTCTCCGCGCGCGACCAGGGCGACGAGCCCGGGCAGGTCCCCTCGCTCCACGTGGCCGCGCAGGGCGGTCGTCATGTCCGCGAGCCGTGTCTGAGAGAAACCGCGGGTGGGGGGCGTGTTCATGGAGGACCCGAGAGGAATGTGGCGACGAAGGGCCCGTCGCGCGGCGGCGGAGGCCCCCCGTTCGGAGGCCTCCGCGGGATGTGTCAGTAGAGCAGGGAGCGCATCGGCACCGTGAGGGTCAGGGGACGCCCACTGCCGAGCTGGCCGTCGGAATTGACGCCCCAGGCCCAGACCGTGCCATCGCTGCGCAGCGCCAGCGAGAAGCTCTCGCCCGCGGCAACGGACGTCGCCGTCAAGACGGACAGGCTGTTCACCAACACCGTGACGGGCGCCAACGCGTACGCGTCCGGCGGGGCCCCGGTGCCCAGCGATCCGGCATCGTCGGTGCCCCACGCGAACACCCACCCATCCGAGCGAGCCGCCACCCCGTGATAGCTGCCCTGCGCGACGACGCCGCCTCCGGTCCACCCAGGGACCTGTGTGGGGACGCGGTGGGAGTTCTGGGTGCCGTCCGCGAGCTGTCCGTAATCGTTCTCGCCCCAGCCCCAGAGCGTCCCTCCGGAGCGCACCGCCATGGACGTGAAGCCCCGGGCGCTGAGGGACGACACGTCCGCCAGCCCCGTCACCCGCACGGGCGTCAGGCGGTGCGTCGTGCTGCCATCGCCCACCTGTCCGGAGAAGTTACCGCCCCAGGCCCACACCGTGCCGTCCGAGCGCAGGGCCAGCGAGTGGTATATCCCCGCCGCCACGGCGACCACGTTGGTCAGGCCCACCACCTGCACCGGAGCGGAGCGCGCCGTGGTGGAGCCGTCCCCTAGGGCGCCATAGATGTTGAAGCCCCAGGCCCACACCGTGCCATCCGAGCGGAGCGCGAGCACGTGGTGGCTGCCGGTGGCCACCGACAGCACGCCTCCCAGGCCCGGGACCTGCGCGGGGACATTGCGCCCTCCCGCCGTGGCGTCCCCCAGCTGTCCCCAGTCGTTCGCGCCCCACGTCCACACCGTGCCATCCGAGCGGAGCGCCACGGAGTGGCCCGCGCCCGCGGCCACCGCCTTCGCGCTCGTGATCCCCGCCACGGCGAAAGGCGCGCTGCGGTTGGAGCGGGTCCCATCGCCCAACTGGCCCGCGCGGTTGGAGCCCCAGGCCCAGACGCTGCCGTCGGAGCGGACCGCCAGCGCATGGGCGTCACCCGCCGCCACCCGGGTCACGCCGCTCAGCCCCGTCGCGGGCACTGGCACCGGGCGGCGGTAGTCCGTGCCGTCGCCTCGGACGCCGCCCCCGCCGTACCCCCACGCCCACAGCGTCCCGTCCGAGCGCGCCGCCAGCGAATGGGAGACCCCCGCGGCCACCGCCACCACGCCTGTCAGCCCCTGGACCGCGACCGGGGTGTTGCGGGACGACCGGCTGTCGTCACCCAGCTGGCCCCAATAGTTGTCACCCCAGGCCCACGCCGTGCCGTCCGAACGCACCGCCAGCGAGTGGGATTGGCCCGCCGAGACCGACACGACCCCGTCGAGCGAAGCGACCCGCACCGGCACCGCGCTGAAGGCCAACGTCGAGGAACCCGTCCCCAGCGAGCCGTTGCTGTTGTCGCCCCAGGACCACGCGAAGCCATCCGAACGAACCGCCAGCGAATGGTATGAGCCCGCCGAAACAGACACGGCGCCTGTCATCCCCGCGACGGAGACAGGAGAGGCGCGGTCCACCTGGGTGCCGTCCCCGAGCTGCCCGCGGTGGTTCCATCCCCAGGCGGAGAGCGTCCCATCCGCGCGCAACACCAGCGAGTGGTAGCTGCCCGTCACCCCCATCAACGCATTGGCGAGCCCGGGCACCTGCCCCGGCGTCGAGCGCGACGTCGTGGTGCCATTCCCCAGGTTGCCGTAGCCATTGTAGCCCCAGGTCCACACGGTCCCGTCCGAGCGCACCGCCAGGGCATGGTTGTCTCCGGCGGAAACGGACACCACGCTCCCCAGTCCCGGGATCTGGGTCGGTACCAGCCGGGACGCCGTGTCACCCATGCCCAGCTGCCCGTACGTGTTGCTGCCCCAGGCCCACACCGTGCCATCCGAGCGGAGGGCCAGAGAGAAGTTCCGGCCGGCCGCCACCGCCGCCACGCTGCTCAGTCCCGAGGCCTGGACCGGGTTCACGCGCTGGAGGCGGGTGCCATCTCCGAGCTCCCCCTGGCTGTTGTATCCGGAGGCCCACACGGTTCCATCCGGACGGATGGCCAGTGAGTGACTCACGTTCGCGGCGATGCGGCCGGAGAACGCGGTGCGCGACGCCGCGTCGGCCCCCTGTTTCCCCACGGTGCCGTCCGCCGCCAGGGCCGGGCTCCAGGCCATTCCCAGCAGCAATGACAACCAGGCTCCCCACCATCGGAACAACTCCAGGCGCATCCTTGAACGCATCTCGTCTCCCATGTTCGTGGATGGTGTTGCCGGGCATCCAGCAGGCCCTTCAGGCACACCCCCCCGCTCAAACGTGCCCATCTCGTAATTCACGGAAGGTCTGTGTGGATTTCACGGCATGGGTGTTCGATGGACGACATGCAATGCCAGACAGCTCAGGCCAGACGACACCGGCTCCCTCCGTGGGCACCGGAGCGAGGCCTCGCGAGGGCCCCTGTCCCGCCAGCTCCATGGGGGGCTCGCGCCCGCCGTCGGCGTTCCACGGGAGGCGTCAGGGCGGCCGGTGGTACAGCCTGCGCAGCTCCGCCTTGGCCTCTTGGAGCGCGCGCTTGCGCGAGGCCGGGAGGTTCTTCCCCGCGCGGTTGCCGTAGAACGACAGCATCGACATGGCCGACTGGAAGGGCGAGGCCTTGAGCCGGTCACTGCGTTCGGCGGAGCGCTTCACGGAGCGGGCGATCTGCTTCGGGGACCGCGTGAAGACCCGGTCCTCCAACTTCATCGCGTTGCTGTGCGCCGTCACCTCCGCGGACCAGTAGCGCCGTTTCGCCGTGGAGCGCTTCGCGGTGGACGGCCGCTTCCGGGGGGCGGTGTGGCCGCGCGGCTTCTTCGTCACGGAGGCCATCGTGGCTACCTCCCCGCCCGGGTCGGGGTGCTCTTGCCCTCGCGCGGGTCCTCCCGGGCCTGCTCCACGGTCTGTTCGCCAGGCATTCATTCCTCCCAAGGGGTTCGGGTGCTGTCCCAAAGGTGAGGACGCTTCATGCACAGGCAAGGCGTCGCTCCACTCCCCCGCGGATGGGTTCTGGCGCGTTCCCCGGGCGCCGCCTCGTCACATGGGTCTGGCCGGAGCCTTCCCAGGTGGTGGGGGTGCCTCGCTCTGTTGCTTGCCTCCCGTCCGGCACGCCGTCCCGCGGGTGGCGTCCTGGGCTCCGCGGCGTCCGGCCGGACCCTTCAGCGGGTCCGGTTCGGGGCCATCGCGCATCGACCCCCGGGGGGACGGGAATCAAAGCCCTGCCGCGCCGGCGTCACCCGCCGGTGCGCCCGCCCGCTCAGTGTCCGGCGGCCAGCCCGGGCTCCGCGGACGTCACGCGAGCGCGCAGGTCCTGCTTGAAGCCCAGTCCGAAGAGCACCAGCGTGAGCAGGTACACCGGCTCGATGAAGAAGAGCAGCGGACCGCCCAGGGACAGGCCGTGGGTCTTCTTCTCGAAGACGACGTGCGCGCCCACCACCAGCGCGAAGCGAACCACCATGACGCCCACCGCCACGCCCGCGGCCGTCCCGGTGGGCAGCCCCGCCACCGCCTCGGCGGCCAGCAGCGTGGGGACCAGGGGCACCGCCATCAGCAGGCCCGCGGTCCATTCCAGCGTCACGGCGTACAGCGCCACCGCGGCCACCAGCAGGTGCGCGGCGGTGACGGGAAGGCCGGGCACCCGCACCCAGCACAGGGGGACCAGCAGCGCGAAGGTGAAGAGGTAGGCCCCCAGGAAGTGCACGGCGCGGCTGACGCCGTTCTCGTGCAGGGGCATCCAGACGCGCATCTTGTCGGCGAAGCTCATGGGCCCCCAGGCTAGGCCATCCGCGTCCGGGATGCCTCTCCCCATGGGGGTTCGCGGTCGGGGGACACCCCGGGCCCGAGAATAATTTTGCACCGGGGCGTAACCCAGGGGCAGCACGCCGTTCACCGCTGCCCTCACCCTGAAGGTCACTCCCCGATGAAAACCCTCCTGTCTCCCAGCGTCCTGCGCCGCGCGTTCCGTGGCGTGGGCTTCAAGGTCGCCGCGGCCGCCACCGTCGGCCTCGCGCTGACCAGCGCCATCAGCTTCGCGTCCGTTTCCACCCGCACGCTGACCCACGACTTCACCCAGGCGGACGTGGACAGCATCGTCGCGCAGATTCGCACGGTGTCCTCGGACACGTTCTACGTCCGGCTGCCCACGTTCTCGGCCCGGGGCGTCGTCAACGGGTCGCGCCTCTATGGGTCGCTGCCCATCGCCTACGTGCGGCGGATGGCGAGCGCCCAGAACGTCGTCCTCAACGAGGACGCGAACATCATGGGGCTGGTGATGGACCCCAACAACGCGTCGCAGACGGCCTCGGGCGCCAAGTCGGAGCGCGCCGCGCTGGCCATTGAAGCCGTGCTCGCGAACATCACTCCCAACAGCTACCAGTTCCTGAGGTAGCCCATGCGGACCCCCCCATCCCGGCCCGTGGGCGATGAGCGCCCCGCGGGCGTGTGGGCGTGCGTCGCGGTGCTGCATCTGGCCGCGGTGAGCGCCTTCATCTGGACGGACCTCTCCCGAGGGAACTCGGACACCGCGTTCGACCGCGGCGTGCGGACCTACAAGGGCCTGTCCGGCGTCGTCAGCGACTACCGCTTCTTCGCGCCCGCGGTCTCCAGCGACACGCGGACCGGCTTCTTCCTGGAGCTGCGCGACGGAAGCACGCTGTTCCAGTCCCTGGAGTCCGGGGAGCTGGAGGTGGGGCTCCGTTACCAATGCATCGTCGCCTCCAGCCTGCGCTCCAGTCAGAAGGTGCAGGATGTGCTGGCCCAGTCGTGGGCGGCGGTGATGCTGGGAGTGCATCCAGAGGCTTCCCGCGTCACCGTCGTCACGCAGTCCTACGTGCTTCCGCCGATGCGGGCCTGGGCGGCAGGGAAGCGGCCGGACTGGACCCTCAACTACACCGGGACCTTCGACCGTCGCGACGGCCCGGCCCCCGAGTCCACGCCATGAACCGCGTCCCTTCCCTCCTGCGCCGCTTCTGGTTGGAGCCGGCCGCTCCCGACGCGCTCGCCTTCCTGCGCCTGGCCGTCGCGACCATCGCCCTCACGCAGCTGGTCATCCTCTGGCCGCACCTGCCCGCGCTCTACGGCAACTTCGGCCTCGTCCAGTGGGTCATCACCGACATGAGCGCGGGGGACTGGGCGCCGAGCCTGGGCCGGTTGGGCATCCTGCTGGCCCCGCTGGGCGTCAGCGCGATGACCACGCTCTACGGCGTCTTCGTCCTCTACGCGGTGGGGCTCGTGGGCCTGCTGGTGGGCTACCGCACGCGCTTCTTCGCGGTGCTCACGTGGGTCACGCACGGCATCACGTCCGCGAACGCGACGCTGTCGCTCTACGGCGTGGACACCATCCTCCACGTCCTCTTCTTCTATCTGGCGTTCATGCCGTCCGCGGGCCGCTGGTCGCTGGACGCGCGCGCGGGCCGCGTCCTCACGGGCCTGTCCTCGCGGGCCCGCGTGGCGCAGCGCACGTTGCAGCTGCACCTGTGCTTCATCTACCTGGACACCGGCCTCGCCAAGGCGCAGGGCCCCCAGTGGTGGAACGGCGAGGCCCTCTGGCGCGCGCTGATGCAGCCGCAGTTCCGCGTCTTCGACTTCTCGTGGCTGGCGTCGTACCCGGTCGTCGCGCAGCTGGCGTGTTGGGGCACGCTCGTCATCGAGGTGGGCTACGCCGGGATGATCTGGGTCCCCCGGCTGCGCCGTCACTGGCTCCTGGCCACGCTGGCGTTGCACGCGGGCATCGCCGTCTGTCTGCGGCTGTGGCTCTTCTCCCTGATGATGATGGCCTTCAACCTGGCCGCGTTCGCCTGGGAGTGGCGGACCGAGGCCGCGCCCGCGAAGGACGCGCCCCCGGAGTCGCACCCGGAGGCCCCGCTCCTGACCACCGAGGCGGCCTGACCGTTTCAGGTTCTGGACCTCTGGCGCATTCCGGGTTGACCCGCTGGAGGCCCGGGAGCATGAGCGGGGGCGCGACCCGAACGGGAGGAGAGGCGGACCATGAAGATTCTGGTGACTGGTGCGACGGGCTACATCGGCGGGGCGGTGGTGGAGGCGCTCGAGCGGGCCGGCCACCAGGTGCTGGGGCTGGCGCGCTCGGAGGAGGCGCGCGGCAAGCTCGCGGCCCGGGGCGTCCAGGCGGTGACGGGCGACCTGAAGGACACCGCGGGGCTGGCCGCCCTGGTGAAGGACCTGGACGCGGTCATCTGGACGGCCACGGCCAACAGCGAGGCCGTGGACGCGCCCGCCGTTGCGGCGGTGCTGGACGCGCTCCAAGGCACGAACAAGGCGTTCCTCTACACGAGCGGCGTCTGGGTGCACGGGGACACGCGCGGCGTCGCCACGGAGGAGTCCCCGCTGAACGCCACGCCCATCGTCTCCTGGCGTCCGGCCGTGGAGCGGCGCGCCCTGAGCACGCCGGGCGTGCGCGGCATCGTCATCCGCCCGGGCGTCGTCTACGGCCACGGCACCGGCATCCCCGCGATGCTCGTCGCGTCCGCGAAGGAGGGCGGCGCCGTCCGCTACGTGGGCACCGGTGAGAACCACTGGCCGGTGGTGTTCGTGGAGGACCTGGCGGACCTCTACGTGCGCGCCGTGGAGAAGGCCCCCGCGGGCACCGTCCTCATCGCCACGCAGGGCCCGGCGGTGAAGGTGAAGGACGCCGCCGCCGCCGCGAGCGAGGCCGCTGGCGTGGCCGGGAAGACCGTCGCGTGGCCCCTGGAGGAGGCCCGGAAGCAGTTCGGCCCGTTCGCGGACGCGCTGGCGTTGGATCAGCAGTTCACCTCCCAGAAGGCGGAGAAGCTGCTGGGCTGGGCACCCCGGGGGCCCGGCCTCCTGGAGGACCTGCGCGCCGGCTCGTACGCGCGGCGCTGATGCAGGACCCCCGCCGCGCACCGGCCCCCGAGGCCGATGGGCGGCGGCACCGCGGCCCGGACCTCAGCTCCGGGCCGCCTTGAGAACCCGAGCGACGACGCCCGCGTCCGTCACGCGCTCGTAGCTCAAGGGCTGCCCGAGCACCGCGCGGTAGCGGTAGACCGTGAAGGGGCCCTTGTCCTCGCTGGCATGCTCCGGCACGAGCACCGCGAAGCTCTCCGTCCCCACGCCCACCACGTCGATGCAGCGCAGCCGCTCCAGCTTCCCCGAGGGGTCGCGCAGGTTGTAGACGTCGTCGATGCTGAAGCTGACCACGCCCTCGCCCTCGGGCCGGGTGGGCAGGTGCTTGCGCAGCAGGCCCACGACCTTGCCCAGGTAGTCCCGGGCGGCGTCGGCCGTGGCCGGCAGCTCCTGGCGCTTCGCGTCCTCGCGCACCAGCGCCACCAGCGTCGCGGCGGGGGTCGCCTTGTCGGCGAGCAGGGTCTCCAGCCCCTCCAGCCCCGTCCACAGCGGGATGCTGTTGAAGCCGAGCGCGTGCTGGACCTGCTCCTCCACCTCCTCCAGCCCCGAGTTGGGGGCGCAGTAGGCCTTCAGGAAGGTGCGCGCCTTCTCGAGCGCGGGCGCCTTCTGGAGGGCCTCCATCCGAGCCTGGAGCTGTTCGAAGGTGGCGGCTGCCTTGGGGTCGGCGTTCATGGGTTCTTGTTACCGGGGAAGGCGGTCAATACCACCACTTGCGGCGGGGTGCCGTCGAGCAGGCGCAGCCGGATGTTGTAGTGGGTCGCGTCCAGCGGGACGGCCCGCCTGGTGCCTGTCGTTGGATCCTCCACGCCCTTGAAGCCCTTGCCCACCTTCGTCCCGGTGGGGACGGGGATGTCCAGGTTGTCGCTGACGCCCTCCAGGGCCAGCTCGGTCCGGATGCGGGGCCAGTTGTCGGCGACGTACTGGTTGAGGGTCGCGTTCATCGTCGCGTCGCTCTCCCACTGGAACGACAGGGGCTCCGCCTTGTTCCAGCCGTCGCCCGTGGTGACGCGGCTCTCGATGCTGCGGGCCCCCGGCGGCGCGTCCGCGACGGAGGTGGGCACCGAGGCGCCGTGCCGGTCGACCGTGTGCGCGTTGTGGGCGGTGCCGTGCGCCAGGTCGTTGGCGGCCACGTCGAGGACGGGGCCATTCGGGTACGCCGCGGCCAGCTGCTGATCGCGGATGACGCCCCGGCGGAGCATCTCCGCCTGGGCCTTCTCCGCGCGCACCTTGGCGTACTGGTTCGTCTCGACGGGGACCTTCTGCCCCGTGGTCGGATCCTCCCGGGTGTAGGGCCCGGGCTTGATGTCCTGGTTGAGCTCGGCCTGGGTGCGGAGCTTCGGGTCGTAGGTGCGCTCGGCGTACGCGCGGTGGCCCTCGCTCACGCGGGCCTTGTATTCGGCCTTCGTCTCCGTGGGGGCGCGCGGGTTGTTGATGGCGGCGTGCTCCGCCGCGTTCATGGGGGCCTGCGCGGGGGGCGTCACGGCCAGCTGGCTGTTCACCGTCGTGCCCACGCCCGGCCAGTCCGGCACCGCGCCCGTCTGGCCGTGCATCGCCACCGAGCCCGTCCCCGGCGCGAGCGAGTTCAGCTTCTGGGCGTGGAACTCAATCTGGAACTCGACGTTGGCGATGTCCCGCTGGAGCGCCGCGCGCTCCGCGACGGTGGCCGCGGTGGGCTTGCCGCTCATGCCCGCGATGCTGTCGTCGATTCTCTTCTGCGCCGCCTCCAGGCCGCCCAGGATGTTCTTGAGCTTCTGCACCTCCAGCTTCGACTCGAAGCCCTGCGTGCCGTAGCCCGGCGTGCGCGTGAGGGCCTGCTGGACGCGGTCCTTGAGCTGGCGGATCTGCCCGGTGGGCCCCTCGTACTTCTGGAGCAGGCGGGCCGTCTCCTGGTGCGCCGCGATGTCCGCGGGCGTGGCGTGCGGCCCCGCCTCGATGCGCACCCGGCCGTTGTCGTAGCGCACCTGGGTGGTGTTGCCCGGCAGGTCCGGGTTGCGCAGGACGGGGATCTCCCGCGGCTTGAGCAGCTCCGCGCCCTTGGCGAAGCCGCCGCTGACCGCGCCGCCCGTGATGGCGCCCACGGTGCCGTCCGTCGCCGCGCGGGTGGCCACGCGGCCCAGGCCCTTGAGGGCGCCGTCCTGCCACGTCTCGCGCTGGGTGGCCGCGTCGACGGCGCCACCGGCCGCGCCGCCGAAGGCGCCTTCCTTCATGCCCTGCTTGATGGCGGTCTTCACGCCGCTCTCCGCCGTCTCCTTCACCGCGGTGCGGGCCGCGGCCTCCGTGACGGTGGTGGCCGCGGCGCGGGTGCCGCCCGTGATGGCGCTGGCGCCCTTGCCCACGGGGATGACCGCCGTGCCGCCCTCCACCGCGCCGATGAGCGCCTGGCGGCTCAGGTCCTGCGCCCCGGCGGCGTCGCCCTGGATGGCGGCGTACGTCACCGCGCGCGTCGTGGCCCCCGCCGCCGCGTATCCGGCGATGGCCAGCGGCGTGGCCGCGCCGCCCGTGGCGATGACGGCCGCGGTGGTGACGGCGACGACGGCCACGGTGGCCGTGGTCTCCGCCAGCGAGTCCTTGCCCGCCTGGAGCGCCTTGACGTCCTCCGTGGCGTAGCCCGTCAACGTCTGCGCGCGCTGGGTATCCCCTGTCTGGAGGGACTGCTCCGCGCGGCCCAGGTTGCGGTCGAGGATGTCGTTGTCCGACTCGCCCTTGGTCAGGTGCTGCACTCCGTCCAGCAGGCTGACGCCCAGGCCCGACTCGTTGGCCTGGACCTCGCGCAGGCGCCGCACGCGCTCCTGCGCGGCGTTGGGGTCGTTGGGGTCGATGGCGCCCAGGTCGAAGTCCTGCTTGAGCAGCTCCAGCTCGTCGCGGCCGTCCAGCTCGCTGTCCAGCTCCGAGCGCAGGTCCTTGCCGTACTTCTGCTGGTAGGCGGCGGAGATGGCGTTGAGGTCTTCCTTGGACTTGCCGCTCAGCACCGAGCGGATGGCGTCCTCGTCCGTGCCCAGGCCGTCCATGGCCAGGAACAGCTTCTCCGCGGCGGCCTCCGCCTGCCCCTGCGCGTCGTCGGCCGCGGGCGGGTTGAGCATGCGCAGCGTGACGTCGCGGTCGCCGCCGTCCCACTGGCGGACCTGGTCCTCCAGGGACTGGCCCGTCTGGCGTTGGTACTCGGCCTTGATGGCGGTGAGCTGGTCGGGCGTCTTGCCTTGCAGGATGTCGCGCACGCCGCTCTCGTCCGCGCCGAAGAAGCCGCCCATCGCCTCGCGCAGCCGGGCCGCGTCCGCCTGGGCCGGGTTGCCCTGCAGCATGCCGATGGCGCGGTCGTACTCCTCCGTGGACAGGTCGTCCTTGAGCTTCGCCTTCAGGCCCTCGTCCTGCGCGAGGATCTGACGCTGCTCGGGGGTGGCCTTCTCCAGGCGCTCGAAGAGGCGGCCCTCGTCGGTGCCCCAGCCGGCCATGTCCTCTTCCAGGCCGGCCTTGAGCGCCTGGGCCTCCAGCGCCGTGGCCTCCGCGGGGTTCGTGGCCTGTCCCGCGCCGAGCATGCTCCGGGCCCGCTCCAGCTGGGCGCCGTCCATCTCGCGTCCCAGGCGGGACAGCAGGAAGTCCTCGGGCGTCTGGCCCGGCGCGGTGCCGCCGTTCAATTCCGCGAACTGCTGGGCGATGGCGTGGCGCTCCTCCGGGGCGCGCTTCTCCAGCACCTTGAGCATGTCCTCGTTGGTGCCGAAGAGGCTGTCCATCTCCGACTGGAGGTTGACCGCGTCGCTCTTCGCGGTGTTGGACTGGAGCATGCCCTCCGCGCGCTGCCAGTCGGAGCCGCTCAGCTCGCCCCGGATGGTCTCATCCAGGTTCTTGCCGTAGTGGTCCTGGTAGCTCTGGCGGATCATCGCCAGCTGCTCCGGGCTCTTGCCCTCCAGCGTCTGGAAGAGCTTGTCCTCGTCGGTGCCCCAGCCGGTGAGGCCCCCTTCCATGGCCTCGCGCAGGGCGCTGGCGTCCTTGTCCGCCTGGGCCTGCGTATACGACGGCGCGGCGGGCGCGGGGGCCGGCGCGGGAGGCGTGGCCGCGACCTGGGGACCGGCGACGGTGCTGGCGGTCGCGGGCGGGGTGGGCGTGCCCAGCGACGGGCCAGTCCGGGCCTGGGGACGCTCGAAGGAGGAGCGGTCCCGCTGCGGAGGCTTGGGAGGGGGAGGTGGGGGCGGAGGCGGCGCGGGGGCCTGGGGCTGCTGCGGGAGCGTGCGCTGAACGCCGTTGTTGCGAGGACCGTCGATCGCCATCGTCTGTCTCCGAAGACTTCTGCGCTCGGTGGGTCCAAATGCTGGCGCCCTGGAACCGCGGCGTCCCCCGCCACCGGGTGCAATCCTTTTCAGATTATCGCACCGACCCACCCCAGGGTTTCGGATGGCCCCCGATGGGTAGGAATTACAGTGGGTGTCTGCCTACACGGTGCGCGTGGCGCGCAGGCGGGGTGGGGTGAAAGACAGCTCCCGGACGCGGAGCCGGGACGTGGTGAAGCCATCGAAGCGGCGGGGCGCCTCCTGGGCCCCGGCGCGCAGGGCGACGTGGGACTCCACGTCCAACTCCAACTGGACGGGCCACAGCCGGTCCAGGGCGAGCAGGCAGCCTCCGTGACCCTTGGCCTCCGTGTGCATCGTCTCTCCGCCGTTGGGGGTGCGGAGCGAGGCGGGCACCGGCTGGGGCGTGCGCGGCGTCTCCCATTGGAGGCGCAGGCCCACGGACTGGCGCTCCAGGCTGCGCAGCTCCACGCGCGTGGTGGCCCCGGTGAGCGCTCCGCTCCCCACGCCCTGCTGTTCCCACCGGGCCCCGAGCCCCACGGGTTCGGTGGGCAGGAAGGTGCCCAGGTCCTTGAGCAGGTCCGCCATCTGTTGCATCTGGCCTCGCACGGGCGCGGAGAGGTCCGGCGGCAGCTTCCACTCGAAGCCGGTGGAGCGGCCGTGGGGGCCCACCTGCCCCTCGCCCTTCAATCCCGGCAGGGGCGCGAGCTGCGCGCGGGCCGCCTCCACGGCGCGCACGGGCGTGCGCGCGGCGACGAGCAGGTCCACTTCTTCCAGCGTGAAGCGGTAGCGCGCGGTGCCGTCCGGGAGCACCCGCAGCACCTCCGCGACCATCACCATCTGGACGCCTGGAAGCGAAGGCCCGGGCCTGGTCCGGCCCGCGTCGCGCAGCGTGGTGGTGCTCTCCGAGCGCATGCCAATGCGTTGCACCCCGCCGAACAGGGGGCGCAGCAAGAGAGGCTGATGGGGTGCATGACCGCGTCGCAGGACGTGCATGGGCCGCGAGTCTAGCCCCGCCGCGCGGCTTGTGAATCCAGGCACACGGCGCGGGTTGCGAGGGGGGCTCGTGGCGGTTACGCATGCGCCGTGGTCATGGGTCGCCGTCAGCGTCCTCCGGGACGACGAAAGGCCGCATCCCCATGTCGAACGAAACAGCAGCCCCCGTGCCGCTGGAAGTGGGTCAGGTCCGGTTCGATGCGTTCAAGAGCCTCTGGCTCTGGAGCATGGTGATTCCAGGCGTGGTCCTCGGGCCCCTGTCCGTGACGCCCGCGACGCTCACGGCGTCCCTGGGGATGACCTTCCTGACGCTGTGCCTGGGGCACTCCGTGGGGTTGCACCGGGGCGTCATCCACCGCACCTACGAAGCGGGCCCCGTCGTGCGCGGCGCCCTGGCGTACCTCTTCGTCCTGAGCGGCCTGGGCGGGCCCCTGTCCTGGGCGCGGCTGCACGCCGTGCGCGACCACTGGCAGAACCAGCGCGACTGCCCGCCGTACTTCGCGTACCGGCACTCGCTGGCGCGCGACTTCGTGTGGAACCTGCACCTGCGCTTCGATGCGGCGGATGACCGGGCCCTGTCGCGCCTGCCTCCGGACGTGATGGAGGACCGGTGGCTGCGCTTCCTGGCGCGCACCTGGCCGTTGCACGTGCTCGCGCTGGCGGCGGTCACCTTCGCGGTGGGCGGGCCTGGCGCGGTGGCTGTCTGTATTTGCGCTCGCACCGCCGGAGGCATCCTGGGCCACTGGTTCGTCGGCTACGTCGCGCATGTCTGGGGTTCGCGGCCGCATGCCGTTCCGGGCGCGACGGAGAGCGGCACGAATGTCTGGCTATTGGGGGTGCTCTCCTTCGGGGAGGGTTTTCACAACAACCACCATGCGTTCGCCGGTTCGGCGCGGATGGGCCTGCGGACCCACGAGCTCGACCTGGGCTGGCTCAGCCTCCGCGCGATGGAGGCCGTCGGGCTCGTCCGCTCGGTCAGAAGCCACCGCTTTCACGGTGAACCATCCCGGCTGTGATGTCTTTGGATAAAACAGAGTCCGCGCAAATCCAGCCAGCGCCGTCTCGGTGGGCGAGGGGGAATTTCCCAGGGGGCGAGAACGCACCGGGTGGGGACGAAAGACATCGCGGAGCCCCTCGCGATTGTTTATAGGACGTGTTCCGCCAAGGCCCGCTTGGAGGCAGCACTGAAGCGCTCGTACCCCCGGAACTTTCCCACGCACTCTTTGTATTGGTTCGTTGGGGGAGGGGTCCTCATCTATGTGGTGGCGGCGGCGTTTCTCGCGCCCACCTCGGTGCGCCTGCTGCCCCTGGAGGTGATCCAGGCCCTGTTCCATGACCGCTTCGGGCCCTTCATCCTGTTGTTCGGCGCCCCCTGCGGCATCTACCTCATTGGGTGGCGGGCGGATGACCTCTTCGTCTGGATGGTCGCGCCGCGCGCGCTGACGTTGGACGACGAGGGGCTGCGCGACGGCGACACGCGGGTGCGGTGGCGGGACGTGCGGGAGATCGTCGAACAGCCCGCGCACGACCGGGTCGTCCTGCGCCACGCGGGGGGACGCTACCGGCTGCGGCTGGGCCTCTGGGGTGACTCGGAGGAGCTGCACCAGGAGGTGCAGGGGCAGGTCGTGTCGCGGCTGCTGGAGCGCGTGCACCTCCAGGTCGCCGCCGGGCAGGCGGTGCGCTTCGGCCCGCTGACCCTGGGCGACGCGGGGCTGACCCACAAGGGGCGGCTGCTGACCTGGGAGGACATCGAGAGCATCCGCCTCCAGGACGAGGTGGACCACGGCGTGGCGGCGCGCGAGCTGGTCATCGTCGCGCAGGGCAGGACCCGGAAGTTCGACACCTCGAAGATCGTCAACGCGCCAGTGCTGCTGGCCTACCTGTCAGACCGGCTGGCCGGCTGACCTCCTCTTCACACCCGGACACTCCCATGGAAGTCTACCGTTCCCCCAAGGCGAAGAAGCAGGTGGAGCAGCCGAAGGCCATCTACTACTCGCGGACCCGGCTCATCATCGGCGCGGTCATCTGGTCGCTGGCGGTCGCCTTCTTCGGCGCGCTCGCCTGGCGCTCGAGGACGGAGACCGGCGCGCTGGCCTTCGCGGGGGTGGTCACGCTGGGCGCGGCCTGGATGTTCTTCAGCTGTGTCCGGCCGCTGGGGAGCCTGGACACGCCCGTGCTGCTCATTGGCCGGGACGGCATCCGCTTCCCGGATGGCGTCCTCATCGCCTGGGCGGACATGGAGGAGAACGTCTACTTCCACCAGTCGTACATGGGCATCCCCATCATGAAGCTGGTGCAGGTCAAGACCACGCTCAAGAAGCCCCGCCTCAAGAAGCTGCGGGTCTCCGCGCTCGCCATGAACAGCGACGAGTACCTGGCGCTCTGTGACAGCTACAGCCAGGGCGAGAGCCCGTCCTCCGCGCGCTGAGCGGGGCTAGGGGACGGCCGGAGCGGGGGGCAGGCCGACGACCCGTGTCCCGCCGTCCTTGTCCACCTCCAGCGTGAGGCGGG
This sequence comes from Corallococcus silvisoli, assembly GCF_009909145.1. Taxonomy (NCBI): domain Bacteria; kingdom Pseudomonadati; phylum Myxococcota; class Myxococcia; order Myxococcales; family Myxococcaceae; genus Corallococcus; species Corallococcus silvisoli. Next base: position 1,104,339 of record NZ_JAAAPJ010000001.1, read on the forward strand.
GCTTTCCCTGGGCGTCGTGGAGCACGATGCTCGCCACGCCATCCACCACGCCCAGGGTGATGCGCTCCTTCCAGTCACGCCGGAAGGTGATGTTGGGCTGGCCCTGGATGAGGCTCATGCACATCGCCTCGTAGCCCTCCTTGCTGTCGAAGCACAGCCCGCGGATGTCCAGGGAGTCGATCATCCCCAGGCCGCCCACCTCCTCGCCGGAGGCATCCATGAACTGGATGCCGTAGGCGGTGACGGCGCGCTTCAGGCCCTTGGGGTCGGGCATGGGCGCGCTGATGCGCACGCGCGCCTGTCCTTTCTCATCGACGATGTTCAGCTCCCGCACGGAGAGCGAGTCGGTGGGCCGGGACGTGGTGGAGCAGGCCCCGAACAGCAGGCCCGCGGAGGAGACGGCGACGCACAGGGACGGACGCAAGGGGGAGCGGAGCATGGTGAGCGTCAGGCTAGACGCCCCCGCGCACCGGCTGCTCCACGGCCCGCTGGTCAGCGTGTCATCGGTCCGTCATGACGCCCCAAAGGGAATCGCAAGGCGCGTCACGCGCCCTGCGTTCCCCGGGACGGCCTCTTGCCTGAGCGCGGACTACGCGGGCAGCGTGCCCTGGCCGGTGGCCAGGGTGTTCATGAAGCTCTTCACCTTCTGCACGTAGGTGGCGTCACCCGTGCCCGCGGGGATCGCGTCGGGGTTGCTCTTGTCCACGCCGTTCGGGCCGGAGTTGTAGGCGCGCAGGGCCAGGTCCACGCTGCCGAACTGCTCCTTCATGTCCTTCATGTAGAAGGCGCCCGCGAGGATGTTGGTCTCCGGGTCGGCGAGGTTCTTGCCCTGGAGCTCCGGGTGCTTCGCCTGCAGCTCCTGGTAGGTGTTGGGGTTCACCTGCATCAGGCCGGTGTCCGTCAGGCCATTGCCGCCGTTGGTGGTGACGGCCTCCAGGTTGCCGCGCGACTCCTGCCAGATCTGCGCGGCCAGCATCTCCGCGGGCATGCCCGTCTTGGCCGCCGCGGACTCGATGGCGCCCCGGAACTTCTCCAGGCCCGCGGGCAGGTTGCCGCCCAGGCGCGAGCCGCCGGACGGGCCCTGCTGCGACGTCACCGGGCTGGGGGTGTTCTGCTGCGACGGCGCCGGGCTGGCGCCATCCTGGCGCAGCGGGGGCGGGATCGGGCCCGTGTTCTGCGCGACGGGGTTGAGGTCCACGGGAGGCCGGCCCGACGCGTCCTTCGGCGTGAAGCTGCTGCCGGAGGACTGCGAACCCGAGCACCCCTTCGCGCCCGTGACGCCCTGCGCGTCCTGCCCGCCGGTGAGGCCCTGGAGCCCCTGCGCGCCGCTCGCCTGCGCCACCAGCTGCACGATGGAGCTCAGCACCGACAGCGTGTCCTGGAGCAGCTTGCCCAGCTCCTGGCCCTTGCCGGAGCCGGCGTCGAAGCCGTCCTGCTGGAGCGCGGCCAGCCCGGGGGAGGACAGCCGGGAGCCCGGCTTCTGGCTGGAGGAGGCACCCCCCACGCCGCCCTGGAAGCTCGACGGGCGGGACACGGCGCTGTCCTGCGTGGAGAGGCGGGAGGCGGGAGCGGAGGCGCTGCGGAAGGCCGAGATGCTCATGGGGGTGTTCCTCGAAGGGGATTGGGAGTTCGGTGAAGCGACGGGGACTCCCTTAGCAGCCGGTGTGCCAGCCCCTTCGGACCGGCCGGGCGCTGGCAACCCATTGATTTCACATGGGGCGCCGGAGCACGGGGATGGCGCTGGTGGGGGGCGCCCTGATGACTGCCGTCATCGGCCCGGTGGCCAGCGTCACCAGCCGAACCGCCGGGCGCGGACGGGATTGGCGGAGGAGGGCGAGTCGGGCAGAACGGGCCGCATGGCCGACATCACCCACCGCATCGTGAAGACGAACGGCATCCACCTCCACATCGCGGAGGCGGGGCGCGGGCCTCTCGTGCTGCTCCTCCATGGGTGGCCGGAGTCCTGGTACTCGTGGCGCCATCAGCTCACGGCGCTCGCGGAGGCCGGCTACCACGCCGTCGCGCCGGACGTCCGCGGCTACGGCCAGAGCGACAAGCCCCAGGCCGTCGAGGCGTACAGCATGAAGCAGCTGCTGGCGGACTTCGTGGGCCTGCTGGATGCGCTGGGGGAGAAGACCGCCGTCGTGGTCGGGCATGACTGGGGGGCGGCGATGGCGTGGACCTGCGCGGCGCTCCACCCGGACCGCTTCCGCGCCGTCGTCGGCATGAGCGTGCCGCACCTGGGCCGCGCGCCCATGCCGCCCACGCAGCTCTTCAAGCGCATGTTCGGGGAGACGTGGTTCTACATCCTCTACTTCCAGGAGCCGGGCGTCGCGGAGGCGGAGTTCGAGGCGGACATCCCCAGGACGGTCCGCATCCTCCTCGCGGGCGTCCCCGGCTTCGACCCGAAGGACCGGACCGTGCAGGCGAAGAAGGCAGGGGACGGGTTCCTCACGGGGCTCGAGGCCCCGGACACGCTGCCCTCCTGGCTCACGGAGGCGGATGTCGCGTACTTCGCGAAGGAGCTGGCCGGCAGCGGCTTCCGGGGAGGGCTCAACCGCTACCGCAACATGGACCGCGACTGGGCGGAGCTGCCCGAACTGGCGACGGTGAAGATCGAGCAGCCCGCGCTCTTCCTCATCGGAGAGAAGGACCCGGGGCGCGCCTTCGCCCCTCCCGACCTCATGGCGGCCCTGGTGCCCGACCTCCGGGGACAGCACGTCCTCCCGGGCGCGGGCCATTGGCTCCAACAGGAGCGCGCTGCGGAAGTGAACGCCGCGCTCCTGGACTTCCTGAAGGCGTTGCCCTCCTGACAGGGCGGGGGGACAGGAGGCGCTGGCTCCGCGCGCGCGTCGTGCTATCGACGGCCCCATGAGCGCTGAGAACCCAAGCATCCTGTCCCATGTCTCCGTTGGCACGAATGACTACGCGCGGGCGGTGGCCTTCTACGATCAGGTCCTGGCCACGCTGGGCTGCCGCCGCGTCCTGGAGTTCCCGAACGCTGCGGCCTACGGCCGCCAGTTCCCGGAGTTCTGGGTCCAGGCCCCCATCAATGGCCAGCCCGCGAGCCTGGGCAATGGCACGCACTTCGGCTTCATCGCGCCGTCGAAGCAGGCGGTGCATGACTTCCATCAGGCGGCGCTCGCGGCGGGAGGCACCGATGACGGCGCTCCGGGGCCGCGTCCCCTCTACGGCGCGCCCTACTACGGCTGCTTCGTGAGGGATCCCGACGGCCACAAGGTGGAGGCGTCCTTCTGGGATGAAGCGGCGGGCGGTGGCCACGGGGGCGCGTGAGCCTCGCTCGCGGCATCGCCGTGCTTCGACACAGCGGGGCCTCGCGCTCGTCGCGCGGGTCCTGCCACGGCGCATGACGTCTTCTCGAAGCAGGAAACTTCCGGACGCCCTCTTCCCATAATCCGAGACGACCGGGACGGACCCGGCCGCGAGCTTCGGGCTTCGGAGATGGCGATGCGCGTCAATAGCGGTGGTGTTTCTCAGACGGGCACGGCCTCCGGGAGCGATGGCGCGGCGGAGGCGGCGCGGCGCGCGGCGGAGGAAGCACGGCGGGCGGCCGAGGAGGCGATGCGGCGGGCCCAGCAGGCGGCGGCCGAGGCGGAGCGGGCGAGGGCACAGCTCCAGGCGGCGTCGACGAACGTGGGGCCCTCGCGTCAGCCCGGCGCGGATCCGCAGGGCGGCCTGAAGCTGGAGCAGCGCTCGGTGGCGGCGGACGCGAATGCCCGGCAGCTCGCGACGGAGGCGCGGAACGCGACGCAGCACGCGAACACCACCGCCCTGGCCGCGGGCCGGCCCGCGCCCTTCCCGGCGGGACCTTCCCTCCGCAACACGTTGCTGGCGGACGGCGGTGACTTCTCCGGCCGTCCCAAGGCCTCGCTCTTCGGGACTCCCTCGCTCGGGGCCACCCCCGCGAACTTCCGCGCGGACGCGGGCGCCGTCACGGGCCCGTCCACGGCGGCGCCGGCCGCGGCGGCCACTGGCGCGACGACGGTCGACGAGGCGCGCACCAACCTGGTCGACGCCAAGCAGTCGTACGACGACGCGCACAAGAAGACCGCGGAGCTGAACGAGAAGCTCAACCAGGAGCTCGCCAAGCTGGGGCCGGCGCTCACCGACGCACAGAAGCAGCAGTACGTGCAGGAGTTCCGGGAGAGCCACCCGGATGAGTTCGCCGCCGAAGAGGCCGCGGCGAAGAAGCTCAACGACGCGCTGAATGATCCGAAGCTGCTCGAGGCCGCGAAGAACAACCCGGACGTCGCGAAGGAGAGCGTCGACGCGGCGAAGTCGCTCGCTGAGTCGCCCCAGGCCAAGGGCGCGCTGGAGTGGGCCGCCAAGGCGATGGATCCGCAGGGCCCGGCGGGCACCGCCTTCGAAGGCCTGAAGGATCAGATCGACGAGGACGTCACGGCGCCGGCGCTCTCCACCGCCGCGGGCCAGCTGCTCACGGAGAACGGCGGGGACGCCCAGGCGGCGCTGAAGGCGCTGACGGAGCTCACCCAACCGCTCGTTCCTCTCTCCAAGGGGGGCGCGGCCCTCAAGAACGGCATCCAGACCATCAAGGCCGCGCTCGACTCAGGCGACCCGAACCCCCTGCGCCAGCTCTCCCAGTCGGGGGGCAAGCTGGGCACGGCCCTGGCGGGCGTGGGCGTCGCCTTCGGGCTGGCGAGCGCGGCGACGGATGCCGCGCGAGGTGAGTGGGGCAAGGTCGTCAAGGACCTGGCGAACGCGGGCCGCAGTGGCGCGCAGGCCGCCGCCGCGGTGATGCGCACCCTGGGCGAGTCCGGCCGCATCGCCGCGCAGACGGGGGAGAAGGCGGCGCAGTTCCTCTCCCGACTGGCGCCCGCGCTGGGCGTGGTGGCCAACTCGGTGGTGCTCGCGGAGCACTTCAAGGACTTCCTGGATGATCCGTCCGTGGGCGGCGGCGTCCAGGCCTTCGGCGACGCGGTGGCCGTGGTGGGCGCGGGCCTGGGCACGGTGCTCCCCGGCGTCGGTCAGATTGTCGAGGGCGTGGGCCTGGTGCTCTCCGCGCTGGGCGGCCTCATCGTGGGCAAGGAGAAGCAGGAGGCGCTGGACAACGAGTCGGAGGGCATCCTCAAGCAGATGGGCATGGACCCCGACGTGGCGAAGACCCTCGCCCACGGGGATGAGCAGCCCGAGCGCCTGTCCAAGGACCTGGGCCTGTCGCCGGAGCAGATCCAGGACGTCGCGAAGCGCTACCCGACGCTCTTCGACGCCCCGGGCCTGGGACAGGCCGCCATCGACGCGGCCAAGGCGTGCGGAATGAAGGGCCAGGACGCGGTGGGCTTCATCGACGCGATGGCGAAGGACAACGGGGACTTCGCGTGGGACCTGCTGGGCGTCAAGCCGATGATCCAGGGCGACGGCACGCACCCGACCTCCACGGACGACTCCTGGCGAGCGTATGTGCAGGGCCGCTACCCGACCGCCTACGCGCACGCGCAGGAGCACGCGCCGGACCTCTTTGGGGCCAGCGCGGAGTCGCGGCTGCGCGCGGACCGCGACTTCGAACAGAACGCGGGGATGATGGACTTCCCGCTCACGTACGCGCGCCTGTGCGACAAGAACAAGGGCGACGAGGCGTACACCAGCGAGTTCATCCACCGCATGAAGGACAACGGCTACCTCGACAACTTCGTGCGCTTCATCGACCAGAACGGCCTGGACATGGATCGCAGCGGCGCGAAGGCCGCGCTCGACGCGGCGTTGAAGACAGGCGTGCTCTCCGAGGCGGACGTCCAGGGCTACCTCAACGGCGGCAACGGCGACGCCTGGCGCTCCATCCTCGGCCGCTGAGCGGGGGCCTTCCGCGCGCGGAGTGCCACGGCTCCGGCCCTCGTCGGAGCACGAGCTGTTAGCTTCTCCAGGCATGGGCGAACTCCGGGTGGAGCGGTTTGGCCGGTATGAGCTGTTGATGCCGGTTGAGTTCAGCGGGTTCGCCAGGCTGTACCTGGCGCGCGACACGGAGGCGCCGGGTGCCAGCACGCCCGTGCTCCTCAAGCGGCTCTCCGAGGTCTATTCAGGCGACGCTGCGTTCATCGAGAAGTTCCTCACCTCGGCCCGCAGGACCGCGAAGTCCCACCACGACAACATCGCGCGGACGTTGGACTTCGGCGTGGTGGGAGGCGAGTACTTCCTCGCCCGGGAGTGGGTGGACGGCCGCGACCTGATGGGCGTGCGGCACTCGGCCAGGAGACGGGGCCTGAAGGGGATGCCCGAGCCCATCGCCGTGAGCGTCACCCGCGACGTCTGTCAGGCCCTGCATCATGCCCATACGCGAATGGGCATGCTCCACGGAAGCCTCTCCCCCCGCCATGTCCTGCTGGGGTTTGGAGGAGCGGTGAAGGTCATCGACTTCTCCCACGACTGGCGGATGCTCTCTCCCGACACGGTGTCCCGGTTGAACATCATGACGGGCAAGCTCCAGTACTTCACTCCGGAATGGGCCGCTGGCCTCGCGGAGGATGCCCGCTCGGAGGTCTATCTGACGGGGGTGATGCTCTACCAGTTCTTGTGCGGAGAGCTTCACCTGCGCGGCGACTCCGATCTCGCGCGGCTCGATGAGGTACGGCAGGGCCGGCTGATCCCCGCGCGACAGCACAAGCCCTCTCTGGATGAGGAGCTTCTGGGCATCCTCCAGCGGGCCTTGATGACGTCGCCAGAGGACCGGTACCCGTCCGCCCAGGCGCTGCGCGACGCGCTGTCGGATTGGATGTCCGCCCACGCGCCTTCGTTCCACGCCGACGACCGCGGCCAGTGGCTGGTGCGGCTTCGTCAGGAGTCGGAGGGCAGGGGGAAGTGAACAGGCTGCTTGCGCGGCTCAATCCAGCGCGGACGCGGGCGCGTGGACTGGGGCCTCCCCGGACAGCTGGGCCCTCGTGCCGGTCCGCGCTTCGAAGCGGCGGATGAACTCCTTCAGCCGGTCCGCGGTGAAGCGCTCGCGAGGAATCCCAGTAACGCGGATGGCGCCCTCGATGGCCTCGGGAGACCCCTCCACCTCGACGAGCAGGTCCATGCGCGGGAACTGCTCGAAGCGCAGGGTGGCGTCCCCGCACGCGTACCAGGCGATCTCCCGCGTCAGGTGCTCGCCCGGCGTGAAGCCGGTGCGCTCCAGGATGTCCCGCAGGGTGGAGGGGTCCTCCACCCGGGTGCTCAACTCCTCCCGCACCTTGTAGCCGTGCTCCAGGCTCGCGCCGCCCTTCCACGTCAGCTCCGACCACTGGCTTTCAGGGGACTGGTAGGTGCGGATCCGCAGCCGCCCGGTGCCGCCGTCCTTGCGCGTGTAGTACCGGTCCTCCATCGTCCCGGCGAAGCGCAGCGTGCCGCCCGCCGCCTCGACCCGGCTGCGGCAGCGCGCGACGTCGTCCACGACGCTCTTGAGCTCCACCTCACGCATGACGCGTCATGATGGCGGGCGCCCATGAGACGCGCATGGGGAGGGGATGAGGGCTCTCTCATCCGCTAACGGTCGCACGTGAAGCGCCCCAAGATGGGCGGGTCCGTGCCGTGCCGGAAGCGACGCCGGGCTGACACGTTCACCGACTCCAGGGCAGCGTGGTGCATGCCCCGGGATGCGCGGCGCTCCTTGGGGATTGTGGCGGGGGCCGTCGTCGTGGTGTCTGGCCTTCGATGTGGCTCGAGAGCGGAATGCCTTGCACGGTCGTCACCCTGTTGCTGCTGTGTGGCACCGCCGCGCTGGGCGAGCCGCTCACGCTGCGCGCGGCGCTCCTCGAGGCCCGGAGCCAGGCCCCCGCGCTCGCGCAGGCCCGGGCACAGGAAGCCGTGGCCCAGGGCGAGGAGGCGCTGGCCCGCACCTATGCGCCGGTGACCCTGTTCCTGGCGGGCGGCGGCAACGACCCCCACTGGGCCGTGGGCCTGACCCAGAAGCTCCCCTTCCCGGGGGCCCGGTCCGCGCGCGTCCACGCCGCGGAGCTGTCGGCGCGAAGCGCAGGGGATGATCGCCGCGCGAGCGAGGCCTCGGTCCGGGCGGAGACCCGGCGCGCGTACTTCTCCCTGCTGCGCGCCCGACAGCTCGTGGAGGCCGGCGCGCGGGCCCTGGCGCTCGCGCGCGAGTCGGAGGCCGCCGCGGCGCTGCTCTTTGAAACCGGCGCGGCTCCGGAGCTGGACCTCCTCCAGGCCCGCATCGCGCGCGGCACCGCGGAGGTCCAGGTGCTCACCCGTCAGGGCGACCTGACCGGCGCCGGGGTGGCGCTGGCGCTGCTCCTGGGGCGGACGCCGGGTGGCGTGTTGGAGCCGGTGGATGCGCGGACGCCGGACCTGCCCTCGTTGGACGCGGTGCTGGCCCTGGGCTCGCGTGCTCCCGCCGCCGAAGCGCGACAGGCGGAGGTGGCGGCGGCCGAGGCGACCCTGCGGGCGACGCGGCGGGAGCGGTGGCCGACCCCCACGGTGGGCGTCTCCATGGAGGGGGACGGTCCGGCGGGTCGCCACGCCTTCCTCCGGGGCGCGCTCGCCCTGGAGATGGTCCTCCCCGGCCTGGGGAGGGGAGAGACGGTGCGGGCGGCGGCGCAGTTGGAGGCCGCCCGGGCCCGCCAGGACGAGGACGTTCGTTCGCGGAGAACGGAGCTGGTCGCGGCCCACGCGAGGCTGGCGGCCGCGGTCGCCAGCCTCGCGCTCTACACGCGGGAGATCCTCCCCGCGGTGGAGCGGACGGAGCGCATGGCGCTCGAGGCCTACCGCGCCGGCCGCAGTCCCCGGGTGGCGCTCAACGCCGCGCTCCAGGCCGCGACGGACACGCGGACGCAGGCCATCGACGCCGCCTTCTCCGCCCAGTCCGCGTTCGCGGACCTTGAACTCGCGGCCGGGGTCCCCCTCGATGAGCCCTAGACTCCCATGGCTCGGCTGTCTGCTGGTCACCGTCGCGGCCTGCCAGCGCCCGCCGCCGGAGGAGGGCGCGCAGCCGCTGCCGCGCGTCCGCGTGGCCCCGGTGGCTCCGGGCCAGGCCGTGCGCGGTCTGCGAGTCACCGGCCTCTTGTCCGCGCTTCCCGGGCGCGAGGTCCGGCTCGCGCCGCCCGTGCCCGGCCGGCTGTCGTTGCTGCGCGTGGCCGAAGGAGACCGGGTGCGCGCGGGAGAGGTCCTGGCGCAGGTGGACCTGGGGCCCGCCACCGCGGAGCTCCAGCAGGCGGAGGCCACGCTGAAGGAGGCCACGTCGGCGCTCGAGGCCGCTCGGGAGAAGCGCGCGCGCACGGACGTCCTGGTCGACCGCGGCGTGGCGGCCCGTCAGGACGCGGAGCAGGACCGGAGCGCGGAGGCCGCCGCGCGCTCCGCGGAGACGCGGGCCCGCAGTGCCCTGGAGCTGGCCCGGCGCGGCGTGGGCCGCACCGCGCTCCAGGCCCCCTTCGACGGCGTCGTGACGACGGTGTGGGTGCGGCAGGGCGAGATGGTGGATGCCTCCACGCCCGCGGTGGTCCAGGTCTCCGCGACGGATCCGCTGGAGCTGCGCGCGTTCGTCACCCAGCAGGAGGCCGCGGCGCTCCGGCCCGGCCAGCGCGCGAGCCTCCGCGTCGAAGGGCTGGCGGGTGCACGCGAGGGCGAGGTCACCGCGGTGGCCCCGGCCGTGGACGCGCTGAGCGGCAACGTGGGGGTCCGCCTGCGCTTCGCCAACCCGCGCGACGACCTGCGCCTGGGCGGAGCCGCCTGGGCCCACGTCGTCCTGGAGGACCTGGGCGCCGCGCTGGCCGTGCCGTCCTCCGCGCTCCTCCCCCAGGAGGACGGGGGCGTCGCGGTCGCGCGGGTGGCGGACGGCCGGGTCCACACCGTGCCGGTGCGCATCGTGTCCGAGGACGAGGGCCGGGCCGTCATCCAGGGGCCGCTCGCGGTGGGCGACCCCGTCGTCGTGGAGGGCGGCTACTCCCTCCCGGACGACGCCGGCGTGGAGGTCCTGCGGTGACGTGGCTGGCGCTGTTGCGGCGCAACGCGCCCGGGGTCGTGGTGCTGTTGGCGATGCTGACGTTGGCGGGGGGGCTTGGCGCCCTCCAACTGCCCGGCGGGCTCTACCCGGAGGTGTCCTTCCCCCGCATCGTCGTGGCCGCGACGCTGAACGGCGCCAGCGCGCAGATGATGCAATTGACCGTGACGCGCCCGGTGGAGGAGGGCCTGTCCACCGTCATCGGCGTGCGGCAGGTCCGCTCGAGGACCCTCCGCGCGGCGTCGGAGATCTCGCTCTGGTTCGACTCGCGCGCGGACATGGAGCGGGCCCTGGGGCTGGTCAACGCCCGGCTCGCGGAGGTGCGGGGCGCGCTGCCCCCGGACGCCACCCTCACCGCCGAACGGCTCACCCCGTCGTCCTTTCCCATCCAGACCCTGGCCGTCACCGGCACGGCGTCGCAGGCCCGGATGCGGGACTTCGCGCTGGGGACGCTGCGCCCCGCGCTGGCGGGCCTCCCGGGCGTGGGGCGCGTGGACGTGGTGGGCGGCGACGTGCGCGAATGGAGCATCACCGCCGACGCGCAGCGGCTGGCGCAGGCGAAGCTGGACCTACCCACGCTCGCCACGCAGGTGGGCAGCGCGCTGATGCTGGAGCCCGCGGGCCGCGTGGACGTGCACTACCAGCAGGAGCTGGTGGTGGTGCGGGGACCGGTGGACTCGCCGGGGTCGCTGACGGCGCTCGTGGTGGGGGGCACCCCCGACGCGCCGGTGCGGCTGGGGGACGTCGCGCGCATCGAGGAGGGACACGCGGACCGGCTCTCCCTCACGTACGCGAACGGGCGGCCCGCGGTGCTCGTCAACGTGGGGCGGGGACCGGGCGCGGACGCCGTCGCCCTGGCTCGGGGCATCCAGGAGGAGCTGGCGCGGATGCGGGGGGGCCTGCCGCCGGGCATCGCCATCGAGGTCTCCTATGATCAAGCCGGGCTCATCGCGCGGTCCGTGGCCCATGTGCGCGACGAGGTCCTCCTCGGCGGGCTGCTCACGCTGGGGGTGGTGGGCCTCTTCCTGCGCTCCTGGAGGGCCATGACGGCGGCGGCGGTGGTGCTCCCCGCTGCCCTGGCGATGACGCTCGGCGCGCTCTGGCTCACGGGCGGGACGCTCAACCTGATGTCGCTGGGCGGGCTGGCGGTCGCCATCGGGCTGGTGGTGGACGACGCCGTGGTCGTGGTGGAGGCGGTGTACCGGCGGGTGTCGGCGGGCATGGAGCGGTGGACGGCCACCGCGGAGGCGCTGGGGGAGATCGCCTGGCCCGTCACCAACTCCACGCTCACCACGGTCGTCGTCTTCGCGCCCCTGTCCCTGCTGCCCGGCGTGTCCGGTCAGTTCTTCTCCGCGCTGGCCTTCACCCTGTGCGCCGCGGTGCTGTTCTCCCTGCTGCTGGCCCTCACGCTGACGCCGCTGCTGTGCGGATGGTTGCTCGTCGCGCCCGGCACCCACGCCCCGCCGGCGCCCTCCCTCCCGGAGTTCCTGCGCGCGCGGTGGCGGCGGAGGCCGGGCGTGCTCGTCGCGGGCGTGGCGCTGCTCACCGTGCTGCTGGCGGTGCTGGGCCATGGGGTGGGGACCGGCTTCCTGCCGGAGCTGGATGAGGGCGCGTTCGTGGTGGACTACTTCACGCCGACGGGGACGTCGGTCGCGGAGGCGGACCGGCTGGGGCGCGCGCTGGAGGCGGTGGTCGCGGGGGTCCCGGAGGTCGTGGGCACCAGCCGCCGGCTGGGCGCGGAGCTGGGCCCTCCGGCGGCCACCGAGTCCTCGCGAGGCGACCTGACCGTGTCGCTCTCTCCCCGGCGCACGCGCCCGGGGCCCGCCATCATCGAGGAGACGCGCGCTCGCGCCGAAGCCGCCCTCCCGGGCGTGCGCCTGGAGTTCGTCGAGCTGCTCCAGGACATGCTCTCCGACCTGGAGGGCGCGCCAGAGCCCGTCGAGGTGAAGCTGCTGGGCCCGGACGTCCAGGTGCTGCGGGGCTTCGCGCCGCGAGTGGCCGAGCGGCTCCAGGACATCCCGGGCCTCGCCGACCTGTTCGACGGGGTCGCCGGCTGCACGCCGGAGGCCCACCTGGAGGTGGACCTGGTCCGCGCGGGCCGCCTGGGCCTCACGACGCGGGACGTGTCGACGCAGGTCCGGACCGCGCTTTTGGGGGAGGTCGTCGGGACGCTCCCCCGCGAGGGCCAGCCGGTGGACGTGCGCGTGCGGCTGCGCGACGCGGACCGCCTGGAGCCCCAGGTGCTCCAGCACCTGCGGCTGCGGACCCCGTCGGGGGTGGAGGTCCCGCTGACGCAGGTGGTGCGCGTGAGACAGCAATGCCTGCCGTCGGAGCTGCGGTCCGACAACCTCCGCCCGCTGGTGGCGGTGACGGGGCGGCTGGAGTCGCGCGACCTGGGGAGCGTCACCGCCGACGTCCAGGCGCGGCTCGCCACGCTGACGCCGCCAGCGGGGGTGGACGTGCGGCTGGGCGGGCAGCACCCGAGCCAACGCGCGTCCTTCCGCGCCCTGGTGCTCGTGCTGCTGCTGGCCACGCTGAGCGTCTTCCTGGTGCTGACGTTCCACTTCCGCGGGGTCGTGCTGCCGCTGCTCATCCTGGGCGCGGTCCCGGTGGCCCTCGCGGCGGGCATCGCCTGCCTGCGGCTCACCGGCATCCCCCTCAATGTGTCGTCGTTGATGGGCTGCATCCTGCTCGTGGGGCTCGTCGTGAAGAACGGCATCCTCCTGCTCGACCGGGCGGAGGAGGGCCTCGCCGAAGGGCTGCCGGCCGCGGAGGCCGTCGCGACCGCCACCGCCGTGCGCCTGCGCCCCATCCTCATGACCACGCTCGCGACGCTGCTGGGACTCGTCCCGCTCGCGCTCGGCCTGGGGGAGGGCGGCGACCTGCAACGCCCGCTGGCCGTCACGGTCCTGGGGGGGCTCGCTCTGTCGACTTTCACGGTGTTGGTGGGCCTGCCCGCGGCCTACGCGTGGGTGCGCCGTGATTCCCCTGCGAAGATGAAGGCCCGATGAAAACTCTCTCAGACAGCCCGTGGCGCGCGGACACGGCCAACCCGCATCGGGCATGAATCAGGACATTCCCCGCGCACCGGAGCACTGATGCCCAGGCGGCCCTTGGGGACGAGAGGATACCTGATGCCTCGCACGTCCGAGCGGACCTCCCAGGCCCGTGGGTGGCCCTGGGGCCTGGCGGCGACATGCGGGCTCATCCTCTTGAGGCTCGCCTACGCGGCGCGGGTGGAGCTGGCTCCGCAGGAAGCCTATTACTGGCAATACACGCGCCACCTGGACTGGTCCTATCTGGACCATCCCCCCATGTGCGCCTGGTGGATGGCTTTGTCCGTCCGGCTCCTGGGGGACTCGCAGGTCGCCCTGCGCCTGCCCGCCATCCTCTCCTCCGCCGCGCTGAGCTGGGTCCTGTACTCCCTGGGCAAGCGATTGTATTCGCCGGCGGTCGGCATGCTGACGGCGGTCGCCGCGAACGCCACGGTCCTCTTCGGGCTGGGGGCGGTGGTGATGACGCCGGACGTGCCCCTGGTGCTGTTCTGGGCCGCCGCGCTGCGGGTCCTCTGTGAGCTGGTGCTCCCGGACGGGCGGGGCCCGGGGCGCTTCGGCTGGCGCTGGTACCTGCTGGGCGCGCTCTGTGGGGGCGGGCTGCTGTCCAAGTACACCGCCGCGCTGTTGCCGCTCCAGGTGCTGGCCACGGCGCTGGTGACGCCCCGGGGCCGCGCGGCCCTGCGCACCGCGCATCCCTACGCCGCCTGCGTGCTCATGCTCGCGGTGTTCTCACCCGTGCTCGTCTGGAATCAGGCGCATGGCTGGGCGTCCTTCGCGTTCCAGACCACCGGCCGCGCGAGGACGGTGGATGGCTTTCACGGCTACCTCGTCGGCCGCTATCTGGGATTGCAGGCGGTGGCCGTGGGGCCGCTGCTCTATGTGGCGTTGCTGCTGACGGCGGGCGTCCTCGTGCGCCAGGCGTGGCGGGGGGATGTCCGCGCGCGGCTGCTGGGAGTCGCCAGCGTGCCGGGGCTCGCCGCGTTCACCCTGGTGAGCCCGCTGCATTGGGTGAAGATGAACTGGGTGGCGCCCGCGTACCTGGGGCTGATGGTGGCCGCCGCGGCGGGGGCGTGGGCCCTGCGCCAGCACCGGGCCGTGCGCGGCTACGCGGCGCTGAGCGTGGGCGTGGGCGCGGTGCTGATGACGGGCATGTACCTGATGCCCCTCTGTCCGTGGATTCCCTTCCGCGAGCGCGACAACCTGGTGAGCGGTTGGCGCGAGCTGGCGGACGCCGTGCAGCGGCACCGCGAGGCGGCGGGCTCCCCCGCGCCCCTGGTGGTGGGGTGGGGCTACAAGACGGCGAGCGAGCTGGCCTACTACCTGCCCGGCCGTCCGGAGACGCAGTCCGACTCCGCGCTGGGCGGCGACGGGCTGGCGTATGGCTTCTGGCTGGACCGGGTGAGCCCCGGGGTGGACGCCCTCGTCGTCGAGGACGCGCGCCAGCCGCTGCGCGACGCGGCCACCCGCCTGGAAGCGCACTGCGGCGCGGTGAAGGAGCTGCCCTCCGTGACGGTGCACCGCGGCCCGCGCCCGGTGACGACGTTCAGGGTGTGGTCCTGCCAGCGCTGGCATGCGCCCCGAGAGGTGGCGGTCCGTCAGCCGCCCCCGGCTTCGGCAGGCGGAAGGTGAAGCGGCTCTCGCCGTCGCTCCGCGCGTAGTCGAGCGTGCCGCCGTGGGCCTCGGCGATGGTGCGCGACAGCGCGAGCCCCAGGCCCGTGCCTTCTCCGGTTCGTGACGGGTCCGCGCGAGCGAAGCGCTGGAAGAGCCGCGCCTGGAAGGCGGGGTCCACCCCCGGGCCGTCGTCGCCCACGGTGACCTGGACCCCGGCGTCCGTCGCGCGCACCTCCACGCGGATGCGTTGCCGGGCGTGGCGCAAGGCGTTGGAGAGCAGGTTGTCCAACACGTGGGACAGCAGCACGGGGCTGCCCTGCACCGTCGTGGGGTTGCCCTGGAGCTCCAGCGTCAGGCTCCGGGAGCGCGCCGCCAGGTGCTGCTCCGTGCGCTGGAGGGCGCCCTTCGCCAGGAGGAACAGGTCCACGGGCTCCGCCTCCAGGACCCGGGCGCCGGCGTCCGCGCGCGCGAGCTGAAGCAGCTCATCCACCAGGTGCGTGAGCCGGCGCGTCTCGTCGAGCACGACCTCCAGCGTGCGGCGGTACTCCGCCGGCGCCCGGTCCCTGCGCAGGCTGACCTCCGTCTCGCCCAGGATGACGGTGAGCGGCGTGCGCAGCTCGTGCGCGGCGTCAGCGGTGAAGGAGCGGATGCGCTCGAACGACGCGCGGGCATCCGCGAGCAGCTCGTTCAGCGTCGACGCCAGCGTGTCCCACTCGTCGCTCGTCCCCCGGACGGGGAGCCGCAGGTCCAGCTCCGAGGCCCGCGCGACGCGGACCCGGTCACTGGCTTCGCGCAGCGGGGCCAGCGCCCGGTCGGCCAACCTGCCCCCCAGCGCGAGGGACCCCACCACCGCGAACGGGATGCTGAGGAACATCGCGCCCAGGGCCTGCAACGCCTCGTCGAAGATGCCCTCCGTCAGCCCCAGGCGGGGGTCCGCGCGGTGCTCGAGCCACTCACCCGTGGCCAGCACCGCCGTCACCAGCGCGCCGTAGAGGAGGAGGGTGCCCAGGACGGAGCTGGCGAAGAAGAAGGTCAGCTGGCCGCGGAGCGTGCGCGGGCGCTTCATCCGTGCCTCCGGAGCACGTAGCCCACCCCCCGCACCGTGTGGATGAGCCGGGTGGGGAAGGGCGTGTCCACCTTGGCCCGGAGGTAGCGGATGTAGACCTCCACGACGTTGGAGAAGGTCTCGAAGTCGTGGTCCCACACGGCCTGGACGATGCGCGTGCGCGAGACCACCTCGCCCGCGTGCTCGAGCAGGAACTGCAGCAGGGCGTACTCGCGGGCGGTGAGGGGGATCTCCACGCCCGCCCGGACCACCTTCCGGGTGGTGGGGTCCAACGTCAGGTCCGCGTGGGTCAGCAGCGGGGTGGCGCGGTTGTCCACCCGGCGGAGGATGGCGCGGATGCGCGCCAGCAGCTCGTCGAAGGCGAAGGGCTTGATGAGGTAGTCGTCCGCGCCCGCGTTGAGCGCGCTGATGCGGTCCGCGACCGCGTCTCGCGCGGTGAGCATGAGGATGGGCGTGGTGTCCTGCTTCGCGCGCAACGCCCGAAGCAGCTCCAGCCCCGACAGCCCTGGGAGCATCCAGTCGAGGATGATCAACGCGAAGCGCTCGTGGCGCATCAGCTCCTGGACCTGGGCCCCGTCCGCGCACTCGCGCACGCGGAACCCCTCTTCCGTGAGGCCCCGCGCGATGAAGGCCCGGACTCGCAGCTCGTCTTCGACGATGAGGATGGACACGATGGGATTCCTAGCAGCCTGCCCCGGGAGGGGCGGCGGGGGAGTGGCCGTCGCGGGGGAACGACAGCCGCAGGTGGGCCCCTTCCGTCGAAGGAAGGAACTCCGCGTGGGCCCGGTGGGCCCGTGCGACGAGCGCCACCAGGGACAAGCCAATGCCATGGCCCTGCTTGCCGGCGCGGGCGCTCGGCGTGCGGTAGAAGGGCTCGAAGACTCGCATCGAGTCCTCGCGGGCGATGCCCGGTCCCTCGTCCCGGACCTCGAGCCGCGTGGCGTCCGGGGTCTGCTGGAGGGACACGTGGACCCGCCCGCCGTTGGAGAACTTGAGGGCGTTCTCCACCACGTTGTCCACCAGCTGCCGCAGCAGGTGGCCATCCCCCGGGATGACGCCCGGGGTCCCGGCCTCGAAGTCGACGCGGCGCTGCTCGCCTTCGGGCAGTGAGCGCAGGGCGTCCTCCACGATGCCTGACAGGCTCACCGGCTCGAGGAGCTCCAGCGCGCCCCGCGTCCCGTCCGCGAGCACCAGCAGCCGCTCCACCAGCACCCCCAGCGACACCACCGTCCGGTGCATCCGCTCCAGCGCCTGGGCGGTGTCCGGGGGCTGGGACAGCTCCGCCTGCAGCTCCAGCTCCGCCCGCAGCGTGGTCAGGGGCGTGCGCAGCTCGTGCGCGGCGTTGGCGGCGAAGCGGCGGGACTGGTCCAGCGCCTCCTGGAGGCGCGTGAGCAGGTCCACCAGCGCGGCGCGCACGGCGTTCACCTCGCTGTAGCGGGCCGGGGCGTGGAGCGGGGCGGGGAGGGGGCCGCCGGGCTCGATGCGCGAAAGCTCCGCGCTCAGCTCCGTGAGGGGCCGCGCCGCCCAGCGCGCCACGCGCCGGCTCACGCCCAGGCTGAGCAGGGCCGCGCAGCCCGCCGCGAGCAGGGCGGCCAGCGGCAGGGAGAGCCGCAGCAGGGGGATGCTCTCCAGGTTCTCCCGCGCCACCGCCAGCCTCCCGTGGGCCATCACGCCGCAGGACCGTATGCCTGACTCGGCCGGGAGCGGGGACCAACCGCAGCCCGAAGCGACGGGGATGCCGGGCGCGCCGCCCAGCCGCCGCTCCCCGGAGAACAGGGCGATGTGGATGCCGAAGGCCGCCAGCTCCTGCTGCTCGGACTGGGCCGCCGCCCCCGCCTCCGCGTCCGTCATCCCGGCCACCTCCTCCACCAGGTCCACCGCCGCGTCCCGCAGGCGCCGGTCCTCTCCCTCCAGCAGCAGGTGGTAGGCAATCAGGCCGGTGGCCGCGGCCGTGAGCGCGCTGCTGGCCAGGGTGACCGCCAGCATGGCGCGCGACAGCCGGCGCACCATGGAATCCCGAGGGAGCCCGTCGTCAGCCCTGTCCAAGGCCATACCCCTCGCCGCGCAGCGTGCGCACCACGTCGTCGCCCAGCTTGCGGCGGATCCTCCCCACCAGGACCTCCAGGCTGCTCGCGGCCCCGGCGGAGACCTCGCCCCAGACGGACTCCAGCAGCGCGTCGCGGCCCACCACGCGGTCCCCGTGCGCGGCCAGCGTCTCCAGGATGGCCCACTCCTTCGCGGTGATGGGGACGGCCGCGCCGGAGCGGAGCGCTTCCCTCCGGCCGAAGTCGAGCACCACGTCGCCCCGCTGGACGCGGACCGTGCCCGTCCGCTCCCTCCGGCGTCCGACGGCGCGCACCCGCGCCCGCAGCTCCGCGATGGCGAAGGGCTTGCCCAGGAAGTCGTCCGCGCCCGCGTCCAGCCCCTCCACCCGCTCGTCCACGCGGTTGTGGGCGGTGAGGATGAGGATGGGCGTCTGGAGGCCGTCCGCGCGCAGCTCCCGGCAGAGCGAGAGCCCGGAGCCATCCGGCAGGCCGATGTCGAGCACGATGACGTCCACCGCGTCGACCAGCGCCTGCCGCGCCTGCTCCACGTCGGCGGCCTGCCGGACGACGTGGCCGTCGCGCTCCAGCGCCTGGGTGACGAGGGCGCGGAGTTCCTGATGGTCATCGACGACGAGGACGCGCATGGCGGTTTTCCCGGCCGACCTATAGCACCGGCGAGCGGCCTCCGGCCCATGGGCTCCGGAGGCCGTTCAGCCGCCGTTCAACAGGGGCTGGCAGGGTCCGCGCATGTCTTCCCGGTGCAGGCCCCGAACGCCCGCTGCTCGCATGATGGTGCTCACGTGGCTCCTGATGGCCACGGCCTGCGCCACCTCGCCCTACGACCGGGCGTGGGTGTCCGCGGAGCTTGGCTCGCTCGCCGCCCCCCTCGGGCCGGGCGTGGACACCCCCGCCTCCCTCCCCCCGGGCGTCGAGGACGCGGAGCCGTTGGACGAGCGGACCGCGGTCGCCGTCGCGCTCTGGAACAGCGCCGCGCTCCAGGCCGACATGGCACAGCTCGGCGTCTCGCGCGCCGACCTGGCCGAGGCGGGAGCGCTCCCCAACCCCACCTTCTCCCTGCTCCTGCCCGTGGGGCCCCGGACGATCGAGTCCTCGCTGCTCCTGCCGCTGTTCTCCCTCTGGCAGCGCCCGGCCCGCGTCGCCGCCGCGAAGGCCCAGGTGGAGCAGGTCGCGCGCGGGCTGGTGCAGAACGGGCTGGATGTCGCCAGGGACGTCCGCGTCGCCCACGCGGACTGGGTGCTCGCGGAGGGACGGCGCGTGGCGCTCGAGGAGCTGTCGGCCCTGTGGTCGCGGACGCTGGAGCTGGCCCAGGCGCGCTTCGAGGCCGGTGACGCCAGCCGCACGGAGATGGACGCGCTGCGCGCGGAGACGCTGCTGGCGGAGGACACCGCCCGGCGCTCGCGGACGGACGTGCTGCTGGCCCGGGAGCGGCTGCGGCTCTTGATGGGCGTGGTCCAGAGCCCGCTGTTCGCCGCTGCCCGCCCGCGAGGGGCACCCCTGGAAGCCAAGGCCCCGCGGCCGCTCCCCGACCTCATCCAGCTGGCGCAGGCCGCGAGGCCCGACGTGCTCGCGGCGGAGCTGGGCATCCAGATGGCGGGAGGCCGGCTGGGCTGGGAGAAGTCGCGCATCGTCAACCTGCTCGCGCGGTTGGACGTGAAGCCGTCCACGTCCGCGAAGGGCTCGCCCCAGGCGCTGTGGGTGCCGGGCGCGCAGCTGGAGCTGCCGCTCTTCAACTGGAACCCGGGCGGCGTCGGGCGCGCGGAGGCGGAGCTGATGCGCGCCTCCGCCCGCTACGTCCTGCTGAGGCAGCAGGTCGCGAACGAGGTCCTCGTGGCCCGGGAGCGGGTGCTCCAGTCCGCCGCGTCACTCCAGGCCTTCGAAGCGAACATCCTCCCGGCGTTCACCTCCGCGAGCGAGGGCGTGCGCAAGTCCTTCGACGCCGGGGATGCGCCGTATGTGTTGGTGCTGGACGCCCTGCGCCGCCTGGCGGACGCGCGGCTTCGCACCCTTGAACTCGAAGCGGACCTGCGCCGCGCGCTCGCCCAGCTGGACCGGGGGCTGGGCAAACAGGGAGTGGCCCATGAATAGGCATGTCCGGCTGGCCGCCGTCGCCGGTGTCGTCGTCTCCTGCCTCGCCTGCCGGGATCCAAAGCCCGCGCCCGCGCCCCCCGCGGCTTCCGTGAGCGCCCACGTGGCCGAGGCCTCGTTGGCGACGGTGACGCTCCAGCCCCAGGCCGAGGCGCGGCTGGCCCTGCGCGTCCAACCCGTGGAGAAGCGGAAGGCGCCGCGGCGGCAGGTGCTGGGCGGCGAGGTCGTGGTGCCGTCCGGCAACGCCCTGGTGGTGACCGCGCCCGTGGCGGGCGGCGTCGCGGCGGAGGGCGCGACGCCCGCGCTGCGCCCCGGGGCCCCGGTGAAGCGAGGCGATGTCCTGTTGCGGCTGGTGCCGCTCGCCACCGTGGACCGGGACCTGCTGGCCCAGGCCCGCCGGGCGGTGGACGCGGCGGCGGCCCGCGACGAGGTCGCCGCGGGGCGGCTCGCCCGGACGGAGCGGCTGCTGCGCGACGGCGCGGGGACGGAGCGGGCCGTGGAGGAAGCGCGCGCGGAGCGGGCCGTCGCCCGGTCGGAGCTGGAGGCCGCGCGCACGCGGATGGAGCTGGTGAGCCGCTCGCCGCTGGAGTCGGACGTGAGCCTGCGGATCCGCGCGCCTCGCGACGGCGTCCTGCGGCAGGTTTCGGTCGCGCCCGGCCAGTCCGTCACTGCGGGCGCGCCGCTCTTCGAGGTGGTGGGCGTCACCGCGAACTGGGTGCGCGTGCCCCTCTTCGTCGACGAGGCCCCCCGCGTGAAGCCAGACGTGCCCGCGCGCGTGCACGCGCTCCTGTCGGGCCGGGACGACGGCGTGGAGGCCCTGCCGGTGATGGGGCCCCCCAGCGCGGATCCGGTCAGCGCCACGGTGGACCGGTTCTATGAGCTGCCCGCCGCCGCGCGCTTCGCGCCGGGCCAGCGCGTCGCGGTGTCGCTGCACCTGGAGGAGGACGCGGAGCTGCTGGCCGTGCCCGCGTCCGCCGTCGTCTACGACGCGCTGGGCGGGGCCTGGGTCTACGCGCGGCAGCAGGACCACGTGTACGCCCGCGTCCGCGTGGACGTCGTGCGCCTGGAGGGGACGGACCTGCTGCTGGGCCGGGGACCTCCGGAGGGCACCCCCGTCGTGGCCGTGGGCGCGGCGGAGCTGTTTGGGACCGAGTTCGGCGCGGGCCACTGAGGAAGACCGGGTTTCGACATGAATCGACTCATCTCCGCTTGTCTCCACTACCGGCTCATCCCCATCGCGGCCGCGGCCCTGCTGCTCGTGCTGGGCTACGCGAGCCTTCGCGGCATGCCGCTGGATGTCTTCCCGGAGTTCGCGCCCCCGCTGGTGGAGATCCAGACGGAGGTCCCGGGCCTGTCCAGCCTGGAGGTGGAGAAGCTGGTCACCACGCCGCTGGAGAACGGCCTCGCGGGGGTGCCGGCGCTGAAGACGCTCCGCTCCAAGTCCGTGCTCGGCCTCTCCTCCGTGGTGCTCATCTTCGAGCGGGGCTCGGACCTGTTCCGGGCGCGGCAGCTGGTGCAGGAGCGGCTGGCGCGCATCGCCGCCACGCTGCCCTCGGTGGCGCGGCCCCCGGTGATGCTCTCTCCCGTGTCGGCGACGAGCCGGGTCCTCAAGGTGGGCCTGCGCTCCGACACGCTGGACCGGATGGCGCTGTCGGAGGTGGCGCGGTGGACCCTCCGCCCCCGGCTGATGGGCATCCCAGGGGTGGCGAACGTCGCCATCTGGGGACAGCGGGACCGCCAGTTCCAGGTGAGGGTGGACCCGGAGCGGCTGCGCGCCGCGAACCTCCAGCTGGACGACGTGCTCCGGGTGGCGCGCGCCGCGAGCCTGCCGTCCTCCGGAGGCTTCATCGACACGCCCAACCAGCGGCTGGCGGTCACCCTCCCGGGGGCCACCACGCTGGCGGCGCTGGAGGAGGTGCCGGTGGCCTTCCGCAACGGAGCGTCCATCCGGCTCGCGGACGTGGCGACGGTGCAGGAGGGGCATCCGCCGCCCATCGGCGAGGGCATCGTCGACGGCGAGGCGGGCATCCTCCTCATCGTCGAGAAGCAGCCCTGGGGCAACACGCTGGAGGTCACCGAGCAGGTGGAGGCCGCGCTCGAACAGCTGCGTCCGGCGCTCCAGGGCGTCACCGTGGTCCCCGGCATCTTCCGTCCGGCGACCTTCATCGAGACCGCGGTGGGGAACCTCCAGCACGCCGTGCTGCTCGGCTGCGTGATGGTCATCGTGGTGCTGTTCGCCTTCCTCCAGGACGTGCGGACGGCGGCCATCAGCCTCGTCGCGATCCCGCTCTCGCTGGTGGGCGCGGTGGTCGCCCTGCGCCTGGTGGGGGCGACCCTGGACACCATGGTGCTCGCGGGGCTGGTGCTGGCGCTGGGCGAGGTGGTGGATGACGCCATCATCGACGTGGAGAACGTGCAGCGGCGCCTCTCGGAGAACCGCGCGCTGGGCAGCCCCCGCTCCGCCTTCCAGGTGGTGCTCGACGCCTCGCTGGAGGTCCGCAGCGCCGTCGTCTACGCGACGGTCATCGTCGTCCTCGTCTTCCTGCCGGTGTTCCTGCTGGAGGGCGTGAGCGGCGCCTTCTTCCGTCCGCTCGCGGTGGCGTATGTCCTCGCGGTGGGCGCGTCGATGGCGGTCGCGCTCACGCTGACCCCGGTGTTGTGCCTCATGTTCCTGTCGAAGCGGGGGGAGGAGCGGGCGCCCCGGCTGGGAGGATGGCTGCGCGAGCGCATCCGCCCGCTGGTGGCCTGGATGATGGACCGGCCCCAGCTGGCGGTCCGGAGCGTGCTCGCCGTGCTGCTGGCGGGAGGCCTCCTCGCGGCGTGGCTGGGCGAGGGGTTCCTGCCCCACTTCCAGGAGTCGGACTTCCTCATGCACTGGGTGGCGAAGCCGGGGACGTCCGGCGACGCCGTCCTCCGCACGGCGCTGCGCGCCAGTGAGGAGCTGCGAGCCATTCCAGGCGTCCGGCACTTCGGCGCGCACATCGGCCGCGCGGAGGTGGCTGACGAGGTGGTGGGCCCCAACTTCGCGGAGCTGTGGATCAGCCTGGGCCCCGTCGACGACTACCCGGCGACCGTCCAGCGCATCCACGAGGTGGTGGAGGGCTACCCCGGGCTCTACCGCGACGTGCAGACGTACCTCCAGGAGCGCATCAAGGAGGTGCTCAGCGGCGCGAGCGGCTCCATCGTGGTGCGCGCCTCGGGGCCGGACCTGGACACGCTCCGCTCCAAGGCCCGCGACATCGAAGCGAGGCTGCGCGGGATTCCCGGCGTGGTGAACCTGAAGGTGGAGCCCCAGGTGCTGGTGCCCCAGCTCCAGGTGCGGCTGGAGCCGGAGGCGGGCCGCCGGCTGGGGCTCACGCCGGGAGACGTGCAGCGCGCGGTGGCCACGCTGCTCCAGGGCACGAAGGTGGGCGAGGTGTACCGTGACGAGCGCACGCTCGATGTCGTCGTGTGGGGCGAGGAGTCGCTGCGCCAGGACGTGGCCGCCGTGAAGTCCCTGCGCCTGGTGGCCCCCTCGGGCATGCCCTACCGGCTGGGCGACGTGGCGCGCGTGGAGATGGTCTCCGTCCCGAACGTCATCCAGCACGAGGGCGCGTCCCGCAGGCTGGACATCACCTGCGACGCCCAGGGCCGCGCGCTGGGGGCGGTGGTCACCGACATCCGGGCCGCGCTCTCCGGACTGGACTGGCCGGTCGGCCACCACGCCGAGGTCCTGGGCGAGTACGCCGAGCGCCAGGGCGCGCGGACGCGGCTGCTGGCCTTCTCCCTCCTCGCGGTGCTGGGCATCGCCCTGGTCCTCTACCTGGACTTCCAGTCGCCGCGGCTGGTGGCCTTCACCCTGGGGACGCTGCCCTTCGCGCTGGTGGGCGGCGTGGTGGGGGTGCTGCTCACCGGGGGCGTCGTCTCGCTGGGCTCACTGGTGGGGTTCGTCACCGTGCTGGGCGTCGCCGCGCGCAACGGCATCCTCCTGGTGAGCCACTACCGTCACCTGGAGGCCAGCGAGGGCGTCCCGTTCGGACGCGAGCTGGTCCTGCGCGGGACGCTGGAGCGGCTCCAGCCCATGGCGATGACCACGCTGACGACGGCGCTGGCGCTGGTGCCGCTGGTGGCGGGGGGCCTGCGGCCGGGGCAGGAGATCGAACACCCCATGGCCGTGGTCATCCTGGGCGGACTGGTGTCGTCCGCCGTGCTCAACGTGCTGCTCGTCCCCTCCCTGTACCTGCGCTTCGGGAGGGGAGCGGGGGCGGCTTAGAGCTGGATCTTGAAGCCGCCAATGAGCGTGCGGGGCGCGTTGGGGCGGGCGCCGTAGGGACGGCGGCCGACGATGACGGCCTCATCCAGGATGTTGCGGCCGCTCACGTAGAGCTGTCCCCAGCGGGTGATGTTCCAGCTGGCGTTCACGTCGAACGTCAACAGGGCCCCCGTCTTCAGGCCCTCGGGGATCTCCCCCTGGCCCGCCTGCTCGCGCATGCTGGCCAGATAGGTGGAGCTGATGAAGGCACCCCAGCGCGCGCCCTCGATGCCGATGGAGGCGTAGAGCTGGTGGTGGGGCACGTACGGCAGCTCGTCGCCGACCACCACGTTGCCGAACTGGGGATCCGACGAACGGAAGTCGTTGAGCAGCTTCGTGCGCGTGAACGTGTACGCCACCGTCAGCGGGAAGGTGATGCCCCCGCCCGGACGGAAGGTCTTCTCCGCGAAGGCCTCCAGGCCGTAGATGTTCGCCTCGCCCGCGTCCACCTGCCGGTCCAGGTTGTCGTTGAGACAGCCGTTGGAGAAGGTGCAGACGTCGGTGAGGTTGGAGTAGTCGTTGAAGAAGCCCACGACCTCGAAGCGCTCGCTGCGCCGCGCCCAGCGCGCGCCGGCCTCGTAGTTGACGCTCTTCTCCGGACCCACGGCCTGGGGCTGTCCCGGCGCGGGCGGGGAGAAGCCCCGGTAGGCGCCGGCGAACAGGCCCAGCGCGGGGGTGAGCGCGCCATAGACGCCCACGCCCGGCATCAGCGCCTCCAGCGACCCGTGCTGCACGGTGTCCGCCAGCTTGTCCGCGGACTTGGAGCGGATGATCTCCAGGCGGACGCCGGGCGTCACCACCAGCGGGCCCCAGGCGATGGCGTCCGTCGCGTGCAGCGCGAGCGCGTGCGTGGAGTCCTTGTTGTCGGCGGTGACCTCCGTGGTGCCGCCCTCGGCGACCAACTCGCCGCTGACCATGCGGAAGCCGTCCTGCGTGTGGCGGCGGTCGATGCTGTCGAAGTGGTAGCGCACGCCGAACTCGGCGTTGTGCGACAGCGGGCCCGTCTTCGCCGTCCAGCGGGCGATGCTCTGGATGCCCTGGTTGACGAAGACGCGGTGGTTGGGGCCGATGAGGATGGTCTCACCGGGCGTGGACGAGTCCTGCTCGCCCGTGAGCACGGCGTAGTAGATGGCGTTGCGCGCGCTCGTGGGGTCCGCCAGCACGTCGGAGATGGAGATGCCCCGGAAGCCGTTCACCTTGCGCCAGGTGCGGTCCAGGTCCTGGCGGTACAGCGACGTCGTCACCGCGACGTCGCGCCCCTCCAGCACGTGGCTGAGCACCGCCTGGGTGCGGTGCCACTGCATGTGGTCGAACTGGCTGGCCTTGTAGCGGCGCAGCGGGTTCGCCGCGAAGTCCGCGTCCGACAGGCCCAGGTACGTCTCGTTGGAGCCCTCGTCGGAGTAGCCCAGCTTGAGCTGGAGCGTCTGGCGCAGCTCCCCGTCCGGCACCAGCCGGTAGCGCGCCTTGGCCATCCATTCGTTGCGGTGGAAGCCGGTGGTGGCGTCGCTGTTGTCGATGTCCTTGAAGCCGTTGCTGCGCAGGTGCACGCCTTCGATGAGGAAGCCCGCCCGCTCCGTGCTGGCGCCGAAGAAGCCGTGCGCCTTGCCGTAGAGGTACTGGCCGCCCGCGACGTCCAGGCCGAACGACTCCTGCGCGGGGATGTCCCGGGTGATGAGGTCCACCGAGCCGCCCACCGTCTGCGGGCCCTGCTGCACGGACGAGGGGCCCTTGAGCACGCGCACCGACTGCATGCGCGTCATCAGCGGGAAGTAGTACGCGGCGGGGGCGGAGTAGGGCGCCGGCCCGAAGAGGATGCCGTCCTCCAGCAGCGTCACCTTCTTGCTGCGGTCCGGGTTGACGCCGCGCAGGCCCAGGTTGGGCCGCAGGCCGAAGCCGTCCTCGCCGCGGCCGTACACGCCCGGCACGGACTGGAGGATGGCCTGGGGGTCGTCCAGCTCGTAGCGCTGGAGCTTCTCCGGCTTGAGGATGTGGATGGAGCCGCTCGTCTTCGCCTCGGACGTGCCCACCACCACGCTCTCGAACCGGCGGTTGTCGGTGGGCGGGGCCTCGACGACGGGCGCGTCGGACGGCGCGGGTCCGGCGAGGGGAGGCTCCGAAGGCGGCGGGGCCTGGAGCGGCGCGTCGGCAGCGGCGGCGGAGCCCGGGACGGACGGGGCTCCGGCGGCGGCCGGCTCGGGCGCGGGCTCGGAGGCCGGCGGCGGTGCCAGCGGGGTCTCCGAGGGGGGCGGGGAGGCCTCTTGCGGCGCGGGCGCCTGCGCCAGGGCCGACGAGGAGACGACGAAGGAGACGACTGCGACTGCCCAGGCCGGTGCACCCATGAAGACGAAGACTCCCGGAGGAACGTGCGAAGAAGCGCGGCGGCCGACCGGACCGACGGGGGCGTGACGCGTCCCCGCCGGTCCTGGAAGACCGCCGCTACAGCGACCGCGTGGACGTCTACTGCGCCTCGGCGGCGCCCGCGACGACGATCTTCCCGTCGGACTGCACGGTGATGCCGCGCGCGGCCTCGTCCAGCTTGCCGGCGATGATGTTCACCGTGACGATGCCGCCGGTGCCGAAGGTGGTGTCGCGCGTGCCATCCAGGTTGAAGCGGGCGACCGCGAAGCGGTTGTCACCCCCTTCGGTGACGAAGCCCGCGGCGTACACCTTGTTGTCCGGGCCGAACGTCACGCCCCAGAAGCGGTCGTTCTCCGTCTCGGAGAAGGGCACCGCGCCGGCGAACTCCGCGCCCGTCGTGATGTTGCGGATGAGCAGGATGGCGTCGTCGTCCTGTCCGCCACCCGCGCGGTAGCCCGCGGCCGCCACGTACTCGTCGGCGCCGATGTCCGCCTTCGCGACGTTGAAGAAGGCCTCGTCCGGACGGTCGAAGGAGTAGAGCTTGAAGCCCTCGTTGAAGCCGTCCGCGGCCGCCGGGTGGCCGTCCGGGGTGATCAGCACCGCCATCGCGTCGATGTTGCCCGACGTCGGGGTCCCGCTGCCCACCATGAACACGCGGTTGTCCTTCAGCACCACCGCGTCACGGCCGCGGTCGTTGTCACCGGCCAGGTCCAGGATGAACGCGCCGTTCGTGCCGTAGGTGGTGTCGAGCAGCCCCTCCGCCGTGTAGCGGAAGGAGATGAGGTCCACCGTGTTGCCCGCCACGCCCGCCGCGCGGCCATAGCCGGTGGTGACGTAGGCGCCCGTGGACTGGCGGACCGCCGCGTAGGCCTCGGAGATGCCCCACTCCTTGGTCGGGTCGTTCGTGGCGAACGGCGCCGAGTTCAGCACGCCCTTGGAGCCGAACGTGTTGTCCACCGTGCCCGTGCTCTCCAGGCGCAGCAGCACGATGCGGTTGGCGGACTGCGCGCCCACGCCCGAGGGCTGCGACAGGTAGCCGGCGGACATGATCTTCCCGTCCGCCTGCACGAAGCCGTGGCGCGCGGAGTCGCCCAGGCCGCCGATGTCCAGCGCGTAGAAGCCCTTGCGCGCGTTGGCGGCGGGGGTCGCGTTGAAGGTCTCATCCAGCGCGCCGTTGGCGGTGAGGCGGGCCACCACGCGGTCGGTGTCCGTGCGCGTGCCCTCCGCCTTCTTCGTCGCGAACACCACCAGCCGGTCCTGCGCGTCGCGGCTGATGCCCCACATGGAGTCACGCACCGTGCCGGCGCCCGTGCCCAGGTTCACGCGCGAGATGCCGTTGCCGTTCGCGCCGAAGCTGTTGTCCACCGTGCCGTTGGCGTTCAGCCGCAGGAACGCCAGGTCCGTGTCCGGCGTGACGGTGCCAGCGTCGGTCCCCGCGTCGGTGCCAGCGTCAGTCCCCGCGTCGGTGCCAGCGTCGGTGCCGGCATCCGTCTGGGTGCCCGCGTCCGGCGTCGGCGTGGGCTCTTCGTCATCGCCGCAGCCGCCCAGGTAGGTCACGGCCAGGCCCAGGACCAGCATGCTGGGCAGCAGCTTCTTGAAGCTCCGGTGCTTCCTCTGATTCGACATGTAAACCCTCGGGTAGGGTGCGTTTGAAATGAGAACGATTCTCATTTTCAAACGCGTTGACGGGGCGCCTGAGTAGACCGCGAGTCCGGTGAAGTCAAGGCATCGGCCGACTGACACACGGTGCTGTTCATTGCGTCGAGAATGATTGTCAGTCTCAACTTTGGCTGGTACTTCGACGGGCATGAGTGTCTTTCGAACCCGTCCCGAAGCGCCCTCCTGGCTGGGAGTGAGGGCCCTGGCGTTCACCGCGGTGCTGTGCGTGGCGTGCAGCGACGGCAAGCCCAAGCCGGTGCCGCCTCCGCCCGAGGGCGTGGATGTGCGCGTCGACCTGCTGAAGGCGGCGGGTGATTGCATCCTGGGGACGGCGCGGGACTTCCTGCCCAAGGCCACGACGTTGGAGCAGAGGACGGCGGCGCTCCGGGACGCCCCGGACGCGGCGGCCCAGGCGGCGGCGCGCACGGCGTTCCATGAGGCGATGGACGTCTGGCAGACGATGGAGGCGATGCAGGTGGGGCCGGCGGCGCCGCGCAGCAGCCCGGGTGGCGCGGAGATCCGCGACAACATCCACTCGTTCCCGCTCTACAACCGGTGCTCCATCGAGGAGCAGATCGTCTCCAGGGGCTACGAGTCGGCCAGCTTCTCCACCAGCCTGGTGACGCGGCGCGGGTTCCTGGCGCTGGAGTACCTGCTGTTCTACGAGGGCGCGGAGACGGTGTGCGGGCCCAACTCCGCCATCGTGGCGCAGGGCACGTGGGCGGCGCTGTCCGCGGAGGAGCGGGCGGCGCGCAAGCGGGCCTACGCGGCGGTGGTGGCGGCGGACGTGCGCAATCGCGCGCAGGCGCTGGTGGATGCGTGGGCGCCGGAGAGCGGCGACTTCCTGAAGACGCTGGCGACGGCGGGCTCCGGCAACAAGGTGTTCCCGACGACGCAGGTGGCGCTCAACGCGATGAGCGACGCGCTCTTCTACGTGGAGCGCGAGGGCAAGGACCAGAAGCTGGCGCGTCCGCTGGCGCTGCGCGACTGCGCGTCGGACACCTGTCCGGAGCTGCTGGAGTCGCAGTTCGCGGGCCGCTCGAAGCAGAACCTGCACCTGAACCTGGTGGGCTTCCGGCGCATCGTGGACGGCTGCGGGCCGGACTACACGGGCATCGGCTTCGACGACGTGCTGGCGGCGGCGGGCGCGGAGGCGGTGGCCACGCGGCTGCGGCAGCAGGTGTTGGAGGCGGAGGCGGCGCTGGCCGCGGTGGAGGAGGACGACCTGCGGCAGGCGCTGGCGCAGGACAAGGCGTCCGTGCAGGCGGTCTACACCGAGTTCAAGGGCATCACGGACCTGTTGAAGACGGACTTCATCACCACGCTGGACCTGGAGCCGCCCGCGGGCCTCGAGGGAGACAATGACTGACGCGCCTGGCGCCGGGGGCGTGACGTCCTCGCGCCCCGTGGCGCGGGTGTGGGCGTGGTTGCTGTCGCCCCGGGACATCGCCGCGCTGGCGGCGTTCCGGGTGGCGCTGGGCCTGCTCATCGCCGTTTCGGCGGTGCGCTTCCTGGCCTACGGCTGGGTGGGCGTGCTGTTCGCGCAGCCTCGGTTCCGCTTCACCTATTGGGGGTTCGGCTGGGTGCCCGTCATCCCAGGCCCTTGGATGCCCGCGCTCTTCGTGGCGCTGGGCGTGCTGGGGGTGCTGTTGATGGTGGGGCTGTTCTACCGGGTCACGGTGGTGCTGCTCTTCGCGGTGTTCGCGTACGTGCAGCTGCTGGACGTGACGAACTACCTCAACCACTACTACCTCGTGAGCCTGCTGCTGGCGCTGTTGTGCTTCGTGCCGGCGCACCGGGCCTTCTCCGTGGACGCGTGGCGCAAGCCCGCGCTGCGGAGCGACTGGCTGCCGGCGTGGTGCACGGTGCTGCTGCGCTTCCAGGTGTCCGTCGTCTACGTGTTCGCGGGGCTGGCGAAGGTCACGAACGACTGGCTGGTGCACGCGCAGCCGCTCAACATCTGGCTGGCCGCCCGCACGGGACTGCCGTGGGTGGGGCCCCTGCTGGAGCAGCGCTGGGTGGCCTACGCGGCGGCCTGGGGCGGGATGCTCTTCGACAGCACCATCGTGCTGTTCCTGCTGTGGCGTCGCACGCGGCCCTTCGCGTACGTCGTGGTGTTGGGGTTCCACGCGGTGACGTTCGTGCTGTTCCCCATCGGGATGTTCCCCTTCATCATGGTGACGGGGGCGCTGGTGTTCTTCGACCCGTCGTGGCCGCGCGCGCTCCTCGCCCGGGTGCGGCGGCGGCCCGTCCCCGCTCCCCCAATCCCGCCCACGGCGGCGGTGGCGCCGGGCTGGAAGGGCCAGCTGGCGCTGGGGGCGGCGGCGGTCTACGCGCTCCTCCAGTTGGCGCTGCCGCTGCGCACCCACGCGTACGGGGGCAACGTGCTCTGGCACGAGCAGGGGATGCGCTTCTCGTGGCGGGTGATGACGCGGGAGAAGAACGGGAGCGCGACGTTCATGGTGCGCGACAGCGTCACCGGCCGCGAGTGGCACGTGCCGCCCAGCCAGTACCTCACGCGGCTTCAGGAGCGGGAGATGGCGGTGCAGCCGGACCTCATCCTGCAACTGGCCCACCGCATCGCCCGGGACTTCGAGGCGACCACGCACCACCCCGTGGAGGTGCGGGCCGACGTCCGCGTGTCCCTGAACGGCCGGATGTCGGAGCGGCTGGTGGACCCCACGGTGGATCTGTCGAAGGAGGAGGACGGCCTGGGACCCAAGGCGTGGATCCTCCCCGCGCCGGAGGGGCCGCCGGTGCACCTGCGTCCCACGCGCGCCTCGCAGGCGCGGAGCCCTGGCGCCTGACGTCCCGTCAGCCCAGGGTCAGCAGGGCACCGCAGACCATCAGCCCGACGCCCACGACGAGCTTCCACGACATGGGCTCGCCTAGCAGGCCCCACGCCAGCACGAGCGTGAGCGCCAGGCTGAGCTTGTCGATGGGGGCCACCCGCGAGGCGGGCGCGAGCTGGAGCGCGCGGAAGTAGGCGAGCCACGACAGGCCCGTGGCCACGCCGGAGAGCGCGAGGAAGAGGAGGGTGCGCCGGCTGAGGGTGGGGAGCGCCGCCCCCTCGCCCCGGGCCAACGCGATGGTCCAGGCGAAGGCGAGCACCACCACGGTGCGCAGGGCGGTGGCGAGCGTCGAGGGCACTCCCTCCACGCCCACCTTGCCGAGAATGGCCGTCAGCGCGGCGAAACCCGCGGAGGCCAGGGCGTAGATCCACCACGTCATGTGTGACTCCTGGGCGCGGGCCCGACTCCAGTGACGGCTCCGCCGTGCCCGTCATTCTCGCGGCTTTCAGCGCTCGCGGAAGACCGCTTCCATGTTGTTCCCGTCCGGATCCAGGACGAACGCGGCGTAATACCCGGGCGGATAACCCGTGGCGGGGTCGCGAAGTCCCGGCGGACCGTTGTCCGTGCCGCCCGCACGCCCATCACGTCCTCCACCGTGCGGCCCGCCTTCCAACACCTACTCCGTGGCCAGAGCGTGCCTGAACGCATCCCTGCCGAGCCCTGGGGGCAGCGCAGCGAGCGCGTCGGTGCCGTTCGCTACCGTGCGCAGCATGACAACCACGATTGCCGCGCGTTGGCGGCTCCGCCTCGCTGTCCATCTGGCTGGAGCGCTGTCCCTGTCTGCATGCGCCGAAGGCGCCATGTCCACGGCGAGCGGCGTCCGCAGATGGGTGGGCCCTCAGGTCACGGTCCCAGGTGGCGGGCAATTCAGGACAAACATCTTCTACGGCCCGTGGCAGTGCAGTCAGCAGCTCATGAACTACTGCCGCGATAAGTGCACCGGGGATGGATTCGCGCTCCAGGGATGCGTCTGGCTCGCGGACGTGAAGATGGACTTCGACGGCGACGTGGTCCGTGCGGGCTCCAGGTTCGGCATCACCAACTGCTGCTGTAACTATCCGGCCCTGAGCGTCAGCCAGAACGCAACGGCGCGGGGACGCTGGGAGTCCATCCGCGATGGCTTCCGCGAGCGCTGGGCAGAGAAGTTCGGCCAGTGGCCCACCGACGCCAGCGGGAACAACTATCCGGCCCACCACATCCGCGACCTCAAGCACGGCGGTAACCCGACCGACTGGGACAACATCATCCCCTATCCGTCCGAACTGCATTCCGGCCTGAATCAGGTCTACAACCAGTGCTACGCGGGACAGCCCCCGTGGACGAGCGTCGGGGGCAGCTACCCCTACGGAGAGTAGCCACATGCCGACGATGACCGAACTCCTGAACGTCGTGGCGGCCCAGCACTATCCGCACCCGCCCGCGACGGCCGCGGCGGTCGAGGCGTTCGAGCATCGCATGGGATGGCGCCTGGACCCGGACCTGCGTGCTTTCTACTCGCGTTTCGATGGAGCGAAGCTGTTCCGCGGCTCCAACGCGCCCTACCAGATCCTGCCACTCGCAGAGGTGCGTCGCGCTCGGGTGGTCATGTCCCAAGCCGACACTGACGCGGCGGGCCCCGCGTCCTGGTACGCGGTGTGCCAGCTCCAGGACAGCAACTACGTGCTCCTGGACGTGGGGCAACAGTTCGATGGGCGCTATCCCCTCCGCGATGGATATCGCGAGGGATTTCCGGACCCGTACTACTGCCCGGTCATCGCCCACTCGTTCGCGGAGTTCCTGGCGGGCGCGCTGGCGGCCGCTGGGAGGTCATACTGGCTGAAATCCATCGAAGAAGAGGGGCAGTGAGGCCAAGGCGCGGCGCCTTGCTGTCCTGCTGACGCGGTGCCGCCTGCGGCACGGGCGGCGGTGCCACCGCGCACGCACACTCCGGATTCGCTTCGGCCAACTGCTCTCGGCTTTCATCCATCAGCCGCGAAGCAACCCGACATCGCGCCCCCTGCCAGTAACACTCCCTCCAGCCTTCAAACTGCTCGGCTTTCAGCGCTCGCGGAAGACGGCTTCCATGTTGTTGCCGTCCGGATCCAGGACGAACGCGGCGTAATACCCGGGCGGATAACCCATGGCGGGGTCGCGAAGTCCCGGCGGACCGTTGTCCGTGCCGCCCGCTCGGAGGCCCGCCGCGTGGAAGGCGTCGACCTGGGCGCGGCTTCCTGCCGCGAAGGCCGTGTGCTGCTTCACACCAGGAGGATGGAAGCGATCAATCCAGAAGACGGGATGGGCGCGGCCGTAACCAATGCCGTCGCTGCCCTCGCCCTCTGGAAGCTGCATGACCCGGTGGAGGCCGAGCGCGCCCAGCGCCGCGTCGTAGAAGGCGGCGGAGCGGGCCATGTCCGCCACCCCGATGCCCGTGTGGTCGATCATTGAGGCCATCCCACTCCACGCGGGCTGGCCGCTCCAGTCCGCTCACGCCGCCTGTGTCCCTGTCCCAACGGTCGGCCGGACAATCACCTCATCCACGTCCGCGGGTGACTCCAGCGTGAAGCCACTCGCGCGGGTGGGCCCGGGCGGATCCACGACGGTCGCGCCATCCTGGAGGGAGGGGCAGGCATGCCGCGCGAACGCCTGTCGGTCCACATCGCGGGCCCTGTCGTCCGGTCCTGGACCGCCCCAAGGGATGAAAGTCGCGCCGCCCCCTGTCCAATGCCCTCGTCCGTCACCAGTTCCCTGGGGCGGAATGGATCCATCGCGGGGGGGCATCAATGTCGGGATTGGGGGACGAGGGATTGCCGGAGCTCATTCCGGACAGACCGTCGTCGCGCCTGCCGGGGTTTCACCGTCGCGACATGGATTCGCGGTGGCGGGAACTGGCGCGGCGAGGCGACGTCTCACCGGAGGACCTGCGGGTGCTGCGGGCCTTGGGCACGCCCTCCTTCGACATCGTCAACCAGATGATCGAGAACGCGGTGGGGGTGTTCGCCCTGCCGCTGGGTCTGGGATTGAACCTCACCGTCAACGGGTGTGATCACCTGGTGCCCATGGCGGTGGAGGAGCCGTCGGTGGTGGCCGCGGTGTCGTTCGCGGCGAAGGTGGTGCGCGAGGCGGGCGGCTTCACCGCGGACGCGGACCCCTCCCTGATGATTGGTCAGGTGCAGCTCACCCGCTACGGCGTGCCGGAGGTCGCCCGGGAGCGCCTGCTGGCGGCCCGGGAGCAGCTGCTCGCCCTGGCCAACAGCTTCCACCCGGCGCTCCAGCGGCGGGGCGGCGGCGCGCGCGACGTGCAGGTGCGCATCCTGCCCGCGCCCGAGGGCCCGCAGGGTGAACCGCTCTTCATCGTGCACCTCGTGGTCGACACGCGGGAGGCCATGGGCGCCAACCTCATCAACACCATGGCGGAGGGCGTGGCGCCGCTCATCGAGCAGCTCACCGGAGGCCGCGTCTTCGTGCGCATCCTCTCCAATCTGGCCGACCAGCGGCTGGCGCGCGCCTCCTGCCGCATCCCAGTGGAGGCGCTGGCGGACTTCGACCTGCCGGGCGAGGACATCGCGGAGGGCATCCTCCAGGCGAGCCGCTTCGCGGAGGCCGACCCCTACCGCGCCGCCACGCACAACAAGGGCGTGATGAACGGCATCGACGCGGTGGCCATCGCCACCGGCCAGGACTGGCGGGCCATCGAGGCCGGCGCGCACGCCTATGCGTGCCGCAAGGGCCGCTACGGTCCGCTGTCGCGCTGGACGCTGGAGCAGGGCCACCTGGTGGGGCGCATCGAACTGCCGCTGGCGCTGGGCATGGTGGGCGGGCCCATCCAGGTGCACCCCGGCGCCCAACTGGGCCTCAAGCTGCTTCGCGTCGGCTCCGTGCGCGAGCTGGCCATGGTGTTCGCGGCGGTGGGGCTGGCGCAGAACTTCGCGGCGGTGCGCGCCCTGGGGTCGGTGGGCATCCAGAAGGGCCACATGGCGCTGCACGCGCGGTGTGTCGCGGTCACCGCGGGCGCGCGCGGCATGGACGTGGAGAAGGTGGCGGTGCTGCTCGTGGAGCGCGGCAGCGTCAAGGTGGAGACCGCGCGGGAGATCCTCGCCTCCCTCCAGGAGGCTCCCGCGCCATGAACGAGCCGGCGGGGGACGCGCCCTCCGTATTCACCAGGTGGGCCTCGGGTGTGCACCGGCACCGGGGCCGGGTGCTGGCGGGCACCCTCGCGCTCCTGGCCGCGGCGCTCTGGCTGCTGCTCCAGGGAGGGGCGCTCACCACGGGGACCATCGACGGCATCGAGGCCGCGCGGGCCGAGTCGCTGGCCCGGGGCGCCGCCGCGGGGTCGAACGACCAGACCCTGGCCGTCATCTTCCACCGCGACGACTGGACGGCGGAGGACCCGCGCTTCACCCAGGCGGTGACGCAGGTGCTGGCGCGCGTGGGGCGGCTGCCGGAGGTCGAATCGGTGGTGTCGCCCGTGGACGCGCCGCCGGCCATCCGCGCCCGCTTCGTGGCGAAGACGGGGCATGACCTGCTGGCGCTGGTGCGGCTCAAGGGCGGTGAGCGCGAGGCGACCGCCGCGTTCCCCGCCGTGCGGGAGGCGCTGGAGGATCCCCGCTTCCAGACGACGCTCACCGGCAAGGTGGCCTTCCTGGACGCGCTGAACCAGCTGCTGGAGCACGACCTGCTGCGCGCGGAGCTGCTCTCGTTCCCGCTGGCGCTGGTGGTGCTGCTGTGGGTGTTCCGGACGGTGGTGGCGGCCGTGCTGCCGCTGGTGGTGGGCGGGCTGGCGGTGCTCTGCGGCGTGGCGGGCGTGCTGCTGCTGTCGCGGTACACCAACATGGCCCAGTACACGCTCAACGTGGTGTCGCTCATCGGGTTGGGCGTGGCCATCGACTACTCGCTCTTCATCGTGAGCCGCTTCCGCGCGGAGCTCGCCGCGGGACTCACGACGGAGCGGGCCTTGATGCGCACGCTGGACACCGCCGGGAGGGCGGTGGCGTTCTCCGGGCTGGCCGTCGCCGTGGGGCTGGGCGGGCTGCTCTTCTTTCGCGGCTCCTACCTGAGCGCCATGGGGCTGGGGGGCGCGCTGGTGGTGGCCTTCGCCGTGCTCTTCGCGCTCACGGTGTTGCCCGCGCTGCTCTCGTGGCTGGGGCCGAGGGTGGACCGGGGGAGGCTGCCGTTCACACGCGGAGCGGGGCGCGGCGGCCTCTGGCATGCGCTGGCCACCTGGGTGATGCGGCATCCCTGGTGGGTGCTGTTGCCCACGCTCGCGCTCCTGCTGGCCATGGGGCTGCCGTTCCGGCGGCTGGAGCTGGCGGCCACGGACATCACGGCGCTGCCCGAGGACACGCCGGCGCGCCAGGGCGCGGAGCGGCTGGCCCGCCTGTTCCCGCGTGAGGCCGCCACGCGTGTACTGGTGGCGGTGGAGTTTCCGTCGGGGAACCCCCTGACGCCGGAGCGCGCCGGAGCCCTCTTCGATGCCAGCCGCCGCATCGCGGCCCTGCCCGGCGTGCTGGGCGTGGAGAGCGCGGTGGACCTGGTGCCCGGGATGGATCGCGCGACGGTGCAGCGGCTCGCGGCGGCGCCTCCCCAGGCGATGCCACCGGAGCTGGCCGCCTCCCGGGCCGCGTACCTCACCGGGAGCGTGGCGGTGATGCAGGTGCTGACGTCCGCGCCGCCCAGCAGCCGCGAGGCGCGGGACCTGGTCCGGACGCTGCGCGAGAACCGCGTCGTGGGCGATGGTCGTTGGGTGGTGGGGGGCCAGACGGCCACGGACGTGGACGCCGGGGCCTTCGTGCGCCACCACACGCCCGCGGCGGTGGGGTTCGTGATGGGGATGACGTGCCTGGTCCTCTTCGTGCTGCTGCGCTCGGTGGTGCTGCCGCTGAAGGCGCTCCTGATGAACGTGCTGTCGCTGGCCGGGTCGTTCGGGGCGCTGGTGTGGATCTTCCAGGAGGGACACCTGCACCGGCTGCTGCGCTTCGAGCCCGGCCCCATCGAACCGTCGCTGCCCATCCTGCTCTTCTGCGCCCTGTTCGGCCTGTCCATGGACTACGAGGTGCTGCTGCTCAGCCGGATCCGCGAGGAGTGGCTGCGCACGGGGGACAACACCCACGCCGTGGCCGAGGGGCTGGAGCGGACCGGCGGGCTCATCACCAGCGCGGCGGCCATCATGGTGGCCGTGTTCGCGGCCTTCTCGCTGGCGTCGGTGGTGGTGGTGAAGGCGATGGGAGTGGGCATGGCCATCGCGGTCGCGCTGGATGCGACGCTGGTCCGCGTGCTCATCGTCCCCGCGATGATGCGCCTGATGGGGGACCTGAACTGGTGGGGGCCCGGTCATCGCGGGCGTCCGCACGTGCGGGCGGAGGGGACGGAGGTGAGGCCATGAACGCGCGGGACCTGGGATGGGCGGCGGCGGGGGCGGCGGCGCTCGGTCTGTTGATGCACGGGCACCTGGGGCTGATGGCGGGCGTCCGGCGGCGCCCGGCGCCTTCCGGGAAGCGGTTCGACCCGCCGTCGGTGACGGTCATCCGCCCCATCCGCGGCCTGGACGTGGAGGCGCGCGCCAACGTGCGCGCGCTGCTCGACCTGGACTACCCCGGCGAGTGGGAGGTGCTCTTCATCTTCGACAGCGAGGACGACCCGGCGTTCGCTCCCACGCGGGAGGAGGTGGGCTCGCACCCGACGCGCGCGAAGCGGGTGGCGCTCATCGTGGCGGGCGAGCCCCCGGAGGGGATGACGGGCAAGCTCAACGCCATGCAGGTGGGGGTGGCCCGGGCCCGGGGAGACCTGCTGGCCTTCAGCGACTCGGATACGCGCCCCGAACCCGGCGGCCTGACGGCGCTGGTGGGGGCCCTGCTGGAGGACGCGCGCACGGGCGCCACGTTCGCGCCGGTGTACGCGGCGGCGGACACGCCCCTCGCGGGCGACGTGGGCTACGGGCTGCTGGTGAACGCGTGGTACGGCGCGTCGGTGGCGCGCACGGCGGGGCCGGATGGCGCGCTGCCCTTCATCATGGGGCAGCTGATGGTCTTCCGCCGCGAAGCGCTCGCGGCCATCGGGGGCGTGGGCTGCGCCGCCGGGCAGTTCGTGGATGACATGTACCTGGGGCGCCGGCTGCACGAGGCCGGGTGGAAGAACCGCGTCATCCACGCGCCCCTGCGCATCGTCACGGGGAACCTGGAGCTGCGCGCCTTCCTGCGCATCTTCCGGCGGTGGATCCTCTTCTCGGAGGCGGGGCTGCCCTGGGCCTTCGCGCGGCCCAACTGGGTGCGGGGGCTGGTGGGCTGGCTGTCGTGGGGCGGCCTGGTGACGGCGGCGTCGCGAAGGGCCTGGGGGCCCGCGGCCCTGGCGGCCCTGCCGATTGGCTTCTCCGTGTGGAGCCAGCTGCGGTTGCAGCGCGCCTGCCACGGGCCCCGCGTCGCGCCCCGGCACTTCTGGGTCCCGGCGGTGCTGCCGCTGCTGGGCGCGGGCGTGGCGCTGTCCACGCGGCTGTCTCGCGACGTGGACTGGCGCGGCCGCGGCTACCGGTTGGATGCGAAGGCTCGCCTGGGGGAGGCCCAGCCCGCCCGGGCCAGCGTGTAGACGGGACGGCGGACGCGACGATGCAGCCAACTCCCCATCTGCTCCACCGCGCTCGCCACGGTGCTCCGGAGCGGCGGTCCGGCCGAGCGCAGCAGCGGCGCGGCGGACCGCAGGTTCCCGCCCGGTCCGCTCGGCGAGAGCATCGCCGCGAAGGCGTGGCCCACGACGCTCAGGTACTCGCGGGCCATCACCCGCATGCGGGGCTCCTCGGAGGAGAGCAGGGCCATGGAGGCGCGCGCGCCGCGGGGGCTGAACTGCCAGTAGTGCAAGAGGCCCAGGCGCAGCGCCCGCATGCCGTCGTCCTGCCCCGCGAAGGCGCTGTAGAGCGCGGAGGCGAGCGCGACGCGGGTGCGCTGCGCCGGCCGCCGCTCGTGCGCGTAGTGTTCGAGCGCCCGGGGGATGTTCCCCCGGTGGTGGTACAGGGCCTCCTGCAATGCGCGGGCGTCGTGGAAGCACGACGCCATGCCGCTCGCGGTGAGCGGATGGCAGCACGCGGCGGCGTCGCCCACCAGCACGGCGCTCCCCATCCAGACGGTCTCCGACAGCCGGTCGTCGTTGGAGGCCATGCGCGGCGTGGGCTGCTGCTCCAGCGCCTGCCGGACCTCATCCCTCAACCGGGCGGGCAGCGCGAGCAGGTACTCCGGATGGGCCCTCAACATCTGGGCCGTGCTGCCCAGGGGGAGATCCACCATCACCCGCGCCACGCCGGGTTGGATGGCGTAGGCCAGCGCGTGCACGGGGCCGCCCACGAACTGGTGTCCGTGGTCGGGGTAGGGCAGGCAGGCGCTGTCCACGGTGACGCCCAGCATGGTGGAGATGCGCGTGAGGTGTTCGGCGATGCCCAGCATCCGCCGCACGGGCGACGCGCGTCCGTCCGCGGCCACGAGCAGCCGGGCGCTCAGGGTGTGCTCGGCCCCTTCATGGGAGAAGCGCACCCGCACGCCGTGCGTGTCGTTGTGCTCCACGGCCGTCACGCGGGCCCGGGTGCGCACGGTGACGCCGGGCCTCCGGGCCACCGACTCCAGGAGGGGAACGGTGAGGGCCGCATGCTCGAGCGACAGGCCCGTGACCCCGTTCCCGTAGGGCAGCAGGAGCGTGCGCGCGGGGGCATGGAAGCGCACCGCGAAGCCGCGCACCGGCTGGGCCGTCCAGGCATCCACGACGTCCCCGAAGCCCAGCGCGCGCAGGTCCCGCACCCCGGGAGGGTGAAGCAGCTCGCCCGCGAGCTGTTTGTGCCGGTCCACGCCCGCGTCCAGCAGCATGACGGACAAGCCCAGCTCGTGGAGCGCCGCCGCCACCGAGCACCCCGCGGGCCCACCACCGGCAATCACGACGTCGACGTCCAACACACGGCCCCCACTCGGTCTGAAGACACCTGGTCTGTCCTGTCATGGACGAGTTAGCCATTGAGTCGCCGTGCCGCACGCAGAGGAGGCAGGCATGAGGTTGCCGGGAGAGTCGTTCTGTCGCACGCAGCTGCCCCGGGTATCCCGGACGTTCGCGCTCAACATCCCCTTGCTGCCCGGGCCGCTGGACCTGGCGGTGACGGTGGCCTACCTGCTGTGCCGCATCGCGGACACGCTGGAGGACGAGGCCCCGGGGGCACTCCAGGGGCCCCTGCTCGACGAGCTGGGAGAGCTCGTGTGCCTGGGGCCGGACTGGGAGTCCCGCGCCAGCTCCTTCGCGAGGCGGGCGGGCCTCGCGCTCAGGCCGGAGGTCCCCGAAGCGGAAGCCGAGCTCGTCGCACGCACGCTCACGGTGCTGGAGACCCTGGCGGCGCTCCCCTCCTGGGTCCACCCGCATATCGCGCGGTGCGTTCGCACGATGACCGGTGGGATGAGACAGATGCAACGGCTGTACGGGGGCGACAGTCAG
Source organism: Corallococcus silvisoli (assembly GCF_009909145.1). Classification (NCBI taxonomy): domain Bacteria; kingdom Pseudomonadati; phylum Myxococcota; class Myxococcia; order Myxococcales; family Myxococcaceae; genus Corallococcus; species Corallococcus silvisoli. The sequence goes on from NZ_JAAAPJ010000001.1 coordinate 1,144,770, forward strand.
GTCATGGGCCTGCCCGACCTCCAGGCGACGTTCATGTATTGCTATTACGTGGCGGGCGTCGTGGGCGAGATGCTGACCGGGCTCTTCATCGCCGGCTCCCCGAGCGTCGCCCCCCGGCAGGAGCGGCTCGCGCCGCGGGCGCTTGCCTTTGGCCGGGCCCTGCAGCTCACCAACATCCTGAAGGACGTGCGCGAGGACCTGGACCGGGGCAGCTGCTGGCTGCCCAGGGACCGGATGTCCGCGCATGGGCTGACGCCAGCCACGCTCGCGCTGCCCGGCAGCCGAGCGCGGGCGGTGGCGCTGATGGAGGAGCTGGTGGCGGTGGCGCGGCGGGAGCTGGACGCGGCGCTCGAATACACGCTGGCCCTGCCCGCCGACGAACCCGGCCTGCGGCTGTTCTGTCTCTACCCCCTGTTCTTCGCGGTGATGACGCTCAACACGCTGGAGGGCAACCCCGCCGTGTTCGACCCCACCCCCGTGAAGATGAGCCGCGAGGCGGTGGGGATGCTGATGCAGCTCACGCAGGAGCGGGTGGCGTCCGACGACGCGCTGCGGGCGCTCTACGCCGAGTGCTCGCGGGCGCAAGCGGGGGTGGCGGAATGGCGGTGATGCGGCGGGCCCGCGCCACGCTGGCCCGGACCCAGGAGGCGGATGGCTCCTGGAAGGGGGACTACAGCGGCCCGCTCTTCCTGGGCGCGGTGTACGTGGCCGGGCTGTATGTGATGGGCCAGACCCCGGACGCGCGCACCCGGGAGGGGATGATCGCCTACCTGCGCGCCCACCAGAACGCGGATGGCGGATGGGGACTGGACGTGGAGTCGCCCAGCCTCGTCTTCACGACGGTGCTGGATTACGTCGCGCTGCGGTTGATGGGCGTTGGCCCCGCGGACCCGGGGCTCGTCCGCGCGCGGGAGTGGTTCCTCCCCAGGGGAGGGCCGCTGGGCAGCGCGTCCTGGGGGAAGTTCATCCTCGCCCTGCTGGGGCTCTACGAATACGACGGGCTGGCCCCCGTGCCTCCCGAGCTGTGGCTGTTGCCGCGAGCGCTGCCGTTCCACCCCTCGCGGCTGTGGTGCCATTGCCGCATGGTGTACCTGCCCATGGGCTGGCTCTATGGCCGCCGGGCCCGCGCGCCGGAGACGCCCCTGCTGGCCGAGCTGCGGCGTGAGCTGTATCCCCAGCCGTACGCGGACGTGGACTGGAAGCGCGCGCGCGGCCGGGTGGCCCCGTCCGACGCCTACAGTCCCCACGGGCCGTTGCTGCGCGCGGCGCACCGCGTGCTGGGGGGGTATGAGCGGATCCACTCGAAGCGGCTGCGGGCCCGCGCGCTGGATGAATCCCTGGCGCTGATTCGAGGAGAGGACGAGGCCACGCACCACCTCTGCATCGGGCCCATCAACAAGGTGCTCGACACGGTGGTGTGGCACCTGGCGCGGCCGGGAGGCCCGGAGGTGCGCGCCCACCTGGAGCGCCTGTCGGACTACCTCCAAGAGTCTGGCGGAGGCATCACCTTCAACGGCTACAACTCCTCGCAGCTCTGGGACACCGCGTTCGCGGTGCAGTCCCTGGTGGCCGCCGGACCGGACGCGGGGACGCGTGACACGCTGGAGCGGGCAGGGCGCTTCCTGGAGGCGGAGCAGGTGCTGGAGGACTCACCGCGCGCCGCGCGCTTCCACCGGCATCCGAGCCGGGGCGGCTGGCCTTTCAGCACGCGTGCCCACGGCTGGCCCATCAGCGACTGCACGGCGGAGGCGGTGAAGGCGTGTCTGTTGCTGGAGCCGCTCGGGCTCAACCGCGTGTCGCGCGAGCGGCTGGCGCAGGCGGTGGCGTTCATCCTGTCGCTCCAGAACCGCGATGGCGGCTGGGCCACCTACGAGCGGCAGCGGGGCCCGCGCTGGTTGGAGCGGTTCAACCCGTCGGACGTGTTCGCCGGCATCATGGTGGACACCAGCTATGTGGAGTGCACGTCGGCGTGCGTGCAGGCGCTGGCGGCGTGGCGGAGTGCACGACCGGAGGCGCCGGTGGGGCGGGCCATCGCGCGAGGCGCGGACTTCCTGCGCCGCCAGCAGCGCCCGGAGGGAGGCTGGGAGGGCTCCTGGGGCGTGTGCTTCAGCTACGGTACGTGGTTCGGGGTCAACGGGCTGGTGGCCGCGGGCGCCGCGAAGGACGACCCCGCGCTGCGCCGTGCGGCCACGTTCCTGAAGGCCCACCAGCGCGACGACGGCTCCTGGAGCGAGACCATCCAGAGCTGCCGTGAGCGCCGCTGGGTGGAGGGGCGCGCGGGGCACGCGGTAACGACGTCCTGGGCGGTGTTGTCGCTCGTGGCCACGGGCGACGCGGACTCCCAGTCCGCCCGCCGGGGTGTGGCGTGGCTGCGCGAGCGACAGGGGCCCGGAGGCCAGTGGCCCCAGGAGCCCCTGGCCGGCGTGTTCAGCCGCACCTGCGCCATCCACTACGACGCCTACCTGCGCATCTTCCCGCTGTGGGCGCTCGCGCTCGCGGAGCGCCCGGCCTCCAGCCTCAAGGCGAGCGGAGGTTGAGCGACCCCAGATAGTCCGCCTTGCCCAGGTTGACGCCGTTGTGACGGAGGATCGCGTACACGTGGGTGACGTGGAAGTAGAAGTTCGGCAGCGCGTGCTGGAGGAAGTAGTCCGCGCCGCTCATCACCTTGCCCTCCCAACGAGGCTGGGTGACGACGCGCTCCCCCGCGCCCTCGAAGTCCTTGGCGGTGAACCCATCCAGATAGGCCACCACCGAGCGGATGCGGGCGCCAAGCTCCTCCAGCGTCTGCTCCGTGTCGGGGTGGGACGGGGCGGCCTTGCCTGTCAGTCGTGACGCTCCGAGCTTCGCGGAGTCACAGGCGATCTGCACCTGCCGCGCGAACGGGAGCTGGTCCGGCGCCAGCCGGAACCCGCTGTAGATGTTCGGGTCGAAGGGCTTCGACTTGGCGAAGGTCGCCGCCGTCTCCAGCCACTTCTCCATCTGCCCGAGCTGCTTCTTCATCTGGGAAAAGGTCTCGAAGTACATGGCGCGCAAGCTAACCGTGGGGCTCTTTCCGCACCACCTGATCTCTCGGGGTTCCTCCGTCTGTGAATTGGGAGGGTGCGTCATGGGCACTTCAGCCCGACGCGCGGACCAGCCAGTACCAATGGGAACGAATGAGGCGGCGCCGGCTCTTGAGCGCCTGCTGCAACTCGAAGCCAGGGGCGAACGCCTCCTTCACCGACGCAGGCGAGAACGACAGGCCGCTCGGACCGGAGTCCAATGCCCAGACAAGGTGGATGCCCCCCGGCTTGAGCAGCCGGGACACCTCCGCCACATAGGCCCGCTGGCCCTGCGCGTCGAAGCAGTGGAAGCACCCGACGTCGAAGGAGAAGTCGAACGGGCCGCTCAGCGCCTCCAGCCGGGTCACGTCACCCACGATGAACTCGGGCCGGAGGGTCTCCCTGGCGGCGCCCTCCCGCGCCTTGGCGATGGCGACCGGCGAGAAGTCCACCCCCGTCACCCGGAGTCCCTGCTGGGCCAGATAGCGGGAGAACCTTCCGACGCCACACCCCAGCTCCAGCGCCGTCCGGGGCGAGCCCTGCCGCGCCAGGGCCTTGAGCTCCTCCGGAATCCGGATGTCACCCCAGAACGTGATGGGAGCCCGGTAGGCGCGATCGAAATCAGCGCTCTTCATGGGTACTGTCATGTGCTGCCTCCATGCGCCCGGTGCGCGTCGCTCCCGGACACGAGGCAATCTATATAGCATGCTATGAAAGTCAAGACTCCCCCCCGTTGGGACCCCGCGGCCGCGCCGACCTTTTGGATCAACCACGCGTCCCGCCTGTTGATGCGCCACTTCGAGCAGCGCCTCCGGCCCTTGGACTTCGGGATGGCCTACCTCCCGGTCGTCGGGGAGCTGGAAGAGCACGGCGCGCTGTTGCAGAAGCAGCTCGCGGAGCTCGCCCGCGTCGAGCAACCCACGATGGCCGCGCTCCTCACGCGGATGGAGCGCGATGGCCTCATCACGCGGGAGCCGCATCCGGGGGACAAGCGCGCGATGCGGATCTCGCTCTCCGCGAAGGCGAAGGCCCGCGTACCCCAGGCGAGGGAGCAACTGGGGGAGGTCGCCGACCAGGCGACCGCGGGCTTCAGTGAGCGCGAGCGCGCGACGCTCATCGCGCTGTTGCGCCGCGTGGTGAGCAACCTGGACCCCACGGCCGAGGACTGAAGAGCACCCGGGCGTGTCGGCGGTCTTGGAGCCGGGCATGCCAGGCGCCCGCTGCCGGGGAGCGGTCTCGGGGCCTACCCTCTGGAGTGCGCCCTGGGGAGGCGGCGAGCACCACGTCCAACGCCGGGCGGCTCCCTGGCCGGCAGGCGGGGCTGGTGCACGTCCAAGGCAAGGGGCGCCCGCGCGGCCCCCGCCACCGTGGGGCCATCGAGCGTCTTCCCTGGGGGTTCGCATGGAGCACCTACTCACTCGCGCGGATCAGCCTGCACCGGCGCGCGGTGCCTGGCGGGTGAAGCGGGCCTGGCCGCGGTGGCTGCGCTACACGTTGCCAGGGTCCTGGGTCGCGCTGCTCCTCGCGTGTCTGTCCTTCACCCCGTCGCTGCTGCCGCGCACCGGACCCTTCCAGGGATTCGTCAGTGGCCTCAGCGCGGCCATTGGCTATGGGCTGGGGTGCCTGGGCGCCTGGCTCTGGCGCGAGTTCGCCCCCCGCCCCGCGAGGGCACCTCGCCCGCGCGCGTGGCGGGCCTTTCTCGTGACGGGCTGCGTGGCGCTGGTGGGCTCGCTGCTCCTGGGATGGCACTGGCAGCAGCGCATCCGGGAGCTGATGGGCATGCCCCTCGCGAGCGGCGCGGGGTACCTGCTCGCGCCCTTCGTCGGGGCGGTCGTCTTCTTCCTGTTCATCGCCCTGGGGCGCGGGCTGCGGGCGGTGTACCGCGGGCTGGATGCGCGGCTGGCGAAGCACATCGGTCCTCGCGCGGCGCGTGCGACGAGTGGCCTTGCGGTGGTGGTGTTCACCGCCCTGGTGGCCAGCGGAGTGCTGTGGGACGGGCTCATCGGGATGGCGGACCGCACCCTGGAGGTGCGGGACCTGACGACGGACAAGGGAGTGGTCCCCCCGCGCACCGCGCTGCGCTCCGGGGGGCCCGGTTCGCGGGTGACGTGGGACTCGTTGGGGCGGGAGGGGCGCAACTTCGTGGGACGCGGGCCCTCCGTTGACGAGCTCTCCCGGTTCCATGGGGCGCCCGTGAAGGAGCCCATCCGCGCGTACGCCGGCTATGCGTCCGCGCCGGATGCGGAGGGCAGGGCCCGGCTCGCCGTCGATGATCTGGAGCGGGCGGGTGGCTTCGACCGCGCCTACCTGTTGGTCGTGACCACCACGGGCAGCGGCTGGGTGGTGCCGGACGCCGTGGACGCCTTCGAGTACTTGGCCGGCGGCGATTCCGCGATCGTCGCCATGCAGTACTCACACCTGTGGTCGTGGCTCTCCGTCCTGGTCGATCAGCAGCGGGCACGGGAGTCGGGGCGCGCGCTCTTCGATGAGGTCTACGAGCGCTGGTCCAGGCTCCCCCCGGACCACCGCCCGAAGCTGCTGGTCTTCGGCGAGAGCCTGGGCTCCTACGGTGGCGAGACGGCGTTCAGCGGCGAGCGAGACCTGGCCAATCGCACCGACGGTGTGCTGTTCGTGGGGCCGCCGAACTTCAACACCCTGTATCGCGAGTTCACCGACCACCGGGACGCGGGCAGTCCGGAGGTGGAGCCCGTCTATCGCGACGGCCGCATCGTCCGCTTCAGTCGCAGGCCCGGGAAGGACATCCCCCCGGCGTCCGCTCCGTGGGGGGACTCCCGGGTGTTGTATCTGTTGCACCCCTCCGACCCCATCACCTGGTGGAGCCCCAGGCTCCTGGTGAAGCGGCCGGACTGGCTGCGCGAGCCTCGGGGCGATGACGTCCTCGGGGAGATGGTGTGGATCCCCTTCGTCACGTTCTGGCAGGTGACGGCGGATCTCCCGCTGGGGATGGAGGTCCCCGCCGGCTACGGCCACGTGTACACCGGCGAGCACGTGGACGGCTGGGCCGCGCTCCTGCGGCCCGAGGGCTGGACCGCGGACAAGACGGCGCGGTTGCGGGAGCTCCTGCTCGCAGCGGCCCGCCAGTCCGGCCAGTGAGCCAGACCTGTCCACCAGGGCGTCCGCATTGTGGGTATCGTGCGCGCCATGAGACTGGTGGCGCGCTGTGGGCACGAGGTCATGCGGATGACAAGGACGGCGGGCCTGTGGGCCCGGTGGGGGAGCTGCATCTCGGGAGTGGTGTTGCTGGCGTGCGGTGCCACGCCTGGACGGGGAACGCCCGCGGCGGCGGAGGTCGCGCGGGCGCCCCGTTCCGTGGACTCGCGTGAGCACGCCGTGGAGATCCCGGCGGGCGTGTTCCGGATGGGGTCGCCTGACGATGAGGCGGAGCGGGACACGGATGAAGGTCCTCGGCTAGAGGTGTCCGTCGCGGGCTTCCGGATGGACCGGACGCCCGTCACGACAGAGGCCTTTGAAGCACGCATCGCCGAACTTCAGGCGGTCGCTCCCGCGGCCCGCTGGTGGCGCGAGGACGAGACGCCGCAAGGATGGCGAGGGAAGTGCAATCTCGGCTCGACCCGGCGCGCTCACCCCGCGAACTGCGTCAACTGGCATGCCGCCCGTGCGTACTGCCGGCTCACGGGGGGCGACCTGCCAACCGAAGCCGAGTGGGAGTACGCCGCGCGGGCCGGAACCACCGGCCCGTTCTGGTGGGGGCCCGGCTTCGATGACACGCGGGTGATCAGCTCGGTGTCATGCGCCGCGCGAGGGTGCCGGGGGGAGACGGCCCCCGTCGCGGAGACGGGAGCCCGCTGCAACGCCTGGGGGCTCTGCGATACGGCGGGCAATGTCTGGGAATGGACCCTCACCGGCTATCAGGAGCACCTGAGCGGAGACGTCAACGTCGTCCCCCCGGGAGACCCGGTGGATCCGATCCACCGGGGTGGCTCCTGGCTCAACCACGTCCCCTCGCTGTTCCGCGCCGCGCACCGTGGCCGGAACTACCCGTCTCATGGGCTGAGCGGCGTCGGGTTCCGGTGCGTGCGGCGGTAGTGCCGCACGCGCCCTGGCCGCGTCAGTGGCTGGAGGCGGGCTGGAGGATGAGCAGGTAGTGGTCCGGGAGGCTCGTGTCCTCGGAGGCGACGAAGAGGCCCGCGGCCTGGGCGGCGGCGACGAGCGGTGGACGCATGGCTCGGAGGTGCGTCACCGCGATTCGTCCGTGTGGAGCGAGCGCGGCGCGCAGCTTCATCAGGTAGGCCGCGCGGTCCGACAGGAAGTGGTCCACCTCGGAGAGCAGGATGAGGTCGTAGGCTCCCGCCTCGAGCCCCGGGTCGTCCGGTCCCACCTTCCGCACCACGACATTCTTCCGCGCGGAGACACGCATGCGGAGCTGCTGGATGACCGCGTCATCGACGTCGGTTGAAACCAGCTGTCCCTCCGGCCCGACCGCATCCGAGAGCCGCAGCGTGAAGTACCCGCGCCCCGCCCCGATGTCCGCGATGTGCTGTCCCGGTGTGATTCCCAGCGCGGCGATGACCCGGGCGGGCTGGCGGGCCTGATCAAAGGTGGGGTCTTCACCTTCGATTCCCCCGACCCCATGCATGGGCGCCGGAGTGTCCTTCTCAGTCACCTCCACCGCCGCGCGAGGGGCCTCCCTTCGCTCCTCCTTGGCGCCCTCGGAGCGACAAGCCGCGGTGCCGGCCAGCACGAGACAGACACACAATCCCATCAGCGGGCGGGGGACTGCCTGGGAGCGCATGGGCGTCATTCCAATCACCGGGACAAGCAAGGGATGGCGCCAGGAGCAAACCAGGGAATCCCTCTCCAGTCGACCGCTTCGAGCGGCCGCTCAGAAGCCCCGCTGAAGCGCGCGATCCAACCGCGCCCGGTACTCCTCGAGGGTTCCCCCCGCGAGCGTGGGGTGTTCGAGCACGAAGTTCGGCCAGTCCACGTCGCCCGCCGGTTCATACACGCCGTGGTTGAAGTACTCCGCCCAGTTGCCCTCCTGGGCGTCGAACACCTGCTGGATGACGCGCGGCTGGGGTGGGGTGTTCTCCGCGAGCAGGACCGCGTCGTAGAGGTCCTTGCCCTGGGCCCACATGTCATGCGCGATCCAGATGAGCTTCCACGCGAGCGATTCCTCCGGTGTGGCGACCTGGACCTTCACGTCGTCCACGTCGTGCAGAAGGGGCGCCTCGAACAGCCGCTCGTTGAACACGACGTCCACCTGGACCGAGTCGCGAACGCGCCCCTCCCAGGTCCACGGGAAGGTGAGTCGCCGGCCCTCGGCGCGCTCATACGTCCAGATGCCGTCGACCGGGATGGTCGCTGGATCCAGGTCGATGCCCTCGAGCCGCAGTGCGTCCGTGACGGCCCGGGTCAGCTCCGCCATGAGCTGGCGCCCCTCGCTCGACTCCGGGCCCACGGTCTCGGGCGTGACGACGAGGTCGATGTCCTTCGCGGGCCGGGCGCGCTCGCCGTACCAGAGCGCCAGGACCACGCTGCCGCGCGCGACGACCTGAGCTCCCACGGGCGCGCGGCCGATTCCCGCGAGGCACCGCCGGAGCAGCCGCGCGCGAGCCTCACGGAAGCGGGCGGCCTCCGCCGCGTCCTCGAAGCGGGGAGGGCCCTTGATGTACCCGGAGTCGTGATGCTTCAGCGCCGGGTCGAACACATCCGGACGGTTGTCGTCGTGCTCGTAGCCCGCGGGGTGCTGGCGCCTCAGCGGAACGGGCTTCGTGGGGTCGCTCATCGGGATGTCTCCTCCAGCCAGCCCTCATCGAGGGCGATGTTGTCGTCGAAGAGCACGCGCTCGCGCTCCACCTTCGTCACCGGGAGCCTCGCGTCCACCAGCGCCATCATCAGCGCGTCGAAGGCCTCGCTCATGGTCGCATCGTCCGTGGGGCCGAAGCGCTGGGTGAGGAAGCGCTCCTGAAGCCCGTCGGGAGACACCTTGTAGGCGTTGCGGGACAGGTGGGCTCCCCGCGAAGCCGCGATGCGCTCCAGGGACTCCAGGTCGTGTGTGGCCACCCGGACGTGGTGCTCCAGGTACGCCGGCGCATGCTCCGGGAGCCGCGTGTTGTTCCAGGTCGCCTCGACCTTGATTCGTCGCGGCCGTGCGCCATGGAGGAGCAGGGTCTCGGAGGCAAGCGCCCGTGCGCGCTGAAGCGCCTCCTCCACCGACGCGCTTCCATGCAGCGTCAACATCACCTGCCGTGGCGCGACCCCGCGCCCGAGCTCGATGCACAGCGCCTTCACGCCATGGCGCGCGGCCCAGGCCCGGAGTTCAGGCTCCGTGCCGAGCGGTAGGGCGAGGGTGAGGTGGGTCTCCAGGAGCATGAGGGCGAGGGCTTTCGGGACTGGAGCCAGGACGGGGCGGAACGGAGGCCCTGACGGCAGCCAATCTATCCAGGCGGGGGGCCTCGTGGGTGGCGCCACGGGGGCGCCGCGCCCAGGCCGCGGCCCCACCCTACCGGGCGAAGAAGGACGCCTGCTGGAAGCGCAGTCCGGCCAGGATCTGCTCCACCCGTGCGTCGGACAGCGACCCGATGCGCTCACCCAGGCGGGTCTTGTCGACCGAGGAGATCTGCGACACGACCACCACGCTCTGTCTGGGGAGGTCTCCCTCGCCGACCTCGAGCAGGACATTGCCCGGCTCGCTCGCCCGGTGCAGGTTCGACGTCAACGCGCACACGACCACGGTCGTGATTCGCGAGTGGTTGAAGACGTCCTCCTGGACGACCACATGAGGATGCGAGTAGCTGGGGGCGGGGCCTCGTGAATCATCGGGGCCCAGCCAGAACACGTCTCCGCGGTGGATCCGCACGGGCCCTGCCTCCGCCGATTCGACTGGGGTCGTCTTCATGGCTTGTTCGCGACGTGGGTTCGGAGATGCCGCATGGGACTGAAGAAGAAGGGCAAGTACTGGTACGGAACCGACACCCAGGATGTCCAGGCCGAAGTGGTCCGGTTCAGCCAGCTCAACGGCTATCCCGCCACGCGATTCTCCTCGCCCGTCTGTCCGTGTGGGAGCCTGACGTTCAAGCTCGAAAGCGACGAAGAGGTGGGCGCCGCGAGGCGTGTCTGCGCGACCTGCGGCGCGGTCCACCTGATGGGAGACAGCGCTCAGTACGCGGACGAGGCGGAGTTCGAACACCACGTCTGCGTCTGCCGGGAAGAGGTGTTCCAGCTCCTGTCGTCGGTGGCCCTCTACGCGGAAAGCAATGACGTCCGCTGGTACTACATCGGATGCATGTGCATGGGCTGCCAGCTCGTAGGGGTCTTCGCCCACTGGAAGTGCGAGGCCGGTGACGCGGAGGCCTTCCTCTCCGCGACCTGACCTCGCCGGGCCTCAGGCCTTGAAGGTCATCAGCGGGCGCAGCCTCGCCACCTCTCGGACGATGTCCGCCTCCACCTGCGCGGCCACCACCGAGCCGATGGGCTTGTAGGCAGCGGGGGCTTCCTCGATGCGGCGCTCAGCCCGCAGCGCGATGCAGTCCACCCCGGTCAGCCCCAGGGCCTCCTCGCGGTGCTCCGCGCCACCTCGCGCCATGGAGAAGCGCGAGTGGGCCCGGCCCGCCCCATGCGAGGCCGAGGACAGCGCCCGCGCATTGCCCAGGCCGCTCATCAGGTAGGACGTGGCCCCCATCGAGCCGGGGATGATGACCGGCTGGTCGGCCTCCGCAGGACACGCTCCCTTGCGCGCCAGCCACCCGTCTTCCCAGGGCAGGGTGATGTTGTGGGGCACGTCGTAGACGAGCGGCGCCTCGACGTCCCCGAACAGCTCGCGCAGGGTCTGCCGCAAGAGCTCCGCGAGGAGCAGCCGGTTGAGGAAGGCGTAGTTGGCCGCCGTGGCTTCGGCCCGCAGGTACTCGCGGACGCGGTCCGGATCCGCGAGCGGGAAGATGCCGCTCGCGGGGTAGGGCACTCCCACGGGCCACGCGGCCCGCGCCCGCTCCTGCCACGTGCGCCCCACATGCTTGCCCATGTCCCGCGAGCCGGAGTGCACCATGAACGCCAGCTGGCCCTCGCGCACGCCCCACTCCCAGGCCCGTGCACGGTCCACCACGGCCTCCACCTGCTGCACCTCGACGAAGTGGTTGCCTCCGCCAATGGTGGCCAGGCCGGGGTCGCGCACCACGCCCTCCCGGCGCAGCCCGGTGGGCGCCCAGGCCGGGTCTCCTTCGAGCGCACCGCCGAGGTGGACGCGCGCGGACTCGCGCCCCAACTGGCCCAGGTCGGCCCGGGCCGACATGCCCAGCGGCTGGGCCTCCGTCTCCAGGCGCCACCCGGGCAGTCCGTCGCGCAGCAGCGCCTCCAGCGCGCGCGAGCCCTGGGCGACGTCTCGCGTGCCGAAGAAGTAGTGCCCCTTCATCCGCTCCACGAAAGCGTCGCGGCGGGCGAGGAAGGCGTCCACGGGGATGTCCGCGACGTGCAGGCGCATGCCGCAGTTGATGTCCGTCCCCACGGCGCCGGGGACCACCAGCCCTTCGGTGTGGACCACCGAGCCGATGGCCACCCCGGAGTCGCCCGGATGGAAGTCCGGCGTCGCGCGCACCTGTCTGACGCGCCCTCCGGCGGGATGATGGAGCGCGGCGAGCGCCGCGAGCTGCTGGAGCGCCTTGCCCTCCACCGGCAGGTCCGGTGGCAGGAGGACCTCGGCGGGGGGCGCATGGGGATCGGCTTGGAGGCGGACCGTGTAGACACGGCCGTCGTAGGTGACATCCAGCCCCTCACGGGCAAGCGCCCGCAGGAGCCGATTCATTTTCGGCTGCATGACCTTCTCGGAATCTGACCCGGCGGACTGCCCGGGGGACGTGAGCGATGAGATTCGGGACCTCGGGTCAGCAGCCGCGGTCGGGACGCCGGAGCATCCGCGCCCCCTGGACGGCCCGGCCCACGGGACCTGACAGCCCCGGGCAGAGGGAGGCGCGCTCCGTCCGGGCGGGCCTTGACCCGCCGGGGGATGTCGACCAAGCAGGACGCCATGAACCAGGGATCCTGTCTTTGCGGAGCCGTTCGCTTCGAGGTCGCCGGCGCCTTGCCTCCGCCCAATGCCTGCCATTGCTCACAGTGCCGCAAGCAGTCCGGTCACTTCTGGGCGTCCACGGATGTCCCCCGCGACGCCGTGACGATCCACGGCGCGGAGAAGCTCACCTGGTTCCGCTCCTCCGAAAAGGTGCGCAGGGGCTTCTGCTCCGTCTGCGGCTCGTTCCTCTTCTGGGATCCGCTCCCGAAGGACACCCTCGCCATCGCCATGGGGGCGTTCGATTCGCCCACCGGCGCCCGGCTGGCGATGCACATCTTCGTGGCCGACAAGGGCGACTACTACGAGCTGGGGGACGGCCTGCCCCAGAACGCGCACTGACGCACGGCGCGTCGCGGTCAACGCCGTGCGCGACAGGGGCTGTCAGTCGGTGAAGGTGGGCGGGGTGGTCTCGGTCAGCGCGGGGACCGGCTTGTCGCCGGACATCGCCAGGAGGCCCTTGAGGCAGCGGACGGCGAGGAGCCAGTTCTTCGGGCGCTTCATGTCGAGGCCTCCGACGAGCTGTTTGAGGATGCTGAGCGTGTCGAAGTAGACGCGCTCGCAGACCAGCGTCTCGGACTCGTCGAAGATGAAGTACGCGGACATCCGCGCCCGGAACTTGTTGCCCGTAGGGGGAATCTGGCCCAGCGGCCCCAGGTGGGTGCCCATCAGCCAGAACTCGACGATGACGGCATCGTCGCTGTGCCGCAGGGCGATGATTTCATGGTGCTGGTCGGGGAACGCGACGCGGGTCTCCCGGTAGTAGTCGCGCACCGCGCGGTCCCCGTCATGCACCGTCAGGGTGGGGATCAGCTCGTAGTGCGGGTGCGGGAAGGTCGACAGGACGTCGTCCCAGTTCTGCTTCACCTCGTCGTGGAAGTGGTTCAACACCAGCTTCTGTCTGGCCTTGCGGACCTGGTCTGTGAGCACGCGTGCCTCGCTTCGGGGGAATGTCAGGGCGCGTCGGTCAGCGCAGGACGGGGCGCCCCTCCCGGATCGCGTCCCGCAGGGCGTCCGCGTCGATTTCACCGTCCTCGATGAACTCAGGCCGGAGCGCGGTGGAGGCGTCGCTCGCGGTGGAGGCATCGAACATGTAGTGCGGGGCGTCGTCTTCGTCAGGGTCCAGCGGGTTGCCGTCCTCGTCGCGGCCCGTGGACCACTCGGGGAAGTCTTCACCGGGACCTCGGAGCATCCGGCCCTTGGCGGGGCCGGAGAGGTCAATCGAGCCCCGTCCGCTGATTTCAAGCCAGGTCCCGGCGGAGACACGGCCCCTGACCACGAGGACGCCTGCGTCACCCAGGTTGGTGACCATCAGCCGCGAGACCGTCAATCCGCCGCCAATGACGACCTGGCCATCCCACATGGACTCGAAGTCCTCGCAGGTGACGGAGCCCGTGACCAGGAGGACGCCGTAGAAGTCGCCCTGGGTGGCGCTGAGGGGCCCGCGCACGGTGAGGTCGCCGTCGATGACGTACACCGTGGCGTCATCATCGTCCTCCGCGCCGAAGCCAATCGGACCGTCGATCACGACGTCTCCCGTGGCCACGAAGTAGTGGCTCGGCTCCTCCGGGAAGTTCTCCTCCGGGTCGATCAGCCCTTGGCTGCGCTCCTCGATGACAAAGGTCTGGCGGGCCTTCTTCGCGCTGACCTTCTTCCACCTGATGGCCTTGTGCTCACAGAACACGTCGCTCGCTCCTGATGGGTGTCTTCCCCCTGGTTTAGAGCGACACCTCTCCAGGGAGAAGCCATTTCATCGGCGTGGCGCCCGCGCAGGTCGGCTCGCGCTCAGGGCCGCACGACGTCCTGGATGAACCGGCTGAGCGCCTCCGCCATCTTCCGGTGCGTGGCGGCGGACGGATGCCAGTCCTCGCCAACGCCGTCGACGCCCGGGACCTGTACGGCCATGACGTGCCGGTAGACCCGGGCATCCCCCCTGTGTTGTCGCTCCGCGACCAGCTCGGTGATCCATTCGCCGACATGCGCCGAAGTCACCACACCCTCCCGGGAGGCTTGTTTGTAGCCGTCCGTCATGCTGCCAAGCGTGCAGACGATGTGTGCCTCGGGGTGCAGCGCCCGCAGACGCTCGAGGAAGGCCCGATAGGCCGCCTTGAAGGCCGCCTCGTCGGGCAGGAACGCGTCCGTGCCGCTTCCCGCGAGGACGTCGTTGGTGCCCGCGTTGATGACAATCACCGCGGGGGGATCGCGTGAGAAGTCCCAGGAGGCGGGCAGGTCTGGCACCGCGCGTTCATAGAGCGCGGGGAGCAACCCGGACGTCGACAGGTCCAGGTTCCGGTAGACCCCATGGCCCGAATAGCAGACGAAGGTGGGCTCCGCTCCCAGGTGCATGGCCGTGAGCCAGGCGTAGCTGCGTCTGGGATTCTCGTGCTTCGACGTGAAGGTGGGCGCCCTCCAGGACTTTGACTCAGGGATGAACGCCACGTCGGTGCCATAGCCACACGTGATGGAGTCCCCGACGAACTCCATCCGGAGCTTCGAGCGACCGGGCGGCTCACGGGGCTCCCCATGGATCTCGAGCGCCACGAGCGTGCTGGAGCCCACCGAGGACTCAGTGCGCTTGATGAGCTCCACCGTGTGAAGTCCGACCGGAAGGCCGCTGGCGAGCGGGTAGGTGGACTGGCTGCTTCGCACCGCGAGCCGCTGTGGAGGCGCCCCGTCAATCGCCACGTCGAAGTAGTTGGTCCCCACCTCGCCGCCCTGGCCCGCGTCGTCGAGCCGCATCCGCACGGCGTCCCCCCAGAAGCGCGCGCGAATCGTCACCCCGGGGTGGGAGAAGGTGACGCCGGTGCCGGAGCGCCACGTCCGTCCGATGTACTGCACGCGCGCGTCCGCGGCGGGGAGGTTCACCCACGTCTGTGTTCCCACCGTGGGGGCCCCGGAGCCGGGGTCCCCCGCCGGTGGCCGAGGAGGAGCACTGCATGCCGCCAGGGATACACCGAGGCCGAGGCTGGCGAACCGGAGTCCTCGTCCCAGGCAGGAGGGGGTTCCGGGCGCGGCGTGCATGCTCATCCTCATGGCGCGGGAGACTATCGCTTCCGTCTCTCGGGCACGCTCCCTGACGGACTCTTCACCTCAGCGCGCGAGTCCCAGCACGAACCCTGGCGACGACCCGGGCATCACCGGCCCATCGCCAAAGTCCGTGTCTCCCCAGAAGTACCCCACGACCCTGCTCACGCCCTGCTTGCCGATGCTGACGTCGGAGACCCAGATGCCGGTGGAGGGGAATCCTTGCGCCCACCGGAGTCGTCCATTCGAACTCTCGAAGCTGGCGGCGAAGAGGCTCCAAGGGGACGCGCTCGGCGGCACCGGTGGGAGCGGGACTCCGACGATCGAGTCTCCGTCCACGTACTCACCGACCACCACCACCTCACCCTTCGGGGACATGTCGATGGAGCGCCCGTCGGTCGCGAAGCCCCACCCCCAGGACTCCGCGCCTGAAGTCGAGTAGGTCGCGACGAAGGCATCCCGCCCGTCCGAGGGCGTCACGGTCTTTCCCGCGAAGGAGAAGGGCTCGCGGAAGAAGCCAGTCAGCGCCACCCGGTTGCCATGCATGGCCAGACGCCTCACGTTGCCCAGGGGGCCCAGGACTCGTCGGCTCCAGACCCGGGTGCCTCTGGGCGTGAATCGCATGAGGAAGAAGTCGCCGTAGTAGCTGCCATCTCCGTTGAAGGCGGTGGTGAATGTTCCTCCCAGGTACACGGTTCCGTCGTCATCCACCGCCAGCCCGGTGGCCTCGCTGCCCTTCACGTCGGGAAAGATGTGGCTCCAGCGGGGCGTGCCATCGGCGGAATACTGGGCGATGAAGGCCGTATCCAGCGCCGACGCGAGCGGGCCCTGCCCGAAGTCCACGACGCCGTTGTAGACGCCCGAGATCGTGATGTCTCCGGAGCGGCTGGCGACAATCTGATAGGGCTGGAAGAAGCCCTGGCCGGCGATGGGGCGGACCCAGCGGAAGCCACCGGATGGATCCAACCCGACGATGAAACGCGCGGCGGAGATGGGGCCTCCGCCAAAGTCGATGGCTCCCTGGAATGACTTCTCCACCACCAGGGCGAGGTTCCTCTTCCTGTCGATCGCCGGGCCAATCAATGACGAGGCGCTGCCCGCGAAGGCCCGAGCCCATTTGAAGGCGCCATGGGGCTTGTATCCCACCAGCGCGAAGCCGCCGCCGCCCCCCGGCACGGAGACGGGCCCCCCTCCGAAGTCGACGGTTCCGGCGAAGGAGGCCAGGAGGACCCGGTTGCCGTCCCGGTCATGTGTGATGGAGGTCGGGAAGGCCTGGAGCTGCCGCAGCTCCACGCTCGCCCCGGGCGGTGTGTGGCCATGGCCCCGGGCGTCCTCCGTGGACTCCTCCTCCACCGCTTCCTGGAGCTGCATCTCCACCTGCGTCGCGCTGGGCGGCTCGTCGGTGCCCGGAGGCACTCCACCGCACCCCCATCCCAACAGCGCGATACAGCAGAAGACCTCAAGGCCGAATCCGCGATGTGCCATGACCTTCTCCTTTGGGTGAGCGCTCAAACAGACAGCGTTTGGAGATGTCTGGCAATGGGCCCCGGGTGGCAATGATTCGTCGTGAGGAGAGGGATTCGAGCCAGGGCGTGCGCATGACGCGGTGAGCGAAACGGGCGCGGGTCCTGGCTCCCACCACGGAAGTTGTTGGACATCCGCTGGCGCTCGTACTGAGGAGGGACCTCATGCGCACCTGCCCGCATCCGTTCGCCTCCCTTGTCCTTCTCATCACGCTCAGCGCCGCCGCGCAGCCGCCCACGTCCCCGCTGGGGCCCGTGTCGCCCACCACCGGTCTGGTGCTGCGGGACGACGCGGTGCGCGCGCTCATCCAGGAGAGCTCCGGCGACCGCATCCATGACGGCGTGCAGCGGCTCGCATTGATCGCGCGGGACACCCAGTCCGGCTACACCGAAGCCGCCGCGTGGACGAAGACCGCCGCGGAGGCCGCCGGACTCCAGGACGTGCGCCTGGAGCCCATGAAGGACGGTCCCCAGTGGCGCGCCACCCGCGGCGAGCTGTGGGTGGCCGGCGCCCACCGGTACCGCGTGACGTCGTACGCCGACCTGCCCATGTCCCTGGCGGCGGGCAGCGGAGCCTTCGAGGGCGCGGACGTGGAGCTGGTCGACGTGGGCACGGGCACCCAGGAGGCGGAGTACGCGGGCAAGGACCTGAAGGGCAAGGTGGCTCTCACCCGGGGCCACCCCGTCGCCGCCCTGCGCAACGCCGTGGTGAAGCGCGGCGCGGTGGGGGTGGTGTCGTCCTACTCGACGCCGCCCTGGAACCTGTCACACCGCATGGACGGCGACTTTCCGGATCAGGTGGGCTGGGGCGTCGTCCCAAGGTCGCTGTCGACGCCGGGCGTGCCAGCACCCTTCCTGTTCATGATCTCCGACCGGCAGGGGCGCGAGCTGCTCGCCCAGCTTCGGGCGGGCCCGGTGAAGGTGGACGTTAGCATCGCCACGCAGACCGACACGGGACACCTGAGCATCGTCAGCGGCGTCATTCCTGGCACCCGCGCCGGGGAGGAGCTCGTCCTCACTGCCCACCTGGACCACTACAAGCCCGGGGCGGATGACAACGCCTCGGGGTCGGCCACCCTGTTGGAGCTGGTGCGCACCTACACCACGCTCATCCGCCGGGGCGTGCTCCCGCCGCCGGTGCGCACCCTGCGCGTGCTCTGGCTGCCGGAGTTCGAGGGCACCCGCGAATGGTTCTCCCTCCACGGTGAGGAGCCGGTGCGACGGGTGGCCCAGTTCAACTTCGACATGCTCGGCGCGAGCCTGACCCGCGCCCACTCGCGCTTCCAGGTGTCCTACACCCCGGACTGGAACGGCAGCTTCGTGAACGCCGTCTCCGAATCCACGCTGGCCTTCATGAACCGCTTCAACAGCGTGGTGTATCCGCCGCGGAAGGACTTCCGCATCGGCTCGGTCACCGGGTCACAGGACCCCATGGACGCGCACATGGAGCGCTACGGCCGCGGCTCGGATCACCAGCTCTTCAACGACCACGGCATCCCCGGCGTGGCCTTCTCCACCTGGCCCGACGATGGCTACCACACCAGCGGCGACCGGCCGGAGAACGTGGACCCGACCCAGCTGCACCGCGCCGCCTTCGCGGGTCTGGCCTCCATCACCGTCGCCGCCTGGGCGGAAGGCGCGGGCGCCCTGGAGCTGGCGCGTCTGGTGGCGCTGCACGGCGTGCGGCGCGTGGCGGAGGACGAGTTCAGGGCCCGCCGCGATCTGACCTCGGTCCCGGTGGCGGAGCTGCCGGAGACCTACCGGCTCACCCGCGCCGCGGTGCGCATCGCCTATCAGCGCGAGCGCGAGGCCCTGCGCTCCTGTCTGTCCCTGGGCGCGCCCGCCGCCCCCGTGCAGGCCATGGCCAAGGCACTGGAGAGCGCGGAGGCGCAGGCACTGGGACGCCTGGAGGTGGACGGCAAGGCTCGCGGCGCATCCCTGCGAGAGGCTTCTCCCAGCGCGGCCGAACGCCAGGCCCGGACCTTCGTCCCGCGCCGCGTGAAGGGCCAGGAGCTTGCTTCGTTCGACGAGCTGGCGCGCAAGGCGGCCCCCGAGCAGCAGCCCCGGGTGGCCGCCGTGCAGGCCGCCATCACCGCCGCGGAGACGGCCCTGCGGGAGCGTGGGGAGGGGGAGCTGCGCTTCTACCAACTGCCGGATGCCCTCGCGAGCTACGCCGACGGCAAGCGCTCCGTGGCGGACATCCGCGACGCGGCCTATGCCGAGTACGGCCATGTCTTTCCCGTGGATGCACTCGTGGAGCTCTTTGGATTGTTGGAGCAGGGCGGCGTCATGACGCGGATTCGCTGAGAGAAGGTGAATTCATGTCTGGGATGGAAAGGGAGACGTTAGGGTCCGCCGGCTGGGTATTCCCTCCCGGCATTCCACTTCGTTGAGGTTGATTGATGCGTCTCCCTGTCCTGGCGCGTGCGCTGCGCACCGCCTCCCTGTTCCTCGTGGGCTCCTGCTCGCTGCTGACCGCCTGTGGTGATTCCAGCGAGGATCCGCCGGTGCCACCGCCCCCACGGGACACCTCGCCGCGCACGCTGACGCTGCTCCAGACGAGCGACCTGCACACCAACATCTTCCCGTGGGACTACTTCACCGGAAAGCCAGACGCGAAGCGCGGCGTCGCCAAGGTGGCCACGCTCGTCAAGCAAGAGCGTGAGAAGAATCCGGACTGCACGCTGCTCGTGGACACGGGTGACACCATCCAGGGCACGCCGCTCGGCACCTACTATGCCCTCGTGGACAACGCGCCCAAGCACCCCATGGCCGCCGCCATGAATGAGCTGGGCTATGTCGCCATGGCCCTGGGCAACCATGAGTTCAACTACGGCCTGGACGTCCTCAACAAGTTCAAGAGCGAGGCGAACTTCCCCCTCCTGGGCGCCAACGTGCGCAAGCGCGCGGACGGCTCCGAGGCCTTCACGCCGTATGTGCTCACGACGGTGTGCGATGTGAAGGTCGGCATCCTCGGTCTGGTGACGCCCGGCGTGTCGACGTGGGAGCGCGCGGAGAACATCGCGGGCCTGCGGATCGATGACCCCCTGGAGACCGCGAAGGCCTACGTGCCGAAGATGAAGCAGGCCGGCGCGGACGTGGTGGTGGTGGCCATCCACAGCGGTCCGGACAAGCAGCCGGTTGGCAGCGCGAGCAGCCCCGAGTCGTGGCTCGCCGACTACGCGGACGCCACGAAGTGGACGGACCGGGGCAACCTCCCGGGTGAGAACGAGGCCGTTCAGATTGCCCAGGAGGTGGCCGGCGTGGACGTGCTCCTCACCGGCCACACCCACCAACCCATCCCGAAGATGCTGCTGAAGAACCAGGACGGCCACGAGGTCCTGCTCACCCAGCCCAACCGCTGGGGCAGCCATCTGGCCGACGTCCAGCTCCGCGTCACCTGGAGCGGCGAGCGCTGGGGTGTGGACACCCACGACGCCCGGCTCCATGCGGTGGACGACAGCGTGGCCGTGGATGCCACGGTCGCGGGGCTGACCCAGGCCTACCACGACACCACGGTCACCTATGTGAACCAGAAGATTGGCACCACCACCGCGGCGTTCCCCGGCGGCTTCGCCGGGCGCTACGTGGACAGCCCCCTGGCGGACCTGCTGAACATCGTGCAGGAGGAGGCCGCGCTGGAGGCCGGTCATGCCGTGGACCTGTCCGCGACCGCCCTCTTCACCAACGATGGCGCGCTGCCGGCGGGGGACGTCACCCTTCGCGACGCCTACAGCATCTACATCTACGACAACACGCTGTATGTGATGGAGATCAACGGCTCCATCCTCCGGCGTGCGTTGGAGATGAACACGCTCTACTTCGCCACGCTCGACGCGAACAACCTGCCCGCGAAGCCCGAGGGCGCGAAGGCCACCTCGCCCGTCGTCGCGGACTACAACTGGGACCTCTACTCGCGCATCGACTACGGGTACGACCTGACGAAGCCCGCGGGCTCGCGGCTCACGCACCTGCGCTTCCAGGGCCAGGACGTCCGGGACGACCAGGTCTTCCGGATCGCCGTCAACAACTACCGCGGAGGCGGTGGCGGTGGGTACAGCATGTTCCGGGAGGGCCGTGTGCTGTGGACCTCGGCGGACGGCGTGCGTGACTACGTCGCGCGCTATCTCCAGACGCACCAGGGCCTGTCGCCGGACGCGGTGAACACCTGCAACTTCTCGCTCGCCCCCGACCTCTACACGCACTACTTCGCGTCCACGCTCGGCGCGGCGAAGTGCGTGCAGCCGGAGTAGCAGCGGGCGGACTTCCATGGGTCCGGGCGCTCGAGGTTCGTGCGCGCCCGGACCCCGGCGAAGGGTGGGGCGCTCGTGAAGCGCCGTCGCGCGACAGCGCCCCGGTTCTTCGGGGCTCAGCCGCCGCTCGCGCGGGGCGTCTCCCGCGCGGCCCGGTCGAAGGTGTCGCGGGCCCGCTGGACGTCGGGACTGTGGCGCTGGGCCCAGACCGCGAGGCCGGTCACGGGTTCGAGCAGCGTCCGCCCGAGCCGGGTGAGGTCGTAGTCGACGCGCGGTGGAGTCGTCGGGAGGACGGTGCGCCTCACCAGCCCGTCCCGCTCGAGGCTCCGCAGCGTGAGCGTCAACATGCGCTGGGAGATGCCCTCGATGGCGCGCTTCAGGTCGCTGAAGCGCAGGGCGCCGTCCCCCAGGTTGACGATCACCAGCACGCTCCACTTGTCGCCGACGCGGTTCAGGACCTCGCGCGTGGCGACGCAGTCGTCGGCGATGCGCTTGGTCAGCTTTCCGTTCCCTAGTGACTTCAATGTGCCTCCTTGTCAGGCGTCGCGCGGTACGCAAGATAACCCCTCGGTCACCTTCAGTGACCAGGCACACGAAAGTAACCACCCGGAACCCCGAGGAACGCGATGAACGACGCGGCCGCTCCAATCACATCCAACGCGCAGCCATCGAAGGCCCTTCATGTCGGCCTATGGGTCGTGCAGGCGCTCCTGGCCGTCACCTTCGCCGGCACGGGGCTGTGGAAGCTCCTCACCCCCATCCCCAGGATCGCCGAGCTGATCCCCTGGGCTGGACAGGTCCCCGCGGCCTTCTTCCTCGCGACGGGCGTGATCGATCTCCTGGGCGGAGTCGGGCTCGTGCTGCCCGCGCTGACGCGCATCCAGCCAGGCCTGACCTGGCTCGCGGCGCTGGGGTGCGCGCTCCTTCAGGTGAGCGCCATCGTCTTTCACCTGTCACGCGGTGAAGCGGCGAATACGCCCTTCAACTTCTTCCTCGTGTTCCTCGCGCTCTTCGTCGTCTGGGGACGGCGCTCGAAGTGGCCCATCCCGCCGCGTGCGTGAGGCGCGGGAGTCCCTTGAAGGGCCTGTCCGCCCGCCGGGCCGGGACGCTCCATTATCAAGCACGGCTTCAAAGCCCATCCGATCCCCGGCGCCTAGTCTTGCGCGAACGAAGACCGTATCTCTCTCCACCTGACCGGAGAAACCCTCCCTTCATCCAGGAGCAGAGAGATGCAGAAGATTCAAGCTTGGGGAGCTGCCGCGGCGGGGACTCCGCTCGCGCCCATGATCATCGAGCGGCGCGAGCCGGGCCTTCACGACGTCGTCCTCGACGTCCTGTTCTGTGGCGTCTGCCACTCCGACATCCATCAGGCGCGCGATGAGTGGTCGGGCGGCGTCTTCCCCATGGTCCCGGGGCACGAAGTCGTGGGGCGGGTCGCGCGACTTGGGAGCGGAGTCACCAAGTTCAAGGTCGGTGACATCGCGGGCGTGGGCTGCATGGTCGATTCGTGCCGGACGTGCGGCCCCTGCAAGGAGGACCTGGAGCAGTTCTGCCAGGAGGGCAATGCGCCCACCTACAACGGCACCGAGATGGACCGGAAGACCCCCACCTATGGCGGCTATTCCAGCCAGCTCGTGGTGGACGAACGTTTCGCCCTGCGCATCCCCGCGGGCATGGACCCCGCGGCCGCCGCCCCCCTGCTGTGTGCCGGCATCACCACGTACTCGCCCCTGCGCCAGAGTGGCTGCAAGCCGGGCGACCGCGTGGGAGTGGTTGGACTCGGCGGGCTGGGCCACATGGCGGTGAAGCTGGCGGCATCCATGGGGGCCCAGGTGACGGTCCTGAGCACGTCCAGCGGCAAGGAAGCCGACGCCCGCCGGCTCGGCGCCACCGACTTCGTGGTGACGAAGGACGCGGAGTCCTTCCAACGGCTGGCGGGTCGGCTGGACCTGTTGATCGACACCGTCTCCGCGCCACATGACTACAACGCCTATCTCGGGTTGCTCCGCCCTCGGGGCACGATGGCCATCGTCGGAGCGCCGGCGACCGCGTCGCCGCTCCATCCGTTCTCGCTCATCCTCGGGGGCAAGCGGCTCCTGGGCTCGATCATCGGCGGCATCGCCGAGACGCAGGAGATGCTCGACCACTGCGCCAGGCATGGCATTGCCTCGGACATCGAGGTCATCCCCATCCAGAAGATCAACGAGGCCTACGAGCGGGTGCTCAAGAGTGACGTCCGCTACCGCTTCGTCATCGACATGGCGAGCTTGAAAGGCTGACAGACCAGCCCGAATCGCTCCCGATGTTTCGGGAGCCCACTCAGGAGAAGATGCGATGAAGAAACGCATGTTGGGAAAGAGCGGCCTGGAGGTCTCGGCCCTCGGGTTCGGCTGCATGGGGATGAGCTTTGGCTACGGCCCGCCGATGGACCGGCAGCAGGGAATCTCGCTCATCCGCGCGGCTTTCGAGCAGGGCGTCACGTTCTTCGACACGGCCGAGGCGTACGGCCCGTTCACCAACGAGGAGCTCGTGGGCGAGGCCGTCGCGCCCTTCCGTGCCCAGGTGGCCATCGCGACGAAGTTCGGGTTCAAGTTCGATGCGAACGGGCAGCAGGTGGGCACTGACAGCAGGCCCGAGCACATCAAGCAGGTCGCCGAGGCAGCGCTCAAGCGGCTCAAGGTGGAGGCCATCGACCTCTTCTACCAACACCGCGTGGACCCGGCCGTGCCCATCGAGGATGTCGCCGGGGCCGTGCAGGACCTCATCCGTGAGGGCAAGGTGAAGCACTTCGGCCTCTCGGAGGCGGGGGCGAAGACCCTCCGTCGCGCGCACGCGGTGCAGCCGGTCGCCGCCATCCAGAGCGAATACTCGCTGTGGACGCGAAACCCGGAGGCGGAGGTGCTGCCCACCTGCGAGGAGCTTGGGATCGGGTTCGTCCCGTTCAGTCCGCTGGGGAAGGGATTCCTGACGGGCAAGATGGATGCCCAGACCCGGTTCGACAAGGGGGACTTCCGGAACATCCTCCCGCGCTTCACGCCGGAGGCCCTTGGGGCGAATCAAGCCCTGGTCGAGTTGTTGGGCAAGGTCGCGGCGCGCAAGAAGGCGACGGCGGCGCAGGTCGCGCTCGCGTGGCTCCTCGCGCAGAAGCCGTGGATCGTCCCCATTCCGGGCACGACGAAGCTGAGTCGGCTGGAGGAGAACAACGGCGCGGCGGGCATCGACCTGTCCGCCGACGAGCTGCGCGAAATCGAGACCGCGGCTTCGAGCATCGCCGTGCATGGCGCGCGCTACCCGGAGCACCTGGAGCGCAGGACCGGTCTCTGAGGGCACGTCTCCGCGGCCCTGGCACCTCGCGGGTCACTTCACGCCGCGAAGGGCCAGCTCCCTGGCCGCCTCGATGAAGAGGCGCAGCGGCCCGGAGCGTTGCGCGCGGCTGGGGAAGTAGAGGAAGTAGCCAGGAACCGTGGGCGCGTAGGGTTCGAGCACCCGCACCAGTTGCCCGCTGTTCAGCTCCTCCATCACCCTGGGTTCGAACGCGTACGCCAGCCCCAGGCCCATCTTCGCCATCGAGGAGCACATCAGGCCATCGTTGGTGACGACGCCGCCGCGGACCGGCACGCGCCAGGTCCTCCGCCCCCGCTCCAGCTCCCAGGCATAGAGCGTCCCGGTGGTCGGGGAGCGGAAGGTGATGCACTCGTGGTGCAGCAGGTCCTCGGGGCGCTGCGGTGTCCCGTGCCGCGCCAGGTATTCGGGCGTGCCCACCACCACGAAGCGAAACGGATCCGTGAGCCGGACCTGCACCATGTCGCGCTCGATGGTCTCGCTCAGCCGGACGCCCGCGTCAAAGCCCCCCGCGACGATGTCCACGAGGCGGTCTTCGAGCGACACCTCGACCTCCACACGTGGGTGACGCGCGCGAAAGGTCGGCAGCACCGGGTCGATGATGAAGGGCACCGCGGCCCGAGGCAGCGACAGCCGCAGCCGGCCCACGGCCTCGCCCGGTTGGGCCGAGACCTCGGTGAGGGTCGCGGTCGCCTGCGCCAGCGCCGGCCCCGCGCCTTCCACCAGCCGCCTCCCGGCGTCCGTCAGTGAAACGCTGCGCGTCGTGCGGGCGAGCAGCACCACGCGCAGGTGCTTCTCGAGCTGCCGCACGGACTGACTCACGGCGGCCGTGGAGACGCCCAGCTCGCGCGCCGCGCCGCTGAAGCTGCGCTGACGCGCCACCACGAGGAACACCTGCAGCTGGGGGAGGAGGGCCGGCTTCATCGCGATAGCTCCTGTGAGGCTTCGGGAAACCTCGCCCGACCCCGCGCGCGGACTCACCCAGGGGCCAGTCCGGCCCCGAGGGTGCCGCGCTCGATTTTCAATCATTGCTTAAGAGCCCATCCGCCTCGGGCTGTCCAGTCGGCCTGGGGTCCAGCGTGGACTTCCATGCGGGAGGTGGGCGCACGCCACTCTCAATCGCCTGTGGATTCCGCCGGGTCAGAAGCACTGGCACGGTGCCTCGCCCACCACCGCCATGACCCACCTGGCCAGCCAGGAGGCGAGCGACGGCATGGTCGTCGAGTGGATGGAGAAGGTCACTGACGCGCAGTACGGCGCGCAGCCCTGAGTCCCCCCGCGAGCCGCTCCCGCGTCAGACCCGTGAGGTGCCCATGCCCGTCATGGGGTTGGCGCCTATGAGCCGGTTCGACGCCGCGTTCCCCGGCCCCGCGCGCCCTCATGCTCGCAGCCTGCGTGCGAAGAACGCGAGGATCTCATCGCGCGCCGCCAGGGTGGGCTCTCCCGCGGCGTCGATGAGGTGTGCTGTCACGACGCTGTGCGGGCTCCCGATGACCTCCGCGAAGAATGGAGGCGGGGTCGGGTTCGCCGCGGACGACGGGAGCACCCTCGGAACGAAGCGGTCTCCGAGCGCGGCCGCGTAGGCCTGGAACCGCTGGGCCGTACAGAAGCGGTCCCCCTCGAACCGATAGGCGAGCACCGTCAGGTCATCGCGCTCCAGCCGCTCCCGCACCGCGGACGCCTCATCCTGCGAGAGCTGGATCGCGCCGGGGTCGTTCAGCGGCAACGACGGCTGGCAGAGGACGGGCGCGAGCATCGCGCGCTCCAGCATCAGGGTGAGCGCGAAGTTCCCCGTGAAGCACATCCCGATCGCGCCGACCCCCGGCCCCCCACACTCCTGATGCGCGAGGCTCGCGAGCGCGCGCAGCCACTGGGTCACGGGGCTCGACCCATTCGCCGCGAACGCCCGAAACTCCGCGCTCACGCAAGCGCGCTGCAGGACCGCGCGCCCCTCCCCCGCGAGTGGGTAGGCGCCGTCGCGGCCGAAGAGCGAAGGCATGTAGACCGTGAAGCCCGCGTCCCTCACCCAACGCGCGAAGCGCGCGACGTGTGGGCTGATGCCGGGCATCTCGGCCAGCACGATGACGGCGGGGCCGCTGCCGGTGACATGGACCGCCTTCTGCTGGTCCTGCAGGGTGATGTCGCGACGCTCGAAGTCATCGAGCGGATCGTCGGCCGTGGTTTCGTTCGAGAGAGTCATGCGCCGACGATGAGCGAGAAGCCGGTCGGGGCCAAGTGGCAGGAATGACAACCTTCGGTCTAATATCGCCACATGGTGACGCACCTGGTTTTCGACGGAGTCGCGGACGGTCCACTGGGCGTCGGACTGGATGTCATGAGCACCGCCGCGCGTCTCCTGCGCTCGGGGCTCGTCACGGCGTCCGTGCCCGAGCGGGCCTTGCGCCAGTGCGTGGTGTCGGTGGATGGCAGGCCCGTCCGCACGGGCGCCGGGCGCACGTTGCCCGTCGACGGTGCGCTGTCGGCGCGCGGGCTCCGGGAGGGGGACGTGCTGGCGCTGCCGGGGCTCGGGGCGGCCACCGAGTCCCAGGTCGCCGGGCTCCTCCAGCGGCCCGACATCTCGCGCGGAGTGGAACTCCTCACGCGCGCTGCGAGGAAGCGCGTCGTGCTGGCGGCATCGTGCTCGGCGACGTTCGTGCTGGCGGCCTCCGGTGCTCTGGACGGGCGGCAGGCAACGACCACGTGGTGGCTCAGCGGTGCCTTCGCGCGACGCTTCGCGGGGGTGACGCTGCGCGCGGACAGGATGGTCGTGGACGCGGGGAGCGTGCTCACCGCGGGCTCCGCGTTCGCGCACGCGGACCTGATGCTCGCCATCGTGGCGCGCACGGCGAGCCCGGCGCTGGCGCACCTGGTGGCGCGCTACCTGGTGCTCGACGAGCGCACCTCGCAGTCGCGCTACATGGTGACGGAGCACCTTCGCAGCTCGGACCCGTCGGTCCGGGAACTGGAAGCGTTCGTGCTGGCGAACATCGAGCGGCAGGTGTCGATTCAGCAGATGGCTCGCGCCACGGCCACCTCGCCCCGCACCCTGGCGCGGAGGGTCGAGGATGCGCTCGGCACGACGCCCCATCGCTTCGCGCAACGGCTTCGGATCTCCCGCGCGGTGCACCTGCTCGAGACGACCCGCGACTCCGTGGAGAGCATCGCGGCGCGTGTGGGCTACGCGGACGCAGCGGCGTTCCGGCGCGTCTTCCGTCGTGAAACCGGAGAGGCGCCCCGAGCGAAGCGGACGGGCAGCCTCCGGTCGCGAGCCGGTGAAGTCACCCGGAGGGCCCGTGGGGACGGCGGCGGCGCGGAGCGGTCACGTTGACGGCCCTCGGGGTGAACGCGACGATGAACGCATGAAGAAGAGAGTCCTCGTGACTGGCAGTGCCGGCCACCTGGGCGAGGCGCTGATGCGTACGCTGCTTCGCCAGGGACATGACGCCATCGGTGTCGACCGGCTTCCTTCCCCGTTCACCCAGCGCGTCGGCACCCTCGTCGACCGCGCCTTCGTGCGCGACTGCATGGACGGCGTCGAGGCGGTGCTTCATGCGGCGACCCTGCACAAGCCCCATGTCGCGACGCACTCGCGCCAGGCCTTCCTCGACACCAACCTGACCGGGACGCTGAACCTGCTCGAGGAGGCGGTGGCGGCGCGCGTGGGCGCCTTCGTCTTCACCAGCACCACCAGCACCTTCGGTCGTGCGCTCGTGCCGCCCGAAGGCGAGCCCGCAGCGTGGATCACCGAGGCGGTGGTGCCGGTGCCGAAGAACATCTACGGCGTCACCAAGGTCGCCGCGGAGGACCTGTGCGAGCTGACCCACCGCGACGCGGGCCTGCCATGCATCGTGCTGCGCACCTCCCGCTTCTTTCCCGAGGGGGACGACGACGCGGCGATGCGCAGCGCCTACGAGGACACCAACGCGAAGGTCAACGAGTTCCTCTATCGCCGAGTCGAGATCGAAGACGTCGTCGACGCGCACCTGCTCGCGATGACCAAGGCGCGGTCGATTGGCTTTGGCCGCTACATCATCAGCGCGACCACGCCCTTCACCCGTGACGACCTGGCGCTCCTGCGCACCGACGCGCCCGCGGTCGTGCGCCGGTACGCGCCCGAGTTCGAGGCGCTGTATCAGCAGCGCGGCTGGGCCATGTTTCCCACCATCGAGCGCGTGTACGTCAATGAGCTCGCGCGGACGCAGCTGGGATGGCGGCCCCGGTGGGACTTCCGGAGCGTGCTGCAGGAGCTGCTGCTCTCGCGGAGTCACCGCAGCGAGCTCTCGCGAATCGTCGGTTCGAAGGGGTACCACGCGGAGCCTGCGACACCTGTCTGAGCGGACCGCTCCGGGGGCATGTGGGCCCGGCGTCCGCTGGGCAGCGGGGGCCGCCGCCGCGACAGGCGCGGCGTTCGCCCTGTCCGTCGACGCGGCTCAACGGGATGACGTGTTCACCTGGCCGCGGAGCTTCAGGACGTAGAGGAAGTCCTTCTCCGTACGCCCGCGCGCCACCACCAGCCCATCGCGCAGGATGACCACCTCCTCCATCGCGTCGTGGAAGTGCACCAGCGGCGTGATGTCCCGCCTCTGGTGGAACGCCACGGGGCCGTCTCCCAGCGCCTCCCAGAGCGGCCGGCGCAGGGCCTCCTCGGGCGCCACCGCTCCCTCGACCTCCCCGCGAAGGGCGCCCGTCTCCAGGTCGAAGAATCGGGTGATCTGGTCATTGGCTTGGGTGATGGCGACGCTCTCGCCCAGGGCGACCGCGAAGGCCAGCGCTGGGTGGGGCCACGCGTGCAGGAGCACCCCGGTGCGCGCGTCGTAGAGGCGCACGACGCGATCCATGCCGCAGACCGCCAGGAGGGTTCCATCCGCGGAGAGCCCCAGGCCGACGGGCTCCTCCGAGGTCTCGATGACGCTCGACGAACCTCCAGTCAGGTCGAACAGCTCCACCGCCCCCGAGGCCTGACCCACCGCGAGACGGGGTGCCCGCTCCGCGGTGGCCCAGGACGGCTGGGGATCCATGAGCGCTTCGGTGTCGACGATCCGCTCTCCGCTCATGACGTCATGCACCTGCAAGCGGGAGTCTTCCGGGTAGCACGTCACCAGGTGCGCGCCGTCCGGAGTGAAGGCCACCACGTCGGCCGTTCCCCCGGGGCCGTGAAATGCGTGCAGCAAGGCCCCGTCGGTCGCGCGCCACAGCCGCACCGTGTCCGGCTCCACGGGTCCGGCCAGGAGCTGGCCGTCGGGGGAGAAGGCGATGGGCTGCTCGGAGAGGAGGACATCCGGCCCTTCGGGCGGGCCCGGCGGTGCCGCGAGCACGCGCTCCGGCGCGAGCGTTCGCAGGTCCATCACCTGGACGCCCGCGTGGAGGGGTGATTCACCCGAGCGCCGGATGGAGTACGCCGCCCGCTCGCCTCCGGGCGAGACTCCCCATGGATGGTGGCCCGCCTCGGCGGGGTCGTTGGGAAACGCGCGCGCGTGGCCCTGGGCGTCGATGGCGAGCGACGACTGGAGCCGCCGTGCGATGGCCATGCTCCCCTCCGAGGGGCCCCACAGCGCCAGGACGCCATCCCCCTCGGCGAGCAGCGTGGGCGGGACCTCCGCATCCAGGTCGTTGACGCGCACCCGTCCGTCCGAGGCCGTGAGGGCATAGCGCCTCCCGTTGGGGTGGAAGGCCACGCTTCGCTGGCGCCAGTTGTGGGGGTACGGGCGCGTCAGCAGGACCTCTCCTGTGCGCGCGTCCAGCACCTCCACGCGGTTGAACGTGAGCGCCCCCAGGCGGGTGTCGTCGAGCCACGCCACGCTGGAGTAGACAACGTGCCCGCTCGACCCGGGCGTCAGCTTCCAGTCGCGGGTCTCGGCCCGCGCGATGCCGTTGTCGGTGCTCATCGCGAGCCACCGCCCGTCGGGGCTGAAGGCGATGGACTCGACGGGCATCTGGGAGGGGAGGACCGCCACGACCGTGCCCGTCTCGGTGTCCCAGACGCGAACCGTGTTGTCCGAGGCGCCCGAGGCGAGCCACCGCCCAGAGGGATGGAAGGCCACGCACAGCACGGACTGCTGGTGGCCCTCCAGCGTGCGCACCTCCTGGCCGGATTCGACGTCGACCAGGCGCACCACCCACCCGAGGTTCGCGGCGGCGAGCCACCTCCCGTCGGGACTGAACGCCACCGACGTCACCTGCCCCTCTTGCCGGGTCAGCGCGTGCAGGAGCGCGCCCGTGCGCACGTCCCAGATGCGCGCTTCATGGTCGCGGGAGCCCGACGCCAGCCGCGTGCTGTCCGGGCTCCACGCGACGCTGCGCACCTCCGCCTCATGACCCGCCATCACCCGCAGGCGCTGGCCCGTGGCGAGGTCCCAGACGCTCACGTTCCGCTCGTCCTCCCATGACCCCGTCGCCAGCATCGTCCCCGACGGGCTGAAGTTTGCGCAGAGCACGATGGCGCCGTGAGGGAGGACTTGATCCGTGGAGTCCAGCTCGCCACGCAGCGGCAGCAGCGACTCCAGCCAGGGCCCGCCCCCAGCGGCATCCCGCTGCCCGCGCCAGAGCTTCGCTAGTTGGAACAGGTGTGCCTCTGGATGGGTCCAGGCGCCTCGCGCTTCCGGAGGGTAGTGCGACGCGACGTCTGGCGCGTCGAACCAGCGCAGGCGGTTGTAGAGACATTGAAACAGCGCCTCTGGATGCTCGCGCAGGAAGTCCGCGTCGAGCGCGACGGCGCTCCGGAGGAAGCGCAGCGTCCGCGGGCCCACGATGGGACCTCCTGCCGTGGACACACGGGCCTCCGCGGGCGTCCGCGCGAGTCCGTCATCCAGGGCGGCCATGAGCGCGTCCACGCCCCCGGCCTTCAGCAGCCGTTCGAGGGTGGGCAGGTCGGTGAGTGACGCGAGGGACGGGGAGTCAGGGGACATGGTGGCGCCGGGGCAGTGAGGCCTGGAGGGTACTCGCACCCAGCGTGCGCCGGTGGCTCGAAGATGCCCGTGACCGAGCTGGGAACAGCCGGCCGTCGCCCGGGTGTGAGCACGCAATCGGGGCGGCGGCTCACACTTGGGCTCGGGACGCGCCTCCGCTATTTTCTGGCGATGACATCCACTCCCCGGCTCGACGCTCAGGTCACCTCATGAACATCACGAGGTTGCGAACCTTCGTCGTGGGCGCTTCGGTCCTCCTCTCGCTCTCAGGCTGTGCCACCACGGGCACGCAGCGCCCGGTGGAGGCTCACGCCGCGCCGGCCAAGGTGGTCGAGCTGGCCGGGGCCTTGAAGCCCTTCGCTTTCCTCCTGGGCACCTGGGATGCGGCGGGCGGCGGTACGCCCGGCGCGTCGGCGGGGACCTTCACGTTCCAACCCGATGTGCAGGGGCAGGTGCTGGTCCGCCGGAACGAGTCCTCGACGCCCGCTGGAATCCATGAGGACTTGATGGTCCTCTATCTGCCGACGCCCGACGCGGTCCGCGCGAGCTACTTCGACAACGAGGGGCATGTCCTGCAGTACGCGGCCCACGCGGAGGACTCACCCGCGAGCGCCGAGTTCGTCACCGACGAAGGCCGCGGCGGCCCCCGCTTCCGGCTCTCGTATCGGCTGAACGCGGACGGCACGCTCAACGTCAAATTCGAGATCGCCCCACCCGGAGCCGAGTTCCGGACGTACCTGGAAGGCACCGCTCGACGCAGATAGGTGTGTCATCCGGAGGAGCGTCCAGAGCCCCCGTGACGCTCCTCCCTCGCGAGCCCGCCGCGAGACCTCCGGGGCCGGGGTGTGACGCTGCTGGTCATCGCACAGAGCGTGCGGAAGACCTGACTGCCGGCACGGCGGTGGAGTACACAGGGTGGGACGTGACTCTGGCGCGCAAGCGCTCCCTCCGACGTGAACTCTCGCGCAGAAGGACATGCCGACATGAACGCAACCCGGTGGTTCGGACTCGCTTCCCTGATGTTGCTGCTGGCCTCCAACTCCCTGGCCGAGGACAAGGCCCCCGCGGAGGCGACGGGCGCCGTCGGCCGGTGGACGACCATCGATGACGAGACGAAGAAGCCCAAGTCGGTCATCGCCATCTACGAGGAGAACGGCAAGCTGTACGGGAAGATCGAGAAGCTCTTCCGCGAGCCCACGGAAGAGCAGAACCCGGTCTGTGACAAGTGCCAGGGGGCGCTGAAGGACCAGCCCATCATCGGGATGACCATCCTGCGCGACCTGAAGAAGGACGACGACGAGTGGTCCGGTGGCACCATCCTCGATCCGGCGAACGGCAAGACCTACAAGTGCAAGATCGCCGTCGAGGAGGGGGGCAAGAAGCTGAAGGTCCGCGGCTACATTGGCATGTCATTGCTGGGCCGCACCCAGCACTGGAACCGCGCCGAGTAGCCGGAGGCGCTGAACTCAAGGGACGTACCGCTCGGCGGTGTTCAAGACCCCGCCGTCGGAGTCGCCCCCGATGATGAGCACGCCCCCGGCATCCAGCCATGTGGCCGTGTGGTAGGCGCGCGCGGCGGCCATGGGGGCGATGAGCTCCCTGCCGCCATCCGGCCGGAGGAGCTCCGCGGAGTCGCGCGGGGCTGTGTAGTCGGTGGAGGAATACCCGCCCGTGACGAGCACGTCGCCCGAGGGCAGGGCGGTGGCCGTATGGACGAAGCGAGCGTGTTTCATGTCCTCCTGGGGAATCCACGCGGCAGTCTCCCAGTCGTAGCGCTCCACCGAGCTGATGACCCATCCAGGCGACCCCACCCGTGAGCCGGTGACCAGGACTTCGCCTGACGGCAATAGCGTGGCGGCATGCCCGTTGCGCCCATTCTTCATCCGCGCGAAGAGGGGGCGCCAGCCAGCATCCGGCTGACTCGAGTCGTAGAGCTCCGCGGTCGTCTGCGCACCGTTTTGATTGAAGCCACCGATCGCCATCACCATGTCCTCGTCGAGCAAGGTGAGTGTCAGCGCGCTTCGGCCGACATTCAGGTTCCCCGCGTTCGTCCAGGTGTGGCTGTCCGGGTCGTAGAGCGCCGAGGTATTCAGCCCGTCGTAATCCGAGGTCCCGCCACCCGCGACCAGCACCTTCCCCGAGGGCAGACGGACGGCCGCATGGCTGGCACGTGCTCCCAGGTCGATGGACTCGTATTGGGTCCACGCACGGGTCTCCGGGTCGTAGACTTCCGCGTTGCTCAGCGCGCTGCCTGATGGACCCCGTCCGCCGACCACCACGACCTTGCCATCGCCCAGCAGGGTGGCGGTGTGGTCCATCCGCGCTGTCGTGAGGACCCCGCCATCGCTCCAGCTGTTGGTTGAGAGCGTGTAGAGCTCCGTCGAGCGCGTCGGCGAGAAGCCATTGCTGCTCCCGCCAACGACGAGCACCCGGCCATCGTTCAGGACCGTGGCGGTGTGGCCCATGCGCCGCGTCTGCATTGGAGGCACCGGCTTCCACCCCGGTGGCTCGGTCTCCAGCGGCCCCCCGTCAGACCCTGCGTCCGTTCCACCATCCGGCTTATCCCCACCGTCAACGCTTGCATCGGGCTCGCCTCCTCCATCCTCCGCGGGCCCCGGGTCCTGACAGGTGACGCGGTTGGCCTGACAGAACCGATCCACGGCGCCATCGACGTCGAGACACCCGGCCATGTGGATGCCGAGCGCCAGCAGTCCCAGGGCCGCGAAGCGAAGTGGAGGACTCATGGCCACCTCCCGGCGACGAACGCGGATGTGCCGTCTGTTCCTACCTGCAAGGACGATCGCTTCTCTGGCGCACCCAGGAGGTACATTCCCGTGGCGGCGCCCAGCCCCACCACGCCCCCCATCAAGAGCCCCACGCTGACCTTCTGGAGCCCGCGAGCACCGCGCGCCACGTCGAGGGCGTCGGCTCGGGAGTGGAGGTCCGGGGCCGCGCCCTCCAGCTTCGCCTTCCTCCCCTCCGCCATCCCCCAGAAGATCCCCGCCGTGGCCACGAGGGCTCCTCCCGCCACGGCGGGGATGAGCGCCCGGGTGCGCAGCGAGGCCCGTGAGCCGGACGCGTCCAGCGCCGACTCGGGGGCCGCCACTGGCGCCACCGAGACCGCCACCGGAAGCGGCTCGGAGGGGGGCGGACTCGCCTGGGTCAGCGCGAGGGCTTCCCGTCTCGGGGGCTCGCGGTCCTCTCCTCGTGTGGCCAGCTCGCTTCGCACGTTCTTGCGCATGGCCTCGAAACGCCGCTTCAGCTTGGGCGAGACGTTCAGCGGCAGCGTCGCGTCGGGGTCCAGGATGAGACAGGCCCTGAAGGCGGCGTCGCTCTGACGGTTCTTGATCTGCTCCGCCAGGATGATCCCCTCGTAGAGCAACATCGCCACGTCATCCTCGGGCCCCGTCGACAGCTGTTTGCAGCGGGCCACCTGCTCCAGCGCGCTCTCGTAGGCGAGGTCCTCGATCAATCGATGGACGGAGACCACGCAGCGGTGCACTTCGGTGGAGTCGTCGCCCCGGGCGACCCCTGGGATGAGGGCGAGCCCCAGGAGCAGGGGCCAGACCCGGATGGGCACGAGCTGTTTCGTTGGCATCGCCTGGACTTCTTTCAAACGCGTCCCGCGTGTTGGCGTCGAGGCAGTGGGGCGCGACGGGGCCGCTCCACGCGGCGACCCAGGGGTGTCCGGGTCTCCAGGCAGGAAGAGGGGGCGGGCTGGATTTCGTCCCAAGAATTCCTGGGCGGCCCGATGTGGGTCAGCCTGCTCCGCGAGTCAGTCGAGCAGCCCGTGCAGGCTGATATCCAGCCGGCTGTTGACGAGGCCCAGCAGGCTCTCCAGCGCGAGCTGGTCCTGCTTCAGCCGGGGCGTGAGCTCCATCCGGACGCGCTCGAGGAGCAACTCGCGGGCGTCGGCGACCCTGCGCGCGACGCTGGAGCGTGAGCCGCCATACAGGAGCGTCAGCCGGTCCATCGTGAACCCGTGGAAGTGGTGCAGGCGCAGCAGGGTCCGCTCCTGTTCGGGGAGCACCTCCACCGCCTTCCGCAGCGACTCGACGAGGAGCTGGCGCGCGTCTTCGCGCAGCAGCGCGTACTCGGGATTGCTCGGGGCCAGCAGCCGCGCGAGCTCCTCGGGAGGATCCGCCACGAGCTGATGGCGCTCGTCCCGGCCCACCAGCTCCCCGGCGATGCGCGCGGCGATGATGACGACCCAGGTGAGCAGGGGCCCTCGTCCCCCATAGCTCGAAATCTTGGGGGGCGCGCCGCCGCTGGCCACCAGCAGCCGCTCGCGCAGCATCTGCAGCACTTCGTCCAGCATGCTCGGCGACACCCGCCCAAGCCGGGAGGGAACGAGCCGGAGGAGGTGCTGCTCGAAGGCCCGGAGGGCGGCGGACTCCCCGGTGGCGCAGGCGCACGCGAGGTACAGGTCGGCGGCATGGAGGACGCGCAGCACCTCCAGGGTCTTCCCCGCGGGCAGGTGCCGGGCCAGGTGCCGCACGAAGGACTCGGCCGGGAGCGGGAGGGCGGGCCATGCGGCGCGGGCCGCCTCGACGTGTCCGTGCAGCAGCGCCTCCCACCCCTCCACGGCCTCCAGCTCCGCGGACTGCCCCCGTGGCAGGTGCTCCCGCAGCAGCGCCGCGAGGGTGCCTGGGTTCCGTTCGTCGCTCATGGCCTCGCCTCACGCTGTTGCCACGCCAACACCTGCTGGAGCTCCGGGCGACCTCGGATTCCCACGGACTCCAGATGCGCCCGGGCCTCGTCGGCCATCGCGAGCGCCCGCGACCGGTCCGGGGCGGACCGCGTCGCCACGAGCGCCCGGGCCAACGCGAAGGCGGTCTTGCCAGCGAACCACGGGTCCTTGATGTCGCCGGATTGGGTCTGGATGCGCCGGGCGCGCTCGAGCAGCGGGATGGCCTTCGCCACGGCGCCCAGCGCCAGCTGTGCCTCTCCAGCGCAGGACAGGGCACCGGCACCATCCTGGGACTCCACGCCGTCGGCCTTCTCGGTGAGCTTCAGCGCGCGCTCGCAGTACATGAGTGCGTCCTGCGGGGCCTGGGCGGCCAGGGTCACGTCGGCCAGGGGAAGCAGCACGGACAGCAACCCGGCCCCCTCCGGCCCATGCGCCTTCTCCTGCCGCCTCAGCGCGTCCAGCACGTCGCGCCGTGCCTCGGAGTGGCGGCCCAGGTTCATGAGCGTGAGCCCTCGGACCACCAGCGACGGGACGGCTCGCGTCGTGTCGGGGCCCTGCAATTGCTGGATGCGCTCCAGGGCCTGGGTGGAGAGCTCGACCGCCTTGTCGAACTTCCCGGCCTCCCCGGCCACCATCGCCTGCTCCTCGATCACCTGGACGACCGAGTAGTGATTGGGAGCGCGGGTTCTCTCGAAGATGGCGCGCGCCCGCTCGAGCATGGGCGCCACTTCCTCCTGTCGGCCCTCGATGCGCAGGGCCGCCGCGAGGTTCAGGAGCGCTGTCGCGAGGAGGGTATTCTCCGGGGCGTGAGAGGCCTCGTGGAGGGCCAGGGCCGTGCGCCAGATGTCCACGGCCGCGGCGCGCTTGCCCACGTGCAGATAGGCCGAGGCGACCCGGTTGTAGGAGGCGACGAGCTCGGGGTTGTCGGGGCCCAACAGGCGCTTGCGCAGCTCGAGCGCCTGGAGGTGGAACTCCAGTGACTCGTTGTCGTGGTTCTGGACCATGCGGATCCTCCCCATCTCGTGGAGGAGGCTCGCCGTGTGGAGGCTGTCCGGGCCGTTTCTCCTGCGTGAGAACTCCAGGCCCTGCACGGCCTCCTTCTCCGCCTCGGCGAGGTTGCCTTGCTGCTCCCGCAGCGAGGCCAGGCGCAGGTGCAGGAGCGTCGTGAGGTCCGGGAAGCGCTCCCGCCCCAGTCGCTCGACGGCGGACCGTGCGTGCCGGATGAGCTTCTCCGCGTCCGCGGGGCGGTACTGCGCCTCACCGACCACGAAGATGAGCTCCAGCCATGCACGCGCCACGCTCTCGTCGTCACGCCCGGCCTCGGCGGCCCACACGGCCTCGTAGAGGGCCGACTCCGCTTCCTTGGGTTTGTCGCTCTGCTCCAGGAGCTCGCCGTGGGCCAGGAACACCTCCGCCTCCAGCGGCTTGTAGCCAAGCCCCTGCTGCTCTTCGAGGAGCGCGGACGTCACCGCGAGGCCGTCGGTGAAACGGCGTGCCACGAGGTGGGCCCGGGCCTGCGCCAGCTTGTGCCTCGCCGCCTCCACCCGGGAGAGGAGGCTGTCGGGCGGCTGCGGGCGGATGGCGAGTCCGCTCGTGTCCCGGCACCCGGCGAGCCCCTCAAGGGAGGCCGCGAGCGGGCGCGTGTTCTGCACGGTCTGCGCGTCAGCCTTCTCCAGCACCTCCGTGACGGCGGCCAGCTGCCAGAGCCGCGCATCGAGGCATGCGGCGGTCTGCCTGGCCGAGGCCGCGGCCTCACCCGTCATGGCCAGGCACGCCTCGGTGCGAAGCGACTGCCATTGCGCGGTGTGGGCATCCAGCACCGCCGCGAGCTGTTCCCAGGCTTGCGCGGCATAGGGCAGGCCGGTGGCGAGGAAGGCCGCGCGGCCCTGTTCTCGCCGCGCGGCGCTCCAGGCCACCGCGACCTTCTCCGCTTCCTGCGCACAGCTGGCCTCGCGCCGCTGCGCGGTCGTCCCGTAGGCCGCGAGCGTCCCGATGAGGCCGGCAACGGCCATCGTCGCCATGATCCGCGCGAGCCACCGGACGGGCCGTGGCGCGAGGGCGGCCAGCAGCGCGTGCATGGAGGGGAAGCGCTCCTCGGGCTTCGCGCTGAGCCCCCGGAGGACCGCGCGTCGAATCCGGGTCGGGATCTTCACGTCGCGCTTCGGCGGGCTCAGCCTGCCTTGCTGCGCGGCCTGGACCAGCTCCTTCAGCGTCTCGCCTTGGAAGGGGCGCCCGCCGAAGAGGGCTTCGTGGAGGGCCACGCAGAAGCTGAACTCGTCGGAGCGGGCATCCGCGCGCTGACCCCGCACCAGCTCCGGAGCGAGGTAGGCGGGCGTGCCCAGAAGCTGGCCCGTCCGGGTGAGCTGGCCGGCGGGGGCGACAGGGGCTTCCGCGTGCTCCTCGCGCGCCGCGGCCTCTTCCTCCTGAAAGAGCCGCGCGATGCCGAAGTCCGTGACGAAGACGCGCCCATCCTTCCCCAGGAGGATGTTGGCGGGCTTGAAGTCACGGTGCACCAGCCCCGCGGCGTGCGCGGCGGCGAGGCCCTTGCCGGCTTCAAGGAAGACGCGCAGGACGTCCTGCCAGGGGTGGGGCTGCTTCATCCACTCCGCCAGGGTGATGCCTTCCACCAAGGCCATGGCCAGGAAGACCCCGTCGCCGTGGGTGCCGACGTCGTAGAGGGTGACGACGTTGGGGTGGGAGAGCCGGGCCAGCGCCTGGGCCTCGCGCAGCAGCCGTTGCTGGAGCTCCTGGTGGTGCCGCCCTTCGGGGCGCAGCACCTTGAGGGCCACCCGCCGGCCCAGCTCCGGGTCATCCGCCGCGTAGACGACGCCCATGGCCCCCGCGCCGAGGGTTTCGCGCACCACGTAGCGGGAGACGCTGTGGCCAGGAAGGAGCTGGGGTGGGGAATGCGCTTCGGATGGGGCTGCGGGAGCACCGGACCGGGCCGCGGGACCGCCTTCACCCGCCGCGAGGGCCCACCGGCAGTCCGAGCAGCTCTCCACGTGAGCAAGGACACGAACCCGGTCCTCTTCGGAGAGCAGACCGGAGAGAAAGTCAGTCAGCGTCGCTTCCTGCGGACATGGCTGCATAGGTAAGGGTTCCGCGGACGTACGGGGGCGCCCAAGGATTCTTGGGATGAAGGCTAGCCCATTCCCTCCTATTTCCCGATAGCCGGATAAGCCTGGGGTGCCCCGTGGAGCGGAGATGTCCCTCGTCGAACTGTGGAAGCCCGCGAGGGTGCCTCAAGCCGCCCCATGTCTGTCGGTGGGGAACGCCTGCCCTGGACGCGCGGGCGTCATCGCCATTCCTACGGAGGCATACAAAATGTGTGGGAAGGGAGGATGGTCGGTGGAGACAGGCGGTCGACGCGGCAGGTGACATGTGTTCGAGCTCCGGCTGCGGCGTGGGTGGACGCTCCCTGGCTCTTGGGGATGTGAATGGTGTGTGAATCACCCATGGTGAAGTCCTGGTGGATGGCAGGAGGGGGATGTTTTCATGGGTAAGGTCGTGCCGTTCAATCGTCGGGCGGCCTCAAAGGTAGACAGCCCAAGGTCCACGGGATGTCCTGGCACGGGGTCTTCCACACGTGAAAAGACAAGCATCCTCAGGCCGCCTGTCGGCGCGCCGCCGAGCCAATCTCCCACCCGTAGGAAAGACAAGCACCTGAAGCAAGTCGGCGCCGCGGAAGCTGTCTCCAGGTCTCATGGGGCGCGGCTTGACGGGCTCGAGGACGTCGTCAGGAATGCCGGAGGTGTTCTCTGTCTGGTCGCCGGCGACGCGGCCCGGGTCGCCGCCAATGTGGTCGCGGAGGCGGCCAAGGAGCTGGCGGGCAAGGCGGGCACTGTCCTCAAGGGCCTCGCGGGTCACGTGAAGGGGCTCGGTCCAGACGGGGGCCCGAAATCCATCGGGCCGGACGGCATGGATGGAGGAGGCGACGTGGATGAGCCCGACGACGCGCGTGACGACGACAAGGTGAAAAAGCTCTATCCGCTGAAGGGTCCACGATAACGAAGTGCGACAGCCGGAGGTGTCGGTCCTCACGCAGCAGCTTCGGCTGGGAGCACGTTGTGCTCCAGCGAATCAAGATCCCCTCCGCGATGCCGCGTCACACCTCGCGGAGGGAGAGCTGCTCCGTGTCTTCGTCGTACGCGAAGAGGTCGCCGAAGCGCCCCCAGCGCACCAGGGTGTCGAAGATCCGCTCGTAGTTCTCGGAGGGCATCGCCATCACCACCGTCTCGAGGACGAACTCCCGCGTGACGTACCCCTCCTCGCTTCGTTCGATGGCGGCCTTCACGCTGCGAAACAGCCCCAGATGGAGGAGCTGCTCGCGCCAGAGGACCTTCCGCTCCTCCGGCAAGGCCCTCACGAGCCGGACACCCACCGAGTCCAGGAGCACCATCCGTTTCGGGGTGTCCACCAGGTCCAGCAACTCGGCGGCCTTCACCACGTTGATGATGTGACCGAACTCGCGGTCCGTGTCATTGGCGATCCGGAAGATGTCGTCCCTGCCGCCCCGGGCGTCCAGGTACTCGAGCAGGCCGACCACCTCGCCGCTGGTCACCGAGGGGATGGGCTCGATGAGGTCCGCGACGGGGGCGAGCGCGGGGGGCGCGTCTGGCATCTCCGAGCCCGTGATGATGTCGTGGAGCCGGTCGACCAGTTGAAGCAGCTCGGGAGAGCGGTAGTCGCGCGGCCGGGGCAGCCGGTTCTCCACGACGGTGCGGACCACGCCGGGGTGCGCTCCGAGCACCACGATGCGGTCCGCCATGTACGCGAC
Organism: Corallococcus silvisoli; assembly: GCF_009909145.1. Taxonomy (NCBI): domain Bacteria; kingdom Pseudomonadati; phylum Myxococcota; class Myxococcia; order Myxococcales; family Myxococcaceae; genus Corallococcus; species Corallococcus silvisoli. The sequence goes on from NZ_JAAAPJ010000001.1 coordinate 1,185,365, forward strand.
CTCCTTGATGTCGTGGCTGACCATCAGGATGGATGAGGGGTTCCGGCCCTTGGCGCTCCAGATGTCGAGCACCTCCGCGCGCAGGCTCTCCGCGGTGAGCGCGTCCACCTGGCTGAACGGCTCGTCCATGAAGAGCAGCTCGGGGTTGAGCGAGAACGCCCGGGCCATCCCCACCCGTTGCTTCATCCCGCCTGACAGCTCCCGGGGGAAGGCCTCCTCGAACCCCTCCAGCCCCACCACCCGGATGGCGTTCGCGGCCTGTCGCGGGCGCTCCGCCTCCGGGATGCCGGCGGCCTTGAGGACCGCCTGGACGTTCTGCATGACGGTCATCCACGGGAAGAGCGCGAAGCTTTGGAAGACGATGGCGCACCCGGGGTTCAAGCCCACCAGGGGCTTGCCCCGGTAGCGGACGCTCCCGGACGTGGGGCGGATCAGCCCCGCGAGGATGCGGAGGATGGTGGACTTGCCACAGCCGGACGGCCCCAGCAGGGCGACCACCTCGTCTGGCTCCACCCGCAGGCTGATGTCCTGGAGGACGCGAAGCGGTGTGCCGTTGGGCTGGGGAAACTCATGGGTGACGTGCTCGAGCTCGCAGAGCGCCGTCGAGGAGGGTCGCGGGGACGGAGGAGTGTCGGGCGTCATTTGCTGAGCGAGAAGCGGGTCTCGGCGAGGCCCTGCAGCCGTCTCCAGACGAAGCGGTTGAATGCCACGACGACCATGGACATGACGACGATGCTGGCCGCGAGCGCCGGGAAGTTGGCGGACGACGCCGCGGCGCTGATCTGCGCCCCCAGCCCCCTGGTGGTGAGCACCTCCCCTCGAAAGGTGACGTATTCGGCGACGATGCTGGCGTTCCAGGCTCCGCCCGCAGCGGTGATCCACCCCGTGACCAGATAGGGGAAGACCGCCGGGAAGTAGAGCGAGGTGAAGCGCTGCCACCGCCCCAGCCGGTAGCTCCGGGCCGCCTCACGGAGGTCCGCGGGCATGGCCATCGCGCCGGCGATGACGTTGAACAGGATGTACCACTGGGTCCCGAGCAGCATCAGCACCACGCTGCCCCAGCCCAGCGTGACGCCAGCGGCCTTCAGCGCGGCGATCACCACCGGGAAGAGCATGGGGGCGGGGAACGACGCCACCACCTGCACCACGGGCTGCAGCAGGCGGGACAGCCGTGGGGAGAGGCCAATCGCCAGGCCCGCGGGGAGCGCCCAGAGCGTCCCCAACGCCGTGGAGAGCAGAACGCGCCCCAGCGTCAGCGCCGCTCCGGACGCGATGTGTCCCCAGCTCGCCACCGTCACGGGATGCAGGAGGATCACCAGCCGCACGACGCCATAGAGGAGGCCCGCGACCATGAACAGGTACAGCGCGCCGGACACGGCGCGGCCGACCCGGGCCACGCCGGGGTGCGGTGCGGGGTGGTGGGGGCCCTTGGGTATCAGCCGGCGGGCGACAGCCCCGCTCAGGCGCCTGAGCCAGGACGCGAACCAGCGGATGAGCCGGGAGCGTCGCAGCCAGTCGAGGAACCAGGAGTGCATCTCCTCCGCCAGCCCGCCCTCCTCGACGCGGAACTTCTGGGCCCAGACCACCACCGGGCGCCAGAGGAGCTGATCCAGCACGACGATCATCACCACCATCGCGAGGACGGCCCACAGCATGGCGGCGGTGTTCCCCTGCGCGACCGCCACGCTCATGTACGAGCCCAGCCCGGGCAGGCGGAAGTCCTTGTCTCCCAGGACGAAGGCCTCGCTGATCATCAGGAAGAACCACCCCCCCGCCATGCTCATCATGCTGTTCCACACCAGCCCAAGGGTGGCGAAGGGGAGCTCGACCCAGCGCAGCCGCTGCCACCGCGAGAAGCGGTAGACCTGCGCCACCTCGCGCTGGTCCAGCGGCACGGACTTCAGCGAGTAGTAGTAGCTGAACGTCATGTTCCAGGCCTGGCTGGTGAAGATCATCAGCACCGCGGCGAGCTCCAGCCCGACGTTGCTGGTGGGGAAGGCGCTGACCAGCGCGAGGACCAGGCCCGGCATGAACCCCAGCACCGGGATGCTCTGGAGGATGTCCAGCAGGGGAATGAGGGCGTGCTCCGCCAGCTTGTCCTTCGCGGCCCAGTATCCGTACACGAGCGTGAAGCCCAGTGAGAGGACGTACGCGATCATCCCTCGCGACAGGGAGAGCAGGGTGTAGCGGGGCAGGGCCCACGGGGTGAGTTCAATCCGCACGGTCGGCCGCAGATGTCCCACCCACTCTCGTGACGTCTGGAAGACAGCGAGGGCAATGCCCGCCATGCCGACGAGGATGAGGACGTCAATCCATGGCAGCGGGAGGCGCGGCTCCGTGGCCCCCGTGGGACGGCCCCAGACGGAAGCGAGGAGGTGCCTCAAGGGCGCGCCCCTCCCGTGCTCGCGAAGACGCAGGCCGCGGCCTGAGGTGCTCTTCGGAAACAAACGGAAGGCAGGCGCATGGGGACCCCCGGTCGTGCTCCATGTGCCGATATCCCCCCCCACCCATCGATGCAAACGCGCCCGGGCGAAGTGTCGCCGAGTGCTCTTCCTGATCATCCAGTGCGCATCGCCACCGCCAGGGCCGCGGGCATCGGCTCCAGGAACCCGCCGCCAGCGCGAGGGGCTTCGACCTGGGCGTCCAGGTCACGCTCGTGGCGCATCGGAAGCGGGCCCGTTCGACAGCGTCGCGCGGACCGCTCACCGGCTCCGGCTCACATCAGGGCTTTCACCTGACGCTGGAGGGCCTGCAACTGGTCGAGCTTCTCCCTCAGCTCGCCGCGCATCTCACGCTCGTCGGTGTGGAGGACCTCGTCGTGCAGCTCGTCGATGCTCTCGTCGAGGCACGTATGGAGGAGGCGGATCTGCTGCTGGGAGAGCTCCAGGACCATGGGACACCTCTCGGTCAGCGCAACGGCGGTGGCACTTCACCCTCTCACCCGAGGGAACGGGTGCGAGAGCGCGCGCGTCAGGTCCGCTGGGGCGGTGCCGCTGCTCCGGGTCGGGTCTGGCGCGCAGGCAATCGCGGAACACGAGGAAGTGTAGTGCGCGTGTGCCCACCGCCCAGGGCCCCCCCGGGACATCGGGTGGCGAGGTGTTCGGTGCTCTACATCCGAGGCACCGCGCGGCCCCACCGGGAGCCGCGCGGCCCGAGCTGCTGTCCGCGGTGGGGTGCCTGGGCCTCGGGCGCCACACCGCGGATGGGGACTACCTGAGCGCGATGAGCGAGGCCACGAGCAGCGAGACGACGCTCATGACCTTGATGAGGATGGCGACGCCAGGACCCGAGGTGTCCTTGAACGGGTCGCCCACCATGTCACCGACGACGGCGGCCTTGTGGACCTGCGAACCCTTCGCGTGGCCCGGCAGCTTGCCCTTCTCGATGTACTTCTTGGCGTTGTCCCACGCGCCGCCCGCATTGGCCATGTAGAGGGCCATCGTGGCGCCAACGACGAGCGCGCCGGCCAGCAGGCCCGCCAGCGCCGCGGGCCCCAGCACGTAGCCCACCAGCGGCGGGGCGACGACGGCGATGACGCCCGGGAAGATCATCTCGCGCAGCGCGCTCTTGGTCGCGATGTCGACGATCTTCTTGGGGTCCGGGTCCGCCTTGAGCTCCATCAGCCCGGGAATCTCGCGGAACTGACGGCCAATCTCCTCGACGATGGCGCCGGCCGCGCGGCCCACGGCGAGCATGGTGGAGGCGCCCACCAGGAACGGGAGGATGGAGCCCAGCAGCAGGCCCACGATGACGCGCGGGTCGGTGAGCAGCAGGGTCATCTCCTGCAGGCCCGCGGCGACGCGCGTGTGGTTGACCTCCAGGTTGAACGCGGAGAAGAGCGCGATGACGGTGAGCGTCGCGGAGCCGATGGCGAAGCCCTTGCCAATGGCCGCCGTGGTGTTGCCCACCGCGTCCAGCTCATCGGTGATGGCGCGCACTTCGGGGCCGAGCCCCGACATCTCGGAGATGCCGCCCGCGTTGTCGGAGATGGGGCCGTAGGCGTCCACCGTCATCACGACGGCCGTGCCGCCCAGCATGCCCACGGCCGACAGCGCGATGCCGTACAGGCCGAGCGCCCGGTCCGCGATGTAGGCCACCAGGGCAATGGTGGCCATCGAGATTCCCACGCTCTCCATGCCGACCGCGAGGCCGCGGATGAGGTTGGTGCCCGCGCCCGTGATGGAGGCCTCCGCGATGCGCTGCACCGGCCTGGACGACGTGTAGTAGTCCGTGACGAGGCCGATGATGGCGCCGCCGAAGGCACCCGCGGCCAGCGCCACCGTGATGGACTGCGACAGGCCGAACACGTTCATCATCACGAACGAAATGCCCACCAGGATGACCGGGGGCATGATGAGCGCGCTGCGCAGGACCTGCGCGGGGTTCATGTGCTTGAGGGCGCGCGCGATGAAGATGCTCAGCACGCTGACCACCAGGCCCACCGCCGACAGCACGAGCGGGAGCACCACGCCCGCCACCCGCGCGCCACCCGTCGCCGACGGGTCCACCACGAGGCGGGAGAGCTCCGAGGCATTGGCGGTGAGCGCCATGGCCATCGCGGCCACGATGGCCGCCACCATGGACTCGTAGATGTCGGCGCCCATGCCGGCCACGTCGCCCACGTTGTCGCCCACGTTGTCGGCGATGACGCCGGGGTTGCGCGGGTCGTCCTCGGGGATGTTCTCGATGACCTTGCCGGCGATGTCGGAGCCGACGTCGGCGGCCTTGGTGTAGATGCCGCCGCCCACGCGCGCGAAGAGCGCGATGGAGCTCGCCCCCACGGCGAAGGAGTGGAGGATGGGGGAGATGTGCTCACTGCCCCGGAACACGTAGTAGACGCCGCCCATCCCAAGCAGGCCCAGGCCGGCGACCGCCAGCCCCATCACCGCGCCGCCGTCCAGCGCGACCAGGAGCGCGTTCGGCTTCGAGCCGCTGCGCGCGGCCTGCGCGGTGCGCACGTTCGCGAACGTCGCGGCCTTCATGCCGATGTAGCCCGCGAGCAGGGACAGGAACGCGCCCAGCACGAAGCACGCGCTCGCCAGCCAACCCAGCGCCAGGCCGATGACCACCGCGAGGACCGCGCAGTAGATCGCGAGCACCTTGTACTCGCGGACGAGGAACGCCATCGCGCCTTCGCGGATGTAGCCCGCGATGCGGTTCATCGTCGCGTCGCCGTCCGGGAGGCCCTTGACGCGGAAGTAGAAGAACGCAGAGAAGAGCAGCCCGATGGCGCCGATGACGCCCGGCGCGACTGCCCAGAAATTCGACTCGAGACTCGACAACTCCATCCATTCCTCCCGAGCAGTTCCGGGGGCCTGACCTCTCCCTCCGCGTCGCTCGTGTGCCACGAAAATTGTACGGAGGGCGTATACGTGATTTCAGGGCAAGCGGGGAGCCTCTTCGGAGCGCCCCGGCTGGACGGCTCGGCCTGTCGAGGGAGGGGACGGGTGTGCCACGGCTCCGGCCGCCAGGAGGGCTCCCAAGAGGGGACGCCCCCTCGGAAACGGACAGGCCTGGCGGGAATTGCTGGTCTCTGACGTCACCTTGAGCGAAGTCCACGCCCGGTGACTGTTTCGCGAGTTCCAGCGCTACTACAACGCGCGCCGGACGCTCGGGTCGACACCCGGCGCGAATCCACCGCTCAAGGATTGGCGGGCGCGTCGTGGATGGCGTGCTCGAGGTCCCGGATCAGCTCCGCGGCCTTCTCCGGGTCGACCGCGAGGCCCAGCTCCCCTTGCTGGTACGCCATGGCGAGCGCCTGGATGGACTCGGGATGATCCAGCTCCGCGGCCTCGGTGTAGCAATCCAGCGCCTTGCGCTCGTCCATCGCGACCCCGGCTCCTGAACGGTACGCGTTGCCAAGGACGAACAAGGCCGCTGGCAGGTGCTGGTCGGCCGCGCGGCGCAGCCAGGGGATGGCCTCGCTCAAGGAATGCCCTGGCACCCCCGGCGTGCGGTACAGCACGCCGAGGTAATAGGCCGCGGCGGGGTCTCCTGCCTCCGCCGCCGCCTGGAGCCATCGGCTGGCTTCCGATGGCTCCTTCGCGATGCCGCCTCGACCGCGCAGCAGCGCCTTTCCAAGAACGCGCTGAGCCGTCCGGTCCCCCGCCTCCGCCGCACGGCGCAGGTACGGCAGCCCCTCCGCGGGAGGGACCCCCGCCGCGCCGTCCAAGGTCGCCTCTCCGATCATCAGGTTCGCGCGGGGCCGCCCTGCCAGGGCCAGCAGGTGCAGCTCCCACTTCGCCCCCCGGTCATGGCCGGCATAGGCCCTGGCGCCGAGCGCGGTGATGCGGGAGGGCTCGCGCCCGGCGCGAACCAGGACGACGGCGCAGAGGGCGACGCAGAGGACGAGGAGCGCCGCCGCGAGGGTCGCCGCGGCGGCGATGGGACGCTTCAGCATGGTCGGTTCCCGAGGTCTACTTGCTCAGGTCGATGGCGTAGAGCGCCATGCCCTTGCCGGTGCCATCGTCCGCGTTCAACACGGAGATGTTGTTCAGGCCCGCGGCCTGCGCGACGTCGAGCTTGCCCTGCGCCGAGGCGAACGTGACGGGGCCCGCGGTGGTCACCTGCGTGAAGCGCCAGCTTCGGGCCGCGCCGTTGGCCACGCGCGTGAGGTTCTTCGCCTCCTTGACGTAGTTGATGAGGACGTCGCGGTTGGCGTCGGGCGACGCGAGGATGATGTTGCTGCCATCGAGGCCCGGGAAGCCGCCACCGCCGCTGGCGCGGTAGTTGTTGGTGGCGACGATGAACTCCTGGCCCTCGCTGACCGCCGTCCCCTTGTAGGAGAGGTTCTTGATGCGGTCGCCGACGTCCTGGGTGACGTCGATCTCGTACTGGATGTCCGCCGTCGTCGGCATGTCGAAGTTGTAGCCGGGGAAGGTGCTGATGAGGCTCTGGGCCGCGGGCTTGGTCGGGTCGATCTTGTTGAACCGGGTGGTCGCCATCTCCAGCCAGGCCTTCAGGCCGGCGCCCGTGACCTTCACCGCGTAGAGCGTGTTGGGGTACAGGTAGAGGTCCGCCGCGTTGTTGATGGCCAGGTTGCCCGCCGCCACGTCGGTGAAGTCCCCACCGCCGCCGAAGCCGCTCTTGAAGGGCGCGCTGACGGAGATGACGGGCAGCGCGGCGTACTGCGGCAGGTTGTTCTTGACGTACTGGTCCACATACGCGGCCTGGGCCTGGTTGACGATCTGCACGGCGCCCACTTCACCCACGTCCGCGAAGTAGGTGGTCATGCGGAAGTCCGACGCGCCAATCGCCGTCTTCACGTAGGTGATGGTGCCCTCGTGCTCGGTCCGTACGAGCGCCGCGATGGCGGGCTCGACGTCCACGTACGTCTTGTCCGCGAACTGGGTGGAGCGCGCCTCGACCCGGGTCTTCGTCTTGTCGATGGACCAACGCGTGCCATCGAAGGTCAGCTGGAGCGCGATGACGCCCAGGTGCTTGCCCCAGAAGTTCGCCATCACCGCGGGGACGCCGTTGACCGTGCCCGCCTTCTTGTCCACGCCGGGCAGGTTGAACTGCGCCTGCGTGGAGGCGGCGTCGGGGAACACCTGGTGCGAGTGGCCCAGCAGCAGCGCGTCCACGCCGGGGACCTGCGACAGGTGGTAGCTGCCGTTCTCCATGGTGGGCGAGTAGGTCCGGTCATCGAGGCCGCCGTGCGAGATGGCCACGATGATGTCCGCGCCCTTGCTCTTCATCTCGGGCACGTACTTCTCGGCGGTCTCCTTCAGCCCCGCGGTGTAGACCTTGCCCTCCAGCCAGCGCTTGTCCCAGTTCATGATCGCGGGAGGCGTGAAGGCGATGAAGCCCACCTTGACCTTCGCGGCGACCTCCTTGCCCGACGGGTCGATGGCCGTGACGGCCTTCTCGATGAGGGTGTAGGGCTGGAAGAGCGGCTTCTCCGTCTTCGCGCTGAGCACGTTGGCGAGCACGATGGGGAAGCGCGGACCCGCGCACTTCGTCGCGCTGGGGTTGGGCGTACCATTCACCTCGAAGCGGCTGCCGGTGACCTGGCTGAGGAAGTCGAGGCCGTAGTTGAACTCGTGATTTCCGACGCCGGCCACGTCGTAGTTGAGCGCGTTCATGACCTTGTACATCGCGAGGGTCTGATCGCAGCGAAGGGGCTGGACCAGGGCCTGGAAGTCCGAAAGGACCGTCCCCTGGATGGTGTCGCCGTTGTCGACCAGGAGGGAGTTGCGGAACTCCATCCGCGCCGCCTTGATCAAGGTGGCGAGCCGCTCGAACCCGAGGCTCTTGTCCTCGGCCAGCTTGTAGTAGTCGTAGCTGCGGATGTTGGTGTGCAGGTCCGTGGACTCGAGCAGCGCGAGCTCCGCGGTGGTGCCGACGGCCGTGGGCTGCGTGGGCAGCGTGCCCGGCTGGCCCTCGGGGCCGGTGGGTCCAGCAGGTCCAGCAGGGCCCTGGGCACCGTCTTCACCGGCGGGGCCCGGGGAGCCGTTTCCGCCGGCAGGGCCCTGGGGGCCCTCGCACGCGGAAAGGGTCATGGCGCTCGCCAGCAGCATGGCGGCGGTGGAGCGCGAGAGCTTCGCAATCATCGAGGGAGGTCTCCGCCGGAGCGCTGAGGAGAGGAGGCTCCGGTGCGCGGGACTCTCGGTGACTCGTGAAACAACGCGCTGCGGGTTGTGTCACACCTTCATCGCGCCGCGCTCGAAATCGCGCGATTTCACGAGCGCGTGACCCTGGCTCCACGCCTCGGTCGCGGACGGGTGTGAAGAAAGGCGCACGGCGCGTCCGGGACCGGCGGGAAGCGGACGAAGCCCCGCCGGGTTCGCCGCGGTGTGTCGCTCCACCTCCAGGCAAGTTGAAGGCGGAGCGCGAGCGTGGGGACGAGTAAGATAGCGGGCACCATGGTCTCCCTTCGCGCCACCGCCCTGTCCTTCTTCCTTGTGCTCGGCTTCATCGCTGCTTGCGGTGACAGTTCCACTCCCGACCCGGTCAAGCAGTGCGACAGCGCCGGCGACATGCTGTGCGAGGGTGCTTGCGTGAGCATCCAGAGCGACCCGGAGCACTGCGGGGCGTGCGACAATTCCTGCGGAACCCACGAGGACTGTGAGGGCGGCGTCTGCGTCGCGTTCTGTGAGATTGACGGCGAGCAGGTTGCCGCCGGAACGATGAATGCGGCGAACGCGTGCGAGCAGTGTACGCCAGCGACGTCCTCGAGCACGTGGACGGCTCGCGCGGATGGGACGCAGTGCGCTTCGGGGCAGGTCTGCTCCGCTGGCGTGTGCAGCGCGAAGTGCTTCATCGACAGATGGTTCTATGACGCGGGGGCGCCAAACCTGGCGAACGTTTGCGAGGTGTGCGTCCCGGAGGCGTCCACGACGGCGTGGACGCCGCGCGCGGACGGGACGCAGTGCGGCTCAGGCCAGGTTTGCTCGGCCGGCACGTGCAGCCCGAAGTGCTTCATCGACGGCGGGCTCCACGCCGCGGGGGCGCCGAACCCGGCGAATGCTTGTGAGGTGTGCGTGCCGGAGACGTCCACGACGGCGTGGACGCCCCGCGCGGACGGGACGCAGTGCGACTCAGGCCAGGTTTGCTCGGCCGGAATGTGCAGCCCGAAGTGCTTCATCGACGGCGGGCTCCACGCCGCGGGGGCGCCGAACCCGGCGAATGCTTGCGAGGTGTGCGCGCCGGAGACGTCCACGACGGCGTGGACGGCGGCCGCGAGCATTCCGCTGCTGGTCGGCGGCGAGGACCTCGCGGCGCAGGGGTGGACGACGGTCTCGCAGGCGCCGAGCGCGCTCACCTACGGAGCGGACTACGTCAGCCTCGCGACGTCGACGAACGTCGGGGGTCGGACGAGCGGGCAGTTGCTCATCGTGCGGGCGAACGCGGTCGACCCAACGAAGCCGTTCACCCTCCGCGTGACGATGCAGGTCGAGTCGGTCAACGCCCACAACTCCCTGGACAGTGGCGCGGCCATCATGGGGAGCTTCACCCCGTCGGTCGGCAACTCCACGGACCGCGCGCAGATGATCTACCTGGACAGCGCGAAGCTTGGCTGGGCGGATGACACGCAGTCCGCCGCGTTCGCGGTGACCGACGGCGCGTACCACGTCTACGAGCTCGCGGTGGATGCCGCGAAGCTGGCGACGGTCAGCGTCGACGGCGTCGCGAAGCTCACCCGGAACAACTTCACGACGACCGGCACCATCGCCATCGGCGACCAGACGAATGACGCCAACGTCGACGGCACGACGCGGATCAAGTCGGTCGAGCGGCTCTGCCACTGAGGCTGGCCTCCCGGTGTGACAATGCCTGTCTTTGGAGGAGGGGAGGGGGCCCCTCCTCTTGGAGAGGCATTGAGCCGTGACACAACCTTGACACATGTATCTCGCACCGGCTCAACTTGGGGCAGAAACGATAAGCCCCCCTGCGCATGGGCCGAGACACATGCGACCAGATGCGTCATGTCGTCAGGGTCCGTCGTGACCAGCCGGGTTCGGTAGGATCCGTGTTTCTGAATCTTCCCTACCTTGTAAACCCTTGCTGACGCGGAGTTCGATACCGTACAGTCCGCCGGGTTTTTTGCACCGCAGGGGGAGACATCCATGCCAGCAGCGGCAGACGACGCAGCCACGAACGTGTCCAGTGCACTCGCCACCGTCGACAACGTCGCCATCAAGGTCGAGCAGGCACTCTACAAGTTGTATCTCGCCGTCAGTGGGGACGGCTTCAAGAGCATCACCGAGAAGATCTCCGTCATCTGGACGCCGGTTCGCAACGTCCTCAGCTCGGTGCTCAAGCAGGTCGAAGTCCTGATCAAGCCGCTGATGGATCCCAAGGTCGTGGACTCCATCAAGAACGTGCTCGAGGCGGGCCGCGATCTGGTGAACTCCACCCTGGACCTGCTGCCGGACTCCGCGCGCAGCCTGGCTCAGACGGGGCAGCGGTTCCTCAACATCATCGTCGACTTCGTGGGCGCGGGCGTCGAGCACATCGTCGCGATCATCGACCTGCTCCTCAACGTGGGCAAGGCGCTGATCAACGAGGGCGCGCGCCTGGCGGACACCACCATCGCCGCGCTGAAGAAGTCCGGCGTCAACGTCCTGGCGGCCGGCTAGTCCTCCCGGTTGCAAGTCGCGTGAGCGTGTCGCGGAGCCGGGTTCGCCGCGGACGGGATTCAGCGTGTCATCACGGCCCTGCGCACGCCCTCACCATTGATGTGAAGTCATTGCTGATGCAGTGGACCGTACCCCTGAGGGGTGGGCTGATGGCTCATCGATACGGTCCAGGGAACCTGCACCCTGAGCAGGGGCATCCACCCCCTCGTTCATGAGGGTCGGAGAGGGTATGGCCACAGGCCTCATCATTCCTGGTGTCCAGGTCACGGTCGTCAAGGAAGTCTTGCCCCAGCAACTCGCCCCCTCGGGAGTGCTTGGCATCACCGGCTTCACGGAACAGAACGCCGGCAAGGTCGTCCGCGCAGAGAGCTGGTCCCGCTTCGTGGAGGTCATGGGGCGCGCCAGCGCCTACAGCCTCCCGGAGGCGAGACAGGCGCTCGACAACGGCGTCTCGGAGCTGGTCATCTCGCCGCTCCCCGTGGGAGCCGGGGCCGCCGCCTCGATCGCCATCGCGGGCGACGCCAGCCGGTTCCCCGCGGGCGCCACGGGGGATAAGGCGGGCATCACCCTGACGGCGAAGGCCCCCGGCCCCTGGGCCAACGGCCTCACCGTCAAGGTGGAGTACCGCGAGTACATCGACAAGTCGGTGTCCTTCGACCTGGAGATCACCCACCCGGCCAGCGGCGCCTCCGAGGTGTTCCGGCGCGTCGGCTCCGCGTCGCTGGTCTCCTCGCTGGAGGGCTCGTCCTTCGTGAAGGTGGACGCGTCCAAGCCCGTGGGCTGGCCCACGGCGGGCACGTACACGCTGGCGGGCGGCAAGGACGCGACGGCGGACGACTACGCCACCGCGCTCGGCCGGCTGTCCAACGAGCCCGACGTCGACCTGGTGATCGCCGCCGTCCAGGACTTCAGCGACCGGGCGAAGGTGACGCGCATCTACGGCGACGTCATCAGCCACTGCAACAGCTTGAGCGGCGACAGCAAGGGCCGGCTGGGCCTGGGCCAGGTGCCCCCCTCGGGGGCGGCGAGCGCTCACACGCAGCTTGCCAGCAACCTCGTGAGTGACCGCTTCGTGCTGGTGGCGCCCAATGGCGTCGTTGGCGCGGTGGCGGGGCTCGTGGGCAGCCTGGCTTCGCACCAGTCCCCCACCTTCAAGCGGGTCTCCGGCGTCGGAGAGCCCACGCTGACGGTGGCGGATCAGAAGGAACTGCTGCGCGGCAACGTGGTGCCGGTCGTCGTGGAGCGTGGCCGGGGCACCATCGTCGTGCGCGGCCTCACCACGGACGGAGATCAGATCAACGTCCGTCGCGTGGCGGACCGCGCCGTGCGCACGCTGAAGATGGTGGGCGACCTGTTCATCGGTCTGCTCAACAACGCGGACGGCCGCAGCGCTCTGAAGCAGAAGCTCGTGGAGGCGCTGGTGCAGATGCAGAAGGACGGCGCCATCGTTCCCTCCACGGAGGGCAAGGACCCTGCCTTCAAGGTGGAGGTCTATTCGTCGCAGCAGGACTTCGCGCTCGGAATCGTCCGGGTCAACATGGCCGTCCGGCCTGTGCGAGCCATCGACTACATCTACGCGACCATCACGGTCCAGGTCTGATGAGGAGGAGCACTGATGCCAACGGTATTCTCTGCCAACCGTAGCAGCATCCTGGTCGACGGCGAGGCCGTGGAAGGGCTGCAGTCGCTCGCCTTCCGCGTCGTCACCGAGCGCGAGGACATCCGAGCCATTGGCTCCAACGAGCGCGTCGACGTCATCTTCGGGCTGCGCACCGTGCTGGGCGAGATGGTCATCCGCTCCGCGGCGGTGAAGCTGGATGAGCTCCTGGAGGCTCGCGGGAAGTTCCAGCTCGTGGCGAACCTCAACCGCACGGAGGGGACGGACGAGACGCGCACGCTCTCGTTCGATGACTGCTTCGTGGAGGGCAAGTCGTTCCAGATGGACGCGCACGGAAGCGCGGCCACGACGTACGCCTTCACGGCCACGCGGATCCGGGAGGAGTAGTCCGTGCGGGAGGCGTCCGAAATCCCAGACACGGAGGCCCCCTCCTTCTCGACCGAAATCGAGATCGACGGGCTGTGCTTCCGCGTCCACCTGGGGGGCCCCACGGGCCCGCTGGAGCTGGAGACGACCGCCGGAGAGCATTTCCGGCTGCGTCCCTGGGGTTTCGACGCGCACCTGCGCGCCCTGGATCAACACACCCGGGTGGACGCAGCCGGGCGGACCTTCGATTCGGAAGGCTTCGCCCGCGACGTGCTGCGGGACTCGGGTGTGCCGGAGTCGAAGTTCGATGAACTGGCGCCGCTGGCGCTCTGGTGGGCCTCGGGGGGCGCGCGCTCCGGCCCGGTGCCGGCGCGCCTCCGCCCGTGGACGTACTCCGAGCGCTCGAGGGCGCTGGAGGAGAGCGTTGTCTCGCGACCCGACGGCACGCGGGAGCTCAGCCTGGACCGCTATCTGCGGGCCATGCTGCAGGCCTCCGTGGTGACGCTGGAGGCACCGGGCGCGACCCTGTCGGCGCTGGATGGCCCCAGCACGGCGGCGCTGCTCGAAGAGGTGGTCGCGCTCAACCAGGGCGGTGAGCGTGTCGAGGACCAGACCGTGAAGTCTGCGGGCCGCGAGGCCCGGGCCCTGGCGCAGATCACCTTGCGGCTGTGCAAGGCCCTGGGCTGGACGCCTTCCCAGGTCTGGGCGACGCCCGCCGCCGAGGTGGATCGGCTGCTCGCGCTGCTTCAGCTCACGGAGCCGCCCACACCCGCACCCGCACCCGCGCCTGTCTCCCGGAGGCCGCGCCTGTCTGACTTCCCCGACGCGGTGGTCATCCAGGTAGAGGACCGGTGATGCGGAAGACCTTCACCACCGCTCAGCTCACGGCCTTCCTGTCGCGTCCCGCGATCCTCGCGCTGGAGGGCGTCGCGCGGCAGCTCGGCGTCAAGCTGCCCCCGGAGCCCGAGGCACGGCGTGAGGAGCGCTCCGAGCCGTCCGTGGCTGTCGAGGGGGCCGCGAATGCATCACCCGCTGGGGCCCCGCGCGGCATCGACGGGCGGACCCAGGGGGCACCGGAGGTCGCTCGCGCGGAGGCCCGGCCCGTCATGGCGTCCACGCCGGCTCCGGGGGCAGAAGCCCGCACCCCCTTCGTCGAGACGCCCGGGGCCTCGCTGGTCCAGGCGCGCGCACCCGGGTCGCCCTCGGCGTCACCGGACGGCGAGAACGCTCCGACCTCGGAGGGCCCTCGCGCCCCGAGGACAGCCTCGATGCCCGCGAGCCCCGGAGCCTCGGGCCCTCGCACGGTGCGGGTGATCCGCCCCGCATCGCCCGGTGGCGATGCGAATCCGCTGCCGCCCGCCGCGCCGCTCGCGGCCGTGTCCACGGCTCTCCCGTCGGAGGGTTCCGCCTCCGCGCCGGCACGCGACGCGGGGGCAGCCGCGAGCAGCCCGACCTCCGACCGGCGTGTCATCCGACTGCTCCCGTCGAAGCCCGCCTCGCCCCCCTCCATGCCCGAGCACCCGGAGGCCACTCGAGACGCGACGTCAGCCGTCCCTCCTCGGACGGATGCGCACTCCGGCACTCCCGCGGTGGCCGTGCCAAGGCGCCGGCTCACCTTCTCGCCCGAGGGCGGCTCGACGACGGATGCGGCTCCGGGTCCGGGCTCGCCGCCTCAGGCGACGACCGGCCTGGGGGCGCCTCTGGAGGTCACGGCTTCACCGGGCCGGGCAGCACCGGCCGTGGGCGCCTCCACGGCGGAGGGCACACCTTCGGTTGGCCTCACGCAACCCGCGCTCCGCGCCTCGACTCCTGTGACCGCCGCTTCGGCCAGGAGCGTTCCTCCGCCCTCTCATGCGACCCCTCCGTCGTTCGACCTTCCGCGACGGGAGTCCTCCGCTCCCACCGTCGAACGCGCGCACCTGGAGCCGCGGACCGGCGCGCCCGCGTTCGCGCCGGGCTCCTCGGACACTCCCTCGCTCGACGTCTCGCGGCCGGAGCCTCGGGCGTCCGCGCCCAGCGAAATCGCCCCCGGGGTTGAACGCGCGACGCCGCGTCCGCAGGCCCCGCTGGGTCACTTCACCGAGAAGGTCTCCGCCGGCCTGACCCCGGTCTGGGAGCAGGCCCAGGGGGCCACCCACGCCGCGCTCCCGGTGGAGCGAGTCACCACCTCCTCGGCGCAGGGCGCCGCCGTGCGCAACACGTTCAATGTCAACATCCACCTGGACGCCTCGGAGGCTCCGGCGGGCATGGACCGACGCTCACTCGAGGACGCCCTGGTGGACATCCTCCGCGAGACGGCGCGCCGTCACGGGCTGGAGGTCTGAGCCGATGGCGGGCATTGCCTACAGCGTGACGATTGGAGCCTTCCAGGCCTCCAGCAAGGCGGGCCGGGGCAATGGCTTCGTGCGCTCCATCCGCAGCGAGCTGACCATGGACGGGGCCGGCGGCCGCTGCACCCTGGAACTGGTGACCTCGGACGCGCTGCCCGCTCCTGGCGACGCGACGACCCTCTCCCTCGACGCGGGCGATGGCGGGGTCACGGTCTTCACGGGCGTGGTGCTGGAGACGCGCGCGACGCCGGAGTCCGTCATCGTCGTCGGCACGGATGCGCTGGCGGACCTCGCCCGCCTGGATGTCTCCGGCTCCTACGCGCAGACCACCGCCGGCTCCATCGTCAGCGGGCTCGTGAAGCAGGCCGGAGCCACCGCGGGCACCATCGAGGATGGCCCCACGTTTCCCGCCTACGTGCTGCACCCGGGGCCCCGCGCGCTCCGCCACATCCAGCGCCTGGCCGAGCAGTGCGGCTGCGACGTCTACACGGACGGCGAGGGACAGGTTCACTTCGCGGCGCCGAGGACGGGCGGCCCGGACCACACGTTCGTCTACCGGGAGCAGGTGCTGCGCACCGAGCTGCGCCAGTCGCCCGCCGCCTATGACGGCGTCGTCGTCTGGGGCGAGGGCGCCAGCAGCACCCAGGGTTCGGAGAAGGCCCACTGGCTCGTGGCCGACCTCGCGTCCATTCGCGGCAAGGCCTCGCTCGCGAAGGATGGGAGCGTGCGGGCCGGGAGCGAGGGCTCCCTGCCGCGCGAGCTGCGAGACGGCGCGCTGCGCACCGGTGACGACGCGGCCACCCAGGCCCAGGCGCGGATGACGGCGCTGGCGTCGCGCCCGCTCCGGGGCTTCATCGAGGTCCTGGGGGCTCCGGCCGTGAACCCGGGGGACCTCGTGCAGCTCGAAGACATTCCCGAGGGGCAGCCGGTGAAGGCGCTCGTCTCCGGCAAGCAGCTCCGCGTCCGCGCGGTCCGCCACACCCTGAATGCCCGCGCGGGCTTCACCACCCGGATGGAGTTCTGACATGGCGGTCCGGATTGGAAAGATCGAACTCGTCGGGCTCACCAACATCTACACCGAGGATGCGCGCAACCTCGTGCAGCAGCGCGTGCCCGGTCAGTCCGGCAGCGTCTTCCAGGACCTGGGCCGCGAGCCCGTCACCATCGTCATGGAGGGCATCTTCCTGGGCAATGACACCCAGGCGGAGCTGGAGGAGTTGCGCCAGGCGCAGATGAAGGCCACGCCGATGTCGTTCGCCTCGGACGCCATCGCCGGAGCCGACCTCACCGACGTCCTCATCGCGGACTTCCAGGTCAAGCAGCTCGCGGGCCACCAGAGCCGCTTCAGCTTCTTCCTCCGCGTGAAGGAGTACGTGGAGCCCCCCGTCGCCGCGGACGCGGGCGTCGCGGCGGTGAACAAGGCCGTGGCCGCGGACGCCGGGGCCTGGGCCAAGGGCTCCGTGGATGCCGCTGGCGTGCTGCAGGACCCCAGCTCGCTCATGGCGGCGGTGGATGGAAACCCGGAGCTGCTGGGCCACCTCACGCCGGATGAGCTGGGCTCCGTCGTCAACGGCACCAAGGACTCGCTCACGGGAGAGAACTTCGGCAGCCTGCTGGGCTCGCTCGGCAAGGTGAACCCCGCCGCCGTGGGGGGCTTCATCGACTCGCTGAAGGAGTCCGGGAGCATCGGGGAGTTCATCCAGAAGCTCGCCACCGAGGGTGTCAGCCTCCTGGAGATGGTGAAGGGCATCGACTTCGGCGCGGCCCTCGACGTCATCAAAGGCATCGCTGGCGCCGGCGACTTCCTCGCCAAGCTCAAGCGCGTCGCGGAAGAGGCGTCCGCGCTGGGCACCACCCTGGGTGAGTTCGATCCGCTCGGGCCCTTCAAGGACCTGGAGTCGAAACCATGAGCAACACCGCCGACATCGTCGACGGAATCACCCGCCTCGTCAGCGCGGTGGACGCGCTGCTCCAGACGGACACCGTGAAGGCGCTCACCGACCTGGTGCGCTCGCTCGGCATCGGTGGCTACGTGAAGACGGGGCTCCAGGCGATTGGCAAGGTGCTGGACCTGATCACCGGATGGCTCTCCCGGCTGGAGCAGGTGGCGGCCATCCCGCTCCTCCTGGAGAAGCTGGAGCCCGCCTTCGACGGGCTGCGGGCCATTGGCGAAACCTCCGGCGAGGAGATGCGGGAGATGGGCATGGATGCCCTGGCCCCGCTGGCGGGCGCGGCCCACTCCGCGTTGCTGGTGCTCGAGAAGGTCCGCGCCGGTGTCGCCACCGTCATTCAAGGCTACCTGCCCGCGGAGTCCCTGAAGGCGTTGCGCGAGTCGGTGGAGTCGGTCGCGGCCACGCTCGAGGAGCTTGAGACCGCCGTCGTCGTCGCGCCTCCGGCCAAGGCGAAGCTCCAGCTGGCGGGAGGCACGACATGAGCGACCTGGTCACCATCATCCGCGCCATCGTCCGGGATGAGGTCGCCTCCCTGCGCCTGGGCGACCTGGGCGTGGTGACGAGCGCCTTTCCCCACGCGGACGGGGATGCGCACAACCACGAGTGCAACGTGAAGCTGCGCGAGAGCGGGTTGGAGCTGCGCAAGGTGCCCATCGCCACGCCGCACATCGGCATGGTGAGCGCGCCGCACACGGGCGAGGTGGTCGTCATCACCTATATCGGTGGGGATCCGAACCGCCCCATCATCACCGGCCGGCTCTACTCCGACTCCATCAACCCGCCCCTCCACGAGGCGGATGAGTGGCGCGTCGTGGCGCCTCCGGGCGGCAAGACGTCCATCGCCATCGACCAGGAGCAGTCCATCATCCTCACCGCGGGCGAGACGGTGGTGACGGTGAAGCAGGACGACGTCATCACCATCAAGGGCAAGACGGACCTCAAGCTGGAGGTCGAGGGCAACGTCCAGCTCAAGTGCGCGGACTGCACCCTCGACGCGTCCGGGAAGATCGACCTGGGCAAGGGCGGCAGCGGCGTCATCACCGAGCAGAGCCACAAGTGCTACTTCACCGGCGCCCCGCTCAAGGGCTCCCAGGACGTGAAGGCCAAGTGACCATGCCCGCACCCACCGGCTCCGAGATAGGCAGCCTCGCCAAGGGCGCCATGCAGTCCGCGAGCCTCCGGGGCGAGAACGCGCCGGACCTGGCCACCGCGCTGGGCGACGCCTGCGGACAGGCCTTCACCCTCTTCGTCGGCATGGCCATGGTGTCGCCCGGCATCCCCGCGGCGGCGCCTCCGCCCGCGGGCTCGGGCAGCACGGTGGGGCCGGGGATGATGCTGCCTCCACCCGCGGGAGGACCGGGCGCCTCGCAGATAGAGCCCATCGTCCAGGGGCTGCTGGCCTCCAACAAGATCAACGGTGAGAAGCAGGGCGCGCTGGCGAAGGCCATCGCCCAGTCCGTGGAGCAGGCCCTCACGCTCTTCACCTCCATGGTGATGGTGGCGCCGGGCATGGCCATCGCGGGCTTCACCACCTCCTCGCCGGGCACCCTGATGGGCGCGGCGCCAGCCAAGGCCCTCCTTCAGCCCCTCGCGATGGGCTTCCTCCAGGCGGGCGGCATCCAAGGCGAGAACGCGCCGGACCTGGCGGGCGCCATCGCGGAGACGCTGTCCAACGCGATGACCCAGATGATGTCGCGCCTCAAGGTGACCCCGGGCATCCCGTGCTCTCCTGGCGCGACGGCCGGCCCCGGGAGGTTGATGTAATGGCGGACGAGCTTCGGACCGACCTGCGCCTCGCGTTCAAGGAGTCCGGCGAGGTGGACCTGGACTGGTCCACCGACACCGGCGCCACGACGGTCAGCGGCAAGGACAACCTCATCCAGGCGCTGACGCTGCGCCTCATCGTCTACCGGGGACACCTGGAGCAGCTGGGCCACACCCGCTACGGCAGCCGCGTCGCGGACCTCATTGGAGAACCGTTGGACCGGGCCAACCTGGACCTGCTGCGGCGCTATGTGCGTCAGGCGCTCAAGGAGGACCCGCGCGTGGACGAGGTGACGGCGTTGAGCGTCACCGCCCGGGCCGACCTGCCGGGCGCGGTGGACGTGAGGGCCAGCATCCGGGCCGTCACGGGAGACGCGGTGGAGCTGGGGCTGGCGCTCGACCTGGGTTGAGCGGGACGCGGCAAGGACACGACTTCGGGAGGACGCGATGGAACTCAGGGAGAAGCAGGGCCTGGCGGGGGTGCTGACAATCGAGCTGCTGGACACCGGTGGCGCGCTGATGGAGCGGCGCCACGTGCCCAACCTCATCACCACCGCGGGAAAGCAGCTGCTCGCCAACCTCCTCATGGGCAAGGCGGATGCGCTGCCCACCCGCTGGGCCATCGCGGTGGGCACGGGCACCACGCAGCCGCAGAGCCTGGACACGGCGCTGGGCACCAAGGTGGACGAGGCGACCGACACGACGCCGAAGGTGGAGGTCGTCAGCCGGGGGGATGGCACCAGCCAGGTGCGCGCCACGGTGACGGCCATCCTGCCCGCGCTCACCCAGCCCGGCGTGCAGCCCCTCACCGAGGCCGGCATCCAGATCACCCTGGGCGGCGCGACCCCGGTGTTGTTCAACCGCGTCCGCTTCGAGGAGGTCAACCGCGGTCCCAACATGGTCATGAAGATGACGTGGGAGATCTCCTTTTGAGCCTCCTCCCGCCCGAAGAGACCTCGTTCAGCGCCATCGTCGACCGGCTGCTGTCGAACCTGGGGCCGGGGAGCGACACGAACGCTGGCAGCATGGCGCGCACCCTGGCGGAGGCCTATGCCCGGGAGATGGCGACCTTCTACGCCATGATGGATCTGGCCCACCGCTCCGGGTACCTGGACACCGCCGAGGGCGCCGCCCTGGACAACGTGGTGGCCGTGCTGGGCCTGGAGCGCGCTCGCGCCGGACGCCTGACCGGCGAAGTGGAGCTCAGCCGCGCCGCGCCCGCCCCGGATGACATCGGCATTCCCGCGGGCCGTCAGGTGACGGGCGTGACCGCGGACTCCAAGCCGCTGCCCCTCTTCGAGACGATGGAAGAGGCCACGCTGCGCCGCGGAGAGACGCGCGTCACCATCCGCGTGCAGGAGATCCGCGACGACTCGGATGCGTCCAAGCAGGCCCCGCCCGTCATCAACCCCCTCCGGCTGACGATGATGCCCCGGCCCATCCTGGGCATCGAAGCCGTCACCAACCGCGCGCCGCTGCACCGGGGCAGCGAGGACGAGTCGGACGCGAGCCTCCGCGCCCGCGCGCGCACCGCCCTGCGCGATGGCGAGAAGGGCACAGTGGAGGCCATCGCCGCGGCCGTGCGCCAGCAAGGCGTGCAGCAGGTCACCGTGCGCGAGCCGGAGGATGCGCCCCCGGGCGTCATCGACGTGCTCGTCGGCGATGCCGACTTCGAGCTGAACACCGCGGGGGTGGCGCGCGTGGAGGCCGCCATCCGCGAGTCGAAGGCCGCCGGCATCCGCGTGCGGCTGCGCTACGCGCGCACCGTCTACTTCCAGGTGGACTTCCAGGTGGAGCCCGTCGACCCGGAGATGGACGAGGGGACCTTCGACCGGCTCCGCCGGGAGCTCCAGCAGGCGCTGATGCGCTACACGCTGGAGCTGCCGGTGGGGGAGAGCGTGAACCGCCGCAAGCTGGAGGCCCTCCTCTTCGGCAACGCCGCCATCCGCCGCATCAGCGACCTGGCGGTGGAGACCTTCGTCTGGGGCTCGAGCCCCCAGAACCCCCTCCAGAAGCAGCTCGTTCGCGAGAGCAAGAGCCGCGTCTACGGGGCCAACCGCGACTGGAAGATGGATCCGTTGGAGGCGGCGCGGATCGACCTGGACCTGAAGCCGCCGCGCATCACCCGGCTGCGTCCTCCCGTCTGGCGCCTGGATCTGGTCGTGGCGCTGCCAGGAAGCGAACCCCGCACGCCGGAGCAGGTTCGCGAGTCGCTGCGCGGCGCGGTGGAGGTCTACGCCGCCCGGCTCGGCGAGGATGTCCAGATGGGCCGTGAAGCGCGCGTCAGCCTGGACGACCTCCAGCAGACGCTGAAGACCCAGGCGCGGATCGACTCCCTGCTGGCCTGCAACGTCACCCTGGAGACGGGGCTCGCTGTCTCCCTCGTCGCGGCTCCTCCCGCGACCGGGCTGCGGGATCAGGTCACCTTCGTCGTCCTGCGGTCCGATGTCCGCATGGTGCTCGGCGGCGCCGAGCTGGTGGGGGTCGGATGACGCCGGAGCAACGTGCGCGCCGCATGGTGGGCTACCTCCCGCCGGTCCTCCAGACCGGCGCGAAGCTCAAGCTCTTCTTCTCCTCGCTCGCGATGGAGCTGGGGAAGATGGAGGAGGGTCTCACGCAGCTGATGCGCTCGCGCTGGTACACGCTGGCGAAGGGCTTCGCGGATGAGGACTCCCTGGCGGACAAGGCGGCCTCCGAGCTGGGGATGCTGGCCGCGCTGTATGACCTGCATCCGCGCAGGGGAGAGGCGGCGGACTACCTCCGCCAGCACCTCGCGGCGCTCGTTGAACTCCACCGCACGGGGCTGGGCTCGGCGACCGCGCTGCTCCGGCTGGTCTCCCTGGTCTACATGGCGCGTCAGCCTCCGGAGCTCTTCTGGGAGGGCGACACCGCCGTCGGGCTCTTCAGCGTGCCGCGCGCGGATGGCACCTTCCGGCCGCTGCGCATCGAGCTGGTGGACAGTCCGGCGACTCCGGCCATGGCGCGCTTCAGCGGCGTCGGCGCGAGCCAGCGGCTGCTCACCGTCAATGGCGGGCTGGAGACGGCCATCCCTGAAATCTCGTTGAAGGCCACCGCGAAGGAGATCGCCGTCCCCATCCTCCGCCACCACGAGTCAGGGCTCGACCTCATCTTCCTGGGCCGTGTGCCCAAGGGTGGCACCCTCACGCTGCGCAACCTGCGCGCGCCGTTGATCGACGGGCGCCCCGTCACCGAGTCCATCATCCTGGCCCACCCGACGCGCTTCTCGAGTCTGGACGATGGTGGCGTGATGGCCCGCTTCAATGCGCCGGAGTCGCGCTTCTCCGTGTTCGGAGAGGACCGCCGCATCCCCGAGCTCGTGCCCGGTGAGAGCCATTGGAGCTACGACACGCTGGAGCGTAAGGATGTCCGCTCCTACCTCCTGGGCTGGACGGAAACGCGCCAGAAGGAAGCGGAGGAGAGGGCCCTCGTGAAGCGCGACACGCCGCTCGCGGAGCTGCGCTTCGACTGGACGGAGATCACCCCCGCCACCTGCGTGCTCCGCATCCCCGCGGACCACATCCCCCCGCACCTCCAGGTCCCGGACCAGGAGGGGGAGGTCCCCGGCCTGCCGGGGCTGGTGCGCGAGCTGACGGCGGCGCTCAACTATGGCCGCGCGGCGGGCGTGCGCACGCGCGTCGAGCTGACCCTGCCCATGCCCGCCGAAGTCCTCTCCATCGACGAGGGCCCGCTCCGGCAGGAGGTCTCCACGTCGTTCACCGACGCCCTGGAGACGAAGGATTCGCTCACCTCCTTTGGCTACACCATCGAACTGCACGAGCAGGTGCCGGAGCCCCAGGAGAAGCTGTCCTGGTCCGGCATCTTCGATGCGACCCGCTTTGACTCCTCGAGGTTCCAACCATGAGTGACCCTTTCTACCCGGCGAAGTCTGGCGACCCCATCCTGGCCGACACCTGGAACAACATGCAGATCAAGGTGCGCGACGAGATCCGCTCGCACACGCACCGGGGCGCGGATGATGGGAAGCAGCTCGATGGGGACAGCATCGTCCCCACCGCCTCGTTGAAGGTGAACCGGGTGGACGCCTCCGTCGCCCTGACGGTGAAGAGCATCGACGTCCTCACGCGGCTGACCGAGCTGGGCGCCCAGAAGCTGTCGCTCACGGGAGGCGCCATGACGGGCGCGCTCTCCGTGAACTCGAGCGTCGCCGTCGGCGCCTCCGCCCCTGGTACGAAGCGGCTGCTCGTCGTCCAGCCGGGGACTCCTGACAACAACGCGGGGTTGGAGGTCCGGGGCAACGGAGACCACTCCTGGGGCGTGAACCTGGTCTTGCGCACGGTGGCGGGCGTGGATGGCGCGTCCATGCTGTTGCGCAGCCGGAGCAAGAGCTGGCAGGTCCGAGGCGAGACGGGCGCCGCGGCGACGGGCTTCCAGATCACCGAGGACGGCGGCGATGTCGAGTACGGCAGCGGAGCCGGCACGCCACGTCTGCACATCAAGTCCGGCGGCGCCGTGGGCATCGGCACCACGGATCCCCAGGGCATGCTGGACGTCCGGGTCCCGGGCGCCAACGGCTGGGACCGGCTCACGGTCACCACCACGGCGGATTGGGGCGACGGCACGCTCCAGTATGTGACCATTGGCGCGGGGGGCGCGTCCGGCATCATGATGAGCAACCCCCATGTCGTCTGGCACAAGGGGGCCCAGAGCGCCGCCATCCGCTATGGCCGCAGCGGGGGAGTCCAGGCTGGGGCCTTCTGGGACGTCGGCACACGTCCGAACAACGCCTTCTCCCTGGCGCTCAACGGCGGCAACCACGCGCTCTGGCTGACGCAAGAGGGCAACATCGGCATCGGCACGACGGCGCCTGCCGTCCGGTTGGACGTCCAGGGCGGCGGCCTGCGCGTCAACGGCGGGGCGATCACCCCGTCCGTGGGCAACTCGCCCTCCGCCGGCATCATGTTCCCGACCGACCCGGGTGGCGGGAGCGGTGACGCGGCCTTCATCCGCTACTACGTCGTGGGCGGAGAGGCGTGCAAGCTGCTCATCGGCATCGACAACGACGGTGACGACAGCCTCGGGTTCTGGCAGACCGGCGGGGAGCGGATGACGGTGATGAACGGCAACGTCGGGATCGGCGTCATGAACCCGCTGACGGCGCTGCACATCAACCAGCGGGCCTGGTCGCAAGGCATCCGCATCCAGGACTACACCGGCGGCGGGAGGTACTTCGGCATCCACTACGACAACCCGGGGGTCATCTGCCTGTACCATCAGAACGGCTCCGGCCAGTACATGAAGGAAGACGGGCTGTGGAACCGGAACTCGGATGTCTCGCTGAAGGAGAACATCGTGGAGATGCAGGGGGTGCTGGAGCGCTTCGTCGCGCTCCGCCCGGTGACCTTCGACTGGAAGGTCGACGGTCTGCCCACCCTGGGCCTCGTGGCGCAAGAAGTGGAGCCCCTCTTCCCGGACATCGTCAGCGAGAGCGGGAAGCGCGGAGAGGATGGCAGGCCGCTCAAGGGACTCGCCTATGAAGCGTTGGGCGTGCTGGCGGTCGCGGCCATCAAGGAACTCAAGCAGCACTACGACGCACGCATTGAAGCCCTGGAGCGACAGCTCCAGCGCCAGGAGTCGAACCGATGAAGGACCAGATTGAAAAGCGCCTCGCGGGCCTCCGCGCCGAGCATGAAGAAGGTCAGAAGATGCTCGCGGACCTCGACGCGAAGCGGATGCAGCTCGTGCAGACCATGCTCCGCATCGAGGGCGCCATGCAGGTGCTCCGGGAGATGCTGCCGCCGGAAGAGGGCGCGTCGGCCACGGTCACGGACATCAAGGACGCCGCTCGCTGAGCCCCAGCGCCACGTCGGGACATCTCCATGAGTGATTCACGCGTCGGCGCCACGTTGACCTATGCGGGGACGGCGAAGCCCCCCACCACCGCGGTGGTTCCCGTGGACTCCGCCGGCCTCGTCCTCGCGCTGGACGTGCCGGCGGGGGTGGCATTGTCTCGCGCGGCGCTGACCGTGCAGGCTCCCGGCGACGACCTGACGGTGGACCTCACGCCGGTCGCGGCGCTGACCACGAACCTGGGGAAGAGCACGCTCGGCACTGACAAGGTCCAGTGGCTCAGCCTGGACTGGAACGCGCGCCGGCCGCTCATGTCCCTGGAGCTCCAGCCCAAGAGCACGACCCAGAAGGGGCGCCTCAGCGTCGCCGAGGGAGGGCCCTGGTATCCACCCACGCCCTCGGACACCGTGCCCATCGGGAGCGTGGTGCCCCTGCCGGGCCTCTTCGCGAGCCGGCTCCTGGTGGAGTTCGTGGACGCGGCCAGCGCCACGCCTGTTGGGACACCGAAGACGCTCGTGGACACCCCGCTCACCAGCGTCGTGGTGCGCGCCGCCGCCCGTCCTCCGGACCTGTCGGCGATGCTGGGCGCGGGCGCTCTCTTCTTCCATCAGGCGATGCCCTTGTTGCCCCGGCAGGAGTTGGTGCTGGGGGATGCCCTGAGCAGCGCGTTGCAGCGCGCCTGGCCTCCGGAGCTGAAGGGGGGCGCGCTCAACGTCACGCTCCGCTCCTCGGGGCTGGGGATGCTGGAGCGCGTGCAGCTCACCCTGGACACGCTCGCCGTCGCCCAGACGTGGAGCGGTGGAGAGGCGGCGGTGTCGCTGCCGGTGGCGACCGACGGCCAGGCGGCGGGGCTGGTGGCCGTGCCGCCCGACCGCGCCCTGTCGGAGGTCCGCTTCGCCGTGCGGTATCAGCCGAAGGACGAGCGGCTGCCGCTCGCGCCCCAACCGCCGGAGACACCTCCCCTGTCCCATCGCTGCGGCTCCGGCTACTCCGCCGCGCAGGCCTTCTCCACGCCCGGGCCCGCGGAGGCGCTGGTGGGGCTGGACCTCCACGTCCGGCCTCTCACGCGCTCCGTGAAGGCCCTGCTGTCTCTCTACGCCGATGCCCACGACAGGCCCGGGGACGTGCCCCTGATGGCCGCTCCCGTGGAGCTGGTGCTCGAGGAGAAGGGGCCTCCGCCCTGGAAGGCGCGCTGGGTCTCCTTCGAGCCCCTGAAGCCCGTGGCGCTGACGTCCGAGACTTGGTGGGCCGTGCTCACGGTGACGGAGGGGGACCTGCTCTGGAGCCTGTCGCCGCCGCTGACGGGCTCGGCCGCGGCCCGGTCCCTGGTCCCTGGCCTCGCGCTCTACCGCACCGACGCCGCGGGGCCCTGGCTCCCCAGGGACACGTCCCTGACCGCGGGGCAGGCCCCCGGAACGTCCTGGGCCTGTGCGCGGCCTCGGCTGCACGCCACCGCCTCCGCGCCGCCCCCCGCGCCCGGGGTACAGCTGCGCTGGGGGACGCGCGTGTTGGACGTGAGCCCCAGCGAGGACGGGAGCGTGGCGTTGGATGCCAAGGCCCTGGCCGCGCTGACACCGCCGGGAGGCACGGGGAGCGCGCCTCCGTTGGAGGTGCTCGTCCGCTCGCGCGTGGCCGGAGTCGTCACCCTCTCCGGGCTTCGCGTGACGAGCCCGCGCAGCGAAACCTACGCGCTCTTCCCGCGGAAGTGAGGCCCGCCGTCATGCTCGTTGCCCTCGAGTCCTACTTCCACGATGCGCTGCGCCCCGCCGTCCCCGACGCGGTGGAGATCTCGACGGGGCCGTCACTGGGGCCTGTCGCGGAGGCGGAGTCCCTCGTGGAGGTCTGCGTCTCCCAGTTGAAGCTGGAGCCTCTGCCGGGGCTCGACCTCGCCGCGCAGCGCGAAGCGGCCTACTTCGCGCAGGTCCACCGGTGGGCCTCGGACGGGAAGAAGGTGGACTTCGAATTGCCAGCGAAGGCCCTGGGACAGGTGGCGGAGGTGGAGTCGCCCCCAGGCCGGCCGCTGCGTCGGGGAGACGACTACGTCGTCGACGGGCGCACGGTGCGCTTCTATCAACCGCCCGCGCTCGCCGACGTGGCCGTGGTCGTCTTCCTCCGGGGAGCGCGGTCCGCGGGCTTCCTGGAGCGGCGGCGCTGCGAGCTCTCCCTCGTCATCCGGGCGTGGGCACGGCAGTCGGGCGCGGCGGATCCGCTGCTCTCGGCCGCGCTCGCCGCGGCGCTGGTGGCCTCCGCGGACCTGGGCAACCTGGACGACTCGTACGCGAGCCCGGCGGACTCCGGTGTTCGCCTCCGGCTGCTGCGGCCCGTGATGAGCCTGTCGGGCATCCACCGGAGCGCGGAGACCGTCGCCGAGACGCCCTTCTTCCGCGCCGAGGCGGAGTTCCTGATCCGTGGCGACCTCGAACAGCTCGTCGCGCTGGGCGAGCCCGAAGCCGAGGGCATCATCCGCGAGGTGCGCAAGGCGTAGCCTGCCCTGGCCGTGGAAGAGGGTGCTCCGGGTTCCAGGCGGGGCGTCCTGTGTCGCGGCGGCCCGTCTCGAGTCGCGGGCGTCACTCCGGACACGTGCCTCGCGCGCCCGCCGCGCAGCCTGCTCACGGAGCTGTGGCGGGTCCTGCTCCGGCACGGGGCCGTGCTGGCGCGACGGGCCACGTCGAACGTGACGCTCTGAAGACCGCCGCGCCTCCCTGCCGTGGGTGGAGGCGCACCGGACGTCACTCCGCCGACTTCGCGGCCTCCACGAAGCGCGCGAGCGCGGCCTCGAAGTCCGCAGTCGCCTCGATGAAGGGCAGGTGCCCCACGCCGGGGAGCCACGTGCCCCGCGCCGCGCGGGCGCACCGCAGCACCCCCTCCGAACTCATGGCCGGAAGGACCACCAGGTCGAGCTCACCGTGGAGCGTCGCCACGGGGCGGCCGCAACGCTCCAACTCCACCGAGTAGTCCTCCGCGCGGGAGAGGAGCGCGCGCCGGACGTTCGGGGGCACGCGGAGCATGGCGCGGACGCTCTCCTCGGCCAGCGACGGGTCGACCCGTCGCGCGGAGCATGCGCCGATGAAGGCGCGAGCGGCGGCCTCGTAGGTTTCCGTGTCCTCGGACAGCAGGCCCCGCGCGTTCGACATCATCCCCGGCCCGAACAGGGCGCGCGCGGGCTTGCCTGTCTTGAGCGACGCCGCCACGAAGAAGAGGCCGCCCAACGCGGCATCTCCCCGGTGCCGGAGGTAGTCCCCGACGACGACGCCACCGTATGACCAGGAGACCACGACCGGCCGCTCCAGGCCGAGCCGCTGGATGACCGCCTCCAGGTCTCCGGCGAAGTGGACGCCATTCACATACGGCTCGTCCCCTTCAGGCTTGTCCGAGTCGCCGTGACCGCGGAGGTCGACCGCGACGAGCCGGTGGCTTCGAGCCAGGCCGCCCTGGAGGACCGTGTCCCACGCATGGCGGCTCTGGGCGAGGCCATGCACGAAGAGCACGGAGGGAACACCCGACGACGGGCCCGTGTCGCTCACCGCGAGCCGGACGCCACCGGAACCTTCAACGAAGCAAGTGCGCAGCATGTCGTCCGCCGCCAGTACGCGCCCGTGGACGGGCCGTCAATCCTTTGCGGGAAGGGAACGGCTTTTTGTCGGCAAATTCTTTTGAGGGGATGGAGCGCTCGCGCGCAGCCCCGGGTGGACCTGGAGGACCAGCTCGGTGGTCCTCGCCAGGTGTTCGGTCAGGAGCGCGCAGGCACGCTCCGCGTCGCGGTCCAGGGTGGCTCGCACGAGCGCGGTGTGCTCTCCCTCCACGTCCCTCCCGGCCTTGCCGTGCGCCTGGGCGAGGCGCCGGTAGCGCTCGGTCTGGTCGAACAACGTCGCATGGAACTTCAAGAGCCAGGGCGAGCCGCACGCGCTGAGCAGGGCCGCGTGGAAGCGCGCGTGCTCGAGCTCCCAGGCCTCGTCGAGCGTCCCGCGCTCCGAGGTCTGGACGCTCCGGAGGAGGCGGTGCAGGGCCGCGGTCACCTCGCCCTCCCAGGTGATGTCGCCATGGATGATGGCCGCGCGCAGCGCGAGCGTCTCGATCTGCTGGCGCGTCCGCGTCAGGTCCAGGATGTCGGCGCGAGAGATGGGCGCCACCCGGAAGCCACGCTGGTCCTCGATGGTGACGAGCCCCTCGGACGCCAGTCGGCAGCAGGCCTCCCGCAGCGGCGTCCGCCCGACGCCGTAGCGTGGCGCCAGGTGTTCGAGCCGCAGCTTCTCACCCGGGGGTAGCACCCCATGAAGGATGTCCCCGCGCAGCCGGTCCACGACCGCTGACGCGAGCGTGGGTTCGGACACCGGGCCACGGATGCGGGATGGAGCAGCCATCGACCTCCTCATGGGAACGACAGGACCTATACGCCAGGGGGCGAAATTGACACAAGGCGTCGAATTGGGTGCAAAGTGCATTTTGTCGACATTCAATTGAAGTGCCTCGACTCCCTCGCTAACCTGGGCGGGCGGCACAGGAGACCAGCGACATGCGGATGGCATCGATTCTCGTGAAGGATGTGCCCGCCCTGGGCGTGCGCACCCCCAGAGGGATGGTCAACATGACGGCTCTCGATCCGTCGGTCGGGAGCTCGCTGCGGGCCCTGCTCGAACGGGGCCCTGGTGTGTTGGCGACGCTCGCCGCGCGTGCGGCGGAGGCGGCCGAGTCGTACGTGCTTTCGCCCTCGGAGTTCCGCTTCCGGCCGCTCGTGCCGGAGCCGAGCAAGTTCCTCTGCCTCGGGTTGAACTACGTCGCGCACGCGTCGGAGGCGACCTACGAAACGCCGCGCCACCCCGTGGTCTTCACGCGTGTACCGTCGAGCCTCCTCGCGCACGGTGAGCCGCTGGTGGTCCCCACCTGCTCGAATCAGCTCGACTACGAGGCCGAGCTCGCCGTGGTGGTGGGGCGCCCGGGGCGGAACATCCCACGGGAGCGGGCGCTGGAATGGGTCGCCGGGTACACGCTCTTCAACGACGGCTCGATTCGGGACTACCAGAAGCGCACTCCCCAGTGGACGGTGGGGAAGAACTTCGATGGGACAGGGCCCCTGGGCCCCGAGCTCGTGACCCCTGATGAGCTGCCCGAGGGAGCCCGCGGGTTGCGCATCCAGATGCGTGTCGGGGGCGAGCTCCTCCAGGACGCGAACACGTCGGACATGATCTTCGACGTCGCCACCGTCATCGCGGACCTCTCCGAGGCCATGACGCTCCAGCCGGGTGATGTCATCGCGATGGGGACTCCGAGCGGCGTGGGCGCCGCGCGAACGCCGCCGCGGTACCTCCGCGCCGGTGACGTGTGTGAGGTCTCCATCGAGCGGATCGGCGCCTTGACCAACCCCGTCGCCGACGCTGTCTCCGCGCGCGCCGGGGCGCCGCGCACGCACGAGCAGCCAGCCGCACCGGCGGCGAAGTGAGCTGGAATCGTTGAGGAAGCACCCACGGGAGGACGAATGTCCACGCAAGCGAAACTGCCCAGCAGGCTGCATCACACGGCCTACGTGACCCGGGATCTCGAGGCGACACGGAGGTTCTACGAGGAGCTGATTGGCCTGCCGCTCGTGGCGACCTGGTGCGAGTCGGACGAGCTGTTCGGTGCCGTCCGCACCTACTGCCACACGTTCTTCGAACTCGCGGATGGGAGCGCGCTCGCGTTCTTCCAGTTCGAGAAGCCGGAGGACCAGCAGCTCTTCGGGCCGGAGATGCCCGCCTCTCCGTTCCACCACATCGCGCTGAACGTGGACCAGGAGGCCCAGCACGGAATCGAGCAGCGTCTGCGGGCTGCTGGCTACAAGGAGCCCGAGCTGTACGTGCTCGAGCACGGCTACTGCCGCTCGCTCTACGTGAAGGACCCGAACGGGATGATCGTCGAGTTCACGCATGACAGCCCGGAGGCCGTGAAGCCCGCGCTCGTGGAGGTCCGCCGCGCCAAGGCCCGCCAGGAGCTGGCGCGTTGGCTCGCGGGGGACCGCACCTCCAACAACGTGTTCCGGTGAGCCTGCTCACGCTCTCGTTCGACAACGGGCCCGATCCCCGCGTGACACCGCGGGTGCTCGACATCCTGGCGTCGCACGCCATCCCCGCCTGGTTCTTCGTGCTGGGGAAGAACCTCGTCTCGGACGAGGGGAGGCGGCTCGTCGCGCGTGCGCGCGATGCGGGGCACGTCATCGGGAATCACTCCTTCACGCACGCCATTCCGCTTGGGGAAGATGCGCGCCCGGACGCGGTGGAGGAGGAGATCGCCGCGACGGAGGAGCTCCTCTCCCCGCTGCTCTCCGCGCCGAAGTGGTTCCGTCCCTTCGGAGGCGGAGGGAGGCTGGGCCCACACCTGCTGAGTCCGCGCGCCGTCGACCACCTGTGCACCCACCAATACTCGTGTGTGCTCTGGAACAGCGTTCCCGGCGACTGGCTCGACCCCGTGGGATGGCCCGAGAAGGCGCTCCAGGATTGCGCGATGCGCCCTCACACGCTGATGGTCTTGCATGACATCCCGGACGCCTGTCTGGAGGGATTGGACGGGTTCCTCGTCCGGGCGAAGGCGCTGGGCGTGCGCTTCACGACGGAGTGCCCGCCGGACTGTGTGCCCATCGTGGAGGGTCGCATCGTTGGCGACCTCTCGGGGCTCGTCGCCGCTGGCTGACGGGGCGAGAGGCGTCGGCTCACGGGCGGGCTTCAATCGGGGGGCGCTCTTGCTGTAGCGGTGCACGCCCGGGCGCGCGAACTACGCGGCGAACTGCGGCTGGGTGGCCATTTGCGCGACCAGCGCGTCAATCACCAGTCGAATCCGCGGAGGCATGTGCCTCCCCCTCGGCCAGACGGCGTGGATGGGGAGCGAGGCCCCCCGGAGCATCGGCAGCACACGGCGCAAGGCGCCCGCCTGCAAGTGTTCAGCGGCCAGCCACGAGGGCAGTTGCGCCACGCCCATGCCCGCCAGCGCCGCATCCAGCAATGCGCCGGTGTCACGCAGGCAGAGCGCGCCATCCACGGGAACCTCGCTCGAGGCCATTCCCGCCTCCGGTCGCGTTGCGTCCACAAGCTCCGTCAACCGCCAGCCCGTCCGGCGATCCGATAG
This sequence comes from Corallococcus silvisoli, assembly GCF_009909145.1. Classification (NCBI taxonomy): domain Bacteria; kingdom Pseudomonadati; phylum Myxococcota; class Myxococcia; order Myxococcales; family Myxococcaceae; genus Corallococcus; species Corallococcus silvisoli. The sequence goes on from NZ_JAAAPJ010000001.1 coordinate 1,217,397, forward strand.
CAGGCAACGGTGCCCGGCGAGGTCGGCGAGGGTCTGAGGCACGCCGCCGCGCGCCAGATACGTCGGTGAGGCGCAGAGGATCGTCCGCTGTACACCCAAGGGACGCGCCATCAGCTCCGCGCGGTCCGCCAGCTTGCCGATGCGCACGGCCAGGTCCACTCCGTCGGCCACCAGTTCGCTCACGCGGTTGGAGAACGTCACATCGAAGCGCAAACGCGGATGCCGCGCGGCCAGCTCACCCACGACCGGCATGACCCAGCGACGGCCGAACAGCAGGGGCACGTCCAGGCGCACGTCGCCCGCCGGCTGTGTCCGCCGGGTGCTGACGGACGCCTCCGCCGAGGCCAAGGCCTCCATCACCTGCCGACAACGCTCGTGGAATTCACGCCCCTCCGGCGTCAACGCCAGCCGGCGGGTGGAGCGCTCCACCAGGCGGACGCCCAGGCGCGCTTCAAGCCGCGAGACCGCCTTGCTCACGGCCGTACGCGACACGTCGATGCGTTGCGCCGCGTCGGTGAAGCTGCCCGTGTCGCCCAAGGCGACAAAGGCGCGGATTCCAGCCAGTGCGTTCTCCGTCAGCATCCGGTCCCCTTTGGGTTCGCCGTCGAACGACGGACTGGTGACACTTTGTCACGTTGGAGGCGACCTCACCGCACGCCACCTGCTCGGTAGATTGAAGGTTTGACGCAGCTCAATCCGTCATCGAGGAGACAGGATGTCACGCGACAAGACGTTGGTGGTGATTGGCGGCAGCTCCGGCATCGGCCTGCGGACCGCGGAGCTGGCGGCCGAGTGCGGGATCCACGTGGTCATCGGGGGCCGTTCTCAAGACCGGCTCGACGGCGCACTGGCCCGGTTGGGCGGCGGCGCGCGCGGCTACACCGTCGATTCGGCGTCGCGCGAGTCGCTGGCGGCGTTCTTCGGCCACATCGACAGCATCGACATGCTCTTCACGCCAGGGGCGAGCTACCGCGTCGGGAGTTTCGCCGACAGTCCGCCAGAGGTCGCGGAGAGCCCGTTCACGCACAAGTTCTGGGGACAATATTGGGCCGTGCATGCCGCACTGCCGAAGTTGACGGAACGTGCCTCGGTGGTGCTGATGTCGGGCGCGGCCGGCGCCCGGCCCGTCAAGGGGGGCGCGGCCTACGCCGCCTGCAACGCCGCGGTCGAAGGGCTCGCGCGGGGGCTGGCCACGGAGCTCGCGCCACGTCGGGTCAATGTCATCGCGCCGGGCACCGTCGACAGCGACCTGTGGCGTCGGCGCCCCGCCGAGCTCCGCGATGCCGCCTTCAGCGGCTATCGCGCCGCCACGCTGCTCGGTGAAGTCGGGCGTGTCGACGATGTCGCGGATGCGGCCCTGTTCTTGCTCACCAACAGCGCCATGACCGGTTCGACACTCTTCGCCGATGGCGGCTACGTGTTGCGCTGAGCCTGGTGCTTGTTTCGGGAGGTCGAGCCGGGTTGGAGGGAGGCGCAGGAGTGCGCCTCCCTCCGTGGAAGACCCGCGGTCCTCCGGCCCTACGGAATGTTGTACGTCAAGGTCAGGTCGTAGGTGCTCGCGGTGTAGCCCCGCACCATGAGGTAGACGCGTTGCACGCCGGCCGGAACCGTCATCAGGCACGACTCGGCGGCACCGGAGAGGTAGGGGCGGCAGTCGTAATCCGTGAGGGTGGGGGGCTGGTTCCAGCGGACGTACAGGTCTGGGTCCCCCGTTCCCGTCATCACCGCGGTGAGCTTGCTGCCTGGAATGACGCAGAAGGGGCCCATGGGGTGCTGATCACCAAGGCTGAGGCTCCCCTTCATGTTCACCGTCGGCGTGTCGTAGGTGCCAGGGGTATAGGTGGCCGTCAGCGAGACGCCGGCGAAGGCGCTCTTGCCATGCAACATGACGTACCACTTGCCAGGGGACGGGCTGGGGAACGTGCAGGTCTCTTCATTTCCGGGAAGCATCGACCGGCAGTCGAAGTTGGTGAGTGTCGGCTGCGCGTCGAACTTCACGTACAGGTCCGCGTTCCCCGTGCCGCCGCTGCTGCTGATGGTGAGCTTGCTCGGGGTGGCCAGCGTGTTGAACGTGCCGTTCCCACCCTGTGCGAGCGGGAGGCAGTTTCCGCCGCCCGGTTGACTCGGCACCTCGAAGTAGGCGTATTGCGTGCTGTCCGGGGCGCCTCCCAGACCTGGGAGCGGCACGCCGTTGATGAGCTGTGGCGTCGCGAGCGAGGACACCCCCACGGCGGTCCATGCGTCCTCGACCGACCGGGTCGTGGCCGCGTCGTAGCCGAGTGCCTGGGCCGCCTGCACCGTGTACAGCCTTGCCTGCCGGAGGGTGGTGGTGGAGGTGAAGTAGTTCGTGTTCGCCCAATAGAAGATGCGCCCTGCCTTCTGGATGCCAATGCCCGACACGACCGTGGTCGTCTTGCCGCGTGGGTGGGTGCCACCTTGGGCGAGCAGATAGAAGGCCAGGTTGGGAATGCCGGAGCCGTAGTGCACATCCGTGCCGGAGGAGTAGTTCGGGTAGTAGTCCACCGACGCCCCGTCCAGCACGGGGTCGTTCATGTAGCGGAGCGCGTCGTTCGGGATGCTCGGAGTCCAGACGTCGTCGCCAATCCTGTAGACGCCGCTGTCGATGCTCCACCCTTTCGCCCACGCTTCGCAGTAGGCGGAGAAGATGTCGCTCAGGGACTCGCTGAGCGCCCCGGACTCGTTGGCGTAGACAAGGTTCGACTCGCGCTCCGTCACCGCATGCGTCAGCTCGTGCGCGGTCACGTCCCGCGACTTGCCCAGCGCGATGGAATTCACGCCGTCCCCATCGCCGTACACCAACTGCACGCCATTCCAGTAGGCGTTCACGTAGTTGGTGCTGTAGTGCACCGTGCTCCTGAGCGGTGCGCCCGCGTTGTCGAAGGAGTCGCGGCCGAAGTTCTGGAGGTAGCACTGGTAGACGGTGCTCAGGTGGCCGAAGTTCTCGTCCACATGTGAGTCGCCCGTGGCCGCGCTTCCCTCGGAGCGTCTGAGGGTGCCGGGGAGCGTGGTGCCGTTGTTGGCCGAGTACACCTGGCGGTTCAGCGCCGTCTGGATGCGCGAATGAACCGCCAGCCGCGCTCCCGTCTGCGCGTCCACGTACACCTGCTCGTCCGCTGGCAGGTCGCCGCGGTCGCCTGTGACGTGCACCTCGTAGGCCAGCGTCGTCGGACGCGCGCCTTCGCCCAGCAGATACACCAGCCGCGCGGGACGCTCCGCCACCGCGCCGCTGACCCCCAGGTCGCGGACCGCCGCGCTCGCCGCCAGGGCCTCTGACAGCGCCGGTGACACCGCCGCCTTCGCCCCGTCACGCGCTGAACCGTTGGCCGCGTAGACGAGGCCCGCGGTGTCCGCGTGGAGAATCAGCTCGCCGCCCACCACCTTCAGCCCGTTCTTGAACTGCTGGAAGCGCAGGTGGCCGTGGCCCCGGTCGTCCACCGTCACCCGTGACAGCACCAGGTCTTCGCCACGCAGGCGGAACGCGGGCGCGATGCCTCGCAGCGACTCCTGCGTCCGCGGTCCTCCTGGGAGCAGCCGCGCATCCGCCCCCGTGTCGATTCGTCCCAGCTCGCCACGGATGAAGTAGGGAATCCCTCCCTCCGCTCCCTCGCTCCGGGCCTCGTGCAGGTTGCTCAGCGCGGCCCGGATGTCGCTGTCCTCTTGCTCCACCGGAGCCGCGGGGGCTTCCCCGCCGGCCATGCTGCATCCGCAAAGCGAGAGGCCAGCCCAGACGGCGCAAAGACTCCTCAATCGGCTTTTCATTGGAGAATCCCCCACTTCAATTGGAGTTTTGCTTTTACCATGAAGACTGGCAATTCCATGCTCGGGGGCGTCCTGGCCGCCAGGGGAGGTTCGCCACCGCGCAAGATTCTCCAAGCGCGGTGCGCGGGGCGTGACTAGGGTCGCGCCGCGTCATGACAGCGCCCGGGGCCGCCCTCCTGGATGCGGCGGCTGGCGGACGGGGAGAACGATGGCGGCGACGACGGTCATGAGGTGTGACTCGCTCTCGGTGTTCGACTACCGGTGCCACGCGGGTCCCTGGGACACGCCGTTCACGGAGCAGCACACGGGCTTCTCCATTGCCTATGTCAGGAAGGGGAGCTTCAGCTACCACACGCGGGGGAACACGTTCGAGCTGGTGGCGGGCTCGCTGCTGATTGGCCACCCCGGTGACGAATACCAGTGCACGCACGAGCACGTGGTGGGGGATGAGTGTCTGTCGTTCCGGCTCTCGGAGACGCTGGTGGATGCCCTCGGCGGTCGGCAGGAGGTCTGGCGGACCGGCTCCATCCCTCCGCTGCCGGAGTTGATGGTGTTCGCCGAACTCGCGCAGGCGACGGTGGAGGGCAGGCGCGACCTGGGGCTCGATGAGCTGGGAGTCCTGTTCGCTGCACGCTTCGTGGATGTCACCTCTGGAAGGAAGCGCAGGCCGGTGGACGCCCGGCCGCAGCAGCGCCGCCGCGCGGTGGAGGCGGCGCTGTGGTTGGACGCGCACTCGCACGAGCCGGTCGTGCTCGAACGGGTGGCCCGGGAGGTCGGGCTCAGTCCATTCCACTTCCTCCGGCTCTTCTCGAAGGTCCTGGGCGTCTCTCCGCACCAGTATTTGATCCGCTCCCGGCTGCGCCACGCGGCCCGCCTGCTGGCCGACGACGCTCGCTCCATCACCGACATCGCGTTCGACGTCGGCTTTGGTGACCTCTCCAACTTCGTGCGCACCTTCCACCGCGCCGCGGGCGTCTCTCCCGGAGGCTTCCGTCAGGCCGCGCGGAAGGAGCGCAAGTTCCACCAAGTCGCGCGCACGGTGCCCTTCCTAGGATGACGGTCATCACCCAGGAGAACATCGTGTACGACCATATTGGATTGAAGGTGAAGGACCTGGCCAGGAGCGTGCGCTTCTACGAGAAGGCACTGGCTTCGCTGGGACATGTGCTGTGCACCCAGGACGCGTCGAGCGCGGGCTTTGGCCCACCGGGCGAGCCGTGCCTGTGGCTCTATGACTCCAAGGATGGCGCGGGCCCCGGCGTGCACGTGGCGCTGAAGGCCTCCGAGCGAGCCGCGGTCGACCGCTTCCACGCGGAGGGGCTGGGGGCGGGCGGACGCGACCACGGGGGGCCTGGGCTGCGTGCCGACTACAGCCCCACGTACTACGCCGCGTTCCTGCTCGACCCGGACGGCAACAACGTCGAAGCGGTCTGCATGCGCTGAGGTCTGGCTTCCCCGTCGTGCGGGGGAGGGTCGGCAGGGGTGTGTGCCCTGCCGACCGCATGGCGACGCATGCCCCTGCTTCTCGGAGACTGGGGCGTGATGCGGGGTGCGCTATGCTGGCGCCCTCATTCCTATGGCCTCTTCTCGAAAATCTCCCGGTCTTGTCCGCGGCTACGTGCTGCCGGCCCTCCTGCTCTTCGCCGTGCCGCTCTTCGGGTTCTGGTTCTCCGGCCATGCGTCCGACCGCCTGGATGCCCGGGTGCTGGACGTCGTCGAGAAGCAGATCGCACAGGACACCGCGTTGAGCGAAGCGGACCGTCAGGAGGCGCTCGCCTTCTACCGCGCGGTCCCCGCATCGGCGGCCTGCGCGGACGACAGGGCGGAGTTGACGAACTACCGCAACAGCCTTGGCGGCGCGTGCTCGGACCTGAGGCAGTTCGGGTGGGCGCACCTTGCCTCCTGGGTCCTGCTCGCGCTGGGGCTTGCGTCCACGGTGCTCGCGCTCCTGTGCGGTCTGGCCGCGTTCATCTCACGCCCCTTTCAATACGGCAGCTTCGTGGTGGGCTGGCACGTGCTCCGGGTGACCAGCGCGCTCCAGGTGCTGGGCCAGGGCGCACTGGTCGTGTGGCTCTCCTACTGGGGGCCCGCGCTGTGGTTCCAGCGCTACTCCCCGAAGCTCATCATCCTCATGGCCGTCGTGGCCGGCCTCGCCGTGTTCATGGTGGTCGTGGCCATCTTCCGCCGCCCCTCCATGGACTTCGAGGTGGAGGCGGAGGAGATCCTCGAGGAGCGCGCCCAGGAGCTGTGGGCCTGCGTGCGCCGGCTGTGCAAGCGGCTCCAGACGTCGCCGCCCGACCACATCCTCGCGGGCATCGACACCAACTTCTTCGTCACCGAGCATGAGGTCCGCGTGGGCGGGCGTACGCTCTCCGGGCGCACGCTCTTCGTGAGCGTGTCCCTGCTGCGCCTGCTGGAGCGCTCCGAGGCGGAAGCGGTGCTGGCGCACGAGATGGGCCACCTGCTGGGCGGTGACACGGGGCACAGCAAGCGGCTGGCGCCCATGCTCTCGCACTTCGGCGACTACCTGCAGGCGCTCTACGAGGGCGGCATGACGCGCCCCATCTTCTATTTCATGGCGGCCTACCGGGGGCTGTTCGAGCTGTCGCTGGGCCGCAGCCGGCGCGCCAGCGAGCTCGCGGCGGACCGGCTCGCGGCGGGGGCCACGTCGGGGCAGGACATCGCGCGCTCGCTGGTGAAGGTGGGCGCGTACGCCAGCTTCCGCGCGCGCGTGGAGGCGAAGCTCTTCGCTCAGGACGAGCAGCAGGCGTCGGTGGCCATCGCGCAGCGGGTCGCGCACGGCTTCTCCGAGTACGCCCAGTCCGAGGCGGTGCACGACGACTTGCAGGGGGCCGTGACGCCCCACCCGTTCGACTCCCACCCGCCGCTGGCCGCGCGCATGGAGAACGTGGGCGTCCAGCTCAAGCCCGCGGACATGGCGCAGGTGCTCCTGGAGCCGGTGACGTCCTCCTGGGTAGACACCCTCCTGGACGCGGAGGCCATCGAGGCGCGGCTGTGGGGCGTCTACGAGGCGCGCTTCGCGCAGGCCCATGACCTCGCGCTCGCCTGCCGCTACGAACCGTCCACGGAGGAGGAGCGGCGGCATGTGGAGAAGCACTTCCCGCCGCTCGTCTTCGAGGGCAAGGAGGCCCGCTTCGAGGTGCGGATGAACTACGCGGAGGTGAGCTGCGCGGAGTGGGAGCAGCCCGTCCCATTCGACGAGGTCGCCTCCGCCGCCACCGCCGAGCGCATGTTCAAGAAGTACCTGGACCTGCAGGTCACGGGAGAAGGCTCCAAGCGCCGCCGCTCCATCTGCCTGAGCAGGTTGCGGGATCCGGACGCGCTCCTGCAAGCCTTCCAGCGTTACCTGGGGCGACACCAGTACATGCGGGCGCACCGCTCCAACTCGGAGGCCGCTTGAGCCGCACCATCCGCCGGAGCGTGGCGGGGTAGAGGAGGAGGGCCGGGGCGAGGGGGCTGTGCCGCTTCCTCGCGCGTCTCATCCCCGCGGGTCGTGGCCGGGCTTCTTGGCGAGCAGGTCCCTGGCGCGCGTCACCGCCGACATCGCGTTCGGCCAGCCGGCATAGAACGCAAGGTGCGTGATCATCTCGACCAGCTCTTCCTGCGTGACGCCATTCTCGAGCGCCCGTGGGAAGTGGAAGTCCATCTGCTCGGTCTTGCCCATCGCGATGAGCGCGGCGCACGTGATGAGGCTCCGGTCGCGTTTGCCGAGCTGCTTTCGCTCCCACACATCTCCAAAGAGAACGTCGTCGGTGATGTCGACGAGCTTCGGCGCGAAGTCACCGAGTGACTTCCGGAGCGCGCTGGGAGGCTTCTGGGTGCTCATGTCATCTTCTCCTGGAGGGGCCTACGCCCGAATGATGCAACCGTGACGATGGAGGACAGCGACTTGCATCGGTCACTGCTCCTGCGTGGGCGCCCACGCGCTGTATTGCTCGTTGGAGACCTTCTCCAGCCACGTGACGTTCCTGCCGTCGAGCGACTCTTGAATCGCGATGTGCGTCATCGCCGTGGTCGGCGAAGCGCCATGCCAATGTTTCTCCTCCGGCCCCACGGTGACGACGTCGCCCGGCCGGATCTGCTCGATGGGTCCACCCCAGCGCTGATGAAGGCCGCGTCCCGAAGTGACAATCAACGTCTGGCCCAGCGGGTGGGTGTGCCAGTCGCTTCGCGCGCAAGGTTCAAACGTGACGTAGGCGCCGCCAGCACGTGCTGGCGCGTTGGCGGAGAACAGCGGGTCGATGCGCACGGTGCCGGTGAAGTGCTCGGCGGGGGCCTTCTGAGAGGGTTGCGTGCCGTTTCTCTTGATGTCCATGTGTCCAACCTCGTGTTCATTCCGTTCCAGGCGCTCCCGCTACGCCGCCGCCAGGAAGGGCCCACGCTGGGAACATGCGTCGCCGCTTCCGTGACAACCAGGCGCCGCGGAGACCCAAGGGATGGGGTGCCCTCCCGAGCGAGCGACCCCTTGGGACATCGGGCAACGATGCCGCCGGATCGCGTGGACGGAACATGTTCTCGGTCGCGGCGAGGAACTAGAGGCCCATCACAAGACAGGCTCTTAAGCCCTGGTTACCAATGGGCCTTGCTCCTCGGGAGGACAGGCCGTCTCTTCGCGACGCGGGAGCCCCACCTCCCGCGACCGCGGCGACCCGTCTCTCCAAGCCTGAAGGCCTCGCACGACCCCGCGCCACCCTGGACAGGGCGCCTCACGCCGCTGGAGCAGGCCAGGGCCCCCCTGGTGCGGTCGTGGCCTGGGGGAGGGGGCCTCCCGAGGCGGCGCGCGCTGGGCGGCGGTACCTCAGGGGCTGCGCTTCTGCTCCCGGAACTCGCGGGCCCAACGCTGGGCGGCGGCCGTGGCGCGCTCGGTCTCCGAGGAGAGGCTGCTCGCCTCTGCCTTCGCGGGAGGTGGCGGCGCCCCTGGGGCTGGAGCCAGCGCTCCGGCCACCTCCGCGCCGAGAGGCAGCTCTCCCTTCTTCCGCACCCACATGCGTGGCGTGGCGCTGGCCGGCTGCTTGGGTGATGGCGTCGCGACCTCGGCCTTGGGCCTCCGCCCGCGCGGAAGAATGACGTCGGGAATGCTGTGGGGGGCAGCCCCCTCCACCCACGCCGCGTGCAGGCGGCCCGTGGCCACCATGAGGCGCCGCTTCTGGTAGTGAGCGGCGCAGTAGCCCTGGCTGCGGTGGGGCTGCCTGCAACCAATGACGGCGCAGGCCCTGACCGCGGGTGCGGCGGCCGGAGCAGGCGTCTCACGGATGGGCTCCGCGGCGGCCTTCGTCGGCCTCGTGGCGCTCCCCTGACGCTCGGCCCGGACGGGCTGGGGCTCCCCGGACAGCCGGCTCGCCAGCCGGCCCAGCGCGGCCACGAGCGATGCGACAGGGCCCGTTGCCTCGCCCCGAATGGCGGCCCGGAAGGCGCTCTCGACAGGCCCCATCGACGTCACGGGGACCGGGTGGGGACGGTCGAGCTTCGATGGAGGAGAGGGTCGTGAAACACGAGGACGCTGAATTCTTCGCATGTGATGTTTTGCTCTGCTCGTGCTGCTGACGGGTGGGGAGCGCCTCGGGACCCGGCGCGATAGTGGACGACTACCACTCCTTGGCGCGATGTCGTTAATCGGTGAGCAGGGGCGGACCTTACACGGGTTGGGGCAACTTCTTGGAGAATGAAGGGGGATGCCCATCCGTTCTCGGGTGTGCACTCCGCGTCGTGGCACCGGGGCGCTGGCAGTCGAAGCGTGCTGAGGCCGCGACCCGACGCGGCCGTAGGCCGTCCGACACCTGGAGGCAGGGCGCGGCCCGATGCCAAACAGATGGTCCCGCGGGGCTTTGTCTTTCACGTCCGGTTCAGCCTTGCTGCATGGCAATCCTTCCTTTCACAGGAGCGACCCATGCGAACGCGCTTCACCGAACGCTTCAAGCTGAAGTACCCCATTGTCTGCGCACCCATGGCGTACATCGCGGGTGGCATCCTGGCGGGTGCGGTCAGCCGTGCCGGCGCGATGGGATTGATTGGCGGGGGATATGGCGACGCGGATTGGATCGCCAAGGAGCACGCGCTCGCCGCTGGCGCGACCGTGGGGGGGGGACTCATCACCTGGACGATCGAGCACAATCCGCCCATCCTCGACGCGGCGCTGTCGCACCGACCGCATGCCTTCATGTTGTCCTTTGGAGACCCGCGTCCCTACGCCGCGAAGATCAAGGCCTCGGGCGCGGCCTTGATCTGCCAGATTCAGCGCCTCGCCCAGCTTGATCAGGCGCTCGAGGCAGGTGCCGACGTCATCGTGGCGCAGAGCAGCGAGGCCGGGGGGCACGGGATGCACGACCGCGCGACCACCACCCTGGTCCCGGAGGTCGCCGACATCCTCGCGAAGCGCGCTCCGAACACGCTCCTGCTCGCGGCGGGAGGCGTGGCCGACGGGCGTGGGCTGGCGGCGGTCCTGGCGCTGGGCGCGGATGGGGCGCTGGTGGGCTCGCGCCTGTGGGCCAGTCGCGAGTCATTGGCGCACGAAGCCTCCAAGGCGATGGCGGTCCGATTGACCGGGGAGGACACCGACCGCTCCACCGTCTTCGACATCCTGCGTGAGAAGGACTGGCCGGAGGGCTACACCTTCCGCGCGCTCAAGAACACGATGACCGAGCGCTGGTCCGGACGTGAGGACGAGCTGTTGCTCGTCGCCGAACAGGAGCGCGCGATCTACCGGGCGGCGATGGCGGCGGCCGACTACAGCATCGGTCACTCCCCCGTCGGCCAGGCGGCAGGGTTGATCCGCGACATTCCCACCGCCGCGGAGATCCTGGCGCGGATGGACAGTCAGGCAGCCGACGTGCTCCTGCGCCTCAGCAAGCACACCTAGGAGGTGATGAGAACCCGACGAACACGGAGGTCTTATGAGTCACCCGCGTAGGTGGATGATTGGAATCATCCTGGCAGGCGCCGTCGTCCTCTCCCTGGGCATCCGCCGCGACCGGTCCGCCAAGGAGATTGAAGAGCGACGCGCTCGCCCCCCGTCGAAGTTCATCACCGTCGATGGCGTGCGAGCCCACTACCGGGATCGCGGCAAGGGCTCGCCCATCGTGCTGCTCCACGGCTCCAACGCGTCGCTCTTCGCCTGGGAAGGCTGGATGGACACGCTCGCGTCCGAACACCGGGTCGTGACAATGGACCTCCCCGGCCAGGGCCTCACCGGGCCCGACCCCCAGCACCGTTACTCCGACACGGAGGAGGTCGCCTGGGTGGACGCCTTCGTCAAGAAGCTGGGGCTGGACCGGTTCACCCTGGGCGGCAACTCGATGGGCGGGGGCATCGCCTGGCGTTACGCCGTGCTCCACCCGGACAAGGTGGACCGGCTGATCCTGGTGGACGCCTACGGCCTGCGGCGCGACGAGAAGCTGCCCTTCGTCTTCCAGCTCTATGAGCAGCCGGTGCTGAGCCATGTGGTCCGCTGGGTGACGCCTCGCTTCATGGTGAAGAGCGCCGTCGCCGCGACCTATGGCGATCCAAGGCACGTCACCGATGAGACCGTGGACCTCTACGAGGACATGCTCCTGCGGGAGGGCAACCGCGATGCCACCCGCAGGAGGTTCGCGCTCGAGGATGAGGACACGCTCGAGGAGCGCCTGTCGGAGATCAAGGTCCCCACGTTGATCCTCTGGGGGGGCCGCGACGAGTGGATCCTCCCCAAGTACGCGGAGACGTTCCACTCGAAGATCCCCCAGTCGCGGTTGGTGATGTTCGACGGACTGGGCCACGTGCCGATGGAGGAGGACCCCGCCGCGACCGTGGCCGCGGTCCAGGACTTCCTCCACATGCATTAGCCGCTACCGGCCCACGGGGCCTGAGAGGAACCGCGCGACCGACCGGACCTGTTTCCGATTCCGCTTGCTGTCAATCGTGCGGGTCAGGTCGCGCGGCACCTTGCTCATCGTCTTCATGGTGTCGCTCACCGCCTTGCCGGTGTTCTTCACCATGTCGCGGAGCGCGCCATCCTTCTTCTTCTCCGCCGACTTCTTCTCATTCTTCCGGTAGGTCTTCATCCCGTCGGAGACGGCGGCGGCCATGTGGTCCATCGCGCGGCTGACATTGCGGTGGGCCTTGTCCAGGTTCTTCAGCCCCTTGCTTGTCTTGCGCTTCTTCTTTGGCGGGACCGTGCTCTCCACCATCACGTCCGCCGTCATCGTCCCGGTCCCGCTGCCGTTATGGCCATCCGTCTTCACGGTCATGTCGGCGGACACTTCCTTGCCTGGAATGCTCATTGTCTTCCGCTCCTTGTTTCTGCTCCACGGGGTTCACGGCATGAAGGGAGGCACGAAGGGCAGCGGCAGGCCCCCACGCCGCTTCTTCTTGGGCTGCTTCCGGTAGAGCAGCACCACCGGCACGAGCTGCTTGCCGGTGCTCTCCTCACCCAGCCGATTCCGGACCTCGTCCAGGACCTCGTTCACTTCGAGCATCAGCGTGCCCTCGCCACGCTTGAGGTCCTTGAGCTTCTTTCGCCGCTGCTTGCCCATATCGATCACGATAGGGAGGGGACCGGTGAGTCGCTGAGGATCAATCGCCATTCGATGTTCTCCTTGCAAGGTGTGCAAGCCCATCCGCCCCGTGAGGCGGTACGGTCAGAGCGCGCTTCGAGAGCCCGCCTCCCTGTTCTTGTCGGATAGACGAAAGCTGATCCCCCGGAGCGTCACCGCCAGCGCGAGCAGCGCGGCGCCGACGAACAGAGGGCTGACGAACATCGCCCCCCACGCACGGCCTGACAGCACCTCCGTGGAGAACGCCTCTTCCGCGCCCTGTCCCTGTTGGACCATCCGGGTGAAGGCCGCGCCAACGCGGATCGCCAGCCCCCCCAGCAGCAGCGTGGCTCCGGCGCGGAGCGACTGGGCAATCGCGAAGGAGAGCGTCCGCTCGGTCACGGCGAAGCGATAGGTGGAGGAGTCGAGGAAGCGCTGGAGCCGGTAGAAGCCCGCCATCGCCGCCTCGTAGATCTGGTCATAGCGAATGAACGAGCGGTCCTCGGCCAGACTGTCCAGTTTCTTCTCGAACCGCCGCCGCATCCGGCGTCCCAGCTGCACTTCGTACCGGCGGTACTCCCGGTAGTGGTCGATGCGGGGATCCAGCCGGGCGGCCAGGCTGTCCGAGAGCATGGTGGAGCGAATCATCCGCAGGGTGTTGAGGTTCATGGGCACCCGGTACTCCTGGGCGAGCTTGAAGAAGCCAATCCAAAGGTTGGCGGACGTCCGCTCCCACCAGCGCGAGGTGCGGCTCTTGTTCGCGTAGAGGTCCTGCCAGAAGACCCCCTCCAGTTTTCGGGAGAACTCCTCCACGTCCACCGCGGGCAGCGGCTCGAGCAGCGCGAGCACCGCGGACACCATCCGGCCCACGTCCTCGTTCGCCTGGGCGTCCGCGATCTCCCGCCACACCCGGCGCTCCCGCGCGGTGAACGCGCCGCAGGAGCCGAAGTCGATCAGCACGAGCTTGCTGTCCGGCTGCACCACCACGTTCGCCGGGTGGAGGTCCGCGTGGAAGAACAGGCCCTCCTGGGCACAGAGGCGTGCGATCTTGAGCAGTCTGCGGGCCACCTTGCGGGGGACGATCCCCAGCTCGGCGAGCGCGCGGAGCCCCTCCTGGTCCTGGCGCTCGGCCGCGGAGACGAGGTCCTTGAGCCAGATGCCGGAGACGAACTCCGTGACCAGCACCTCGTGGTTGGAGAGGTCGCCGTGGACGCGCGGCGAACGCGCGAACTGCTGACCCAGCCGGTCCAGCCGGTCCTGGAAGAGCTCCGTGTAGCGGGCCTCGCGGACGAAATCGAGCTCCTCGTAGAGCATGGAGCTGAGCTCATAGAGGAGCTGGCGCGAGTAGCCGGGAGGCACGAACCACACCTCCGCCAGCCAGAGGATCCACCCCAGCGCGCGCATGTCCGCGGCGAAGAGCGCGCCCACGCCGGGCCGGCGGACCTTCACCGCCACCACCTCGCCGCTGTGGAGCACCGCCCGGTAGACGCACGCGACCGAGCCGGAGCCCACCGGCGCGGCGCTCAGCTCGGAGAACACCTCGGAGATGGGCCGCTGGAACGCCCGCTCCATGATTCCCCGCACCTGCGAGGAGGGGATGGGCGGAGCGGCGTCGAGCATCTTCTCCAGCTCCTGGGCCACCGGGTAGGGGAGGAGGTCCACGCGGATCGCCAGCTGTTGTCCCAGCTTGATCCACGTCCCGCCCGCCTGCTCAATCAGACGCCGCAGGTGCTGCGCCCGCCGCTGGAGCGAGTCGCGCCGCCGGAGCACGTCCGCCGCGATCCGCGCCAACAGCCACAGCGCGCCGAAGAGCCAGACCCCGAGCTGCAGGAGCGCCCGGCCGATGCTGGCGTGGTATTGCTCCGCCTCCCGGTGGTGCGGGGACGGAGGCGTGTCCCAGGCCCGCGCGCGGAGCACCTGCCCCAACGCCTTCGCCGCCTCGATTCGCGCGCCCTTACCCTCGCGCCGCCGCCAGCGCTGGACCGCGGCCTGGATCCGCTGGCCGCGCTGCTCCGCCGGCAACGCCGCCGCGGTGGGGGGCGCCTCCTCCTCCTCCTCCGTCTTCTGGGCGGCGGCCAGCGGGCTCACTTCGCGTCGCCGCGCAGGTGCCGGACGGTGGACTCGAGCGTCGCCGCGGAGTGGAACGTCTCCGCGGTGAGGAGTGCGTCCGGGACGGAGATCTCGAAGGCGCCCTCGAGCGCGAGCATCAGGTTGATGGCGCTCATCGAGTCCAGCCCCAGCTCGTTGAGCGGACGCGCCATCTCCACGGGCTCGCCGGGAGCCACCCGGGGCAGGAACTCGCGCAGCACGTCGACCAGCTTGGTCCTCACCTCTTCTGCGTTCATGGTGCCTCCTCCGACAGAATCGACCTCGCGGCGGCGGGCCGCGCGTGCGCTTCATGGCCCCAGCGCAGCCGGTGCACCGACGTCAGCTCTCCGTTCCGGTGCGCCAGCTCCAGGGGCGGCGGCCGGCTGAGGAACCCCGTGAGGCTGGCGGTCAGCCCGTAGGCGCCGACGTTGGGCACGAAGACCCGGTCCCCTGCCCGGAGCGGCGGAAGCCTGAGGTTGCGCGCGAAGCAGTCCAACGGGGTGCAGAGCGGCCCCACCACGTTGACCTCCTCGAGCGCGCCGGACGGCACCTCCGCGCCCCCCCGCGCGACGCCAATCCCCATCAGCGGCACCCGCCCGAGGCCGGACATCCCGCCCAGGTGGTGGATGCCGGTGTCGAGGATGACGTACTGCTTCCCCTTGGAGCGCTTCACGTCCATGACCGTCGCCCAGAGGGTGCCCGCGGCGCCGCAGAGCCAGCGGCCTGACTCGAACCAGAGCGTGGCGGCGGCGGTCCGCTCACGACCGGCGGCCAGCTGGGCCAGCGCCTCGCGCAGGGGGCTCAGGTCGGGCCCGACGCCCGGCGTGGCGAAGGGCCAGGGGAAGCCGCCGCCCAGGTCCATCACCTGGAAGGCCACCCCGAGCGCGTCGGAGAGGCGCTCACCCACCTGAAGCGCGACCTGCATCGCCGAGAGCAGCGCCGGTACGTCCGCGAGCTGCGTGCCCTGGTAGATGTGGAGCCCCTTCAGCTCGATGCCCTCCAGCGCCTCCAATCGCGCGCGGCCTTCGAGCAGCTCCGCCTCGTCGAAGCCGAACTGGCTGCTCACCCCGCTCATCGCCAGCCGGGCCACGGGGGGCGCGCTCGGGTTGACCCGGAGCAGGACCCGCGCGCGGAGCCGTGCGGACCGCGCGGCCCGGTCAAGCCGCTCCAGGTCCGACCAGGACTCGGCGGAGAAGCCAGTCACTCCGGCGGCCAGCGCCGTCCGCACCTCCTCCGCGCTCTTGCCTGGGCCGGTGTACAGCACCCGCTCCGGAGGGAAGCCCGCGGACAGCGCCACCGCCAGCTCTCCCGTGGAGGACACCTCCGCGTCGCAGCCGAGCCGGCAGAGGTGCTCGGCGATCGCGGGCAGTGGATTGGCCTTGAGCGAGAAGAGCAGCCGGCTGCCCTCGGGAAGCAGCGCGGTGAGCGCTCGCGCGCGGCGCTCCACCTCCCCCAGGTCGTAGATGTAGAGGGGCGAGCCGTAGACCTCCAGCCAGGTCGCGGCCCGCTCCAGCTCGGGGAGGGACACGGGCGCGCTCATGGTCGCCCTCCCGTTCCCAGCAGGCCCGCGAGCGCGGCCCGGTCGAGCTTCCCGTTGGGGGTCTTGGGCAGCTCTGGGACCCAGTGGACCTTGTCCGGCATCTTGTAGGACTCCAGCCGGCTGGCGAGGGCGTCGAGCAGCCCGGTCTCCCGCAGCGGGGCCGCGTCCTCGCTGGCGCTGGCGGTGACGAAGAGGTGCAGCCGGTCGACATGCGGCTCCTGGACCACGCCCGCCTCGGCGACGCCGCGCAGCCCGCACGCCACCTCTTCGATCTCCAGCGGATGGATCCGGAAGCCACGGCACTTGAGGAGGAAGTCACGCCGACCGACGAACTGGAGGAAGCCTTCCGCATCCATCCGGAACAGGTCGCCTGAGTACAGGACGCGGCCCAGCCCGCGCGGATGGGTCCGGTAGCGCAGCGCGGTCTCTTCAGGGGCCTGCCAGTAGCCGAGCGCGACGTGGCGGCCCTGGAGGACGAGCTCCCCCACCGACCCCGGAGGGAGCACGCGGCCCTCCTCGTCGACGACCATCGCCTCGGTGCCCGGCAGCGCGCGCCCCACCGAGCCCGGGTGCGCCTCCAGCTCCTCGGGCAGGAGGATGGAGACGCGCTTGCATTCGGTCAGCCCATACATCAGGAACACGGAGACGCCCGGCAGATGCTGCCGCAGCTGCTCCACGTGACTGAGCGGGAGGTGCGCGCCGGTGTTGGTGAGCGCGCGCAGCCGGAGCGTGCGCGTCCCTCCGCGCGCGAGGAGCTTGAGCAGCGCGGCGAAGAGCGTGGGCACTCCGGGGAGGACGGTGATCCGCTGGCGCTCCAGGGTGGCGAGCAGCGCGGCCCCGGCCAGCTCCGCCCCGCCGATGAACACGGAGGCGCCCACCTGCGCGGCGAGGAACACCTGATAGAGGCCGTAGTCGAAGGAGAGGGGGAGGAAGACCCCCACCACGTCCTCCGGCACGTACTGGAGGCGCTCCTGGATCGCGGCCACCACGAAGAGGATGTTGTCGTGGCTGAGCGTCACCCCGCGCGGCGCGCCGGTGGAGCCGGAGGTGTAGATGAGGCAGACCGGATCGACGTCCACTCCGGGGAAGGGTGGGCACTCCGCGGGCTCCCTGGCCAGGAGCTGCTCCAGGCGCGCTCCGTTGGAGGGCAGCGCGCCCCCTCCAACCCAGACGATGGGCACGTCTCCGAAAGCGGGGGCCAGGTGCGCGGTCGTCTCATCCAGGAAGGCGACGGCGGGCGTCACCTGGCCCAGGATCCTCCGCAGACTGGCTTCGCGGATCGCCCCGTGGAGGACCGCGAAGATGCCGCCGACCCGCGCGGTCGCGAACGCGGCCAATGCCTGCTCCGCGCGGTTGCGGGTGAGGATGATCGCCCGGTCTCCGCGCTGGACCCCGCGGCGCGCGAGCCAGCCCCCCAGCTGCCGGGTGGCGGTGGCGAGCTGGGCATAGGTGAAGGTGTGGTCGTCGCTCAGGAACGGGCGGTCGCCGTGAAGGCGTTCGGCCTCATCCAGCAGGCCGCTGAGGTGTCTGGTGAACATGGGCGTCGCTCCCGAGGAGTCAGGACAGCCGGTCGTCGCTGAAGATTTCCTTCTTCACCAGGAACCTCACCGTCTTGGAGAGGATGCGCTCGTTGAAGGCGATCCGCTCCGGATGGGCGAGCAGTTCGTTGCGGAGCTTGAGGGGCTCCGGCAGCCCGGCGTCCTTGTAGATCTCCGGGTTGTAGAGCTTCTGCATCGACATCAGCATGAAGCGCTTGAGCGCGCGCTCCACCTCCCGCAGCCGCTCCACGCCGTACCGGGTCCGCAGGTCCTGGTGGAGCCGCTCGATGTTCAGGCGCCCGTAGCTGATGTGACGTGTCTCATCGGAATGATGCAGCCGGTTGATCTCACGCACGAAGGGCGGCAGGCCCGCGTCCTTCGCCATCTGGCTGTTGTAGATGTCGACAATCTCCTCGAACACCAGCACCGTGGCGAACGCCAGGAACTCCTTGATGTCTGACTCAGGGAAGTTGTCGTAGCGGATCCGGCGGTCCTTGTAGATCTTTCCGCCGTAGGTGAGGCAGAACCGCGAGAAGTACCACATGTGCTCATTCTCCTCGAGCACCAGGTGGTGGAGGTACTCCGACGACACCTCATGGCCCGGGGTGTGGATCCGGCTGATCATCTCGGTGAGCAGCTCCCGGATCCCCGTCACGTTGAGGCTGAAGAAGTTGATGCACTCCCACTTGCTGAGCAGGAGGAGTTGCTCCGGCGTCAGCTTCTTCTCCCAAGGCGTGCCATGGACGGAGAGCAGCTCCGGGCTCATCCAGTACTGGTCCTGGGGGAGCGACTTCTCCCAGACGAGATCCCGGAAGGGATTGCTCGGGTCGGCGTTGGAGAGATGAATCAGCCGTTCGAGGGTGCGCGCGAAGCCCTCGGTGGCCGGCTCCGGGGGGGCGGCCAGCGGAGGCGCGTTCTGGGCGAAGTCCTCAATCATGGTGGCGATCCCTTCATCGTAGAAGTGGGAGAAGTGGTCGGCGGTCGGGTTGAGCACCGTCCGCGCGTCGACGAGACGGGAGGCGAGCGCCGCCACCTGGTCCGGATGCGAGATGAGATCCGCGCCACCGCCATAGACGAGCACGGGCTGCTTCACGGACGTGGTCCACGCATCCTCACGTTCGCGGAAGAGCGCGGAGACCATGTGCGCGTAACGGAAGAGGCTGGCCGGCGTCCGGAACGGAACGCTGGTCATGTAGAGCAGGTGCGGATCGGTGGAGGTGAGGACGCTCGCCACGATCTTGCGGTCCTCGCTCTGGGGCGCTCCGCCGGCGGAGGCGTTGCCGAAGATCAGCTTGCAATAGCGCTCCGCGACGCTGGGGTTCGCGGCGATCTGCGGGAAGAGTCGGCGGAGGTTCTTCTCGAACGAGGTCATCGGCGGGCCCGCGTCCGCCGGGAGGGAGACCGTCCCGTTGAGGAGGACGCCCCTGGCGAAGCGCGCCGGGTGCTCGGCCAGCGCGCGGAGGGCCACCTGCGCGCCGCTGCTCCAGCCCACCACCGCCTCCACCCGGGGGATCTCCAGCCGGTCGAGGATGGCGGTCAGATCCTCCACGTGGACGCTGGAGTCGCAGCGGTCGGGATTGAAGTCCGGCGTCGGAGTGGGCAGCCAGCGGGTGTTCCAGGTGATGACCCGCCAGCGTTGGGACAGCCGCTGCGCGAGGGGCGCCAGGAACTCCTCGGGCATCGCGTACGCGTTGCAGAGGACCAGCACCGGCCGCGACGGGTCGCCACGGGTGAAGGCGCACACCTCCACCCCGTCGCGGGCCCGGACCTGGACCGGGGTGAACACATCTCCGGTGCTCTCCCGCGCCAGCTCCGCGAGGAAGCTCGAGAGGTAGACCTCCAGGTCCGCCAGGGTGAGCGGCGGGTGCGGTGGCAGGGCCCGGGCGAAGCGCTTCGGGTTCTTTCCGTAGCTGGCGTAGAAGGCCCCCCGGAGATCGAAGAGCTGCTCGATGGGAGACGCCTCCGTCTCCCGGCGGGTGGTGAAGCTGAGGATGGAGAGCTGGAGGGCGCGGGAGACCCGGTCGATCATCCCCTCGGCCGCGACCTCCTCCGGACCGACCAGGTGATGGACCGGGCCGCCCTCGAAGCCCGTGGCGCTCAGGCGGAGCATGTCCAACACCACGTGGTCCACCGGGACCAGGTTGATGACCGCGCCCTTGTCACCCAGGACTCGCAGCGGGTCGGTGACCTGCGCCAGGCCTTCACGCAGCCGGTGCAGTTCGTGGACGAAGCCGTAGAGCCCGAAGCGCGTCCCACCGCTCCGCCGGCTGCCGCTGGGGCCGACGATCACCGATGGGCGGACGATGCTGTAGGCCAGCCCCGCCTCCGTGCAGGTGCGTGAGACGTCACGCTCCGCCTCCGCCTTGCTCTCCTCGTAGTAGTTGTTGAAAGCGGCGGCGCCGTCCGGGGGAACCGGATGCAGCTCCTCCGCGATCAATCCGCGCCGCGTTCCCGCCGTGTACGCGGTCGAGACATAGATGAACCGGCCAACGCCGGACCGCAGCGCGACGTCCAGGACATTCCGAGTCCCGACGCAGTTGTGCGCGTGAATCTTGGTCCGGTGGCGATTCTCATACGCGAGGCTCGCCGCGGAGTGCCACACCTCATCCAGCTTCGCCTCCGTCAGCTTCGCCTGGTCCTCCGGTGAGAGTCCGCAGCGCGGCAGGGTGATGTCTCCCACCAGGCAGTGGACGTTCTGTTCGAAGGCTTCGATTGGGACCGGCACGTCATAGGAGGCCGCGCTTTGTGCGAGCGACTCCAACAGCCTCGCGCGCGCCTCCGCCACGGACTTGCCACGAACCAGGACAAAGACTTGCCCTCCCGCCCTCAGACGCCAGAGGAGGAAATGGCTCCCAAGAAACCCGGTCCCCCCAGTCAGGAGCAATCGAGTCGGACGGACTGCGCGTGCGTCGAGTTCGAGAGGATTGCCGAATTGAGGACTCAAGGCGGCTCCGCTGGGGATGGGCATCGATGTCGTTGGGCTTATGCATGGCAATTAAATCCAGGTCAATCCGATTGTGCATTGTTTGAATGTTAAGCGCGGTTCTCTGGTCTGATTGACTGTGTGGTTGCCAACGCATCGTCGGAGCGCGGGGTTGGGTGTTACTCAAATCAAGACAGCGAAAGGCCATTTGTCATGGAGATGGCGCGAGGGGGGTAGGGCAGGTCAGGTGCGCGGGCATGGACCACAACTGGAAGGAGCGGGTCTCATCGAAGGCGCGGAAGTAGAGCCGGTCCCCGAAGTAGCTAAAGGCTTGGGGGATCGAGCCACTGGGGCCTGGGTTGAGATCCTGGAGCAGGCCGGTCGTCGCCAGGGTCCCCCGGGTACACCAGAGCTCGAGCCCCGTGGCGGCCGCGCTCGCGACGAAGAGGATGGAGTCCTCGCTGATGGCGAAGAAGGGGGGGACGTACTCGTCCCCGGGGTTTATCCCGTTCGTGAGGAGGAGGGTCCCCGTGGCCGTCCCATCCGACACCCAAAGCGATACTTCGCGCGCCACGGGGCCGGTGCCGCCAATGCCCGCGGCGAAATAGAGCCTGCCGTTGATGCGTGTGGACCAGGCCAGGAAGGGATACGCACTCGGTTCATTCGCATAGGGATTGGGCAGGGTCTTGACCGAACTCTTGCCGCCTCCACTGAGCGAAAGGCTTTGGATGCGCAGCCTCTGCGTCGTGTAGTCCGGTGAATACACCAGCACCTTCGAGCCCGCCACGCCGAGCAGATAGACGTGATGGCCGAACGCGTCCAGCCGCACCGTGCCCGCCGGGCTGCCATCCGACTTCCAGACCTCGGTGTTCGCTCCATCCTCGAACAGGAACAGGGCCTGATTGCCTTCACGGGTCCAGTGGGTGAACGTGACGACCTGCGCGTCCAGCTTCTTGGCGAGTGACGTGCCGGCCGTGGTGCCGTCCGTGCGCCACAGCGCTGTTCCCTGCGCCGGCGAGGTCACGACGAAGAGGACGAGGCCGCCCACCTGCAAGAGTGTCTGACGGAATGCCTCGGTGGTGCCGAGGGACTTGAGGGCATGGGTGCCATTCGCGGTGCCATCCGTGCGCCACAGCGTGTCCCCATGGCCGGGCGAGGTCAGGACGAAGTAGAAGAGGCCTTCCGTCTGGAGCGACGGGCCTCCGAGCGTCCCGGAGGCACCCAGCTGCTTGAGGAGCACCGTGCCATTCGCGGTGCCGTCGGTGCGCCACAGCTCCGTGCCTTGCCCTGGCCTGGACAGGAAGAAGTTCACGACCCCACCCATCTCGAACGAGCTGGGCACGAGCGTCACGGGCGGACCGAAGTTCCTGAAGCGGACGGTCCCCAAGGAGGTTCCATCCGTGCGCCACAGCTCGACTTGCGAACCGTCAGGGGTGGGCGACCACTCGCGGAAGAGCGTCAACTGGCCGCCCTGCCTCGTCACGAGGTTGAACCAGGTGTCACCGGGACCCGGGGTCAGGTCCTTCACCAGGTGCGTCCCGCTGTCGGTCCCGTCACTGAACCACAGCTCCCGGCCCGTGGTCCCCGGGTCGTCGAGCATGAAGAAGACCTTGTCCCCGAAGGGCATCAGGTCCGTCAGCCGGGGGATGGCCGCGAAGACTTCTGGAAACGACTTCACCGGGACGGTCCCTGGCTCCGTGCCATCACTGCGCCAGAGGACCGCCTTGCCGTCAAAGAAGTTGGTCGCGAAGTAGAGGAACCCTTCCGCGCCGACAAGAAACTCGGGATAGGGGCCGTTGCTGGAGGCGCCGGAGCCTGGGGGGATGACAATCTTCACGCGCGAAGCCACGCCCGCGAGGGAGGACTGCGCAGGGACCTCGGAGCGCCCCTTTTCGACTGGCGTTGCCCCGCACTCGAACATCCCCAGGCTCAGCAGGACAAACCAATGCCTTGTGCGCATGCCAATTCCTCCTCGGGTGAGGTCGGAGATGGTAGCGAGCGATTGGAAGTCATTGCTACGACCCTGGAGTGCCGGGCCTCAGCCGGCGTGGCCCGTGTCCGTGATGATGCCCGCGCCCTCCGCGGGGCGCCGCGGTGCGCCGTTCAGCTCCGCGTGGAGCTTGTCGTGATCCAGCTCATTCTCCCACCGCGCGATGACGATGCTGGCGACGCCATTGCCGATGACGTTGGTGATGGCCCGCGCCTCGCTCATGAACCGGTCGATTCCCAGGATCAGCGCCAGGCCGGCCACGGGGACCGAGGGAACGACAGCGAGCGTGGCGGCCAGGGTGATGAAGCCCGCCCCCGTCACGCCGGAGGCTCCCTTCGAGGTCAACATGGCGACCGCCAGCAGCGAGAGCTCCTGGGTGGTCGTGAGCTCGACGTCGAGCGCCTGGGCCACGAAGAGGGCCGCCATCGTCAGGTAGATGTTGGTGCCATCCAGATTGAACGAGTAGCCGCTGGGGACGACCAGCCCCACGACAGACTTTGAGCAGCCGAGCGTCTCGAGCTTCTGCATCAGCGGGACCAGGGCGGACTCCGACGAGGAGGTGCCCAGCACAAGGAACA
This sequence comes from Corallococcus silvisoli, assembly GCF_009909145.1. Classification (NCBI taxonomy): domain Bacteria; kingdom Pseudomonadati; phylum Myxococcota; class Myxococcia; order Myxococcales; family Myxococcaceae; genus Corallococcus; species Corallococcus silvisoli. Next base: position 1,240,362 of record NZ_JAAAPJ010000001.1, read on the forward strand.
GCTCGGCGCGGATGTAGCGCAGGAAGCGCAGGATGGAGAAGCCCGTCACCCGGGCGACGAGCCCCAGGACCAGCAGCACGAACAACCCGCACGCCAGATAGAAGCTGCCCATGAGCTTCAGCAGGGGGCCCAGGCTGCTCACGCCGTAGGCGCCGATGGTGAAGGCCATGGAGGCGCCCGCGCCCACGGGGGCGAGCTTCATCACCGCGCCAATCATGGTGAAGAACACCTTGGACAGCGTGTCGCACAGCGCGATGACCGGCTTGGCGGTGTCCCCCAGCTTCGAGAGCGAGAAGCCGAACAGCAATGCCAGCAATAGCACCTGGAGCAGGTCTCCATTCCCGGTGAAGGCATCCACGAAGGTCTTCGGCACGATGTGCAAGGCGAACGCGACGGCGGAGGTCTCGTGCGCCTGCTGCGTGTAACGCGCCACGCTACTGGCGTCGAGCGTCCCAGGGTCGACGTGGAAGCCCGAGCCGGGGCGGATCGCCTTGACGACGATGAGCCCGATCATCAGCGCGAGCGTGGAGATGAGCTCGAAGTACAGCAGCGCCTTGCCGCCGACCCGCCCCACCTTCTTGATGTCCGAGACGTTGGCGACGCCGAGCACCACCGTGAGGAAGATGACCGGCGCGATCAACATCTTCACCAGGGCGATGAAGGCATCACCCAGGGGCTTGAGGCTCACCGCGATCCCCGGTGAGAAGTGGCCCAGCAGCCCTCCCGCGACGATCGCGGTCAGGACCCAGAGGTAGAGACGGGAGACCTTCGGTTGCGCCGCGTGTTCGGAGAGGGACATGAGAGCTTTGCTCCTTTGAGACAGGCTCTCAGGCATTCCCGGTCCTGGCCATAACACCTTCGCACTAGACGCGGCCCACGACGTGCCGCTCCCCCCTAATACCTTCTAGCTATTCTTGCTGAAGGCCGATGCTCAATATGGTGACAGGATGTCACGTGCTTCGGTCTCCAGCGGATGGGTTTGGTGTCTCGCCCTTCAGCTCTGCTTGCTTGGGTGTGTCGCGGGAGCCGCCGAGGTCTCGACGGAGGGCGGCCTGACGGTCCGCTCCGATGACGGGCTCTTCGAGTTCAAGGTGGGGGGGCGCATCCACTTCGATCTGGATCTCGTGCGCGACGACAAGGGGGCCTCGTTTGGCTCCGGGCTCACTCCGAAGAACAGCTCCCCGTTGTTCCGACGCGCCCGGATCACCTTCTCCGGCAAGGCGTTCGGATGGGAATACATGTTCGTCCCGGACTTCGCCCAGTCGTTCTCTGGAAACCTGCGCCTCCAGACCTGCACGGAGACGCCGTGCACGATCCCCACGCCGGGCGTCGTCTTCCAGGAGCTCTATATCGCGAAGCCCCTGCTGGGCGGCCGGCTCTATATCGGGCAGTTCACGCCTTTTCGCTCCATTGAAGACAACACAAGCTCCAACGAGCTCACGATGATGGAGCGTGCGTTCACGAGCGCGCTCGGGGTGTACCGCGCGGGCGTGCTGCGTCTCTTCGTGATGGGGGTGGGCTACCAGACGAACCCGACGCCCAACACGATGCTTGGCGTCGCCCTCTTCGGGCTGCGCAGGGATGACTCGCTCGCCAACGAGGGCTTTGGCGGTGCGTTGCGAGCCACCTGGCGGCCCATCTACGCCGAGCGGCGCATCCTGCACCTCGGCACGTCGGTCAGCGCGGAGAACCCGGATGGCCCGGGCCCGACAGGCAACGTGGGGGCCTCCCTGTCCTATGTCGGGATCCGCGGGCCCCAGGCGGCCATGGGCAGCACCACGGGGGGCCACTCCGCACGCTATGCCGCGGCGGAGCTCGCGGGGACGTGGGGGGCGTTCTATCTCCAGAGCGAGGGCGTGCTCGCCTCATTCGGGCAGTCCGGGCAGTCCGTGGACCGCACCTCCACCTGGCTGCACCACGCGACGCTGAGCTGGAACGTCTTCGGTGAGTCCAAGCCGTATGATTCGAGGCGCGCGTCCTTCAAGAACATCACGCCTCGAAATGCGTTTGGCGCCCTGGAGCTGACCTTCCGCCACGAGTTCGCTCAGAACTTCGATCCGCTCACGCCGACCTCCGTGGAGACCGTGCTCGCCCATACCGTCGGCGCCAACTACTACTTCACGCCGAACGTGCGGATGATGGCCAACTGCATCTTCGCCAGGACGCGGCGCCTGGACGGGGCACTCGACCGACCGAGCGCCGCGACCTTCCGCTTCCAGATGAACTGGTAGGCGACATGGTGCGACGATGCAAGGCCATGTCCGGCTTCAAGATGAGCGCAGGGCGGCTCGGGGTCCTCCTCGTCGCGCTCGGAGGGCTGGCGGCGGCGTCGGCTTCGGCGGTCCACTTCAGCGCCCGGCGTGGGCTTCGCCTGGATGCGCAGCAGGCCCATGAGCAATTGGTGCTCTGCGCGGATGCGCTGCAGGGCGTCATCGACCGCTACCGGATGCTGCCCTCCGTGCTCGCGCTGGACTCCGAGCTTCGCGAAGCGCTGTCGGGGCCGCTGGACGCGCGCCGGCAGGCCCTGCTCAACCGGAAGCTGGAGGAAGTGAACGGGGCGACCCATTCCTCCACGCTCACGCTCCTGGACCGACAGGGCGTCGCCGTCGCCGCGAGCAACTGGCGCACCGCGGGCAGCAACCTCGGGCGCGACTACGCGTTCCGGCCGTACTACCGCCAGGCCGTGGAGACCGGCAGGGGGCGGTTCTATGGCGTCGGAGTCACGACGACCGAGCCCGGCTACTACCTCTCCCAGGTCGTTCGCGATGACGCAGGGGCGTTGCTGGGCGTGGTGGTCATCAAGGTGAACCTGAGCCCCCTGGAGGGCGAGTGGTCGCGCAGCCGCGACATCGTCCTGGTCTCCGACCGCGATGGCATCGTGTTCCTGGCGAACCGACCGCAGTGGCGCTACCGGGCCTTGTCGCCCATGTCCGCCGAGGCCCGCGCCGCGCTGCGGGACAACCGCACCTACGAAGGGCTCGAGCTGACCCCCCTCCCGTGGCACGAGACGGAGGGGTTGGGGCCGGACGGCCTTCTCGCCTCCGTGCGCCCCGCTGCCTCCGACCGCGAGAGGACGTTCCTGTGGCAGTCGATGCCATTGGAGCGCGACGCATGGACGCTGCACCTGCTTCGCGATGGAGAGCCGGACCCGGTCGCCACGGTCCTCGCCGGGGTGGCGGCGGGCGGCGCGTGGCTGGCGGCCGTCTTTCTTGCCCTGTTCATACGAGGGCGGAGGCGGCTCGCGCGGCTGCGAGAGCGCAGTCGCCGCGAGTTCGAGCAGTTCGTGGAGCAACACGCGCTGGCCCTGCGAACGACGCAGGACGGGCGTGTGCAGCTCGCGCTGGACATCGCCGCGGGGCGCAATGACAGCCTTGAGCATCTCCCCCAAGGCGTGAGCGTCGTCGACGCGGACCTTCGGCTGGTGGCGTGGAACCGCCGCTACGTGGAGCTGTTCCAGTTTCCCCAGGAGCTGATGCGGGTCGGGCGACCCATCGCGGACATGTTCCGCTACAACGCCCGACGTGGGTGGCTGGGACCGGGCGACGTCGACGAGGCAATCCAGCGCCGGCTGGACCACCTCCGCATGGGGACCTCGCACATGCACGAGCGCGAAGGTCCGGATGGAATGGTGCTGGAGATACGAGGGAATCCCCTTCCGAATGGGGGCTTCGTCACCAGCTACGCGGACATCACGAGCTACCAGAAGGCGGCGCGGGAGCTGCGGACCCTCGCGGGTGCGCTCGAGCGGCGGGTGGAGCAACGGACGCGGGACCTGCACGCGGCGACCGCCGAGGCGCAGCGCGCCAACCGCTCCCGAAGCCGGTTCGTCGCGGCGGCGGTGCACGACCTGCTCCAGCCCCTCAATGCCGCACGGATGTTCGCATCGGCGCAGCGGGAAGCGCTCCGGCGCCCTCCGACGCCAGAGGAGGGGCGGCGCAGCGAGCTCGCCTTGCTCGACAACATCGAAGAGGCGCTGTTGGCCCAGGATGCGATCCTCAACGGGCTGTTGGACATCTCGCATCTCGAGTCCGGCACGTTCGAGGTGAAGCGGCGCGACGTCGCGCTCGGGCCGCTGCTCGAGGCGCTCGCGCGGGAGCTGGGCGTTCTCGCGCAGGCGCGCGGGCTGGAGCTGGTGACCGTCCCGTCCCACGTGGTCGTGCACACGGACGAGAACCTGCTCCGGCGCATCGTGCGGAACTTCCTGTCGAATGCGATCCGCTACACGCCGCGCGGACGCATCCTCCTGTGCTGCCGTCGCGAGGGCGCCGACGTCCGCATCGAAGTGAGGGACCACGGCCCCGGCATCCCCGAAGCGCTTCACGAGGTCATCTTCGAGGAGTTCCGGCGGCTCGACGTGGCGGATGCATTCCAGGAGCGGGGGACGGGGCTCGGCCTCGCGATCGTCGAACGGATCTCCCGGCTGTTGGGACACCGGCTGGGCCTCCGTTCCCAGCTTGGGCGGGGCAGCGTCTTCTCTGTCACGGTGCCGCGAGGAGACCCTTCGCGCGTCATGGCCCCCGAGGCGCCGGACGATGAAGGACATGGCTCCCTGCTCCAGGGCTGCCACATCTGGTGCCTGGATGACGACCCCCGGGTTCGCGACGCCACACGAACGCTGCTGGGCTCGTGGGAGTGCAGGGCCGTCGTGGTCGCCAGCGAGGACGAGGCCGTCCAACTCGCGAGCGCCAGCGACGTGCCAGGGCTGCTGTTGCTCGACTACCAACTCGGCGAGCGCACCGGTCCGGAGTGCCTGCCGGCGCTGTTCGAGCGCTGGGGCCGTCCGGTGCCGGTCATCGTCGTGTCGGCGGAACGCGACCCGGCGCTGCGCGAGCGCATCCGTGCGTCGGGCTGGGGCTTCCTGACGAAGCCCATCCGTCCAGCGGCCCTGCGCGCCCTCGTCACGCAGCTCATCACTCGGGAAGGTCCCCCATCCCCTCTGGCTCCACCGGAGCGTCGGGTTGCAGGGACTTGACGATGAGGGCCGCCTGGGTGCGGCTGTCGCACTCGAGCTTGCGGAGGATCGCGGTCACATGCACCTTGACGGTGTTCTCGGCGAGCCCCAGCTCGGCTGCGATCTGCTTGTTGAGCAGTCCATCCGCGAGACACATCAGCACGCGGACCTGCTGCGGTGTGAGCTGGGCGAGCCGGGTGGCCAGGCGCGCATCGTCCGCGCTCTTGTCGGCGGTCAGGGGCGGGAACCAGGTGCCTCCCGCCATCACCGCCCGGATGGCGTCCATCATGTGCTGCACCGGAGCTGCCTTGGGAATGAAGCCCGAGGCTCCGAACTGCTGAGCCCGGCGGATCGTCCGCGGATGATCGTTCGAGGAGATGATGATGACGGGGATGTCGGACCACTCGCCACGCAGTGAAACCAGCGATGAGAATCCGCGCGCGCCCGGCATGTGCAGGTCCAGCAAGACCAGCTCGACGTCCACGTTCTGCATGAGCGTGTCCTCGAGCGTGCGAAAGCTCGAGGCTTCCAGGGGACGGTCGTCGCCAAGCAGCTCTTTCAGCGCCTGTCCCACGGCGGCGCGGAACAGCGGGTGGTCGTCGGCAATCAGGACTCTCATGGCGGACCTTCGCGGGCGCGAGGAGGGTGGGGTGATCTCCTAACAGATCTCAGGGCATGCTGGTATCGACGGATTGATACGGGGCCCTTCACCGACACTGGAGACCCTATGAGGCAGTTTGATGACAAGGCCGTCCGCGCAAGGCGTTGCAGCACGAACGCGACCGTCTGAAATAGGACCCGTTCCGGAGCGCGGCCTTGTGTCGCGGCCGCGCCTCGGTTTCCCACTCAAGGTTCCCTTTGAGAGTGTCGTCAGACAGCCGTCACCCAGGGCGCGTCCCCGTGACGATGTGAACACAGGCATCCAGCCGCACGACGCCCTGATTCTCGTGGCGAGCGAAGCGAGTGGTCAGGGACCGCATTGCTGCCCCTCGGCCTGCCTCATCCGTTTCGGAGAGCCGCTCCGCGACGGAGAAGGCCGCGAGCGCGAAGGCCGCCGCCTCAGCCGCGGCGAGACCACCCCCGATGGCCAGCCCTCCGCGCCATTCGCTCACCTCCACCTCGTCGAAGCCCGCCCGACCGAGCAACAGCCGCAGCTTGTCGGCCTGGCCGTACCGAAACGGGCCTGGAGCGTCGGGGTCGGGCGCCGGGAGTTCAACGACTTCGGCGACCGCCTCGCGCACGGTCGTCACCCATGGGTTGTCGGCCGGTCGCCCCCAGACAGCGAACGCGAAGCGCCCGCCCGGTGCGAGCCAACTGGCGAGATTGTGGAATGCGGCAGGCGGGTCGTCGAAGAACATGACACCGAAGCGTGACGTCAACCGCTCATACGCCGCGCCAGACAGGGGCGTCGTCGCCACGTCCGCCCGCGTGAAGTGGGCGGGAAGCTCTTCGCGCTGGGCGCGGGCGCGAGCCGTCTCAATCAAAGGCTGCGAGATGTCGAAGCCGTGGACGACACTCCCGGCTGGAGCCCGGCGCAGGAGCTCCAGCGTCGTTCTGCCGCCACCGCATCCGACGTCGGCGATCCTTCGCGGCGCGTCGAGACGCAGCGCCTGAATCAGCGGCTCGTCGACGGGCGCGAGCATCGCCTCCATTCCGTCGAGTTGGGCTTGCCACTTGGCGCCCCGCTCGGCCGTCCAATCGAAAGCAATCGGGCGCTCCTTCGCGGAAACCTCTGAATGTCTTGTCGTCATGAATCACGTTTCTCCACTTCCTCACGACGGATGGCCGCGCCAGCCAGCCGGCGCGAGGCTTCGCCTCTTCTTCTACGGCACCCACGGCCTCCCTGCCCGTGGCATTCGCCAGGCACGAGACGAGGCCGGGTGTCGGCTCCCCACCGAGGAAGACGGGCCGCTTTGCCTCCTGGAGCCTAACGTCGCCGTCAAGCCCCCGCATGGTCACCTGCCAGCCGTGCACCTATTCCACGTGCGGCGAGCGCCCCACGGCACGGGCGGTGCGCGGAGGCGCTGCGTCTTCACGCTCACCCCTTGTCTGCGTGCGGCGTCGCGCTCGCCGCGAGCCGCCATCCCTTCGCGCGCTCCTGCTCCTGCCAGAGCGCTGCGTAGACGCCGCGCTTCGCGAGCAGCTCTTCGTGGGTGCCTGACTCCGCGACGCGCCCCTTGTCGAGCACGACGATGCGGTGCGCCCGCCGCACGGTTCGCAGGCGATGCGCGATCACGACGACAGTCTTCTTCTTGACCAGCTCGTCGATCGCGCGCTGGATTTCAGCCTCCGCCGACGCATCGACCGAGGCGGTCGCCTCATCGAGGAGCACGATGGGCGCGTCCTTGAGGATGGCGCGCGCGATGGAGAGCCGCTGGCGCTCGCCGCCTGAGAGGGTCCCTCCTCCTTCTCCGAGGAGGGTGTCATAGCCGTTCGGCAAGGCGGTGATGAAGTCGTGGGCGCGCGCGGCCCTCGCCGCGCGTTCCACCTCCTCGCGCGAGGCGTCGGACCGCCCGACGAGCAGGTTCTGGAGGATGCTCCCGGAGAAGAGGACGACGTCCTGGAACACCATCGCGATGTGCTGGTGCAGCTCCTCGAACGGGATGTCGCGGATGTCGACGCCACCGATCCGGATGGCACCCTGGCTCGGGATGTCCCACAGGCGCGCCACGAGGTGGACCAGCGTCGACTTGCCGGAGCCCGAGGCACCGACGAGCGCGGTGAGCGAGCGCTCGGGGAAGGACACGGAGACTCCGTCGAGCACGGCCGTGTCTTCATAGGCGAACGACACGGAGTCGACTTCCACGTCGAACGTCCGGAGCGACGCCGCTCTCGCGGACGACTCCGCGAGCGGCTTCTCCGCGAGCAGCCGGTCGACATGGCCGAGCGCGCGCTGGGACGCGCGAAGCATGAGCAGCGCCACCCCGAGGTCCGCGACCTGGCGCACGACGCCCACCGTCACGACGAGGAAGACGAGCAGCACCCCAGGCTGGATCGAACCGCGCAGCGCCAGCGCGCTTCCGGTGTATGCCACCGCGACGAAGCTCACCTCGACGACGAAGCCGAACACCGCGAGCAGCGGAGAGGGCAGGACGTCGGCGCGGATGAGGGCGTCCCGCAGGCGCTCCATGGCGCTCACGAAGCGCTGGTAGACCTCGCCGTGCCGGCCGAACGCGCGAAGCACGGCGATGCCCTGCACGTACTCGACGACCCGAGCGCTCACGTCCGCCGTGGCCTCGAGCACGGCCTCGAACTCGCGCACGAAGACGGGCGTGGTCGCGGCCAGCACGAGGAGCGCCATCGGGAGCGCCGCGAGGACGATGAGCCCCAGCCGCCAATCGAGAAAGCAGAGGCCGAGGCCGACCAGCATCGGCAGCGCGAAGCTTGACGCGAAGATGCCGAGGGTGTGCGACCACACGTCCTCGACAAGCGCGACGTCGGTGGTGAGCACGCCTGCCAGTTCACCGCTCCTTCGGTGCGTGAAGAACCCCATGGGCAAGCGTCGCAGGTGATCGGCTGCGCGGATGCGTGCCTGCCCCATCAGCGCGTGCGCGGCGATGAAGATGTTGGACATCGCCCCGCCCGAGAACGCGAGGCGCAGCAGGACCGAGAGCGCGATGCCACAGGTGATCCACCACGTCAGGCGCATCGACAGCCGGTGCTCGAGCGCTTGGCGAATGAAGAAGAGGACCAGGGCGTAGGGCGCGGCGATCGTGAGCGCTTCGGCGAAGGCGAAGAGCAGGCCACGCCGGAGACGTGCGTCCTTGCGGCCGGCGAGCCGCTCACCGAGCATGAAGACTTCCCCCAGCATCACACCACCTCCTTCGCGAAAGCAGCTGTGCCTGGCTCGCCCAGCGACCAGTCGAGCGATTCGGTGTGGCTGCGCCAGAGGCGTTGGTACAACGCGCAGCGCGCAAGCAGTTCGTCGTGGGCGCCCTGTGCGTTCACGCGACCGCCCTCGAGGACGACGATGTGGTCGGCCGTGGCGATGGTCGACAGCCGGTGCGCGACGACCAGCACTGTCCTCCCCGCGCACAGAACGGAGAGTGCTTCCTGGATGCGCGCTTCGTTCTCGGGATCGGCGAACGCCGTCGCCTCGTCGAGCAGCAGGACCGGCGCGTCCTTGAGGAGCGCTCGCGCGATCGACAGGCGCTGCTTCTCGCCCCCGGAGAGGCGCGCGCCGCGCTCACCGAGCAGCGTGTCGTACTTCTTGGGGAGCGCCTGGATGAAGTCGTACGCCCTCGCGGCGCGACACGCGGCATCGATTTGCGCATCGGTGGCGTCCGGCCGAGCCAGGCGAAGGTTGTCGCGAACGGTGCCGTGAAAGAGGAACACCTCCTGGAACACCATCGCGATGTGCGAGAGCAGTCCGTCGAGCGGCAGCGTCCGCACGTCGACGCCGCCGAGCTCGACCGCGCCGTTCGTCGTCTCCCACAACCGGGGCACGAGCCGCACGAGCGTTGTCTTGCCCGCGCCGGAGGGGCCGACCAGCGCCGTGACCTTGCCCGCGGGCGCTTCGAAGGTGACGTCGTGGAGCACCTCCGGTCCCCCGTCGTCGTACCGGAAACCGACGCCACGGAACGCGATGCCGTGGTGCGCGGGGCGCTCGACGCTCGCGGGAGTCTCCAGGTCCGGCGCGGTGAGGATGGCCTGAATGCGAGCGTTGCCCGCCTGGATGCGGTCGACGTTGCCCCAAGCGAACAGCAGTCGCATCATCGACATGAGGAGCTGGGGCCCGAGCACGAGGAAGAGCACCAGCGACTCGAGCGAGAGCGTGCCGCGCGTATAGAGCCAGCCGCCCAGGGGCACGAGGACGACGAGGCTGGAGCCGATGAGCGCGCCGAACGCGCCGTAGCCACGGCCGTTGGTGCGCATGAACCCCTCCATCCAGGCGAGCCCCTCTTCGATGGACCGTGAGAGGTCGCCGAAGCGCTGCGCGGACAGGCCGAAGGTCTTGATGACGTGAATGCCTCGCAGGTACTCGAGCAGCGCGCTGCTCATCCGGCTCTGGATCTCATTCCACTGCTGATGCGCCTTGCCGACGTCGCGCATGGCGACGGCCATCGCCACGACCGCGAGCGGTGCCATCACGAGGCTGGCGAGGGCCATGCGCCAGTCGACCGACAGGAGGGCGACGGCCGTCGCGAGCGGGACGATGATCGCGGCGACCACATCCGGGAAGTGATGCGCGACGAACGCTTCGATCTGGTTCACGTCGTCCATCAGCGTCTTCTTCAACTCCCCGGCGCCACGACGGCTGAAGAACGAGAGCGGAACGGCGCCCAGCTTCTTCGCGAGCCGCAGGCGCAGCTCATGAAGGATGCGGAACGCGGCGACGTGCGCCAGCATGTTCGCGGCGGCGACGAGGACGTAGCGCAACGCGAGCGCCCCCGCGGCGACGAGGGCGAGCGACCGGACGGAGTCGAGGTCCGGTGGCGTCGCGTAGATGGCGGTGGCCATGCGCGCGACGACAAAGAACGGCACCAGCGCGAGGGCGGCGGCCAACGTCGACGAGAGCGCGGCTCCAGCGACGAGCGACCCTTGTAACCAGAGGAGTGCCCCGAGGCCCTTGAGCGAGCGCTCCTCGACCCGCGCGGCGGGGATGTCGGCGCTCATGCCCACCCCCCACGCTGGGGGGGGCGAGCCACTTGCATGATTCGGCCGTGGCTCGCCCTTGCCTCCAAGGCCGGGCCTGCCGACGCGCGTCGCGGGGAGCGTTCACTCGGTTCCATGCCGCCGAGGAAACGCGAGGACAGGCTCCAGGGATTGGATCTTTTTACCCGTGGACCGAGACGTGGTCGGTGCCTGCGACGCGCGCCGCGAGGTATTCGCGCGGGTTCGAGCCGGCGAGCGACCGGAACTCGCGAAGGAAGTGGGCTTGGTCGAAGTACCCGTGCTCGGCGGCCAACGCGGCGCCACGCAAGGCGCCCTGGTCGAGGTCGCGCAGGGCCGCCCGAAATCGTCGGACACGCCAGAAGGTCTTCGGACTCAAGCCGACCTCCTCGCGAAACAGCGCCAGGAGGCGCTTCGGCGAGAGCCCCGTTCGGCGATTGACCTCGGCGACCGAGGTGAGGTCGGGCCTCTCGAACGCGTCCAGGGACGCACGAAGCGCGGGAGCCAGCTCGAACGAGCGGCGCAGCCGGTGCAGGAGGTGCTCTTCCAGCAGCCGCACTTGCTCGAGTGGCGAGGACGCCTCCATCAACCGTTCGCGCAGCGAGCGGGCCGACGTGCCCCAGAGCGCATCCAGCGCCACGGTCTGCTCCGCGAGCGCATCGGCGGCCGCGTCGAAGAAGGGGCGCGCGCCACCGGGCTTGAAGTGGACGCCGACGGTCGGACCGAAGGTGGTGCCGATGATCAGCGGGCTGCTTCGGGCGCCGCACAAGATGGCCCCCAGGGCTTCGGCGGCCTCGGTCGTGTCCTCGCCGGAGTAGACACGCAACGGGGTCTCTCCGAGATGGACGACGAGGGCCTGCGCGCCCGTCGGAAGCACGCGCTCTCGCGGCGCCTGCCCGACATAGCTGCTTGACACCCAGAAGAACTCCACGAACTCGTCGAGGGGCGCCTTGGGGCGATGGAGCACGTGGTTCATGGCGCGTGTCGGCGGCTCTTGGAGACGCCGAAGAGTGCGAACAATTCGCGGGATGTTCAAGACCCCGCGCTGGCCCGGGTGGATGAGGCGACAGCGACTGCGAGAGGAGGCACGGGGTCGAGAGGACGCACCGGCGGTGGTCGCACGCCTCGAGGCCATCATATCCCTTGACGGGTATATGGCCCGTGAGGAATATATGGCCCATGGAATCCGCGTTCGCAGTCATTGCCGAACCGAACCGCCGTGCCATCCTGAGCATGCTGTCCACTTCCGAGTGCTCGGTGGGCGAGCTGATGCACCACCTGCGCTTGCCGCAGCCGTCGGTCTCCAAGCACCTCAAGGTGTTGCGGGAGGGGGGCTTCGTCGAGTCGCGCGTGGAAGCCCAGCGGCGGGTCTACCGCCTCAATCCCAAGCCGCTCCAAGAAGTGGACGAGTGGTTGGTTCCGTTCCGGCGCTTCTGGTCCATGCACGTCGATGCCCTGGAGCAGCACTTGGATCGGATGGAGAAGGCCTCATCTGTGAAAGGAAAGAAGTGACATGAGCGGTCGTGAGAAATACGCGCCGGGCGCCGCCTTTGGCGCGGAGGTCCAAAAGGAAGGGGAGCGGTGGACGCTCGTGCTCGTCCGGGACCTCCGCCATCCTCCGGTCAAGGTCTGGAAGGCGCTCACGGAGCCCGAGCAGCTCCGCGAATGGGCTCCCTTCGATTCCGACCGGAACCTGGGCACCGTGGGTACCGCGAAGTTCTCGACGGTGGGCGCGCCGACGCCGCACGTCGCCGAGACCCAGGTGAAGCGGGCCGAGGAGCCCAGGCTGCTCGAGTTCAGCTGGGGAGATCAGGACATCCGCTGGGAGCTGGAGCCGCAAGGTGAAGGCACTCGCCTCACGCTCTGGCACAACATCAACCGCAAGTTCATCTCGATGGGCGCCGCGGGCTGGCACATCTGCATCGATGTACTGGATGCCCTCCTCGCCGAGCAGCCCCTGGGACGCCTCGTCGGCGCCGATGCCATGAAGTTCGGAGACTGGCAGCGGTTGAACGCGGAGTACGCGAAGCAGTTCGGCGTTGAGGCGCCCTCCTGGCCGAACCCCCCGAAGCGTTGAAGGAAGACCTCATGGAATCGACCCTACAGAAGCCGGCGCTCGTCGCCGCCGGGACCTCATCCAAGGCCAAGACCCTCGCGTATTGGGCCATCACCGCGCTCTTCTGCCTGCAGATGGGCTTCACCGCCTACGCGCAGCTGAACCTGCCGCAGGTGGCGGAGGCGTTCACCCACCTCGGCTTCCCCGCCTACTTCCGGGTGGAGCTCTCGTGGGCCAAGTTCATTGGCATCGCGCTGCTGCTCGCGCCGGTGCCGGCGCGGCTCAAGGAGTGGGCCTACGCGGGCTTCGCCATCAACCTCGTTTCCGCGGTCATCGCCCACCTCGCGGTGGGAGACGGCCCGGAGGCATGGGGCTTCGCGGTGGGCACCAGCGTGCTCTGGGGGCTCTCGTATTTCTTCTGGCGCCGCCTGCAGGTCACGCCGGCGCGCGCCTGAGGGCGGGCCCGATGCGCGGAAGGAGGCGCGATTCAACAGAGCGCGCCTCCTTGTGCGTTCGAGCCGCCCTTGAACGACTTATCCTCGGAGCCGTGCCGGCTCGAGCGGAGAAACCATGGCGACGAAACGTGCTCCGGACAACGTGGATGCTTCGAAGAACATCACGATGAAGATTCAGGAGCTGGGGGACTGGAGAGGCGGGACGCTCGCCTGGATTCGCCAGCTCATCCACGACGCGGACCCGGAGATCCAGGAGGAATGGAAGTGGATGGGGACTCCGGTCTGGGCTCATGACGGCGGCGTCTGTACCGGGGAGTCCTACAAGCAGGTCGTGAAGCTGACCTTCTTCCGGGGCGCATCCCTCCCGGACCCCCATAAGCTGTTCAACTCCAGCCTCGAGGGAAACACGCGCCGGGCCATCGACATTCGCGAAGGCGAGAAGCTCAACGAGGCCGCCTTCAAGGAGTTGATCCGGTCAGCGGTGGCCGCCAACACCGCGGCGCGTCCCCGACGCGCATCCGCGAAGAAGAAGTAGCCCGGACTCCGGCGGCCCCCTACCGCGGGCGCATCGTGATGGAGCCGCCTGGACGACCGGATCCCTGTTCGATCCACACGCTCCTTGGCTCCTCCTGGGCGTGGATCAGCGAGCAGGTGACGCGCTGCTCGCGCGCCAGGCGCTCCCGGAATTCGGCGTGGGCGCTGTTGGTGAGCGCGAAGTAGTAAGCGCTTCCATTCTCCCCCTCGGGAGGGGGGCTCGCGAGGTATCCGACGGGCACCCCGTCCATCGCGAGCCACCAGCGGTGGCTCCGGGTGAGCACGATCTCCTGGTCCGCATCGTCGAACTCGAGAACAACGGCTTCGGCGTCATCCCCAAGGTGCGGCAGGTCCGACACAAGGCCTCCGCTATCCACTGCTTGGAGGAGGGCGGGGAAGCCGACACCCAGATCGAGAAACCTTCCGTAGTGGGCTTCGAGCACGACCCGCCCACGAACGGTCTCTCCTCCCACGAGCCGGTCCTTGACGGCGGCCCAGGAGGCCGCTTGTCGACGAGCCCAATAGCGGCGGAAGCGTGGCGCGAGCTTGAATCGCTTGGTCCACCGCTCCTGAAAGATGGCGATGCCGAACATGCCCGCGACCGCGCCAATCCCAGAAGCAAACCCCCCGACGACTCCGGCAACAGCACCCCCCATCAGCCCGACGGTGCCAGCATGGTCATGGCCAAGCCAGGCACCGGTGACGAGACCCACGCCTGCGCCCAGGAGCCCGGCCAGCTCGAAGAGATTCATGCCTCAGACATTTAGCAGCATCCATGCCAACCCTGCGTGGGGCGTGGCGATGTGACGGTCAGGGAGCTTCGGTCCGCTCCTCCGTCGCTCCCCGCCCTGGCCGCTCACATGCGTTCGCCGGGCAATTGGCTGGCTTGCTTCACCCAAGCGGCGAGCTGGGCTTCGTCGAGCGCGTCGCTCTCACGGATGTCGAGGTAGCGCGTGCCTTCGTTCTTGGACTCACCGGGAGGGACAGGCCGCAGCGACGTGCCGCGGAAGAAGGCCACCTTGATGTACTTCGTGAAGCAGTGCACGCCGAGGAACCAGCCCTGGCCCTCGACTCCATACAGCGGCGAGTTCCATTTGACCGCCTTGTGCACGCCGGGGACGGCTCGCGAGATGATCGCGTCGAGGCGGAGCCCGACGTCGCGTTTCCAGCCCGGCATGGCCTCGATGTAGGCCTGCACGGGGGCGTCGCCGTAGGCCTTCGCGATCTGGGGATTGCCGCCGGAGAGGAGCGCCACCTTGCGTGGTCTGGTTGCCTTCACGGTGCTCTTCTTGGCGGCGGTCTTCTTCGCGACCTTCACTTTCTTCTGGGCTGTCTTGCCGGGCATTGAGTTCGCTCCAGGGGGCGGTGACGACGACACGGGATTGGCTTCAGCGTGGACCGCGCGGCTGCTTCGGCCGCGCGAGCGGTCTACTGCTGCTTCATCAGGCGTTCGATGAGCGCCTGTCCCGTGGCCGCCACTTTGTTGGCGAAGTTGTAGTCGATGCCCTTCCCCGACCGGACGATGGTGCTGAGGCGGGAGAAGCCGAGGGCGAAAGGCTTCTTCTTGACCATCACGATGTCCGCATGTCCTTCAATCCCATACGTGCTTCCCCCTAATCGACTCCACGGCCCCACGAACTCGGGGCACGGTGGGATCTAGCACAGGGCAGGGGGGCGACGGGGATCCCGAGGCCGCTACTTCTCCGGAGTCCCCGAGCCCTTCGGGTCGACCTTGTGGTCGCGGACCATGGCGAGCTGGGTCTCGCCCGTCAGGTTCTTCAGACCCATGTGGCCATAGGGGAAGGTGTGGAACACCTTGGAGCCATCCTCCTGGGGGATGGGCGAGGTCCGGCCCGCGAGCCCCACGCCCACCACCTCATCGACGCTGGACCAGATGCTGTAGAGGTGCGCTCCCTCGGCATGACCCACCGCGTTGATGTCCTTCAAGAAGGCCGAGTCGGGGTGCAGTCCGGTGGTGCGGTTGGTGGTGGGCACCAGGTCCCCCGTCCACCGCGCCGCGGCCAGCCCGTGGTTGGCGCCGGCGATGCCCACGAAGGTGTCCACGCTGTCCGTCAGCGGCTTGCCCAGGTTGAACTTCCCTCCCGCGTACGGGTCGAAGCCGTCACCGCCCTGGATGGCCTTGCGCGCCAGCGTCACGCCCATGGAGTGACCGATGACGTCCACCTTCTCCGCGCCCGTGTACTCCTTCACGGCCTGGATGAACGCGCGCACTTCTCCCAGGTACTTCTCTGAGTGCGCCTGGTTGGCCGCGAGCATGGGGTTCGCTGGCCCCCACGTCATCGCGTACAGCTCCGAGGGCTTGTAGCCATTCTTCGCGAACGTCTCGATGGAGCCCTTCCACCCCGCGGCGCTGTCCGAGTTGCCGTGAATGAAGATGACCGGCTCCTTTGTCACCTTCTCGCCCGAGCCGCTCTTGCCGCCGAACGCGGGCACGTTCCCCTTGGCGAAGTCGTACTTGCCGTATCCGTGGGTCTGGAGCCACTGCTGGAAGTCGTTCGAGAACCGCGAACTCTTCGACACGTTCACATCGCCTGACCGGGCCAGGGGAGCGGGGGACTGGGGGCTGGAGATGCGCGTCGTCATGACGGTTCACCCTGGGGGGTTGGGGGCCGGCGTGCCGCCCACATTATCACCCCGGCCGACCGCGAGTTGCCTGGCGGCGGATGATTCATGGATTTTCATGTATCACGCGCAGGGAGCGCGGGGCTCACCCCCTTCTCGGTGAGGCAGCCCGTGGCCCTGCCTTGCCGTGGTGGGAGAAGCGCTCGCGGAGCAGCTGGATGAAGTGGGTCAGCGGCGCGGGGCGCTGGCGGGCCGCGCGGGTGACGGCGCTCCAGCGGCGTCGGATCCCCCCAGGGGTGAGCCGGACGGTCTGGAGCCCGTGGCGCTCTGCCGGCAGCATCCATTCAGGCAGCGCGGTCACGCCGATACCGCCACGCACCAGCTCGATCAGCGCCTCGGTGAGGGGCACGGGGGAGACTCGCTGTGGTTCGAGGCCCGCGGGCCAGAGCACGCGCGTGAAGACATCCAGTTGCTCCCGAGGCGCGGCGAAGGTGAGCAGGTGCTCCCCCGCCAGGTCCGTCGCCGTGACATGCGCGCGCCGCGCCAGCGCGTGGTCCGCGGGGACCACCAGCAGCAGCTCGTCCTCGAAGAGCGCGGTCTGGGCCAGTCGGGCCTGCCGGGGGACGTCCGCGGTCAAGGCGAGGTCCAGCTCGCCATTCAGCAGCGCCCCCAGCGGTTGACGCGTGGCCTCCAGGACGATGCGCAGCTCGACGCGCGGGTGTGCGGCCTGCCACTGCCCCAGGATGGGCGGCAGCCAGCCATACACCGTGTAGCAGCCCGTGCTGAGCCGGAGCAGGTCGTCCTGCGGGTGCGCGCGGCAGACGGCCTCGGCCTGGGCCACCTCGCTCAGGACCCGCCGTGCGGAGACGAGCAGCTTCTCTCCCGAGCCGGTCAGGAGCAGGCGTCGCTGGCGCCGCTGGAAGAGCTGCACGCCCAGGCGCTCCTCGGCATCGCGGAGTTGGTGGCTCAGCGCCGAGGACGTGAGGTGAAGCTGCCGGCTCGCGGCGGCCAGGCTTCCGGTATCGGCGACCGCGGCAATCAGCTTGAAGTGACGGAGCTCGAGCATGCCGGAGATTTTCACATGAAGTCTGTTCAGCATCTTCGTGAAATCGTTTCGCTGTGCTCATGACCTCGGCGTCCCTAGTGTGTCGGCACCCCGAAGCGAGGAGGGCGGACCGATGCCCCAGACAGAAGACTCCCCGAGGACGCGGAACCCTGTTGTCTCCACCTGGTCCTCCGTGCGGATCGACGACGTTGAGCCAGTCGTCGTCGGCCCAGGCTGCCTTCGGAGGGACTTGCCGAGTACTCCCGACGTGAGGGTCTGGGTCGTGGACATGGCTCCCGGGTGCCAGTGGCCGTCCGTGGACTTCCACGACACCGGCGAAGAGGTCTTCGTGGTGAGCGGTGAGGTCATCGAGGGGGAGCGGCGCTTCGGGCCGGGCTCGTACCTGTTCTTCTCGCCGGGAAGCCGTCATCAGTCGCGGACCGAGACCGGCGTGCGCCTCTTCGGCATCAATCTCGTGGCCTCCTCGGGGGCTCGGTGAGCCAGGATGTCCAGGACCCCGCCTCCGCGTCCCTGATGAGGTCATCGAACCCGGAGAGGCAGGACACGATGGCTGGGCCCGAGCGGAGGAGCCGCCGGGACTTCCTGCGCACCGCGGTCGCGCTCTCCGCGGGCGCGGTCCTGCTCCCCCCTGGCATGGGCAGCGCGAAGGGGCCTGTCGACAGCGCCGCGCTTCGTGCCCAGCGGTTGGCATGGGCCGGGGTGCGGCTGCTGCTCGGACAGGACACGCTCTTCCTGGATCCGCTGGTCGACCCCACCGTCTGGGGGGCCGCGTTGAAGGATCCGCTCGTCTCGGTGGACGCGAGCAGCGGGAGCCGCTTTGTCCTGGTGACGCATCGCCATCCCGACCACTTCGACAGGGTGGCTGTCCGTCAGGCCCTGGGGGACACCGGGACGCTGGTGTGCCCTCCGGACATGGCCGCGGCGGCTGCCGCTTCGGGGTTCCGCGTGCGGTCCGCCCCGCTCTACGAGCCCCTCTTGCTCAATGACTTCACGGCCACCGCCGTCCCCGCGGCGGATGGTTATGGGGATCCCCAGGTTTCGTGGGTCGTCTCCGGCGGAGGCCGCCGCATCATCCACTGCGGCGACACGCTGTGGCACGGGGCCTGGTGGCACATCGGGCGTCAGTTCGGCCCCTTCGACGCGGCATTCCTGCCCATCAACGGGGCACGCTTCGGCTGGCGGAAGCCCGTGAGCGACGTGCACTCCGTCCTGACGCCGGAGCAGGCGGTGGCCGCGGCCGTCGTGTTGGGGGCACGGCTCCTCGTGCCCATCCACTACGGCGTCGCGGCCTCTGAGGACTATCGGGAGGTTCCGGACGCGGAAGCGCTGCTCCTGGGCACCGCGCGCTCGCGGAAGGTGAACGTGGAGCTGGCACGTCCGGGGGAGTGGCTGACCTGGCAGGCCCGGACCTGACACGGGGCCGCGTGGCGATGGTTCTCATCGCCTCCGGCTCGCGGACCTGCCTCAGTCCACGATGAAGAGCCTGGCCCCTGTCTTTGTCGACGAGCGGTGCGCTCCGTCGTCATCGCTGACCTGGTAGCTCATCATCGGCCCGAGCTCGAAGCGCCGGCCATCCTGCAGCTCCGTGAGCAGCGTCCCCTCCAGCACGAGCAGGACATGTCCGCGGCGGCACCAGTGGTCCGCCACGTATCCGGGGGTGTACTCAACGAGCCGGACCCGGATGTCTCCTGCCTGGATCGTCCGCCAGAGCGCCTTGCCCGAGACCCCCGGATGCTCGGTGGGCTGGAGGGTGTTCCAGTCCGTGGTGCAGAAGGGAATGTTCGCGATTTTCAGAAGGGGCTCCTTCCAACGGAGAGGGACGCGCGCCCCAGCCTCCTCATTTCTTGGAATTGTTGCAAAGCGCTTCTCGCTTTCTCGATAATCGAGGCCGCGAAAGTAGTGAAAACCGGCTGAGGAAGGAACCCAGAGAATGCGCATCGTGAACAAGCTTCCCATCGCGGCGGTGTTTGCCCTGTTGCTCGGCGGTTGCGGAGCGTCGGAGACGGACCTGGGCGGCGAAGACGTCGCGAGTCAGCTCGAGCAGGACTTCGGCGGCCCGAGCGGTCTCATGGAGTTCTTCGACAGCCACACGGAGCAGGAGATCCGGGAGGCGATGAAGCCGTACGGCGTTGGATACACCCTCCATGGAGGCGTCACCCAGGCGGTGATCAGCGACTGTCCGAAGTACTTCCCGGCGGGTGACCGGAACATCTGGCACAACTTCGACGGCGAGTACTACTTCATCGACAGCGCGGGCCGGCCGAACCGGGCCTACAAGAACCTGCCACCGATTGTCGCCGCGCCGCGCGTCGACTCCTGTCAGACGAACGTGGGGCAGTGGGGCGACGCGGAAGACCCCAGCAACGATTATGACGGGGGACACCTCATCGGCTCGCAGCTCGGGGGCTGGGGCGGGCGGGCGAACCTGGTGCCTCAGGATGCCAACTTCAACCGTGGCAACTGGCTGCAGTTGGAGAACAAGATGGCCAAGTGCGGGAGCCTGCCGAGCAACCGGCTGCGCTACACCATCGGTGCGAACTACCCGAACTCCACCGCGCTCGTCCCCAACAACATGACGATGGAGCTCCGGAACCAGTCCTCGGGCGCCACCGTGTCCATGTCCTTCTCGAACACGGACAGCGGCGGCTCGAACGGCACCAGCGAGCGGACCAAGGGCGTGAACTGGCTGGCGAGCCAGGGCTGTAACTGACGCGTCGGGCCGCGCCGGGCTCCCTCCCCGCCGAAGGAGGGACCCGGCTTTGGACGCTATGGGCTGACCGCGAGGCGATACGTGTAGTCGATGGCGTCGTTGCTGGGGTCCACGCCGGTGACGTGGACCACATGGTCACCGGGGGGCAGGGAGAGCATCAGCCACCACCCGTCGCTGACTCCTGGTTGGGACGTCCCCTGGAGACAAGCATCGGGGAGCTTGCCGACCAGGCTCGGATCCGCGGTGAAGTTGAACAGGCCCGTGGTGTGCCGGTGCGCGGTGGGGTCGATGGCTTCACCATCCAGCGTCACCGCGAGTTCCCGAACCAGGGCGTTGTAAGCGATGGCTCCCTGCGCGAGGAAGTCTTCCAGCGACTGCCCAGGAGCGGGTTCGAAGCTGGAGTCAGGACAGGGATAGTCGTTGATGACGGCCCACAGCGGGACGAGCACGGGCCGGCCCGCCGGAACATGGCAGGTTCGCTGATAGCGTTTGGCGCCGTCGTAGAGCGGGACGAAGAAGACGGGCTCGCTCTGGCCGACGCCGCAGTCCGCCTCCAGCACGAGCGCGGGGTTCTGGCTGGCCGGCACCGCGAAGTTCCAGTGAAACCACGACTCGGTCCACTCCGTGATGCCGCGACCCTCGATGGAATCCTGCGCCGAGAGCACCTGGGCGCGGGGCTCTTCCGCGCCACAACCCCCGAACACAGCCGCCGCGCAGACCAGACTTCCGAGAATGCATTTCATCGTGCGTGCCTCCGTGACATGAGGCCGCCGAGGATAGGTTTTGCCCCTGGGATGACCATTCCCCTGAACAGGGGATAGAGTCCGCGGGCATGTCGGACCTCGTCACGTGGCAAGACGCTCGCGGCGTCTTTCGTTTGCTGGATGAGCTGAAGCAGTTGAGCCACGACACGCTGGCGTGGCGGCGCCACCTGCTCACCGGCTTGAACGCCCTCGTGGGGGCCCAGGTCGGCCTCGCCGCGGAGACTCCGGAAGGGGGACTCCTGGACCCGTCACGCCACGTGGGCGGCGTGGATGTGGGCTGGGGGACCGGGTCCGACCGCCGCGCCTGGATGCAGGTCTGTGAGCGCCAGGAGCCGGAGTTGGACCCCTCCGACGCGCGCATCATGCGGCTGGGCGTGGGGTCGTTCACGCACCGCAGGCACGAACTCGCGAGTGATCGAAGCTGGTACAGGTCGGTCATCTTCAACGACCACTACCGGCCCGCCCGGCTCAACCACTATCTCCTGTCGGCCCTCCACGTCCCCGAACATCGGGCGATGCATTTCGTGTTTCTCTTCAAGACGCAGTCCGACGCTCCCTTCAGCGAGCGGGAGCGTCTGCTGGTCCACCATCTTCACGGCGAGCTGGGCGCGCTGTGGCGGGAGGCGAGTGCGGTGCGGCTCCCGCGCCGGCTCCATCAGACCCTGACCCTCTTTCAAGCGGGCTGCGGCGAGAAGGAGGTGGCGGATCGGCTGGGCATCAGCCCTCGGACGGTGCACGACTACAGCAAGGCCCTGCACCGGCGTTTGAAGGCGCGCAGCCGCGCGGAGCTGCTGGCGCGAGCCCGTGCCCTGCCTCAGCCGCCCCGCTTGTTGATGCAGGATGTGAGTCCGTGAACGTGTCCTTCCTCACGGAGGAGGGATGCGCAGCCGCCGCCCGAGCGAGGGCACCCCGGCGGCGTTCACGATGAAGAGCTGGTAGTACCCGGGTGGCGCGATGTTGCGATTGGCCGGAGCGGTCACCGTCAGGCTCCCGGCACCGCGTGTGAAGTTCAAGGTGAGCAGCCGCTGGTTCTGGTCGAACGTGTG
The DNA here is from genome assembly GCF_009909145.1 of Corallococcus silvisoli. Classification (NCBI taxonomy): domain Bacteria; kingdom Pseudomonadati; phylum Myxococcota; class Myxococcia; order Myxococcales; family Myxococcaceae; genus Corallococcus; species Corallococcus silvisoli. Next base: position 1,262,140 of record NZ_JAAAPJ010000001.1, read on the forward strand.
CGTCACCGAACTCAGCGCGATGAGCGACACCCGGGTGATGTTCGCCGCATCGGGCGTGGTGATGGTGAAGGTCGCCGCGGGCAAGGAGGTGGTGGGCGCCGCCGTGACGACCGGCCGCGGACCCTTGAAGAGGTAGGGTGGGGAGTAGACCTCGGCGGTCGTATCCTCATAGCCACCCGCCGACAGCACCCGCCCATCCGGCAGGAGCAGGGCGGTGGAGTGGTAGCCACGGTAGCGGGCCCCACTCGAGAGCGAGGTCCAGGTGTTCGTGACCGGGTTGTAGAGCTCTGCGTAGAGGACGGGGAAGTCGGACGAATTGAAGCCGGGACCGCTGCTGCCTCCAACGACCAGCACGGTGCCGTCCGGGAGGATGACCGCGTTGTGCTGGCGTCGGGCGATGCTCATCGGCGCCAGGTAGCGCCAGGCCGGTGACGCCGTGGTGAGGTCGATCTCCTCGACGGTGGCGGTGGGCGGCTGGCTCCCGCCGATGAGGAGGATCTTACCGTCCAGGTACACGGCGGGCCCATAGCTGCGGCTGCCGTAGTTGCTCAGGGGGCCCATGCTCCAGGCGCCCGAGCCGGTCGGGTCCAACCAGAGCGAGTTGCGCAGCTGCCCGGCGTAGAAGATCCGGCCATCCGGGGCGAGGAACATCTTGGGGTAGAAGGGAATGTCCTGCTGCGCCCCGATCAGGGTCCGCCAGGCGCTGGTGGCCGCGATGAATCGCTGGGGGATTTGGTTGATGTCTCCGGGGCCGTCTATCTCACCGGAGGAGGTCAACACGTCACCGTTGTTGAGCGTGGTGTTGGTGGGATACCAGCGACCGGCGTTCATGTCCGGCACGCGGGTCCAGGTGCTGGTGTTGAAATCGAAGAGGCTCGCATGGGGGAGCCCCTCGTCCGTCGCGATATGTCCGCCGCTGTAGAGCAGCTTTCCGTTCGACAGGAACGTTTGTCCGGAGCAGAAGACGTTGTAGCCCGGCGCGGGAAACTGGGAGAGCGTCTGGGTGGTGGGGTCCCAGCGCCCGGGCGGCAGGAGCCCCTGCTCGTACTCGCCGATGAAGATCACCTTGCCATCGGGGAGCAGGCTGGTGTGCGTGGCCGACATGGGCCAGGTCATCACACTCGACCACTGCCCGACCTGCGCGGCGGACTGGGCGTGAGCAGGAGATGCCAGCACGACGAATCCGAGAAGCCCGGCGACGACCACGCCCGGCGAGAGAACGTCGTGGTTCCATTTCATGGCATCTCCAAGAGGCCGCCTGACAAGCGAGGGGCCGGAACGTAAGCGCGAAGGCACGGGTGTTGATCTGTTCCCGCGTCGGAGCGGCTGACGGCTGCGCGACGGGTCGCTCCTACCGGAGGGGCGTTGTCTCTGGACGCGAAGTGGCTTCGTCTTCGCCCCCCGCGGCCGCTTCGCGCGGATGGAGGAGAAGTCCCAATGAGATACAGCTGCTGTTTCCTGATGTTGCTGGCGCAGTTGCTCGTGAGAGGGGCCTCGGATGCGGCGACGCAGGACCCGGCGGGGACGCCCACGCCTCAAGTCGTGAATCCCTGGGCAATCTGTACGAGGACCGCTGTCTCGTTGGGGGTCACTCCGGTCGAGGTCCAGCCGCGCGTCCCGGACATGGCGCGCAGCCCGGCGGGGCTGGTGTTCAGCTCGGATGATGGCGTGCTGGGACGGGAGCCATGGGTGAGCAACGGAAGCCCCGGAGCGGGGACGCGGCTGCTGAAGGAGCTCTTTCCCGGGCCGACAGGCTCGAACCCGACGCAGTTCACGCGGGTGGGAGATCGCGTGTTCTTCACGGCGGATGACCCCGCTGTGGGCAATGAGCTGTTCGTGACGGATGGCACGCCCGCCGGCACTCAACTGGTGAAAGACATCTGGCCCGGCCCGCTCGGCTCGTTTCCCAACTCGCTGTTCGCGTTCAAGGGCATGGTCTATTTCTCGGCGGGAGACGTGGCGCACGGTCGGGAGCTGTGGCGCAGCGATGGCACGGCCGCGGGCACCATCCTGGTTCAGGAGCTGACCGAGGGCGTCGAGGACTCCTCCCCCAACCAGTTCGCCGCGGGCGGCGACGGCGGGCTCTACTTCCTCATCGATGTTCGAGGCACCTTCACGCTCTTGATGCGCACGGACGGCATCTCCGACGCGGCCGAGATCTTCCGGACGACGACCGACCCGGGCTTCCTGAGGCCCCTGACGCCCGTGGGCCGCAAGCTGTTCTTCGTCGTGGGCATGTCCCATGGAGGCGACGTGTCCTTGATGATGACGGACTCCGGCGCCACCCCCGTGACGCTGGGACATTTCGGAGACATCAGGGCACTCGCCGCGCTGGGCGGGAGGCTGCTCTTCAGCGCCACCCCCGAGAAGGGGAGCAGTGACAGGGAGCTGTGGATCAGCGACGGAACGGTGGCGGGCACCAGGCTCCTGGAGGACCTGCGCCCGGGCCCCCTGGGCTCATCCCCCGACAACTTCGCCGTGCTGGGCAATCGGCTCTTCTTCTCCGCCACGGAAGGAACGAATGGCGTGGAGCTCTGGGTGAGTGACGGGACGGCGGCGGGGACCCATCGATTCGCGGACCTGGAGGTCGGCGCGGGAAGCTCGTCCCCCCGGACGCTGACCGTCGTCGAGGACCAGTTCTTCTTCAGCGCCGAGGTCCAAGGACGGGGCGCGGAGCCCTGGGTGAGCAATGGGGACCGGCTCGGAACGGTGGCCCTCACGGAACTCGCCCGGGGCCCCCTGTCCTCCAACCCCAGGGGCTTCGTCCGCTCCGGCGGATACGTGTTCATCACGGGGGAGGACGCAGGGGGTGTCCGCCGGCTGTTCTCGATCACCTACCGGCCTGACGGGACGTGCCCTCCCTGAGCCCATGAACCCGTGAGCCTTCCGAGGGGACGCGCCGCGACGGAGCCAGGGCCACGCGCCCTCGCTCCGTGCTTCGCCAGGGCGCGCTGCCCCCGGGAAGGCCTGCGCGGCGGCCTCTTCAGGCCCAGAGTCCTTGCTCGAGCGAGTCCAGGAGCGCCGCCGCGACCTCGGGCGAGGGGAGGCCCGCGTCGACCCTCAGCTCCGCGTCGAACGGCACGGCCACTTCCGACCGCAGCACCGCGACGGCCTGCCTCCGGGCCTCCTGAAGCGCGCTGCGCTCCCCGGGGGACAACCGGGACTCGGCCCAGGCGTCGATGTCCCAGGACAGGGCGGCGTGCCGGGTCTCATCCTCGGCGATGCGCACCATGGCCTCGCGGACCTCCGGGTCGCGCGCGTGCAGGGCCTGGTGGTGCGCCAGGAGCGCGCCATAGGTTTCCCGCACGCAGCCCTCCACGGTGTTGTCCAGCAGCACCTCGTGCAGGGGCCGCAAGGGCAGGGGGGCCACGGAGGGCGGCGGTGGGGTGGTTCCGTAGCGCAGGGCAAGGCGGGTGGTGACCTCCGCGTGCCGGACCTCATCCAGCGCGCTGGTGAGCGCCGCGTCCTGGAGCGCCTGACTGGCGCCATGCAGGGCCAGCTCTTCACGCAGCCGGAGGAAGGCGTGGATGGACGCGGCCTCCAGCCGGGCGGCGTCCGCGAAGTAGTGGCCCCGGGCGTCCTCGCAGGCTCCCGCGTCCGCGGCCTGGAGCCCCACGGGCCTCCGGCCGATCGCGACGCATTCGGGGGGCGGGCCGGTCACCGCCACCCGCCGCGTCTCGGTGAGCGCTCCGGACGCGGTGATGCTCAGCTCGTACCGCGTCGGCCCCACCTTCGTGTCGCAGTCGGACGCATGGGTGCTGATGATGCTGAAGGTGCCATCGGGCAAGGCCCTCACCTTGCCGGGTTCGAGCGCGGGATGGCCGCAGAGGGCGTACCCCGAGGCGTACGCCAGGATGGCGGCCTCCCGGGGGGTGTCGATGTGGCCCAGCAACGTCGCCACGGCTTGGGCGGTCGTGTACGCCGACACCTCGTTGCCTCGGGTCGTGACCATGAAGTCCTGATCGCATCCGCCCATGAAGTTGCCGCAGATCCCCGGGAAGCCGCGGAACACCGTCAGCGAATCGAGCTGATCCCGGCACGCCTGGAGGTCGGTGGCCGTCGCGCACTCCACCCCCTCGGAGCTGCGGCGCTGGATTCCGGAGCCGGGGGGCATGCCCATCTCGAGGAGGGTGCGGATCTGGATCACGTCGGGCGCCGGCTCGATCGTCAGCCCCGCGATGACGGGCGCTCCGTTCGCGCACTCGACTTCCGAGTACTGGCTCAGGTCGACGGGGCCCGGATCCGGCGCCGGCGCCCCCTCGTCCGGAGCCCCCTGGCAGCCCGCGAGCAGCAGCGGCGTGGCCAGCGTTGTCCGCAGTGCGTGGGAGAAGAGGCGGCGCAGCCGGACCCTGTTCATGAATTCCTCGGAGAAAGATGACGGGCCCGATACCCGCCCTCCTTCGACACTCGACCCCGGAGTCGTGGGACACGAGGTCGGCGCGACGCCTCCCTGGCGTTCAGTGCGCGTGGGCCGCTGGCCTCGGGGTGGCTCCAGGAGCCAGGGAGGCCGTGGAGCGTGCCGTCTCCCAGGCCGAGGCCCTCCACGCCGCCGCGCGCGAACCAGGGGCCTTCACTCAGGCGCCGCGAAACACCGGCTGCCTTGTCGCGCCACGCCGCTCGATCTCCTCATAGTCAAGGATGGCGCGATCGCTCCCGGGCTCTTTCTGAACGAGTCCCTCCGCCAAGAGCGACTCCGGCGAGACCCCCTGCACGCCCGAGGGCCGCGTCTTCTCGCTGCCTCGTTCGTAGACCGCGCTTTCGGCGACGACGCGCGAATGCACGGCCAGGTGTGGGTTGTCGTAGAGGCGGCACGAGACCTGGCGCGCGAAGAGGATGCCGCCATTGCCCTCCGCCCGCACGAAGTCTGCTTCGATATCGCCGAGGACGACGAGATTTCCAATGCAGCGAACCCCATGCGCCTTGAGCCCACCGGCCACGACGACCGTGCTGCCGTCGTTCACGCGAAGCCAGCCATCGACCGTGAGCGATCCACCGACAATCAAGAGCGGAGCCGCATCCAGACCTTCGCTGACAACAGCGCTTCCCTGCCAGAGGACCACATCGTTCGTCTCGTCGTCCGGCGCCCGCGGCACCGTCGAACCGTCGCGCAGCGCGAGCGCGATCCACTGAGGCCCACCCGCAGGACAATCCTCCTCGAGCGCGACAGCGAGTTCGTCTACATCGCCAAGCGCCTCGGCTACTTCGCCGGGCCAGGATTGCGACCAGAGGTTGGCGAACGGAGCGATCGACTCCCACGGGAAGCCAGCGATCGCCGAGCCTGCGCGTGCGAGTGTGTCGAGGTTGCTCAGTCGGCGGAGGAGACTCTCGGTATCGATGGGCATCGCACTCCCAGCTACACGGCCGAGCCTCCCCGTGCAAGGAGCCGGCTCGAGCAGGTCGGCGCCCTCATCAGCCCCACTTGCCCACCTGAGTCAGGCGGAGCGCTGCTCTCCCAGCGCGGCCTCGTCCACCTTGCGCGGTGAGTTGAAGCCCCCCGTGAGTCCTCCGAGCACGACGTACGCCATGGAGGCGCCCCCCCCAAGGCCAGCAACACCCATGGCGCCGTCCACTGCCCATCGAGCGTGACGCACTCGCTGCCGTCCTCCTGGTGGAAGGGGGACAAGAGCGGCGGCTCCGGCTTCCAGCCGCGCCCCACCCGCGAGGCATTTCTCATCCAGATGCTCAAAAGCAGGGAATCGTCTCGATATGGCTCATCTTCGCGCGTCTTCGCATCACTCGCGTGTCGGCCGCCCACCGGGAATGTCCCCGTGTGATACGGCTTCATTCGTATCTTTGACGCAGTTGCACCTGCGTCACATTTGACCGGGGTCCATGGTGCCTCATGGCCGGGTCACTTCGTTTCACGCGTGTCTTTCGCTACCCACTTACGCGCATGGCGTCCCATGGACTTGCATGTGGACCGTGGTGACGCGTCTCAACGCGTGAGTGGACGACAGTCGCCCGCTCCGGTCCCACGATGCAGGCATTCCCCCCTCGAAAAGGAGTTCGCGATGAAGCAATCCCTGTGGAGCATGTTTGGACTGGCGAGTGTCGTGTGCGCGGTGGGTGCGCCGTCGTTGGCCCTGGCGCAGGCCTCTCCGCCCACGTGGGTCCGCCAGTTTGGCTCGACCTATGAGGACATGGCTCAAGCCGTGGCCGTCTCGGGAGACAGCGTCTATGTCGTCGGTCACACCGCGAATCAGCTTGGCCCAGAGCCGCTCGCCGGTGGGCAGGACATCTTCGTGGCGAAGTACGACACCAGCGGCACGCAGCTCTGGATTCACCAGCTCGGCACGCCGGCGACGGACCGCGCCACGGCGGTGGCCACCGACGCGGCGGGCAACGTGTACGTGGTGGGCCACACCTTCGGCGGCTTCGACTACTACGTGAATGCTGGCGGCCTGGACTTCTTCATCACCAAGTACGACGCCCAAGGCAATCGGCTCTGGCTGCGCCAGCGGGGCACGCAGATGGACGACTTCGCCACCGGCGTCGCCGTGGGCGAGAACGACACGCTCTACATCGCGGGCTACACCGGCGGCAGCTTCGCCAACGGCGGCAACCCCAACAACTATGACGTCATGGTGGGCCTCTACGACACCGACGGCAACCCGTACTGGCTCCAGCAGTACGGCTCGCCCAACGGCGACGTGGCGACGGGCATCGCCGTGACGCCGACGCATGACGTGTACGTGGTGGGAGAGACGACGGGCAGCGTCGACGGCACCACCACGCCCGTGGGCACCGACATCTTCCTGATGAAGTTCAACATCCTGGGCGCTCAGCAGTGGGCGCGGCAGCTGGACGTGTCTGGCAATGACCACGGCACCAGCGTGGCCGTGAGCCCGAACGGCGACGTCTACCTGGCCGGCTACACGTTTGGCGAGCTCGACGGGAACGTCAACAATGGCCTCTTCGACGCGCTGCTCGCTCGCTATGACAGCGCCGGCAATCGCCAGTGGAGCCGCCTGCTGGGAGGCACCGGGGCCGACTACGCGCACGCCGTCACCGTCGCCGCCGACGGCACCATCAACCTCGCGGGCCGGGCGGGAGCCTCGCTGAATGGCAACCCCCACGCGGGCTGGGATGACGTGTTCCTGGCGCGCTACAACGCCCTGGGTTCCCTGCTCCAGACTCGCACGGTGGGGACGCCCTCGCTCGAGGTCACCCGAGGCGTGGCCGTGGACGCCGCGGGCAATGCCTATGTGACGGGCTACACCTACGGCGGGCTGGGGAGCACCGCCAACGCCGGCGGCTACGATTCGTTCCTCATCCGCTTCTAACGCATCCCGTTCCGACGAATCCGGCCCTGGCTTCCATGTCGGCCGGATTCACGTCGCACGGGAGTGTCTCGTCGAGCGTCGTCGGGGGAGCCGCCACGGCATCCAGTGGCGCACCCCACCTTCCGTTCCCGTCAGGTCCCCAGCACCGCTCGCCGGACAAGTCCGCGCAGGTGCCGCGCCGCGGGGTCGACATGGGTGCGCTCATGCCAGCACAGCGCGAGCTTGACGGTGTGCGCGGGGAGCGGAGCGTCGAGGGGGCGCACCCCCAGGCGCGTGCCCTGCGCCGCGACGAGTGACTCCGGCAGCGTCGCGACGAAATCCGTCGCGGCCACGACAGCCGCGGCGGCCGTGAACGAGGGCACGGTCACCGCGACCTCACGGTGGATGCCCGCGCGCGCGTACGCGGCACCGACGCGATCACGAAAGGCCCTTCCCGGCACCATCTCCACGCCGACGTGCCGGAGCGCGCCGAGCGCACGCGAGGACAGGCGAGCACCCAGCGCGGGGTGGCCGCTCCGCGCGACGAGGACCATGCGCTCCTCCAGCAACGGCTCGATGTGCAGCCCCGTGCCTCTTCCGGGCATGCCGATGTGCAGATCCACCTGGGACGAGGCCAGGTCGCCGAGTGAGACGAGCGAGTCGATGCCCACCACGCCGAGGCTTGCCTTGGGCATCTCCTGGGTCATCCGCGCAACGATGCGAGGCACCCAGGTGAGCTGCCCGGCGTCGGCGACGGCCAGGGTGAAGGCGCGCGTGCATCCGGTCGGATCGAACGGGAGCTCGTGAATCGCGAGCTCCAGCTCCCGCAGGCCCCGCGCGAGGGCGGGCGCGAGCGCGAGGGCACGCGGCGTGGGGACGATGCCACGGCCCTTGCGCGTCACGAGCGGGTCGCCCAGCACGGAGCGGAGGCGCGCGAGGCCGTTGCTGATCGCGGACGGAGTGACATGGAGCCGGCGGGCCGCGCTCGCCACGCCGCGCTCGGCGAGCACGGTGTGGAGCACCAGGAGGAGATTGAGGTCCAGGGAGGCGATGGGATTGCTCACGGTTCGTGAGGTTATCACTCACGAATCATCACTCACGCGGATGATTCGACGAACCCATGATGCGGGCATGCACAGGTTGTTCGGCGGTCTTGTCGCGGGCGCGCTCCTCGCGTGCCACGCCCCCACCCCCATTCCTCCTCGGAGCACTGCCATGCCCTCGACGTCCAGCATCCAGGTCCTCGACTCGTTCATTGCCTACCGCGACGCCGGGACCGGCTCGCCCATCGTGTTCCTGCACGGCAACCCCACGTCCTCGCACGTGTGGCGCAACGTGACTCCACGGCTCGCCGACCTCGGGCGGTGCCTCGCGCCCGACCTCATTGGCATGGGGGCTTCGGGCAAGCCCGACATCCCCTATCGCTTCGCGGATCACGCGCGCTACCTGGATGCGTGGTTCGCGGCGCTCGACCTGCGCGAGGTCGTGCTCGTTGGCTACGACTGGGGCGGTGTCCTCGCCCTCGACTGGGCGCGGAGGCACCCGGAGCGCGTGCGCGGCGTGGTCGTGTTCGAGACGTTCCTCCGGCCCATGCGCTGGAGCGACTGGCCTCCGCAGGGGGAGCAGCTGTTCCGCGCCTTCCGCACGCCAGGGGTCGGCGAACAGCGGGTGCTCGAACAGAACGAGTTCCTGGCGAGGTCGCTCGCGAACGGAGTCCTGAGCGGCCTGTCGGAGGACGACCGCGCCACCTATTACGCGCCCTATCCTGATCCGGCCTCCCGCCGGCCGCTCCTCCAGTGGCCTCGGGAGATCCCCATCGACGGCGAGCCCGCTGACGTCAGCGCGGTGATCGAAGCCTACGACGCGTGGCTCGCGCGCACCCCCGCGAAGCCAGCGCTCCTGTTGACGTTCGGGGACACCGGTCTCAGCGCGCCGGGCATTGTCGAGTGGGCACGAAGCACGCTCCCCGCGCTCGAAATCGTCCCGCTCGCCCGCGCGGGACACCATGCGCCCGAGGATGCGCCCGAGGAGATCGCGCAGGCCATCCGCGGCTGGCTCGAGCGCCACGCGCTGTGAACGCCGCCTGCGCACGAGGCCGCGCTCGAAGCTTGGATGGGCGGGTGCTCCTGCCCGTGGTGACTGGCGCCATCCTCCTGGTGACTGCTGTCACCGCCGGGGCACCTGATGTGCGGGCCCCGGAGTCATCCCATCCCTGAGAAATCCACGGGTTACGGGGGCCTTGTGGGTGGCATGCGCGCTGCAGTGAAGCAGCGCATAGGCGGTGTGAACTCGCCGCGGCGGTCCTCCGTCGCTGCCAAGAACCAGGTGATACCGATGATCAACGTCAAGGCCACGGCCCTCCCCCTCTCCTCGATGCGTCAGGGCGCTGCTCAGTCTTCTTCCGTCAACCCGAAGCAGCTGCTCTCGGCGGGGCCTGTTCAGGACACGGGAGCCCGAACCCTCCAAGGCGCCCCGCGCACGCCCGCACGCGGTTTCACGCAGGTGGACTCGTTCGAGCCCGCTGTCATCAACAGGAGGCAGCCCAACACCGCGTCCAGGCTGGAGGGGGCGCTGGGCGCGACGAGCGAGGCGCTCACCTACGCCCCCCGGGGGCTCCCCCAGCAGCTCCAGGAGGTGGCTCCGGCTCCGCAGGCCTCCGGCTCTGGCGTCCCCAGCGCCAACGACAAGCGGCCGGCCGGGGACAACCGGTCCGCGGCGCAGATCGTCGACGACACCCCCGTGCTGAAGAACCTGGGCCGCCAGAAGGACATCAAGTTCGAGCAGCTGTGCAAGCAGACGGGAGTCGATCCCAAGCTCGACCTGAAGGACTCGAAGCAGAACCCCGACGGCGTCTACCGGCTGGCCAAGGTGCTGGAGTTCATCGACAGCGCCAAGGCCTCCAATGGCGGGGACCGGTCGAACAAGGTCCAGAACGCCCAGGGAGACGGCAACATCGAGGGCATCACCAAGGATGGCGATGCGCGGCACGGCACGGAGGCCGGCATGGTCAAGGACTTCGCCGAGAAGGGGTACTCCTTCCTGGGCGAACACCAGCTGCCGACCACGAATGACACCCACGTCAAGGCGGACGGGAGCAACAAGGACAACTTCCAGTGGTTCGCGGGCGAGGCGGGCAAGCACCTGTGGTTCTTGCCGGTGGTCAGCAACGTCCTGACGGGGGTCGGCAACTCGGAGGGGGGCTTCGGGGGAGTCCTCAAGGGTGCCGCGACCGGTTACCTCAACACCTTGAAGGGCGCCGCGGAGGGTGTCGTCGGGTCCATCACGAAGGGCCGCGCCAATCCGGCCTCCATGATTTTTGGAGGCGTCATGGGCGCGCTGGGGAGCACCGAGGCCGCTCCCCAGCCGGTGAAGGACATCGCCAACCTGTTCTAAAGACAGGAGGCGATCCTCAACGCCATCCGCCGGGTGGAAGCGCTTGGCCTGGAGGGGCCCCGTCAGGCCCCCCGGGCGAGGCCGCCGGGCCCCTAATTACAGGGCGCGCCGCAGACGCCAGCCCCGCGGGCCTGACATTGCGCCGTGCCGGTGCAGAACAAGCCATCCCCCGTGCAGCAGCCGAGCAGTCGCGCGGACTCGTCAGGAACCGCGCCGCGGGGGGCGGTCGATACGAGCACGGGCTCTTCATTCACGACCGCGCTTGGGGCGGGCTGCGAGGAAGAGGGGACAGCCATTCCCACCACGAGGGCGAAACTCAGGGCGACTCCGGAAACAAGATTCCGCAGCATCTGGGGCTCCTGGGGTTGAGAGGCATTTGGGAGGGTACTCCCAGTGTGTCTCCAATCCAAGGCGCCGCCCCGCCGCGGAACTCTCGCGGTCCACCTGTCACGCGGAGCGTCGCGAGCCTCCGCCGTGCGTCGACCCGTCTTTGAACCCCTCGATGCGGCGATAGAGAATGTACGAGTAGAGCACAGGGACTCCGACCGCCACCGCGATGGCCACGAGGAGGGGAATCGGGCCGCCGCCAAGAAGCCCCGAAACGAAGCTGACACCCCCGGCGAGGACAAAGAGCCTTCCGCCCAGGCGGTGCGTGCGGAGCCAGACTTCGTCACTCGCGAGCGTCCAGGGCGTCCGAATGCCACAGAAGAAGTTCTTGGTGAACTTCCCCATGAAGTTGCCCAAGACCACGAAGAGCAGCCCCGTGGCGCAGACGAGCACGCGGTCCATGGGCACGGGGACTCCGATGCCTGCGAGCATGACCAGGGCCGTCACCAGGAACATGAACGCGAGAATCGCCGCCTGGATGCCCTCGTAGACGCCCTGAAACCGGTCCACGCGGAAGCCTTGCGGCGAGATCCGGGGGACGACCACCAAGAGCAGGAACATGCCGGCCATCACCAACGGCAGGAGGAAGGGGCCCCAGGGCTTCGACGCGTGGCCGTCCACCACCCCGCTTGCATTCCAGTGGGTGGGCATCGATTCAGGGAGTCGGTTGTAGAGCACCGCCGCCATCACGAACGACCCGATGACGAGCCCCAGGCTCAACAAGTTCGCACGGCTGATCTTCATGGCTGCTCTCCGTTCCGCTTGTCGACCTTGAAGAGGTCGAGAAGCATGGCCGCTACGTCTTCAAACACGGTCGTATTGAGGGAGTAGACGAGCTGCTGCCCGCGCCGCTCGCAGCGCACCAGGTCGGCGGCCTTGAGGACGTTGAAGTGATGCGATAGCGACCCCTTCGTGATGTCGAACGCCTCCGCGAGCTCACCCGCGGTCTTCGACCCACCCTGCAGAAGCTTGAGCACACTGCGCCGGGTTGGATCCGAAATCGCCTTGAAGACCTCCTGCGTTCGCATCCCCGTCCCTTGATTGTTTGACGACTTTCAAAATAACGACCGGAGAAATCTTGTCAAGGGGCTCTCGCCAGCACGCCTCCTCCTTCGCCGTAGGGGCAGGGGGAGCGCGGACCGCACGTGGTGCGGGACGGGCCCCAATCCATTCCTGCCGTTGTGGCGATTTCCGGCCGGTGGTCTGTCCAGTGCCTTACACCTTCGCTGGGCGTCAGGCTTGACGCTGCACCGAGCGGATAGTTCCGTCGCCCGCCTGCAGACTTCACGTCTTGGATGTGAAGTCCCTGGGGGGAGCCATGTTGGAGACCTTCGATGCCGCGCGGCTGAAGAGCGCGGGCCCTACCACCTTGTCGGATGCGCTCGAGCGCGGGCGCATCGTCTACTTTCCCGAGAGTCCGGTGCTCCTCCCCTCGCCGGAGGATGCGGCGTTTCTGCGAGAGGAGCTTCCCTCACAGTTGAAGCGCAAGAACGTGAGCTATTACCCCGAGGCGCAGCGGCTGGTGGGGCTTGCCTCCGGAGGAGAGCTCGCCGCGCGCACGCATCGAATCCTGAGAGACCACTCGCGGCGCGTGACGGACTTCCTCACGGCGACCATGCCGGGCTTCGTGAAGGACTGGAGCGTGGGCACCTCCAGCTTTCGGCCACTCCAGGAGCGCGGGCGGAAGCTCAAGCCTCACGCGAGCAACGAGCTCATCCATGTGGACGCTGGCGCATACGGCGCGACCCATGGCGACCGCATCCTGCGCTTCTTCATCAACCTGCACTCCACCGAGGAGCGGCGGTGGGCGACGCGAGGCACGTTCGAAGCGCTCTACCTCCGCTATGGCGACATGGCGGGCGTCGCCCCGGCGAATGGGGGCGAGAGGCCGTTGCGGCCTGGGGGCGCGGGCCGGATGTACTCGAGCCTGCTGCGAGGGGCATCCCGGCTCGGATTGAGGATGGCGCGGGTCGTCGACACCTCTCCGTATGACCGGGTGATGCGGCGCTTCCACAACTACATGAAGGACACGCCAGAGTTCCAGGCGTCACGAGAGGGTTACGAGGAGTTCGGGTTCCCTCCCTTCTCCGCCTGGATGGTGCTCACCGACACCGTGAGCCACGCGTGCCTGTCCGGCCAGTACGCGCTCGTGGACACCTTCCTCATCCGGCTCTCGAGCTGCCGTCTCCCGGAGATCGCGCCGTATCACCTGCTGCAATCCGCACCCGCGCGGTCGCCACGACGCGAAGCCGCGTGATGTCTGTCGGGCCGGTGGCCGCGCGACGCTGAATTGGGGCGGTGACAGTCCTCGTCGGCTCCGGTGTTCCCTTGAGGTGTGTCCGCCATCCCCCCGCGCTTCGCGGGGCCGTGGCGGCACTTCGCAAGGAAAGAAAGCCCATGCATCCGTCATGCTCGTCGCTGGCGTCCACGTTCCAGGGCGCGTGGCGCCGTTGCTGCTCGTGGTTGGGGACTCCGGCCGCGTTGGGCCTCTGCATCCTCACCGGCGCCGGCTGTGGCGGAGAGGGACCTCGGAACCCGGAGGACCCGAATGCCACGCCCATGTACACGCGGGTCGACAACGCGGCCCTGGACGTGATGCCGGGCGTGTACCCCAACGCCGTTGACGGTTCGGACACGGGGGACCTCCAGGTCGCGGTGCTGAGCTCCGAGGGCCTTGATGCCAAGACCCTCGACCTCACCACGGTGGTGCTCACGAATCCCAAGGGGACGGGGAAGGTGCGGGCGAGCGGCGTGGGCACGCCGCGGGACGTGAATGGCGACGGCCGCCTGGATGCCCTCTTCAGCTTTCCCCTGCCGGCCCTGCGCGACGCGGGCGTGCTGACGCCGCAGACCACCCGGGTCCTCCTCGATGCGAAGACCCAGGGCGGCGCCGTCGTCTCCGCGCAGGACGGAGTGCACGACGCACACCATGTCGTGGTGGACCTTCCCGTCCCCACCGGGCCCTACGCGGTGGGCACGACCGAGTTCACCTGGACGGACCCCGCGCGGGAGGAGACGTTCACGGCGTCCCCCGACGACCGCCGCGCGCTGCAGGTGCGGCTGTGGTACCCCGCGCGCCGGATGCCGCGGGCGCAGCCGTCCCCCTACTTCCTCAACCCGTACGAGGGGGAGCTGCTGGCCGCCTTGCAGGGGTTCCCGCCAGAGCTGTTCGGGTTCTTCTTCGCCCACTCCGTGCGCGACGCTCCCCTGGCGGAGGGCTCCGAGCGCTTCCCCGTCCTGCTCCTCTCGCCTGGCTATGGCACCGGGACGGCGGTCTACAGCGGCGCGGCGGAGGAGCTGACCAGCCAGGGCTACGTCGTGGCGGCCATCTCCCACCCCTTCACCGGGGGCCCCGTGGTGTTCCCGGACGGCCGGGTGGCGCCGCACACCGTCGACATCTCGCCGTTCGACGCCGCCCAGAACGCCCACATCCAAGGGGTGTGGACGGGGGATGCCCGGTTCGTGCTCGACCAGTTGGAGAAGCTCGGCGCCGAGGCGTCGGGGAGCCCCTTCGTCGGCCGGTTCGACTTCTCGCGGGTGGGCATGTGGGGTCATTCCTTCGGAGGCTCGACGGCGGCGGATGCCTGTCGCACGGATGCGCGCTTCAAGGCGGGCCTCAACATGGACGGGTCCTTCCACGGGGACCTGGACGCGGAGGTCCATGTCCCGTTCCTCGTGATGAACAGCGATGGCGCGGCCATGGACTCCACGCGGGCCGCCTTCTTCCAGAAGCTGCGCGCCACCGGCTACGACGCGAGCATCCATGGCACCGGCCACTTCAGCTTCAGCGACATCGCCCTGGCCCTGCCGCTGGTACGGACCTACGCACCGCAGGCGACAGGCACGGACATCCAGATCGGGAACCTGGAGGGCACGCGCGCGTTCGCCCTGACCGTCACGTACCTACGCGCCTTCTTCGACAAGCACCTTCGCGAGGGAACCACCCCGTTGCTCGACGGCCCCTCACCGGAGTACCCGGAGGTCGAGCTGGTCGTCCACCGCCCCTGATGTCTCATCAATTCGCTGCGGTACGGGATGAGCGTGGTCTGCTGGCCACTTCCCAGCGCGCAGTGTCGTGATTTCGATAGGAATGACCTGGGGCCGATCCTGCGCTCCCTGCAAGGCATGTGAGGCTTTCCGGCGGCGACTCTTCCCGGGAGCCCCACATGCCAACGAAGCCGTGGATGCGAGCGTTTGGACTGCTGTCCCTTGGCATCCTGCTGCTGGGAGGCGGTGCCCCTCTCATCGGGACCGCTCCCAGCGTCCCTCCGGAGTGTGAGCCAGAGACGCACGACTGGGAGACGAGCTCGCTCCCCGAGGCGGACACCTACGTCGAGGAGGCTTTTCCAGACAGGATTCACGGGCGAAGTACCGTGTTGGTCTCGGACGGCAATCCTCGCCAGGAGATCTACATGCGCTTCCGCGTCGCCGATACCACCGGTCGACTCGGGGCCTGGCTGGATGTCCCCGTTCTGGATGGCACCTCCAACGCGCCTGCCCTCCACCTCACCCAGCCGGATTGGGATGAGGGGACGCTGACCTGGATGACCCGCCCGGCGCTTCTGGGCGGGCCCGTCGCAAACGTCGGACAGGCTCCCTCTGGCAGCCATATCCAATACGACCTGGGGCAGGTGGTCACGGGGCCAGGGGTCTACTCCTTCGCGCTCATTCCCGAATCCACGGATGGAATGGACATCCGTGCGCTGGATGCTCGAAACGCCGACACCCCGAAGCTCATCATCCCGGTTCGACAGTCCACCTGCACGTATCGCGGGACTGGCGGGACGCTGGGGCAGCCCTGGCGCTATGGCGGCGCTGGAGACGAGGTGGCGCGAGCGATGGCGACGGATGGGACGGGAGCCTTCGTCCTCGCGGGGGCCTATGGCGTGGGCGGCAGGCTGGGGCCCGTGGGCTTCCCCGGGCAGAGAGGGTTGATGCTGGGCCGCTTCCGCGCGGACGGCAGCCACGACTGGTCGCGGGGCTACGCCCAGGAGTCGGCGGTGATGACGGTGGAGGACGTGGCGCTGACGTCCCTGGGGAACATCCTGGTGGTGGGCAGCTACACGGGCACGCCGAACCTGGGGACGGGTCCCTTGCCAACAGCGGTGGAGGCCACCGTCCCGGCGATGTTCATCGCGAAGTTCTCTCCGAACGGGACGCCTGTCTGGGCGAAGGGCTTCGTGGCCAGCCTCGCGCAGGGAGGCGTCACGCGACGCGTGCCCGCGAGCGCGGCGTCGGTGGCCACGGACGCGCAGGGGAGCCTCATCGTCACCGGCTCCTTTCATGGAGCCATGAGCCTGGGGGGAGGGGTGCTGGACGCGGGACCTTCGAGCCGCGACGCGCGCAATCCCCAGCCGGGAATGTTCCTCGCGCGCTTCTCCTGGGAGGGGACCCACCTCTGGTCCAAGGCCTTTCCAGGGCTCGACGGAGGGCCCACGCAAGGGTTCCGGGTCGTGACAGACAGCGTCGGCAATGTGGTGGTGGGCGGCGTGGCGAGTGGGGCTGGCGATTACGACAAGGTCCTGGACGCCCGAGTCTGGAATACGCCGGTCATCGCCAGATTCTCTCCGGAGGGGGTGATGCAATGGACGCGGGCCCTGGAGTTTGCCGATGGGAGGGTGAATGGACTCACGCTCCTCCCGGGAGACGCGGTGGCCTTCAGCGGGAGCTTCAGGCACTCGTTCTATTTTGGGAATGAGAAGGTCTACAGCTCCAGAGGGGGAGGAGACCTCTCTGGAGGCATTCCAGACGCGATGCTGGGGGTGCTCGAATCCTGGGGGGCGGATCGCTGGGCGCGGGCGCTGGGGGATACGGCTCGTGAACAGGCACTGCGCATGGCGGCGGACGCACAGAGCCGGCTCGTTGTGTTGGGAGATCTCGCGGGGGGCTCGGATGTGGGCGGGGGATACATCTCGACCGGAGGAAGGGGCTTCGTGGCCAGCTATGCTCTGGGGAGCGGCGCGCATCGCTGGTCTCGTGCCCTGCCAGAGGGGCTGGAGCCCGCGTTGTTGGGGCTGACGCCGACGGGAGCCGTGCGCGTCGGGGGTTCGTTCACCGGGACATTGCGTGTGCGTCAGGCGACCTACACCTCCCAGGGGGGCGCGGATGTGATGCTCCTGAATCTGTCGCCTTGAGGCCATGCAGGGCGAGCTTGAGACAAATGAGAGTGTCAGTGGTCAGTCGCGCTGGGGGCTCCGTATGCTGATGCGTTCAGGGTTGAGAGTATTTGGGGCGTTGCCCCTGTGCGGCGCGCTGTTGGGAGGCGGGATGCCTTCTGTCGCGGTGGCCTCAACGGTGCCCTTGGCGTGCGAGCCTGACCTTCGCTTCTGGAGGTACCCCTGGACTCCTCAAGCAGATACGTACGTCGAGGAGGCTTCGCCGGACCAGAGTCATGGCAGTGACACGGTGCTCAGTGTGGATGGCAGCCCACGCAAAGAGGTCTACCAGCGCTTCGAAATCCTTGGTGGCGAGGACATCCTGAGTGCCTGGCTCAGGGTGCCCGTCGTGGAGGGCACGTCCAAGGGTCCCTCCCTCTACGCCACCGAGACGAACTGGGCTGAGTATGCGACGACCTGGAATACTCGACCGAACCTGATGGGCGGGTTGTTGGCGAGCGTGGGGCCAGTCACCTCTGGAGGTCAGGCCCGATATGATTTGAGCGACGTGGTCACGACGCCAGGTGTCTACTCCTTCGCGCTCATTCCTGAGTCAAATGACGGAATGGATTTCAACTCGCGAGAGATGTGGAGGACTGGCGTCCCGAGCCTCGAAGTCTTGTTCGACTGGTCCAACTGCACCTATCGCGGGACCGGCGGGGCGCTGGGGCAGCCCTGGCGCTATGGCGGCGCTGGAGACGAGGTGGCGCGAGCGATGGCAACGGATGGGACGGGAGCCTTCGTCCTCGCCGGGGCCTATGGCGCGGGCGGCAAACTGGGGCCCGTGGGCTTCCCCGGGCAGAGAGGGTTGATGCTGGGCCGCTTCCGCGCGGACGGCAGCCACGACTGGTCGCGGGGCTACGCCCAGGAGTCGGCGGTGATGACGGTGGAGGACGTGGCGCTGACGTCCCTGGGGAACATCCTGGTGGTGGGCAGCTACACGGGCACGCCGAACCTGGGGACGGGTCCCTTGCCAACAGCGGTGGAGGCCACCGTCCCAGCGATGTTCATCGCGAAGTTCTCTCCGAATGGGACGCCTGTCTGGGCGAAGGGCTTCGTGGCCAGCCTCGCGCAGGGGGGCACTCCGCGGCGCGTGCCCGCGAGCGCGGCGTCGGTGGCCACGGACGCGCAGGGGAGCCTCATCGTCACCGGCTCCTTCCATGGAACCATGAACCTGGGGGGAGGGACGCTGGACGCGGGACCTTCGAGTCGTGACTCGCTCCGTCCCCAGCCGGGAATGTTCCTCGCGCGCTTCTCCTGGGAGGGGACCCACCTCTGGTCCAAGGCCTTTCCAGGGCTCGCTGGGGGGAACACGCAAGGGTTCCGAGTCGTGACAGACAGCGTCGGCAACGTGGTCGCGGGCGGGGTCGCGAGTGGCGACTCCACCACGGGCGAAGTGGTCCTGGGCGCGATGTATGCGGGAGTGCCTTTCATCGCCAAGTTCTCTCCGGAGGGGGCTCCGCTCTGGGCACGCGCCCTGAACGAGCCAGACGGGAGGGTCAATGGACTCGCCATCCTCCCGGGAGACGCCGTGGCCTTCAGCGGGAGCTTCAGGCCCTGGTTCGATTTCGGCGGACAGTGGATCTATAGCTACACCTGGGAGAACGACCCGTATCGGGAAATCCCAGATGTGATGCTGGGCGTGATTGAGCCTGGCGGAGCGGATCGCTGGGCGCGTGCGATTGGCTCCGAGAACCATGAGCACGCTGTGCGAATGGTGGCGGATTCGCAGGGGCGGATCGTGATCTTGGGTGACTTCGCGGGCGGTTCTGATGTGGGCGGAGGGTTTATTTCGAGCCAGGGAAATGGGTTCGTGGCCAGCTATGACCCGGGGAGCGGCGCGCACCGTTGGTCGCGTGCGCTGCCACTCGGCATGGAGCCCGCGTTGCTGGGCGTGACATCGACAGGAGGCGTGCGCGTCGGTGGGTCGTTCAGTGGATCATTGCGATTGCGTTCGATGACCCATGGCTCCGCGGGCGGCTCGGATGTGATGCTCCTGAACATGTCACCCTGAAGTGACCGAGCCTGGGGCGGGCCGGCCACGCCTGAATCCATGCGTCGAGCACCCAGCGGGCCTTCCCTCCGTGGCAGGTGCGAGCCGCTCGACCTGTCTCCACTCCGCGAACCGTGCCTTCGCTCCGCGGTCACTGGCTGGCGCGTGTCCGCGCGCGACATGCGCTCGTCTGCGGCCGCGCTCTGTCGCCTCAACGAGTTCATGACGCGGCGTACGGATTTTGGCTAAACACAGCGCCTTCCCATGGTGGTCGAAGAGGAGCGGTTCTCGGTGCGCATCCTGAAGAGGCTCGTTGGTGGCGTGCTGGTCGTGGCGTTGTTGCTGGGCGGAGCGTTCGTCTGGGGCATGCAGCGCGTGTCGCGGGCGCGGGCGGCACGCGTCGAGGCCCTGGGGCCGCTGCTCGCGAGGGCGACGGCCGTGGAGTCGCTGAGTCCCGAGGATGCGTGTCTGGTCGTCGAGGGCTATTACATGAAGCGGGCGAAGGTCCTCACCGCGGAGTGTAGGAACGTCACGATCGAGGCCACGCGCCCCGGGGTCATGAAGTTCCGGGGGCTGGTCGTGGCCGACGCATGGAGCGATGCGGTCCTGGGGGGAGGCTCCGTCCCGACGCTGTGTCTCTCGAAGGGCCCACGGGGCTGGGAGGTCGCGGGGGGCTCGCACCAGCTCCTGGACTGCCAGTTCGATCCTCCGACGGGCCCGGAGCTGGCGAAGGAGGCCCTTGCGCAGGTGGAGCAGCGCCGGCGCGCCTGGATGGACGACGCGTTCGCGGCGGTGCGAGAGGCGCTGACGCGCCCCGGGTCGGACAAGGAGGTCTGCGAGGGCCTTCCCGCCTTGTCGAGGCGCGACGTGCTGGTCCTGGATGCGGACCTGCTCGGTGACGACCTCTCGGCGCGGATGGAGCGCACCACGCGCACCGGAGACATGCTCGGCTACCAGTGCATCCCCGCGATGAAGGGGCAGGGGCTGAACCTGGGGCCGTGCGCGGCGAACCAGTTCATCAGCCATGTCGTGGTCATCGACGACATCGACGAGCTTCCGCTGAGGGTTGCGGGGAGCAGCTATTCCGGCGGGCACTATGCCGCGGTGGTGAAGCTCGTGGACGTGCGCAAACACGAGGTCCTCTGTCAGCGCGAGGTGTCCTTCCAGCTCCCGGAGAAGGTCCTCCTCGTGAAGCGGCAGGACCTGAACTTCGAGTACAGCAAGCAGGTGCGTGCGGCGCTGCGCCAGACCATGGAGACGCTCACCGGAGGAAAGCTGTCGGCGGAGTTCTAGCAGGGTGGGGAAGGGGCCCGGTTCGCAGGCAGGAAGCCGGGCCACTCGTTGAGTTCGCTCTCAACCTTGTCTTCGCGGGGGCTCGGCGGGCGGAGCTGACGCGGAGCCGTCCAGGCTGTGTGCTTGCGGCAGAATCAATCGACGCAGCGGAAGGTCCTGGAGGTCACTGTGTTCGACTCGTAGGTGTTGGCGTCGACGACCTTGTATTGGAACTTGATGAAGAAGTACTCGGCGTCGGGATAGAGGCCGTTGTCGCACGGAATGCTGAAGGTCGTGGACCCCTGGAACCAGCCATACGGCTCCTCGACGCCGTTCCGCGTGATCAGGTATTGCCACCAGTATTGATAGGGCGCCACGCCTCCCTCGACTTTGCCCAGGCAATTCAGTTGCTGGTTTTCGCCAGGGAAGCTCACGGCGCAACTCGCGGTTGCTTGAGGAGAGGGGATGAGTGCGTATTCCGTTGCTCTGGGGTCGCTCTCCGGACTGGTGGTCGGGCCGCCACAGGCACAGGTCACCAGCGCGAATGCCACGACAACAAGACGATGCCTCATTCATACCTCCTGAGTGAGTACCGCGTTGATTGGGAATTCGATTCTGTCTGGATTGTCATGCCAGGCCCAGATGTCTGGGGGCTGCGTCTGTCGAGTGCTGGACAGTTGTCATTGGGCCTTGGGGAGGCGCGACGAGCGGAGCTCAGAACGAAGGCAGGTCGTTGGCCAGATGGGATGACAATCCCCCATCGACCACCAGCGTCGCGCCGTTGATGTAGCCACCGTAAGGCCCCGCGACAAAGGCCACCAGGCGGGCCACCTCGTCGGGACTCGCGAACCTTCCCGCGGGGATCCTCCGCAACAGCTCTTTTCGAAACGCGGGATCCGCCTTCGCCAACATGTCCGTGTCGATGTAGCCAGGACAGATGGCATTGCAGGTGATGCCATGGGCGCCCCACTCGGCGGCGATGGACTTGGAATAGCCGACCAGGGCGTGCTTGGTGGCCGCGTAAGTGGAGGAGAGCGCCCCGCCGGACAGCCCAAGGATGGAGGAGATGTTGACGACCCTCCCGAACCCGGCTGCCTTCATTCGGGGGAGGGCCCACCGGCAGAGATGGTGGACGGCGTCCATGTTCACGCTGAACAAGGCATCCCACTCGGCCTTGGAGACTTCGTCGGCGCGATGGAAGGGCCCTCCAAAGCCGGCGTTGTTCACGATGACCCCGGGGACGCCCACCGTGGCCTCCACCCTGGCGAGCATCGCGTCCACCGCCGCTTCGTCGGAGAGGTCACACGCGAACGCCCATGTCCGGGCACCAGAGGCGAGCAGCTTCTTCTCCTGTCGGGACAGGGCCTCCTCGTCACGCGCCACCAGGACCACCCGGAAGCCGTTCTCCGCGAGGACGTCCGCGATGGCCGCGCCAATCCCCCGGTTGGCTCCGGTGACCAGCGCCAGGTTCCCACTCGATGGCCGTTCCATCAGAGGACCCCCTTGGAGGGGACGAGGCGGAGCTCATCGACGCGGATGTGCAAGGGCTTGCGGGCGATCTCCCAGATGCACTCGGCTACGTCCTCCACGGACAGCATGTCGGCGGGGCTGAACTCCGGACGCGACCTCCAGAAGTCCGTGTACACGGCTCCCAACGAGAGGAGCGTGGCCCGGATGGCGTGGGCCTTCCCCTCCTCGTTCAAGACGCCCGTGAGCCCGCGGACGCCATGCTTGGAGGCCGCATAGGACCCATTCATGGGCAGGGTGAGGTGGTCGCTCACGGAGCCGATGTGGATGAGCCTCCCGCCGCCATGCGCTCTCATCCGCTTGAACGCCTCGCGCGCGCACAGGAAGGCCCCGGTCAGGTTCACGTCGAGGGTCTTGCGCCAGTCCTGGAGCGAGGTCTCCTCGATGGAGGTGAAGCATCCAAAGCCTGAGCAGTTCACCAGAAGCGAGAGGGGGCCTGACGCATCCGTCCTGTCGAACAGCGACCTCACGGAAGCCTCGTCCGTGACGTCCACCCGCATCGAGTCGGATGACTCCGTCAGCACATCATCGGAGGCACAGACAACGTGCAGTCCCTCTGCCCTCAATCTGCTCGTGACGGCCCTGCCGATGCTGCCCGTCCCGCCGACGACGACCGCATTCTGAACGCTCATGTCGGGAGAGATATCGGCCGCTGTGCCCCGACACCAGGGGCAATCGCCGCTGCGCACCTCACCCGCCGCACGGGGCCCCGTGGGGCCCGACGCATTCGAGCCCCGACCCCGCCGGACAATCACAGACGGAAGACGAGGACGTCCTTGTCCGCGGGGCTCATCCACACGATGGCGTCCAGGCTGGGGAAGTAGATCGCCCGGCGCCGCGCGATGCCGCTCTGCAATGCAGGCGCGGCGTTGGCGAAGGTCTTCGGCCGCAGCGTCGCGGGCGTGGTCTTGAGGTCGAGCTCCAGCCACGTCATTCCGCTGTTGAGCTTCGTGTACACCCAGTAGAGGCCCTCGGTCGGCACCCAGACCATGCCGTGTCCGTCGGTGGCGTGATCGGTGTCGGGGAACGAGGCGAGCGACAGGCCCCCTTCGTAGTTCCACGTCGCGCCCGACGACAGCACGGTGTGGGTGGCCACGTCGTAGCGCTGCCAGCGGCCAGGGGAGGCGTAGTTCCCGGCGCTGTTCGGCGGCACGAAGAGCGTCACGATGTCGCCCTCCTGTGTGTAGGCGGCGCCACTCCAGTCCCAGCTGCCCCAGCTCGCGCGAGGCGCGAGCCAGGTGTTGGTGCGCAGGTCGTAGTCGGCCGCGAAGGGGCCGGTGGAGCCGCAAGAGCCGATCACCAGCTTCGAGTCGTGGTCGAGCACCGCGATCACCTCCTCCGTGAGCGCGGTGCTGTCGCCGTCGGCGCGCGGGTGCGTCTTGATCGTCCACTGGTGGCCTGCGAGGGAGTACCGCCACAGCCGGCGGCAGGCGACGACCAGCTCGTTGCTCTCCGGCACGTAGATGAAGCCGTCATACACGTGCCGCGCCGTGGGATTGCCCATGGGATTGCTCACGGTGCGGTCCCAGAAGATCTCGTCGTAGTACCAGCGGTCGCGCTGCGCCCAGGTGCCCGCGTCGACCTCGGCGTCGTAGGCCGCGCGCGACTCGGGGCAGCCCGCGAAGGTGCCGGACTCACGGTATGCCTGGCTCCAGAGGTTGGTGTCGCTCGGCATGTGCTCGATGGACCAGCGCATCAGGTCGAGATCGAAGCGGTAGATGCCATTGTTGCTCGAGTCACCGTGACCGCCGCCGTGACGCCACAGCCGGCGGCCGGCGAGGTCGAAGGCTGGCGCGTTCCACGCCTCGGTGACGCCGCCCCAGCCCATGCTGCCGTAGTCCCTCCACCCGGGAATGGCGGCCTGCACCTGCGCCCCGAGGACTTCGAGCTTCGTGCCCGCGACGCTCACCCACCGGCCGTGCGGCACGAGCGCCCAGCTCGATTCATTCACGCGGCCCTCGTTGTCGCGCCCGGGCGTCCACACGTCGTCGACGAAGGTTCCGGTGTTGGTGCCCTGACCCCAGCCGGGGGAGTCGCCGGCATCACGCACGCCCGCATCGAAGGGCTGCCCCGCGTCCCGCGTGCCCGCGTCAACGCCGCCGTCGACACCCGCGTCGAGCACTTCGCCCGCGTCGCTCGAAGCCCCCGCGTCGGGGGACGTGAAGGAACCCACACACCCCGAGAGCGCCAGCACCGCGATCAGCCATCGTGACATGACTCTCAGTGTAAATGGTTCACGGGCGGACGCATAAGTGGGACGGAGACCCCAGGCGCCTGGCAACCCGAGACGTCGTCTTCCCCGCCTCCAACAACAGCCGTACTGCCTCGCCTTGGAGCGCTTGGGTCCAGCCAGTGGCCGCGCCCCCGGTGCAGCCTACGGCGTCTGCGCCGCATCCCGTTTTCCGAGCGGGCGGTGAAGGCGCACGCCCTTGAAGGTGAGCGACGCCCCGTCCGCCCCGTCCGTGGCGCGGAGCACCTCTCCCCGGCCTCGGCCCAGGCCCGCGACGGCCGCGAGGTCAGCACCTGCTGGATCCAGCACCGCTGTCACCGCTCCGTCGTAGAGCGGGCCCCTGTAGGAGAGCAGAAGCATTCCGCCCGCCTCGCTCAGCACGACCTCGTCAATCAGCTCGCGAGGGTGGCCGGGTGAAATCCGGTAAGCGCCCAGCCGCGCACGCCACGACTCCGGCATGGGGGATGGGGCGATGCGGGTCCCGAACAGGCCCTCGCCTTGCGTCTCCGAATAGCCAATCAGCAGCGTGTGACTCCCCGACTGCTGGAAGGTGAGCCACAGAGGGGCGTCGCCCACCTGGGCCCTGAAGAGACCTTGTTGGTGCGGCACCAGCTCGAGCACGAGGTCGCCGACCGTCGCCACCAGATTCTCCCCCCGCACTTCCATGTGCATCGGGCCCGCGTCGGTCGAGTAGAGCCCCGCCCATGACGCGAGCGCTTCGGGGGGCCGCGGCTCGGGTTGCGCGGTGGGCGACGAAGGCTGGGCAACCACCTGGCCCGTCTTCACCTTCAGGGCGCGCGCGAGCACCTCCCGCGCGAGACCATTGACGAGCCCACCCGCGCTGTCTGTGTTGGACATCACGACCACGCCAAGGCGGTGCTCCGGCACCAACGCCACGATCGCGTTGAAATAGAGTGCACCGCCGTCGTGCTCCACCATCCGCACGGATCCTCCGCCCTTCAGGGGCACGTCGTGCAGGTACCAGGCGAGCCCGATGCGTGTGCCCACGTCGAGCGGATGGCCGGCGTTCTGCTCACGCCACAGCTCCTGGAGGGACTCGGGCTGGAGGACCTGCTGGCCGTCGAAGCGGCCGCCATCCAGGAGCATGAGGACGAAGTGGCTCACGTCCTCCACCGAGCCACGCAAGCCTCCCGCGGGCCCTTCGCTCTCCAGCCAGTACGGGGGAACGTTCTCTGGCGGCAGGGCGCCATAACCCTTGGCCAGCCGCTCTGAAATGGCAGGTGTCACGCGGAACGCGGAGTGCTCCATGCGCAACGGCCCGAAGAGGTGCTGCTGCATGAATGTGTCGAAGTCACTCCCCGAGGCTGTCTCCACCGCGCGGCCCGCGATGACGAAGCCCGTGTTGCTGTAGGCGTGGAGGGTGCCCACGGGCCACGCGCGGTGTTCTTCCCGGAGCGCTTCCACGCGCTCGGCGAGGGTGAGGGGGCGGGGCGAGAAGCCGCCCCCGACCTGCTCGGGGATGCCCGCGTGGTGCGTGAGCAGGTTCCGCAGGGTGATGGGGCCGCTGGAGAACCGGGCCTGCATGCTGAACGCTGGGATGACCTCCTCGATGGGTTGGTCCAGTTGGGCGCGTCGCGCTTCCACGAGCTGCATGACGGCGGACGCCGTGAAGACCTTGGCCACCGAGCCCAAGGGATAGACGGTCTGGGGCGTGGCCTGGAGCCCGGCCTCTGCGTCGGCCATGCCGAAGCCCTGGGACCAGACCACCTTGTCGCCATCGACCAGCGCGACGCTCAGGCCCTTCACTCCGGCTTGAGTCAGGGCGAGGGGGATTTCTCGCTCGAACCTTCGCTTCAGCGCGGCGTAGTCCGGGCTGGAGGGAGGTGGGGCGTCAGCACAGGCCGCGGCGAAGGTGCAGGCGAGCAGCAGCGCCAGAAGGCCGCGGCGTGGGGCAAGCGGGTGTGGGTGCATCGACGTCTCCCATGGCCCGGGGTTCGGGCTCGCGGAGACTCTTTTCAGAGCGTGGCGCCCGGCGCCGTGGGAGTCGCGTCAGCGATTGTCACCGTTTGTCACCGCGCACCGCCTGGGCGTCGGGCCAGGACAGCGCGACGCGTGCGCCCCCCAGGGAGGACTCCGTCACCCACGCCTGGCCCCGGTGCGCCTGCATGATGCGGTGGGTGATGGCCAGCCCCAGGCCGTGGCCCCCCGTCTTGCGGTTGCGGCTGTCGTCCAGACGGGTGAAGGGGAGGAACAGTCGCTCACGCTCGGTGGAAGGAATGCCAGGCCCGTCGTCATCCACGGCGATGGTGCAGTGGGCCGCATCCCGGCTCACATGGACGTGCACCTCCGAGCGGGCGTGGCGCTGCGCATTCCGGAGGAGGTTGCCGAGCGCCCGGCGCAGATAGCGCCCGGAGCCCTCCGCCTCCACGGTGCCCTCCGCATGGAGCTGGAGCCTCAGGTCCGGGCTGAACACGGCGAGCTGGCGGAACAGCTCCGTCACCATCGCCGTCAGGTCCACGCGTTCCCGCTCCAGAGGGGGCGCGTCGCGATGCAGGCGTGCGAACGTCAGGAACTCCTCGGTGAGCTGATCCAACTCGTCCACGTCCTGTTCCATGTCGGCCAGCTGCGCGTGGAGCGCGGCCACTTCTTGCGTTTCGCGCGCGAGGTGCAGGGCGAAGTGCAGGCGGGAGATGGGGGTGCGCAGCTCGTGGGAGATCGCCTGCAGGCTGGCCTGCTGCTCCTGGCTCATGCGCTGGATTCGCTCCGCCATGTCGTTGAACGTCCGCGCCAGGTGGCCCATGGGCTCTGGCCCTCGGGCCTCCGCTCGGGCTTGGAGGTCACCCTGTCCGAAGGTGCTCGCGGTCGCCGCCAGCCGCGTGACGTGCCGGTACATCGGCCACGTGAGCGCCAGCACCGCGAGCCCGAGCACGGCGAGCAGCACGGCGGTCTCTGGCGCGAGGAACTCAATCGCCCGCTCTGGGCTGGGGCCGAGCCGGAGTTCCTGCACCACGACCTGCTCCGAGCCGCGAAGTGGAAGGGCCAGGAACACCCGGTCCCCCGTGACGCCCGAGGACTTCATCCAGGCCGAGGGCACGCCCCGCGCGAGCCGCTGTCGGACGCGCTCTGGCGGATTCATGCCCAGCACTTCGCCCTGGGCGCGCAGCTCGATGGGGTAGTCGAAGTGCCGCCGCCATTCGGCCACGACCTCGCCCCACCGCTCCCGAGGCTGGGAGAGAAGCTCCTGCTCGATGAGCCATTGCAGCCCCTGGGTGAGGCCCTCCAGCTCGCGGCCCGAGGTCTCCGCGTGGGCCGCTGCCTGCTCCGCGTCGAGCGCTTGGGGCGGCAGCCGCTGCGTGGACATTCGCACCATCACGACGAGCGCGACGATGATGGCGGCGACGATGCCCGCGTACATCCGGAAGAAGAGCCCGCCCCATTGGTGGGGTGGGCCCACGCGCGGATTCATCACGCGAGCGCCTCTTCCGCTCTCGTGCCGAGGCGGTCCTGGCGTCGAGGGGACTCCCTGGGCGGCGAGGGTCGCGTCACGTGCCTCTGGACGTGTCATGGGTTGGGTCGGGCAGTGCGTGCCCCGGGGCTCGTCCTAATCCGGCGTGCAGAAGTAGCCACGGCCGCGCACCGTCTTGATGATCCGGTGTGGCGGCTGTTCGTCGCCCAGCTTCCGGCGCAGCTTGGAGATGCGCATGTCGATGGAGCGGTCCAGCCCATCGTGCTCGATGCCGCGAAGTGACGAGAGCAGGTCATCCCGGCTGAGCACCTCCGGGGCGCTGCGTGCCAGCAGCCACAGCAGGTCGAACTCGGCATCCGTCAGGTGCACGGGGGCGTCCGCGAGGCTCACCGTGCGCAGGACGCTGTCGATGCGCAGCCGCACCGCCGGAAGCCACCGACTGTCGCGAGCCGGTACCGCGGGCCCTCGGGTGGTACGGCGGAAGAGGGCTCGCAGCCGGGACAGGAGCACATGGGGGCGCACGGGTTTGGTGAGGTAGTCGTCCGCGCCCGTATCGAGTGCCACCACCTCGTGAATGTCCTCGTCCAGGGCGGTGAGCATGAGGATCCAGCCCGAGAAGATGGCGCGCGCTTGCCGGCAGACCTCGATGCCATCCATGCCGGGCAGGAGGATGTCGAGGACGAGGCAGTCCGGTGGGTCGCTCCGGAGGGCGGCGAGCGCGGCGGGACCCTCTGTCACGGTCCTGACTTGGAAGCCCTGGCCCTTCAGGAAGGTGCTGACCAGTTCGGCCAGCCGTTCATCGTCCTCGACGAGGAGTATGGACCGAGGGTTCTCCATGGCTCGCGTCAGCATCTAGCATCCGGTCACTGGACGCGCTTGATGTACGCGTCCGGGGCGCAGGACCGCAGTTGCTTGAGCGCGGCGTCGGCGCCCTGGCGTGAGGTCAGGAAGCTGGCCACCACCCACTTGTCTCGGGTGAGCCGAGGGAAGTCGTTGGTGTCCACCGCGAGCAGCGTCGAGCCCTTGCATCCCGCTTCCAACCGCGCCTCCGCCGCGCGCGCTGCAAGCACCGAGTCCTCCGTGCGGAGGATGACGGCCCAGGCCTCGGCGGGCTTCTCCACCACCTTCTTGCGTCTGGCATCCCAACGCAGCTCGGAGAGGGACCAGAGGTCCGCTTGATCTCCGTCGCCGATGTCGAGCGCGCGAGAGAAGAGGAGCCGTCCGTCCTGCTCCTCCACGCCGGAGGAGGTGGGCCCCTGACCCTCGCTCCCTTCCCAGGCTCGGGTAACGCCCTCCGCGTCCGCGATGAACAGGCCATGCAGGCGGTGCACATGCTCGAAGCCGGCCGAGTGGGTGATGAGGAGCGCCGTCGGCCCTTCCCGGAGGTTCACGGCCCGGACTTGGAGGGACCAGGAGGTCGACTCCTCGCCGCCAGCCCAGTCCGACCCAGGCCCCGTGCCCTTCGTCACGTCGCACGTGAGCGTGTTGTACGGCGCGGACAGCGTCGCCGTGCGCTTCGCGTCGCCGCTGCGAACACGCAGCGCGCGCTGGTCCTTGACGCACGGTAGCGCCACGGCCTCGATGCGAGGGGCGCTCCCCGTCGACCCCAGCACCTGCTCCTGGGCGCGCCCCGGCGCGGCTCCGGCGAGCAGGGGGGCGGTGGCGACGAGGAATGCGGCCGAGTGTCGGCGCATGGACCTGGGGACATGGGGCATGGACGTTCGAGCCTCGGAGAGAATCGCCTCACGGAGTCTGCACGGACTTCCCGCCTCGCAGAAGGGGGCCGGGCTGGCAGTGCCTGTCGCGTCCTTCCAGGAGTGGCAGCCGCTTCAGGGGACAGGTCGCGGCGACTTGAGTTCTGGGCGGGTCCAGGAGTAGCTGCGGGCCCATGCCTGTCGACACCTTGTTCCTGCTCGCTCCCGACTTCGCGGACCCTGCATATCCAGGCACGCGCTTCTACTGCGAGCACTGTGCACAGATAGAAGGCGTGTTGAGCTACTACCCGCAGGTCGCGCGCGTGATGGAGGTTCGGCGCATTTCATGGCCGCGGCCTCGCGCGGCGGTCGTCGCGCTCGTGGGGGAAGACAACCAGTGGTTGCCGTTGGTGGTGCTCGGCGAGGGCTCGGACGACCACGGCTGTGCCTCGGGTGTCCATGAGGGCAGACGCTTCATCTCTGGCAAGGACGGCATCGCCCGTTGGTTCTCGGCCCGCTTCGGCATCGCCGTGCCACATCCTTGAGCGACGTGCGTCGCGCGGATGGACGTGCATCCCGCTTCGTTCATGTCACCGACGCTCATCCGCGCCGGGGCTGGAGGACGATGATGGCCATGCCCGCGATGGCCACGAGTGCGCCGACGAGGTCCCAGGCCGAGGGCCGCTCGCCCTCGACGAGCCACATCCAGACGAGCGCCACCGCGATGTACACCCCGCCGTACGCGGCGTAGGTGCGCGCGGCGCCGGCCGGATGCAGCGTCAGGAGCCACGCGAAGGCAGCCAGGCTCGCGGCCGCGGGGAGGAGCAGCAGCGCCGACTTGTTCTCACGCAGCCAGAGGTAGGGCAGGTAGCAGCCAAGTACTTCGGCCACTGCCGTGAGGACGAAGAGCCCGAAGGCGCGCAGCAGCACGGTGCGGTACCTCCCACGAGACCAGGGACGCGGCGGGTGTCCTGGTACTACAGGCGGGCTCTCAAGTCCGAGCGAAACCGCGCCTCGAGCGCGCCTCCGGGCGCCGAGTGTCACGGGCCTCCGTGGCGCGCGCCAGCACAGCACGTGGACGGAGTTCTCCGCTCCGCTCTTCCAAGGAGCACCGGCAGTGGTGTCGCGGTCGTCCCCTGAGCCGTGTCCCTTTACTGGCTGGCTGACCGGCGCTGCCTCCCAGTAGGGGTTCGTGGGGGAGCCGCAATCGCCGGTCGGCCTGGGCGTAGCCGCCCCGGAGGCCGCTGTCCGGCCTCGGGAGAAGTCCTGCATGGATACCGTTCTGGGTGGACTGCGTCAGAGCCTGCGCTCGTTGGGCCGCAGCCCCGGCTTCACGCTGGGATGCGTGCTGATGCTGGCGGTGGGGATCGGCGCGAGCACCGCGCTCTTCAGCGTGGTGGAAGGGGTGCTGCTGCGCCCGTTGCCCTATCCGCGCCCCGAGCGCCTCGTGGAACTCGCCCAGCGCGCGGCGGACGGCCATACGATGCGGTTCTCGGACCCCAACTTCGAGGATGTGCGGACGCGCGCTCATACCGTCGCGGCGCTGGCCCAGGTATCGGGCACGGAGAGCGTCGTCGTCACGGGCGCCGACGAGCCGACCTTCGCCACACGGGTGCTCGCCTCGCGCGACTTCTTCTCCGCCTTCGCGGTGCGGCCCGTCCAGGGCCGCCTCTTCGGCGAGGAGGAGCAGCAGATGGAAGGGGAGCCCGTGGTGGTGGTGAGCCACGCCTTCTGGAAGCGCAACCTGGGTGCGCGGCCGCTGCCCCTGTCGAATACCCTCACCTTCGAGGGACGCGCCTACACCGTGGTGGGGGTGATGCCCGAGTCCTTCGACCATCCGGCGGGCACGCAGCTGTGGATCCCTCGCGAGCTGGAGGCCCGGCTGCCCAGCCGCTCCGCGCACAACTGGCGGGTGGTGGGGAGGCTGTCGGACGGCGTTGACCTCCAGGCCGCGCGAGTGGAGCTCACACACATCGCTCGCGAGCTGGCGGCCCAGTACGGCCAGGAGACGCCGATGCGCGACATCGCCGTGGAGCCGTTGCAAGAGAGCCTGGTGGGGCGCGTGCGTCCCACGCTGTACCTGCTGTCGGGCGCCGCGGCCTTCCTGCTGCTGGTGGCTGGCGCCAACGTCACGAACCTGCTGCTCGCTCGTGCGGCCACCCGTGCCCGGGAGCTCGCCATCCACGTGGCCCTGGGGGCGGGGCCCGGCGCGTTGATCCGGCGGTTCCTCATGGAGTCGCTGCTGCTGTCATTGGCGGGAGGCGCACTGGGGGCCGTGCTGGCCGCCTGGGGCGTGCGCGCCCTGCTCGCGGCCGAGCCGGGCCACCTGCCACGGATCAACGAGGTGGAGGTGAACGCCACGGTGCTCCTCTTCACCCTCGGGCTCTCGCTGGTGCTCGCGCTGGGGCTGGGGTTGGTGACGGCGCTGCGCGCGGCGCGGCAATCTCCAGGGGCCGCGCTGGCGGGCGCCGGGCGCACGCTCAGCGGAGGAGGGGGCGCCGAGCGGACGCGCCGGGCCCTCGTCGTGGGACAGCTCGCGCTCGCGTTGATCCTCCTGGTGGGCGCGGCGCTGCTCGGGCGCAGCCTGATGGGGCTGCTCTCGCTGGACCCGGGGTACCGCACCGAGGATGTCGCGGTGCTCAGCCTCGTGCTCCCGCCAGCCAAGGAGGAGGCGCAGGGGCGGCGCAACGTGCAACAGCAGGAGCACCTGCTCTCGCGACTGGCGGCGCTGCCCGGCGTGCGCGCGGTGGGCGCCGTGAGCAACTTCCCGCTCGAAGGAAGCGCGGCGGGGGATGGCACCTTCATCGTCCTCAACCGCTCGGACGAGGTGCGGGACTTCGAGGACTTCGGGCGGCTGGCGCGCGAGCGCGAGCGCACCGGCTCCGCCGAGTACCGCGTGGCGAGTGAGGGCTACTTCGCCGCGCTCGGCATCCCGCTCGTGCGCGGGCGCCTGTTCGATGCCCGTGACACCCTCGACGCGCCTCACGTGGCCGTCATCAGTGAGTCGCTGGCGAAGGCCCGCTGGCCCCACGAGGATCCGCTGGGCAAGCTCATCCAGTTCGGCAACATGGACGGAGACTTGCGCCCCTTCACCATCGTTGGCGTGGTGGGGGACGTGCGGGAGCAAGGGCTGGATGACGCGCCCAGTCCCATGTTCTATGGCTGCTCCCGGCAGCGTCTGCGGCTCTCCTCCCACTTCCACGTCGCCGTGCATGGTCCGATGGGCTCCGCGGCCCTGGTCGCCGCGGCGAGGCCGGTGCTGCGAGAGCTTGCCCCGGAGCTGCCCTCGCGCCTGTCCACGGTGGAGGGGCTGCTCGCGGGGTCGCTCGCGCCCAGGCGCTTCAGCCTGCTGCTGCTGGGCGCCTTCGGTGCGGTGGCGCTGCTGCTGTCGGTGGCGGGGCTCGCGGCCGTCGTGTCCTACGCGGTGGCGCAGCGCACACGGGAGTTCGGTATCCGCTTCGCGCTGGGCGCGACGGCGGAGGACGTGCTGGGGTTGGTGCTCCAGCAGGCCGCGCGGCTCGCGGGGCTGGGAATCGTGCTCGGCGTGTTGGGGGCCGTGGGGCTCAGCCAGGTGCTCGCGGGGCTCGTGTATGGCGTCAGCACCACGGACCCGCTCGTCTTCGTCGCGGTGGCGCTCCTCCTGCTCGGCGTGGCGCTGCTCGCGAGCTGGCTGCCGGCCCGGCGCGCCTCGCGCGTGGACCCGAACACGGTGCTTCGCTCGGGTGCCTGAAAGGCGGGCGCCACGGGTGCGCTCAGGTCAGGGGGCGGGCCTGCAGTCGATGCCGGCCTTCACGGCGGCCCGGAGCAGGTCGTTCGCTCCCGTGCCCATTCGTGTCGCATCCATCCCCGCGACGGCGACACCGAGGTCGAGGTCTGGGCACACCATCGCCGCCACACCCCAGAAGCCCTCGTGCAGCCAGCAAGGGCTTCCATCGGCGCGCTCCAGCCGGAAGATGCCCATGCCCCCGCCGTCCTCGGTGTTCGTGGAGGGGACCCGCGACATCGTGTCGAGCGTGGAGGCCCGGGTGAACACCTCTCCGGAGAACAAGGCCTGGAACCAGCGGGCCAGGTCCGTCGTGTTGGACACCAGCCCTCCACCGCCAAAGAGGTCGGCCGTGGCGTCGATGCGGGTGAGCGGAAGTCCGTCATAGGCCTGCGGTGCCAGGACGACAGGGTTCGCGGGGGGCGGCTCCAGCTTTTCGAGCCATGTGGCCTGGAGCCCCAGCCGCTCGAAGCCGAGCTGGCTCCGGTAGGCCTGAGCGAGTCCCCAACCGGTCCTCGCTTCCAGCACGGCCCCCAGCAACAGGTAGCCCGTGTCCGAGTACGCGTAGCGCTCGCCCGGTGCGCCCACGGGCGCGCCATGCTCCAGCGCGAAGCGGACCTGCTCCTCGCGGGTCCAGACGTGCTCCGGTGCATCGAGGACCGTCGTGAGGTAGTCCTCGCTCTGGGCGTAGTCGAACAGGCCGCTGGTGTGGGTGAGGAGCTGCGCCATCGTCATCCGCTCGGGCGCATAGCCTCCTGCGTGCAGCAGCTCCGGATAGGGCGCGGGGACCACCGCCGCCACGGTGTCATCGAGGGACAGCTTGTCGTCCTCCACCAGCCGCAGGATGGCCGCGGCCATGTATGTCTTGGTCACGCTGGCGATCCGGAACGGGGCCCTTGGGTCGAGCGACTCCATGCCGGGAGCCTGTACCGCGCCTGAGAACTCGAGCCCCGCGGATGGGATGCGCACGCTCATCAGCCAGCCGGCGTTGCCGGGGTGTGCTTCCTGGACCTCCTGCAGCGTCTGCTGGAGCGACTGTCGCACGGCGGCGGCGTCACAGGTGGGGACGTCAGGGGCATCCGACCGGCAGGCCAGCGAGCCGAGGAGGAGACAACTCGTGACGGCGAGCGCGCTGCATGCCGCGTATGTTGGGGACCTGCGTGACGCCATGGAGACTCCGGGATGTGGAGCCTCCACTGTGTCGTGGCCAGGGCCGGCGGCGCTTGAACGCTCTTCGGAAGAATGAACCTCCTACCTCTCTTCGTCCTCGCCCCGGAAGCCGGCATCTTCGTCCTGCGGTCCAACGACGCTCACTCCGCGCCCCACCGTCAGTGGGGCACCGCGATTCTCTTCGGACTGGAGGGCGCGGTGACGGTGCGGCACGCCTCGGGCAGCGCGCGAGGCCGCATCGTGGTGGTGCCTGGGGATGTCCCGCACGTGACGTCGTCCCGGGGACCGCTGGCCAGCGTGGTGCTGGACGCGGACCACCATCGCGCCACGTTCCGAGCGCTGGCGCGGCGCCTGCCCTTCGCCCTGGAGTCCTCCAGCGCCCTGGCTCAAATGGTGGCGGTGGTGGCGCGCGGGAAGGGAGCGGTCGCGCGCGGCGCCGAGCAGGCCGTGGCGGGCCTGCTTCCCATGGGCTCGGCCCCGGTGGGGGATGGCCGCATCGCGCGCCTGCTCGACATGCTGGAAGGGGAGGAGGAGCACCCCCTCCCGGTGCACGCGGCCCGCCTGAAGCTGTCCACGGGACATGTCTCGACCCTGTTCCATGCCAGGGTGGGAATCCCCCTGCGGCGCTGGTTGCTGTGGCGTCGCCTCTTGCGCTCACTGCCCCTGCTGCGCGCGGGCGGCCTCGCGGAGACGGCCGCGGCCTCGGGCTTCTCGGACCAGGCACACCTGACTCGGACCTGTGTCCGCTTCGCGGGCTACACGCCCCGGCAACTGGCGAACGCGCTCGCCTCGCACGGATGAGCTGTCGTGCTCATGACGCAGCGGCCGGATGCGGAGCCAGCACCGAGGGGTTCCAGTTTGAAGCCGTGGTCCTATGTACAATCGTTGACGTGGCTGGATACGCTCCGCTCTCGCGGGCAGGTCGACTCTCTTTGAGCGTGCAGTGGCTGCGCACCGCGCACCCAGGAGCGACGCCTTGTTCCATGAGTCCCGACGACTTTTGACGACTGTCATTGGTGCGGCCCTGCTGTGGAGCCTTCCCCTCTCATCGTGGGGGCAGGCCCCCTCCGCGGAGAAGCCCACGCGCATCGCCTTGCGCGCCGCGAGGCTCTTCGATGGCAAGAGTGACCGAGTCCTGCCGGATGCGGTCGTGCTCATCGAAGGCTCGAGCATCCAGGCAGTGGGCACCGGCCTCGCCATCCCCGCGGGGACACGGGTCGTGGACCTGGGGGATGTCACCCTGCTTCCGGGGCTGATCGACGCGCATTCGCACCTGCTGATGGAGGACGACACGGAGAACGGAGGTGACGGCGTGTTCAGCACCCTCCTCCAGCGCAGCACCGCCGAGCGCGCGCTCCTGGGCGCGAAGCTGGGCCGTGAGATGCTCGAGGCGGGGGTCACCACGGTGCGCGACGTCGGCAACTCCGGGGTCAACGGGGACGTGGCGCTGCGCAACGCCATCCAGCGCGGCTGGGTGCCAGGCCCACGCATCTCCGCCTGCACCCGCGCGCTCGCTCCACATGGCGGGCAGTTCCCCACGTTCCAGCTCGCGGCTCAGCCCCTCATCGAACAGGAGTACGTCACCATCTCCGGCGCGGAGGAGGCCCGGCGCGCCGTGCGGCAGGCCATTGCCGACGGCGCGGATTGCATCAAGGTCATCGTCGACAACGGGCACAACCTCCTCTCGTTGGAGGAGCTGAAGGTCATTGCCGAGGAGGCCCACCGCCAGAAGCGGCCGGTGGCGGCGCACACCACCCTCGACGAGAGCATCCGCATCGCGGTCCAGGCGGGCGTCGACTCCATCGAGCATGGGTATTCCCTCCCCGACGACGTGGTGGCGCCCATGGTCCGCAAGCGCATCTTCCTGGTCCCCACCGACGGCCCGTTGGAGGTGTGCGACTCCTTCGATGAGAAGGTGGGCAACGTGGAGCGCCAGCGCAAGATGAAGGAGCGCTGCCGGAGGAACATCACCAAGGCCCAGGACCGCCTCCGCCGCGCGGTGGCCGCTGGCGTTCGGATTGCCGCGGGCTCGGACATGTACATCGTGCTGCGCGGGCTGACCCGAGGGCAGGCCAGCGTGCGGTGGTTCATCGCCTATGCGGAGGCGGGCCTCAAGCCCGTGGAGATCCTGCGCGCCGCGACAGTGAACGCGGCGGAGCTGCTGCGCATGCAGGACCGGGTTGGCTCGCTCGAGCCGAACAAGCTCGCGGATCTTCTCGCGGTGGAGGGTGACCCGCTGAAGGACATCCGCGCGCTGAAGCAGGTGCGGTTCGTGATGAAGGACGGACAGGTGGTCCTGGACGCACGGGCTCAGCCGAAGCGGGTGGATGAAGCGGTCCGTTTCTGAGCACCGCGCCCTCGGAACCGCGACGCCAGGGCCGCAGTCAGGTCGGCTCGCGACGCTGGCGTGCCCAGGTCTCGAAGCTCATGGGCGAAAGACCGTAGGAACGCGCGAGCTCTGGCCGCGCCAGGACCGGGGCGACGTTCATGTACGTCAGGCCACTCGCCACGCCGGGATGCAGGCCGGCCGCGACGGCCTCCTCGACCGTGCCGGACTGGACCGTGTACTCCTTGCCGTCGAGACGCGAGAGGATCTCGGCGATCCGAGGGAGCGTGAGCAGGTCACCCGCGAGCTGCAGCGTCACGCCGTTGAACTTCTCGGGATCGTTGATCGCCGCCGCGGCGGCCTTGCCAATGTCCTCCGGCGCGATCAGCGGGATGGGCCGGTCGGTCCTGATCACGGTGATCAACCGGCGCCCGTCGACGAAGCCGGAGGGCTCCAACATCGGATGATCCATGAAGGTGGAGGGCAGGATGAGGGTCCAGCGCTTGAAGCCCGCGTGGCGTACGAGATCGCAGGTCGCGAGCTTGTTCTCCCAGTACTCCTCGTGCGACTTCCAGCGGCCCTCCGCCCACCCTTCGACGTTGCGGTGGTCACCGACGCCGGACGTCGCGGTGTGCACGAACGTCCCGATGCCCTCGGCAAGCGCGGCCTCGACGAGGTTCCTCCCTTGCTGTCGCTCCTTGCTGAAGTCGACACCGGTCGCGGTGAGGGTCGGTGACTGCATCGAGAAGACCGCCCGCGCCCCGGCGCAGGCGGCGCGCAACGACGCCGGATCGTCGAGGTCCCCGACGACCACCTCGGCGCCAGCCGCCGCGAGGGCCTTGGCGGTGGGCGCCTCCGGATTGCGCACCATCACGCGCACCGACGAGCTGCCTTCGGCCAGCAGCGCCCGGGCGGTGGCGCCGCCCTGGCGCCCCGTGGCCGCGGTCACGAGAACGGAATCAGTGCTGCCCATGGGCCGCTCCTCTTTTAAGTGGGGGACCCCACCGTTTAATTTCGTGGTTGAATATGGGGGGGGGCCCCGTTTGTCAAGGAAGGTCCCCATGAGGAGACGAGCGCCGTGAGTCATGTGAAGCCGTTGCGCGCGGACGGGCGACGCAACCGGGAGCGGATTGTCGCCGCCGCCGCGGAGCTGGTCGGAAGGGATGGCGCGCAGGCGTCGCTCGAAGAGATCGCGCGGCGGGCGGGGATCGGCTCGGCGACCCTGCACCGGCACTTCCCGTCGCGGCAGGCGCTGTTGGAGGCGGTCTTCCGCGATGGCGTCGCGCAGCTCTGTGCGCGGGCCGCCGCGCAAACGGGTGAGGATCCCGCCGCCGAGCTGGTGACCTGGCTCGAGGAGGTGACGGTCTACACCGCGACCAACCGCGGGCTTGCCGCCGCGCTGTTGGCTGGCCCGGATGGGCTCACACCCGAGGAGCTCTGCTGCACCGACATGCTGCTCGACGTGTTGAAGGGGCTGGTGACACGGGCGTCATCGGTGGGCGCGATCCACTCCGGCGCCACGACGGAGGATCTGATGATGCTGGCGAACGCGATCGCCATCGCCAACGAAGACGATCCGCTCACCGCGCGCCGGGTGCTGCGCCTCGCGCTCGCCGGCATCCGGTCGTGAACGCCATGGGAGCACCTCCTCCCGCCCCCGCTGCGGCTCGGCGACGGGGGAGGCCGCCTAGCTTGCCCGCGAATAGCGGCCCGGAGACTGGCCCACACGTCGACTGAAGGCCGTGGTGAAGGTGCTCGCCGAGCTGTACCCGACGCGCTCGGCGACCTCGGAGATGGCGAGTTCCCGGCGGCGAAGCAGCCCGCGGGCAACAGCCATCCGCCAGTCCAGCAGGTACTCCATCGGCGGCAGACCCACGGTGCGCGTGAAGCGATCGAAGAACGCCGAGCGCGAGAGGGCCGCGCTCTTCGCGAGCTGGGCCACCGTCCACGGTCGCGTGACGTGCGCGTGCATCTGCCGTATCGCGGGAGCGAGCCGCGCATCCGCCAGGCCGCGGAGGAGCCCTGGGGGCGCGTCGTCGGCCGGTGTCGAGCGCAGCGCCTCGATGAGCAGCAGCTCCACGAGACGCGTGAGCACGAGGTCCCGGCCCGAGCGCTGCTCGCTCGTCTCGTCGCGGACCAGTCGCACCAGCGTCGAGAGTCGCTCCACGCCGCGCACGTGCACCAGGGCCGGGAGCAACGACACCATCAGGGCCGCGTCAGGCGAGTCGAAGACGAAGTAGCCGCCGAGCGTGCGCACGTCGGGACGGCCGCCGCGCGTGCCGTAACGAATCTCCCCCTTCGGAGTGGGCGCCGCCTTGGCGTCGATGCGCTCGGGCACCACCGGCTCGAAGCCGGACATGGTGAAGCCCGGCGTCGCCGGCAGGAGCACGAAATCACCCGCCTGGAGCGTGAGGGGAGGCTGGCCGTCGACAGCGAGTCGGCAGCTCCCTTCGAGCACGGCACTGAAACTCGGCTGGCCAAAGTCCGAGTAGCGAACCCCCCAACGGCCTGCTCCGCTGATGCCCTTCGAGAAGACGGCTCGTGGCTGAAGCAGGGCGATGACTTCCGAGAGTGGATCGGTCATGTCTGGACTCTAGCAAAAGAAATATGGACCGCACGTGGTGGAGAGTCCTGTCGGCGGCACGTACCTTGGGACCATCAGCGCCGCATGAACCGCGGCCAACCAAGGGGTCGACATGAAGGCAACGTATGGGTTCCGGGCGACGATGACCGCGCTGCCGGGACGAGGCGATGAGCTGGCGGCGCTGTTGCTCTCCGCGGTGAGCGGCACGGGTCTCGTCACCAACCAGGACTGCGTCCTCTATCTGGTGGGGCGCTCCAGCAGCAATCCGGACGTCGTCCACGTCACGGAGGGGTGGACCACGAAGGAGGCGCACGCCGCGAACTTCGCGAGCCCGCGGGCCCAGGCACTCATCGCCGAGCTCGCCCCGCTCGTCACCGGCGAGGCTCAGTACCAGGACGAAGTGCCCGCTGGCGGCAAGCTCGGCGCGGGGGTGGTGTCATGAAGACGGTGCTCATCACGGGTTGCTCCTCCGGCTACGGACTCGAGACGGCGCGCCACTTTCACGCGCAGGGCTGGAGCGTGGTCGCCACCATGCGAGCCCCTCGCGAGGATGTCCTCCCTCGTTCGGACCGGATGCGCGTGGTGCCGCTCGACGTGACGAAGCCGGAGAGCATCGCGGCGGCGCTGGAGGCGAGCGGGCCCATCGACGTGCTCGTCAACAACGCGGGCATCGGGCTCATGGGGCCCTTCGAGGCCACGCCGATGGCGACGGTGCGTGAGGTGTTCGAGACCAACGTCTTCGGGGTGATGGCGATGACGCAGGCGGTGCTGCCCCAGTTTCGCGCACGCAAGTCGGGCGTCATCGTCAACGTGACGTCCAGCGCGACGCTGGCGCCGATGCCGCTGGTGGCCGTGTACACCGCGAGCAAGGTGGCCATCGAAGGCTTCACCGCGTCGCTGGCGTTCGAACTCGAAGCCTTCAACCTGCGCGTGAAGCTCGTCGAGCCGGGCTATGGCCCGACCACCCGCTTCACGAGCAACGGCGGCGCTCGCATGGAAGGGCTGTTCCCCGAGGCATATGCGCCCTTCGCGCAGCACATCTTCGCTTCATTGGGGCAGCCGGCCGCGGTGACGCGCGAGTCCGACGTGGCTGAGGTGGTGTGGCTTGCCGCGAACGACATGTCGGCGAAGCTCCGTTATCCCGCGGGCCCTGACGCGGTCGCCCTGGCCCGGTCGGCATGAGCAAGCTCGGTGAGGCATGGACTTCGCTGAGCGGGTTTCTGCTGCTCGGCGTTGGGTGGCTCGCGTTCGAGCACTACTACTTGTGGGCGCGGCTGGTCCGGGATGTCGGCCTCCCCAAGCCCGCTGCGTGGACGCTGACGTGGAGCCTGGTTGTCCTCGCGGTCAGCGTTCCCGTGGGCGTGTTCGCGAGCCGCCTGGTGCCTCCCGATTTGTCGGTGTGGTGGCTCACGCCGGTCTACGTGTGGATTGGCGTGTCCACGCTGTTGCTCATGTCACTCGGGGTGGTGGACGTGCTGCGGGTCGGCGCTTCCATGGCGCTTTGGGACTCCGAGCCGATGGACGCAGACCGCCGGCAGGCGTTGGCGCGCATGAGCGCGTTGGTCGCGGTGACGGTCGGCGTCGTCGCCAGCGGTTGGGGGCTTCGAGAAGGCCGCCGGGTTCGCGTCAAGCGGGTGGAGGTTCCGCTGAAGAAGCTGCCGCCCGAACTCGACGGGCTGAGCATCGTCCAGCTGTCGGACATGCACATCGGGCCGATGGTGGGTCGGGAGTTCGTCGAGCACGTCGTGAGGACGGTGAATGCGCTGGCTCCAGACGTCGTGGCCATCACGGGCGACCTGGTGGACGGCAGCGTCGAAGACCTCGAGCAGCACGTCGCGCCGCTCGCGAACCTCACCTCCACCCATGGCACCTACTTCGTCACGGGCAATCACGAGTACCACGCGGATGCGAGTCGGTGGTGCGAGCACCTCGGGCAGCTCGGCGTGCGAGTCCTTCGCAACGAATACGTGGAGCTGGGGAGCGGTGAGCAGGTGCTTCACCTGGCGGGTATCGACGACTACGAGTCCGCCAGGTTCGACATCGGCCATCGGGTAGACCTCCCACGGGCCGTGGCGGGCAGAGACACGCGTCGAGCGCTGGTTCTTCTGGCGCACCAGCCCAAGGCCGTCCACGAAGCCGTTCTGCACGAGGTCGACCTGCAGTTGTCAGGGCATACCCACGGAGGGCAGATGTGGCCGCTGGGGTGGCTTCAGCGCTTGGGGCAACCGGTGGTCGCGGGGCTCGCCAGGTTCAGCAAGACCTGGGTCTACGTCAGCAGCGGCACCGGCTTCTCGGGGCCTCCCATGCGGCTCGGCGCTCCCGCGGAGATTACGCAGCTCGTCCTGCGAGCAGCCTGACGGCATTTGGAAGTCGGCGGCTCGTTTCTTGTCTTGGAATAGAAGCGTTTGGATTTGAGGCCTGGAAGGTCTGAGCCAGGCCATGTCGATACATCCCCATGAGCGCCGCCTTCATCGCGGCCACGCTCGAATCTGGAGAACATGCAAGCCATGAAGACGCTCCATCTGGTCGACCCCGCCGTGCGCGACATCGTTGCCTCCATGAAGGCTTTTGATCCCGCGAGTGAGCCCCTGGAAGCGTTCCGTGCTCAGCTCCTCGCGAGCTATGCGCAGATTGCCGCCCCAATGCCTCACGCACGAGAGGAGCGCTGGGTGCCGGGGCAGTCCGACGTGCGAGTCCTGGTGTATCGACCGGGCAACCCGCCCGCGGTGCAGGGGGCCATCCTCTATGTGCACGGCGGCGGCTACATCGCGGGCGTCGCGGAGATGACCGATGCGGCGTGTGTGCAGCTCGCCGAGGAGTACCAGTCGCTGGTCGTCAGCGTCGACTACCGCCTCGCGCCGGAGACGCCCTTCCCCGGTCCCATCGAGGACTGCTACGCCGCGTTGAGCTGGCTGATGCGGGAGGCGCCTGCCTTCGGGGTGGACACGTCACGGGTCGTCATCATGGGGCACAGCGCTGGCGGAGGGCTCGCGGCGGCGACCGCGCTCCTGCACCGCGACCGCGGCGGCGCTCCCCTGGCAGGACAGGTGCTCATCTATCCGATGCTCGACGCCCGCACCGGAACGCCGGACGCTCCGGTCGACAACCCGAGCACTGGCGAGTTCGGGTGGACGCGTCCGCTCAATCAATTCGCGTGGCAGGCGCTGCGGGGCGGCGCCGCGATTCCGAAGGAGCGCGAGGGCCACTACTCGCCCTCGCTGGCGTCCGGGGTCGAGGGCTTGCCCCCGACGTTCCTGGCGGTGGGGGGCGTGGACCTCTTCCTGGAGGAGGACGTCGCCTACGGGATGCGCCTGTCCCGCGCGGGCGTGCCCGTCGAAATGCACGTCTACCCAGGCGGCATCCATGGCTTTGATTTGTTCCCGACCGCCTCCGCGGCCCGGTTTGTCGCTGACCTTCGGAGTGCGCTCGCGCGCCTGCTTCGATGATGCGGGAGGGGCACGGGGCAGGCGACCCTCTATAAAGGGCTCCATGCCTCAGCCCCGTTCGGAATCGTTCACCCCGCGCCGCCGCCGCGCGCTCCTCTCACAGCGGCTCCGCACCGAGCGGCTGGCGCCCACGGAGCTCCACGCACTGCTCGCCGCGCCCGAGCCTGAGGAGGTCCACGCAGCGCTGCTGCATCTGAAGCGGCGGCTGGAGCGGCTGGAGGGCGGGGACACACCGTCGTCGCTGATGGAGGCGCTTCCGCCGGCCCTTGGCGCGTGTCCTCCCGAGTCGCACGTCCTCCTCGCCGAGCTGGCCCGCCTGCTTCCTCTGGAGGTTCCGCTGGCGAGGCTGGCGTCCCTGTCGGAGGGATGGGGACCCCTTCCCGTCGAGGCCGAGGTGGCGTGGCTCGTGGCGGAGATCCTCCGTGAGCCCGCGAGGCTGGCCTCCCTGCCGGTGGGAGGGCGGGTGTTGCGTGCCGTCCAGCGGCTCTCCCCGGCCGAGGCTCCCGACGCGGAAGCATTGATCGACGCGCTGTGCTCCCATGCGGATCCGGAGCTCCAACTCGAGGGCCTTCGCCACCTGGGCGACGCGCTCGAGCTGGGGCTCGTGACGTTGACGCACGCGCTGGCGCTGGGAGTCCGCGCGCTTGAAGCCACGGATGCGCGCGTGGCGCTCCAGGCCGCGGAACTGCTCGCCGAGCCCTGGGCCGCCAGGCCCGAGCTCGCTCCCCCCACCCGCCCGCTCCATCCGCTGACAGGTCGTTCGGAGCGGCTCGCGCTCGCTTCGCTGCGAGTCGCCGCCCGTCGAGGCGACGCCGCGGCGCTGCGGCTCGTGTTGGAGGACGGGCGGCAGTCGGGCCCGGTGCGGCGCGAGGCCATGGCGCTGCTCGCGCCCTTCGCGGGCCATTCGGAGCTGCGGCTGGCGCTCCACCTCTCGCGGGAGGACCCCCTCTTCTTCGGGCCCACATGCGCGGGGCTGCTCCAGACGCTCTACCGGCGGGGCGTGCGGTGCGAGCCTGACGACGTTCCCGGTGTGAGCGAGCTGTTCCTCTCCAGTCCATCGGTCGCTCCCGCCGTCATCGCGGAGGTGTTGAGCCTCCGGCAGCGGGAGTACGTCGAACCGCTGTGGACGCTGTCC
Organism: Corallococcus silvisoli; assembly: GCF_009909145.1. NCBI lineage: Bacteria > Pseudomonadati > Myxococcota > Myxococcia > Myxococcales > Myxococcaceae > Corallococcus > Corallococcus silvisoli. The sequence continues at coordinate 1,305,904 of NZ_JAAAPJ010000001.1, forward strand.
GCCACGGACGCGGACTTCTCCCGGCACCTCACGCTCCTGCGGGAGCTGGACGGCCCCGAGGCGCTGGGCCTGCTCCGCGCGCTGCTCGTCCGGCCCGAAGCGCATCCACTCCGGCCTGAGATCATCGAGGCACTCGGACACCAGGGACACGCGTCCGCCGAGGAGGACCTGCTCCGCTGCTTCGATGCCGAGCCCTGGGCCTGCCTCGGTGCGCTCCGTTGCCTGGGAGGCGCGCGCGCCGTGGAGTTCCTTCGCGCCCATCCGGGCCTGCCTGCTGCCGCATGGCGCGCCGAGGCACTTGGCTTGGTGGCGATGCTCGAGGACGCACCCGCGGCCATGCCGTGGGCTGAAGGGGGTGCGTTGGGCCGGGAGGCGCTGGCGAGCCTTCAGCCGGTCCACGACGACGCGACCTTCGCCGAGGTCTCCCGGCTCGCCCTCCAGACGCAGCACCCGCTGCGGATCCAGGCCATCGGCCAGCTCGGTCGGGAGGCCCGGCGGCGCGCCCTCGTGCCGCTGGGCGCGCTGTTGCTCGACGCGGACGAGCAGGTCCGGACCTCGGCGCAGCAGGCGCTTGTCCAGGTGGGGCGCGGGCTCCATGCCAGTGGCCGCATGCGTCTGAACGGACTGCCTGCCTGCGCTTCGGAGGACGAAGCCGGCGCACGGGTCGTCACGGAATGTCTGCTCGAACAACTCCAGCAGCGGGACCTGAGTGACGCGCAGCTCGAACGCGTGCTGGGCCAGCTCGTCGGGCGGAGGCATCCGGCGCTCGCGCGGCGGCTGCGGCGCTTGCTCCGCCATGGGAGTGTGCAGGTGCAGAAGCTGGCGCTGGAGTGCCTCTCGCAATCTGGAGACGCGCGGGCCGTGGCCTGGCTGGTGCCCTTCGCGCGCTCGGAGGACATCTATCGCCTGCGGCAGGCGCTCAGCGGGCTCGGGGCGTTCAAGGTGGAGTGGGGCGTGCCGTTGCTCGCGGCGGGGCTCGACCATCCCAACATGAACATCAAGAAGACCGCCGCTGATGCGCTCACGAACACGGGCCCCGGCTGGCCGGCGCCCATCGGGGTGATGCTGGGCTGGCTCCGGCGCCACGACAACCCGGGCCTGCGCGAATCGCTCGTCCGGGCGCTTCGTGCCACCTGCGGCCGGGGCTACGTGGCGACCGTCCTCGATGCGCTCCAGGACGCCGGCTCGCCTCGTGAGCAGGAGCTGCTGTGCGAAGCGCTCTCGGGCGTGCTCTCGCCCCAGGCGCTCGTGACGCTCCTGCGGCGGGGGGCGCGCTCCGCGACGGCGCTGAACGACGCGGTCCACGGCGGAGTCATCGAACTCTCGCCGCGAGCGCGCGCGGAGCTGGAGGTGCTGCTCCGCCGCCATGCGCTGTCGCGCTGGATCCCCGCCACGTCCGACGATCCCGAGCAGGCGAGGTTGCTCCGTGAAAGGCGTCTGGACGTGGAGCTGGCGTGGGTGGATGACGTGCTGTCCTCCGGGGACGCGGGCGTCCTTGAAGCCGAGGCGGAGGACTTGCTGAAGCGGCTCTCCGCGTTGGCCAGCGCGGGTCTCACGGATTCGCGTGCGGCCGTCCTGACGCGGCACCTCGATGGGCTGCGCACCTTGCTGGACAGCCCCAGCGCCGCCTCGCGGCGATTGGCCCTGGGCCTGTTGAGGGCGCTCGCCGGGCGGCTGTCCGAGTCCGAGCGCGTGGGGGTGCTCGCGGAGGTCCGCCGCGCGTGGACGGGGGCGCGCATCGAGCCTCACGAAGCGCTCACCGTGCTGCATCAACTGGGGGCCGTGCCCTCCCTGGAAGAGGCGCGGATGGCCTCCGCGCTCCCGGAGGAGCCCGTGGCGCTCTGGGGAGCGGAGCGACTCGTCCTCGCGGAGGAGCTGGCTGGCCCGCGATTGCTGGAGGCCCTGACCCAGGCCCGCTCACCCAGGGTCCGGCGGTTCTTCGTGCCATACGCGCTGCGGCAGGTGCCACCGCTCCAGGTGCTGGCCGCCGTGGCGCGGGGGCCGGACGTGGACCTGCTGGAGACCGTCCGGAAGGCATGGGACGCGCGGGGTCCAGAGGACGCACTGCTTGAAGCGCTTGCTGACGCCGTTGGAGTGGGGGCGTCCGCGCAGGTCGGAACGCTGGTGCGGTGGATGGCGGACGTCGGGACAGAGGCGGCCCGCGCGGCGCTGCGGCGACTCGCGCGCCACGCTGAACGGGGGATCGCGCTCGAGGCGCTCACGGCGCTCGCGGTGCCCACATCGGGCGACGACGAGGCGCTGCTTGTCGACCTGCTGTCCCATGCGCACGTCGAGGTCCGGCGACAGGCCGCGCGACAACTCTGGAGGGTGCGGGGACTGCCTCGCCTCCAGAAGCTGCTGGACACCCTTGGCGAAGCGCGGCCGCTCCGGTGGGTTCCTCCGGGGGCCGTGGACCGGCAGGACCTGGACGCCCTCCGCGAGCGGATGGGCTCCCTGGAAGAGGGCGTGGAAGGAGAGCTCTGGCTGGAGGCGCTGCTGGAGCTGCTGGACGGTCTCCGCCCGACGCCGCGCCTGCTCCCGACCCAGGTCCTGCTCCTGCTCGACGTGTGGCGGCTGGGCCGTAGTCGAACAGGAGAGAGGGCGGCGGCCATGCTTCGCGCGTTCCCGGCCACGCAGGTGCTGCCCTTCGCCCTCCCGATGCTTCGAGAAGGCCACACCGCGGTGCTCGAAGTCCTGCCGGGCGATACGGTGTGGGGGCCCGAGCTGATGGCGTTGTTCGTCCAGGCACAGGGCCTGGACCGAACGCACTTCCTCGAGTGGCTTCAGCGAGGGGGATTCGCGCAAGGCCGCGACGGCCGGACGCTGGAGGACGCGCTCTTGCGCATCGTCCACGAGGACGCCAGTCATCGCGAGGTGGCGCTGCGGGTCCTCGGTGGACTTGCGTCCTGGGGAAACCGCGACGACGCCTTCCGACTGGGAGAGGGGCTCATCGCGCTCGCGAACCGCGACGACGACGCCCAGGCACTCGCGGCGATGACGCGAGGCCTCGAACGGCAGGGCCCGGAGGTGCGAGCCGCGCTGCTCGCGCGGGTCACCACGCCGGCGCTGCGGACGGACGTCGTCAGCGCGCTCGCGCCCCTGCTGCTGGATGACCCGTCGCTCGAAAGGAGCCTCACCGCCGAGGTGATGCGCGACGTGGAGCGAAAGCTGGAGACCCTGGCTTGGGAGGTCCCGGAGCCCGACCCGAGGGCGATGAAGTGGATGGCGCTCCGGGGGACGCCTCACCTCGTCGAGCGACTGACGAAGCTGCTGGCCCACCGGAAGTCCCCGGTGCGCCTGCACGCGCACCGGCTGCTGAAGGACCAGGTGCCCCGTGAGGCCTACCTGGAGCTGACCCGGGCGCTGCTCCGGGACGCGGAGGCCGGGCACGTCGTCCGAGCCCTCCGGACGCTCGCCTTTGGAGGGCACCTTCCCGCGGTGGCGGAGATGGCGGCGCTGCTGCACGACCGCCGCAATCCGGTGGCGCGCGCCGCCCTGGACGGATTGCGCGTCATGGGAGAGGCCGCGCTGCCCATCCTCCGGGGGGAGCTGGCCCGTGCCCGCCCGGACCGCCGCGCGCAGCTCGCCCAGGTCATTTCGAGCCTGGAGCCAGGGGCACGTGATTGAGCGCGACGGGCGGGGACCCTCCCGCCCGTCACGCGTCGCGCCTGGGGGCCTTCGTCACCTGCCCCCTGTGGTCGCGGAGCTTCAGGCCCTGTGGAAGGCCTTGGCGAAGAAGTTCTCGATGCGCGACTTCTCGGGCTGGAGGGTGTTCGCGGGCGAGGCCACGCCCGTGGCGTTGGCGAGGGCGGGGCGCAGGCCCGACGCGACGCCCGGCTTGATGTGGTGGCGGAGGTCGACCGCCACGTCGGACTTCAGGTGGGTGCCCACGCCCGCGGAGGCATTGAAGTCCGCGGAGTGCTTGAAGAAGCCATTCTCCAATCCCACCTTGCCGCCCGCCTGGGCCGCCGCGCCCGCCACCGCGCCCGCGGTGACCGAGCCGTGCAGCCGGCCCACGTGCCCGCCCGCCGTGGCGTACGCGCCCGCCGTGGCGGCCGCGCCCACCTGGCCCGAGAGCATCGCCGTGGCCGTCTTCGGATCCAGGCTGGCCACGCCCTCGGCGTAGGCGGTGGCGGAGGCCTTGGCCTCGCCCTTGACGTACCCGCCCACGTGCCGGTTGAAGTCATGGCTCGCGCTCGCCGTGACGCCCACGCCCGTCTCCGCCTTCGCCGTCAGCGCGCCCGTGTAGGCGTGCTCGTTCCGGTCGAGCGACACACCGGCCTGGGCCTGCCCCTTGAACGTGTTCGCCTCCGCGGTGAGCTGGCCGCTCGTCACGCCCAGCCGCCCCGCGTGCGTCTTCTGCAGCTCGTAGGCGGCGTGGGGGCCGTTCACCTCGGTCTGGGCCGAGTAGTGGCGCACGCCGCCGCCGCTGTAGCTGGAGGTGGAGGCCTGCAGCGAGCCCACGTTGCCGCTCAGCTTGCCGCCACCGAAGGTGTCCTTCTCGAAGGGCCTGCCCGGCCGGTCCACGAGCACGTCCTGCCGGGCCCCCGGGGGCGGCGTGAGCTTGTTGTCACCGCCGCTCACCATCACGTCCGAGGCCTGGCCCGTGGTCTTCTCCCAGGGGCTGTAGGAGGGGCCACCCTCGGGCATGCCCGCGTGCTTCGGAGGCTTGGGCTCCGGGGCCGCCGGCGCCTTCGCGGGGGGCCTGGTCGCGGCGGGCTTGACGGTCTGAGAGGAGGGCGCCGTGGGGGGGAGGGTGGAGGCGCGCGCCGGAGGCTTGGGCTTGGACACCGCGGAGGACGGGAAGGTCGAGGCGCGGGGCAGGGACGAACCGAGGCGGGAGAGACGCATGGGAGGCTCCTCAAGAGGGGCGGCGGATGGGGTCGGTACAGCGATGCCCTGTCCGTTTGCATCCGACATGCCATGCTCATGTCGAACGATGTGGACACGCCGCCTCCCTGGTTTCAATGGGTTGGCGAGAGGGGGGCCCGGAGGTGATGTCAGGGCCCTGGTGACCGCGGTCATCAGGGCCGGGACAGCAGTCATCCCCCCGCGCCTGGTGGGGTGTCGCCGAGCGGCGACGAAGGGGTGGCTCCTCGGTCGCAGCGCTGGAGGTCCTCGGTGACGAAGCCATTCCGGGTGGAGATGCTCCGGTCGTAGCAGTCACCGGGCTGTCCGGTCAGCCGGTAGCGATGCGTGGAGGTCCCCACCGCGTTGCGCTGCGCGCGCGGGACGCCCAGCGTATAGGCGGCCTCGCCGGTGTAGACGTCGCTGAGCTCGCGGTGCTCCAGCGTGCGAAGCCCTCCCAGCGTGAGCGAATCATCCGCGTCGTTGATGCCGAGGGTCGTGGTGAGCCGGTTCTCCGGCGTCACGCTGATGAGCCCGTCGAGCACGAAGCGCTTGTGGGAGCGACTCACCGTCGGGAAGACGTCACGCCCGACGACGGTGACGGTGCTGGTGTCCGTCCACGTCGCGGTCAGCGCGTCCGGGTTCTCCGTGTCGCCCAGCCAGCGGTGCATGCTCGCGTTGGAGACCGACTGCTCCACCGTCGTCAGCTCCCATCCGCGCGAGGTGCGCACGTAGCCGGACACCTTCAGCGAGTGTTCGCCCCGCGTGTCCACCTGATGCCACCCCTCCACCAGCGAGTGCGCGGAGTCATTCGTCAGCGTGCCGACCTGGTGCTGGAGCAGCCCACCCGTCACGCGCGTGGACCGGGCGTCCGTCCAGATGAGCACGTTGGTGGGGAGATCCCAGCCGGGGCGGCCTTCGGGGACGCCCAGCACGCTCACCTTGAGCTGGTGCGGCTGGCCGTCGGTCAGCAGTCCGGCGAACGGCGTCAGGTCATAGCGGAGGGGGCGGATGTTGAAGGCGCGCGGCGCCGGCAGCACGTACCAGAGGAACGGATTGGACCAGCCCCCCGTGTAGACATGCGGGAAGGGCATCGCGATGCCGGCCAGCTTGCCGTCCACCTCGATTCGCACCTCGCGGTACGGGCCGTCATCCGCGGGGCAGGAGTACGGCACGACAGGGGGCGCGGTGAAGTACCAGAACTCCTCACAGCCTCCGCCGGAGCCCGTCGCGTAGACCTCGGCCACGAGCCGCGCCGTGTTCCGGGGCACCGTCACCTCTCCCACCAGCGCGCTTCCCTCCCGGCGTGGGTGGGTGAGGGGCCGCACGTCGCTCGCCGTCTCCGCGGGGGGCGAGCGCCTGCCCTGGGCCGTGTAGAAGGTCAGGGACACCTGCACGTCGAGCACGCCGGTGTAGGTCTCGTTGACCACGTTGCCAATCAGCATCCACACCGGCTGGGGCTGGCGCAGCAGGGGCGCGTACGCGGTGACGTCCTTCTCCACCGCCCAGGAGATGCCGTCACGGGACGGCTCCGGCGTGGACGTCTTGAAGAGGGTGACACCGCCTACCTCCAGATGGCCGAGCCGGTCGTACTGCACGCCCTGCACCTTGCCCTCCATGCGCAGCACGACCTTGTGCCACGGGCCCGGACAGGCCGCGGGCGGGGTGAAGGTCCCGGTGTAGGGCGTGAAGTCGTCGAACTTCTCGTCGACGATGCGGACGGTGCACGAGGGCGTCGCGGGTCGCTCCAGGGCCGGGACGGCCGTGCGAGGGTCGTCCCAGTCGGTGCCGAACTCAGGGGGAGGCTCGACGGCCAGCGCGGGCACCGCCGCGCCAAACACGAGGACCACGGCGACAAAGGCTCGGGGAATGGCTCTCACGGCTTTTCCTTTTTGAGCCGTGAATTCTGAAAGACTAGGTTCTTGCCAGGGATTGCGCCAGGGGCCCTGAAAACGACAACGCCGGAGCCTCCGTGGGAGACTCCGGCGCGACGCCGACATCCGCGATGTCGAGGACGACCTAGCGGTAGGCCGCGGTCAGCTGATCCGCGCGCGCCGACTGGCCAGCGGTGAAGCTGTCCATGCAGGCGTCGTCGGTGTAGTCCATGAAGTTGGTGATGGGGTCGTTGCCCGCGCTGGCGCAGGTGTTGCGGCCCGTCGGGCAGCCGTAGGCGGGAGAGGCCTCGGCCGGGGTGTCGCTGACGGAGTCCCCCGCGCCAGTGCAGCCGCCCTGGAACGTGTGGTACAGGCCCAGCCAGTGGCCGACTTCGTGCGTGCCCGTGTCGCCCAGGTGGAACGGCGCGGCGGTGCCGCCCGGGACGGTGGTGTACCGGATCACCACGCCGTCCTGCTTCGGGTTGCTGGCGTAGCTGGAGGGGAAGGTCGCCCAGCCGAGCAGGGTGCCGCTCAGGTTCGCGCTGTAGATGTTGAGCGTCTCGGGGCCACCCTTGCGCAGGGCCGTCTTCATGGCTCGCTCGTTCGCGCTGTTGTCCTTGAGGGCGTACCACTTGGCGTTGGTCGTGCGGTCCGTGCCCTGGAGGACGAACTTGAACGGCGTGGTGGCGTAGGCCGCGTTCAGCACGTCGATCTGCGCGGCGATCTGCGAGGCCGGAATATCGCCGTTGGCGAGGCCCGTGCCCTGGTTGATGACGTGGAAATACACAGGCACCGTCACCGAGCCCACCGCGCGCTGCTGGCTCTTGCGGGTGCGCAGGAGCGCCTCAATGCCTTCCTTCTCCTGCGCGGACGGCTCCACCGTCACACAACCCCGGAGTGACGCCGTCTGTTCTGTCGGTGCCTCGTCTGCCGGGGTCTCACCCGTGGCCTCCGGGTCCTGGCAGCCAGCCAGCGCCATCAATGCACCAGCGAACACAGCGAGACGACCCGTCCTGCGCGCGACGTTGCCAATCATTGCCCACTCCTCGGAAGGTGGTGATTGATTGGATACAGGAGCTGGTCTGAGTGCGTCAATGGGGCTGAGACATTTTTTGAAATACAGCGCGCGGGTGGGGTTGCTGGCTGGATTTATGAGACATGGTCAGTCCATGCGTTGGATGTGTGTGTAAATGGTGTTTACGTTATGTGACGATTCCGTGACGGAGCGGGCAATCGCAGTCACTGGGCGGCGTGAGAGGCATTTCGTTGCTCCCGCAAGTGTTTGGGCGGGTCGTTGGCCGTACGGCCGCGGCGGCGCGCCGTGCGCATCGCTCGCCGTCATGACGCCGCGACCGGGCTCTGGGTGGGTAGAGGTGGGTGAAAGGTGGGGTCTCCTCGGGGATGTCACATCCCGCGGGCGCCCGGTGTCATCAGGCCGGCGGCATCCGCTGCCGACACCCGGAGAAGAGATGACCTCGACCAGGATTCCCCCGAAGGAGCTCACCGGGCTCTACGGTGCGATCGTGAAGATGTTCGCCGGCAGGACGTTCGGTCTCGTCCCCAAGTCGCTCGGTGTGATGTGGCACCACCTGCCCGTGCTCAAGGCCAGCATGGGCTTCGGGCAGAAGCTCCAGAAGTGGGACCAGTGCGATGAGAGCCTGAAGTCGTACGCGCACATGGCGGTGGCTTCGCTGGTGGGCTGCTCATTTTGTCTCGACTTCAACTATTTCATGGCCCACAACCATGGGTTGGACCTGGGCAAGGCGCGGGAGATCCTGCGGTGGAAGGAGTCGGATGTGTTCACCTCGCTGGAGCGGGAGGTGCTGGGGTATTCCGAGGCGATGAGCCAGACTCCGCCCACGGTGACGGATGAGATGGTCGCGAGGCTGAGGGCGCAGCTGGGTGACGCGGCGCTCATCGAGCTCACCACGGTGGTTGGGTTCGCCAACCTGACGACCCGCTCCAACACGGCCCTGGGCATCGAGTCGGAGGGCTTCGCCGCCTCGTGTGGGCTGAAGCCGATGGCCCAGCCGAGTGCGCGGTTGAGGGAGGCGTCCGCGCCATGACCGCCTCGATGCGCCCGACGGCGCCAGGAAGCGAGCCTCCCGGCGACGGGACGGATTCGACCTCCTCGCCCGATGCGGCCCCTGCTCCGCTGGGCTCGGAGGGCCCCTTCGTCACCCACCGCAGCCTGCTCTTCACGATCGCGTACGAGATGCTCGGCTCCGCGGCCGACGCCGAGGACGTCGTGCAGGAGGCGTGGCTGCGGTGGGCGGACATCGGTGACGCGGGGCGGGCCGAGGTGCGTGATCCGCGCACCTACCTCGTCCGGATCGTCACCCGGCAGGCGCTCAACCGGCTGCGCACGCTCGCCCGCCGCAAGGAGGAGTACGTCGGAGAGTGGCTGCCCGAGCCGCTGCTCACCGGCCCCGACGTCGCCGAGGATGTCGAGCTCGCGGAGAGCGTCTCGATCGCGATGCTCACCGTGCTGGAGACCCTCACCCCGGCCGAGCGGGTGGTGTTCGTGCTCCGGGAGGTCTTCGACATGCCATATGACGAGATCGCCCCGGCGCTCGACAAGACCCCAGCCGCTGTCCGGCAGATCGCGCACCGGGCGCGAGCGCACGTGGTCGCGCGCCGGCCTCGGATGCAGGTCGACCAGGCGGAGCAGCGGGTGGTCCTGGAGCGGTTCCTGGCCGCCGTGAGCTCTGGCGACCTGCAGGGCCTGCTCGACGTGCTCGCCCCCGACGTGGTGCTGGTCGCCGACGGTGGCGGTATCGTGACGGCGGTCCGGCGCCCGGTTGTCGGTGGAGATCGCGTGGCCAGGGTCCTGTCCCGTTTCCCCGCGCTCGCGCCTGGCGTTCGGATCGCGACCGTCTGGCTCAACGGCGCGCCCGCGCTTCGGGTCGACGCCGCCGGCGACTTCGACACGGCGATCAGCGTCGTCGTCGAGAGCGGCCGCATCTCCCGGATCTATGCCATGCGCAACCCGCACAAGATGGGCAGGCTCGACGAGCAGGTGACACTGAGGCGGTAGCGGACAGCCCGAGTCTCCGCCGTCGCATGTTCATCCTCGCAAGGTTCGAAGCACACCCACTCAGAGGAGGAATGGTTCCAGATGCACGACACGAGAGCGATGGCCTTGACGCTGGAGCAGAAACGCGAGGCGTGTCTGCGCGCGCCCATGGGCGACGACCTGGTACGGCCGGACACGCGCATCATCGCGCGCCCGGGCTGGTACCAGGTGGTCACACCCTCCGCGCCCGGCAGCGTGTTGAACGAGGTCATCCTCTCCCAGGTGGAGGCCCCGGTGGCGGAGCAGGTGATTGACGAGACCCTCGCCACCTATCGGGCGACCGGGCACCCGACGAAGTGGTGTGTGGGCTTCTGGACCCAGCTCGAGGACTTCGGGGAGCGGCTCGCGCGGCGCGGCTTCTCGAGCTGGGATGTGCGAGGGATGGGCTGTGACACCACCGTGGCGCGCACGGACGCACGGCATGTCACGGTCGAAGCGGTCACGGAGCAGGGCCTGGACTCCTACGTGGCCGTGGAGCAGCAGGGCTGGTCTCTCCCTGCGAGCGATGCCGGGCTCCAGCGAGGGGTCTACCTGGCCGCCCTGCGCGCCCGCCCCCGCAGGGTGCACCTGTTCGTGGCGCGCCTCGGGGAGGAGGTCGTCGGCACGGCGGGCCTCGTCCTGCGTGACGGCTACGCCTACCTGCTCGGTGCGCAGGTGCTGGAGGCGGCCCGTGGGAAGGGGGCATACCGGGCGCTGGTCACGGCGCGCCTGGAGTTCCTCCGCGACCAAGGTGTCGACTACGCCGTGACGCAGGCCCGCGAGGCCACCTCCGCGCCGATCCTCACGCATCTCGGCTTCGAGACGCTGTTCCGTTCGAAGTGCTATCGCCTGCCATAGGTCCGCGGCGATGACGCGGACCTTCAGATGACTTGGGATGGCACAGCGGGGGGCGCCGCGCACTGTGAAATCAGCGCCGGCCGGTCCGCTGCGCCTGGAGGTCATGCGCCTCCTGCGGATGCGGGTGCAGGCGTTGGAGTGTCGCCTGGCTGGGATTGAGCACGCCCAGCCAGTTGGCGGGTCATGGGGACGAGGGGTTCTCGTCGGCGGCCATGTCGATGGAAGGGGACTCGGCCTGCGTGTCGGGGAGCGAGGCGATGCCGAGCCTGGCTCACATCCTGTCGCGGCAACCATGCGGCGACTGATGTCGGGCCAGACATCGCCGCTCGGCGTCGCCACGCGGGCTCGTCCGCCTCAGCGGCTGCTCTGCGTTCCGTTCCCTTCCCACGACAGCGCGAGTTCGGTCAGCCAGGACGCGCTGTCCGTCGGGTCCACGCGCAAGTAGGTCTCGCGCAGGGGCGTGGATGGGGTGCGCCCCTTCGAATGAACGGATGCGAAGAGGCGGGCCCAGGACGGGCCCACCGACCGGGGCGCCCCGGAGTGGACGAGCGTGACTGCCTGGACCTCAGGCACCTCCTCGATGGAGACGCCTTCCGGAGTGGCCCCCGGTGCCAGGGGGACACACCAGGACAGGTCCGCGTCCTCCTCGCGGTACTCCGCTTCGTGCAGGAGGCAGAAGGGCGCCCCGGCCATGTGGGGGCCGCACGCGGCGAGCAGCCTGGGGAAGACCACCGATGCGTCGGAGTACCGTCCCCGCGCCCGGTGCACGGCGACGCGGGCCGGGGAGAGCCAGCGCTCGAGGAGTGGCGGTGGTGCGCGCAGGTACGCCTCCGCCTGGGCCTGGTGCCGCAGCAGCGTGTCCAGCGCGAGCACGGAGCGTTGCGCGCTGGCGGCCTCCTCCGCGAGCCGGGCCCGCGCACGCGCCAGCTGCTCCGCGAGCGAGGCGCCCGAATCCAGCTCCGCGAGGACGCCGTGAATCTCCTCCAGGGACAGCTTCAGGTCGCGCAGCGCGCGCAGTGTGTGGGCCAGGGAGATGTCGCGCTCGGTGTAGTAGCGGTAGCCGGAGGAGGGGTCCACGCGCGAGGGTTCGAGCAGTCCCTTCTCCTGGTAGAAGCGCAGGGCCTTCACGGTCAGGCCCGTGATGCGCGAAACCTCGCCAATGGAATACAGCAGTCCGCTCACCGCTCCTCCGAGAGGAAGGCGCTCACCGTGGCGGCGAAGGCCTCGGGCTGCTCCTCGAAGGGGAAGTGCCCGCTGCCCGCCAGCTCCACCAGCCGCGCGTGGGGAATCACTTCTACCACGCGCTCGGTGGCTGAGCGCGGCTGGAGGTCCTGGTCGCCATGGATGACGAGCGTGCGCGCGCGCACCCGGCCCAGCCAGTGGCTCCAGTCGTGATGCCGGCCCAGGCTGAGGTAGAGCCCCAGCGACAGAAAGCCTCCCGTGGCACCGGTGCCGGCGAGCTTCGCATCGGGGCGCTCGCGCCGAATTGCCTGGACGTACAGCGGCCTGAAGGCGGCGAAGTGCTCGGCCAGCCGGGCCTCGTCGTCCTTCAGACGGGCAGGGAAGTCGAAGGTGTGCTTCAGCCAGGCATCCAGCTCGCGTTGGCTTGTCTGGTCCAGCCGGGCCCGCACCTGGGTGAAGAGGTCGCCATCGCCCGCGGGCATTGTCACCAACGGCGCGGGCGCGACCAGCACCAGGGCCTCCACCCGCTCAGGCCACTCCGCGGCGTAGAGCGCGGCCACCAGGGCTCCGAAGGAGTGTCCCACCAGCGTGAGGCGCTCCTTGCCGAGCAGGCGCCGGATGCGCTCGAGGTCCGCGAGCTGCGCGGCGAGTCCCAGTCGGGCCTCCACCGCCTGCATCGCCTGCCAGGTGCCGCCAGGGGGCGCGTGGGTGAAGGGCCGCGAGGAGGCGCCGCAGCCTCGCTGATCATAGAAGTGCCAGCGCAGGGACTCGCCCGCCATGGTCGCTCCGCGCCAGGGCTCCGCCGGCGGGAGTCCGGGACCGCCATGCACGACGACGACGTCCCGCCCATCACCCACGGCCAGGTGGCGGAGCCGCACGTCCGGCGACACCTGCCAGGACGGCGCGTCCGCACGTTGTCCCGGGGGGACCTCCAGGGTTTCGCCCCGCGCGGCCAGCACCTGCTCCACGGTGCCCGGTTGGAAGAGCGCTCGCCCCATCCACCACCAGATGCCCGCCGCCGCTCCAGCCAGCAGGACGAGTGTTCCAATGACTCCGACCATGACCCTCCTCCGAGACGTCGTTCCGGGTGACATGGAGCGGAGGGTGGCGGTCTCCCCTTGGGGGAGAGTCAAGCGGAGGCGGTCCACGCCGGCATGGAATGCATCGCCCGCGGCCGGACGCGTCCCATCCGGGGGGATGGGCGCCATCCTCCTGGAGACCGCGGGGGCCTGCTCTATCTGGAGCTGGCGGGCGCTACATCACCGGCGCGCTCGGCGATCGGACGGACATCGCGAACGAGTGAGAGCAGCACCCTGCCCGGCTCCTCGGCCATCAGCTCGTGCGCGGACTGCTCGAACCACACGAGCCGCCTGGCAGGTGCCTTGACGCCCGCGAACCATTCGGCGGCGACCGTCGCCGAAACATTTCGGTCATGGCGTCCGAGGAACGGGAACAGCGGCGCCTTCAACCGCTTCAATAGGTCTTGCCCGAGCCGCGCTGGTCCCACTGGATGACGGTGAAGAACTCGTCCCAGCCGTGCGCGAAATACCAGCGCGTCGGCATCGCCACCCAGCCAGGGCCGCCGTGAAGCACGAGCAGCACCGGATTGCGCACGAAGCCGTGGCTCCGCCACCGCTCGAGGAACCTCTCCACCTTCTCCGGGAGACGGATGGCGAACCGCCGACCTGCTCTTGTCCTCGGCCCGTGGGGGGCACGTCGCGATAACACCGTGAGCCGAGCGATGTCGATATGTCCCACCCGCCCCGAGCGTTTCAGCGCGCGACGCGGCCAGGAGGCTCGAAACCCGCCTCCAGGGCCTGTGGCTCATGGAGGAAGTGATGCGACGGTATGGAATGATGCTGGGGCTCCTGGGGTGCGTGGGCTGCGCCACCCCCATGCAAGGGATCGCGACCCAGTACAACCCAGAGACGGGGCGGTACGAGACGCCCACGCACGAGCTCGTCTATCAGGTGCCCGCCGAGGACGCGATGCTGACGGCCCGGTACATCCTGGAGAAGAGTCGCTACGACGTGATGGAGAAGAAGGGGGGCCTGGAGATGTTCTCCTCCTTCATTCCGGACGTCGTCCCCCCGGAGCGCTACTACATCCAGGGCGAGCGGATCGGGCCCCGGCAGTCGCTCGTCCGGGTCTTTCGCATCAGGTACACCCAGGTGGGGAGCTTCGGCGCGGAGGCCCCCGGGTGGACCAACGAGCAGGTCTCCGTGCCGGATGCCTTCACCAACGTCCCTGGGCTGGAGGGCTACCGGCCGGCGCGCGGCTACCGCGACATGAGCGTCGAGCAGAAGATCCTGGAGCGGCTGGAGATGGTTCCCGCGCTGGAGCTGGTGGGCGGCAATCCCCCCGTTCCCCTGCGCTCGGTGGTGATGGAGGGCTCGGGCGAGGAGGGGAAGACCCCCGCCGCCGCCGCCGCTCCCGCCTGTGGTGCTCCCGTGGAGGGAGCCTCACCCCTGCTCTCCGCGGGCGGCGTCCTGCTCGTGGCGGACCCGCTAGGCACGCAGGAGGTGCCATCCGCGGCGCTGCGGATGGTGTGCGAGGCCACGGCCCAGGACCTGCCGGTGACGCTGGCGCTGTCCATCCCCGTCTCCGAACAGCCGCTCCTCGATGCCTACTTCGCTGGAGACGGGGGGCCCGCGACCGTCCATGAGCTCCTCTCGGGGAGCGCCTTCTGGCGCCGGACATACCAGGACGGGCGCAGCAGCCGTGCCATGCTGTGGCTCGTCGAGCAGGCCCGCCGCTTGCGCGCCTCCGGAAAGGACGTGGCCGTGGCCGCCATCGACTCCGACAAGGCCCACGGCAATGAGCGCGAGGCGCAGATGGCCCAGCACCTCTTGGACGCCCAGGCGAAGCGCCCCCAGGCCTGGACGCTGGTGATCACGGGCAGCGTCCACGCTCGCACCACGGAGGTGAACTGGGACGGCGACTTCGAGCCCATGGGCTCTCGCGTGGCGCGCGCGCTGCCCTCGGTGCGTGTCCTGGACGTGGGCTTCCAGCGCGGCACCCAGTTCGCTTGCCGCTACAACATCTGGGACGAGGAGGTGGAGTGCGACGTCTTCGGCATCAGCCCGCCGCTCGAGGTACGGCAGTCCTCCAAGCAGGCTGTGGGCCTGAAGCTCTTCACCGCCCAGCAGCCCCACGGCTTCCACGGCCGGCTCTACCTGGGCGCGCTGACCGCATCGCCTCCCGTGCTCCAGGCGCCGCGCCAGGTCACCACCGCCAATCCCGTGCCCGCCACGAAGTGACCCCTGTGCCGCCCCCCATCCGGTCGCTGGACGGATGCGGGGGCTCGTCTTCTGTCCGTTCGAAATGGGGGGTGCACCACAGTGCTCCTGGTCTGGCGTTCCATGCCAGTCCTGCAAGGAGGCAACGCCAGTCGTCGTGTTGGCCCTGATGCCATGGTTTGTTTGCTGTCATTGGGGAGGGCCAGGGCAGGGCTTGTCTGGGTTCAAGGGCATCCACAGCTTTTGCGGCATGGTTCGTAAGCTTGTACCTATGCCATCAAAAGACGGGGCCGGGCCGGCACAGGTGATGAGCGCAGCGTTCCTGTTCTCCTTCAAGCACTCTCCCGACGGGCGTGCCGATCCCGAGGCGTTGGCACGGCAGGTCGGGGACGCACTGCCACCGCCACGGGCCGGCCAATAGACGCTGGTCGTGGTCTCTCCGCTCCTGAGCCAGGAGCAGGCGGACGCGTCGGAGGGGATGCTCCAAGCCCTTCGCGGAGAACGCACACACGACAAGGCACATAAAGGATTTCCTTCATGCACCAGATTCCCATTGCAGATGCGGGCTTCCGCGCCGGACACATCCACGAATGGCGACTGAGCCCTCCGCTGAACACTTTCGACATCCGTTCGCCCGGCGACAGGCCCGCCTCCTACAACCAGGAAAAGCACTTCGCGGCCGCGGTGGCCGCCCGGAAGGAGCACGCCGCGGAGGACTACTGGGTCGGTCTGTCGTTCAGGATCCCCGGCCCCCTCAACCTGTCCGCATTGGAGGCCGCGCTCCTCTTGTTCGTGAAGCGGCACGAGGTGCTTCGATGCGGGTTCGATCAACTCATCGCCGGAGACCTGCGCTGCGATGTCATGACTCCAGCGGAGGTCAAGCTGCTGCACACCGACCTGGGGCCCTTCTCCTCGAACGACGAGGTCACCGCCCATATCCAGACCACGTTCGACCGGGACATCGACACGCTGTCCTGGCCCCTGTTCCTGATGGGCGTGGTGATAGAGGGCTCGCAGTCCACCGTCTACATGGGATTTGACCATATCTTGTGTGACGGCCTCTCCCTGGTGGTCGCGGTCGACGAGGTGCAGCGGGACTACGCGGCCCTGTCGGTTGGCCAACGACTGGAGATCGAGGAGCCGGGAAGCTATCTCGACTTCGGTGATGCCCAGCGCCGTCGCTATTCGACGCTCACCGCGGACAGCTCCGAGCTGGACTACTGGAGGTCCTTCATCGCTGACGCGGGTGACTTGTTCCCGCGCGTCCCGCTCGATCTGGGCATTGAATACGGTCGGATGTATCCAGCGCTCAACCTCACCGTCCAGCTGCTCGACGACGCCGGCGCCCTGGCCTTCGAGAACCTTTGCCGGCAGCATGGCGCGAAGCCGTTCATGGGCCTGCTCGCTACCGTCGGCATGGCCCTCCGAGACATCTCCGGAAGTCAGACGTACCACGGGTTCCTTCCGATCAGCGAGCGTCAGGAGCCCCGTTGGCGCAATTCATTCGGTTGGTTCGTCAATACCCTGGCGATCACCTTTCCAATCGCTGATGGCATGTCGTTCCCGGAGGTTGTCGAAGGAGTGCAGGCTGGCTTCAAGCAGCTCATCCGCAACGTCGACGTACCCTTCGTGAAGGTCTGGGAACTCCTCGCGCCGCAGTATTATCACCTGCGCACCTGGCCGTTCCCGGTCAACTTCTTCTCCTTCATCGACTACCGGAAGATGCCCGGCGCCGACCACTTCGACGTCTCGCGGCCGAAGACCATTCCCGAGTCGTCGCACTCCAACACCGGGAACATGTGGTTCTTCCGCAATGCGAACGGACTCTTCCTCAACTCGATCTTCTGCGATGTGCCCAAGAGCGTGGACGCGATGGCGCGGTACCGCACCGCCATCGCGTCCACGCTCGATGCGCTCATTCACCGGACTGGTGCCCTCGAAGCCCCCGCCATGCCGCACGGGGGGCACCCGCGGCCGCCGGTGGGCGTGGAGTGCGGGGTACCAGGTTAGCGATAGTAGCCATCAACAGGTGCGCGGGCTTCGTCGAACAACGCCGGGCCGTCTTGAGGGACCTTGGGCGGACCGCCCGAGGGCTTGAGTCCCGTCAGTTGGTCCGTGGAGAGGGCGTAGACGACCCTGCCAATCCCGGAGCGGTCGATGGCGCCCGTGCACATGCCACACGGCTGACAGCTCGTGTACAGGGTGCTCGCCGCCGCCGCGTTCGGAGCAAGCTCGCGAGCCGCCCACCTCGCGAGCTTCAGCTCCGGGTGTGCCGTGATGTCATGGTCGGTGAGCACCGTGTTGTGCGCTTCCAGCAGCACGGTGCCATCCTGGCCGACGAGCAGGGAGCCAAAGGGCGCGTCTCCGGTCGCCCGCGCCTTGGCTGCGAGTTCAATGGCTCTGCGCAGAAATCGTTCATCGTCGCGATTCATTGTTCTCCTCCGATGCGAGCTGTCAGCTCAAGGTAAGCAGTCCGCGAAGCACCACGACTCCAAAGCCGGAGATTTCGGGCTCCGGTGTCAGGCGAACATGCAACAGACTGCGCCTGCCCAGGTGAACCCCCTGCTCGACAACGAGTGCCTTGTCGTCCGCGAGCAGGCCCTCCGAACCCAGGTAGGCGCACAGCGGCCCGGCGGCCGTGCCTGTCGCCGCGTCTTCCCAGAGTCCCACCGTGGGATTGAAGAAGCGTGCGTAGGCCGTCCGTGGCGCGGCCGGGTCGAACGCGTAGACATAGCAGCCCTGGGCCCCAGCCTCCGCCAGCACCGCGAGCAGCTTGTCGGTCACGGGGCGCGCGCGATCAACGGTCAGGGAGTCACGCACGCGAGCCAGGAGATGACCTGTGCCGGTGTTGGCGACGAGGGGCGCGGGGTGCGTCAGGACATCCGCTGTGGGCAGGCCAAGCGCCTCGGCCAAGGGACCGACCGCGCCGAGCGGTGGCGACAGCCGCAGCGGTGACTGTTTCATCCGCCCATGGATGCGGCCCGCCCGTGTCTCGAGCGTGATGGGCAAGACGGCTGGACCGATTTCCTGTTGAAAGGTCTTCGGAACCGTCAGCGCACCGAGGGCCCCATGCTCGGCGAGCCACAGCCAGGCTCCGAGCGCATTGTGCCCCGCGCCGAAGATCTCCGCGCCCTTCGCCGTGAACGAGCGCAACTTCCAGTCGGCGCGCGTGCTCTTCAGGAGAAAGGTCGTCTCCGCTTGATTGAACTCACCGGCGATGCGCCGAAGCGTGTCGTCAGGCAAGGCATCCGCGCCGTCGACGACCGCGAGGGGGTTGCCGCTCAGCGGGGTGTCAGCGAACACATCGATCAGCCCGGACGTCAGCTCCACCATGCATCGTCCCTCGGTCGTAGATGAGCTACGCTCACCTTGCTCTGACCTGACGGAAGATAGTGGCGCTTGGAAAGTGTCGCAAAAGCGAAATTCTCACCCTGAAGATGAAATGAATTCAGCATGCCCCCGTACGCGCTTCCCCCCTTGAACGCGCTGCGCGCCTTCGAAGCGGCAGCCCGACATTCCAGCTTCAAGGCCGCCGCCGCGGAGCTCTACGTGACTCCCACGGCCATCAGCCACCAGGTCCGGCAGCTCGAAGCCTATCTGGGCGTGCGGGTGCTGGATCGAACGCCGCGCTCCGTGTCCCTGACGCCGGCCGGCGCGGAGCTGTACGAGGCGGTCGCCGCGGGCTTCACGGACATCAGCCGGGTCGTGTCACGTCTGCGCCAGGGGCCGACTCCCGTGACGCTGACACTCTCCGCCACCCCGGGTTTCTTGAGCCAGTGGCTGGTTCCGCGTCTCGACGGGGTCCGCCGCCTCCTGCCGGACATCGAGCTTCGGCTGCATGCCGGTGACGCGCCCGTTGTGCTGAAAGCAGGCGAAGTCGATGTGGCCATCCGCTATGGCAAGGGGCCGTTCCTGGGGGCCGCGGCGACCGCGCTGAAGCGCGACGCCTTCGCCCCCGTGTGCAGTCCCAGCCTGAAGCTCTCGCGCGCCAGCGACCTGCGCCGCGCCAAGCTCATCCACATCGATGGTCAGCGTGTGCCCAGACCGCCGACGACCTGGGCGCGTTGGTGCGCCGAGGCTGGCGTCACGGGGGTGAATACCGAAGCGGGCGTCCGGTTCACGGACAGTCTGCACGCAGTCCAGGCCGCGCTCGCGGGCCAGGGCGTCGCCATCGTCAGCCTGCTCTTGGTGGCCGACGCCTTGGCCGCAGGCCTGTTGGTCCAGCCGTTCGCCAAGGTCCTTCGCGGCGAGACCTATCACTTCGTTTGCGCGCCGAGCCTGAGCACCCGCGCCGACGTCGTCGCCCTCCGGGAGTGGTTTCAGCGCAACCTGATTACACCCCCACAGGAGGCCGAACTCAGCCAAGACGCCACAAGCGCAGGGCCTCCTCGGCGATGACCTCCGGGAACTCCTCGGGAAAGAACAGCTTGGCCCCGGGGACGAAGCGGATGCCCTGGGATTGGGGGAATGTGCGGTCGAGGTAGCGGGCATCCTCTGGCGAGAAGATATCATCGCCATCCCCCCACACGATTCGCACTGGAACCTTGCTGTGCTGGAGCCGTGCCTCGATCCCGGCCAGTGGGTTGGGTTCCAGCGCGAGGTGGAAGGCGTGGTATTGCGCCCTGCGCAGCGGCGAGCTCACCAGCGGCGCGGCGTAGTACTCGATGGTCTCGTCCGCGAAACGGCTGGGGTCCCGGAAGACAGCCGCGCCGAACGTCGCGCGCGCCAGCGCCTTGTCGGTCAGCCACTGGGCGGTGGCATCCGCGAGTGCTTCGGCACGTGCCAGCTCGATGGCCGGCTTGACCTTGGGGGGCGGACTGTTGGGTTCGGTGTCGCAGTTCGTCAGGAGCAGCGTCCGGACACGCTCGGGATGATGGACCACGAGCAGCTGCGCGACCGCGCCGCCGCTGTCGCTGGCGACGATATCGACCTGGGGTATCGCGAGTGCATCCAGCAAGGCCACGAGCATGGCGGCCTGCGCGTCGGCCGCGAGTGACTGGCGTTCGGGAATCCGGGAGTATCCAAGGCCCATGAAGTCGGGGGCGACGCAGCGCCGGTGAGCGGACAGTCGCTCCATCGCGCCGCGCCACTGAAAGCCGTTGAGCGGAGCGCCGTGCAGGAACAAGGCCGCATCCCCCACGCCGCGTTCGACGTAGGCAATCTGGCCGAACGAGAGGTCGGCGAAGCGCCGCGCCGCGCGAAAAGCCTCCGCGGCGGAGCATGGCGACGGGGCCAGGCCCACCGCTCCGTGGCCGGCGTCCACGTGCGATGCACATGCACCTACAACACTGGCGGCGAACGCGGCGCCGGTCCAGTGCAGGAACTGTCTCCGTCTCATGGCGAGTCTCCCAGCAGCGGGTGTTTCCGAATGCGAACACGCTCGCACCGCAGCCGCTGTCGCGCGCGCACGGATGGCCGGTTCCGGGCACGAACGGATGATCTTCCGCGCTTGCGCAAAGCTGGAGCCACGGAGATGTTCGAGGCGATGACCGACAGACCCTCCTGCTACCCGAGCCCTCCGGCCGCGCTGCTACCGGGCACAGGGCCAGAGCGCTTGCCGCTGCTCGACGTGCTCACCTCCCCGGTGCCCTCCGGAGTGTTCCAGTCACCGGTGGATGAGCGTCATGTCCTCTGTCTCCACCTGGGCGACCCGGTCCCGGTCACCTATCGGGTGGGCAGCCACGAGCGGCAGGGGACACGGCTCCATGGCCAGTTCTGCGTCGTTCCCGCTGGATCGAGCACCCGTTGGACGGTGTCGCGTCCCGCGCGCTCATTGCTGCTCCGCCTGAGGCCGTCGCTCGTGAAGGACGCCTCGGACACCATGGGCCTGGGCGTCCGAGGCGCCGAGCTGGATCCTTCGATTCACGTCCGGGATGCCCAGATCGAGCGCATCGGCTGGATGATGCAGGCGGAGGACCACGACGACTATCCGGGAGGCCGGCTGTTCGCGGACAGCCTCGCCACCGCGCTCGCCGCGCGTCTCCTCGCCCTGCAATCGCACAAGGGCGACTCGTCCTCCAAGCCAGCGCGAGCGCTGCCTGCCTGGCGGCTGCGTCACGTGCTCGAGTACATCGAGGCGCACCTGGATGAAGACCTCACGCTCGCCCAGCTCGCCAGCGTGGCGGGATTCAGCCTTTCCCACTTCAAGCCCCTGTTCAAGAAAGCCACGGGGGTGCCCGTTCATCGCTTCGTCCTCGGTCGGCGCGTGGAGCGCGCACGGATGCGACTGCTCGAAGGAAGGATGAGCCTGACGGAGATCGCCCTGGAGGCAGGCTTCGCGCACTCGAGCCACATGGCCCGTTGCATGCGCCGCGTGTTGGGGCTGAGCCCCACGCAAATCGCGGGTTCGGCTCAGTGACCCGCAGGGCAGGCTTCGAGGACTTGAAGACCCAGCCGTGTCCACCCGCAGTGGGAGCATGGGACCGCTCGAGCTCCTCCTCGCGATGACACTTCGATGCGGGCCGAAGCGAGCGCGTGCTACCACCGGCCCATGGACCCAAACACTTCGGGCGCTGGGGCGCTGACCCCGGCGGACGTGCGTTACATCACCGAACACTTCGTCCCGCTCGACACGGTGGCCGCGGGGCGGCCTGAAGCCCCGGACGCGCTCCTGGCCCTCATCGACTCGGGATCCCTGCCCCGACCCACGTACACGCTCGCTGATGGCACGGGCATGTACCCGCGCGACCTGCTGGGCCTCCTGGACGCGGCCGGGAGTCCGGACGCGGTGCGCGCCCATTTCGATGGGCGGCTGCTGCGCATGGCCGCCCGCTTCGGGACGGCCCTCACCCAGGAACGGCTCGACGCCGAGTGGCGTGGATACCTGAAGGGCCACTACGGCGCGTGTCTGCGCGTCGTCACTCCGGAGCACATCTTCTGCAAGGAGCGGCTCGTTCACCGACTGACGGAGGCCCTGGCAGCGCCCGCTCCGGAAGAAGAGGCCTGGTGCGCGCGGCTGTGCACCGACGTGGAGGCGCTGGACGCATTGGAGCGCGAGTTCGCGCCGTGGGACCGGATCCGCTTCGGGGGACCGGTGTCGCGTGACCGGCTCATCGCCGCCCCTCGGCTGCGCTACCCACACCTCTTCGCTCGTGCGGGGACACCTTCGGGACCGAACCTGTCGTGTTGACGGATCCGGACATCGCATCCGTCGCGATGGCGGTGGGCGAGCCGTCGCGGGCCGCCATGCTGGTGGCGCTGCTGGAGGGCCCTCCGCTCGCGGCGCAGGAGCTGGCACGACGCGCGGGCGTGTCCGCGCAGACCGCGAGCAGCCATCTGGCGCGGCTGGTGGAAGCGCGCTTCCTGACGTCCCGAGCGCAGGGTCGGCAACGGCTGTTCCAACTCGCGGGACCGGAGGTCGTCACGTTGCTGGAGGCCCTCGCGGTGCTGGCGCCAAGGACCCCCACCCACCTCGTGACGGATGGGCGCGGGGCCACGGCGCTTCGTGAGGCGCGGACCTGCTACGACCATCTCGCGGGCCGGCTGGGGATCCGCGTGACGGACTTCCTCCTCGAGCGCGAGTTCCTCCGACTCCAGGGTGACGCGTTCCAGGTGACGAGGACCGGGGACACGTGGCTGCGCGACTTCGGCATCTCCCTGGATGGACTGCGCGCAGGCCGCCGGCCCCTCACGCGCGCTTGCCTGGACTGGAGCGAGCGCCGCCCCCACCTCGCGGGCGCGCTGGGCGCGGCGCTGACCAAGCGATTCTTCGAGCGCGGGTGGCTCACGCGGTTGCGCGGCACGCGCGCGGTCCGGCTCACGGAGCGAGGGCAGGTCGCGCTGCGCGGCGAATGGGGGATGTCCATGGCTGAGCGCGGCCCGGCTTCGTGGACACCCGAGCCGTGATGGAAGAGGCACGGGCTGCCCGCGACCGAGGAGCTGTCGGGGCAGCCCCGTCAGCCGCGCCGTGGGTTCTCGGTGGAGGATGGGAGCGCCATCCCCGCGATTCGGCCCGGCACCGCGAAAGCTTGAGGTCTCGGGCCTGCGTCACCTGGTGAAGACGCCCCAGCAGATGTCGTTCCGCGCTCGCTGGTCTTCGAGGACCCACTCACGGAGGGGGGCGGGGATCCGTTCCCGCTGCCAGCCGAGCTCCCGCAGGCGAGCCCCTTCCGCGTCACCCACGGCGACCGCCGCGGCGGCGGCCCGGATGGCGTACGCCGCCGCGCCCAGGTAGTGCGCGGCGACATGCGCGACGGCCACCGCCTGTCCTGCCGCGAGCGCCGCGAACCTGGCCGGGTCAGGCAACCCACGGCCCGCGGCGTTGGCGACGAACGCGGTTTGGTGGGCCTCACGCATCCGCACCTCACCCCGGATCCACGCCCGCCCTACGGCGATGGCGTCACGAGGGCGCGTGTCCGCGGGGCACGCACTCTCGAACAAGGGCAGGACGTGCTCCGCGCAGAGCGCGGCCCACTCCGCGAGCAGGTGATGGTCCTCGTCGGACAGGCTCCCGCCACGACGAATCGTGATCAACCTGGGGTCTCGCACTTTCGGCAGGATCGGCATGGGCGGATCCTCGCCCATCCTCCTCGTCGACGCGATGGAGTCGGCGCGGCGGAGGGGGCGCCTCGGGACCGAGGTCCCGTCACGAAGGCGCGAGCTCGCGCGCCTGGAGCCGCCTGCGCGAGATGAGGTAGGCCACGCCGAGGTTGGGGAGCCAGCAGAGCCAGGCGACGATTCTGTAGGCCGAAACGAAGTCGCCCAGCGCGTGAGCCAGGAAGGGCAGCCAGAGTCTCAGCGTGACCGCGGCGAAGCAGGCGGCATAGCTGTAGGTCATCATGAGCCGGTGCTCTTCGATTCGCCGGCCCTTGACGAGCCGATAGGCGGAGGCCGTGGTGTAGAGCCAGACAATGCCCAGGCTGACGAAGCCCGACGCGGCGATGACGCCACCCGTGGCGAAGAAGCCAACGTAGACGCTGGCGAGCCCGCTCAGCAGGACCGCCCCGACATAGACCTTTCCGAGGAACCGGTGGGCGCCTGGGCGCTCGAGGCGCAGTCTCGCGACGAACTGGGTCCAGCCGATGGCCAGCGCGAGTCCCCCCAGGGCGATGTGCGTGTAGAAGGCCGCGTTCCAGACGGGGTCGGTCAGCAGCTCGCTGCTCTTCGAGGCGCGGAGTCCGAAGTTGGAGGCCGCGAGGAAGTAGCTGCCGGGATAGAGGCCTACGGCCAGACAGAGGGCGGCGAACAGGACCCAGAGCCCCTTGCTTGCCATCGTGGAGCCTCGTGGTTCGGAGGAGGGAAGCGCCATGCGGGAATTCAAACACCAGCAGCCGCGTGCCGTGTTCCTCTGCTTCGCTCAGGCGCTGCGCAGCTTGCGTCCTGACAGGTTGCCGTCGTTCGCGGGCGCGATGGACCGGAACGTCGCGCCCGGCTTGCACCCCTTGGGGACCAGGGCCTTGGGGAGGATGAGCACGTAGTGGACCTCGCCGGGCACCGTGCCCCTGCGCAGGGTCCGCTCGGGCTCTTGGGCGAAGCTTCTCGGAGCGATGCTCTCCGCCAGGTCGAACCCTCGCGAGCGACAGAAGCGGAGGTGATCCACGTTGACGTGGCGATGAAGGGCCTGGGCGCCCGGAGCGTCGAGCAGGAGCTGGAGCCCGTGCAGGGGAACGCTCACCCGATAGGTGGAGTGGTACGCCGTCCCCAGGCGGGTGGCACGGAGCCTCACGGCGCACAGATTCTTGGGCAGCGCATCGAGGAAGAAGTCCTGCCGCCAATCTTCCGAGCCACCCAACTGGCTCAGCCGGGCCTGCAGCCTTGCGCGGGCCGCGGGCTTGCCGGTGTCGAGCACCGTCGCGATGGTCCGCGCCAGCGTGGCGCAGTCCGCGGCATCCACGCCCGCGGCGGTGGCGAGGACCTTGCGGCGCCTCGGAGAGAGCCACGCGAGGAGCTGGGCGCGCAGCGCCTCCGCGCCCATGTTCTCCACGGCTTCTATCTCCACCGAGAACGTGGGCTCCGTGCGCAGCGGCTGGGCGTCCACCCACTTGCGGGCGGCTTTCGCCTTCGCGGGCTCGAGGAACCAGTACGACGCGAAGCGGGCCTCGACCGCCTTGCGGACGTACTCGGCCATGCTTCGCGCCACGGGGACGGGGGAGCCCTCCTCGCCCGCGGCGGCGGCCACGACGCGCGCCTCTTCGAGGCCCTGGCTCGCGCTTCGGAGCAGGTATGCCATGGCCTGGTCGTTGTGCAGGTCCACGATCATCGCCCGAGCATCTGGAGCGAAGTTGTAGCTGGAGCTTCTCTGGAACCACGAACCCTGGATGAGGCCCACCGCGCCGCTGTGCCCGGAGTCGTCGGTGGCGCGCCAGCGGAGGACCCTGGCCCCCAGGTTCTCGAAGAAGTTCGCGCTGTGCTTGGGGACCTTGGGGCTGGAGCGCGCCATCGGCGGCATCTGTCGCTCGACCGCGACGTTGGCCAGATGCTGAAGCCTGGTCATCCACAGCTCCAGGTCGTTCAACGCCTCCAGGTCTTCATCGAGCCGCGCGGGTGAGAGTGACTTGGGCATGTCTGGCCTCTTCCAGCCTCCCGGAGAGGTCCGAGAGGCGTCTGGGAAGATAGCAAGGGTGCGCGTGTGCGAACCATCACCGCGCGCCGTCGTCTGTGCTTCGCATTGACGCGCCCATGACGTCGCCTCTCCGTTCATGGAGAGAAGGTGCTTGCTCATCAAGGTGTGGATTCCGCCCGTGGCGCAGCGACGGGGGCTTCGGGTCACCGAGGGCGACGGACTCAAGCCACGTCCATCCCGGCAAGGCCGATGCTGCTCATGCGCCCTCCCGCCGCGTGCCGGCACCCGTCGGAGCATCCCAGAGGCCCAGTCGGCCGACCATCGTGCGGATGTAGTCCGCTTCCGAGAGCTGCCGACGCGCCGCCACCGCCAGGGTGGCCTCCTTCCCGAGCACGTAGCGCAGCGCGGGGGCGGGGTTCGCGAGCACGTCCAGCACGCAGCCCGCGAGCTCCGCCGGGTCACCGCCCGCGTCGCCCGTGATGCGCTCGAGCCTCGCGAGCATTCGCGCACTTGGCTCGGCGTAGCTGGGCTCGCGCCTGGAGGGCCTCGCGAACGGGATGCCCGTGCGCATCCCATCCAGTTCGACCAGCGAGACATGAACGCCGTGCGGACGGACTTCGTAGGCCAACGACTCCGAGAGCGCTTCGAGCGCGTGCTTGCTGGCGGCGTACGCCCCCAGAAAGGGAGGGGGAAGCAGGCCCGCCAGCGAGCTGATGGCGACGATTCGCCCCCGCTGGCGCACCCGCATCGCGGGCAACACGGCCCGCATCACCCGAAGCGCGCCGAAGCAGTTGGTCTCCATCTGGGCCTGTGCCTCCGCGATGGAGGTCTCCTCGACGGCGCCGACGAAGGCGCACCCGGCGTTGCTGATGAGCACGTCGATGCGCCCGGCGGCGCGCAGCACCTCCGCGACGCAGGCTTCGACGGAGGCGTCATCGCGGACGTCCAGGGGGAGCAGCGTGAAGGGGGCCTCGGGTGCGCGTGAAGGGGTCCGGCTGGTGCCGAACACGCGGTACCCCTGGGAGGCGAGCAGGGTGGCGGTGGCGCGGCCAAGCCCGGAGGACGCCCCTGTGACCAGGACGACGGGAGAAGAAGCGGTGGAGTCCATGTGCGTGTTTCCTTTCGGTGCGAGGTAGAATACGAATGTTCATTCGCGTTCTGTATTCGCATTGGCTCCAGGAGGACCTCGCATGGCTCGACCCAAGCTCCACCCTCGGAAGATGCCGCGGCAGGAGCGCTCGCGCGCCATGGTGGAGACGATCTTGGAGGCGACGGTTCGCGTTCTGCTCGCGCGGGGGTACGACGGGCTGACGACCATCGCGGTCGCCGAGCGCGCGGGAGTGAGCGTCGGCTCGCTCTACCAGTACTTCCCGAACAAGGAGTCGCTGGTCGCGCTGCTCGCCGAGCGGCACGTGGCCGAGCTGATGACCTGTGTCGAGGACGCGCTCTCAGGCGCGGACCCGTCCAATCCCGAATCCGCCATCCGTGCGCTCGTGCGCGCCGGTGTCGACTCCCACCGCATCGCGCCCGCGCTGCACAAGGTCCTGCTCGAGCAGGTGCCGCGCATCGGCCGGCTGGCGAAGGTGATGGAGGCCGGCCAGGCGATTGTCGTGAAGCTCGAACACTTCCTCCGCCCCTACCAAGGCCGGCTCGTCGTTCCAGACCTGAAGGTCGCGGCCTTCGTCGTCGAGACCCTCATCGAGTCCCTGACGCACCGGCTGGTCATCGAGCAGCCAGACTTTATCGACGCCACGCGGCTGGAGGAGGAGGCCACGGAGGCGGTGATGGGCTACCTCTTCGGCCCGCGCGGCAGGCGCGGACGCCGGTCGTCACCGCGCGCCTTGAAGGGCTGAAGGGGACCGGGAAGGCGACCATGGCGAGGACCTTCATCGCAGCCAGAGGAGGGGCCTGATTTCGGTGTATTGAGTCGGCCCATCTCCTGGGGTGCGGCGCACGCGTGCTTCCTTGGAGTCACTCTCCGTCCGAGGCCCTCAGCGAGCGCGTACGGTGCAGGAGGTCTTGATGTAGTCCACGTCGTCGTAGTAGGCGCATGAGAAGTAGACGTCGAGCTTGGCGGTCGCGGTGCAGTCTTGCCGCCCGGTCTGGGCTGTGAGGTCCGTGTCCAGGTTCACGCAGTCGCAGCTCTTGCAGGTCGCCTTCTTCTCCAGACAGAGATGGCTCGTCTCCGCGGTGACGAGGGTCGCGCAGTACTGGGTGGCGCGTTTGCAGGTGGTGTCGCCACACTCCAGGGTCTCCGGGAACACGTGGGTGTTCTCGTCCACGGGCTCCTTCACAGGGTCTTCGTTCGAGCCACCACAGCCCACCACCAGCATGGAGAGAAGCACCAGGTACCGCGTCGTCGCTGTCATGTCGTCCACCCGAAGAGTCATGGAGGGCATGAACGCCCCCTGACGGGGAGAGACAGGCCGGGCGACATCGTTGCGTGAAATCGACCGCCACCTCCCGGTGGAGGTGCCGGACGGGCACGCTGATGGCTTCTGCGTGAGGGAGGTCGTCGCATCGGCGTGCGCGCTGGGCTCCCACTCGCAGTGCCGTTCGGGGTGGGCGGACCCGCTGGGAGTATCTGGGGGCTGACGGAGGTCGGAGGTCAGGCTGGAGTTCTGAATCGTGCGCCAGCGAGGGTGTCCTCGTCTGGCGCTTTTTATTTCGACGCGGCGCTTCGGACGCTCGCCGCGCCAATCCAACCGCAGCGCCAGTGCGCCACTCCCCAGGGGGTTCAGCCATTCACGGCTGAGCGGTTGGGGCCGTGCGTCCAGATGGAGATCGACGATGACCCCCTCGAAGTTTGACCACCCTCCCCACACGACCCCTCGACGAGAAGTCTGGTTCGAGAGCGATGGCGCACGGCTCTTCGCCCTCGACGTCGGCCAAGGACACCCCGTCGTGTTTCTCCACGGCGGGCTCGCCGACCATCGCGCGGCGCTCTTCCGCGTCGCGAAGCTGGCGGACACGCACCGCCTGCTCTGCCCCGACCTCCGTGGTAGCGGCCGCTCCATCCACACAGGCCCGTTGAGCTGGGATCGGCTGGCCGATGACGTCGCCGCGTTGCTCGGACACCTCGGTGTCGAGCACGCGGTCATCGGCGGAACGTCGATGGGCTCGGCGGTGGCTCTTCGGGTGGCGCTGCGCCACCCGCGGCTGCTCCGGGGGCTGATCCTGATGTCGCCGCTGTACCCGGGAGCGGAGAGGCCCATGGCGGAAGCCGTCACCGCGGCCCTGCGGGCGATGGGCGAGGCCGGGGAGCGTGCGCTGGAGCAGGGAGTCGAGTCGCTGCGTCCGCTCTTCGAGCGCTTGCCGTCACCCGTGCGTGACGTCGCCCTCGAGATGATGCTCGGATTCGATGCTGGCAGCGTCGCTGCCTCCACGCGTTTTCTGGCCCGGAGGGAGCAACCAATGCATTCGGTCCGCGAGCTCGAATCGTTCGACGTCCCGGTCATGGTGTTGCCGGGGATTGATCCTCAGCATCCCGCCGAGGTCGCCGAGCTCTATCTGCGGCACCTGCGGCATCCAGTCCGTGTCGAGCTGACCTCGCCCGACATGCTGGAGCGTGTCGAGCGGTTCTGCCGTGAGCTGGATGGGCGCCCGAGCCGATAGCGCGCACGGCTGGAGGTCGGACGGTCCAGGGGGCCGCCCGACCTCTGGGCCGTACAGGACGACGGGGCCGTCACCGGCAGCCCGTGTTCCGTCAGCCCCTCAGGACCCGGAGCTCCTTGCCGCTCCCGTGTGCGGGATCTCCGAACGTGGAGTCCGAGGCGGTGACGGAACCTGTCAACCCACCGACCACGTTCCAGCGCGTGTCGATTCCGAACGCCACCGTCGTCGGCGTGGTCCCCAGGTTCACGGTCCCATTCTCGGAGCAGAGCCGGGTGAAGTTCTGCTGCACGTTGTACGTGGTGCGGTTGGGATAACCGAGCTGCCGGTAGTAGCCGAGGTTCGCGCCACCGGACTGCGGATCGCCGAAGGTCGCCGCGTTGAACGTGACGGTGCCCGTCACGCCTGGGATGAAGCGGTAGTGGCCGTTCGCCCCGTAGGCCACGTCGCAGGGCCCGGGCAGGTTGAAGGTGCTGCCATCCGGAACGCCGGCGTTGAAGGTGGCGATATCGTATCCACCGGGCAGGTCCTTGGGCACGTTGGTGGGCGCCAGCTGGAGCGGCCCCTGGTCCCAGCCCGTGACGACGAACAGGAAGCGCGTGGGCAGCGACTGCTCGTAGAGCAGGAGGCTGTCCGCCGTCGTGGTGCCGGCGAGCATGTCCAGGTTCGGCTCTTCCGTCGGAGAGGTGAACTCCCCTTGGGCCTTGGCGTTGCGCAGGGCCTGGAGGTACCAATCACGCGCGATGGCCGGGAAGTACTTCAGCTCGAGCGCCCACAGGTATGCCTCCTTGAGGATGTACAGCCGGGCTGACATGGACTGCGTCGGCGCCAGCGTGTTCAGGTAGGTGTAGACGCCGACGCCGCTCGAGGAGTTGCTCGTCGACTCGCGCTTGTACGAGAAGGAGAAGTCGAGCGACGCCCCCACGTAGGTCTCTCCAGTGGCGGAGATGCCCATCGGGGTCCCGACCTCCGCGGACTGAACGAACCCCGCATAGGCGTTGATATCCAGGTGGACGCCGAAGCCGGTGCTCTGGCCGCTCGACACCCGGTACTGGCCGTCGCAGACCGAGCCGCCGCTCATGGCGAACTTGAGGTACTTCTGGCCATTGATGTTGGTCTCCGTGCCGTACTTCTTGACGACGGCCGCCACGTAGTTCTGGCCTGTGTAGAACGTGCTGAGGTCGGTTCCATCCGGAGCGGTGAAGATCTGCCGGATCTGCTCCTGTGAATTGCCGGCGGTCGCGAGCCTGTTCACGCACTCGGTATACAGGCTGAACATCCGGGCGTTGATGGCCGCCTCGGTGTAGGAGTCGACCACGCCGGGCGTGCAGGCGTAGCTGAAGAAGTCGCCCGCCGCGGTTTCATCGGCGTCTTCGGAGGCGACGGGCCAGTGGGCCACGATCAACGGCGCCGGACTGAACGAGGCATCCTGGTTGAATGCGAGGTTCGTCGCCGTCCCGTACTGGGAGCGCAACCAGAACAGGGACCGCCCGAAGTAGCACCCGTAGGGGCGGACCAGGTAGGGGGACGCGTCGTCGAGCGGGAAGTACGGATGACGGTAGGCCTTCGTCTGCACCTTGATGCTCTGGGCCGTGAACTTCCCGCCCTGCCACGCGATGCGCCCCGAGACTCCGGCCTTCACGGAGAGGCCGAAGCTCGCGCCTGCCTTGAGGCCATCGAACGCCTCCACGGAGGCCGTCTCCTTCGAGGAGTACTGGACTCCCAGGCTCGCGGCGATGTTGATCTCATCCAGGACCACGTCCTCCTGGGTCGTGTCCATCTCGTAATCAAACATGTTCCAGTCGGCCATGCCGTCGGGGCTGGCGTTCCCCCAGACCTCCGGCGCGGGGAGGGGCATGGGGAACGGATCGCAAATCGACGTGAGCAGGCGCCCGCCCATGTTCTCCTGCTTCGGCGGATGGAGGGCGGTCTGCAGCTTGAAGTCACCATACTTCAGGGACGACATCTGGATGGGTGAGCCGACCGAGTATTCGCTGCGGACCCATGCCATCCCCAGGATGATGGGGAGGGTGGAGGTGTCCTGGCTCGTCGACTCGGGGATGGCTCCGATGGAGAAGCACATCGACAGAGGTCCCTCCGTGTCCTCGGTCGCGTTCGTGAAGATCTTGCCGTACTCCTTCCAGACGGGCGCGGTGGCCGACGTACCGAGCTGGCGCAGGGGGAGGATGTCTTGAATCACGGCGATGGAGATCACGTTGCCCTTGTTGTTGTCAGCGAACAAGGCGACGAGCCGACCCGCGGGGTCCACGGCCAGACCCATGCCCAGGGCCTTGCGGCTCCTGGGTGAACTGCCCGGCCAGGTGAGGAGCATCGGCGCTGGCGCGGGGCTGGGGCTGGCGTGGCACTCGGCGTCCAGCGTCCAGGAGAAGGTGGTCGCGGTGAAGTGGGCTTCATCCCACAGCGCGGCGATGACGCAATTGACGGGAGCGCTGGTGCCGGTGGCTCCCGGCTGGGAGACGAGGATGGTGCGGACGTCGAGATGCGAGAGGTTCGAGGACGTCTGGGTGGGACTGGTGGCGGGGGCCGTCACGGACCAGGGCGCGACGCGGGACACCCAGTCATTGGTGAGTGGGTTGTAACCATCCGTGTCCAGGACGAGGTGGCAGACCTGGAGCGCGTTGTGCGAGGAGTCCCAGGCGAGGTAGTTGATCAGGATTTCCGTCGGGCCCTTGCCGACGCACGCCGACACGCCCTTGGCGAGGACCTTCACAGGGGTCGAGCTGCCTCCCGTCGTGGCGGGCAGCGAAATCTGACACCAATCGGTCGTGGCGCGCCCGGAGCCGGGGGCCACCCGCGCCGCGCACAAGCTGTTGTTCGCGGTGTCGATCCAGAAGACGTAGACGAGATCCCGGAGCGCGACGACGCCGATGCGCTTCTGCGTCTCGAAGTCGAGGGTGGACTGTGTCGAGTCCTTCTCGATGGTGAACTGGGTCCAGGGATCCAGCCGTTTCGGGTTCCCCTGGGGGCGGCTGAGGTAGGCGACGGTCGACGAGCTGAAGTAGCCCTGGAGCTTCTGGTCATCGTCGACGCCGACCAGGACCAGGGAGGAGCCGGTCTGGATGAGCCGGAACTCTCCGTTGTCGCCATCGACGTCGAGCGGTCCGGCGACGGGAATGCTGATGACATCCGTGGTGGGGGGGACGGGAGGGAGCTGAGGAGTCGAGGTGGTGGACACGGAGGTTCCGTTCTGTGGTGGAGAGACCGCGAGCGCGCTGGCGGCTGTGCTCAGCGCCCGCGAATGACCACGCCGTCGAACGACTGGAGCCGCTCCAGGAGGAGTCGGCGGCAACCGGCTCGTCATCTGTCCCGGGTGGGGACGTGACGTTGTTCTCGGATCTGGACCAGTGGACACCCTGCGTCGTCCTGGAGCGCGATCGTGGTGGCGAGGGTCATCGGGCGGGTGCCGTAGCAAGCGCAGGGCCAGCGGTGGAGGCAGGCTCCTCCCAAGGGAGCGCCTGGAGCTCCTCGCTCGGAGCCACGGCGTCTGCGTCCAGCGCGGACGCAGGCGCGTTCTCGCGGAGGGGGAGGCGCTCGGGTCCGTGAGGGCTTCCCGGCGGCGCTCCTGTCACGACTCGACGACGAAGGTGGTGGAGTCCACCCCGGTGTTTCCCGTGATGGGGTCGTATGCCGTCACGGTGACTTCGTAGATGCCCGGCTGCTGGACGGACAGCGCTGCCTCGAAGGTGCTGGTCTTCCCGGCGTACTTCAGGGGGACCTGGGTGAGCGGCTTCCCGTTGTGTTTCACCGTGGCCTGCAGCTCATACCGGTTCGAGTCCCAGAGCCCGTTGGGCTCGGTAGGGCAGCCACACATGAGCGTGAGGTTGGCGCGAAGAGGAACGGTGAGCTTCTTGTCGGCTGGGAGCTTGAGGAACTCGTGCGCTGACGGGGTCACCACATGCATCACGAAGCCGGGAAGCTCCAGGATGAGGCCATCGCCCTCGATGTGCTTGCCGGGCAGCATCCAGAGTTGGGTCGTGCTGGTGGCGAGTGCCTGCCGCTGCGCGAGGGGGCCGGACACCTCCACGGTCACCAGCCGCGGCTCGGTGAGGTCCAGGGTGGCCGTGAACTTCGCGGAGGACTCGTCCGCGAGCGGTGCCCCGCGCACCTGCGGTTGCTTCATCAGCGTCTGGGTGTTGCCTGTCGAGCCGGCGATGACACCGCTGACCAGCACCTGGCCGGACTGTGCATCCCGGAGCACCACCCGAACGCCTCCCATGGACGTCCCGACGAACTTGCCGTCCCGGGCGCGAGCCCTCACCACCAGCCGGGTCTCGGTTGCCAGGGTCGTCGTGGAGAACAACAACAGGGTGCAGAAAATGAGGCTGCGCATGGCTCGCTCCGTGTCGGAAGAATTCCGCACCGGATGGATACCAGATGGGTTGTCTTCAGGCCGCCTGTATCCGCCTCCGCGCGCGGCCGTTGATGCTCGCGGTTCGGGAGCGACAAACCAGAGGCGCAAAGGCAGAAAAGATGGCCAGGGCCTGTTGCGCCTGTTTCAGGGTCATGTCTGGTCTTGGCGCGGCCTCCAGGGCGTCCTCTGCTTCGCGTCAGTCGCGGACATCCCGTGCTCCGCGTCAGGCCCGTGCATCCGCCGCGGGCAGTGACACGAGGAAGCAGGCCCCGCCGCCGTCGTCGCCCTGCTGACAGCGGATGCTGCCGCCGTGCAGCTCCACGATCTGCCGGCAGAGGTACAGCCCGATGCCGGAGCCTCGGGTGCCCGCCTCCGTTCCGGGGCGGTGGTGCTCGACGCGAAAGAACTTGTCGAAGATGCGCTCGCGGAACTCCTCGGGGACGCCGGGGCCGTTGTCGGTGACGGAGATGCGCACGGTCCGCTGTCCGTCCTGGCTCACCACTCCGACGGTCAGCCGGACCTGCCCGGTGGAGGGCGTGTACTTGAGGGCATTGGACAGCAGGTTGTCCAAGACCACCCGCAGGCGGACTGGATCCGCCCAGAACGTGGAGGGGGCTCCCTCCACGGAGAGTTCCACGTGGGGGCCGTCGTCCTCGGTGCGCGCGCGACAGCGGCGGACGCACTCGGAGGCCAGGGCCGCGGGGGAGAAGTGCTCCCGGGAGAGCTTGAGCTGTCCGGCCTCGATGCGGGTCAGGTCGAGGAACTCGTCCACCGTCTCCGCGAGCTGCTCCACGCCGCCCAGTGAGGTCCGCACGAGCTCCTGGTTCCGGGGGGAGAGGGAGGCGGCGGACTCCTGGAGCATGAGGAGCGTCATCCGCAGCGTGGTGAGTGGAGTGCCCAGCTCGTGGGAGGCCACCGCCACCAGCTCCGCGCGCATCTCGTCCAGGCGCACGAGCTCCGTCACGTCATAGAGGAGCAGCAGCGCCGCGTCGCGCTCCGCGGAGAGGCTTGGCACGGGGACCACGCGTGGAAGCAGCCGGTGGATTCGCTCGTCCCGGGTGATGCGGAGGGCGCGGCCCAGGTCCGCCAGGGGCGGCGCGCTGTGCGGCGAGGAGGCCAGCTCCAGCACGGCACGAGGGTCGAAGCCACTGAGCGTGAGCTCGTGGATGTTCTCGAGCGATGGGATGCCCGAGGCGATGAGCAGCTCGTGGGCGCTGCGATTGGCGGAGAGCACGCGGCCCGTGACGTCCAGCAGCACCACCGCGTCGGGGAGCGCCTCCAGCGTGGCTTCCAGGGCGGCCTTGGCCTGGAGGACCTCACCCAGCTTCGAGCGGCGGAACTCCGCGAGGTCGGTCGCCATCTGGTTGAAGGCACTCGCGAGTTGACCCAGCTCATCGCCCGACTCCACGGGAATGGCCTCTCCGAACTCGCCGCGGCGGATGGTCTCCGCCCCGCGTGTCAGCCGGCGCAAGGGGAGGATGACCGAGCGGGCCAGGTGGAGCGCCAGGAGGGCGGAGGTGAGCAGCGCCACGACGGTGATGGTCAGCACCACGCGCAGCGCTCGGATGGACTCCTCGTGCGCGAAGCGGGCCACCTGCCGCGTCGCATCGAAGTGGTGGTCCCGGATGCTCAGGGTCGTCGCGGCGGCATGTCGGAGCAGCGGGTTGGCCTCGCGGTGGTAGCGCCCGAGCGCATCGGGGGTGCCGGCCCCGGCCGCGATGCGATTCGCGGCGTCGCGATAGGCCTCGACCTCCTCGCGCAGGAGGGTGGCGGCCTGATGCTCGGGCCGCGTGGTCAGCAGCGCGGCCAGCTGCGCGAGGGCCTCGTCCGTGCTCTGGCGCTTCGGACCCAGCGCGTGGTCATCGCCCGTGAGGGCCAGCAGGAGCGCGTCGTCCTCTCGCTCCAGCGCGCTGCCCAGCCGCGCGGTGGCGGCGGTGGCCTCGTCGCTGTCCTTCACCGTGGCGCCCACCTCGCCGCTGAGGCGGGTGAGCGTGGCCAGCGTCCACAAGCTCGCGCTCACCGTGGTGAGCACGAGCAGGACACACGCGACGAGGAATCTGGCCCGAAGGCCCCAGTGTCGAGGCATGGGCATGCAGTTCTTCTCAGACGAGCCCGTAGCGCTTGCGCTTGCGCTGGAGGGTGGTGGCATCGATGCCGAGGACCCGCGCCGCGGCCTCCAGCGTGGGGGCCTGGGTGATGATGGACGCGATGTGCTCCCGCTCGAGTTCGTCGAGGCTCACCATGTCCCCCACGCGCACCCGCGCTCCGCCTCCGCCGAGGGGCGCGCGCGTGGCGGTGAGTCCCAGGTCTCCGGGCCCCAGCGTGGCGGAGGCGCCCAGGATGACGGCGCGCTCCACGGCGTTGCGCAGCTCGCGCAGGTTCCCCGGCCAGGGGTGCGCCGCGATGGCGGCCTCCGCCTCCTGAGAGAACGCGAGGCCTGGCCGGCGCTGCTGGCGCGCGAAGAACGCCAGGTAGTGGCGCGCGAGCGGCACCACGTCCTCGGGGCGCTCCCGCAGGGCCGGCAGCGTGAGCATCAACACGTTGATGCGATAGAGGAGGTCGTCCCGAAACCGCCCCGCGCGCGCCTCGTCCTCCAGGGGACGATGCGTCGCGGCGAGGATGCGGACATGGGCCCTGCGCTCGCGCGCCTCGCCAAGCCGCTCATAGGTCCGGTCATTGAGGAAGCGCAGGAGGCGGGCCTGGGCGTCTGGAGACAGGTCGCCAATCTCATCGAGGAAGAGGGTGCCGCCCTCCGCCTCCTGTACCTTGCCCGCGACGTCCGAGACCGCCCCCGTGAAGGCGCCGCGCCGGTGGCCGAACAGCACGCTGCTCATCAGGTCGTTGGAGAGCGCCGGGCAGTTCACGCTCACGAACGGAGCGCCCGCGCGCGGGCTGTGCTCGTGAATCCAGTGGGCGAACACGTTCTTGCCGGTGCCGCTCTCCCCGCGCAGCAAGACCACCGAGTCCGACGCCGCCGCGCGTGCCGCGGTCTCCAGGAAGCCGTGGAACAGCGCGCTCTTCGAGGTGAAGACATGCCCGACATCGCTGTCGTCGAGCCGCTGCTCGAGCTCGACCACGCGCCGGCGCAGGCGCTGGGCTCGCAGGAGGCGATCCGCGGCGAGCCGGACCTGGTCCGGGGTGAAGGGCTTGGGCAGGTAGTCCGCGGCGCCGCGCTTCATCGCCTCCACGGCGCTCTCGAACGTGGCGAACGCGGTGATGACGACGACCCCTGCGTCGGGCTGCCGGCGCAGCAGCTCGGGGAGCGCGTCGAGCCCGGACTCGGCGCCCAGCCACAGGTCGAGGAAGACGACGTCGAACCGTCCGTGCTCGAGGGCCTCCTGCGCGGCGCTGGGGGTCCCGACCC
The DNA here is from genome assembly GCF_009909145.1 of Corallococcus silvisoli. NCBI lineage: Bacteria > Pseudomonadati > Myxococcota > Myxococcia > Myxococcales > Myxococcaceae > Corallococcus > Corallococcus silvisoli. The sequence goes on from NZ_JAAAPJ010000001.1 coordinate 1,342,809, forward strand.
CGAGCACCCGTCCCCCCGCCGCCTCCAGACACAGCCGGAGGGACTGACGGACGCCGGGGTCGTCGTCCACCACCAGCGCGGTCCAGGGAACGTCATGTCGCTCGGGAGGAGGCATGGAACAGCCAGCCTAGCGTGTGGGGCGAGGCGTCAGAAGCAACGCGGAGGGTGAGGCGCGGGCGGGCCCCCAGGGCGAGCAGGCATTTCGCCGGTTCCGAATCCCGCCCAGGCGGCGGAATGCCTGGACGCGCGTGGTCCGTGCCCTCGGAGGAGTCCCTGGCACGTGTGTCGCAAAGCGGCCCGGCGTGAGTCGCTCTGCGTGCTCCACCTTCGGCGAGTCGAACGCCGCGCCCCATGTACGCTCCACCGAACCCCTCCTATTGGCGCTACGCCGCGTTGCTCGTGGGCCTGGGGCTGGCTTGCATTGGCGGTGCCGCGGTGAGCGACGGCAATCCCATCATCACCGTGGCGCCGGTGGTGGCCGCGACCGTGGTGTGGGGGATGACGAAGGCCCCGCTGCGCTACCAGGCGCTCGCGGTCCTCTACCTGGTGCTCGCGGTGGACTATACGCCCGAGCGCCCACAGTCGATGTTCTGGAAGTCGCCCCTCTTTCCCCTGGGGCAGCTGCTGTTCTCCCAGTTGCATGAGCTGGTGGGCATTGGCGCGCTGCGCTTCCCGCTCATCGACGTGCTCATCATCGGCCTGATTGGGCTGGGCATCTACCGGCGAGCGACGAAGTCCACCATCGACCCACCCGTGGTGCCGCTGCCCCGGCCGCTCATCGTGCTGGTGGCGCTGTCGGCCGTCACCATCCTGTGGATGGAGGTCTGGGGCATCCTCAACGGCGGGGACGTGAAGAACTCGCTGTGGCAGTGGCATCAGGCGGCGTGCATGCCGCTCATGGTCATGATGTTCCACTACAGCCTGCGAGGGCCCCAGGACTGGCCGGCCGTGGCCCGGACGGTCATCGCTGGCGCGCTCACCAAGTCCGCGGTGAGCACGTACTTCGCGGTCGTCGTCATCCCGGAGATCGGCAAGGAGATTGAGTACACCACGTGCCACTCGGACTCGATGACCTTCATCTTCGCGCTCATGGTGTGTGTCACCCGATGGCTGGAGCGACCCAAGGCGGCCCATGCCATCCGCGGGATCGTCGTCGCGGTGCTGGTGTTCGTCGGGATGTTCTACAACGACCGTCGGCTGGCGTATGTGAGCATGGTGGGGTCGATGGGGGCCGCGTACCTGTTCAATCCGTGGACGCCGCTGAAGAAGTTCGTCACGCGCGCGGCCATCCTGATGCTTCCGCTCGGCGTCGTGTATCTGGGCGTCGGCTGGAACTCGAGCAGTGGCGTCTTCAAGCCGGTGCAGACGTTCCGCTCCCTCGTCGAGGGCCAGCACGCGGAAGGGGAGCTGGACTACCGCGACATCGAGAATCTCAATCTCATCGCCACGTGGAGCAGCCATCCGCTGGTGGGGGTCGGCTATGGGCATGAGTTCGTGCTGGATTACCCGATGCCGGATATTGCCTTCGTGTTCCCCCAGTTCCGGTATCACCCGCACAACTCGCTGCTGGGGTTGCTCGCGTTTGGTGGCGTGCTGGGATTCACGGGCATCTGGATGTACCTGGTGGCGACCGTGTACCTGACCGCGCGCGCGTACCACCGCAGCTACGCGGCGGAGCACCGGTCCGCCGCGCTGGTCATCATCGGCGTGGTGGCGTCGTACCTGAATCAGGTGTTCGGAGACATGGGCATCATCTCGTACATCTGCACCATGCTCGTGGCGGTGAGTGTGACCATGACCGGGAAGATGGCGATGGTGACGGGGGCCTGGCCGTGGCCAGGGCGCGAGCGGGCGCTGGGGCTCCGTCCTGTGACGGATCACCGCGAAGTGGCGTGAGCCCGCGTCGAGCGTCCCCTGGCGCGCTCGACACGCACGAGCAGCTCCGGGTCCGCGAGCCTGTTCGCGATGGCGGCGGCCCGTGAGAGCGTGCTCGCGTCGTCCGGGGCGCCCTGGATGCGCGCGAGCATCAGCAGGCCCATCACGCGCAGGCGCACGTAGCCGCCATCGCCCGCGTGCTCGCAGGCCCGGCGCGCCGCTTCGAGCGCCGCGTCCCGCTCGCCGCGCTGATTCAGGCCGAACGCCAGCCCCGCGTCGCGGCGGTAGCTGGCGAAGGGATGGACGTCGTCGGTGGGCAGGGCGCGGTACAGCGCGAGCGCCCGCGCGAAGTCGCCGCGCCGGTTGGCGTCGAAGGCCGCGTGGTCGACCAGGCGGGCCTCGAAGCACGCGGCATCCGCGGGCTCCAGCTCCGCGCGGGACGTGTCGAGCAGTCGCCGCGCCCGTTCCAGGTGTGGACGCGCGGCGGCCTCCGCGCGCTCCACGTCCATCTCCAAACGGGTCAGCAGATAGCTCGTCGCGAGGTGATGCTCCAACCGCGCCGCCGGCGTGTCCGCGAGCGCCGCGGCGCTCTCCAGCAATGGCTGGGCCTCGGTGAAGGCCCGCCTGCGCAGCGCCACACCCGCCAGCCCCAGGAGGATCCAGACGCGTGCCCTCGACTCCGAGAGGGGTGGGCGCTCCCACAAGCGCAGCTGGTCCACACACAGCTGGATGGGCAGGTCCCCGAAGGGGCTGTGGTACGTCCCCATCCAGCGGGCCTGGGCCTCGACGCTCGCGGGCACGCCGAACACCCGCAGGAGCCGCTGGCCGATGAGGCCGCCGTCGCGCTGTCCCCGTCCGCGCAGGCGCCGGAGCGCCCGCTCCACGGAGGTCACCTCCTCGGACAGCCCCCGCTCGACGAGCTTCCAGGCGACGGCGGTGAGCGTGCCGTGCTCCGACACCAGGGCCTTGAGGTAGTCGTCCCACGTGTAGCCCACGGGGGCCTGGGCCTCGCCCGCGCGTTGTCCGGTTTTCTGTCCGCTCCCGTGGGACCGCCCCGGTGCCATCGTGTCGTCAGCCTCGCCTCGAAAGGACACGCGCCATGCGCCTGCTGCTCATCTCCGACACCCATGGACATCTCGACATCATCGAGCGGCTCGCGAAGGAGTCCCGGGCCGACGCAGTCTTGCACGCAGGGGACTTCGGCTTCTACGACGGCGGTAGCGTGGAGCGCATCGAGTCGCGCGAGCTGTTCCTCCGGGTCGTCCACTCGAAGCTGCGCGGCGACGCGAAGCCGCGGGCCAAGAAGCTGAAGGGCGACGCCCTGCGCGCCTTCGTCCGCGAGCAGCTGCCGCTGTCCGACCTCGGCGGGTGGCTGGACTCCGGGCGGGGATTCTCCCTGCCCACGTTCGCGGTGTGGGGCAATCACGAGGATGGCGCCGTGGTCTCCGCGCTGCTGGAGGGGAAGAGGCGCGTCCCCAACCTGACGCTGCTGGGGACGGCGACCTGTGGCCCCTTCCGCTTCTTCGGCCTGGGGGGAAACCTCCTCCCGGCGCTGCTGGGAGAGAACGCGCCGCTCGATGGGGGCCGGGGGAAGATCCTCACGACGGAGCGGGAGCTGTCAGCGCTGCTCGACTCCGCGCCGCCGAGGGTCGCGGGGGAGGTCCGCGTGCTCGTGACCCACGTGAGCCCTGGGAAGGAGCCGCTGGTCGGACTCCTCGCGACGGCCCTCGACGCGGACCTGACCGTCTCCGGGCACATGGGTTCGCCCTATGGCTGTGTCTGGGATGACTTCGCGGTGCGTGGCCCCTCCGAGGCCGAGAAGCGGCTCGCCAGCGCCGTGGCGGTGCTCCCAAAGGCCCTGCGGGCACGGCTCCCCGCGCCCGCGTCAGACGAGGGCCGGGCCCGCTGGTACCGGGGCACCTTCCACGTCAACCTCCCGGATGCGCCGGATGGTCACGCCGTGGTCGAGTTCGTGGGTGGACGCGTGCGGTTGGAGACGGTGTCCGCCGGTCTGCCCTCGCGGTCATGACGGGGGCACGTGTTCCAGAGGCGGAATCGCTGAGGGCTGGGGGGCGCGTGGGTCGACCCCTGTGCCCTCAGCCAGCACGTGGGGCGGCCCCTGGCATGCGGGCCCCGTGGAGTGTCCATCGCGTGGACGCAGGCAAACGAGCGACGCGACCCGACGGACAAAGTGCTCTGGCTGCAGGTGATGCGCATTGTCTCCGGGTGCTACGCGCACGAGCGCCTCTCGACTTTCCCCTGGGGGTTTGGATCTTCCACGAGGCCCGCGAATCAGGCTGGAAGGAGGGCCCTTCCTCCCCATCGTAACAGGACGACGGTCGTCTACGGACAAGGTGCGCCGCCGCGCGTCATTGCTGTGTTTGGTACGCTCGCGACGAAAGCCGATGAAGGCCGTCCAATTACGTGCGGGACGGGGAACTCAGCCAGTCCGCTCCTCAAGGGTGTTTCCTTTGAGAAGCTGCGTTGAGTAGTTCCTGAGTGTAAGGGAGTCTTAACGATGAGGGATATGGACCTCTGGTCGGGACATGCTGAATGGCTCAAGTCGCTATCGCTATTTCTGGGTTGCTCGCTGCGGATCGTTCATGGGAGCGAAACGGTTGAGGTTGACGCAGCCTCCGCAACACTGGAGGGAATGGTTGGGGCTCTGCATTCGGGGATCGTTATTGAACTTGTTGTGAAGTTGCTCGTGGCCCAAAAGGACGATGGTAGTGTGACTGTTTGGGCGCTCGTGTTTTTCTTCGTTGATAAGCGACGCGTCGCAGAACAGGGCATGTGTTACTTGGCGCTCGAATGGCGCGAAGACCAATGGTGTCGACGTGGCTGGGAGTCGGACGTCGATGACGAGTGGGCAGGTCTTGAGACGCTTGCGTGACGAAAGGGGCTGGAGGGGGGGCGTTCGCTGTCGCGCTGAGCCCCGCTCTTGATGGGGCAGCCAGCTTTGCGCAGGGGGCATGGGCGTACTTGCCTTTGGCGTTGCGCATCTGTTCCGACCTTTCCGGCGCCAGTCCCTGGCTTGGTCCCATGTGAGGGGGAGCCGTCCGGTCGAAACGGGGGGCTGCACCACGCAGCTTGGCCCTCCCTTCATCACGAGCGCACAGTCCCTTGTGTGCACGGGACGGCGTAGGCGCTGGCTCGGCGATTCCGCGCTGACCTGATGGGCCCCGTGCGCACCTTGCTTTTCGGCCGGCCACAGACGTGGGACTGTCTGGCGCTCCGCTGCCTGGCCTCCGCAGGCTGGGGGGCGGCTCCCATCAGTTCGGGTGATTCACACCGGAAGTCCGAGCACCTGCCCGCCTGACAGGCGCCGCGCGCATGGATTGCGGCGGGCATGCCCGGCGCGTACCTTCAGCGTCAATTGAATGGGCTCCCATATAAAAAGAGTCGCGAGCGCGGAGCAGGGTGAGGTGCGGGAGGTGATGGACGGCATCCGCCGTCTGGTGCGCCTGCTGCGCGTTTCGGCCCGAGCGTCCGAGCAGTTGGTGGGCATCAGCGGCGCGCAGCTCTTCGTGCTGCAGCGGCTGGCGGAGGCCGGCCCCTGTTCCATCAACACCCTGGCCGAGCAAACCCTCACGCACCAGAGCAGCGTGTCGACGGTGGTGGCGCGCCTCATCGAAAGAGGGCTCGTCACGCGCCGGCCCTCGCCGCGGGATGGCCGCCGGGTGGAGGTGTCGCTGGCTCCCGCGGGCCGGGCGCTGTTGCGTGAGGCTCCGCCCATGGCCCAGGCCCAGCTCATCGCCGGGCTGCGGAGACTGAAGCCGGACGTACGCGAGGGGTTTGCACGCGGGCTGTCCGCGCTGGTGTCGGAGCTGGGGCTGGACGGCGACTCGCCGCCGCTCTTCTTCGAGGAAGAAGCGAAGCCGCGCGGGCGGCGCAAGGAGAAGTCGAATGGAGCGGCCTGAGGTGGAGCGCGTCGAGGCGGGCCTGGACGGAGGCCCCGAGGCGCGGGAGACGTTGCCGGTGGCCCCGTCGATGGGGCCGGCGCTCGTGGGCGTGCGCACGCCGCATGTGATGGAGTCGGTGGATCGGCGCGTGGTGTTCATCAGCACCATCGCCGTGGTGCTGGCGCTGGCCGCGGGGTTGGTGGCGCAGGCGCTGAGTGCGCTCATCGGGCTCTTCACCAACATCGCCTTCTTCGGCCGCTTCACCACGGCGCCTGTGTCTCCGGCGGACAACACGCTGGGCCCGTGGGTCATCGTGGTGCCAGTGGTGGGGGCCATCATCGTCGGCTTCATGGCGCGCTATGGCTCACGCGCCATCCGCGGGCACGGCATCCCCGAGGCGATGGAGAACGTGCTCTACAACCAGAGCCGCATTCCGCCGCGGATGACATTCCTCAAGCCGTTGTCGGCGGCGGTAGCCATCGGTACCGGTGGCCCCTTCGGCGCGGAGGGACCCATCATCGCGACGGGCGGCGCGCTGGGCTCGCTGGTGGGGCAGCTGCTCCACGTCACCGCGGATGAGCGCAAGGCCCTGCTGGCAGCGGGCGCTGCGGCGGGCATGGCGGCGACGTTTGGCGCTCCGGTGTCCGCGGTGCTGCTCGCGGTGGAGTTGCTCCTGTTCGAGTACCGGCCCCGCTCCGTCATCCCCGTGGCGCTGGCCACCGCCACCGCGACGGGCGTGCGCATGGCCTTCGTGGGGGGCGCACCCGCGTTCGTCATGCCGGACCTCCTGCCCCCGAGCGGCTCCGCGCTCGCCTTCTACATCGTGCTGGGCGCGGTGATGGGCGTGGCGTCCACGCTGGTTACCCGCGCTGTGTATGCCATCGAGGACGCCTTCGAGAGACTGTCGCTGCACTGGATGTGGTGGCCCGCGCTGGGCGCGGTCGTGGTGGGCGTGGTGGGCTTCTTCTCCCCTCGCACGCTGGGCGTGGGCTACACCAATATCGAGGACATCCTCTCCGGCCGCTTCGTGGGCACGGCGATGCTGTTCTTCTGCGCGATGAAGTTCCTCTCCTGGTCAGTGGCGCTGGGAAGCGGCACTTCGGGCGGCACGTTGGCGCCGCTCTTCACGCTGGGCGGCGCCCTGGGCTCCGGCTTGGGGCTGCTGGCGACCCACCTGTCGCCGGGGCTGGGCGTGGACGTGCGCGTGGCGGCGCTGGTGGGCATGGCGGCCATCTTCGCGGGGGCGTCCCGTGCGCTGTTGGCCTCGGTGGTGTTCGCCTTCGAGGCGACGCGCCAGCCCATGGGGCTGCTGCCGCTGCTGGGGGGCTGCGCGGCGGCCTATCTCGTATCCGCGCTGATGATGCGTCACTCCATCATGACGGAGAAGCTGGCCCGGCGCGGCGGGCGCGTCGTCACCGAGTACGGCGTGGACGCGCTGGGACAGGCGCTGGTGCGCGACGTGGGGCTCAGGCCCGTGGTGTCGCTGGAGGCGGATCGGCCGCTGGGAGAGGTGCGCGCGTGGCTCGCCTCCGGCACGCCGGGCAGCACGCATCAAGGCTTCCCGGTGGTGGCCGGTGGGGGGCTCGTCGGTGTCGTCACCCGCCGCGACCTGCTGGATGGCCGCGACGCCGCGGGCCGGCGCGTGCGCGAGCTGGTGAAGCGTCCTCTGGCAGTGGCGTACGCGGACAGCTCGCTGCGCGAGGCGGCGGACCTGATGGTGGAGGTGGGCGTTGGCCGGCTGCCGGTGGTGCACCGTGACGCTCCCACGCGTGTGGTGGGCATCCTGACGCGCAGTGATCTGCTCGGCGCCAACCGGCCGCGGATGGAGGATTCGCGGCGGATGGAGCGCGGCGTGGGAGGCCCCCGGCGGACGGGGCCGTCGCCGGCCTGAAACGGGTGGCCCTTTGGAATATCTCAGACATGGGCGCCCCAGGTCGAAATGAGTGAGGCGCCCTCCCAGTTGCCTCGCGGAGTCCTCTGTCGCGCATCGCGTGTTGGGCCGCCTTGCACCTCAGAGTGCCTTCTTGGGATGGTGCGCTCCATGGCTGCGCACCTCCGAATCGAGTGTGGTCCCTGCATCCTGCGCCCATGGCGGCGCGGGGATGAGGAAGCCCTCGTCCGACACGCCAACAATCGCGAAGTGTGGCGCCACCTTCGCGACCGGTTTCCCCACCCCTACACGCCCGAGGATGCCGCATGGTGGGTAGGCCACACGGCCAGCGAGCCTTCTCCGACAAACTTCGCAATCGAGGTGGCGAGCGAGGCCGTGGGCTCCATGGGGCTGATTCTCGGCACGGACATCGAGCGCTATTCGGCAGAGGTGGGCTATTGGCTCGGCCAGTCACTTTGGGGCCGGGGCATCACAGCCGCGGCGCTCGAGGGCTTTTGCGCTTGGGCCTTCGAGTGCTTCGACCTCATCCGCCTGTTCGCGCTCCCCTTCGCGGACAATGCCGCGTCGTGCCGGGTGCTGGAGAAGGCCGGCTTCCAGCGCGAGGGTCTGATGCGGCAGAGCGCCGTGAAGGACGGAAAAGTCCACGATCAGGCCCTCTATGCGCGCCTTCGCCTGGTGGGCTTGAGGGACTCCGACCTGACGGGTGGTGCGGCGTCTCGCTAAGGCTGGACGCTGCCGCGCAGGAGGATTTGCAGAGCGGGGGCGAGAGGCTCTGCGCCGGGGCTCGGGCGCGAATCTGAGCACCTCCTCTCTCGGGGCCCACCCTGTCGATGGAGTCAGGCAGGGAGGGTCGCTCCACGCCGATGGTGATGTCCTACCTTCCCCCAGGATTTGGACGGGCGTGCCCTTGGCAGAGCGCTGACGCGTCACCGCCGGGCCATGACACGTCAGGGCGCCGTGTGGGGAATCCTGGCGCATATGGGTTTTGCAGTGATTCCGGCTTCTTGTGAAGCCAGACGGCTGGCATTGGCCTTGCGATGGAGGGCTGCACACCCAACCCCAGCCAGGGACGCCCGCATGTCGATCGTGAGTTGCAATGCGCAGAACCAGCTCTTCCAGAAGGGCATCATGACCGTCAAGGTCTGCTATAATATGGCGGACGCCGTCGCCAAGCAGGCGAATGAGAAGCAGATCAAGGCCTACTCGAACCTCAACGGCCTGCCGGACCTCTCCACTCCGCTGATGGTGGAGAACGTCATCAACACCAAGAACGGCCAGCTGGTGGACAACGGCCAGGGGGTCATCATCCCGCCGGACACCTATATCGGCTTCCAGATTGGCTTTGGCTGTCAGGTGGGGTTTGGCTTTGGCATCGAGATCCTCCCGAGCAACATCGCCATCTTCGACAACAACGCCGCCATCATGCCGCGCGCGTCCGAGCCCTCCGTCAATCAATGGGCTACCGCCACTCAGTATGCGTTCCTTGCGAATAATAAGTACAACGGGGACATGGTCTATGTCTACGACGACAACTTTGGCGAACATCCGCTGGACGAGGCGATCGCCGCCAACTCCTACCAGATTCGCGTCACCTGCACCCCGTTGAAGTCCTGGACCGACAGCGGCAACAGGAAGTACTCCGCGCCCCGGCCGAACCTGGATCCTCCCCAGAGCACGTTGCAGCTGTCCGGCAGGATGGACGCGGAGAGCGGGGGGGACACCAACATCAACGTGCATGGCGGCACCGTCACCGGTTCCGGCACCTCCGGGCAGACGTACGGAGGTTGCAACGGCTACGAGACGGCCGACGACCTGGCTGTCTCGATGGTGTTCGACGTCTTCGTGGTCAATCAGAAGTATTACAACTCACAGACCTATCAGTTCTTCACGTCGAATGGCGGGGACGGGCTGAACGACTAGGGACGCCGGGTTGCTGTCTTCTCACGGAACAGACACTTCCACGAAGGAACAATGACAATGCCCATGCTTCAGCTCAAGAGCGCTGATCTGCCCAGCGATCCCCATGACTTCACCGCCCAGGACTGGCTCCACCTGTTCGAGGACCGTGGCCTCTTCCACGCCATGATCATCACCGAGGAGGTGAACCCCACCAACGTGTTCAGCATCCATCAGGGATTGCAGCTCACGTCGCCGACCCTGGTCCTCCCGGATCCGACCAACCCGGGAAACAACCCGACCTTCCAGTGGCTCATCCCGAACCTCACCGCCCAGCTGCACACGGTGGAGACCTTCTTCCAGACGGAGCACACGTACCACGAGCAGGGCTACGACGTGAAGAAGGCGGACATCGGCGTCCCCGGCATCTTCAGCCTGAAGTTCGAGCACGAGCACGAGTACACGAATGACCAGTCGTTCTCGGAGACGGACTACTTCGTCACCAGCATGTACCGCGTCCCCAAGCTGCGGATTGGCTTCAGCGACGGGGCGATGACGCTGACGGCTGACTTCGTCGATGCGCTGCGGGACGCCGCGAAGCTCGGCGTCGGCGATTCACGCTCCTACGACCGGATCGTGAACGTGCTGAACGCGTGGGGCCATTACTACGTGAAGCAGCTGGACCTGGGCGGACTCCTGTTCGGCACGGACACCAAGAAGGTGACCAGCATGAGCCAGGGGCAGAGCTTCTCGGACAGCGTGTCCAAGGGCTTCGAGGTCAAGCTGGAGCTGGAGGACGTGCCCATCTCCGGCGGAGCCGACAATGGTCATGGGACGGGGTCCTCCTCGAACGACAGCTCCGTGGAGGCGGACAACAACGTCACCATCAACGTGATTGGCGGCGACGGGTCGCTCATTGGCAAGTACCCCGCCTGGGCTGCCTCCCTGAACGACAACTACGTGAGCTGGCACATCATCAACACCCTCACGCTGGATCCCGTCATCAACCTCATCCCCGACGATGCGCTGCGCAACCAGGTCGCGGCCATCCTCATCAACAAGGACGGCGTCACGCCGTACACGCAAGACATCTCCAACGCGGAACAGAACGACTTGAACGACTGATGTGGCCCCCCGGGGCGGCGCATGCGCCCGTGCGCCGCCCCGCCACGTCTCCCCCGTGACGATCGCCATGAAATACACGACCGAGCACCTGCTGAAGCCTGTCTCTCCGGACGCATTCCTGCGGACGTACTTCGAGAAGGAGCGGCTGCTGATCCGCCGGGGAGACGCGGAGTACTATTCAGGCCTCTTCGGCATCGAGGAGATGCTGGCGTTCCTGCAGAAGGAGAACAACGCCTATCCCCACGTGCGGATGGTGAAGGACGGCCGCGAGACGTCGTACAACGAGTTCTCGTCCTCCATGTCGTACAAGGAGTCCCGGGTCAACTTCAACCATGTCATCAACCGTGAGCGTGTCTCGCGCTTGTTCCTGGAGCAGGGACACTCGGTGATTGTCTACCAGGCGCAGACGGCGCTGGAGCCCCTCCGGCGGTTCTGCGACGTGCTGGAGCAGGAGTGGCGGGTGCGGGTGCAGGCGAACCTGTACATGACGCCCGCGGGCGCCCAGGGCTTCACGCTCCACTACGACACGCACGATGCCTTCATCCTGCAACTGGAGGGGGAGAAGCGCTGGCGGCTGTACGACAAGCCCATCCACCTGCCCTTCGACGGCGAGCCGATGCAGAACCCGGAGCAGCACCGGCCCTCGCTGAATTGCGTGTTCGACGAGGTGCTGCGCAAGGGAGACCTGCTGTACGTACCCCGAGGGCACTTCCATGACGTGAGCGCCACGGACGTGCATTCGCTGCACCTGACGGTGGGCCTGCTGACCAGCCCCTGGCAGGCGCTGTTCCGGCGGGCGGTGGAGCAGCTCGAGAAGGAGGACTTCATGCGCAACACCGTCCCGCTGGCGGTGTGGCAGCAGGGAGAGCTGGCGGCGTTCAAGGACGCGCTGAAGGCCGCGGTGATGGCGGGCCTGGACTCGAAGCTGGACGCGCTCGTGGAGGAATACCTGGGCCGGCAGGCGGGAGGCAGCGCCTCCGCCGGAATCAACAGGATGGCGCGGTCCTTCGCGGAGCAGGCGCGGCCTCGGCTCCGCGCGGTCGCCACGGGGGGCGGGTGACATGGAGCGCGTCCCCGTCCCCACCCGGATGTACCTCCAGGGAGGGCAGGCCATGCTCCAGACGGCGGAGCTGTCTCCCGCTGTCTACGAAGCCCCCTTCATGAGCGACGGCCTCCGGCACGCGCTGGAGGCCGGGGAGGCGGGTCTTGGCTACCGCGTGTCCGCGGTGAAGGAGCTGCCGGAGGACGGGGCGCTGCCGGCGGGGCTCCTCTTCCACGTGTCGCGGTGCGGGAGCACGCTGGTGAGCCAGATGCTGGGGACGCTTCCCGGGCTTCGGGCGGTGAGCGAGCCCGAGGTGCTGTCGCTCTACCTGCTGCATTGCGCCCAGGGGGCCTGTGCCTTCGACGCGGAGGTGTTCCGCCGGTTGATCAAGGTCCTGGGGCGGGGGAGCGGGCGCTATGTCATCAAGTTCTCGTCATGGAACCTGCTGTTCCTGGACTGGATCCGGGGCGCGTTGCCGGACGTGCCCTGGGTGTTCCTGACGCGTGACGCGACGGAGGTGATGGCCTCCAACTTCCGCAGCCCGTCGGCGCCCCTGCGGTGGTACCGGCGCGGCGACCCGAGGTTCAAGGCGTGCTTCCCGGACTGGCCCGGTGAGGCACGAGGGGCTCCGGAGGCATTCTTCGCGTGGTGTCTGGCGCGCTACGCGCAGGCGGCACGCCGGCACGCGGGCCCCCGGGGCTTGTGGGTGGACTACGCGCAGCTGCCCGGCGGGGTGCCCCGTCACATCCTGGCCCACTTCGGATTGGAGGCGGATGTGTCGCAGCGGGCGCGGATGGAGGAGAAGGGCCGCTACCGGTCGAAGGGGAACACCCGGCAGCCGTTCGTGCCCGACGGCGAGGCGAAGCGGGCGGAGGCCACGGAGGCCATGCGGGAGGCCGTGAAGCGCTGGCTCTGAGCATGGGCCTCGTCGTGCGTCGCGGTCGGTCCACCGCGTCACGGCCCGCCCGTCACGAGCGCCTGTCCTCGTACCAGGCGTTCATCCCATCCACGGCCCGGTCCACATCGGCAATCGTGTTGTAGATGTGAGGGCACAGGCGGAACGTCTTGTCGTCCCCGGAGCCGGCGACGCGGTAGCGCGGGTCCTGGTAGAGCCAGTCGTACAGCGTCTTCTCCCGGTGCTCCTTCGGCGCCTCGACGCGCACCACGCCCCAACTGCGCGCGGGGTCGCTCGGCGTGACGAGGCTCCACCGGCTCCCCGCCTCCTGGAGCCGTGACATGAGGTGCTGGGCGAGCTGGGCGATGCGCTCGTGGGGTTTGCGCGGCTGTAGCGCCGTCCACATCCTCTGGGTGAGGTCGAGCGCGATGATGTTCACGTCGTCGCGCTGGCCGATGAGCTCGAACCGCAGCGCGTTCTCCGGCAGCTCCCGGTACGGCACGATGACGATGCGGTAGTCGTAGCCGTAGACGCTCGGCATGAAGTTCCGGGTCTTCTCCTTGCGCATGAAGAGGATGCCCGTCTCCTTGGGGCCCAGGAACCACTTGTGCGCGCTGGACACGAGGCTGTGGCAGTACGCGTCCGCCAGGTTGAGCGGGCGCGCGCCCCACGCCATCGTCCCGTCGATGTGGATGTGGCAGTCCGGACGGTTCGCCTTCACGTGGTCCCAGATGGCCTTCATCACCGACTCGGGCATGCGGAAGCCGTTGCTGTTGGCTGTCTCCGTGTACGTCACGAAGCGCGTGCGCGGGGTGATGCGGCTGATGAAGGCCGCCGCGATGTCCGCCTCCGAGGCGTTCGTCGGGAAGCTCACCTCCTCCACCTTGAATCGCGTCGGGCCGCCGGACCACTCGGCTCGCATCTTCCATGCCTCGCGGTTGGTGGGGTGGTTCTCCGACCACATCACCACCGTGTCGTTCCCGTCCGCGCTCCAGCCTCGGAAGCCGCAGTTGACCGCGTTGTTCGCCTCCGTGGCGTTGCGCATGATGGCCAGGTCGTTCGGGTCCGTCAGCCCCAGCCCGAGCGCCAGGCTCCTGCGCGTCTGCTCCAACTGGCGCACCCGCTCGCCCTGCGCGGTGCGCATCTGCTGCGAGACGTTGAGGTTGTATTCGAGGCGCAGCTCGTTGAGCGACTCGATGAGCGCCGTGGGCTCCGGGCAGAGGTTGGCGGCGTTCATCGGCGTGACGCGCTCGGAGGGCGCGACCGTGGCGAAGCCGAACTCCTGCTGGAAGGCTGTCCAGAACGCCTCGTCCGTCTTCTGGGAAGGGGCGCGAACCGCCTGGAAGAAGCGGTTCAGCTTGTCCGTCAGCGCGCGTCCCCTCGCCTTGGAGAGGAGGCCTACGTCGGTCAGCGACGTGAGGAGGGAGAGGCTGTCGGCGGGCTCGGCCGTGCTGGCGGCCATGTCGGAGTTGCTGGCTTTGAACAAGGGGCGCTCCGGAAGGGGTGGGTCGGCCACCGTGCACCAGGTGCCGACTCCGGGACATCCCCCCGCGGGGCACCGCGCCCGTCAGGGATCGGACATGTCAGGGTGAACTTCGACTCCAGGGTGCCTGTTTCAGTCCGTCCTTCCGGGGTGAGCGTTGGCCTCGCGAGACAGGTCTCGCGAAACGAATCGTTCAAGGCTTGGCGACGTGCCAGACGTCCTTGACTCCGTCGCCCGTCTTGTCGCCGGCCTTCTTGTCTTTGATGAAGGTGTACAGGGGCTTGCCGTCATAGGCCCACTGCATCGTCCCGTCGTCACGCTTGATTTGGGTCCACTTGTCCTGTGCCGTTTCGTCACCTTTCTTGACGAGCAGTGGGGGCCAGTTCTTGGCGCACTCGCCGTTGCACATGGACTTGCCGCCGCCGTCCTTGTCGAAGGTGTAGAGCGTCATGCCGTGATGATCAACCCACATGCCGTCCTTCTCCATCGCATGATGAGCGAGCGCGGAGAGAGGAAGGAGCAAAGCGGCTGCGGCATACAGCGCCATCCGGGTCGAAGCGTGTCGCGTCATTGTCTGTCCTCGTGACTCGCCAGGAGACTTCCTGGCGAACCGGAGCTGTCTCCAGTCGATGGCTCTCTAGGTGGCGAGGGACACGTGCGCAATCGCGCGCGGCAGGCGCGACGCTGGACCATCCAGCGGTAAACAAGCGTCGTCTGCTGCTTGGGTGTCCCGCTCATCGCGCACCGCCGCTGCGCAATTCCTCCCATGAAGCGGGGCAGGGGGGCGCTCCGTGCCCGCCGTCACCGAGGCGTCATCCGAGGAGCGTCCGTTGGCTGGAGCTCCAGCGAGCCATTGCAGACCGTCGGAAGGGCCTCGGACTCACCCGTGAAGGAGCACACCAGCCGCACGCCTTCCTTCCCCATCCGGCCCGCTCCGAGGAGAAGCCAGAGCGTGCTCCGGGGTGTTTGTACCCGATACCGATGGCAGAGCCCTTGTTGCTCCAACACGCGGCAGGCCACCTCCTGGCCGTTCACGGAGGCACCGCTCGCGGCGAATCGCTGCCGGAGGTCGCGGCCCGCCTTCTCCGTCTCTTGCGAAAGCCACTTCTTCAAGTCGACCTCCGGCGCCAACACCGCCCATTCGAGGAAGCTGCTGGGGCACTTGATACGTCCCACCTCCGGCGCGACGCTTGGCGTCAGGTCGCAGCCATCCGGAACCATCAACTCACGCGTCCCCATCATCGCCTTCGTGAGCACCGTCCGGTTCCGCAAGTCGAGGGGCTCGGGGACCTTCTGGGACGCGAAGAACTCCAGCACGCTCTTGCATGGACGCGTCGCCCCTCGCCGCCGAACGTCCTCCATGCATGTATAGGCCCAGAAGCCCTTCTCGGTCCGCTCCTCGATGATGACGTGCCCCGTCCTCTTGAGCTCCCCCGTCCCTTCCTCGCGAATCGTCACCTCCAACGCCTCGCGCTCGACGCCAGCCAGCACGAGCGTCGTCTTCTTCGACTCCACCGCACCGTCGGCTGACGCGATGATGGAGTCTCGCATGCCCTCGAATACCCGTTCGTTGGAGTGGTTCATGGGAATGGGCAACCAACCGATGCTCGCGCTCAGGTTGGGGCACAGGTATCGACGACCTGTCGACCCGTCCGCCGTCGCCTTGCACCGACCAAACAGGGCCTGTGCCTCCCGCCTGTAGGTCGTCGTCGGGGGCTCCCCGTGCGCGCCTCCCGCGAGCAACACCAGCCCCGTACTCCAGAGCGCATGAAGAAAGGTCAGACACCACCGCGGCAACCGGACGTCACCCCACGAGTTGGACATGGGCTGCGTCTTTGCACGGTCCGTACCCGGCGCTCCACGGCGAGGGACTCCCGTCACCGTGCAACTCTTGCGCGCCTCCTGCTCCGAGCATCGTGCAAGGCTTGCACTGTCCTCGGAGGGTCACGCCCTGGGGGGAGCGTCCGCGGGAAGCCGTGCCATGCACGTGACACGGCGACCGAAGTTCGGATAGGCACACCCGACGCCCCATCGCTGGGGAGCAGGCCTGGCGCCTGCGTGAGGACAGACCGTGGAATTCCGACACCTCTCCGCACCCGCCTGGTCGGCGTTCAAAGCCTGGCTGCTCAAGTTGACCGGCATTCCCATCGCCCGCCTGCGGCTCCTGACCGGCGGCTGTCCGGCGGAGGAGCTGCCCGCGCTCGCGAAGGAGCTCAAGCGCGTGCGGGCCGACTTCCAGAAGCGCCCCAACGCGGTCTCGGCCCCCGCGGACGAGGGACTCCGGCGGGACTACGCGGCGCTCGGGGTTCCCTGGTCCGCGTGGAGCGAGGTGGCGCGCGAGGTCCAGCGCGACCTGAAGCGCAAGCGGTACGCGCGCTGGACGGGAGCGGATGCGCTCGAGTTCCCCGAGGGGCCTTGCGCCGAGGACCTGATCACCGTCCTGTTGTTCGGGGGCGTGGAGCAGGCACGTCCCCATCTGCTGCGCCGCGCGTCGCTCGCCGCGGGCTCGCTCGAGGCGCTGTGGTGCCGCTGGCTGGCGGGTGAGCCGCTCGAACCCGAGACGCTGCGCTCGTTCGCGGGAGCGCCGGAGCGGCTCGCCGAGCCCCTCTACACCCCAGGCGTCGATGAGGTGCTGCCGCTGTTCTTCGTCGAGCCGGACCCCGCACGCGCCGAGCGGGCGCTGGAGATCGCCTCGGCCCAGGTGGGCTCGTCCCGGTCGCGACCGTTGAGGGGCTTCCTGCGCTCCCTGCTCGGCCTGTGGCGTCAGGACACTCCGGTGGAGGAGGTGAGGGCGTGCTTCGAGACGATGGTCGCGGCCGTCTCACCCTCCGACGTCGCCCAACTGAGCGCGCCCGCCTATCTGTATGGCCGATACGTCGAGGCACTTCCCCCGCATGTGCTGCTGGAGCGGATGGGCTCGCGTCTCGAGCGCATCGCCGTGCCTGCCCGGGTCGCCGATGTCCAGCCCGTCATGGAGGCCCTGGCCGCGCTCGAGGAGTTGACGGCCCTGGGCCTGGGCCTCCGCGTGGAGCAGCGGCCCGGAGAGGTGCTCCTCTCCGCGCAGGAGCCGGAGACTGGGGCCGGGGACGAGTTCCTGTAGCACCGCCGGATGAGGTGCGCGTCTTCCGGAGGGCCCCGCGCCTGGTGTGCTGGGCCCTGGGAGATTCCGCCTGCCTCGCCCACACCGAGAGTCGACGGCCGCGCGCCTTGCTCCCTTTGACGCGCTGACGCAGCGGCCGGATTCCGGGCGGACGCAGGTCTACCCGCGCCGCTTCCGTTCGAGCTGCGCTCGGAGCCGGTTCTTGCCCTCCGCCACGGCATCACTGCGTGCCGCGCTCACCTCCACGCCCTTCGGCTCCGGCTGGGACTGCCGCAGGTGCGCCGCGAGCGTGTGGACGGTGGTGAACTGGAGCAGCTCGACGAGGGGCAGGGGACGTCCCAGCCGCTGCTCCAGCCGGTGGTGGAGCTGCACGACGAGGAGGGAGTTTCCCCCCAGGTCGAAGAAGTTGTCGTGCACGCCCACGCGGTCCACGCCCAGGGCCTGTCGCCACTCTTCGGAGACGAGGGCTTCGAGCTCGTTACCGGGAGCGACGAAGGCTTCCGGGGCGGCCTGCGCGGACGGGGCGGGCAGGGCCTTCCGGTCGACCTTGCCGCTCGGGGTGAGCGGAATCGAAGCCAGTAACACGAAGGCGGCGGGCACCATGTAGTCGGGCACGTGCTCGCGCAGGTAGGCGCGCAGCTCCGCGGCGGTGGGGGCACGGCCGGACGCCGGGACGACGTAGGCGCAGAGCGCGCGCGCGAAGTGCTCGCCGTGCGCCAGCACCACCGCCGCCCGCACCCCGGCGTGCTGTGAGAGCACCGTCTCGAGTTCGCCCAGTTCGATGCGGAAGCCGCGGATCTTGACCTGCTGGTCGAGCCGCCCGAGGAACTCCAGGTTCCCATCGGGCCGGTACCGGGCCCGGTCGCCGGTGCGGTACATCCGCGCTCCAGGCTCTCCCCGCCACGGGTCGGCGATGAACCTGCTCGCCGTCAGCGCGGCATCCCCCACGTACCCCTCCGCGAGCACGTCCCCCGCGATGAACAGGTCTCCTGGGACTCCCACCGGGCAGGGTTCGAGGTGGCGGTCCAGGACATGGTAGCGGGCGTTCTGGATGGGCTTGCCGTACGGAATGCTCGCCCAGGAAGGGTCCACACGCCCAATCGGGTAGTGGTTCGACCAGATGACGGCCTCGGTCGCGCCTCCCAGGCTCACCACTTCGGCGGCTGGGAACGCGGAGCGGAGCTGCTCCGGGAGGGTCACCGGAATCCAGTCACCGGAGAGGAACACCCGCCGGAGCCGGCCGCCGCTCCCGCCCTTGAAGTACGGGACGCACTGCACGAGCGTGGCGGGGGCCGAGTCCCAGAGGGTGATGGGCTCCGTCTCCAGGACCCGTGCCAGGGCGCTCGGGTCTCGCAGCTCATCCTGGGTGGCGACGCGGATGGAGCCTCCGGCCGCGAGGAGCCCGAACACGTCGTAGACGGACAGGTCGAAGCCGATGGACGTCACGAAGAGCACGCGGTCGTCCGGGCCGACCCGGTAGGTGCGGTTCACCCACTCCACCAGGTTGATGACCGGCCGGTGCCGCACCGCCACGCCCTTCGGCGTCCCGGTCGAGCCCGAGGTGAAGATGATGTAGGCGAGGTCATCCGCGGTGGCGAGCCGGCTGGGCCTCGTGTGGGGCAGCCGCTCCGGCAGGCCTTCCCCATCCAGACACAGCACGTTCTTCAGCCCGGGCAGCGAGCCCCGGAGGGTGTCGAGCGTGGGGTGTGTGACGTCATCGGAGAGCACGGTGGCGATGCCGTGGTCCTCGAGGATCCTTCGCACGCGGGCGGGCGGGGTGCTGGCCGGCAGGGGGACATAGCAGCCACCTGCCTTCAGCACCGCGAGCATGGCGGGCACGAGTTCGAGGCCGCGCTCGAGCAGCAGCGCCACCGGGACGCCGGGCCCCACTCCGAGCCCGCGCAGGTGGTGGGCCAGCCTGTTCGCCCGCGCTTCCAGCTCGCCGTAGGTGACGGAGCGCTCCCCCAGCACCAGCGCGACCGCCTCGGGCCGCGCGTCGGCGCGGGCCTCGAAGAGCTGATGGAGGCACAGCCCGGAGGAGTAGGGGGCCCGCGTCGCGTTCCAGCCGTCGAGGATCCCGGTGCGTTCGGCGGGCGTGAGCAGCGGCAGCCGGGAGACCGGCAGGTCCAGCGCCGCCACCGCCCCCGACAAGAAGGTCTCGAACCCGGTGCGCAGGCGGACCGCGGTCTCCGCGTCGAAGAGGTCGCTGCTGTATTCGAGCAGCCCGGACAGCTCCCCGTCATCCCGCGAGAAGGCGAGCAGGAGGTCGAACCGGGCGCTGGGGTTGTCCAGCCCGATCCACTCGGAGGACAGCCCGGTCAAATGCACCGGGGGCATCGACGGCAGCACCGAGAGCATCACCTGCGCGATGGGCGTCCGGGCCGTGCTGCGCTCCGGTTGCAGGGCCTCCACGAGCAGGTTGAAGGGCAGGCCGGCATGGACCTGCGCCTCCACCGAGACCGCCCGCGCCCGGCCCAACAGCGCGCGGAGCGAGGGGTCCCCCCGGAGGTCTCCCCGGTGCACCACCGTGTTCACGAAGTTCCCGATGGAGGCCGCGACCTCGGGGTGGGGGCGATCCATCATCGGCGCCGCCACCAGGATGTCCTCCTGCTCCGACAGCCGGCCCAGGAACGCCCAGAACGCCGCCAGCAAGGTCTGGAACAGCGTCGTGCCCGCGGCCCTGCTGGTGGCGTCGATGCGCTCGACGAGCGGCGCCGGAAGACGGAATGCGAGCCGCCCGCCGCGGCTGCCGCGAATCGCCGGGCGGGGCCTGTCCGTTGGGAGCTGGAGGGTGGGCAGCGGGCCCGCGAGCTGGCGCTTCCAGTAGGCGAGGTGCGCCTCCAGCACCTCGCCCCGCAGCCAGCTCCGCTGCCAGACGGCGAAGTCCGGGTACTGCGCGGGGGGCGCGGGGAGCGCGGGCCGCCGGCCCTCCTGGAGCGCGGAGTACAGGGCGCCGAGCTCCTGCGCGAACGGCTCGTGTGAGCCGTCGAAGGCGATGTGGTGGGTGACCAGCGCGAGGACATGGTCCCGGGCGGAGACGCGCATGAGCCGCGCGCGCAGCATCCGTCCCTCCCTCAGGTCGAAGGGGCGGGCCGCCAGCTCCGAGGCCCGCTGGAGCGCCTCGCTCACCGCTTCCGGACCGGGCAGGTGCGAGCAGTCGTGGACGGGCAGCTCCAGCGGCGCGAAGGGCCGCACCTGTTGGAATGGCCGGCCGCCGTCCAGCACGTAGCCGGTGCGCAGCGCTTCATGCCGCTCGAGGATGGCGTCGAGCGCGCCCCGCAGCGCCGGGACGTCGAGCTCCCCCCGCAGCCGCAGCGCGGTGGGGATGTTGTAGGCCGGGCTGCCCGGCTCGAACTGCTCGAGGAACCACAGGCGCTCCTGGGCGAAGGAGAGCGGAGCGTGCGCCTCGCGCGGTCCGTCGGGAGCGAGCGGCGCGAGGTGCGAGGCGCTGGACTCCGTGAGGGCCCTCGCCTGTCCTTCCAGCGTCGGGGCCTGGAAGAGGCGGGCGAGGGGGACGTCGGTCCCGAAGACCCCGCGGATCCGCGCCGCGAGGCGGGCGACCATCAGCGAGTGGCCCCCGAGGGCGAAGAAGTCGTCGTCCACGCTGACGCCGGACACGCCGAGCAACTCGGACCACACGCCCGCGAGGCGGGCCTCGGTGGCATCCCGGGGAGGCGTCCCCGGCGCGTGGGCGGCCCCCCGTGCGGGAAGGGGCAGGGCCTCGCGGTCCACCTTGCCGTTGGGCAGCCGGGGCAGGGCCTCCAGCCGGACCCAGGCCGCCGGCACCATGTACCTGGGCAGGCGCCCTTGCAGCGCGTCGCGCACCGCCGCGAGCTCCGCCGTCCCGGACAGCACGACGTAGGCGCACAGGGCCGGCTCCCCCGCCGCGCTCTTGAAGGCGCTGACGAGCGCCTCCACGACGCCGGGGAGCTCCGCGAGCACGGCGGTGATCTCCCCCAGGTCGAGCCGGTGTCCGCGCAGCTTGAGCTGGTGGTCGTTCCGGCCCAGGTAGTCGAGCCGTCCATCGGGCCGCCAGCGGGCCAGATCCCCCGTCCGATAGAGCCGGCCCCCTCGGGGTGAGAAGGGATCCGCCACGAAGGCCGCGGCGGTGAGCTCGGGGCGGGCCAGGTAGCCACGCGCCACGCCCTCGCCCCCGAGGTAGAGCTCGCCCGTGACGCCTGGGGGCACCGGCTCCATGCGCGCGTCGAGCACGTACGCGCGCCGGTGCGCCAGCGGACGGCCAATGGCCGGGCGGTCCTCCCCCCGAGGGACGTGCTCGAAGGTGGAGTACGTCGTGTCCTCCGTGGGGCCGTACAGGTTGTAGACCCGGCACTCGGGGAGCAGCGCATGCACCGCGCGGACGAGGTGGCCGGACAGCGGCTCGCCCGCGAGGTTCACCACCCGCACCGAGCGGGGGATTGCCTTCAGCGAGACCAGCTCGGACATCGCGGACGGCACGGTGTTGAGCAGGGTGATGGGCTCGCGCGCGCGCCCGTCCGCGAGCGCCAGGACGTTCTCCACGAGCTCCACCCGGCCACCGCGCGACAGGGGCGCGAACAGCTCGAACACCGACAGGTCGAAGGTGATCGACGTTCCCACGAGCACCCGGGACAGGTCCGCCTCGGAGTACACGCCGTGCGCCCAGGCGATGAAGGCCGTGGCGCTGTGGTGTTCGATCATCACGCCCTTGGGCCGGCCCGTCGACCCCGAGGTGTAGATGACGTAGGCGAGGTTCCCTGGCCGGGCCGTGTCCTGGGGCGGATGCTCGGGCCACGCGCCGAGCGCCGCCGCGTCCCCATCCACCAGCACCACCCGGGCGCCGTGAGCCGGGAGCCGGGGCACCAGCGCCGCCTCGGTGATGAGCACCGGGATCCCCGCGTCCGCGAGCACGAAGGCCATGCGCTCCGCGGGGTGGTCCGGGTCGATGGGCACATACGCCCCGCCCGCCGCGAGCACGCCCAGCAGCGCCACGGGCAGGTGGCTGTCGCGGCGCAGGCAGACCCCGACCGGCACGTCCGGCCCGATGCCCAGGGTGGCCAGGTGATGGGCGAGCTGACTGGCACGCGAGGCCAGCCGCGAGTAGGTCAGGGGACCGTCGGCGGCGCTCACCGCGATGGCCTCTGGCGTGCGCCGGGCCTGCTCGAAGACCCCGTGGTGCAGCAGCGGGTTCCGGACCTCCGGCAGCGGGACGCGGGCCGGGTTCCAGCCCTCCAGCAACTGGTGGCGCTCCTGGGATGAGAGCAGCTCCAGCTCCGCGAGCCGCAGGTCTGGCCCGGCGGCGGCGGAGGCGAGCAGCCGATTGAGGTGGCCCGCCATGCGCTCCACCGTGCTCGCGTCGAACAGGTCGGTGTTGTACTCGAGCCAGCCCGCAACCGCCCCACCCGCGCTCTCCAGCAACAAGGACAGCTCGAAGGCGGCGCCCCGGTGGGGCAGCGCCAGCGAGCGCGCCTCGAGCGCCCCCAGCCTCCACGGGGCCGCGACGTCCTCGGGCTGCATCAGCGCCACGTCGCCCGGCGCGGTGGGCGCCCGGTCGAGCGCGAACAGCACCTGGAAGCCCGGGGGGCGGCTGGGGTCGCGCTGCAAGCGCAGCCGCTCGACGATGACCGGGAGGGGCAGCTCCTGGTGGTCGAGCGCGCCGAGCACCTCGCGCCTCGCGTGCTGGACCAGCTCCCGGAAGCGCGTCGGGCCGCCAGCGCGGGAGCGCAAGGGGAGGACGTTGACGAGGTAGCCCACCGGGTGGGTGTGCTCCGCCCGGGTCCGGCCGTGGAACGGCGCGCCGACGGTGAGGTCGTCCTGTCCGGTGTGGCGGTGCAGCAGGGCCTGGAAGCCCGCGAGGAGCACCACGAAGAGCGTCGTCTTCTCGGCGCGGGCGAGGGCCGCCAGCGCCGAGAGGACGGCCGGCTCCAGCCTCACCGGGTGCCTCGCCCCGGCGAAGGTCTGGGCGGGCGGCCAGGGCCTGTCGGTGGGCAGCGCGAGCAGCGGCGGCGCTCCGCCCAGCCGCTCCCGGTAGTACTCGAGCTGCCGGGCACCCTCCGGGCCCGCGATCAGCGCCTGCTGCCAGGCGACGTAGCGCGCCAGCCCCGAGGCCGGAGCGGGGAGCGCGGCGGGATGCTCCGCGCGGGCCAGCAACTGGCGCAGCTCGTCGAGCAGCAGGGACAGCGAGCCGTAGTCGGCTACGAGGTGGTGGACCGAGAGCAGCAGGACGTGGTGGTCGCGCCCCCGGGAGGCGAGGTGCGCGCGGAAGACCGGCCCCTCCTTCAAGTCGAAGGGCTGGTGCGCCACGTCGGCCAGCCGCTCCCGGCGGCGGGCCTCGTCCAGCCCGGAGAGGTCCGACGTGCCGAGCACCAGCGCCTCGCGCGGGAGGACCTCCTGGAAGGGCTCGCCCTCGTGTTCTCCGAACCGGAGCCGGAGGGCCTCGTGGCGATCCACCAGCGTCTGGAGGGCGGCGGTGAGCCGCGGCGGCTCCAGGGGGCCGCGCAGGTCGACGGCCAGGGAGAGGTGATACGCGGTGCTCGCGGGGTCCAGTGCCTGGAGGAGCCAGAGCGCCCGCTGGCCAGCGGACAGCGGGAAGGCGCCACCCGGCTCCGCTGGGGCGCCGGGGAAGAGCAGGGCCCCCGCCGGCGCGAAGGCACCACCCGGCTCCGCTGGGGTTCCGGGGCTGGCTTGCCGGGGCGCGCGCCGCGCGTCCTCCATCAGGGAGGAGAGCGTCAGGGCGAGCGACTCGATGGAGGCCCCATCGAGCAGCCTGCTGGTGGGAACGCGCACGCCCAGGTCGCCCTCGAGCTGCTGCGCCAACTGCACCGTCGCGAGTGAGTCCAGCCCGAAGGCCAGGAGGTCATCCTGGGGCGACAGGCCGGCGCTCGCGGAGGACCTCTGGCCGAGCAGGCCGAGCAGGTACGCTTGAAGCAGCGCCGGCCGCTCCTCGCGTCCGGCGGAGGCCAGCGCGGTGGGAGGAACAAGGCCGGGGGCGGCGGGCTCCTCCCGCAGGAGGACCTCCCCCACCTGTTCGAGGGTGCCCTCCAGGAAGGCGCGCCGGCACGCCTGACGCTGAACCTTGCCGCTCGACGTCTTCGGCAGCGCACCGCGCCGCAACAGACACACCGCATGCAAGTCGATGCCATGGCTGTCCGCCACGGCCTGACGGATGGCCCGCGCGATGGCGCCAGCCTCCGCCTCGGTGGCGGGCTCGGCTTCAATCGCGAGCACCGCGCGCTCTTCGCCCGCCTGCTCGACCGAGAACGCGGCCGCGCTCCCGGGGCGCAGCGCCGCGGAGGCGGCCTCCGCCGTTCGCTCCAGGTCCTGCGGGGCGTGATTGCGGCCCCGGATGATGAGGAGGTCCTTGGCGCGGCCGGTGACGAAGAGCTCCACCCCCTCGAGGAAGCCGAGGTCTCCGGTGCGAAGGAACGGCCCCTGGCCGTCCGCCAGCCGGGCGTGGAACGCGGCCTCCGTCCCGGCGGGGTTCTCCCAGTAGCCGCGGGCGATGCTCGGACCGCGGACCCAGAGCTCCCCGACGTGCCCGCCCGGCAGGGGGGTGTGGTGGACGGGGTCGACGATCAACACCTCGTGGCCGCGGACGACCCGCCCGCATGAGACCAGCGTCCTGGATGGCCCCGTCCCTTCCGCGGCCCGGGCCACGTGCTGGCCCAGCGCCGCGTCGTCGAGCCGCCTGACGGGAGGCGCGTCGCTGACGGCGCCCGACGAGACGATGAGCGAGGCCTCCGCCAGGCCATAGCAGGCCATGAAGGCCTCGGGCCGGAAGCCCGACACGGCGAAGGCCTCCGCGAAGCGCGCCAGCGTCTCCGGGCGGATCGGCTCGGCGCCGTTGAAGGCCACCCGCCACGACGACAGGTCCAGGGCGGCGCGTTGCTCCTCGGTGCTCTTCCGGACGCACAGGTCGAAGGCGAAGTTGGGGCCTCCACTCGTGGTGCCGCGAAACCGGGAGATGGCCTGCAGCCAGAGCAGCGGGCGCCGGAGGAAGGTCTCGGGCGCCATCAACAGCGAGGGGTAGCCCGAGTAGAGCGGCTGGAGGATGCCGCCGATGAGCCCCATGTCGTGGAAGGGCGGCAGCCAGAAGACGCCTCGCGTCCCCGGTGACTGCTCGAAGGCGAGGCGGATGCACTCGGAGTTGGCGAGGAGGTTCTGGTGGGAGAGGACGACGCCCTTCGGATGGGACGTGGACCCCGACGTGTACTGGAGGAAGGCCACATCCCCGGGGCGGATGCCGGGCGGTCTCCAGGTCTCTGAGGAGTCCTCGGGCAGCACGTCCGTGGCGATCCAGTCCATGCCGCCGAGGTCCGGCGCCTCGGCGGCCATGGCGCTGGCCAGCGGCAGGATGGCGTCGAGCGTGAGCGCCACCGCGCTCCGCGCATCACGGACGATCGCCTGCAGCCGCGGCAGCGTGCGCTGGAGCCGGGCGGGGTTCGGGGGGTATGCCGGAACGGCGACCACCTTCGCGTAGAGACAGCCGAAGAACGCGGCGACGTAGTCGAGGCCCGCGGGGTAGAGCAGCAGCGCACGCTCACCCTGCGGCGTCGATGCGAGCAGCCGCGCGGCGATGGCCCGGGCGCGGCGGTCGAGCTGGGCGTAGGTGAGCCGCGACTCGGTCCCGTCCTCGTCCCAGAAGGCATAGGCCAGCGTGTCGGGCTGGTGCTCCGCCCGTCCTCGCAAGAGCTCGACGAGGGTCGCCGCTGGGGGGATCAAGTGCCGCTCCATGAAGGGTGCGCCGGGGAAGGCAGGGCATCCGGCAGCTCATCCTCGACGTGCCGGAGGCGCGCGAACTGGTAGCTGACGATGACGGTGAGCACCGTGAGGCTGCCGATGACGATGTAGAGCAGGGCGATGCCCCGGCCCGTGCCCACGCCGATGAACCGCCCGACGCTGTCCGCCAGCGCTCCGCCGGGCGCCAGCAGCGGCTCGAAGACGTGGTCCGCGAGCGGTCCTCCCACCAGGTAGGCCAGCGGGAGCGAGGACCAGCCCAGCATGCGGCGGACGGAGAAGACCCGTCCCTGGACGTCCAGCGCCACCTTGCTCTGCCAGAGGGCCTGGCTGCTGCCGGTGACGATGGGGAAGCAGAACGACAGCATGAACACCGAAAGCCCCACGAGGAAGGCGTTCGGAAGCAGTCCTCCCAGGATGATGACGACGCCCTGGATGAGCGTGAAGCCGAGCACGCCATGGATGCGCCGCCGGGGGCCGCCCCAGGCGGTCATCGCCGCGGCTCCCAGGAGCAGGCCGGCGCCGCCGATGGACAGCAGGGTGCCCAGCGCCTTCGGAGAGGTGAAGCCCAGGATGAGTGGCGTGTACAGCGTGCGCGCCAGCCCGATCACCGTGAAGTTCGTGACGGCGAAGAAGATCAACAGCGCCCACAGGCCCGGCCGCGCCCGGATGTAGCTCCAGCCGTACGCGACCTCCGCGCCCAGCGAGGGCCTTCCTGTCCCAGCCCGGTCGTGGGGCTGGGGGCCCGGGGCCGGGCGCGGCAGCGCGGCCCGGACGGCCAGCAGGGTGACCATGCTGATGACGAAGGTGGAGAGGTCCATCAGGAGGACCCCGGGGAGGCGGAGCGAGGTGACCAGGAAGCCCGCCGCGAGTGGGGCGACGATGGCCGCTCCCGCCTCCGCCGCGTGGATCATCCCATTGGCGCGGCCCAGGTGCCGGGCGGGGAGCAGCAGCGGTGGCAGCGTGGAGTACGCCGGCCAGCGCATCGCGCCGAACAGGGAGTTGACCAGGGCCAGCACGCAGACGGTCGCGAACGACAGCTGCCCCGTCCAGGCCAGGAGCATCGCCGTCAGCACGCACAGGCCCTCGCCGAGGTCGGCGAGCAGCATCGCCCGGCGTCCCCCCCACCGGTCCACCAGCGCCCCGGCCAGCGGCAGCGCCACGACTCCCGGCAGGACGCCGAAGAACGCCACCAGCGTGAACCGGGTGTTCGAGCCGGTCTGCTCGAGCACCCAGAACCCGAGCGCGAAGGTCGTCATGCCCGAGCCGACGAGGGAGACGAACTGGCCGAGCCAGACGACGAGGAAGGTCCACATCCGGCTCGAATCGGAGCGCTCGGTCATGTCAGCTCGTGGGGGGGATGCGGGTGGCCTGGCGGCGAACGGACTTGAGTCCCTGGACGAGCAGCTTGCGCTGCTCCTGCTCCTCGGCGTCCTTCAGTCGCCGCTCCTGTTCGTCGAGCGCGTCCACCAGCGTGCGCAGGGGTGTCTCGGGCGCCTCGGCCACGCGGCGCAGGAGGTGCTCGAAGAGCGCCACCATCCGGGCGATGGTGACGGGCTTGAACAGGTGCGTCCGGTAGTCGATGGCGCAGTGGAGGCCGTCCTCGCCCTCCAGGATGCCCAGCTTCAGGTCATGGACCGCCGTGAGGTAGTGCGTCTCCAGCGGGGTGATGACGGCCTCGCCCAGCGCCAGCTCGGGCATCGGGACGTTCTGGAGGACGAACCAGACCCGGAACAGCGGCGCGCCGCCCGGGTTCCTGCCCGTCGCCCGAAGCTCCTCGACGAGCTTGTCATACGGCAGGGCCTGGTGCTCATGGGCGCCCAATACCGCCTCCCGCACGCGCCCGAGCACCTCCCGGAACGAGGGGTCTCCCGAGAAGCGCGTGCGCATGACCAGCGTGTTCACGAAGAACCCCATCACCCCCGAGACCTCGGGCCGCTCGCGGTTGGCGATGGGCGTCCCGACGAGGATGTCCTCCTGACCGGAGGAGCGGCACAGCAGCGTCTGCCATGCCGCGAGCAGGCCCATGAAGAGCGTCACTCCCTGGCGCTGGCACAGCGCCTTGAGCGCCACCAGGAGCGCGGCGGGCACCTTGAAGGGATGCCGGGCACCGTTGTCGCTCCGCGCCACGGCGTGCGGCGTGTCCACGGGCAGTTGAAGCACGGGCAGGGGACCCTGGAGCTGGTCCTTCCAGTAGACGAGGTGCTCCTGGAACGAGCCGTCCCGCAGCCCCTCCCGCTCCCACTCCGCGAAGTCCGCGTACCGCAGCGGCAGCGGCTCCAGGGGGGAAGGCGCGCCTCGGGTGAACGCCCCGTACAGCACGGTCAGCTCGTGGATGAGCAGCGCGATGGACCAGGCATCGCTGACGATGTGGTGCAGCGTGACCACCAGCACCTGCTCCGCCTCGTCAAGGCGCAGGAGCCTCGCCCGCAGCAGCGGTCCCCGGGCCAGGTCGAAGGGGGTGGCCGCCTCGTCCGCGAGGAGCCGCCGCAGCTCTTCCTGCCGTGCCTCCCGCGGGGACTGGCGCAGGTCGGTCCGCGCCAGCTCCAGCGTCTGGTGGGGCGCGATGACCTGCGCCGGCTCCCCGTCCGCCTCCGTGAACGTCGTCCGCAGCACCTCATGGCGGCGGACGAGCTCGTTGAAGCCCCGCTCGAGCGCCGCGGCATCGACCGCCCCGGTGAGGCGCACGGCCTCCTGGACGTTGTAGGTGCAGCCGCCGGGCTCGAGCCGGTCATGGAACCACAGGCGCTGCTGCCCGGAGGACAGGGGGACGCGCCCGGTGCGCGGCGCGGGGCGGATGGGCCGCGCCAGCGCCCCTCGCGCTTCCGGGTGGGCCTGCTCGAGGTGCCGGGCCAGCCCCCCGAGCGTCGGCGTCTCGAAGACGGTGCGCAGCGGCAGCTCCACCTGGAAGCCCGCGCGCAGCCGGGACAGCAGCTTCGTCGCCAGCAGCGAGTCGCCGCCCTGTTCGAAGAAGTGGTCCTCGAGGGCCGCCCGCTCGACGCCCAGCACCTCCGTCCAGAGCTTCGCCAGCCGGACCTCCACGGGCGTGCGGGGGGCGGTGGAGAGGGCCGCCCTGGCGGACAGGTCCGGCGCGGGCAGGGCGCGCCGGTCGACCTTCCCGTTGGACGTCAGCGGCAGCGCGTCCAGCAGGACGAACACCGGCGGCACCATGTACTCGGCCAGCTTCGCCGCCAGGAACCGCCGCAGCTCCTCGGCGGAGGGCACCGCCGCCCCCGGGTGGGGCACCACGTAGGCCACCAGCCGCTTGTTGCCATGGCGGGCTCCCGCGGCCACCACGACGGCCGAGGCCACCGCCTCGTGCCGCGCCAGGGCTCCTTCAACCTCTCCCAGCTCGATGCGGTGGCCCTGCACCTTGACCTGGAAGTCCTCGCGCCCGAGGAACTCGATGTTGCCGTCCGGCAGGAGCCTCCCCAGGTCTCCGGTCCGGTACAGCCGCTCCCCGGTGTCCGGATGGTGGATGAACCGGGCCTGGGTGTCCGCCTCGTTGCGCCAGTAGCCCAGCGCGAGGCCGACGCCGCCGATGAACAGCTCGCCCGGGACCCACACGGGGCGGGGCGCGAGGTTCGCGTCCAGCACGTGGAAGCGCTGGTTCGCCAGGGGCTTTCCGTACGGAATGCTCGTCCAGGAAGGGTCCACGGCGTCGATGGGGTACCCGATGGACCAGATCGACGCCTCGGTGGCGCCCCCCAGGCTGATCAGCCTGACGCGCGCGGCTTGCGCCCGGACCCGCGCGGGCAGGCCGACGGGAATCCAGTCTCCGCTCAGCATCGCGAGCCGCAGCGCGCCGAAGGGCGACGGGCCTCCGCCCTCCGCGTGCTGCACCAGCAGCTCCAGGAGCGCCGGCACCGAGTTCCAGACGGTGACGTGGTGGGCCGTCATCAGCCCGGCCCAGTGCGCCGGGTCGCGGGCGGCCTCGGCGTCGGGCATGACGAGCGTCGCGCCGGCGCCCAGCGCGCCGAAGAGGTCGTAGACCGAGAGGTCGAAGCTCAGCGACGACAGCGCCAGCACCCGATCCGCCGGCCCCACGCCGAAGCGGTGGTTGATGTCGGTGACGGTGTTGAGGGCGCCGCGGTGGTCGATCATGACGCCCTTGGGCAGCCCGGTCGTGCCCGACGTGTAGATGACGTACGCCAGCTCCCCGGGCTCCTGGAGCGGCTCCAGGGGCCCGTCATCGGAGGCTCCAGGCTCCGCGTCGCTCACGTGGAGGCGCGTCACGAAGCCGGGCCAGGACAGCCGCTCGTCCACCCAGGGCTGGGTCAGCACGACGCAGGCCCGCGCATGCTCCAGCAGGGCCTCCAGCCGCTCGCGGGGGAGCGACGGGTCGATGGGCACGTACGCGGCGCCCGCCCGCAGGACGCCCAGCGCCGCGGCCACCTGCTCCCAGCCCTTCTCCATCACGATGGCGACGAGGGCGCCACGGCACGGCGCCGTGCGCCGGAGCTGGTGGGCGACCCGTCCGGCATGCAGGGCGAGCTCCCCGTACGTCAGCGTCCGGGATGCGGTCAGCACCGCCGGGTGCGACGGCCGCCGTTCCGCCTGCTCGAAGAACGCGGAATGCAGCAGCCCGGCCGGTATGGGCGCGGCGGTCGCGTTGGCGGCCTCCCGCGTCGAGCCCTGGGCCGTGGGGAGCAGCCGGGGGGCGCGGCGCGTCTCGCGCCAGGACTCCTCGTCATTCGCCAGGGCATCGAGGAGCCGGCGGTACGCGTCGAACATCTCCTGGAGGAGGTCCGCCGGGAACAGCTCCTCGACCGCGTCCCAGTTGAAGGTCAGGCCTCCGGCCCTCTCCGCGACCTGATGGTCGAGCCACACCTGCGGCGTCTGCGAGATGCCGAAGACCTCCTCGCCGAAGGTCGCGCGGGCCTCCGCGGAGACGTCCTGCGCGCCCGGCATGATGAGGCTCGTGAAGACCACGGGCATGACCGCGCGGGAGGGCTCGCTCCGGGCCAGCTCCCGCATGACGCTCACGCCGCTGAAGTGCCGGTGCTCCAGGTCGCTCCAGAGCTGCTGCTGGAGTCGCCGCGCCAGCGCCTCGAAGGGCTCACGGCCCGGGGGGGGCACCTCCAGCAGGATGACCGAGGTGAAGTCCCCGGAGATGTCATTCACCTGGGGGTGGACGGGGGGCCGGTTGAACACCGGCAGGTTGATGCAGAAGTGGGGGCTCTTGCTCCACAGGGCCAGGACCTCGGCGTAGGCGGCGCACAGCACCATGGAGGGCGTCAGCCCCGCCTGGGCCGCGCGGGACTTCAGCCGCGTCCACACCGCCGGGGCCAGCGCGCCGCTCCGCCGGGTGAACCGGGGGCGCGCGATGGCGCCGGGGGGCCGGGCCAGGGGCAGGGCGGGCGCGGCCGGCAGGGTCGGCAGGCGCTTCAGCCAGTACTCGCGCGAGCGCCGGTAGCTGTCGGAGTCGCGGAACGCGGCCTCGGCCAGGACATGGTCGCGGAACGTGAGCTCGAGCGGCGGGAGCGCGGCCTCGGGCTCGCGGTACAGCCGCAGCAGGTCCCGGGAGTAGAGGACCAGGCTCCAGGCATCCGCGAAGAGGATGTCCACGCTGATGTGGAGGCGGACCCGGCCCCCGTCCAGGAGCGTCGCGCGCACCTCGAACAGCGGCCAGCGGTCCGAGGGCAGCACCTGGTGGGACATCCGCTGGCGGAGCTCCTCCAGCCGCGCCTCCACGGTCCGCGGCGCCTGCCCGCGCAGGTCCAGGACCTCGACCGGGTAGGGCGGCACGCGCTCCAGGACGCGCTGCTGCCCCTCGGAGGTGGTCACCGCCCGCAGCATGGGGTGGCGGTCAATCAACCGCCGCAGCGCGGCCTCGAGCCGCGGCACCTCGAGGCGGTCCCCCTCCAGCTCCTGGTAGACGTGGGACGCGACCTCGCCGAGGTCGAGGACGCCGCCACGGCCAATCCAATACGCCTGCTGGATGTCCGTCAGCGGGAAGGGCTCGTGGCAGCTCTCCGGTGCCGGGAGCACGGAGGGCAGCCCTGACAGCGGCTCCAGGTCGGCCGGCGCGCCGGGCTCCTGCCCCGCGGGCGCGGCGCTGACGGCCTCCGCGAGTTGGGCGAGGGTCGGGTGCCGCAGCAGTTGCTGGGGATGCAGCCGCAACCCGCTCCGGTTCGCGAGGGCGCAGAGCTGGAGGCTGACCAGCGAGTCCCCCCCCAGCGCGAAGAAGCTCTCATGGATGCCAATGCCCTCGACCCCGAGCGCCTCCTGCCAGAGCGAGGCGAGCCGCTGCTCCAGGGGAGTCCTGGGCGGGTCGGCGGGGACGGAGGCGCGGCCCCGGGACGGCCCTTCACTCCCGGGCGGGTCCGCGCGCACGGGCGCTGCTTCATGCCCCGGCGCCGGCTCGCGGGCCCCGGCGGCGCGCGGTGGCGGCCGAGGCTCGACCCAGTAGCGCTGGCGCTCGAACGGGTAGGTCGGCAGCGGGATGCGCCGGCCCCGCGGGGGGACGGGCAGCTCGAGTCCGGCGCCCAGGCACCACAGCCGCCCGGCGGTGTGCAGCATGTGCTGGAGCTCGTCCTGGGCGGCCTTGGGGTGCGGCAGCGAGGCGAGCGCCACGCACCGCTCCCGGGCCTCCACCTGCCGCCGGACCGAGGACGTCAGCGTCTGTCCCGGGCCCACCTCCAGCAGGACCCGGCCCCCGTCCTTCAGCAGCTCGGCGACCCCGTCGGAGAACCGCACCGTCCGCCGCAGATGGGCCGCCCAGTAGTCCGGGCTCGTGGCCTCGGCCGGGGTGATCCAGGTGCCGGTGACGTTCGAGAGGTAGGGGATGCGCGGCGGCCGCAGGGGCACCTGCTTCACCCGCGCGGTGAAGGCCTCCAGCGCCGGCTCCACCAGGTGCGAATGGAAGGCATGCGACGTCTGGAGCCGCTGGCAGCAGAGGCCTTGCGCGCCGAGCTGCCGCTCCAGCCGCTCCACCGCCTCCGTGGGGCCGGAGACCACGCACAGGGCGCTCCGGTTCACCGCCGCGAGCGACAGGTCGTCTCCCAGCAGCTCCCGTGTCCGCTCCTCGGGCAGGGGCACCGCCAGCATCGCCCCGCGCGGCAGCTGCTGCATCAGCCGCCCCCGGGCCGCGACGAGCGCCAGGGCGTCCTCGAGGGACAGGACCTCCGCGAGACAGGCCGCCACGTACTCGCCGATGCTGTGGCCGAGCATGGCCTGGGGCCGGACTCCCCACGCCATCCAGAGGCGGGCCAGCGCGTGCTCGACCACGAACAGCGCGGGCTGAGAGAGCCACGTCTGGTCCAGCGGCGCGCCGACGGCCTGTCCCTCGCGGGGATACAGCACCTCGCGCAGGTCCAGGCCGAGGTGCGGCCCGAGCAGCTCCGCGCAGTGGCGCACGTGCTTGTGGAAGACGGGCTCGTCCCGGTAGAGGCCCGCCATCATCTGGACGGACTGCGTGCCTTGACCCGGGAACAGGAAGGCAACGGAGGGGGGCTCGGGCTCGCACTCGCCGGTGGCGACCCGGACCGCGTCGCCTGACTCCAGCGCCTGGAGCGCCTCGTCCACGCTGGCGCAGGGCAGGGCCATGCGGTGATGGAACGGCCTGCGCCCCACCTGGAGCGTGTACGCGACATCCGCGAGCGAGTCCTCCGGGTGCCGCCTCAGGTGCCGCGCCAGGTTCGCCGCGGCGGCCTGGAGCGCGGAGCCCGTCCGGGCCGACAGCCGCAGGAGCTGGGGGCGCCGCGAGGCCTCCGTCGCCGGGGCGGCGGGCGCCTCCTCGAGCACCACGTGCGCGTTCGTGCCCCCGATGCCGAAGGAGCTCACCCCGGCCCGCCGCGGCGTGGCCCCCGTCTCCCAGGGCGACAGGGCGGTGTTGACCCGGAAGGGGCTGCTGTCGAAGTCGATGGCGGGGTTGGCGCGCGTGAAGTGCAGGCTCGGCGGCAGCTGGCGGTGCCGCAGCGCGAGCACCACCTTGATGAGCCCGGTGACGCCGGCCGCCGCGTCCAGGTGGCCGACGTTGGCCTTCACGGAGCCGAGGGCGCAGAAGTTCCGGGCCTGGGTCTGCGTGCGGAAGGCCCGGGTGAGCGCGGCCAGCTCGATGGGGTCGCCCAGCGCCGTGGCCGTCCCATGGGCCTCGACGTAGGTGAGGGTCTCCGCGTCGACCTCCGCCGCGACATGGGCGGCGCGGATGACCCGGGCCTGCCCCTCCACGCTGGGGGCCGTGAAGCCGAGCTTCGAGGCGCCATCGTTGTTGATGGCCGAGCCCTTGATGATGGCCAGGACGGTGTCCCGGTCCTCCAGCGCATCCCCGAGCCTCTTGAGCACCACCACGCCGGCGCCGTTGCCCTTGACCGTCCCGCGCGCCTGCGCGTCGAACGGCCTGCAGTGGCCGTCGGGCGAGGCCACGCCGCCCTCCTGATACAGGTAGCCCGCCTTCTGGGGAACGCTGACCGACACGCCGCCAGCCAGGGCCAGGTCACACTCGCCATTGAGCAGCGCGCGACACGCCGTATGCACGGCGACGAGCGACGAGGAGCAGGCCGACTGGACCGTCACGCTCGGGCCCTTGAGGTTGAGCTTGTAGGAGATCCGGCTCGCCAGGTAGTCCTTGTCGTTGCCGAGCACCACCTGCATGGCGCCGACGGACCTCAGGAACTCCCAGTTCGCGGAGACGTTGTTCAGCAGGTAGGTGTTGGCACCGGCGCTGACGTAGACGCCCACGTCCCCTGCGAAGGACTCCGGGCTGTGGCCGCTGCTCTCCAGGGCCTCGTGGGCGCACTCCAGCAGGATGCGGTGCTGCGGGTCGGTGACCTGGGCCTCCTTGGGGGGCATGCCGAAGAAGGCCGCGTCGAAGGACTCCACGCCCGCGAGCACCCCGCCCGCCTTGACGTGGCGCGGGTCCCCGGGCGCGATGGGCTCCAGGGCCGAGGACTCGAGCTCCTCATCGGTGAAGCGGGAGATGGACTCGAGCCCGTCCTGAAGGTTTCGCCAGAACGTCTCGGGGTCCTGCGCGCCTGGAAACCGGCCCGCCATCCCCACGACCGCGACCTCAAAGCCAGTCCATGGCTGCGAATCCTTCGCGTGACCCATTCGTACATCCTGTCCTTCAAGACCCGGCATCGGCCTTCAGGGAAAGGGCGGACCGCACGGGCCCCCTTCCGCAGAGAGAGGCAGGCGGGGGACCTTCAGGTCTCCACGCACCTGCTCCGGGGGCGCCGCCCCCTCGCGCCTCGGAGCCAGGCTCCTGCGCGCGAGGGGTGTTGGTGCATCGCGAAGGCATGCCACGAAGCCCAACGACGACCGGGGTGATCAGCAGGGGTTGACGGCCCACAGCACCAGCGTCCAGCGATCCTGGTTCAGGGCATAGACCGCCTTGTACGAGAAGGTGCTCTCGAAAGGCTTGCCGCTGATGAAGGCCTTCACGGTCCGCTTGCCCGTGACGACGGCCGAAGTGTTGGTCGTGAACTTCACGCTCTCCACCTCGCTGCGGATGGCCTCGTAATAGAGGTTGCCTTCCTTCAGGCCCCGGATGAGCTCGTCGCGCGACTTGAACTGGAAGTCACCGCCAGCGGAGCTGAAATCAGCGGAGAACTCCTGCGCCACCGCATCCACGTCGCCCTTCACCAGGGCCTCGGTCGAGCGGGTCTGCGCCTTCAGGACATCGGCCTCCGACAGCACGACCTCATGAGCGCTCGCCGTCAGGCTCAGGGACAGCATGGCAAGGGCAATGATTCCCTTTCGCATCAGTTTGGACCTCCTTTTGGAACAGGTGGAAAGTTGAGTATTCACCTTGTTTTTCCATGAGACAAGGTCTTTACGGGTTTTGGCCTCACATCTGCAGGCTAACGCACCGCAACACTGGGAGTGCGTGTGCGGACCCGGGGCCTGGTGTCGTGGCGGGGCCGCCATGCGGCCAGGAAGGGTGCTTCACCTCCAGAAGCCGTGCATGCTGCCCGACCCATGAGGATCGTCATCACTGGGGCCAACCGTGGCATGGGGCTTGAGCTCGCGCGCCAGTATCTCGCCCGGGGCGACTCCGTTCACGCGGGAGTCCGGGAGCCGGAGCGCGCCGCCGAGCTCGCGGCCCTCGCGGAGTCGTCCGGCGGCCGGCTGCGGATTCACCCTTGTGACGTGGCGCTGGACGCCAGCGTCCGCGCGTTCGCGTCCGCGGTGGCCGAGCCCGTGGACCTGCTCATCAACAACGCGGGCATCCGCAACAGGGTGCGGGCGGATGGCATCGAGGAGCTGGACCTGGATGACGCGGCCCGGGTCTTCCAGGTGAACGCGCTCGGAGCGCTCCGGGTGACCGGCGCGCTGCTGCCGCTGCTGCGCCGAGGCCAGGGCGCCAGGGTGGTCAGCGTCAGCTCGGGGCTGAGCTCCATTGGCGACAACACGTCGGGCGGCGCCTATGGCTACCGCATGTCCAAGGCCGCGTTGAACATGGCCGCGCGCTCGATGGCCCATGACCTGAAGGGCGACGGAATCATCTCCGTGGTGCTCAGCCCGGGTTGGGTGCGGACCGACATGGGCGGCGCGAGCGCGCCGACGCCGGTGGCGGAGTCGGTCGCGGGGCTCATCGGCATCATCGACCGGCTCGCCCCGGGGGACAGCGGGAGCTTCATGGACTTCCGCGGTGAGCGCATCGGCTGGTGAAACCCCGCCTCCTGCCCACGGCGCTGAAGACGTATGTATTTATTCACTGCGGGAGGAGAAGGTTTGGGCGGGGGTGGTGTCCTTGACGCGCGCGGCCTCATCAGTCAACTTCCCGACTAAGCAGGCTGTCCAGCTCCCTCGACTTCACGCTTGCTTCAAGAGGAGGCGAGGGGGGCCGGTGGCTGATGCATCGCGCCATGTGAAGGAAGGGACCCATGCCACATGACCTCGAAGTGCTGAAGGAGTCCCTGGTCGGGCTGGGAACCACCAAGGTCGCCCATCTGGACGGGACGCTGCTGGCGCACATGGTGAATGTCTACAGGGGCCTGGAGCGTTTCGGGTGCCCGGAGCACGTGATGCTGGCGGGGCTGTTTCACGGCGTCTACGGCACGCATGCCTTGCAGGCCACCGGTGTGTTCGAGCTCCAGGCGGGCCAGCGTGAGCATGTGCGTGCGCTCGTCGGCGCCCCCGCGGAGCGGCTTGTCTACAACTTCTGCGTGATGACCTACGAGTCGCTCGGCAGGAGCATGCGCAACGTGCTGCGGAAGGGCGGCCGGCCCGAGCTCCAGGACCGGTGCACGGGCGCGCTGGCGGACGTCACCCTGGAGGACTTCCGTGAGCTGCTCTGGGTGAAGCTCGCCGACCTGCTGGCGCACATCCCGCAGCTCCCGCCCGAGACCCTCGACATGGTGGTCGCGGACTACGGCCCCTTCTGGCAGCTCGTCGCCGAGTACCTCGGACCCGCGGCGGTCAGCGGCTGGAACGACGTCCTCGGAGATGTCCTGAGAATCCAGCCGCGAAGGCGTCTGGCGTCCGGAGCCGGTCCGCACTGACCGGACGGCGAGGACCTCGCCACTTCCCATCCGCTACGCACCGAGCGGTGCGGCGGTGAGTCTGGTGGAGAGCCTTCCACCTTGCGTCTCTGCCCTGTCGCGACTTCCCGTGGACTCTCCGATGCAAGACCCGGCTCTCGAAGGTTTTAGGCTGTCTCCGCAGCAGGAACGCCTCTGGGGGCTGCAGCGGGACGGCACCGCCTATCGGACGCAGTGCGCGGCCGTCATCGACGGGGAGCTGCACCGGGACACCCTGCTCGCGGCGCTTCAGCACCTGGTGGACCAGCATGAGATCCTCAGGACGTCCTTCCGCTCGCTCGCCGGGGGAGACGTCGTGCTGCAGGTGATTTCCCCCAGCGCCACCCCCTGTCTCCAGGAGCAGGACCTGGGCGCGCTGGACCCTGCGCGGCAGGAGGCGCAGGTCGAGCGGTGCTACCAGGAGGAGTGGGGGCGGCCCTTCGAACTGGAGCAGGGCGTGAAGCTGCGCGCCACGCTGCTGCGGCTGGCGGCCGGGCGGCATGTGCTCGTGCTCGGCGCGCCGGCGGTGTGCCTGGATGCCGGGTCCATGGAGCGGCTCCTGGAGGAGCTGGCGCGGGTCTACGCAGCGCTGCGGCGGGGCCCGGCTCCGGCCCAGGACGAGGTGGTGCAGTACGCCGACTTCGCCCAGTGGCAGAACGACCTGGAGGAGACGGACGCGGGCCGGGAGGGGAAGGCGTACTGGGACGCGCAGGTGGGGCGGGCCGAGGCGGTGCCGCGGCTCGCCTTCGAGCTCGACTCGAAGGCCCACCCCCTGGCGGTCCGGGCGCTGACGCTCGATGGAGAGACGCTCGCGGGGCTCGAGGCGCTGTCCCGGCGCGAGGACATCCCCACGTCGTCGGTCGTGCTGGCCTGCTGGCAGGTCGTGCTCTGGCGCATGGCGGGACAGCCGGATCCGCTCGTCATCGAGGTGCGCTCGGATGGACGGAAGTACGAGCACCTGCACTCCGCGCTGGGGGCCTTCTGCCAGTACGCCCCCCTCCGGATGGGGCTCGACGCAGGGGCCGCGTTGGCGGACGTGGCGAGGCAGGCCGGCGCCGCGCTCCGCGAGGCACACCGCTGGCAGGAGTTTCTTCCCGCGACGCTCCGGGCGAAGCAGGACGAAGGGCTTGGCGCGCGGCGGATCGGCTTCTCCCACCAGGACTGGCCGGCGGCATGGCGGGCGGAGGGCGTCACCTTCGAGGTCGGCCGGCTCGACAGTCGCAGCGAGCGGCTGAAGCTGGAGCTGGTCTGCGTCCGGCGGGGAGACGGGCCTCGGCTCGAACTGCGCCATGACCCCACGGTCTACTCCGCGCGGAGCATCGACCAATTGCAGGACGCGCTGGAGGCCCTCGTTGGAGCCGTGGCGCGGGAGTCGCGCGACCCGGTCGGGGCGCTGCCCATCCAGGGCGCGAAGGCGCGCCAGCTCATGCTCGAGCAGTGGAAGGCGCCCGCCAGTGGCGGGCCGCCGTCCCGGTGCATCCATGCGCTGTTCGAGGCCCAGGCGGAGCGCACGCCCGAGGCCCCCGCGGTGACGTACGAGCAGGTCCAGCTCACGTACCGGCAGCTGAACGCGCGCGCCAACCAGCTGGCCCGGCACCTGCGGGGCCTGGGGGTGGGGCCGGATGCCGTGGTGGGTGTCCGGGTGGAGCGCTCGGAGCGGATGATTGTCGCGCTGCTCGGCATCCTCAAGGCCGGTGGCGCGTGGCTGCCCATCGAACCCTCGCTCCCGGAGGCGCGGCTCGGCCACCTGCTCCAGGAGGCCGCGGCGCGCGTGCTGGTGACGGAGCGGGACCTGGCGGGCGCGGCGGGGGCGAAGGCCGCCGTCGTGTGCCTGGACTCCGACGAGGAGGTCCTCTCGCGCCAGGGCGTGGAGAACGTGGGCGGCGGAGCCGGCGCGAGCAACCTCGCGTATGTCATCTTCACGTCGGGGTCCACGGGGCTGCCCAAGGGCGTCGCCGTGGAGCACCGGCAGCTGGCGGGCTACGTGCAATCGGCCATCGAGAGGCTCGCGCTGGCGGAGCTCACCCGCTTCGCCACCGTCTCCACGTTCGGTGCCGACCTGGGGCATACCGCCATCTTCCCGGCGCTGTGCACGGGGGGGCACCTGCATGTGATTTCCCAGGAGCGTGCCTCGGACGCGGACGCGCTGGCCGACTACTTCGCGCGCCACCCGTGCGAGCTGCTGAAGATCGTCCCGTCCCATCTGGCGGCCCTGGTCGCGTCCACCGCGCAGCCGGAGCGCATCATGCCGCGCGAGCGGCTGGTGCTCGGCGGCGAGGCGCTGACCTGGGGCACGCTGCGGGTGTTCCAGTCGCACGCTCCTGGCTGCCGCATCTTCAACCACTACGGCCCCACGGAGACCACCGTGGGCGTCGTCGCCGGGGAGACGCAGGCGCATGCCCAGCCGGGCCCTGCCGCGACGGTTCCGCTCGGCACGCCGCTCGCGCAGGCGGGGCTCTACCTGCTGGACCCGGGGGGCCAGCCCGTGCCCGGCGGGGTGCCGGGCGAGGTGTACATCGGCGGCGCCACGGTGGCGCGTGGGTACATCCATCGTCCCGGGCTCACCGCCGAGCGGTTCGTCCCGGATCCGTTCTCCGGGACTCCTGGTGCGCGCCTCTACCGGACGGGGGACCGCGCTCGGGCCCTGCCCGATGGCGCCATCGAGTTCCTGGGACGGGTGGACCGGCAGGTGAAGCTGCGCGGGTTCCGGGTGGAGCTGGGCGAGGTCGAGGCGGTGCTCCGCGGACATGCCACCGTCAAGCAGAGCGTGGTGGTCGTGGGAGGTGAGGCGGGCTACCAGCGGCTGGATGCCTACGTGGTGGGCGACGCCCTCCGGCCTCCGTCGGAGGACGAGCTGCACGAGTACGTGAAGGCCCGGCTCCCCGACTACATGGTGCCCGCCCACATCATCGTGCTCGACAGGATTCCCCTGACCCCCAATGGGAAGATCGACTCGCGCGCGCTGCCCGCGCCAGAGCACCTGCTGACGGAGGCGGGCACCGCCTCCCTGGCGCCGCGCACGGGGACCGAGGAGCTCCTGGCCGGAATCTTCATGGAGCTGCTGGGGCTCGACCGGGTCGGCATCCACGACGACTTCTTCGACATCGGCGGCCACTCGCTCCTGGCGACGCGGCTGCTGGCGCGCATGCGCGACGTGTTCCAGGCGGACCTGTCCCTGCGAGACGTCTTCGAGTCACCCACGGTGGCGGGCCTCGCGGGCATCGTCGAGTCGCTCTTGCGTGGCGAACCGGAGCCCACGTTCGAGCCCATCCCCGTGGCGCCGCGCGAGGGCGGGCTGCCGCTCTCGTTCGCCCAGGAGCGGATGTGGCACCAGGACCGGGTGGCGCCCAACAGCCCCAACACCACCGTCGACGTGCTGCTGTGGCTGACGGGGCCCCTCGACGCCGGCGTGCTCTCCCGGGCGCTCGAGGAGATCGTCCGGCGGCACGAGGCCCTGCGGACCACGTTCACGCGGAGGGGGGAGCAGCCGGTGCAGGAGATCTCCGGGGCCGGGCCGGTGTGCGTGACGGCCGAGGACCTGGGAGCGCCAGCGGGCGCGTGGGAAGAGGCAGGGCGGCGGGTGGCGCAGCTGGCGCAAGGCGCCTTCGACGTCCGGGAGGGCCCGCTGTTCCGGGCCCGGCTGTTCCGGGTACGCCCCGAGGAGCACGGGGTGCTGCTGAGCATGCACCACCTCGTCTCGGATGGCTTCACCCGGGGCGTGCTCATCCGCGAACTCGCCGCGCTGTATGACACCTTCAGCGCCGGGCGGCCCTCCCCGCTGGAGCCGCTGGCGATCCAGTACACGGACTTCGCCGTCTGGCAGCGGGGCCTCCTGCGAGGAGCGTCCTGGGAGCGGCACCGGGACTACTGGACGAAGCAGCTGGCGGGAGCGCCCGCGCGGCTCGCGCTCCCAACGGCCTCCACGTCCCGGAGCGGAGGGCCCCGCCGCATGGCGGTCCACCCCTTCACGGTGCCGGAGGAGGCCGCCGCCAGGCTCCGGGAGCTGAGCCGGCGGCAGGGGGTGACCCTCTACATGGTGCTGCTCGCCGCGTGGCAGACGCTGCTCTCGCGGCTCACGGGGCAGGAGGACATCGTGGTCGCCTCGCCGATGGCGGGGCGGAGCCGGAGCGAGACCCAGGCGCTCGCCGGGCTCTTCGTGCACACGCAGCTGATGCGCACGGACCTGTCCGGGGACCCGCCGTTCCAGGAGCTCCTCGTGCGGGTCCGCGAGGGGGTGCTGGGGGCAGGCGCGCACCAGGACCTGCCGCTCGCGACGCTGGCTGGAGACCTGGAGCCGGGCGCCGCGCCGGGCTCCTGGCCCAGCGCGCAGGTGCTGCTCGTGGTGGAGAACGCGCTGCGGGAGCAGCCGAGGTTCGGGCCGCTGGTGCTGGAGCGGGTGCAGCGGCTGGGCGAGGACCGGAGCGAGGCCGCCAGCCACGAGCTCGCCCTACGGGTGGGGGTCACCACCGGCGTCCTGGAGGCAGGGCTCGAGTACAACACGGCGCTCTTCGAGCCCGCGGCGATGGAGGAGCTGGCCCGGCGCTGGCTGCGCCTGCTCGAGCGGATTGGCGAGGATGTCCAGCAGCGGCTGTCCGCACTGGCGTCGTGAACGGCGCGGCCTGGGAGAGTCCAGCATGAGTGAGTCGGGTTCAGACCATCCCAAGGCGCCGCCCTTCCCTGGGCCGGGGCCGCGCCGCAAGCCGGTGAAGCTCTCGGAGGAGTCGCTGGTCCGCGGCGGCCTCCTGCTGCCGGACCGGTCGCTGCCCTTCGCCGTGCAGCCCACCCTCCCGGGGATGCGCCTGCTGACCTATGCCACCGGCCACCGCGAGCTGCTGGACCCGGCGCTGGCCCGGCACGGCGCGGTGCTCTTCCGGGGGTTCAGCGGCCTGACCCCCGCCGGGTTCGAGCAGCTCATCGGGGAGCTCTCGGGAGCGCTGCTCGAGTACACGCACCGTTCGACTCCGCGCACCCGGGTCAGCGGGCGGATCTTCACCTCGACGGAGTACCCGCCGGAGCAGACCATCCCGCTGCACAACGAGCAGGCCTACGCCCGCGGCTGGCCGCAGCGCATCTACTTCTGCTGCATGCAGGCGCCGGCCCAGGCAGGTGAGACCCCGCTCGCCGACAGCCGCCGCGTGCTCGCGCGCATCAGCCCCGCGGTGCGGGAGCGGTTCCGTCGGACCGGGGTGATGTACGTGCGGAACTATGGGGAGCAGCTGGATCTCCCATGGCAGGAGGTGTTCCAGACGCACGACCGGCGTGAGGTCGAGGCCTACTGCCGTGCCATGGGCATCTCGGTGGAGTGGAGGGACGGCGGCCGGCTGCGGACCTCCCAGGTGGCGCAGGCCACGCTGACCCACCCGGTGACGGGGGAGGACGTCTGGTTCAACCAGGCGCACCTGTTCCACTTCTCCAGCCTGGAGCCGGCGGTGCGAGACGCGCTGCTGGCCGTGTTCGAGCCCGAGGAGCTTCCCCGGAACGCCTGCTATGGCGACGGGACGCCCATCGAGCCGCCGGTGCTCGAGGAGATCCGCGAGGCCTACCGCGCGGAGGAGGTGGTCTTCCCCTGGCAGGAGGGGGACGTGCTGATGGTGGACAACCTCCTGGTGGCGCACGGGCGCCGCCCGTTCACGGGACCCCGCAGGATCGTCGTGGGCATGTCCTCTCCCGGCGGCGCGGGTCCGGGGCCCGAGTCTCCTTCTTTCCAGGGCACCGCCGCGTGCCCGCCCACGAGGGACTGATGGCGGCTTCGACATTCGAGCGCGCTCGGCGCGAGATTCAGTACGCGTACGAGAAGGTCGCCTTCTTCCGCAAGCACATGGACGGGGCCGGGCTCGTCCCGGCGGACATCCGGGAGCCCGCGGACCTGCTGCGGCTGCCGCCGACGCAGAAGGTGGACTACCGCCGGAGCTTTCCCGTGGGCGTCATCGCGGCCGGGTACAACCTCCGGAGCCGTCACGTCCTGCGCTTCCAGAGCTCCGGCACGGAGGGGGAGCGGCTGGTCAGCGTCGTGTTCTCCTACGACCTCGCGCGCCGCCAGGCGACGTGCCTGGAGATCAACCCGCGGTTCGAGGCCCTCTGGAAGCCCGGGCTGCGCCTGCGCACGTGCCGCTACGCGGCGCCGAACTGCTCGGACGTCGAGTGCTCCAACCCGAACAGCGTGATGCGCGACCGCCTCCTGGCCGACGGCACGCTCGTGCTGCCCGTGTACCACGACCTGCTGACGACCCCGCCGGAGCTGGCGTCGAGGGCGCTCGACGAGATCGCCGAGTACGACCCCCACTTCCTGTTCGTGGACCCGACGCACTTCGCGTTCCTCATCCGGCAGCTGCGCAAGGCGGGCAGGGCGCCACACAAGACGCGCGGGTTCTGTATCAACTCCGGGTACACGCTCTGCACCCGGGTGGCGCGCCGGCAGATCCAGGAGTGCTTCGGGCCTGAGGTGCCGGTCGCGGACATGCTCGGCATGTCGGAGCTCGGCTACCTGGGCTTCGAGTGCCCGGAGGGCAAGCTGCACCTCAACGCGAGGGACTACCACGTCGAGTTCATTCGCGATGGGCGCCCGGCGGAGCCCGGCGAGCTGGCCGAGCTGGTGCTCACCACGCTCGAGGACAAGCTGTCGCCGCACATCCGGTACGCCACGGGCGACCTCTACCGCTTCAGCGCGGAGCGCTGCCCCTGCGGCAA
This sequence comes from Corallococcus silvisoli, assembly GCF_009909145.1. Taxonomy (NCBI): domain Bacteria; kingdom Pseudomonadati; phylum Myxococcota; class Myxococcia; order Myxococcales; family Myxococcaceae; genus Corallococcus; species Corallococcus silvisoli. The sequence continues at coordinate 1,386,885 of NZ_JAAAPJ010000001.1, forward strand.
CCCGCTGCCCGTGGTCCTCGCGGAGGGGCGGGCGAAGAACATGCTCTGGCGCAAGGAGGGCACCGTGCTCACGCCGCGGGAGCTGGACGCGCTGGTCGGGGACGCGCCGTGGATGGACCTGTATCGCATGGAGCAGACGCACGAGGACGCGTTCTCCTTCCAGTTCCTGCGCAACGAGCGCGCGGACGCCGGGCTCGAGGCCGGGTTGGCCGAGCGGCTGAGGGACGCGCTGAAGACCCCTCACCTGAAGTTCGCCGCGACCCAATACCTGCCGTCGGACCGCGGAGGGAAGTTCATCTCGTGCGTGTCAGCGGTCGCCATGAACCACGTCCAGCGAGGCCCCAGTGGAAGCGCCTGCTTGTAGAGAAGACTTTCCCGCGCTCACCCGCCGGATCGACGGCCAGCGGATCACCTACCTCGACAACGCGGCGACGACGCTCAAACCTCGCGCGGTCATCGAGGCCATCACGCGCTTCTACACGGAGAACGGCTCCAACATTCACCGCGGCAAGCACTACCTCTCCGAGGAGGCTTCGGACCAGTACGAGGGGGTGCGCTCCAGGGTCGCCCAGTTCCTGGGGGCGTATGGAAACGAGGTTGTGTTCGTCAAGAACACGACCGAGGCCCTGAACCTGGTCGCGGGGGGGCTGGGCCTCTCGCGGGACGACGTGGTGGTGGGCAGCTTGGACTCGCACCACGCGCAGCTGCTGCCCTGGCGCCGCGTCGCGAACCTGAAGCTCGTCCAGGTGGACCGGGAGGGGCGCGTCGACCTGGAGCACTACCAGGAGCTGCTGCGGTCGCGGCCGAAGGTCGTCGCGCTCACGCACTGCTCCAACGTCACGGGCGCCATGGCGCCCATCGAGGCGATGGCCGCCGCGGCGAAGGAGGCCTGCGGCGCCGTGGTGGTGGTGGACGCCGCGCAGTCACTGCCTCACGTCCGGCTCGACGTGTCCCGGAGCGCGGTGGATTTCGTGGCGTTCTCGGGGCACAAGCTGCTGGGACCCACGGGGGTGGGGTGCCTGTTCGGGAGGCGCGAGGCGCTCGAGGGGCTGCGGCCGCTCATGGTGGGGGGCGGGATGGTGGACTGGGTGGACACGCAAGGCTCCCGTGAGCGGAAGATCCCGCATCGCTTCGAGGCAGGCACGCCGGCCATCGCCTCCGTGCTGGGGCTGGGGGCGGCGCTCGGCTATCTGGAGCAGCTGGGCGAGCAGCGCCAGCGCTCGCATGAACGAGCGTTGACGGAGGCCCTGCTCAGGTGCGCGCTGTCCCGGGACTACGTGGAGCTGTTGGGGCCGCGCACCGCCGAGGAGCGCTGCGCCATCGCGACGTTCCGGATCCGCGGGTGCGAGGACCTGTCGGACGTCGCGCGGTCACTCAGTGACTCATACGGCATCATGTGCAGGAGCGGGCACCTGTGCGCCCAGCCCATGGTGGATGCCGCCGCGAGCGGAGAGGTCCTGCGAGCCTCGGCCTACGTCTACAACACGCCGGAGGAGCTGGAGCGGTTGTTCCAGGCCCTCGACGAGCTGGTGGTGTTCCTGGCGCGGTAGGGGCCGGCGCGGCGCCGACCCGCGATTCACCGCCTACGTCCCGCGGACATGATTGCTACACACCCCTCGCATGTGGCTCGGCGGGGGAGTCACAATCATAGACCTGATACAGGGGGAGCCATTGGGGAGGCGGACGGCCTTCGCGGGAGCACCAGCCGCCTGGGTGCAGGCCGCGTCCGCGGCCTCTGTCCATTCCGGGTCCGCCGTGTCTTGGGCCATGGCGGCTCCGGACAAGAAGAGGAGCGAGAACGCCACGATTCGTGTTTTGACGTGTCAGACAGAGGTCTACGCCTTGCTGTGCGTTTCGCCGAGCCGCTTCGCTCGCTCCTCGGCCTCGCCCGGCACGTCGAACTCCGTCGGGTCGAACAGCGGCCGGAGCTCGACCTCCACCTCTTCGCCCTCTGGCACGAGGAGGTGGAACGGCGCGCGCCTGGCCCACTCGAGTGCCTCGGCGAACGTCTTGACCTCGATCAGGCTGTAGCCGGCGATCAGCTCCTTGGCTTCGACGAACGGGCCATCGATGACCCTGCATGTGGTCCTGCTGTACCGCACGCGCGCGCCGCGGCTCATCGGCGTGAGGCCGGCGAGGTCGAGCAGCACGCCGGCCTTCCGCAGCTCCTCATTGAAGTGATGCATCGCGACCAGCGCCTCTTGGGTGGGCTTCTGGGCCGCTTCGGCTTGCTGCGTCGCCTTCACCATCATCATGACCTTCATCGCGAGTCTCCTTGTTGGCGTATCCGATGCGACGACGAACAGCGCGCCGCCGGATCGACAGCCGCGATGCGGATTCTTTTCGTGGGCGAGGGACGGTGCGTCACACCCAGGTCGCTCCTCCGGGCGCCAAGGCCCACCGGACTTCCACGCGGGCAAACCAGGGGGCGAGGGCCTTCACTCTGGATGCGAGGCTTCGGGTTCCCGAACATGCATCGTTGGGCGGTGCCTTCGAAGAGATAGCCACGCACCCTTGACGCGGCTCGCTGCGCGGCGGTGCTCCTTCGCCGGGTCATCACGGCCCCCGTGGTGTCATCAATGAACGAGTGGATGAACGCAGATTGTCCACGAAGAGAATCGCATTGCTGTTACTTTCCCCGCGCTTCTTCGCGAGCCAAGGAGTTATTGCACGATGCGATTCTTCGAACGGGCTGTCTATCTTTGTGCCGCCGCTCTCCTCACTGCCTGCGGCGGGGGAGATGGGATGACCGGGCAGGACGACGCGCTGGCGCAGCAAGAGTCCGCGGTGTCCTCCGCGTCGCTTGACGGATGCATCTACAGCATCTCCGCCTATCCACAGTCGGGCGTGACGCCGACTGTCTATGATATCAAGCTCTTCCGCCAGCCCATCCCTTCGTGTGGGTATGGTTACGGCACCGTGACCCTGGGCACGTCCGTCATCTATGAGCCGACGCGGTCCGTGGCGGTGAACGCGCTGGGACTCGCCGCGAGCTACACGAAGAAGTCGAGCGTCAGTGGCAGCTCGCCCATCACCCTCAGCGTGCACCAGGTGGACCCGGCCACGCTGACCGTCATCCGGAGCAACAGCCTGGGCGTCTACCTGGGGGCGGGCAACATCGTGTCGGAGAACGTGGCGATCGCCGCGGACGGCACCACGGTGACCGTCTCGGGCTCGAAGACCGGCGTCATCTATGGAGAGAGCGGCAGCGGGAGCCACTACACCGCGACCTTCGTGGACTTCTTCACCAGCACCACGCCGCCGACCGTCGCGGCGTTCCCGTGAGGCTTCGCCTCGCACCTCGGTCCACATGAGGTTTGGGGGCGGGAGAAACCTCGTTCGAGGACTCCCGCCCCAAGGCTCACGGCCTGCTCCATCCATGGGCATCGTGAGAGGCTCCGGCGTCACGCCATCGGTCAGGCCCCGGTGCCGGATGCGGGCTCGCGGCTTGTGCTCTTCACGGCGCGGCGAGTGCCCCCGTTGCCTGCGCATCGGCATCCCGCGCGCGGGCGTCCAGCACTCCCTGTCCGTCCTTCATCACGAAGCGCACCGAGCGCGGCGCCCTTCCTGAAGCCGCGGACCCGGTCCCTCGGTGCCCAGCGGGTGGGGCTTCGACCTGCTGCGTCGCAGCGAACGCACTTCGGATGGGCGCACCCAGGGGAGCCATGGATACTTGCTCCTGAGTTCCACCTTCCCCCTGAGGACATGGATGTCGGCGACGTCGAACGGTGATGCGACCCAGGCCCTGCTCGCGCTGTGCGCGGACAGGAGCCGCTGGAACGAAGAGCTCCATGCGGAGACGGTGAAGGACCTGGTGGCGCGGGGCGCGGACGTGAACGCGCGCGACGCGTCCGGGATGACGCCCCTTCATGCCGCCGCGGAGTTCGGGACGGCTCCCGTGGCCCAGGTCCTGCTCGAACGAGGCGCGGACGTGAACGCCATCGATGGGCTCGGACGCACGCCGCTCGCCGCGGCGCGGCTCAAGCAGGAGGACCGCTGGGTCGTGTATAGCGGGCGCACCGCCGACTTCGACGCCGTCCTCCAGGCCCTGGAGGCCGCTGGAGGCAAGCCGCGCATCCCCTTTGAGCGAAGCGCCGACCCCTTCGCGCCCTTCCCCGTGGATGGCGACGCGCTGCTTCAGGCGCTGGAGGCACAGGGAAGAGCGCTCTCGTTCCGCCACACGCCCAGCTCGGCGCAGGAGGTCGCCGGGGGGCTGCACAGCCTTGGCGAGCCCAGCAAGGCGCTGGCGATGTTGAAGGTGCTGCGGGACACGCTCGGGATGGCGCCGCGAAAGGCGCACCTGAAGGGGGACCTCACGCTGGACCGAGCCTTCTTCCACCATGGCGACCTGGAGGTGGATGGACACCTGCGGATCCACGGGCCATTCGCGGTGACGGGCAGCGTCCTCGTGCACGGCGTGGTGTGGGACCGCGGCAGCGACTCGCTCGTGAACGTCCTGGGCGACGTGAAGTGCCACGCGCTCCATACGAGTGGTGAGCTCTCCATCGGAGGCATCCTCGAGGCGCGCGACGTGGTGCTCGGCTACTACAACGACCACATGCTGAAAGCGGCGCGCATCCGGGCCGCTGTCGTCATCGAGGATGACCACGCCTTCCTCTCCACCGTCGAATCTCCCCACCACTTCGACCTCGAGCGCTATCGCGACGGAGCGGGCGTGCACGAAGAGCTGCAGGCGCTCTTCGTCGACGAGGCCTTCGAGATGGACGACGAGGAAGAGCCCCGGCTCGACAGGCGCAAGCTCTTCGAGCGCATCAGTAAGGGCCTCCCCGTCTTCCGGAAGTGAGCCCTCTCGGAGCGTCCGGATGAATCGGGCGCTCCTGTCCGAGACGTTCGGTGCCCCAGGCCGCGATGGGATGCATGAGGCCGCGGCCGCCGCATGGGCGGATTGGAGCTCTTGCCGGGGCCCTGGTGGGGCAGGGCGGGGTCGCGCTCGGCTTGGCGCCCTCTTCGCTACCGGGCATCACCTCCGAGCGCCAGCGGCGCGCTCGTCGCGAGGGACGCGTCCCGTGGTCAGTCGTGGGTTGTCTTTTTTATGTGAATCATTGATGGAGGTTGCGGATGTCTATGTAATCGCGTCTGGCTCGTTTCATGTCGAGGATTCCCCTGCTCGCGCCCCTGGCCACCCTGAGCGCCGTCACCTGGAGCATGCCGGCAGAGGCGCGCCCGCCCGGGGGTATCCTCGGCGGCGGGTATTACGACCATCAAGGGCCGCCGCAGTGGTCCGAGGTGGCTTGCCCGTTCAGGGTGAACCACATTCCCTGTAATGGCCCATCACCCGCCAAAATCGCCGGCGACAGCGCATTGTGTTGCTCCGACAAGAGCTCTGCGTAATCCACCGTTCTCGTGCGGCAGGGGGATGGGCGCGGCATGGAGCCGCGAACATCCCCCCTTTGGCGGGGTGTTGCTAGCCTGCGCGGATGGCAACGACGGAGACGAAGTCCACCGAGGGTGCGCAGGACCTGCCTCGTCCCTGGAATGACGTCGGCAACTTCCTGAAGGAGGGCTGGCCCTCGTTCGTGGAGACGCATTCGGACGGCTCGCCGCAGGCGGAGGCCCTGGATGGGGCGGTGACGGAGGCATTCCAGCTCTGGGGCGCGCCGCTTCCCTCGGACCTGGCCTGGCTCTTCGAGCCTCTCGCCGCGCGCTCGCCGCCAGCGCTCGCGCAGTTCACACCCGGCTCGTACGCGCCCCGGCTGGCGAAGACGGGGAACCTGGCCGAACAGCGCATCGTGGCCGCCCAGCAATACCGGCCCCTGTGGAAGGAGCTCCTCACCGGCGTCGTCGAAATCGGATCCACCTCGGCGGGTGATATCTGGATGTATGGCCGTGAGCCTCAACGCGGCACGGCGCGTGCGCAGATCTACCTCTACAGCCACGAGACGGAGGTGCTCGAGACGCCGCAGGCCACCGACCTCGACGCCCTCGTGTTCCGCGCGGCGCTCGTACGGGCCCACCGACGAGGGGAGGTGGACGCGGAGACGTTCGCGGCCGCGGGCAAGTCGCTCGATGGCTGCGTCGGAGACCTCTTCTTCGCGGACGTGTTCCCGGAGGTGGCGTCGTACAGGGCCAAGGTGGCGCCGGCCTACAACAACGACCTGCGCGGAGGCTGGCTCGCGACGCTGCTCACGGAGGTGGATGCCTCCGACAGGGAGCTGCGCGGCGCCTTCAACCTGGAGATGAACAAGCCGCTCACCGAGGAGCTGCTGGCCTCGAGCGTGGAGCGCTTCAAGCACTTCCCCCCGGCCGCGTTCTACTTCTGCCTGGCCAGCTTCTTCTCCGGCGACGACGCGCGGCTCACCCAGGCCCTGGAGTTGAGCCGGCTGAGCGAGGCGCCGCTCATCAAGGACCTCGTCACGTTGATGGAGGAGCTGCGCGCGGGGCGCAAGCAATTGGGCATCATCCCGGACGTGCATGCCCTGCGTGCGCGGGTGATGGCGCTGGAGCTGTGGGACCCGGAGGCAGGGGCGCGGGCCTTCGAGAAGGCCGTCGCCGCGGCCCAGGAGCCGGTCGCGCGCGCCGCCAAGGAGGGCACGCTGGACGCGTTCGCCTGGGCGTCGGCGAAGGACGCCGCGGTCCTCGCCGCCGTGGAGAGGGCCTACGCGGAGGATGCCTCGATGGCGCCCTCGCTCTCCCTCCTTTCGACGTGGACGAACGAGGAGGGGTATCGCGACGAGGCGGTCATCGCCCGGCTCATCGCGGAGGGGGACCGCCGGCTGGTCCCGCTGCTGGCGGCTCGTGCCCGGAACGAGGAGGACCGCTCGAGCATCATCGCGTTGGATGTGCTCGCGGAGTGGGCCGAGCCTCGCAGCGTGGAGTGGGTGAGGGACGCGGCGAAGGTCGTCGACCGCTTCCATCTCAAGCGCCACGCATTCATCCGTCTGGTGCAAGGCGTGGGGGACCCGGCGAACGCGAAGGCCTTGCTGTCCATCGTGCAGGGGCATCCTCCCCAGAAGGGAGACTCCGCGCGCAACAAGATGCTCGCCGCGCTGACGGTCGCGCTCGGTGAGCTGGGCGACCCCGCGGCGGGCGACGTGCTTTTGCCATACCTGGACACCCAGGTGACGGACGTGGGGTCGGAGGCGCCCATCCCCTTGCACGACGCGGTCCTCTTCGCGTTGGGTGCGTTGGGTGAGACGCGGGCCCTCGCGCCATTGGTGGCGAAGGTGGAGGCGAACCAGTGGGCGCCCTCGGACTCCCCCGCGCTTTGCTTCGCGCTTGGCCGGCTGGCGGAGGGCGCGGACGCGGAGACCCGGGAGAAGGTGGTGTCGATGCTGGATGCGAACCGCATCACCCGGTTCACGTACACCGGGGTGGACGAACAGACCCGGCAGCGGACGCGGGCCTCCCTGTTCAGCGAAGTGGGCGGACAGACGCGGACGACGGCCGCTCAGTTGATGCTGGAGGACGCGCTGACAGGGCTCACCGAGGGGGCCGTGCGAGAGGAGTCGCTGGCCAACATGCGGGAGCTCGTCACGGGAGTCCTGGAGGGCTGGGCGTCGAGGCAGGACGCGCAGTGGCGCGGTTACGAAGGGTACGCCCTGCTGGCCTGGACGCTGCTGGCGCTGCGGCGTCACCCCGAGCTGGGGCGTGAGCGGGCGAACCCGTTCGTCGGCTTCTCCGTGCCGCTCGTGCGTCACCTGGCGAAGCAGGTCGCGCGCGGGTAGCCGTCTCTCCTGCGTGCCCACGTTCTCCGTGCGCACGCAGGGGTTGAGCCCGTGCCCGGGCTAGGACTTTCCGTGCGAGGACCCCTGCTGATAGGTAGGCGTGCTTGAGATCCGCGGGATGTTGTTCCTGGAGTTCAAGTTGGGGGCGTACACGTGAGAATCAAGGGGTTGATGGGGCTGGCGGTTCGACTCGACGTCGCCTACAGCGCTCAGAAGAAGTGGTCCCGGGGCCAGTTGGAGGGGTGGGCCGGTACGGCCGAGGCGTTTATCGAAGAGCTGCGGCAGCGTCCTCTGTTCGATCTGAGCGCGGGCCTCCCTCCCAGCGAAATCCGTGGTGCCGTGCCAGAGGCTGACTTTCCTGCGCAGCGCGCGCTGATGGTGTCGCTCCTCGACCTGACCGTGCAACTGGGGGGACGTGGGGAGCTGGCGGAGTTCGCCTTGGATGGGGAGGTGCGGTGTTTTCTCTGGGAAGGGAAGACGCGCGCGCGCCCGGTTCGTCCAGAGGACGCGCGGGTGAAGACCGACTTCCTCTTGTTGCAGAGGAACTGCCGGGAGGAGGTCCTGAAGTACGTGCCTCCCCGCCTCGATACGCTGCGCTGTTCGTGTGGTACGGCCGCCGCTCCGGCTGACGTGGCTTGTGCCCACTGCGCGCGAGACTTCACCGCGCCCATCGGCGTCGAAGAGAGGCCCGAGGACGACAAGCGCTTGCGGACTCTGCGCGCCCGCTTGATGGAGCTGAGATTCCGCTGCCGGAACACGACGTCTTCCTGGCGAACGTGTTCCGGCCGCGCAACGCGTTCGAGGCGCTGACTTTCGACGAGCTGCTGCCCAAGGCGGGGCTCACGCTCATGAAGGGCGGTGCGCTGTCGCGCATCATCTCGCTGATGTTGGAACTCGAGACGTGGCCGAAGCGCTACCCGCTCCCGGGACTGGAGGCGGAGGCGGACTTCGCCACGTGGTGCTCGTTCATGCTGAAGGAGCCTCGGCCTTCGGCGCGCAGGAGTCTGGAGCGACTGGCCAAGGAGCAGGGGCCCCGGTTTCAGAAGCTGGCCTCCGTGATTCGCCTGAAGCACGGGTGGTTGGCGGCGGCGGAGGTCACCGGAAGCTCACTGCCAGAGACAGAGCATCCCGAGTTCATCGGCGGCGTCCTGACCTTCATCCAGCGCTTCGGGGAGGCGCGTGGGGGGCTGGCCCCGAAGTTCCTGGAGGCGCTCCAGGCAATCGCTCCGGACCTGCTCAGCGCGAAGGAGCGAAAGCTCCGCGAGCAGGAGGTCGACAAGAGGGCCTTGAGTTCCGGAGAGGGTTTTGGCGAGTACTTGAAGCGGCGGGCGGCGGCGGCGAAGTCCCCCGTCCACGGGCTCGTGGCGGTGCTCAAGGAGGCGGGTGACCCGGACGCGGAGGCCTTCTCCACGCCGGACGTGCTCAACGAGCTCTCCCGCGCGGCCGTCGAATGGCTGGTGGACGGACACCGGCCCGAACTGGAGGACGTGGATGGGGACTGGCTCGCAGGGCAGTTCAAGGCCGTCCAGCGCGCGAAGGCGTTTCCGAAGGTCATCCTCAAGCGCGCGGAGGAGGCGCGGCTCCACCCCGCGCCTTTCGGGCTGACGGGTGCGCGAAGCTGGGATGTCCAGCCGGCGCGGCCCTCCTCCGCGGACGTGAAGGCCCTCGCTGCTTGCCCTGAGTGCAACCGGCGGGTGAAGCCGAGCCAGGTGTTTCACGTCCCCGCGCTCGACAAGGGAACGCAAGGACGCACCCTCCGCTTCTACGAGTGCGAGCGGTGTGACCGGGCCATGCTGTTCGCTCGCGCCGCGCCGCCGGCCCGCCCCACGAAGTCACCCGCGAACGTCTTCATCGAATACGAGGACCCTCAAGCGAGCGGAAAGCCGTATCCCCGTGGCTTCGTGCCGTGGCGCTTCGAGCGCTTCGTCACCCGTCAACATCAGGGCCCGCGACTCGCGCTTCAGTTCGGGGGACTGCCGGTCTCCCAGGAGGGGCATGAGCCGGCCATGGCGCTGCGCTGCAAGCATCCCTCCGTGACCGTTCGCATCCATACGCGCCATCTGGACCTCCAGCCCGCGTACGGCGGATCATTCATGCTGGGCGGGGTGTGCATGACGCCGGGATGCAAGAAGCCCGACGTCAGGACCGAGAACGACGACTGACACCACGGGCCGCGACCCGGGCTCATGAGCCCGGGCCGCACGCGCATCACGTCACACCTGCGGCATGGGCGGCGCGGTGCGCTTCCACGCATCGAGCTCCTGCACGCGCCCGAGCCAGGCGCGGATGTTCGCGTAGTCCCCGAGCGGCAGGCGGGCCGGACCGGCGAGGGCGAACGACGCGGCCAGGGAGAAGTCCGCGAGCGTCAGCCGCTCCTGCGCGACCCACGCCTTGCCCGCGAGGTGCGTGTCCAGGACCTGCGCGTGCTGCGCGAAGAGCGCCTCGCCCCGCGCGACCTCGGAGGGATCCGCCGGCCCACGGCCCGTCCGCACCTTCACGAAGTTCTCGAACACCAGGATGGTGTTGGCCTGGGCCATGTGCGCCGAGCACCAGAAGAGCCAGCGGCTCACATCGGCGCGGCCGCGGGCGTCCGTCGGCAGCAGGGTCTGCCCCGGCGTCTTCTCGGCCAGGTATTGGATGATGGCGCGCGACTCCCAGAGCAGGAAGCCGTCGTCATCGAGGACCGGGACGCGCCCGTTGGGGTTGCGGCTCAAGTGGGACGCACCGCGCTGCTCGCCCTGGGGCAGGTCGACCAGGATGCGCTCGAGGGGAATGTCCAGGTGGGTCGCCACGAGCAGCACGCGGCGCGAGTTTCCAGACAGGGGGTGGAAGTAGAGCTTCATGACAGGGCTCCTGGGCGACACGGGTTGATGGGCCGTAGCTACCCATCTGGAGTGACAAGGGCATGTCAGGAATCCTCCGAAGCACCCACCTTCGAAACCCTGGAGGAACTCCGGCAGGCGCTGCGGGAGTCAGCCCGCCAGTGCGACGTCGAGGCGCGTCACCCGTTCTCCAAGGACCCAACGTGAAGCCGCCGCAACTCCGTGTGGCTCCCGTGGCCCTTTCGTGACCATCAGGCCTCCCCCCCGTTTCATTGGGGAAGCGACCTTGTATACTGGCGGACAATTACGCTGACCATGGAACGTACGGGGGGATAGGTCTGAGGCTGTACGGGCCCTCCGCCATGCGCGTGATCCTTCCGGCGGCGGCACGCCACCACGGGTGCTGACGGCGGGAGTTCCCCTGAACGCTGTGTGTGGAGTCAATTCCATGTCCAAGCCGTGGCCCCGGTGGCCTCTGCTCCTAGCCGGTCTTTTCTCGGCGAGCTCATCCCTCGCGGCTGAGAAACTCACCCCCGTTTCCGCGCCCACGCTGGCCCAGCTCCAGGTTCGGGAGTCAGCCCGTGTGGCGGAGTCCCTGGCGAACCTCAAGGCGCAGAGCCTCAAGCTCGGGTTGAGCTCGCGGGACGACTTCCAGCTGTCCAGCTCCAGCACGGACGCGTTTGGCCAGACGCACGCGCGCTTTGCGCAGACATACCAGGGCGTCCCCGTATGGGGCGCCATGGCCATCACGCACCAGGGACTGTCCGCGGGGGACATCCGCATCACCGCCGACGGCCTGCGCAAGGGCATCCGCCTGAGCGTGACGCCTTCGCTGGACGCGAAGGCCGCGGTGACGAAGGCCACCCAGGAACTGGCGCCCAAGGGTGAGTTCGGCGTCACGCCGAGCAGCAAGCTCGTCGTCTATCCCCAGACGCGGCTCGTGAACCGCTACCCCGGCAAGCCGGTCGCGGAGCAGAACGCGGCGGACTTCGACACGGAGGTCACCGGCTACCGGCTCGCGTACCATGTGCACACCGAGCTGGAGAACGCGAAGGACGGCGTCAAGCACACGGACTTCATCATCGACGCGAACTCGGGCGACGTGCTGAAGAAGTGGAACTCGCTCCAGACGGCCGCCGCCAAGGGCCTCGGCCACTCGCAGTACAGCGGTGACGTCTCGTTGGACGTCTTCCAGAATGACCAGGGCCTCTTCGAGCTGCGCGACGTCACGCGCGCCGGTGGCGAGGGCATTCGCACCTACGACGTGAACCACGCCGCGGTTCAGAACGGCGTCGTCCCCACGCTGACCCTCTACACGGACGTCGATAACGTCTGGGGCGACGGGCAGAACTACATCGTCGGCGCCAACAACACCCTGAGCACCAACGGGCAGACGGCCGCCGTCAACGCGCACTTCGGCCTGCTGGCGACGTGGGACTTCTACAAGAAGATCTTCGGCCGCAACGGCGTGGACGGCCTCGGCTCGCCCACCTACAACCGGGTGCACGCCAGCAACCTCTACGACAACGCCTTCTGGAGCGACGGCTGCTTCTGCATGAGCTACGGCGACGGCTCGTATCCGGCCGCGGGCGGCTTCCGGTCCATGGGCGTGCTCGACGTGACGGGTCACGAGATGACCCACGGCGTCACCTCGCACACGGCCGGCCTCATCTACGAAGGCGAGTCCGGCGGCCTCAATGAGGCCAACTCGGACATCTTCGGCACCCTGACGGAGTTCTGGGTGGCCAACGGCCGCGGCAGCACCATTGGTGACACCGGCGGCAACTGGCTCATGGCCGAGCAGCTCAGCGACTTCCCGCTGCGCGTCATGTTCCGCCCGTCGCTGGACGGCGCGAGCGCGGACGCCTGGTTCCCCAGCATCGGCAACGTCGACGTGCACTACAGCAGCGGCCCGATGAACCGCGCCTTCTACTTCCTGTCCCAGGGCGCGCAGCCGCTGTCCGTCGGCACCGACTACTCCAGCACCTACCTGCCCGCGGGCATGAGGGGCATCGGCAACGACAAGGCGGCGGCCATCTGGTACCGCGCGCTCACCACCTACCTGTTCCCGTCGTCCAACTACATGTCGGCCCGCACCAGCGGCCTCCAGGCCGCCGCGGACCTCTTCGGCTCCCAGTCCAACGAGTACCGCGCGGTGCAGAACGCCTTCGCGGCCATCAACGTGGGCTACACCGCCGGGACATACGACGACCGCACGGCCCCCACCGTCAGCGCGAGCACCTCTGGCAGCGCGCCTGACATCCAGCTGCAGGCGCAGGCCGACGACAACGTCGGCGTGACCCGCGTGGAGTTCTACGTCGACGGCGGCCTGGCGGGGAACGTCCTCGCCCAGCCGTACCGGTTCTCGCTGGACGCGACCTCGCTGTCCAACGGCGCGCACACGCTGGTGGCGGTCGCGTTCGACGCGGCCGGCAACTCCGGCGCGTCCGCTCCGGTGAGCTTCACCGTCGCGAACAGCTTCGATCAGCTCCTGATCAACCCGGGCTTCGAACAGAACACCCTGGGCTGGACGGACGACCCGTCGAACATCAACTTCCCGGTCTCCTCCGGCCCGCGCACCGGCCAGGGCTTCGCGTGGCTCAACGGCTACGGCACGACGCACGTCGACCGGCTGTGGCAGGACGTCACCATTCCCGCCGACGTCACCAAGGCCGCGCTGACCTTCTTCCTCAACATCACCACCGCCGAGACGACGACCACCGCCGTGCGTGACACGCTGACGCTGCAGGTGCGCAGCACCTCCGGCACGGTGCTGGGGACGTTGTCGACGTGGTCCAACCTGGACGCGACGCTGGGCTATGCGCAGCAGAGCCTGGACCTGACGGCCTACGCGGGCCAGACGGTGCGCATCTTCGCGGAGGGCAGTGAGAACGCCTCGCTCGCCACCAACTTCCAGTTGGATGACTTCTCGCTGCGCGTCACCCGCGCGGCGGACGTCGAGGCGCCCCGCGTGGCGGCCAACGTGGTCATCTCCGGCACGCGCGCGGGCTACTTCGCGGAGGTGTCCGACAACGGCTTCGTCAACGCGGTGGAGTTCCTCGTCGACGGCGTGTCCCTGGGCAACTCGGTCAAGTCGTTCACCCGGGTCGTCAACCTCTCCACGCTGACTGCCGGGGCGCACACGCTCGTCGCCCGCGCCACGGATGCGGGCGGCAACGTGGGTGACTCTCCCGCGGTGACGTTCTACGTGGACAGCACCGCCGCCCAGCGCGTGCTCAATCCCAGCTTCGAGACCTCCGGGAGCTGGACGAGCGCGACGACGGTGTCGGGCTCGACGGGCATCTACAGCAGCGCGTCCTTCGCGCACACGGGCAGCCGCTTCTACATCTTCTGGACCTCGGGGCCGGTGCGGCACTCCGTCCGTCAGTCCGTGGCCATCCCGGCGACCTCGACCTCGGCCATCTTCAGCTTCTGGCTGCGCATCTTCAACGGCGGGTTCACCGACTCGCTGCCCCACCACACCTTCAGCGCGAAGGTGCGGGACTCCGCCGGCACCGAGCTGGCGACGCTGAAGACGCTCTCCAACGTCGATGACACCCACGCGGAGTACGTCCAGCACCGCTTCGACCTGTCCGCGTACAAGGGCCAGACGGTGCAGCTGTTCTTCGACGTGGACCAGACGGCGGCCATGCAGGTGCCGGACGGCGACGTCCAGTTCTTCCTCGACGACGTCAACCTGGTCACCTCGACCCAGGCGGACATCCAGGCCCCCACGCTCTCCGCGGCGGTCGAGGGCAGCTACGGGACGGTGCAGCTCAAGGCCACCGTGCGCGACAACGTCTGGACGTCCACCCTGGCGTTCCAGGTGGACGGCTCCCCGGTGGGCTCGTTCACGGACGTCGAGGGCGTCTACGCCAAGGCGTTCGACACGAAGACCCTGACCAACGGCCCGCACCAGTTCAAGGCGACGGCGACGGACCGGTCGGGCAACACCACGGAGCGCACGGTGAACTTCGAGGTGCGCAACTCCACCATCCAGGACCAGGGCGCGCCGCACATCACCGCCAGCGTGGAGGGCATGTTCGAGACCTACACGATGCGGGCCGAGGCCACCGACGACACGGGCGTGACGTACGTGGAGTTCTACGTGGATGGCGCGCTGAAGGGCCGGAGCACGTCCGCGCCGTACACGCTGCCGCTGTTCACGATTCCGCTGGCGCTGGGGGAGCACGTCCTCGAGGCGGTGGCGTATGACGCCTACGGCAACTGGTCCAAGGCGACCACCACCTTCACGCTCCTGCCCGTCACGGTGGAGTTCGCGGTGGCGCAGCACGTGGTGCCGGTGGGTGGCTCCGTCGCCCTGCAGGCGAACGTGGCGAACGCGGTGAACACGGCGGTGACCTGGGCCGTGACGGAAGGCCGCGTCTGCGGCACCGTCGGCGCGGACGGTGTCTACACCGCGCCGGGGGTCCGTGGCCTGTGCCACGTGTCCGCGGCGAGCGTCGTGGCACCGACGGCGAAGGCCGTGGCGGCCCTCCGGGTCTACACGGGCGACATCAATGGCGACAACGTCGTGGACGGAGAGGACATGGGCCTGCTCGCGCAGGACTACGGCACCAACGGCTCCGATGAGACGAACCTCGACGGCGTCGGCTCTGTGAACGACAACGACATCACCCTCTTCGTCAGCCAGTTCGGACGGTAATCCCCATGAAAACGTGGATGAAGCTCATTGTTCCGCTCCTGATTGGAGCGCTGGCAGCCTGCTCCGACCCCGATTCGGGGCCGGTGACGGTGACTCCGAAGAGCGTCACGGTGAAGGCCGGTGAGAAGACGACCTTCAGCGCTTCGGTGAAGGACTCGAAGGACCCGCGCATCCTCTGGTCGGTGGAGGGAGGCGACTCCCACGGCACCATCAGCA
The DNA here is from genome assembly GCF_009909145.1 of Corallococcus silvisoli. Lineage (NCBI taxonomy): Bacteria > Pseudomonadati > Myxococcota > Myxococcia > Myxococcales > Myxococcaceae > Corallococcus > Corallococcus silvisoli. The sequence goes on from NZ_JAAAPJ010000001.1 coordinate 1,402,274, forward strand.
GCTCGGGCATCTACATCGCGCCGGCCGCCGCCGGCACGTACACCGTGGTGGCCACCAACGCGGTGGACACCTCAAAGAAGGACTCCGCCACCGTCAAGGTGGAGGCGGTCCAGACTCCGACGGTCATCGTGAAGGTGACGCCGGAGGTGGTGACCATCGGGCAGGGGACCGCCACGAACCTCACGGCGGAGGTCTCCGGTTCCTCCATCACCGCGGTGGAGTGGGCCGTGGAGGGTGGAGACGAGAACGGCACCGTCAGCAGCACGGGCCGCTACACGGCGCCGGACAAGGCGGGCACGTTCACCGTGACCGCCACCAGCGTGGCGGACCCGACGAAGAAGGCCTCCGCCACCATCACGGTGGAGCCTGTCGTCGTCGGAGAAGTGGCGGTCACGGTGAGCCCCACGTCGGGGAGCACCACCTGGGATGGCACCGTCCAGCTGACGGCCGAGGTCACCGGCACCAACAACCTCGCGGTGCTGTGGTCCGTGGAGGGTGGCGACGCGAACGGCTTCGTCAGCAGCACGGGCGTGTACCGCGCGCCCAAGAAGACGGGCACGTTCACCGTGACGGCCGCCAGCGTGGCGGACGCGACGAAGAAGGCCAGCGCCACCATCCGGGTGGACCCGGTCGTCGTCGAAACGGTGGCGGTGACGGTCTCTCCGAAGACGGGCACGGTGGCGCAGGATGCGGCCTTCTCCCTGTCCGCGCAGGTCACCGGGACGAACAACGTCGCGGTGCTGTGGTCCGTGGTGGGCGGTGACGACAACGGCACCGTGAGCAGCACGGGCGTGTACCGGGCGCCGCGCCGCGCGGGCACGTTCACCGTGACGGCCACCAGCGTGGCGGACTCCACGAAGTCCGACTCGGCCACCCTGACCGTGGACCCCGTCGTCGCTCCGACGGTGGAGGTGAGTGTCACGCCGAAGACGGCCACCGTGGTCCAGGGCGGCGTCGTCAACCTCTCGGCCTCGGTCACGGGCAGCTCCATCGTCGCGGTGACCTGGTCCGTCGAGGGCGGTTCAGCCAACGGCACCATCACCAGCGCCGGCGCGTACACCGCGCCGAGCAAGCCGGGCACGTACACCGTGACGGCCACCAGCGTGGCGGATGCGTCGAAGAAGGACTCCGCCGTCATCACCGTGCCCGTCGCCGGCACGGTGAACTACGTGGACCCCGTGGGGACGGGCTGGCGCCTGGTTCGCAACGCCACCCTGTCCTCGGGCAACACGCTGGTGCTGGACCTGGTGGGCCCCACGGGCCAGTCCGGCCGTGGCGCGGACCTGAAGCTGGGGCTGGATGCGGCCACCGCGTCCTGGGCCACCGTGGACGGCTCCGAGTTCGTGGCCAACCGTGGCTACGAGCTTGGCGCCGCGCCCCAGCTGCTCAAGTCTGCCGTGAAGGGCAGCACGCTGAGCGTGGGCGTGTACCAGAAGGGCGCTCCGGCGCGCGCGTACGACGGCGCGCTGCTGTCCGTGGCGCTGTCGGTGCAGACCAGCGCCCAGACGCCGGCTGGCTCCGTGGTGCCTCTGAACGTCCTCAAGGCGCACGCGCTGCCGGCTTCCGGCTCGCTGCAGGCCATCACCGTGGCGGTGGGCACCATCACCACCGCGCAGTAGTCCGGAGTCCGAAGCAGTGAGAGCGGCGGCCTTCCCCAGGGAAGGCCGCCGTTTTCTTTTCCGAAGTGCGCGGGCCCAGGAGCGCCGCTCGTCTGGCTCAGCCGTCCGGGTCGGTCAGCAGCACCGTGACGGTCTCCTGGGTCGCATCCAGGAGCACGTTCGTTCCCTCGTCGCTCGACTCCCTGTTCAGACTGACGAAGAACGAGATGGCCTCGAAGGGCAGCCCTTCCATCTCCGCGCCACCTTCCGCGTCGAGGCGCCCGGAATGGAATGGATGCGGCAGGGGGCCGCGCAGAGGCGCGTCCGCGGTCGGGATGATGTCGACGCTGATGCCAGCCATGGGCGCGCGTGTCGTCTTGTTCAAGACCGTGAATCGCACCTTGCGGCCCCGGCTCATCCGCAGCGTTCCCAGGTCGATGTCACGTCCAGGGCTCACGACGAACTCCCGCTGGAGATTGAAAAAACCCTTCGCGCACACCGTGATGCTTCTGGGGCCATCCTCTGGCAGTGGGAGGTCGAAAGCTCCGGCCGGGGCGTGCAGCATCCCGAGATCCCATTCCCAGATGTCGCAGGGCAGCGGCGCTCCGTCGTCGCTCACGACCCGTCCTCGCAGATGGGGTCTTCGCTCCAGGACCAACCTGACGTCTTCTTGTCCCGTCGCGACAAGCAGGGCGGCGGCGTCAGGCGTTCCTCCTCGGGAGCGCGAGGGAGCGAAGGCATGGCCTTGCTTCCAGGCGATGAGCTGGTAGGCCGGCGCGGTCAGGTGCTTGAAGGTGAAGCGGCCATCCGGCCCGGAGAGGACACCGCCCTCTCCCCTGACGGTGCAGTCGGGGGCGCGGCCCTGCCAGGCGGGGATGTCCTCCAGCAGGAGGCAGGCCTGGATGCGCACGCCGGGCAGCGGATATCCGTCGGTGTCGACCGCCGTCCCCTGCAGCGTGCGCCCTTCGTCGAAACGCACGGACACGGTGGCCTGTTGCCGTTCCTCCAGGTCCACGGGCCGCGAAGCCGTGTGCTCGATGCCGGGCGTCCTTCGCCGGGCCTCCAGGACGTAGTGCCCTGCCTCCAGGCCGTCCAATGTGAAGGCGCCCTGCGTGTTCACGGCGGTGGTACGGGCGTCTCCGCTCTGGGGCGCGGTGTTCCAGAGCCGGAGGTCCACATCGGACAGGGGCCGTCCTGTCGCATCCATGACCGTGCCAGACACGGACGCGCCGCGGTTCATCACCACCCGGACGCCTGTCGACGGGACCTCCACCGGCAACTCCAGGTCGAGGAACCCCCGGGCCGTGACGAAGAGAAGGCCGGTGGCACTGGCCCTGCCGTCCACGGTGAAGTGGCCCGCTTCGTTCGACTCGGCTGCCTGTTCCGCGGGAATGGCCGGGCCCCAGCGCCATTCAGGGGCGTCTTTCTTCATGACCAGCTTCACCTGGGCGCCGGCGAGCGGCATGCCTCCTGTGTCGACCACCTGGCCTTCGACTGGCATGGCTCGCGCGAGCGTGAAGTCCCACGGCCCTTCATGGGCACCCCCCAGGCGGACCCTTTGTCGCTGGTCGCGGTAGTGCTCTCGCCGCAACAAGAGGTTGACGGAGGGGTCCAGCAGGGGGCCCAGACGGTAGTGGCCTGCCGCGTCCGTCAGCGCCTCGGGTGGAGGCTGGCCATCCGACCGCGGGCCATTCGCGCGCAGGCGCACACCGGCGAGCGGCCTTTGCTGCTCGTCCCTGACGGTCCCCTCCATGAATCCGAAGGGCCTCATCTGGAGGACCACATACTCGGGCGGCGTCACCTTGGCGTCGCCATAGGCGGCCTCCTGCTCGGTTCGGGCCCAGAGGAGGTGCGGAAGCGCGGGGACCTCCTCGAAGACGAACCGGCCCTGGGCATCGCTCTGGGCGGTCGAGGTGTCGTCCGCTTCCTCCGCGAGCCTCAGATGGACGCTCATGCCACTGGCGGGAAGCCCTTCGGGCGTCAGCACCCGACCCTCCAGCCGTGCCTTCCGTTGAAGCTCGAGCGTCACGTCCACGTCGGCGTCGAGCCAGACGTCCTCGCGGAAAGCCTTCGTCCGCCATCCCTGCGCGCTCGCGACCCGCAGGTAGCGACCCGGGGGCAGGGGGCCGACGCGGAAGCGCCCCTGGTCGTCCGCGAGCGCATCGAAGTAGCGGGACCCGGCTTCGTGGATCAGCGTCACCCGCGCATCTGGAATGGGAATGCGCGTGAGTTCCTCGACCACCGTTCCGGAGAAGAACACGCGCTCCTCCAGCGTCAGCATCACTGCGTCGCTGCCTGCGGCGATGTCCGGCTGCACGGCCGCACTGCTGTCTCCCAAGGCCCAGAGGGTGACCGCTCCGGGGGACAGGCCATCGAGCACGAAGGTGCCATCGTCCGCGGTCACCGTCTGGGCAAGCACGGGGGCTTCACCCTCGCGAGCATCCACCCGGCGCGCGTATTCCGACGCCACCTCCTGGAAGCAGCAGTTCTCCTGCCGCATCCGCTGCGCGGAGTGCCGATGGTCGGGTTGGGTTTTCGGACAGGGGCGCTCCGACAGCGTGTCCGCGTCCACGCGAGACGCGGACACCTGCACGCCCGCGACCGGACCCTGCGCATCGCGCACGACGCCGCTGATGCGCAGAGCTTCCCCTTCGGGGGCCATGGCGAAGGAGCCCGTCATGGAGAGAGGGACGCGCGCAGGACCGCCGGAGGTGCTTCGGCCCGGATGGCGCGAAGCATCCTTCCCTGCGCGCAGAAAGCAGGCCAGGAGCAGCGCCGCGACGATGCCCACGACGAGGAACGCTGCCCGGCGATGCCCCCTCTTCATGCGTGTCTCTCCCTCTGGTCGATGTGCCCGTCCGGCTCAGCGGCCCGGAGCTGGCAGCGTCACCGTGATGACCTCCTGCCGTGAATCCACGATGCCTTCCCGATAGGGAAGCCCCGGCTCCGTCATGACCTTGAAGTGGATGGGGAAGATGGGCAGGTCCTCGAACTCGATGCTACCCGCCGTGTCGAGGCTCCCGCGCAAGGATGGCGGTATGGCAACCACGTACGGCCAGACATCCAGGCCGTAGCTCAGCTCAATGGAGACGCGTGTTCCAGCGAGGGGCGCGCGGGTTGCTTCATCGAGGACGACGAACCGGACGTTCCGGCCCCTGAGCAATTTCACGGTCCCCAGGTCGATGTCCTGACCGGGGCTCATTTCGATGTACCGCTCGAGCCCAAGGAAGCCCTTCGCGCTCACGGTCACATGCCAGGTCCGGTCCTCCGGTAGGGGGATGGCGAAGCGGCCATCCGGGCGGTGTTCCTCCATCCAGAGTTCGTGGGACGGACCCGGGCACGCAACGACGGTGTTGGCCTCCTCCACCCAGATCTTGCTGGGGAGGGGCGCGCCGTCGTGATCCACGACCCGTGCCCTCAGCCGGGGGGCGGGTTCCATGACCAACCGGACGTCGTTGGCTCCCGCTGGAACTCGCAGGGAGAGCGGGCCGGGCGTCCCACCCCGGGAGAGGCTGGGCGAGAGGCGGAGATCCTCTCTCGTGGCGACGAGCTGATACACCGGCGCGGTCAGGTGCCTGAGGGTGAAGCGGCCATCCGGGCCGGAGCGCACGCTGTCGTCCGCGGTGAGGACGCAACTCAGCTCGCGCACCTTCCCCGCGGAAGAGTCGTCGGGAGAGAGACAGGCCTGGACCCAGACCCCTGGGAGGGGCAGGCCCGCGGCATCCGTCGTCATTCCGCGCAGCGTCCGGCCCTCATCGAACCGCAAGGCCACGTCCGTGTGGGCCCGCTCCTCCAGAACAAGCGTCTGGGAAACCCATTGCACGGCGCCCGGCGTGCGATGCCAGGCCTCCAGCACATAGTGGCTCCCTTTCAGTCCGCTCAGCGAGAAGGCCCCGTGTTTGTCCGTGAAGAGGAAGTCGGGTTGCGGACGGCTGCTCGGAGCCGCTGAATCCCAGAGACCGATCCGCACCTCGGGCAGCGGCTGGCCCGTCGCATCCGTGACCGTGCCAGAAACGGAGGCCCCCCGGTCCAGCACCAGGCGGACCGCTGCGGAGGGTACCTGTACGGGGAGCGTCACGGGGATGAAGCCCTGAGGCTCGATGTTGAGGTCCCTCCTGTCTGCGTCGAGCGAACCCGCGACGAAGCGCCCCGCCTCGTCGGACTTGCCGAGCGCATCCTCGAAGTTCGTTGCCGCGAGGGTGAATCCACCGGAAGCGTGAGCTGTTCCTAGCGCCAGAGACACGCTGGGGACAGGCTTGCCTTCGGTATCGACCAAGAAGCCCTCGACCGACAGCCCTGGCGTGAGGGTGAAGTCCCACGGACGGGTCCGTGCTCCATCCAGGAGCAGTTGCTCGCGTCGAACGCGGTAGTGGTCACCTTTCAGAGAGAGTTCGAGGGAGGTCTCGCACAGTGGGCCCAGCCGGTAGTGGCCGGCTTCGTCGGTGACGGTCTCCGGCGGAAGCGAGTCACCCGTGCCACCCGTGAGGGCCTGCACGCGCACATCGCGCAGGGGACGCCCCTGCGTGCTCTTCACGGTGCCCTCGATGAACGTGCAGGGCTGCATCCGGATGACAGCGCTCCGGTGCGGTGTCACCCGGCTGTCGCCGTACGCGGTCTGGCCGTCGGTCCAGGCCCAGACCACGTATTCCGCGGCAGGGATACCGTCGAAGGCGAACCGTCCCTGGGCATCGCTCCGGGAGGTCACCGTCTCGCCAGACTCTGAGTTGGGCCGCAAGTGGACGGTCAGCCCGCTCGCGGGGCTTGCCTCGGGTGTGAGGACCACGCCATCGAGCCGGTGCTGCCGCTTGAGACCGAGCGTCACCTCCACCGCCGAGTTCAGCCAGACGTCCTCGCGGAAGGCGCGGGCGACACGGCCCTCCGCACCCGCGACCTTCAGGTAGCGCCCTGCCGGCAGGGGACCGATGCGGAAGTGTCCCTGGTCGTCCGCGAGCACGCGGAAGAAGCGGGACGTGGACTCGTGCACCACCGTCACCCATGCCCCAGGAATGGGCGTGCGCGCGTCGTCCGCCGCCACCGCGCCGGAGAGGAAGAAGCCTTCCTCCAGCATGACGGCCACGCCCTCGCTGCCGGCCCGCACCTCCGGCCGCATCGCCGCGCCTGTGTCGCCCAGCGCCCAGAGCGTGAAGGCGCCTGGCGGTAGTCCCTCGAGCACGAAGGAGCCATCCGCGGCCGACACCGTCCGCGCGAACAGGGGCGCTTCCCCCGCGCCGGCCTCCACGAGGCGCGCGGTGGAATCCGCCAGCTCCAGGAAGCAATGCTCGAGCGGTGTTTGCAATGGAAGGGCGCGGTCCGGGTGCGGACATGGACGTTGCGACAGGCTGTCGGCGTCCACGCGCGTCGCGGACAGCTCCACCCCTGCGATGGGGCCTCGTGCGTCGCGCACCACGCCGGTGATGCGCAGCGAGCCCAGGGGAGGCGAGGGCAGGGGGCGCGTGGAGTGAGTTCCCCCAGGGGGCACGCTTGCTTCGAGGCCTGTCGCGCCCTGAATGGACACACACGCCACGCTCAATCCGAAGAGGAGCGAGACTGCCCACCACCATGTCATCCTGGAGCGCATGCGCGGTCAGGATAGCAGCGTGCGTCCGGGCGTGGCGAAGCCAACCGGAGGGTCAGCAGGCTGCCTTTTGCCAGGTGATGTCCCATTCGCAGGCTGCGAAACGGCGAATGAGCAGTCCATGCTTCGATCGAGAATTGGGCAGAGACCTATGCCTTTCGACCCATCCCGCCGGTGCTCGTTCAAGTGCCGCACTTGCTCGCGGGCGGCCGCGCAACCCCGATTCAGCAGAGCCGCAGCGCCGTCGTGGTCCCGTCGCGGCGGATTTCTGCGCGGGCTCCCGGAGGGTCCGGAACAAGGTAACCGTCCGGCCAACGACGTGCCGGAAGGATTGAAGACGGACCACGACCGTGCTCGGCGGGCGCCGCAAGGAGCGAGCTGTTAAGGGACTGGGCTGGAAGGGCGAGTCGGGCGGATCGGCGGCGCGTCGCCGCCTCCACTCGTGGGGTAGCAGCTCACGGATGCGCGAGTGGGGATGCGTCTGGACGCGCAGCAGGACATCCGCGAGGTAGTCCTCGGGATTGACCTGGTTGGCCTCGCAGGTGGCGACGAGGGCGTAGAGGCCCGCGAGGTTCTCCCCCGCGGACGCATGGCGGACGAAGAGGAAATTCTTGCGGCCCAGGGCCCTGGGCAGGAAGGACTATCTCTTCGTTGGCAATGCCGAGGCAGATCGGAATCTGGCGGGACTGAGCTCCCTGGTGGCCACGTGCGAGGCCAACGGCGTCAATCCCGAGGCGTACCTCGCCGGCGTGCTCATGCGCTTTGGCAGCCACCCCGCATCACGTCTGGACGAGTTGCTGCCGCACCGCTGGCAACCGTCCTCCACCTCCGCCCCTGACTCATCCTGATGCCATGCAAGCCTCGTCGACCAGGACCTCCGTGCGCGGCTACCACGCGGCACGAGTGGAAGGGTGCATCCATCGGACGTCGCCCGTCGGTCGGTTAGGGAAGCTCGGTACGCCGGCTGAAGCCTCTCACGCGACAACTCCCTTGTCGCTCACCGGTGGCCGAATCTGGGGAGGCACAAGGCACAGCAATTGGCCCGTGTGAGAAGATGTCCGTGTGCCTGCCTTCGTCACTTCCGCCGCCGGCTCGGCGGAACCTGCGCCAGCACGGACTGGCCGCGCCGGACGAACGCGGCGAGCTTCTCCGGGTCGATGGCGTCGATCCACGGCGCATCCGGGTCCGCCTCGTCGCCTTCCTCGTCCTCGAACATCTCGTCCGCGAAGACCTTCAGCAGCTTGGGCGAGAGGCGTTCGCGGACCTCGCGAGTGGTCTCCTCGATGAATGCGTACTTCTGCTGGCTCCGGATGTGCTTCGCGTCTCCCGTGACGAGTCGTGCCTTCACGCCTCCATGTACCTTCACCGCGTGGTAGTTCGTGTAGACGAAGGGGGCACGGACGTCTCCGAAGACCTCGCAGCAAGCATCGTTGTCGATGAAAAGGATTGAACGCTCGGCGACCAGGTCCCCGTGAACCTCGAGAAACCCCTTCGTGATGACATCTCCCGCGCGCAGGGTGCCGGTGACGACCACGACGGAGCCGGGGTCGAGCGAGTCTTCATAGCGTCCCTTCACGAGGAGGTCCCCCTCGACGACCAGGAGGCCAATCCGAGGTCTCCGTCCGGTCGAGAGCTCGTCGAGGACGAGTCGTCCCTCATGGTGGATGATGTCTCGGTCCGCGCACTCTCCGGCGAGGCGTTGCGCGACGAAGCGCTTGGCTTCGCGGAGCGTGCTCGACTTCGCGAACCTCCCGCGAACCGTCCGCTTCAGGAGTGACGGGACTTCCTCCGGCGTGAGGGTTCCCGTGCTGAGGCGCTTGGCCTTCGGGCCGGGATGCTTCGTGGTGGGCATGGCTCCACGTTACCGCGCGCGGCCCCCCTGCGTCAGGGAAGCCGCGGATTGGGCCCAGCTTGGCGATTCCGACCTGCTTCGCGGCGACAGGAACTCGCCCGCTACTCCAGGGCGAGCGGGAAGGCCGGCAGCGTCCCCAGGTCTCCGGCGTCGTGCTGGACGATGAGCCGGGCCCCCGTGTGGCGGATCACCTTGGCCACCCGGTCGAAGGCCGCGAGCGTGTCCGCGCGGCTGGTGTTGGCGCCCGGCACCAGCGACTTCTCGAAGTTCTCCCGCGAGTGAAAGAGGTCGCCTGACAGGAGCACCGGGCCCGTCTTCGGCAGCTTCACCAGCAACACCTGATGGCCCGGCGTATGGCCCGGCGTCTTCAAGATGCGGACCGAGCCGTCGCCGAAGACGTCGTGGTCCCCATCGAGCAGCACCGTCTTCTCCTTCGCATGGTTTCGGACGAGGCTCGCATCGACTCCGAGCGGCGTGGGAGCGCCGGTCGCCCAGGCCCAATCGGCCCGGTTGACCAGCCACGTGGACGCCGCGAAGTCCGGCGCGTTGCCCGCATGGTCGGCGTGCAGGTGGGAAAAGGACACGAGGTCGATGTCGGACGCCTTCAGCCCGAGCTTCGCCAACTGGGACGCGAGCGTCACGGACACGAGGAAGCGCACGCCCGGCGTGCCCGAGGCGCCGTGGGCCCGCGAGGCATGCTTGTCCCCGACCCCGGTGTCCCACAGCAGGTCTCCCCGCGGGTGACGGATGAGGAAGCACGGCGCCACCAAGGTCCCCGGCTCACCGTCGTGCTCCCCGCTGTCCGAGAAGAGCCCCAGGTTCTCCAACTCGATGCGCCCGCAGTCGAGCACGTGGATCCGGACCGCCGGCTTCGATGTGGCGACACCCGCGTAGACCGCCTCGCGCACGGCGCCGGGGAAGGCCCCCGACATACCCTCGTGCGCGGTGTTGGTCAGCGCCACCACCGTGAGCCCATTGCGCGAGTCCACGAACCAGGTGTGCCCGTATGCGCCACCCCACTGCAGCGTCCCCGCCCCCTGCGGACTGTGGGCCTTCTGCGGGTCCACCAGCACCGCCGAGAGAAGCCCCCAGCCCCAGCCCGGCCCCTGGGTCTGTGCCTCCGCTCCCACCTCGAGCTCACCCAGCCGCTCTCCCGTGGCCTTGGCGAGCACCGGCGCGCCGCCGCGCCGCAGCGCCTCGAGGAACTTCACGTAGTCCTCCGCCGTCCCCACCATGCCCGCCCCACCCGACGGGAAGGCCTGGTCATCCAACGCCCGGCCCGGCGCGTAGTGGATCGCCCCGACGCCAAAGGGGACGTCCTGCGTCGCCGCCATGCGCACCGGCTCGGGCCTTCCATCCGCGTAGGCCACCGCGAGCCGAGCGCCGTCCGTCACGCGAAAGCCCGTATCCTTCATGCCCAGGGGGCGGATGACGAGCCGCTCGATGACCTGCGGCAGCGGCGCGCCTCCCGCTCGGGCGACCACGGCACCGAGCACGTCCGTCGCCACGGAGTAGCGCCACCCCTCTCCCGGTGCATTCGACAGCGGCACCGTGGCGAGCCGGCGCAGGTTCTCCTCCAGCGTGAGCCCGGGAGGATTGTCCAGCCCATCCGAGACGCCGGCCCGCGCATAGCGCCGCTGGCCCTCCGCCTCGTTGAAGCCATACGTCAGGCCCGCCGTGTGCGTCAGGAGATTCCTCACGGTGATGACCGGCTCACGCCCATCCGCGAGCTTCGGACGGAACGCCGGGAGCCACTTCGTGACGGGGTCCTCCAGCGACAGCGTGCCCTGGTCCACCAGCGCCAGGGCGGCGACGGAGACCAGCGGCTTGGTCATCGACGCCAGCCGGAAGATGGCATCCTCGCGCATCGGCCGCTGCGCCTCCCGGTCCGCGAAGCCCGCTGCGCGCCGGTAGACGACCTTCCCATCCTTCGCCACCACCACCACGGCGCCGACGATGCGCTTGTCCGCGAGCGACCGGTCGATGACCGCGTCCACGCTCTCGGCGAGGCCTCCCGGCGCGGACTTCGCGAGGGCTGCAGGGGACAGACCAATGCCTACGGCTACCAGGAAGGTTGCGACTGCGGAATGCATGGGGCGAAACTCCTGTTTATTTAGCGAGCGATATTCAAATAGGCCCCGCCTCGCGCCAATTCAATAGTGAATGCTATGAAAAACGACCCTGCCCCCAAGCCTCGGCCTCGAGGGAGGCCCCGCGAGTTCGACGAGACGAAGGCGCTCGACGCGGCGCTGGAGGTGTTCTGGCGGCAGGGCTTCGAGGGCGCGTCCCTGACGGACCTCACCCAGGCCATGGGCATCACGCCGCCCAGCCTGTACGCGGCCTTCGGCTCCAAGGCGGAGCTGTACCAACGGACATTGGAGCGTTATCAGGCCGGGCCTGGAGCCTTGGCGTGGGCCGCGCTCGCCGAGGAGCCGACCGCGCGGGAGGCCATCGCGCGGGTCCTCCAGGATTCGGCCAGGAGCTTCAAGCGCCGCAAGCAGCCCCCTGGGTGCATGATTTCCACCGCCGTCCTGCGGTGCGCGGACGAGCTCCGGCCCATCGCTGAGTTCGTGACCTCCCTCCGTGAGAACGCGGTGGGGAGGTTCCACGAGCGCATCGCCCGGGGAATCGAGGAGGGGGAGCTGCCTTCCGACACGGACGCGCGGGTGCTGGCCCGCTACTACGGCGCCGTCCTCCAGGGCATGTCGGTGCAGGCCCTGGACGGCGCCAGCGAGGCGGAGCTCCTCGGCCTGGCCGAGTTGGCGATGCGGGCCTGGGGCGAAGGGGGCGGACGCCGCCGCGCGCGGTAGCGGTAGGTGAGGCGAGGTGCGCTCGGGCCTGGAGAAGGCCCTGGGCGTCCCTGCTTCCGACGGCCATCACTCGCGCGAAGACGACCACCACCGCGAGAGGTTCAAATCCAGGTCCACCTGACGACCGAGACGGCTCAGGCGATGCAGGTCGGCATGGAAATAGACCCGCTGGACCTTTCCATCCCCGACCGCGAGCACCAGCGCCGCGAAGGGCCTGGCGCCGTCCCAGAACACGGCGGCCGGCTGCCCGTTCAGCCGGTGCTCTTCGACCCGAAGCACGCCCACGGTGTGCCGCGCGGTCGCGATGACAAAGGCGGCGATGCGTGCAGCGCCCTGCAGCGGTCGTGAGAGGTTGCGCTGGCCGGCGAAACGGCGCCCCTCGGCCCCGCCGTCGGTCACCAGCACCGCGTCCTCCGCGAGCAGTTCGACGACGCCCTGGAGGTCATTGCCTGACGCGGCTCGGAGGAAGGCCGCGAGCAGACGACGGTGCTCCTCCTGCGAGGCCGAAAGCATTCGCCGCTCGGTCGCCAGGCTCCGACGCGCGCGCTCGAGCAGCTTGCGGCACGCCACCGCGCTGTTGCCGAGGCGCTCGGCGATCTCCTGATGCTCGAAATCGAAGACGTCGTGGAGCAGGAGGACGGCCCGCTCGGCGGGTGTCAGGCGTTGGAGCGCGACGAGGAAGGCCATGGAGACTTGCTCCAGGCGCTCAACGCGCGTGATGCCGCCCTCGTCGAGATCAACGGGCTCGGGCAGCCGGTCGGGGCGCGTCTCCTCCCGGCGCGCCCGCGCGGAGCCGAGCTCGCTCAAGCAGAGGCGGGTGACGACCGTGACGAGGAACGCCCTCGACGACTCCACGTCGCCCTCGTGGGCCTGCCACCGCAGCCAGGCCTCCTGGACCATGTCCTCGGCGCGCCCGAGGTCACCGAGCATGCGGTACGACAGCGCGACGAGTTCGTGCCGGCACGACTCAAAGGCCTCCAGACGACGTGCCAACGACAGCCGGGCTGCCATCAGAAGTGCCTGCCGAGCATGAGTGCTCCGTTGGGCATCATGGGATCCACGCGCCATGTTATCGCCGGGCGAGCCCGACGACCTCTCGCATGTGAGTTCCCTTCTCGACGCTATCGAGCAGGAACGCCCCCACCGCTCGGAACGACATCGACCAGGCACCGAGGGGAAGTCGTTCGCGCTCGCTCCGGTAGGTCTCCTCCCGGGACTCGACCAACTGCGGCGGTCGAGCGAGCGTCCAATCGAAGGGCGTGGCCCGAACCACGGCTTCGGCGGCGGTGAGATCTCGGAGGTGATGTCGGATCAACCAACGGAAGAAGGCGAAACGCAGGCCTCCTCCGGGGAACAGCAGCGCGGCGGAGACCAGGGCGAGTCGATTGACGGAGGCCCGTTCCATCGCCGCCACCGTGCTGGCCGCGCATTCGGCCAGCAGCGTGCTCGGTCGAAAGCCCTCGCGCCCTGATGGACCCAGGGCGGAGAGGACGGCGTGATGACCGGTGAGCGCCTGAGCAAGCGGGTCGACCTGCATCGGGTCGCCCTGGACGATGGAGAGCGCCGGGTGGCGCCGCACGATTTTCTGGGGTGAACGAACGAACGCCGTCACCTGGTGCCCGCGCGCGAGCGCGAGGTCGAGGATGTGAGTGCCGGTCTTGCCTGTCGCACCCAGTACGAGGAGTCGAAGGGTCATGCCGGGAAGACCGGACAGCGCGCTCGAACGTGACGTGGGGGCGCCGCTTTTCTCCTCGCTCGACCCAGAGGCTCGCCGACGCGGAGCAATACCTTCGAGACGTCAGCCCGAAGCGCTCCGGCGCCTCCTCGGGCGCCACGACTCAGCCGGAGCGGGGCGCTGCCAGGCGGTGACAACCGCGAGCTGACGCAGCGACAGCCGCACTGGGGGCACGCCGTGTCAGGGGACGTCATTGACGCGTCAGGGGCCGTCATTGATGCGTCAAGGCTCCATCCACGCGCCCTAGCTCGAGGGATATCGTCGTGGCCTCTCTTGGAACGAGTCTTGCTGAACCGTGAATGAAGCTGTTCCCTGAGAGCCCATGTCCAAGAGAAGTGACCCGCGGGGCCGCTGGATGCATCGCCGTCCGCCCCTGCTCCTGCCGATGCTCGTCGGCCTCCTGTTGACGGGATCGTGCGCGAGGACGCTCCCCGAGGACGATACCCCGGACGAGTACACCGTGGAGAGCCCGCACGAGGACCTCGAGAGCCTCGTGTGGGAGCCGCGGTTCGAGCCCGACTACAACACCCTTCAGCCCCAGCCCTGGGTCGAGGTCGTCACGCAGACGCAGGCTCGCACCGTCGTCGTGAGGCCCGACTCGCTCGTCTTCCCGAAGGCGGAGAACCCCGAGGTGCGGCAATGGGAGCCCGGGCGGGTCGTGGTGTCGGCTCCGAGCGATGGCCCGGGCGCCAATCCCTTGGGCTTCGCCCGCAGGGTCGTCTCCGTCGCCGAGCTGGGTGAATCCCTCGTCGTGGAGACGGAGGCCGCCGCGCTCGAGGACATCGTCACGGGGGAGCTGCGGCTCACGTTCGACTACGCGAACATGGAGACCGTGGACATCTCGAAGCTCGACCTCGAATGGGCCGCCAGCCATTTGTATGTCGACGCGAACGTGATGTCCCCCAGCGTCGAGGGCAATCCGGACGATGAGCCCCTGCCCGGGGTCGAGGAAGAGAGGGCGCCGGCCCAGGTGAACGCCCTCTTCCTGGGGGCCATCTGGAATGCCATCTCCGCGGTGGGAGAGGCGCTGGGCGGCGCGGCGCTGGCGGTGGCCCACGCGGCGGTGGACGTCTGGAAGGCCGTGACGGTCGATGGAATCACCACGGGCGTGAACATCCAACCCGAGATCAAGAACAGCTACTCCAGCACCTTGTTCACGCTCAAGTACGAGAAGGACTTCAACGAGGCGGGAAAGAGGCCGCTCCAGCTCTCACTCCAGGGGAGCGGCAAGGCGGCCGTGTCCTATTCCTTCAACCCAGGCGCGCAGGTGGAGGTGAAGGTGCCCGCCATCCTGGCGGTGGGCGGAGCCGAGTCGACCAGCATGACGCTGAACGTGGACAGCAAGGCCCGCCTCAAGCTCGATGTCGAGGCCCTCGTGAACGCCACGATTTCGTCCGCGGGAGGAAAGAGCGGCAAGGAGCTCCAGGACAAGCTCGCGGAGCGAACGAAGTTCGCCGAGGAGGTCCTCACCCAGGCGAAGCTGAAGTACCTGGGCCATCCGGACATGCGGCCCGCGGGGGGCTGGAAGCGCAACATCCTCGTCACCAAGCCCGCGGTGCAGACCGTCCTCGTCGGGCCCGTGCCAGTCGTCTTCACCCAGACCATCCAGGTGGACCTCGAGTGCGGATTCGAGGCGAAGGCAGGCGTCAAGGCCACCTTGAGTCATGAGCAGAACGCGACCTTCAAATTCAAGGCGACCTACAAGAATGGCAAGCTGACGACCGAAGAGCCTGTGCTGACGAAGAAGAAGAACACCAAGGCGAACGTGACCGGTGAAGGCAGCCTGGTGGTCGTCTGCGGGCTCATCCCCCGCCTGAATGTGTATGTGTACGACGCGCTCGGGGTGAATGCCGGTGTCCGGGCGTCGTTGGTGGCCAGCGCGAAGTATGCGTCACGCTGCGTGGGGAACAAGGCCAAGGCGGACATCACCCTGGGGCTCGACGGCAATCTCGGCGTCCAGGCGGGTGGGCGGGTCCAACCGCCGGGGACCAGCTATGCGGGCTCCTCCGGAGTGGGGCTTGGATGGGACATTGGCCCCATCGAGCTGGCCAACGTCCAGTTCCCGCTCGTGGATCCGCTGAAGTTCACCCTGAACGATGGCCTGGGCTATTGCGCGGACACGTGCGGCAACAAGAAGAAGGATGGCTTCGAGACGGACGTGGATTGCGGCGGTGGCTCTTGCGGAGCCTGCGCCAAGGGCAAGGTGTGTTCGCTCAACTCGGACTGTGCGTTCGGGTACTGCAACGCGGGGAAATGCTCGGACGCAAACCACTGCGGCAACGGTGTCGTGGATGGGGACGAGACAGGCGTCGACTGCGGCGGCGCGCGATGCGGGCCCTGTGCGAACAAGCAAGGCTGCATCCGCTCCGAGGATTGCGTCTCCGGGTTCTGCAAGAAGTCCACGAGCTCCGGCATCGACTTCGGGACGTGCGTGCAGAACCACTGCAAGACTGGCGTCATGGACGCGGACGAGAGCGGCGTCGACTGTGGTGGGAAGGACTGCCCCAAGTGTGAGCTGAAGGCGCGCTGCTCGGTGGACGCCGACTGCACTTCGGGCGTGAGCGATGGCGTCTTCTGTGTCCCAAGCACCTGCAAGGACCGCCGGAAGTCCGCGGGCGAGACCGACGTGGACTGCG
Source organism: Corallococcus silvisoli (assembly GCF_009909145.1). NCBI lineage: Bacteria > Pseudomonadati > Myxococcota > Myxococcia > Myxococcales > Myxococcaceae > Corallococcus > Corallococcus silvisoli. Next base: position 1,418,480 of record NZ_JAAAPJ010000001.1, read on the forward strand.
GTGGGCCCGTCTGCGCGCGCTGTGATAGCGGCAAGAAGTGCGAGAAGACCTCTGACTGCATGCTGCAAAAGGGCGGTTCCCACCTGTATTGCTCCCAGGCATTTGCCCCCCCGCTCGGGCCGCTCTGCATCCCCTCGCTGTGTGATGACGGAAAGGAGAGCTGGGACGAGTCCGACGTGGACTGTGGGGGGCCTTGCGCGCCTTGTGCCCAGGGCAAGAAGTGTCTCCGGCAGAGCGACTGTGGCGTGGGCCTGACGTGTGACGCGTCGACCTCGCCCCACCGCTGCGTGGCGTTCACCTGCGACGCGGGCAAGTACCTTGCCAATGACGTCTGTTCCGACGTGGGAGTCGGCTACTGGTCTCCCGCGAGCTCCAACGCCCGCAATGCCTGTACGAACGCCCCCGGGAACGCGGAGTATACGAGCGCGACGGCGACCCAGGCCGACTGTCCCTGGACGTGCAAGGCCGGCTACCGGCGCGACTCCACGGGCACGAGGTGCGTGGAGAGCAGCACGGCCCAGTTGCTCACGTGCGCGGCGGACGAGGTGGCGGTCGGCATCCACGGAAGGGCGGGCGCCTGGCTGGACGCGCTGGGGATGCGCTGTGCCCGCTTCGACTCTGGAGCCATCATCGGTGCCGCGACGAGCGCCACCGCGATTGGCGGCTCGGGCGGCACTGCCTTCATTCGGGACTGTGGGCCGGGCGCCGTCCTCCACAAGGTCACGGGTATCAATGGTTGGGCGGTGGGCTCGCCGAACCAGTCCTGGTGCAGTGAAATCAACCTCTCGACGATCGAGGTGTCGTGCAGGGACCTCCAGACAGGCGCCGTCGACACGCTGACCCCGGTGGGCGGCAGCGGTTCCTGCACCAAGGGCAAGGAGACATACTCCCTCCAATGCGGCGGCAATGGCGTGGTCCGCGGCTTCGTGGTGGATAGCGCGAACACCTCCACGTACGTCGGCTACATGCTCGACCTGAGTTGCCGCTAGGTACCCTCTGTAGGTCTCCGTCCAGAAGCCGTGCCAGCAAATCGTCGTGTCTCGTATGGTATATTGATGGGCTCCTCCTCCTTGACGGGTGGGGGGAGGGCGCTTTGAACTCGGTAGGGCCGACCCATCGGGGCAAGCCCACCCGTGCCGCCAGTGTTTGACTTTCACAGGGGGATTCATTCGAATGTTGAATCAAACTCCAGAGTATCAATCCTGTATCCAGAGCTCGGAGAAGGTCTCCTGGCGTCTTGATGACCTGCTGCCCAGGGACACGGTCCTGGACTTCAGCCACCGGTTCCTCTCGGATGCGCTGACGGGCGCGGAAGCCATTCCCTTCCTGAACGCCGAGGAGCGGCTGATGCTGAATCACATCCGCTCCAACAGCTATGCGCACCTGTTCCTGTTCCTGGAGGAGTACGCCGTGGCCCTGGCCGCCCAGCGCGCCAGCCTGGAGCTGCACGGGAACGCGACGCACATGCGCGCGCTCCTGCGCTTCACGGAGGAAGAGCTGAAGCACCAGCAGCTCTTCGCGCGCTTCACCGGCGCGTTCGCTCGGGGGTTCAAGGTTGTCCCCGGCCTGCTCGACAACCACGTCGAGGTGGCACGGGCCATCATGGCGAAGTCGAACCTGGGGGTGCTCATCTTCAACCTGCACCTGGAGCTGATGACGCAGCAGCACTATCTGGAGACGGTCCGCGGAAACAAGACCGAGACGCTGGATCCGCTGTTCTGCAACCTGCTCAAGCACCACTGGCTCGAAGAGGCGCAGCACACCCGGCTGGACTTCCTGGAGGCGCAGAAGATCCTCGCCCGGGAACCCGATGCGTTGGACGGGGCCCTCACGGAGTACGGGGAGCTGCTCCAGGCGCTGCGGGGGACGCTGAACGCCCAGCTCGCGCTGGATCTCCAGACACTGGAGAAGGCGGTGGGGCGCACGTTCACCCCGGAGGAACACAAGCACCTGGCCGAGTCCCAGGAGCGTTCGTATGTCTGGGGTTTCATCGGGATGGGGATGAAGGCGCCCCTCTTCCTCTCACGCCTGCGCGCGCTCTCCCCGATCGCCGAGCAGCGCGTCCTGGAGCTGGCGCCGACGTACTACTGTCATTGAGGCGGGCTTCCGGACCGCCGCCTCGCCGCAGCGGTCCGGACGGGCGCCCCTCTTTCGAGATTGGCCCCGTCTGGCTCGACCACGAGGGGGCCCGCGCGAGGTCACTCAGCCTGCCTCCGAGCCGACCACCTGACCTGCCACCTCGGTGCTCCGCTCCTGCGCGAGGAGGATCAGCTTGGACCGGCTGGGCACGGCCAGCTTGACGAAGACTCGCTTCAGGTGCGTCTTCAACGTGTTCAGCGAGCTGCCGATGTCTTCCGCGATGGTTCGGTTGTCCCAACCGTTCAAGACACGCTCCACCACGTCCAACTCACGAGGGGTGAGCCGCTTGCGCCACTCGGTGGGGACCTGGACGCTGTGAGACACCTCCTGGAACAACAGCGCCCAGGGTGTTCTCCCGGGATGGACTGGCAACCGGAGGAAGGTCACCTTCAAGCTTCGCCCCGGCCGGCGGAACGTCAGGACGTCCTGCCCGGAGATCAGCCGCTGTCCGGAGCGACTGAGCTGCTCCAGTGCATCCAGGAGGACCTGGGGCAGACCGAAACGGCCACAGGGCGCGTCGGGGAACCAGCGGTGGAGCAGCGCGGTGGAGTGGGGCGTGCGCATCAGCTCGGTGGCGGGAGGGCTCAGTACGATGCTCTCAAGCCCCGTATGACGGAAGAGCTGGTCCAGGAGGTCTCCCTGACGGGCCAGGTCCCCCAGCATGAGGCAGTTGCGAACCGTCCTGGCGAGGATGGGCGTCAGGCGCTGAAGAAAGGACTGCTCCTGCTCCGAGAAGGCCTTCCGGTTCTCCCGGTACAGGGTGAAGCCGCTGTGCCAGCCAAGCCCCATGTCCAGTGACACAGACAGGATGCGTTCCACCGGCATGTGCATCTCCCGGCAGTGCGCGTACATGGCGCTGTTCCGCATCGCCTGGCGTGACAGCATCTCGGAGTCCCGCAGCACGGTGTTGGGATGCTGGACCACCGAGGCACTCACGAAGCACTCGTCTGAAATCTCCGGGTAGCGGTCAAAGAAGACCTGGGGCATGTCCTGGACCATGGGCCAGTCGTATTGGCCGGGCTCACCGGGCCTGGATACGCAAAGTGCTCCAAAGTCCGCGGCCAGCACGCGCGACAGGATCCGGTGGGACTCCGCGAAGACCTCCTTCAAGTCGAGCGAGCTGGTCAGCGCGGTCATCACATCCAGGAGCACCTGCTCTCGCCGCGTGGAATCTGAAGGGCTCTTCACGCGCATGGCCTTCTCCTTGTCTGGGTCCAAGCATGGGCGCGACGTCTGAGATGAATTTACCATGCGTGGCGGGGTCACCCCTATGGGTGATGTCCGCCCCCGGCAGGTTCCCGTACGGTTCGTGAGCTGCATCCGGGTCCCACGCGCCAAGGCGTCTGGGGGGAAGCTCATTCGAATGACAGGGATGGAGCGGAAGCGTCACGGTGGAGTCGCGAAGCCCGGCGCGCTCATCGTCCACGGAGTGCGTGGCATCCATGTCGCCCCCCAAGCAGTACACCCTCCCGGTGTGGAATGGGAAGGGCTGGGTGCCCCTCCGCGCAGAACAGGGTGGAGGTCTACGAGAACCGAGCTGCTCTTGCCCGTGAGCTGGTGCTCACGGTTGATGACCCCGCTGTAAATCAAGGAGAGAGTCAATGCGAAATCAACTGTTTGCGTGTATTCTGGCTGTGAGTGTCATCCTGGTTGGCGCCAAGGCCGAGGCCATCCCCAATGGCTGGTACACGGTGGAGCTGAACAATGCCATCACCATGTACAACCAAAAGAACGAGCCCGTCTGGCGCGGCTACTTCGATGTCTGGGGGATCTGGCACGAGACGACCTACAAGCCCGCGGGCGGTAGCGGGAGGGAGCAGGGCGAAACGCTGGGCGACATCAAGAGCTCGGAGGGATACGTCTTGGCCGAGATCCCGAGGCGGGTGGGAGGAATCGTCGTCATCGACCCGTCGAAGCAAGATGTCGTCTATGAAGTCAGCGGCGGCGTGGAGGCTGGGACGATCGTCAAGATTCCCGCGGACAAACTCGGCGACGCCGTGCACCTGCTTGCCACGGTCGACGACAAGGGGGCGGCCCTCGACGTTGTGTTCTTCGGGCGGGCAGGCACCTGCAGCAGCAAGTCGTTCTGGATCAGTCGCTAGCTGCTCGCGGCGTTGTCCTCGCAGGTTCCCTGCTTCCAGGTCTCACCGCACAGGCCCCTTGACCCGGGCCTGTGCCCTTGATTCCTTCCGCTTCATGCCAACCTGGATGCGTGGAGTCAGCGGAGCGAACGGCATCAACCTCCACTACCTCCGAACCGGAGGCGCCAACCCTCCCATCGTCTTGCTCCATGGATTGATGGGGAGTGGCGCCTGTTGGACTCCGGTGGCGCGCGTGCTCGAAGGTGACTTCGACGTCGTCATGCCCGACGCCAGAGGGCACGGTGGCTCGAGCGCGCCGCACCACGGCTACGGGTACGACGCTCACGCGAGCGACGTCGAGGCCCTCATCCGCGGTCTGGCGCTCTCGCGTCCGGTGCTGCTTGGCCACTCGATGGGCGGAATGACCGCCGCCGTGGTGGCGGGTCGACGGGCAGGGGGCCTGCGCGGAGTCATCCTGGTCGACCCGACGTTCTTGAGCCCCGAGCGCCAACGCGAGGTGCACGACAGCGACGTCGCCGAACAACACCGCCAGGCCCTCGGCTTGCAAAAGTCCGAACTCGTTGCACAGGGCCGAGCCCGCAGCCCGCATCGCTCGCCCGAAATCGTCGAGCTTCTTGCCGAGGCGAGACTGAAGACCCACATGGGCGCCCTCGATGTTCTCACGCCGCCCAACCCCGGGTATCGCGACGTGGTGAGCGCCATGGACGTCCCCGTCCTCCTCGTCATTGGGGACCGCGGCCCTGTCGTCACGCTGGAGATGGCCAGGGAGCTGCGGAGCCTCAATTCACGGGTGCGAATTGAACAGATACAGGACGCCGGCCACGGCCTCCCGTTCGACCAACCCGAGCGCCTGGGCGCGGTGGTCGCGTCGTTCCTGCGTGAGCTGGCTTAGCGCCTGTTCCGGGAGGGTGGGAATGAAGCGGCCCGCTCCTTCGGCGTGGCGAGACGACAGCGAGCGGTCCGGTTCATGGGGCCGGACCGCATCGCCGGGCGTCGGTGTGCTCGCTACTTCGAGCAGGCCGTCACCTTGAACTCATCCTCGAGCCCCGAGGAGTAGGAGAGCGGGGCATAGGCACCTGCGCCTTTGTAGGTCCCCGAGAAGCCCACGTCGTCGTAGAGCCGGCAGAACCCGCCGTCGCTCGCGACGCGCACGAGCGCCGCGCCATGGGTGGACTGCGCGAGCGGGATGCCGAGGTCGTTCTTCTCGATCATCGTCGTGCCGGAGGTGCGGAGCTTCACCAGCGTACCGCCGAAGGACTTGACCTGCCCGGAGACCGGGCCATTGAGCTTCGCGTCGTTCGTCGACCAGGCCTTGGGGAAGCGATCAACCCGGCCCGCGGCGGCCAGGATCTCCTTGAACTTCTTCGCCTGGGCCTCGAGCGGCTTGAAGTGCTCGGCGCCAACGGTCACGCCCGCCGAGGCGGTGAGCTCGGCGAACTCGCTGGCGACCTGCTTGGCGTGCGCGGCGGGGTCCTTGAAGCGCGCGAGCCAGACGCTGGAGAGCGCGCCATCCCGCTCGAGCGCGGTGAGCGCCTCCTGGTCGACCTTGAGCTGGTCTTCAAGGCGCGCCTTCGCCGCGAGCGACACGTAGGTCTCGGCGATCTTCTGGTGGTTCCCGGCGAGCTCGCAGACCACCTTCGGCTGCTTCGCGCGCCCTTCGTCCTCGTAGTACTTCTGAATCGTCAGGTACTGACGGTCTTCGCACTCCTCGGCGAGGGCGGGGAGCGCGAGGATCGCCTCCATGTCCTCCCGGACATTCCCGAGCGCGCCTCGCACCTGTCCGTCGAGGGTCATGAGCCCGGCCTGGATGGCGGCGCCGTGGCGGTCACCGATGGTCGTGAAACGGGCGCGGCGCTCCAGATCGAGATCCCTCTCGCCGTGGGCCGCGTTCACCTCCTCGCTCGCCTTCTTCCACTTCGCCGTGGACTCAGAGAAGAAGGTCTCGAAGCTGGAGGTGTCCCAGTCCTTGTCCTTCTCCTTGATGCGCGCGATGCGGGTCTCGACGTCATCGAGCATCTTCGCGATCTCGTCGAGCGTATTGGAGTTCTTCCAGTCCGACCTCTCGAACTTCTTGGTGATGCTCTTCATCTTGACTTCGACCGTCTGGATGTCGACCTTGGCGGGGCTCTTGTTCGCGACCGAAGGCGCGGCGAACGCCGTGCTGGCCGTCGCCAGATGCATGACGGCAGCAAGAAGAAGGGCGGCGTGTGAGCTTCGGCTGGCGCTGCGCGCCTCGGATGAGGGACGGAAGTTGGATCGCTCACGCGACTGGGTCGACAAGGAGGGACTCCTGATGGTTGGGATTGCAAAGGGCCAGGGACAGCGAGCCAGCGCTTTCGCGCCCACCTCGTCGCTGTGGCGCAGTCATTCGAAGCCGGTGCTGGCCGTCGCGGAGATTAGCCACAGGAAACCCGCGTGTCAGTGAAATCCGTACGCAGAGTGATAAAATCCTGAGGACAGCCGACGTCCTCTTTGGGAGACAGGTAGCCCGCGTACGTGTCACCCCGGCACGCTTGTGCACGAAGGCCCCGCGATATTCATCGCGGGGCCTGTGTTGAACCAAAAGGCCCTGCCGGTCGGCAGGGCCTTTCAGGGGGCTCGCCGAACCAAGCCCTCGGCGAACCCGTTCTCGATGTCTCCAATGTCATCGCGGAGGACCGCCCGGAGTCTTTTCCCCACCGGCGCGGAGGTCGGTGGAGATCCAACGGTCCGGTGCCTCCTTTTTTCTCAGGCCTTTAGCGTCTACGGGCTGAACATGCCGGTGAGCACGCTGGCGCGGCCTCGAGGCAGCGAGCGCTTGAACGGGCTCGCCGCGAGGTCCGAGCCGGGCTGGTACCAGCTCTGGATCTCCGCGAAGTAGGTCTGGCCTGCCTGGAGCACGTCCGGGGGCAGGTACACGCTCTGGAGATCCGTGTGCAGCACCGCCACGCGCGTCACGGTGGTGGAGCCGTTGCTCACGCCGAGCCGGTAGATGTTCACCACGTAGTTCGTGGCCGTGCCGACGAGCGGCTTCGACCAGCGCAGCGAGGCGTCGGTCCCCACGCCCGTGAGGTTCTGGAACGCGCCGCGCGTGTTCACCTGGGGCGCCTGCACCGGCCCGACGAGGGGCTGCACGGGCGCGGCGGTGAACGCGCTCGCCTCCTGATCCACGCGGATGTCCACGCCCATGGTGTAGGGCGTCGCGGTGCCCAGCGCGTAGCTCTTCGTGAAGCCGGCGGCGACGAGCGCCACCTTCTGCCACGTCGCCGGGAGCGGGTTGTTGTAGGTCATGCTCCCCGTGACGATGTCGGTCCGCAGCGTGTCAGGATTGAGCTTCACGAGCAGTGGCGGCCCGCTGATGGACGCGAGCGCGGCGCCCAGCGCGGCCGGCCGGGCGGACATCCAGATCTCGTTGTATGTGCTGACCGCGTCGGGATTCACCTGGGTGCGCATGGCGTCGAAGGCCGAGCGTCTCCAGTCCACCGAGAAGGTGCCTGTCGCGACGGGCTGGGTGAAGGTTCCGCTGACAGTGACGGGCTGGCCTTCCACCTGGGTCACGCTCGTGTCGAGCACCTTGTGCATCGCGCGGTAGGGCACTCCATTCGCGCTCGTCTGCCACCGCATCTGCGCCAGCGAGAATACGTCCCCGCGGCCGCTGTCGAGCAGCACCGGGTTGAGCATGTTGGCGTAATTGAAGCTCAGCCCGGAGAGTGACGTGGCGCCCACCAGGGGGCGCCCCGTGGCGATGCTGTCCACGTAGCCGAACGCGCCTGGGTTCAACGAATACATGTCCAGGAAGTCCCCCGACTGCCAGGGAGACAGGCCGGTGGCGGACACCGTCACGGGAGTGGGCAGCGAGGCGAAGGTGCCATCGCGCCCCCACTCCGTGGAACCCAGGTCGAACGCGCGGCCGGTGCTCACCAGATAGCGCGAGCCCAGCTTCAGGTAGATGCGGCCAGAAGGGACGTTCGGCACGGAGATGGTGCCGTCCGCGGAGCCCGTGCCTGGGTAGGCCGTGAACGCCCCGGTGGTTGAGTCGCGCATGTATGCCACCACCGACGTGGCGGACTGGTCGTATGGCTTCGTCTCGTTGCCCGACGTGGCGACGAAGGTGACCGGGCTGGTACCGGTGACCTGGGTGACCAGGCCTTGGGTGACCTGGGAGGCCCCGTCCGCTGACACGGAGGAGTCCACCGCCTCGGCCTCATCGAGCCCCGCGCAGCCGCCCCCTGTCACGCCGACCAAGAGCCCGAGGGAAATCAAAGACAGTTTCATTGTGGAGGCAACCCTTTCGGCGACGCGCAGAATGGCGCCGCGCAGGGAGATTCATACTGGATCGGTCTGACATTTCCGGCAGCGCTTCGATTTCGACTCTCCCTTTGGGCTGTGAAAACAAACGCGCTTGTTGACAGGTGAGCCTGGGGCTGCGCGGTTTCGTGGCTCTCCCGCGCTTCTCGTGGACCGTCGACTCAAGCGGCGAGCAGCACGCCGCGACGTGGAAGATCGATGCGGGTGGGGTCCTGTCGCTGAAGCTCGAGGGGCTTGAGCTTTGTCATCTGGCCCTCGGTCTGGCGCTACTCCCGGGAGACGTCAGCGCGGCCCGGACCGCATCGCGGTCCTCAACCCCAAGGCGGGCCCGAGTGGATGCTGTGCTGCCGGAGCGCGGGTCTGAAGCACGGACGAGCTGGTGCGCGTGGTGAGCGAGACCTCTCCCAATGCCAGGCACCTGCATGATTGAGCGGATCTCGTGGGACATGCACGCGAATGTCACCCGCGACCATCGGCGCAAGAAGATGTCGGCGCTCATGGTCGTGGTGGCCGCCCGCCTGGACGCTCGCGACGCGCAGCAGGCGGCGAGCCTGCTGCTGCGCGTCGGTCCCGCTCGACGCGCAGCATGAGACCGGTCGAGAATCGAGAACGGTCGTTCAGACGCGCCGGCTACTGACGCACGAAGCCGCGCGGGTGGCTGCGCGCGGTGCTCGTGGGCCGCAGATTCGCGGACTCGAACTGCTCGTAGCGGAAGCCAGAGCCCGGCTCGAAGACATTGGCGGTCACCTCCCAGGCCGTGCCCTGACCGCTGGGGGCGGGCCTGCTCGGCGCCAGCGTGCTGGGCTGAGGGAAGTCGAAGGACCGCGCGCCTGCCTGTGCCTGCGAGAGATACACCCAGTCCCACGACATCCCTCGCGCGCCTCGACGCACGGAGATCAGCTCCGTGCCCGCGGGCGCGGTGAGCTGATACGCCCCCTCCGCGGCCGTTGGCACCGTCCCGGTGCCGCATTCACTCAGCCCCGGCGCCACGCCCCGGATGCCATCCGGTAGCGCCACCGCGCCGACAGCACCCGCGGGAGGATTGTAGACCCAGGTCGTCAGCGTCTCGCAGAGCGCTGCCCCCACGACCATCGCCTCGAGCGAGACGGCCTGCGTGGCGGGTGCGGACGCTGGGATGTAGGTCGCGGAGAACGTCCTCGACGTCCCGGCCGTGCTCTCCGCGGGGCCATTGGGCTGTGCGGGAAGTCCTGACTGGAAGCGAACCCCTCGCGCATAGCGAGCGTTGATGGAGGCGGGCCAATCCGCGGGAGTTACGAGGGTGCCTGTCGTCGTGGTCGTCGCCAGGGGCCCTGGCTCCAGCGCGATGTTCAAGGTCGTGTCCGCGACCAGGGGCCCCACCGCCCCCACGTCCTTGTGAGAATAGAGGCCACCCGACTCGTAGTAGGCATAGACGGAGAGCGGAACGCCCGCCGGCACCCCCGCGAGCTTGTAGCTTGCGACCCCACCCGTCAGCGCGACGTAGAACGTGGTCGCGCTGAAGCCGGTGGGGGCGACCACCCAGAGGGTGGCGCCACTGAAACCGCTCGTCACTCCGCCCGAAATCGTCCCCGACAGCGTGACGGTCTCCGCCGCGGACGACGGAGTGGCCCGCTGCTGCCACGCCGTCCCGTTGAAGGTCCACACCGTCCCGGTCCCCATGACGAGGACGAGGTCGCCTGTCGAGGGGTCCGTCTCGAGCTTCACCCCACCGCTGCTCGGAGGACTCCCCGCCGCGCCCTGCGCGGTGACCGTGGTCCACGCCCCCGCGCTGAACCGGAGCAGATCATTGCGCGCGGCACCGTTGGTCGATCCTCCGAAGAGGTACATCCCCGCGCCGGGCCGATAAGCCATCAATCCACCACGCCGGGCCGCTGGCAGCGAGGTCGCGCTCGCCCAGGCATTGGTCGAGCGGTTGTACGTGGAGCACGTCGCCAGGTCGGCGCCGATGGGCGCGCTGCTCGCTCCGCCGCAGAGCCACATGAGCCCGGAGCTCGTGTCGAGCGCGGCGGCGGCGAAGGCGCGGGCGGTCGGCAACGTCCCGGTGGGAGACAACTTGCCCCACCCCTGGGCATAGCTCCAAAGCTCGTTGTTGACGATCTGGCCGCCCTGCGAGCTTGTCCCGGAGGTGCCTCCGAAGAGCAAGATGCTGCCGGAGACCGGGGAGGCCGTCACCGCCGCGCCTGAGCGCACGGAGGGCCCCGGCGCCCCCACCTGCTGCCAGGTCCGAGTGGCCGAGTTGAACTGCCACGTGTCCGACAGCTTCGACCCCGTGCAGCTCTCTCCACCGAAGAGCACGCTGATGCCGCTCCCGCGATACTGGAAGGCGCCACCGACCCGCGCCGGGGGCGCCGCGGGCGTCGAGAGTCCCGGGACGCTCCACTCCTCCCAGGTCCCGGTCGCGACGGAGGTGAGCGCCACCGTGTCATTGAGACACCCCTTGGGCTGGTTCGCACCCGAGCCCTGTCCGCCGGTCATGATGAGGCCCCCCGCCTGCGCATCCCAGGTGGCGCTCGCGCTGCCGCGCGGCAGGGGCACCGGGTAGCTGGGGACGAGCAGCGTCACCCGCGAGGCATTCACCCGCGCCATCGTGGCGTTGGAGAGCCCCGCGCCGTTGGCGGTCACGTCCACGGTATCCGATACGCCATCCAGCCCCAGGCCGGTGAAATAGGCGCGCCCCGCCGCATCCGTGAGGGCCTCGCGCGCGGGCACGTACTCCACGCCATTCTTTCGCACCCGTACGCCCACGCCCTCGTGTGCGCGCCCATCCTCTCCAATCACGAAGACGGTCAGCGCGTCCGTGATGGGGCTGCCCTCCGGCTCCACGCCCACCGTGCCACTGGACCCGAGCGCCCGCGGAGCCACCACCTCCAGCGACAGCGTGGCCTGGGCCGTCTGCCCGTTCGCGTCCGTGACGACGACGTCCACCGCGTGGCTTCCCGCCATGCCGGGCGTGGGAATCCCCGAGAGGATGCCGGTGTCCTCATCGATGGAGAGACCCGACGGGAGTCCGGTGGCGCTCACCTGGAGCGGCGCGGTACCACCCGTCGCGAGGATCGCCTCCGCGACACCGGGGGCACGACGGTACGTCACGCCTTCCGTGGCCTGGGTGAGCTCCGTCGTGAGGATGGCGGGGGTCGAGTCCAGCGAGGCGACGGAGATGTCTGCCTTTGTCGACGCGGTGTGTTCGGGGGAATGGACAGCGGGGGACTCCATACAGCCTTGGCTCAGCCACGCGGACAGAAAGCCAAGGCCCAGGATACGGGCGGTGGTCATGAACGCTCCAGGTCACGAGGGACCTCTCTCAGCCAGGCCCTCCGATTCGAAGCGCTCCGACTCGCGTTGCCGGGCCCATCCAAGAGAGGATTTGAGGCCGACGCAGGGTGGCGGACCGGACGAGCAGCGTCAAGGTTGATGGGCTCGCATCGAGGCCCGACCCGGGGGCGGGACGCGCAAGGCCTCGCTCCACCCCCCTGTGTCAGGGAAAGTTGTCGCCTCGGCAGACATGCCGACCTGATGACGCCCTTCGCGCGCGCCTCGCTCACTCGCCTTGACGCACCGGGCTGCCATTGGGGGCGACTTCCGCCAGAAGAACCAGGAGTGCTTGTTGACAGGAGCCTGTCGTCTTGACAGGTTCCTGTCCATGTCGTCCCTGACCCGGAGAGCAGAGACCTTCAGCGCCCTGGTGCTGGAGGTGTTCCAGTTGAATGGGCTGTTGCTCCAGGCCGGAGATCGGCTGAGCGCTCCGGCCGGATTGACGAGCGCCCGCTGGCAGGTGTTGGGCGTCATTGATCACGGCCCCGCCACGGTGGCGTCGGTGGCGCGCACGATGGGGCTCGCGCGGCAGAGCGTGCAGCAGACGGCGGATGCGCTCGTGAGCGACGGGTTCGTGGAGTACATCGAGAACCCGCATCACCAGCGTGCGAAGTGCGTCTCGCTCACCGCAGCCGGACGCCGCGCCCTGCGCAAGGTCGAGCAGGCGCATGCCACATGGGCGGACCGGATGGGCGCGAGCCTTGCCCCGTCGCTCCTGGCCGCGGCGGTTGAAGCTGTCCGCGAAGCGCGCCTGCGGCTTGAGAAGGACCTGGCCGAGGAGGGGCGCGATGAAGCATGACGCTTCCATCCCTCTGCTCCCCTGCGTGGAGCTCGCGCCGACGCTCGAGTTCTACGCCCTGCTGGGGTTCGAGGTGACGTACCAGCAGCGGTCTCCGAACCCCTACGCGGCGACGCGGCGGGGTGGCGCCCAGGTCCACTTCTTTGGCCTGAAGGAGTTGGAGCCGCTGAAGGCCTTCAGCAGCTGTCTGATCATCGTGGACGAGGTGGAGGAGTTGCACGCGCGCTTCCTGGCCGCGCTGCGGACGGCGTATGGCCGGACTCCCATCCGGGGCCTCCCGCGGATGACGCGCATGAAGAAGGGGCAGACGCGCTTCACGCTCGTCGACCCCTCCGGCAACTCCCTGATGTTCATCCGGAGGGACGAGCCGAGCGGCTACGGCGACGACGCGGATGCCTCGACCACCGTCCTCGGCAAGGCCCTCAAGGCCGCCCGGCGCCTGCGCGACTTCAAGGGAGATGACGCCGCGGCCGCGAAGGTCCTGGACGTCGCGCTGAAGAAGGGCGGCGCCGGGACGACGCTGGAGCGCGCGCGAGCTCTCGCGGCCCGGGCGGAGCTGGCCATGGTCCTGGGGGACACGCCTGGCGCCCTGGCGCGGGTGCGGGACGTCAGTGCCCTTCCGCTCCCGGAGGCGGAGCGCGAGGTGCTCCGCTTGGAGCTGGAGGCCATCCAGCGACTGGCCAGGCCGCGGGAGTAGACGGCCCGGGCAGGGCGCCAACTCCGGCGGAGTGTTGCCCGCGCGATGAAAGACGGAGCGGAATCCCGCGGATTGAATCTTCCGTCGTCCGTCACGTAGATGGGAGCCGTGCGGCATCAGTCCCGCACCTTCTCCTCAGGGGTCACAACGGATGAACAGCAAGTTCGGGGCGGCAGTGTTCATGATGATGGCATGCGCCTTCGGCCCGATGACGGCCGTCGCGCAAGAGGACTCGGAGGGCTCGGCCAGCATCGATGTCACCGGCTCTGGCGAGCGCGCGACCCATGAATGTACGCCGGAGAGCACGGTGGAGATCACCGGCGCGTCCAACTCCGTGACGCTGACCGGCGAGTGCAAGAGCGTCACCGTGAACGGCACTGGCAACAAGGTGAAGGTGGAGGCCACCCGTGCCATCTCCGTGACGGGGAGCTCCAACTCCGTCACCTACAAGCGCGGCCACGGCAAGTCGAAGCCGAAGATCAGCCGCACCGGCATGGACAACAAGATCACGCAGGAGAAGTAGTCGCTGGACCGCGCGCCCGCTTCGTCAAGGAAGCGGGCGCGCGGAAGCAGCCTGGGCTTCGACCGCGGCCTGCGAGGGCCTTGAGCCGCACGTCCTTCAGCGACAACGGCTGCGCCATCAGCGGCGGAGGAAGTCCGCCTGTGAGTCATGCGTCCCATTCGCCCGCTCGACGCCGCAGGCCCGGTGCCCACTGAATCCTCACCCCGTTCAATCCGTCCACCGCGATAGCGGGGGAGGATGCGCTGGACGTTTCGTGTCGTCGTCCCCAGGTCTTCGGGATGAAGCGGCCGGCGCCTGTTCCCACGATTCAAGGACTTGTTCGAGAGCAGAGCGAGTCCTCCGTGAAGTCGCGCTAGCTGATGAACTGCTGGCCTCCGTCAATGTCGTACATCGCGCCCGTGATGGCGGTGTTCGTCATGAGGTGGACGGCCAGCGCGGCGACATCCGCGGGGCCGACGACGCGGCCGATGGGCAAGATGGCTCGGAGCTGCTGGCGACGCTTCTCGAGGTCCGCCCCGAGCAGTGCCGCGGACAGCGGCGTGTCGACAAAGCCAGCCGCGATCACGTTCACCCGGACAGGCGCGAGCTCGAGCGCCATCGTGGCCGCGAGCGCCGGCAGCGCGGCGATCGTCGCCGAGACGATTCCCAGCCCCTTCGCCGGACGTCGGGCGCCCGTGCCGCCCATGAGCAGCAGGGCGCCGCCAGGCCTCATCTTGGGGGCGGCATTGCGCGCGACCTGCACCGCCAGCATGAGGTGATCGTCGAGGTCGCGCTGTGCCTCCTTCAAATCCATGTCGAGGAGGCGTCCGTAGTGGGGAGAGCCCGCGGTCACCAACACATGGTCGATGGGCGCCGGGAGTGCTCCAAAAAAGCGCTCCAGCGCCGCTGAGTCCGTGGCGTCGAACGCGGCGGTCCGCTGGACGTCGAGCTCCTTCGCGGCGAGCTGCAGGCGTTCGGGATTCCGAGCGGTCAGGATGACCTGGGCGCCCTCCGCCTTCGCCAATCGCCCCGTCTCGAGCCCGATGCCGGCGCTCCCGCCGATGACGACGACCGTCTGCCCGAGCAAGCTCGGCGCACGCCTCGCCCACGACTCGGTGGTTCCCTGCGGTGCTTGTGTGGTTGCCATGGGTGTGAACCCTCCATTCGTTGTGACGGCGCTACACGCGGCAGGGCAGCCGCGTCTTGATTTCCTGCAGGAGCCAGCCGTTGCCATCGGGGGCGCTGAATGCGGCCCAGGACGAGCACGGCTTCGAGCCACATGTTGACGGTCCCCGCGCTCGGCGCCTGGGGGGCCTGTTCAGTCATGGTGGTTTCCCGGCGCGGGCGGTGTCTGGTCATCGAGCGCGTAGGGCCCCAGGCGCATGACGAGCGTCTGCACACCCTCCGCGAAGGTGGGATGCACGAACTCCGCGTCGACCCCGGCGCGCGCACTCGAGCCTGATTGAATCAAGGGGACGAGGATGTGAAGCAACTCTCCTGCATCGGCCCCGACGAACGTGGCTCCGAGGACGCGCTCGTCAGCCGCGTCGATGATGATCTTCAGGAGCCCGGCGGTTTCGCCAGTCTCGAACGCGCGCGCGATGAGCACGCCGTCGCGCCCCGAGTTTGCCAGCCGGACCGCGAGGGGCACTCCCGCTTGCCCGCTCCCGATGATCACCACGTCCACCTTCGACGCTCGAGCCAGAGTCGCCACGCCGCGTCCCTCCTGCCGCGAGTCTCCCTACCCGCAACCTGATGCCCGAGGATCCGGAGTCAACCCGCGCGATGCCTTGGAGGGCGCACCAGGCTGACCCAGGGAGCACCGTGGAGGACAGGGGTCGCGGGTCGTCGTCCCCGAGGGCTGACGAGCGAGCGCACGGCAAGAGGCGTGACGCTATCGCCTGCGGCACGCAGGTGCCTCGCACGACGAACAGGAGCCGGAAGAAACCGGGGCAGGGACGAACGATCACGCGCGGGCTTCGTGCCCCCATCCCCAGCCGCGGTAACAGAAGCGTTGGACCCTCTCAATTTGGACCTGGAGGGGCGGGCGCCTGTCAGGTCCTTGGCGTGGGCCGAGACGTCGGTTCTACTCGGGCAATGCCGATGCTGCTCGCATTGAACACGGGTCTGGTCGAACTGACGTCCGAGGTCGCGCTGAGGTGGTCCCGCGACACGGGCAGCCAGTTGCCGGACTTCGTCGACGAGGATGGCCTGGAGCTCTTCGTGGCCACGCAGGACCGGATCTACCGGCAGGACGAGTTCGGGCAGTTCCAGCTGGACCTCGTGCGGTTCCTCCAGGTCCGCATGAGCATCAAGGTCGCGCTGAAGAACCTGGACGCCTACGAGGCGCGCCTGGATGCGCAGCAGGTGTCGCCCGAACTGGTGCGCCAGATGTTGGGCGTGAAGGCCTTCCCGAAGACGAAGGAGGCCCAGGCGCTCCAGGACGACGTCGCCCAGGTGGTCGACTCGATGCTGGACGAGGAGTGGGGCTACATCGACGAGTGCCGTGCCTCGCTGTACGCGCAGCTCGACTGGCACACCTCGCGAGGGGACAAGAGCGGCAGGGTCTCCTCCGGTCGCCTCCAGCGAGCGCTCAAGTCGGTGACCGCCGAAGACCTGAAGCGGGACCAGGGGAAGAGCCGGGCCAAGTTCCAGTACTACGAGCCCGTGCGGATCCGGCTGATGAGCCTCGGCTTCGTCGTCTCTCCGGCCGGCACCCCGCTTGGCGCGGTGTTCCCCGCGAGCGACTGGGTCCGCGACCTCCCGCTGGAGTCGCAGTTCTGGGAAAGCGTGAAGGATCGGACCGACGCGCTGGTCCTGCGCTATCAACTGCTCGGCGACGATTCGAGCGCGCTCACCCGCATGCTCAAGCCGCCGGTGGATCACCCCCTCAGCGAGGAGTTCAAGAAGAACTGGAGGACGGTCTGCTCGGCCTTCGTGTCCACCGTGGGGTGTCTGTGCGTGTCGTGGACGCGGCACCAGGAAGGGGGCAAGACGGTGTACGTGCCCGTCCTCGGTCTCTCCGGCGTCGTCCAGGAGGAGCCGGATGAGAAGTACTTCGGCAAGTACTGCCGGCACCTCGCGCTCCCCACCTGGAAGGCGGACCAGGAGGTCCCCAAGAAGGATCCCGACAAGTACAAGTCCCCCGAGGAGATCGAGAAGCTCCGCAAGGAGCTGAAGGAGGAGTCCAGCGACTTCCTGAAGAAGCGCTGGAAGGGGAAGGGCAAGATCGAGCTCGACGAGGACCAGCAGTCCCAGCTGGACACCCACGAGCGGCGTCAGGTCGAGCTGGAGCTGCTGGATTTCTACGCCCGGCGGCGCCAGGCGGAGGCGCACGAGGAGGAGGAGTTCAAGAAGGGGCTCTGGACCAACTACGACGTGATGCTCGGCCGCACGAACACCGCGGCGCTCGAGTATCGCGCCCGGGACCTGCTCCAGTTGCGCAGGCCCGCGCGGCAGGCCCTGCTCAGCTACGTGTCGTTCCGTCAGAACAAGACCCACGACAAGCTGCGGATCGAAGCGCACCCGGTCTCTGGCCTCCAGGGGCGCGCGCTCGGCGTCGACCTGTGGATCTGCGGCTGGCATTCGCTCAACTGCGCGGAACCCGCGGCGCTCATGACCGCTTCGTCCTACTTCTGTGACGGCGCCGACGTGCTGGTGTGCTTTCCCTACGAGGGGTTCCAGGACACCGGCAAGCAACGCAACCGGCCGAAGGAGACCTGTCCCTGGTGCGCCGCCGTGGAGCTGGGGTTCCGAAGCCTGAGCCGCAACACAGGCCAGGTGGACAAGAGCGTGGAGACTGGAGACTGGGTGACGGAGTTCACCCGCGCCACCCAGAGCGAACCGTCGACGGTGTTGTCACCCAAGCAGGGGTTCGATGCCTTCGACGACGCCAATCCCATCACGGTGTCGACGCGAAAGACGCTCTCCGGAAACAACGGGCTGGCCCTGGTGAAGAACAACAACCTCGACGATCGCGCCTACAGCGAAGTCGTGGAGACCAAGATTGGCCGCATCCGCTCCATGTATCACCTGCTCGGTCTGCTCGACCCCGAGGTGATCGCGCTGGACCGTCCGCTCTTCGGGCAGCAGAAGCTCCTGGGGTCCGGCGCTTCGACGGGTTCCGGCAGGGGCCGGGGCTCACGTCCGCGACCGCTCGTGAGTCTCGACAAGGGCGGCACGAAGGACTCCCTGCTGAAGGAGATGGAGAAGTGGTCCAAGGAGGCGGAGAGCCGGATCCGCTCCGAGGCCGAGGCCCGGCGGCAGCGGGCGTCAACGCTCTTCGACACGTACGTGCAGCAGAACTTCGTCATCACCGACAACCCGGGCGGCGGCGACTGCCTGTACTACGCGTTCTCGGATGGGGTGAAGCGCCGCACGCCGCAATCCGTCGTGCAGCTCCCCGAGGGCGACCGGCTGGAGGAGGCGATGCTGTATCGCGAGAGCGCCGCCGCGATGACCGCGAACCTCATCCGCCGTGGCGTGGGAGTCTCCCCGGTGATGTTCCGGGACATGCGGCCGTCCCAGGACGTCCTGCGTCGGCTCGACAACGCGAGCATGGCCCTGGATCGGCTCAGGCTCGACGCCTGGGCGAGCGTCCGGCTGCGACGCGGGCTGCGGGTCGACTACGCGTTCAGGGATACCGATCCCCGCTACGCGGAGCATGTCGCCCTCGCGGAGACCTTCGTCATGGAAGCCGTCCGCCGGAACGTCGAGCTGAGCGATTCGCTCCGCGTGATCGCCGATGCCTATGAGGCGGGCCAGCGCCGTCGGCGACAGTGGGCTGGGGACCTCGACTTCCGCGGCCTCGTGCTCTCCGCGCGGGTGAACCTGAGGATCCACTACGTCGACGCTTCGGACCGGGGCATCCGCGACCACCAGGGTCACCGGGTCGACACGTACGACTTCAGGGAACTCTCGGCACAGTACTTCGGCTCGGACGTACCGGCGGCGGCCGTCACCATCGACATCCTCCACGTCAGGGACAACCATTACGTGGCCGGGCGCCGCGCGTAACGCCGCGGGCGGGGCGCCCGACCGTCTCCGCGCACAGGCTCGACGTATTTTTTCCAGCTCGACCAATCACGGCCCGCTTCGAGTCGTCGAGGCGGGCCGGGGCGAGAGCCTGGGCCGACCGTTGGACGTGCAACCACCTGCCCCTCGGGGCTGTCTGGATGCGAGCTGGACGCCCGGCAGGGCAGGGGGCCTGAAGAAAGGGCAATGATTCCGGGCCTCTGGAGCTTCGATGCTGCTGCCTCGCGCGTGTAATCCTGGAAAAGCTGTCCTAGGCAACTCGCGCGCTCCGCGTCCGATAATCAGTCCAAGTTCCGCCCCTTCCAAATCTACGAGGCCCACCATGGGTTTCCCCGACATCAAGCGCACCTTCAACGCCGTCCGGACCAACGTCCAGCAGACCTTCGAGGCCAACAAGCAGCTCGTGAAGGGTGGGATCGCGGTTGCGACCCAGGCCTCGAAGGCGATCAACTTCAGCAAGGACGCCTTCCAGCAGATCAAGAACATCAAGGACGGCGCCCAGGGCATCCTCGGGAAGACGAACCTGGACTTCGTCCGCAACCCGACCTTCTCCCAGGGCTTCAAGGGGCTGACCAAGTTCGGCGCGCAGATGGGCGCCGCCATGCGCTACGCCGGCATCCCCGGCGCGGTGGCCGCGGGCGCCACGGCCTTCAAGGACGTCCGCCAGGCCATCCGCTCCGGCAGCAAGGACGACATCATCACCGCCACGCGCTCCTCCCTGGACGCGGCCAAGTCCACCATCTCCGCCGCGACGGGCGGCATCGTCGGCAGCAAGGTGATGGGCGGAGTGCTGGGCGGCAGCATCTTCAAGGGCAAGCTGGACGCCGGCAAGGCGGCGTTCGACACCTTCAAGAAGGCGCTCCCCCACGCCAGCGAAGACGTGCTCAAGGCCGTCAAGGGCGCCGCCACCAAGGGCATCATGGAGGGGGCCTCGCTGAAGAACGTGGGCCGCGCCGTCACCACCGCCGCGGGCGACGCCGCGAAGGCCGGCAGCACGCTGGCCAAGGGCATCCTGGGCAGCGGGACGCGCTCCGCCGCCAAGGCCGCGCTGGCCACGGTGGGCCGCGAGGCCGGTGAGGCCGCCCTCAAGCAGGGTGCGAAGGCCGCCGCGGGCACCGCCGCCAAGGCGCTGGGCCGGTTCGCTCCGGGCGTCAACGTGGCCATCGCCGCGGTGGACGTGGCCAACGCGGGCGCGACGCTGATGGACAAGAACGCGGGCGTCGGCAAGAAGGTGACGTCGGTCATCACCGCGGTGGGCTCCATCGCCGCGGCCACCAACATCCCGATCGTCAGCCAGGTGGGCGCCGCCGTCTCCACGGTGTCCAGCATCGTGGGCGCCTTCTTCAAGTAAGCGTTCAAACCCTCGCGGTTTGTCAGAGCGGCTCGGCTGGACTAGATCTCAGTCCATGCCGAGCCGTCGCTTTGTTCCCCATTGGCGCGGACGCGGACACGTCGTCTATCTCCCGGGAGCATTCGTGACCCCTCCTCAAGGGACCGCAGGATCTGGCCGCGGCGTCGAGCGGCTGCTGAAGATGAGCCCGGTGGTGAGCAGCGCCTCCGCCGAAGCCCTCAAGCTTCCCAGCGTGCAGGCGCCCTCGCTGGAGGGCATCGCCGTGCGCGTCCCCACCCCGGACGACCTCACGGAAGAGGACCTGCTGCGCGCCTTCCACGAGAAGCGCCGCGCCCTGGCCACCACGCGCGAACGCCAGAAGGGCGAAGCGCTGGAGCCGGGCGACGACGTCCAGCTCAACATCGTGGGCTATTGCGACGGCAAGCTCATCCCGTTCTCCGCGCGCTTCGGCATGACGACGGAGCTGGCGCCCATCGAGGCGCTGCCCGGCTTCTGCGAGGCCCTGGTGGAGGGCGGCAAGGTGGGCGAGTCCATGCAGATCGCCCTGGAGCTCCCGGCGGACTACCCGGTCGAAGGCCTCCAGGGGAAGCCCGCCCGCTTCCTGGTGGACATCGTCGGCGCCCACCAGGTGACGATGCTTCCGGACAGCTCCCCGGAGTTCCTCCAGAAGCTGGAGATGGGCAGCACGCTGGAAGAGGTGTTCGGCAACATCCGTGAGGAGTTGGAGGACGAGGTCGCGGGGCAGCTCTGGGCCCGGGCCCAGGACATGGTCCTGGACGAGGTGGCCCGGCGCGCGCCGGTGGAGCTTCCCCGGGTGCTGGTGGAGGAGGAGCTCCGTCGCCGCTGGGTCCAGGCCGAGGGGCAGGCCATGGTCGCCTACCACTTCGACGTGGACGAGCAGCAGGAAGCGCTCCAGGGCTGGTTCACGGACCCCACCACGCGCGCGGACACCGAGCGCCGGTTGCACATCGGCATCGCGCTGAAGGCCGTCACCGAGGCGGAGAAGCTGCAGCTCACGCCGGAGAAGCTGGAGCAGCTGATCCGCGACTACGTGGAGCCCTTCGGGTTGACCGCGGAGGACGCCCACGCCGCCCTGCGCGAGTCACCCGAGACGACCCGCCGCCTGGCGGAGCTGGGCTGGTACCTGCTCGCCGTGGAGCACGTCATGAACAAGGCGAAGGTCACCTTCGAGGGCGCGGAGCAGGGCTGAGGCGGCCCCGCTCCGTGGGTCAGCTCTCGCTGAACCACAGCCCCAGGCCGCCCAGCAGGCCCAGGCCCAGGAACATCACCGCCAGCCCCCACGTCTGGCGGCGCGACCACTGAAGCCCCTCGCCGTACCGGTGGCCACACCACAGGATGAGGACGGCGAACCCCAGGCAGATGGACACGGGCCCGGCGGCGACCAGCATCCGGCGGGCCGGGCCGCTCACGTCCGCGACCGCCAGCACCCCCAGCGGCCAGAAACCGACGACGAGCACGCCCAGCACGAGCCAGAAGGCGCCTCGCCCTTCCCAGGTGTTCAGCTCCAGGTAGTCCACGGCGCGCCGCCACCAGGTACGCGGCGGTTCCGGGAGCGGCGACTGGCTGCGCTGGGGCTTGTCGGGAAACATGGGCGTCTTTTCTAGCACGGCGGCCATCGCCGGGAGACGTGCGGACCGAGCCCGTATTCGAAGCCCGCGCAGTCGTCACCGGGCTGAAGAATTTCACTGGAAAATGACAAGCGCCCGACCCCGAACAGGCTCACGCCGGGGTCTGAATCCAGCTCAAAATAATATTCTAGTATTTCCGTGAATGCGGCTGTGGCCGGAAATGTTATGAATTGTGTCCTCGCCGGTTACAATCCTTGTCGGCCGAGGGTCCCTTTCTTCCAGCTCTCCTCTGAGCGGCCCCTCGGCCCTCGCGTGGCACCGTGAGTGCAGCAGAGGCGCTGCCACTCCATGACCGGGACCGGGGACATCCGTCTCCGGTTCCATCCCCGCATCGGAGGTCCCGTGAAATGTCTCGCATGGCCCTTCGTGCTGCTCACCGCGTTCTCGACCGCGGCCTTGGGCAGCACGAATCCGAAAGGCAGTCCTCCCAATCTCATCCAATCCGCCAACCGGGCAGCTGTCTTCACCCCCGTGGACGACCGGGGGCAGCCCATCGAAATCCTGCCCGTGGGTGACTCGCTCACCGTCGGCGCCCAGGGGCTGGAGCCCAACACCGTCTACGAGCTGCGCTTCGCGCTGGACGTGGAGCGCATCCCCACGCTGAAGGAGGCCGTCGGCTTCGCCCGCGCGACGACGGACGCCAAGGGCGTGCTCGCGCCGCACATCCTCTGGTTCCAGTCCGGTGTCGTGGGCTGCCCGGAGCGCGCGGCCCCGCCCGAGTCGCCATACCGCTTCACCAGCTTCGAGCGTGCCCGGGAGGCGCTCGACGGCCGCACGCTGCTCGTCACCGCGCAGGCCGTGGCGGCGGACAAGAGCGGTGAGATTCCGCCCATGAAGCTTCCCGTGGGTGAGCCGGTCGCCGCGTTCAACCTCCCCATCAAGGTGGGCTCCGCCCCGCGCGTCTACCCATCCACCGCCGACGGCTGTCTGCTCAACGCCCATGAGACGGGCCGGGGTGACCTGTACGTGACGGGCTCCGGCTTCCGGGGCAACGAGACCGTGGAGGTCTCCATCGTCCCCAACCAGCGCGCCTGGCGCGAGGGCGACGCCTTCGCGGACGTGTCGGGGGACGGCTTCTCCTCCGCCCCCAAGAAGGTCGTCACCGACGCCTCCGGTCGCTTCACGGTTCCCGCGTGGAGCGCCGCCTTCCAGCGCCGTGGCGTCTACGACATCATCGCGCGCCGTCCCCTGTTCAACCCGCCGGTGGGCCAGCTGAGCGCCAGCGACATCGTGTCCTACGGCATCGACACGGGCGTCGTGCTCTACCTCCTCTACCCGGTGGGCGGCCCCACGATGGACATCGCCGGCCGTCCCCTGAACAGCTTCCCCTACTTCGAGTTCGCCGACTCGTTCGCGGACACCTCCGACCCGGTGTGGGGCGCGGTGGATCCCACCTACATCCCCGCCGGCCACCCCGGCGGCACCTGGGCGGCGTACTACGTGGTGAACCACCGCAGCGTGCTGGGCTGGGCCCTGAACACCAACCTCGTGGACGTCTCTGGCGGCATTGAAATCCAGCAGGTGAAGGCGGGGTGCGTGAACGGCACCGACATCGTCATCTGGCATCCGCCGCTCGTGAAGGGGCAGTACGACGTCGTCGTGGACTTCGGCTCCACCGTGGCCACCTCGCCGGGCACCTACTCCACCGACGGCAACTACAACGACACCGTCGACTTCCTGGACGGCGCCAACCAGGTTGGCTTCCAGGTGGCGAAGGATCCGTACGACCTGGGCACGTACCCCATCGGCCAGGACAGCTACTCCGTCGACGACTACTTCCCCACCATGGGCGGCGCGTCCAACGTCGACCTGCGCGCCGTCGTGCGCTACCCGGCCGTCGCCCCGGGCGTGGGCACCGCCGTCGCCGCGGGCACCTTCCCGCTCTTCGTCATCCAGCACGGCAACCACCGCATCTGCTACAACTCACAGAACCACGCCGCCTGCACCAACCGCGTGCCCAATCATCAGGGCTACATGCGGCTGCTCGACACGCTGGCGAGCAACGGCATCATCGCGGTCTCCATCGACGCGTATGACCTGTCCGGTCCCGTGCCTCAGTGGATCCCCGAGCGCGGCCAGCTCATCCTGAAGCACCTGGAGCAATGGTCGCACCTCAACAACGCCGCCACCTACCCCAGCTACCCGAACTTCTTCTCCGGGCGCTTCAACGGCAAGGTGGACATGTCGAAGATCTCCGTGTCGGGCCACTCGCGCGGCGGTGAAGCGTCGGTGTCCGCGTACATGCAGAACACCGCGTTCAACATCGTCTCCGTGTCCTCCATCGCGCCGGTGGACGGGCAGCTCTACACGCTGCCCGCGGGCGTGCCCTACTTCGTCATCCTGCCCGCGGCGGACGGCGATGTGACGACGCTCTCCGGCGCGAAGATCTACGACCGGGCGCTGGGGACCAAGAGCTCCATCGACGTGTATGGCGCCAGCCACAACCTCTTCAACACGGTCTGGGCGGCGGACGGGGATGACTCCCCCAGCACGCGCAATGACTACATCACCGCGCCCAACCAGCAGCGCATTGGTGAGTCCTACCTGTCCGCGTTCGCTCGCATCTACCTGAAGAACGAGACGGTCTACGCGGACATGATGCGCGGCCAGCTCACGTTCCCGTCCACCGCGGGCTTCAAGATCTACGCGACGCACCACGAGAACTCACACACGCGGCTCAACAGCGGCTCCGCCACCGGCTTCACCCCGGCGGGTCCCATCACGCTGGCCACCACGAGCAACCCCGCGCCACACAGCACCAGCGTCATGCGCGCCACCTGGACGGGCAACACCGCCACCGCGACGTTCACGGTCCCGGTGGCCCAGCGCGACACCACCGGTTACGAGGTGCTGTCCTTCCGGGTGGCCCAGACGACGTCCGCGTCCAACCCCGCCAGCGGCACCCAGGACTTCCGGGTGGAGCTGGCCACTGGAGCGACCGTCAAGGCCACCTCCTCCTCCCTGTTCGACGTCATCCCCAAGCCATACGTCCGGCCGGGCAACATCGTCCTGCATACGGTGCTCACCACCGTGCGCATCCCCCTGCATACCTTCATCATGAACGGCAACGGGGTGACGCTGACCAACATCGACACCGTGCGCCTGCGCTTCAACAGCCCTTCCACTGGAGACATCTATGTCGACGACGTCGAATTCTCCCGCTAGCCGTCTCTTCCTCGTGGCGGCGGCCTGCCTGGCGCTGACGGGCTGCGCGGAGGAGCGAAAGGGCGCCGCCGAGCCCCCCGCCACGGCTCCCACCGAAGCGCCGACCGCCCAGTCCCCCGCGCCCATCCGCGCGGAGCCCACCTCGCCGGACGCGGCCCGTCCGGTGGAGGTGCTCCGGGTGTCCGCGCGCAAGGTGCGAGGGGATGCGGAGCTGACCCGGATGGCCGGGCCGGCCCTGCTCGCCCGCGCGGTGGATCCGATCGCCATCGAGGTGCAGACCCAGGAGCCCCTGGGCTCGCTGGAGCGCTCGTCCTCGCCGGAGATCTACCTCGACGGCGAGCGCGTCGGAGACACCTGGGCGGTGCCGCCCGACCGCCTCTTCGTCTTCCTGCCGGACGCCACGTCGCTCAAGGACGCGAGCGAGGTGACGGTGGCCTGGCTGGGCAACGAGACCCAGACGCGCTCCACCCGTCCGGCCAAGCTGACTCGCCAGATGCTGCCCTGATCCTGGGGCAGTGCTGAATCCGGGCGCGGGCGCTCCCCTCATGGGGGAGGGCCCGCGCCTTTTTCATGCCCGACCTCCAGGCCAGACGGTCGGAGGGTCACGACTTCTGGCGTCCATGGACGCTGAATGACGCGAAGGCCCACCAGGTCCCGCGCGCTCCCTGAGCGGCGAGCGCCTCTGGGCGCGCGACCCGGGGGACTCCTGGGTCTACGCGCTTCGCAAGCCACGCTACCCATCAGGTCTCAAGCCTATTCAGCGCATCCATGACGGCACGGATACTTCTATCCCTCCAACCCTCGCCTTACAGTCGTGCCGGAAAGTTCAACTCCCAATTTCAAACGACTCGCGGCTGGGACTCCAGGGAGAGGGTGCAACGTGGGGAAATTGTGGCTGGCAGTAGCTGCTCCGCAACGGCCGAACCAGGGTGTCAAAGAGTGTGAGGTGGTGAAGCTGGGGAACGCTGACTTCGTCAAGGTGAAGAACGAACAGCTGTACTTCTACGACCAGCATCTGCGCACCGGGACCCTGGATGAGCGACGCCGCCGAAAGGTATGGGTAGACGATACCGATGCGCTCCTCATGCCTGTCGATGAGGATGGCTTCCTTGAGTTCTACGAGAGGTACCGGGGTGGGGCCACCTTCTCAAGAGGGATTTGCGCGACGCATTGGGGTTGGGATGATCTGTTCAAGCGCGGAAGTCTGGTGTCGGCCGGGCAGAACCCGAAACCGAACTGGACGAATTGTAATGGTCCGGATGTGGCTGAAACACGCTGGCTGCCCGCCTATCCGTTCGAGGAGTTCACGGGCGCAGCCATGATCGCCTTGGGTAACCTGGACGAATGGACCGCGAGTCTGGCTTCTTCAACGGAAGTCCCCGTGGGAGTCGTCGCGACAATCCGAGCCTCCGCGACGAATGGACCGGCCGTGTGCTGGGGGACCGCCGGCGAGATCCAGGTCGACGGGCCTCTGGCGTGGGGGAACTTCACGCTGACCGCCATCTGGTTGGGGCCAGGAGGTATCTACCGCTCGAAGCTGAGCAATTACAGCAAGCTGTGGCCGCACCGACCGTACAAGCCTTCAAAGGAGGCGTTCATCAAGTGGAAGAGTGCGCTCGATGAATGGTCCGAGGACCAGTCCTCGGAACCGGAGCTCACGAAAATCGCCTGAGTTCCATCCTCATTCACGGCTCGGCTGATTGAGTCGGGTTCCAGGGAGAGCCGAGGAGGCTGAGCACCGCTTGGGGCCGGACGCGGTAACAGGCGAGCCCCGAGCGCGGTGCGTGGCGCTGTTCGGTCATCTCGTCAAAGAGGACGTTGGGCGTGGCACGCTGGCGCAGGGGCCTCAGCGCGGTTCCTGGGCGAACTGCTCACGATAGCGCCCCTGGAGTGTCTTCAGCGCCTCCGCCATCCCCACGGCGCGGTACTGCTCCGCCAGGAGTTGCCACGCCTGCCTGTGCAAGGGCTCCAGCGCTACGACACGCTCCAGGTGGGTACGCGCCTCCTCGCGGGGACCCGACGCGGAGGTCAGCCATCCCAGGATGAAGTGCGCCTGCACCGCCTCCTCGTGCGCGGCCACGGCCTGCCGACACGCCGCCTTCGCGGGCCCCGGCCTGCCAGCGCGCATGTGGCTTTCGCAGTCCAACACGTGCAGCACCGCCGCGCGCGGGAACTCCCGCCTCAGCCAGGTGAGTCGTGCCTGCGCCTTCGTCGACGGCCCCTTATCGAGGGAATCCTCGATGTCCTTCGCCGCGCGGATGAACTCTCCCTCCCGCTCCACCGCGACACCGCTCACGGAGACATCCACCGGCAGCGCCTTCCAGCGTCGAGCCTGCCGAGCCCAGGTCCGCAGAGGCCCGGTCCGAGAGTCATTGCCCGCCTTCTGGGTGGCCTGCTCCGCCCACGTGACGGAGGAGGTCTGCTGGAAGAAGGCCGCGAGGTCTCCCCAGACTTCCGGCGGTGTTCCAGGGTTCGCTTCCATCCGTTGGCGCGCCCGCATGAGCTGGCCTTGCGCCTCCAGGTGCTGCCCCTGTTGGAGGGCCAGGGTCGCGAGCTGGAACAAGGGGGCGGGCTCGGAGGGGAATTTCTCCGCGACGGCCTCGCACTTCTCCCGGGTCGCCGGCAGCTTGGGGGCGACACGCGTGTCCAGGTGGCAGGCCAGCCCCTGGACGAGGAAGTCCTCCGGGTAGCGCCGCGCGAGGGGCTCCATCTGCTGGGCGGCGACCTCCACGCGTCCCTCCTTCTCGAGTGCGAGGATCGCGTCGAGCCGGCGCCGGTCCTCCGGAGGCAGGGGGGCCTGGGGCTGGCGAGCGACCAGCGGCGCCTTGCTCTCGCGGACCTTCGCCAGCCATTCAAAGGCGGCGCGGTCACACCAGCGGATGCACATCGCCCGACAAAGCCACCCATAGCTGCATGAACTTCGTGTCGCTGCTGTTGGGCTCCCGCCGGTTGTAGGCGACGGCAATCCACGTATCAGGCACGATGCGGGTCGCCAGCTCCGCCGCGACCCGCCAGCACACGTGCCAGCACTCTGATGCGTTTGGAGTGCGCCGCGCGGCGAGCGTGTGCTCGTCGCACCACGGCTCGAGCTCAAGCTTGAGCACATGGTGCGTGAGGAACCCATCCGCGGAGTCTTCGGATCCGATGATGGCGCAGTGTCGCACCCGTGCCCAGCATGTCACCAGGTTCTTGAGGAGCGCGTCGTGAGCGCGCTGTTTGGCTGAGAGTTCACGTTGCTCCCTCCAATAAAAGGCCACCAATCCCGCCACCACGAGCATCGAGAGAATCACCACCGCCGCACTGGTGGCGGAATCCCCCCGGTCGGTCTTCCAGAGCACGGCGCCGACGCAGCCGGGCCCGCCCAAAACGGACAACGCGATGCAGATGAGCAGGAACGTGTGTCCCTTGGGGGCGGGCGGAGGCCTGACCAGCGCGGGTGCTGGCCATGGCGGTGGCGCCCCGGGAGGCAGGTGCTCCGGCGCGGGCGACAGTGGCAACAGGTGCATGTGAGCACTGGAGCTTGGCCATTATCGGGTGTCAAGGTGCGGGTCGTGGCCCGGGGCCTCCCCGCGCAGGCGCGCGGTCTCGATGAGGGAGAAGAAGAGCGCGCCACCCCGGTACATCCGCTCCGCGATGCGCCTTGCGCCACTCGTACAGCCTCGGACCCGATACGCCCAACCGCTGGGCTGCGCGCGGCCCGGACGGAGGTGATGCCGAATCGCTCTTCCAGGGACAGGGACCTGGCGCGTGGGCCTTGTCGTGCGTGGTGCCTCCTCCTCCGTTGCACGGTGCCCCTCCGCTACACACTGAACAGTGTGGAGGTCGAGGACTTCGAAGGCGCCTTCTACTTCTCAACGAGGGATGCGTCGTGGACGTCCCCGCTCGTGTTCAAGGCGGCAAGGCTTGCGCCGGTGTCGCGCGAAGTGACGGCAGGCAAGGGGGAAGACGTGGACCTCGCAGCGGTGGTCGCCGTCCGGGGAGGGGGGAAAGGACGAGTCACCCACGGCGGGACAGGGGCCGCCGTCGCCGGCGCGCTGGTGCAGGCGGATGACGTTCCCGACACCGCCGAGGGGTGGACGGAGTGGGTGGACACGTCCGCGACAGAGGGTGGGGTGGGTACCGCCGTGGACGGGACCTGCACCCTGCCGAGTGTGGGGCCACGGTGCAGGGCACGCTGAGCGGCGGCGTGCACACCTGCTTGCCGCGGAGGGTCCTGTCCCGCGAGAGGGAACCCTTCGCGGATGGCATCTCCCTGGAGAGGGAGCATGTCTCCCGTTCGGACCTTCACGCTGCCACCGATGAAGTCTCAGTCGAATCCTTGGGTGCCAAGGTGGCTCCATTCGAAGTCGAGCCTCGGACTGTCACGCTCCCACCGGGAGGGAAGGTGACGTTGGACTTCGTGAACAGGATGCGGGTGACGCTGTGCCTGCATGAGCCCATCGACCTGGAGTACATCGAGACGGCGTTGGTGCTGGGGAGGGTGCCCATGCCGAAGAGTGAAGCCGAACGGCTGAGCATCCTCCTGAATCCTCAGTTCTTCCCTGACGGTGACGAGCGCACCTGGGTTTTCAAATCCCTGAAGCGCGAGACCGATACCTTCTTCGTCTTCCAGTTCCACTCATGGAGTATGGGGGCTTACGGGTTCTGGCCAGCCGAATGTGGCCTTGACGCACCCGTGACGCAGCGACCGGTTTTTGGGTAGGCACAGCCGTAGGCGTGGATGAGCGCGCGTGCGTCCACCGCTCACAGGATGATGGAGCGGCGGCGTGTCTGCTTCTCGAGAGGCTTCACCGTCTTGCAGTTGTAGTTGATGATGGTGCCCTTGCTTGTGGACACGGTCGAGGAAAACGCGCTCACGCCATTTCGGGCGAAACTCCTTTCAAATGCCAGCTTCACGTTGAGCAACCCCGCGAGTTCGGGAGCCAGCTTCCAGTATTTGAAGACGAAGCCATGGCTGCCCAGGAACGACACCGCGGACTGCGGCAGAGTCGTGTTGTAGGCATCCAGGTACAGCGTGCACATCTTGCAGCACAGCTTGGAGACTCCCAGATAGCGCGAGCACCAAGTCGATCCGTTCTCCACCGTGTAGTCGAGGAGCTTGATCTCGGCGTGCGAGTCCCAGTCAATCTCCCAGACAACGGGCTGGACATCGTCCTTGAGTGCGTCGCGAATCAGCCTCGCCTCCCCCACGTTGGAGCTCCCGTAGATGGTGCCAAGGTCCTTCGCCGTAACGGCTTCCCAGAGACGCCAGAGAGATTGAGCAACCCGCGCGTGGTATTCCTTGGCGTCGGAGACCTTGAAGTGCTGCGCCACCGTGTAGTTGCGTGGGGAATTCGCGCTCCACGTCCCTTCGTTTTCCAGGCTGCCGTCATTGTCGCTATAGCGCACGGACCATCGGATGGACCCGCTAGGATGGATGGATAGGGCGCAGGCCGTCAGTCGGTGATTCGACGAGACGACGAGCGTGGGGCGCCAGTTCACGGCGAGGAGTCCCACGGCGCAGACGTTGTCGGCCAGCGGGTAGAGGCTCTCGAAAATGATCGCCACGTCATCCAGCAAGCCATGGACTCGAGGCGTGACAGGAACTGTCGCCCTGGCGAGGGACTCCTGGGCGCGCTGCTCCTCTTCGAAGGCCCAGCGGCCCTCGCATTCCAGCAGATGATCCAGGCGGTCCCCAGGTCCTCCCGAAAGCACCATTCCACAGAATTCACATTCCATTTCGTGCTCCGTAGTGAGGCGTCACGGACCGAGGTCCGTCCAACGCGGACGATGGGCCACCTGGGGTGGCAACCGCTGACTAGCAAATGCCGAGCCGCAACAGGCGTCGGCCGTGGCGCGTGCTGCTGAACTCACGGGAGTGAAGTCGCGCGGTGCAGGCCGCGAGCGACTTGCGTCCTGGACGGAAGCAAGTGCGTTCCCGGATGACGTGCGCCGTGGCTACCGCCGCTCCAGCCCGAAGCACAACAGCCACCGATACTGTTCCGATGTCACGCTGTTCGCGTTGACGCGACCATTCGTCAATCCTACAGTCAGTACACGTGTGCCTGACTGAGCTACGAAGACATGGGTGGCCGTTGGCGGTTCTCCTTCTGACCGCATGTGGCAAATCGGCACCCTCGAACTCCATTCCGGCGGTGGCCACGGTGACGCACCTCACGGGCAGCAAGTGTTCCTGGTTCCCAGATGCCGGGGACCTGTGTCCGACGCTGACCCTGCGCGTGTACCCAAAGGGGGGGACGCCATACGAAGCGACCTCCGAGGCGCGCATTCCGCAGGTTGCTGCATCCCGTGTCCAGCCTGGGGCGTGGCTCAAGGTGCTGGTGGACCCGGCCGCGGCCTCGCGCGTATTCGTCGATGTGCCCTCGTTCTCCGCCCCTCCGCCAAACCCTGTTCCCGACGCGGATGCCCACTGACGTAGGTGCGGTTTCACCGGCGTGATGAGCACTGCGGTGGTGTTGATTCGCTCCAAGGAACCCCAATGAGTTGGCGCCTCCTTTCCTTCGCAGGAAGGGCGGCGTGGGCTTGGCGCCATCGTCCCGCCCACGCAAGGTTGGTGTGACATCCCCGCAACGACTTGCAGCGCTGCCGTAAGTGGAATCCACGATAGGAATTGACTGGCTGCAATTCGGCATTAAGTGGTAATTAGTGCACCATCCGTGAGCGGGGTGCACATGTCAGTGAATAAAAACCTTTCCAGTCGCATTGCCTTCATCGTTTCCCTGCTCATCGTCAGCGTGGCGTGGAGTGAGGCCTGGGCGGCGGGTTGGTCGCCTGCGGCGCCGATGTCGGGTCCCCGGTCGCTGCACAGCGCGACCCGGCTGGCGAATGGCAATGTGCTGGTGGCGGGCGGCTTCTACATCACGACGGGCTGGAACTACCCGACCGCCGCCGAGCAGTACAACCCCTCGACCAACACGTGGACATCGGCCGGCACCCTGCTTCGTGGCCGCCGGGCCCATGCCGCCACCCTGTTGCAGGACGGGAGGGTGCTCGTCACGGGAGGAGAGGGCACCACCAGCACCCTGGCCCAGGCTGAGATGTACAACCCGGCGACCAACTCGTGGACGGAAGTGGCCTCCATGATCAGCCCGCGCGCCTTCCATACGGCGGTCCGGCTGCAGAACGGGAAGGTGCTGGTGGCGGGGGGCGCTCCCGTCAATTCGGCGACGAACGCGGCCGAGCTGTACGACCCGGCGACCAACACCTGGACGGCCGTGCCTTCCATGAGCATCGCCCGCAAGCAGCACGGCGCGGCCGTGCTGGGGGATGGAAGGGTGCTGGTGGCGGGGGGCTACAGCAGCACGACCCCCTTCTGGTCCAGTGCCGAGGTGTACAACCCGGCGACGAACTCCTGGTCGCTCGTGGGCTCCATGAGCACGGCCCGAGTGCTGTTCCCCCTGGTGGTCCTCCCCAGCGGGAAGGTGCTGGCGGTGGGGGGAAACAGCGGAGATGGCCTGCCGCCCAGTGTGGACGCATTCGACCCTACGACGAACACCTGGGCCCCGGTGGCGCCCATGGGAATCGGTCGCTACGTGCACACCGCGACCGTGCTCGCGAACGGTCAGGTCCTGGCGGCGGGGGCCTATGGCCGGGACAGCGCCGAACTCTACGCACCGGCGACCAACACCTGGACGAGCGCCGGCGTGATGAGCAGCATCCGCGGTGAGCACACCGCGACCCTGCTCACCAATGGAAAGGTCCTGGTGACGGGCGGAACCAGTGGCAGCGGCCATCTCGCGACGGCCGACCTGTATTCGCCCGACGTGGGGAGCGATCTGGGGAGCGGCCTTGGCTTGGGGCTGGTCCAGGCGGACACGTGCTCCGCCACCAACGATTCCACTCCCGCGTGCAGCGCCGGCAGCGCCGCGCCGGACCGGAGCTTCACCTGGACGGCGCCCTCGTCCGGCACCTTCACCGTGTCGACGATGGGCTCCTCCTTCGACACCGTGCTGTCCCTCTTCGACGCGAACAGCGGCGCGGCGCTCGGGTGCAACGACGACGCGAACGCCAGCACGTTCCAGTCGTCCGTCACCGTGACGCTCACGGCGGGACAGCGGCTTCGCATCGTCGTGGATGGCTACCGGACGCGGTGCGGAAGCTTCACGCTCAACATCCAGTAGTCGCGGTCAGCCAGGGCGGGGCGCCTCCGGAGAAGACGGGGGCGCGGTGGATTCGTGTCTGTTCATACCCAGCAGGGAGGCTTGCCATGAATCTGAGACGTCTGTGCAGCATCTTGGTCGTGCCCGCGATGCTTGCGACTGGCTGTGGAGCGCTGGAGGACTCGAAGGCCGTGGGCGATGAGACGCGGGAGGCTCACGCGGACCTCGCCACGTCGGCCGTCTTCTCTGGCACGGTGCGCAACTCGGCGGGCGCCGTGCAGGCGGGCGTCACGGTGGTCATCAACGGAATCTCCCGGACCACGGATACCACCGGCCGGTACTTCATGTCCGTCGTGGCGTCGGCCAACGGCTACGTCCTCACCCTCCGGAAGAACGGACTGGCCTCGGCGGCCGAGTTCTATTCGGCGGGCAAGACGAACCTCAATCACACCCTGGAGACGGGCTTCGTGCAGACCGTCAGCCCGACGGTGGACAGCACGGTGACCACGCCCAGCGGCGTGAAGGTGAACCTGAAGGCGAACACGCTCGTCAACGCCAGCGGCGTGCCGGCCACGGGCCCGGTCAGCATCACCGTCGCGAGCTATGATCCGATGCGCATGCCGGGCGACTTCACGGCGGTGAACTCCAGCGGGCAGCAGGTCGCGCTCGAGTCCGTGGGCGCCGTCTTCGTGGGCGCCACGGATGCCAGCGGCGCGGCCCTCAACCTGGCGACGGGTGCCACCGCGACGGGCTTCATCCCCGTGCCCACGCAGGTGGGCAGCATGCCGCCGTGTGTCTCCGCCGGCACCTGTCGACTCGCGATGTGGAAGTTCAACGAGACGACGGGCAAGTGGGAGGAGAAGTCCGCCAGCATGCAGGTCGGCCCCACGGGCACCACCTTCACCATGCAGGGCACGAGCAGCATCTCCGGCGCCGTCCCCATCAGCGTGGGCGGGCTGGGCATGTGGAACGCGGACATCGAGAAGCTCGAGCCCGCCTGCACCATCATCGAGCTCGTGGGTTTCCCGGAGACCTGCTTCGGCACGGCGGGCGCCGTCCAGTTCAACCTGAAGCTGCCCAACGCGGCGGGCACGCTCATGCCGCGCACCGATACGATGTCCCTGGCGTCGCCCTACATCGTGCTCTACAACATCCGCGCGAACGCCTTGCAGGAGGTGGGAATCACGTTCCCGGCCGGCGCTCCCACGGGCTGCGCGAAGAACCTGGACATCTCCTCCACGCCCGCCGCCGCAGCCGGCTACCCGTTGTACACCACGACGGGCGGAGTCACCCGGTTCAACTCGGGCGCTCCGTGGGGTGGCACCGGCTACCCGAAGGACCCGGGCGGCAACATGGTCGACTTCGAGGACGTGGCCCTGGGCACGCACCCCTGCAAGTCGTACGTGCAGTTCAAGACAGAGCTGTAGTCGTTTCCGAGCGGCCTGTCCCCTGAAGTCCCGAGCGGGACAGGTCGCTCGTCGCTCGGCGTCGGCGCCTGTGGTTACCGGATACTCGGGGCCGGCGAGAAGAGTGTGCCAGCGAATCATCATGCGCATCGCTCACGCCATGACGCGCGTTTTGACGCAGCTTTGATGCACTCATGACGCAGCGACCGAATTTGGGGT
This sequence comes from Corallococcus silvisoli, assembly GCF_009909145.1. Lineage (NCBI taxonomy): Bacteria > Pseudomonadati > Myxococcota > Myxococcia > Myxococcales > Myxococcaceae > Corallococcus > Corallococcus silvisoli. The sequence goes on from NZ_JAAAPJ010000001.1 coordinate 1,453,241, forward strand.
GGGTAAAGGTGGGGCCGGTTGCATGCTTCGACGCGCGCGCAGGTGAAGGGACGAAGCTCTGCCCAGGCGGCTTCGTGGCCCATGGCGGACGGTCTGGCTCGCGTCCACGGCCACCGCGGGTGGCCGTTGGGCCTGCCGGGCGGCTTGGCTCCATCCGCCACTATCGCTTCCACTGCCACCGGAGGACGGGGCTTGGAGTGGGGCGAGGGGCAGGTCTGGTTTCTGCGCGCAGTGCGCAGCAGATCCGGGTGATGGATTGGATGGTGTCGAGTTTCTGCGCGCCGATACCCACCGGGGATGGGGCATTGCGTCGATGGCTCGGGTTGCTGCGCGCTGGGCGCGTTTTTCGTAGAATCCCACGCCATGGGCCTCCTTACTTTCGGTCTCAATGTGACGTTGGACGGGTGCATCGATCACACCCAGGGGATCGCGGACGACGAGCTGCACGACTATTGGAGGCAGCTCATGGAGCAGAACGGGGCGATGCTCTTCGGGCGTAACACCTACGAGCTGATGGAGGGAGCCTGGCCCGCGGTGGCACGCGACGAAAAGGCGCCGCGCGCGATGCGCGAGTGGGCACAGCAGCTCGAGGCGAAGGCGAAGTACGTCGTGTCGGGCTCGCGGAGCGACTTTCCGTGGCAGAACACGATCAGGATCAAGGTGGAGGGTGACCTTCGCGAGGCGATCTCAGCGCTGAAAGCGAAGACCGAGCGGGGTGTCCTCGTCGGAGCGCCCAAGCTCTCGGTTGCGCTCGAGGAGTTGGGGCTCATCGACGAGTACCGCATCGTTGTCCATCCCATCATCAGTGGCCGCGGGCCGACGTTGTTTCATGGCCTGTCGAGTGCGCGGCATCTCGAACTCCTCTCGACGCAGCGGTTCAAGTCCGGCGTGCAGGCGCTCCACTTCCGTCGCAAAGCGGGATGAGCGTGGACGGACCCGAGCGCAGCACCGGCGGCTGCCTGTGCGGTGGCGTCCGGGACGGCCGTGCCGCGTCGGCGTGTGCCACTGCCTCGACTGCCGCGAGCACCTTGGAAGCCACCCCGCGTCACGTCTGAATGGGCGTGGCGCACGATCCGCACCCCGGCGCGTATGAGAAGCGCATCGGCCACCGCACCACGGACGAACTGGCGGTGAGGCTGGACACGACGCTGCCCCTGCACCCGACGGTGCGCGGCGCTCGCCTTCGAGGACCCGAACGACCCGAGCAGCTTCATCCCGTAGTCGCGCTCCGTGAATTTCCGGGCGCACCGCGCGTCGAGGGGACGCTTCCCCCTTTTTCCGGAAGGTCCCTCGCATGCCCCAGCGCTTTCCCTCAGGCTTCGCCCTTGGCCTCCTGCTCCTTGTCGCCTGCGGCGGCCAGGAGCGTGAGGTCGGCATCTACCGCTTGGAGCTCGTCAAGGAGTCGGACACGTGCACGCCGCAGCGCTCGGGGCCCGAGGTGCACACCGTGGGGCTCTCCCGGCGGGACAACGGCGACTACTTCGTGAGCGTCCCCGAGTTCGGCGAACAGCCGGGGCTCTTCCTGCCGATGCGAGGCCTGCCCGTACCCGCCAGGGGCCCCGCCCGCTGGACGCAGGGGATGCCTGAAGACGTCTGCGACAACACCCGGCGCGAGGTCTCCCTGGAGAGGGTGGGCGACAGCGAGCCCTTGGAGTTCCGCTACCAGGAGCAGTACCTGGGCGTCTCGGGCTGCCAGCCGGGGAGCCGGGACATCTTCTTTTCCACGCCGTCCAGCGACTGTGAGGCGTCCTTCCTCCTGCGCTACCACCTCGTGGAGACCTGCGACGAGGGGTGCGGCTACTCGTACTTGAGCGACGCCTCGCACAGTGGGACATGGGAGGCCGTCTGTGATTGCAGCGCCGGCGCCAGCGAGGGCGGGGATTGAGCTGAGGCTCCACCGCGTCCGGCTGTCAAAAAGCCACCTCGCCACTGAAACGCACGCCCCGCGGCGGCGCGTGTGCGCCGCCCGATGAGAGGCCCTACTCCTACAGCTGTAGTTCGGAAGACCCCTCAGTACTCTGTCCAGGAAGTGCGAGTGCCTCTGGTCGCGCTGCTGCGGCGCATGGCGGCCTCACTTCCTCATGTCCTTGCGTGGAGTTGTTGGCGACGCCACCAGCAGGCCGTGGCCATGCAGTGCCACTCCCGGGCCCGAAAGGCGCGGTTCAAACTGCAACCGTAGGAGTAGGCCCGCCCGTCCGCTCGCGACGCCCGCTGGCGCGAAGTGCAAGTACATTGGCGCGGCCTGCGAGTGCCTCGAGGCGGCCACCGCCGTAACTCTTCGTGGAATACAAACACGGAGTCACGGCATGCAATCCATCACGTTCCGAAGTGGTCCCTACACCCTGGCCGGCGACCTTCATCTCCCTGGCAACTTCACCGAGAGCCGCAAATACCCGGCGATTGTCGCCGTCCACCCGGCAGGCGGCGTCAAGGAGCAGGTCGCGAGACTCTACGCCAGCAAGCTGGCGCTGGAGGGCTTCGTCGCCCTCACCTACGACGCGTCCTTCCAGGGTGAGAGCAGCGGCGAGCCCCGCTACATCGAGGACCCGTCCGCGCGTGTCGAGGACATCCTCGCCGCCGTGGACCATTTGACGACGTTGCCCTTCGTCCAATCCGAGCATCTGGGCGTCCTCGGCATCTGCGCGGGTGGGGGGTACGCCATCAACGCGGCCATGATGGACTCGCGGCTGAAGGCCGTGGGCGGGGTGAGCGCGGTCAACATCGGCGCGTCGGTTCGCCTGGGCTGGGCCGGCACCACGTCCCCCGCGCAGGCTCTGGGGCTTCGCGACGCCGGCTCCACGCGGCGCACCGCCGAGCACCGCGGCGAGGACATCGCCTACATGCCTCTCGCGCCAGCGAGCCCCGACCCCCCTGGAGCTCAGTGAGATTTCGTACCTCCTGGGCTACGAGGACGCGAACTCCTTCTTCCGGGCCTTCCACCATTGGGAAGGGGTCTCTCCTGGCCAGTGGCGCGTGGTGCAGGCGCGGGCCTGAGCCACCCCCGCCCACGATTGCGCGAGCCAGACAAGGCCGCGGGCCTCCTGGCGGCCCGCGGCGCCAAGGGGTGCGTTCACCGCTTGAGACCACCGGGCTACTCCCTCTTGCTCGTTGAACCTCTTCGCGCGAACAGGGCTTGCCGGTCAGTTCACGAGGAAGTCGGCCAGCGAAGCCACGTCTGATGCGCAGTGGCCGCCATAGAGCGGGTGCCACTCGGTCCTGACGCCACGCTGACGGGCAATGTGGGCGAGGCGCTCGGTGCCTTCGTAGTTTCCGTAGGCATCGTAGAGGCCGCAGGAGAGATAGAGCTCCGGATAGTCAGGCCCCGCCTGTGCGGCCAGATGCAGAGGCGAGATCCGGCGCCATTCGGCTTCGTCGGCCACGTACTTGCGCGCCATCAGCCAGACTCCGAACACGATCTTGGGGTCGGCCCCGGTGCGCTCCATCCAGGCCCTGATTGTGTCAAAGGAGGAGAACGGGGTGTCGGCGTAGACGCCCGGACAAAGCGCCGCGACCTTCGCGAACTGCGCCGGATGGGTAAGGCCCGCGACAAGGACATTGAGCCCGCCCATCGATTCCCCCAGCAGCATTCGCCGCCGAGGGCGTCCCACCTTGGCCTCAATCGCGGGCAGACGTGCCATGAAATCATCGAGCAGGCCGCTGTCCTCCTGCTTGCCCTTCGGAGTCAGGAGCCACGTCGAGCCGTAGGAGATGGTGATGACCGTGGGCGGCAAGGCTCCGGAGGCGTGCCATTGTTCCTGAAGCATGCCGGTGAAGTATGTGTCGTCGTTCCAGCTCGTTTCGTCGAGGTTGCGCCCGTGGTGATGATAGACGATATCACCGTTGGTGCCCCCAGCGGCCTCGTTGATGCAGTAACGCAGGGGGCCTTGCGCGTCGCACCGCTGACTCGCGGGCTTGAACGAAGCCCTTTGGTCGCCGCGGCGGCGCGAGATCTCCGTCCAGATGAACCAGAGCACGATTGCAAGCAGTACGACGGGCAGCAGGTATCGAACCCGCCGCCCAGGGCGAGGCATTGTCATGGCTGGGTATCCGTTCAGGGGGGCCATTCCTGCCGATGAGGACGGCCTTGCGAAGGTCGGCTAGGCGAGAGCGATTTTCGAATGGATGTCGCGCGACGCCTGCGGATCATCGGGCGGGACGGTTTCTGAGCCGACCCGCGAACGCACCGGCCTCGGCAGGGCCGAAAGGCTCAGGACATAGCCGAGGATCGCGCTGCCCCCGTAGCCTACGACCGGTGTCGGGTAATTGCCGAACGCGGCGGCAATCGTCGCCGCGAGCCAGGCGGACCCGAAGGCGAAGTAGGTTGCGCGGCTGTCCTTGTCACAAGACCACCCGATAATCGCGGGGACGAGCAGCATGGCCAGACCGGCCACGACGGCCAGCCCGGCAAGGGCATGGACCGCGAAGGACGAAAAGAGGAGCTGGTCGACGAAGGGAGCGGCTGGAACCGCATCGGGGCGCAGCAATGTCACCACGAACGCCAAGAGGCTGGCAGTGAAGGCCATGGACGTCGGCCGGTCCGCGCGGGTCGCCGTAACGGCAGCCAGCGCCGTTGTCATCATGGCCGCCATCGCACGATCGGGCTGTAGCGTCATGGCCAAAGCGGCAACAACCATCCCGATCGTCGCGAGCGGGGTGCGCGTCCGGGAGAATCCGACGAGCATGAGGGGCAGGAGGACAAAGCTCGGTTGCACGAACACGCCGCCGAACCCGATCCAGCGAGCTGTCCCTTCGATGCGGAGGCCCAAGAGCGCGGTGGCGAGCAGCAGGAGGGAGAGGCTGAATATCAGAGCTCCGGACACGCGCCCGACCGCCCCCGGGATGCGGCTGACGAGGGCCCGCAGGACAAGACCGATGACGAGTGCGCCAGCATTGATGCCGAGGTAGCCAACAGGCGCGCCGGCAAGCGTCATGTAGACGAGCCCCATCGCGACCGCGCCGACCGCGCAGAGCGCACCGACGGTACGCGGGCTGTGCAACGCGCCGAAGCCGCTGTTCGCTCCTGCTCGCGACGCGTGGACGGCGGCTCCAAACAGCGAGATGAAGGGCTGCATCAGGAGGATGCCGATGGCACGCGGTGCCAGTCCGCAGAGGCTCTCAAGCGCGAACAACAGGGCCCTGGTGTCCTCCGGGATTTCCGCGACCTCATAGCGGATGGCCAGCCCCCAGTCGCGCAGCCGCGGTGGCAGGATGGACTCCAGCGCGCGGCACAGCAGGTTCGCCACGCGTCGTTGGAACCGGACGCTCATGTCGTTGCCTCGCGAAGGCCGGGGCGAGCCGCCACCTTGCGGTCCGGCGGATTGGCGTGCGCGAGCTGGACTCCGGCCTTGGTCAGGCGATAGGCGTGCCTTGGCGGTCGCCCGCCCTCCGCCGGCTGTTGCCACTCGGCTTCGAGATAACCCTGGGCTTCGAGGCGGATCAGCAGCGGATAGAGCGTGCCTGACTTCACCTCTGCGAGACGACACAGCTCATACCCGTGCGACCAGCCCGCGCCGGCCTTGAGCAGAGCGGCAAGAACGGAGCGGGCGTGATTCGACAATGCGCGGGTTCGTGACATGGCTCCATAAATCTACCTATGTAGATTTAAAGTCAAGGCCTGCGGCAGCTGCTTCGCGGACATCGTCGTCAGAGCCCAGCGCTGCCCGGACGCCCTCGCCGTCCTGCTCATGGCTTGGCGAATGCCCTTGTCGGTCTTGGCCTGCCCCCTGCGGAAGGCCATCTCGGTGAGGTCCATGTCTCGCGCGACCTCCACGACGGACTTGCGCTCCTCCAGCACCACTTCCACCGAGACAACCCCGCTGACTCGCATCGAGCAGGACGAGGAGGCTGCATGCGTCGTTGCACCGCCCCGTCACTTCGGTGGCCTGGACGCGAGCGGGGGGGCTTGCACGGTGCTGGGCCTGCATCATCCTGCGCCGCATTCGCGTCACCGCAAGGCGACGGCCAGATAGTCGACGAACACCCGGACCCGCGCAGGCAAGTTGGCGCCGCCGACAAAGACGGCGTGGACGTTCTCGACGTCGCCCGGGTTGTAGTGCTCCAGCAGGGGAACCAGGCGGTTCGTGCGGAGCTCCTCCGCGACGCTGAAGGCGCCGACCCGCGTCACCCCCACTCCGGACGCAGCCAACTGGCCCAGCGTCTCTCCGTTATTGGCTTCGATGCAGCCCTTCACGGACAGACTGTATTCGTGTCCGTCGCGCACGAAGGGCCAGACCGCTTCGGCCCGGTGAAAATTGAAGTTGAGGCAGTTGTGGTGGTGCAGGTCCTCTGGGACTCTCGGTGTCCCGCGCCGGAGCAGATAGTCGGGTGATGCCACGATCACGCGCCGATTTTCGCCGAGCTTGCGCGCGGTCAAGCCGCTGTCCGCAAGCGGGCCGAAGCGAATGCCGACGTCCGCCTCTCCCGCTGGGATGTCGACCACCCTGTCCGTCAGGTTGATGTCCACCAGGATGTGCGGGTACCGCGCCGCGAAGTCGCCCAGCAGCGGGACCACGCACAGGCGCCCATGCGAGAGGGAGGCGCTCACCCTCAACCGCCCGCGCGGCGCGCCCCTGTCCGCGATGGCCTGCTCCGCGTCGTCCAGCTCCGTCAGGATGCGTCGCGCCGCGCCTAGATAGGCTTGCCCCTCGGGCGTCATGCTCAGGGCCCGGGTCGTGCGCAGCATCAGTCGTACCCCCAGACGCGCCTCGATGCGGTCGATGGTCCGGCTGACGGCTGATGGGCTCAGGTGCAGTTCACGCCCGGCCGCCGAGAAGCTGCCGGTCGCCGCCACGGCCGAGAAGACGGCCATCTCACGAGCCCGATCCGCGCCGCCTGGCTGCATCTTTGCGTTCATCTCAAGAGTCCTTGGCTTTGAAGGGCTCTAACGCGTCGGCAACGGCCCAGCCATCTTTGCGCGCTCAGAACAACGCACCCGTCGCGAACAGTCGCTGCGGGGGCAGAGAAAGGTTCCTGCTGATGAAGCCCAACCCTCCACTTCTCGCCCTGGCGGTCGGCGCCTTCGGCATCGGCGTAACGGAGTTCGCACCGATGGGCATGCTGCCAGTCATCGCCGGCGACCTCGGTGTCTCCATCCCGGCGGCGGGTCTGCTGGTCAGCGCCTACGCCTTTGGGGTGCTGGTCGGCGCGCCAGTGATGACCTTGATGACCGGCCGCGTGCCGCGCCGGACCCTGCTGGTTGGCCTGATGGGTATTTTCACCCTGGGCAATCTGCTGTCGGCGCTCGCGCCGGACTACTGGACCTTGATGGCGGCCCGGGTGGTGACGTCGTTCAACCACGGCGCCTTCTTCGGCGTGGGCGCCATCGTCGCAGCCGGCGTGGTCGCGCCGAACAGGCGGGCGGGCGCTGTCGCGGCCATGTTCATGGGCCTGACTGTCGCCAACATCACCGGCGTTCCCCTGGCCTCCTGGGCGGGCGAGAGCCTGGGCTGGCGCGCCTCCTTCTGGGGCATCGCGGGTCTGGGCGCCCTGGCGATGGTCGCGCTTCGCTGGACCCTGCCGCACGGCCGGGTCGAGCCCTCTGTCGACAGCGGCGCCATGAAGGCCGAACTGGCGGTGCTGGGGCGCGGCCCTGTCCTGGCCGCCCTCGCCCTGACCGTGATCGGCTCGAGCGCCATGTTCACCGTCTTCACCTATATCGCTCCGATTCTGAAGGAGCAGACGTTGGCCTCGACCGGCTTCGTCACCGCCATGTTGGTGACCTACGGACTGGGGCTGACGCTCGGCAACTGGCTGGGGGGCCGCTTCGCCGACAGGTCGGTGGACCGTACCTTGATCGCCACCCTGGCAGGCCTCGCCACACTGCTGGTCGCATTCGCTGGGGTCATGCCGTGGCAGGCACCCTCCGCCGTGGTGATTTTCCTCTGGGGCGTGGCGAGCTTCGCCCTGGTGCCGCCGCTACAGATGCGGGTGATGACCGCCGCCAGCGACGCGCCGAATCTGGCTTCGGCCATGAATATCGGTGCCTTCAACCTGGGCAACGCCCTCGGTGCGGCCCTCGGTGGGGCGGTCATCGGCCTCAACCTCGGCTATCCAGCCGTGGCCCTGGCCGGGGCGGCGATGGCTGGAGCGGGCCTCATCCTGGTCTTGTTGCTGGTTCGCCGCGAGGCTCGCGTGGTCGCGACGCTCCCGGCGGGCTGCTAGACCGACGATCGTGATTCGCATTTCGCTGAGGTGAGAAGGAACTTCGCACGCATTGGGTCCGCGCTTCGAAGTGACGTCGTCAGGTGTCGCGCGTGGCCCACCAGATGGCCGCGATGAGCGTGGTCACCAATGTTGCAGCCAAGAGCCCTCCCAATGACAGGGCGGCGGCGAGGACTGTGGCTGCTGATGTGAAGGCGACTCGCGCGACTGTGAGCGCGCCAAGACTGAGTGCCAACACTCCGGCCAGCGACAGCACCCGTGCAATGGAGCCTTCCTGTCGGATTGGAATGCCAGCGGCTTTCAATGCCTCGGTCAGGACGACGCGTTCCGATTTCGGAAGAGGAACGTCGAAGAAGGCGGTCGGATCCCTCCGTGCGTCAAACCAGAATGCAGCCACGAGGTTCTCGGTGCTGAGGAGGCGAAGATAGCCAGGGCGGTCGATGGCGCGGAGGACGCGACGTGGCCCCTCGGAGGCAAAGGTTACGCGATCCCCTTCAAGGACGAGGTCTTGCTTGGAGGCTTCCATTGCCGCTCGCCGCTGCCGGGTGACAATGGTGATGCATGCATAGGCGAAAAACATGCTCGTCACGGTGAGCAGCGCCAGTGACAGAGATATCGACACCGTCAGGGCGCCGATCCCGAGAAGAAGCGGCAAGCAGACCAAGGCGAGCACGATCCGTCGATGAGCCAACGCACGAAAATGCCTGGCTTCAACTGCAAAGGTCTGTGGCAGCATCGGGTCCGGTGTTTGTTCGACCATGGTCTCTATTCAGCTCACCTCGAAATGGGGGCATCTTAAAACAGGGCTGCATGGAGGAGCGGCAGGAAATGCGCTTCGGTTCGAGGAGGGCGCCCACCCGCCTCCAGGAGGAGACGAGGTGGGGCGCTACGTGGGACGATGGGTCGGACGGGACCTCGAGCCCCCAGGGTCGGAGGCAATGAACTCTCGTATCCGGGCCTTCCCGTGAGCCCTGGCCGAGAGCACCGCGGCGCTGGTCACCTGGGCACGCGGTTGTCCTCGATGGGCTGGCGGTCGGGAGGGCCGGTCTGGCGCTCCCTTCATCACGAGTGCTCAGCCTTGGATTGCGCGAGACGGCGTGGGTCGAGCGGCTCCTTCAAGCGGAGGCCTGGCGCCTGTCGCGCACGATTCAAGGCGCCGATGGCACCACGACGGACGTGGGGGGCGGACGCATGGGTTGCAGGCGGCCGTAGGTGAGCGAGCGCCACAGCCACTCGGCGGGACCGAAGCGGAAGCGCGCCAGCCACAGGTGGCTGAAGAGGACCTGGAGCGCGAAGGCGGCCAGCGTGAGCGTCACGCAGCGCGACGGCGGCAGTTTGCCAATGAGGCCCAGCCCCCACCCGTCGTAGAAGCAGATGCTCACCACCGACTGCATCAGGTAGTTGGTGAGCGCCATGCGACCCACGGGGGCCAGGAACTGCATCCCTCCCTGTCCCCGGCCGCGCACGAAGAGCAGGGCGAAGGCGGACACGTACACCGCGGCCAGTCCCAGGTAGCCCACCTCCTGGACGGCCGGCATCACGACCGTCCAGAGGCCCCGGCTGGCGTCCACGAGGCCGGCGGTGTTCAGCGCCTGCAACGCGGGCTCCGCGCCGTGGCCCAGCACTCCGAGGAGCAGCCCCCAGCCGAGCAGCTTTCGATGCCAGGGGCGGTTCTTCTCCACATCCTGGAGCAGCAGGTGCCGCCCCGCGAGGAGCCCCAGGAGGAAGCGGCCCAGGCTCTCCACCATCCACAAGAGGCGGTTGACCCGCGGAAGCATCGCCAGGAGGAAGAAGCGCGCATTCTCCTTCTGCGAGGTCCAGAAGGAGTTGCTGGAGAGTCCCTCCAGGAAACGGGCCCGCAGCTGCGCGGTCTGTGCCGCCTGGGCCTTCGCCGCCTCGGCCGCCGCCTCCGCGCCATCCATCAGGATGGGGATGTAGTGCCGCAGGGCGGCCACCGCCATCGGCACCACCACGAGCAGCACCAGCGCCCAGGTGAACACCGTCCGGTCCGACCTCTGCCGGAAGAGCAGCAGTGCGAAGCCCGCAGTCGCATAGACAGACAGCGCGTCGCCGACCCAGACACCGAAGATATGGACCAGGCCGATGGCCAGCAGCGCCAGCAGCCGTCGCGTGTAGAGCGGGGTGATGGGCTGGCCCCGGGCCTCGGCGCGCGTCAACTGGATGGAGAAGCCCAGCCCGAAGAGGAAGGCGAAGAGGGTGAAGAACTTCTGGCTGATCAGATAGTCATACGCCATCTGCGTGGCGGCCTCGAGCGGAGGCGCCGCCAGGGCGCGCGCCTGCTCGCGGGGCAGGAAGTTGCGTCCGCTGAACCAGGCGAAGCTGTTGGAGATGAAGACGCCGCAGAGCGCGAAGCCACGCAGCGCATCCACCAGGACCACCCGTTCGGTTCTGCCAACCGGGGCGATGGGGGCCTCGTGGGAGGCTGAACCCGACGCCTGCGATGCCTCATTCATGTACGCAACTCCTCCACTGAAAGACAGGAACTGGAACGCTCAGGTGATGCGGGCCCAGAAGGCGCGCACGAGCCGGAGCACCTCATCGGGCTCCTCGACGTGCGAGAACGAGCCGCTGCGCTCCAGCACATGGAGCTCGGCGCTCCTGGCATGGGCGAGTGACTCGCGCTGCAGCGCGGGATACAGCGCCCGGTCGAAGCGGCCCGCCAGCACGAGCAGCGGCACCGCGAGCTCGCTCAAGCGCCGCCTGAAGTCGGGGATGGCTGGAAGCTGTCCGCCGATTTCGAAGTCGATGTCCTCGCCGCAGAACACCGGGTAGAGCGCGACGTTGCGGGCGCCCGGCTCGGTCGCGACCCGCGGGGCATTGTCTGGATTGAAGAACCGCACCAGGCGCGCCGCGCTGGCGAAGAGCGACGCCATCCGCGGGTCGGTCGACCGCACGCCTTCCTTGTGCAGGCGCTGGATCTCCTCCCAGACCTCCGGGCACTGATTGGCGATCTCCCGGTTGAGATTGATGTGGTTGAGGCGCCACATCTCCGGGCTGAACAGGCTGTTGGCGAGCACCACGCTCCGGACCCGCGCGGTGTGTTCGAGCGCCAGCGCTTGGGAGAGCAGCCCCCCGTAGGAGAATCCATAGAGGTGCACCGGGCCGAGGTCGAGCTGTTGCAGCACGGCCGCGACGTCGGCGACGTCCTCCGCGAAGGTGATGTCGCGCAGGTCCTTGGGGACGTCGGACCGGCCTCGCCCGAAGAGGTCGATGTAGATGACGCAGTGGTCGGCCGCGAGCGGGTCGAAGTGGGGGTGGAAGATGACGTGCGAGCCGGCGGGCCCCAGGCCCGCCAGCATGACCACGGGTGTACCGCTGCCGTGTCGCTCGACCCACAAACGCTTGCCGCGGACCGTGACGTAGTCGCCCGGGGGATGGGTGAAGGTGATGCCAGGGTTTGTCGTTGTCGTCGCCATGGATTGCCTCTCCTCGAGTCAGGGGCTTCGCCCGGTCAGTTCCACCAGTAGGAAGCCTTCATCCATAGTGCATCCGCGGCCCGGATGTCGCGAAGCGCGCCGAGGTCGAGCTCGGCCCGTTCGCCGGACGCGAGCACGCGCGCGGGTGCCTGCGAGCGTGTATAGACAAGGAACATCGTGGAGCCGGGCCGGAACTCCCAGCGGAGGACGGCATTGACATCCAGGGTCGCGAGCTGGCTGTCGGGGTTCTTCGTGGGGGCCTCCGCCGCTGTCAGGTCGTCCAGCCGGATGTTCGCCCGCGCATGGTCTGGCGTGAATGAACCGAAGTCGCGATAGTGCCTGGCGACCAGCAGTGTCTGCGCATAGAGCTGGAGCGTGAGCCGGGTCGTCAGGGTGTAGTTGGCGCGCAGCGTGGCGCCGATGCTGCGCGCGTCGAGTCGGCCGAACAGGTACTCGCCCGGTCGAGGCGTGGCCCCCAGGTAGCGCGCCTCGCCGGCCGCGAGGGTGACCTGGGGCAACACCTGCAGCTCGAGTTGCGGCAGCAGATGGAAGCCCAGCTGCGCGCTGTAGGTGAGGCTGTAGCCGTCATCCCGGAACATGCTCACGCTCGTGAGGGAGCCCGACAGCCGCCGCCCCGGAGCGCTCGTGAGGGTCAGGTCCCAACCGACGCTGCCCGTGCGCTCGATGGCGGTGCCATCCCCGACCTCGCGGTCCTCGTAGCGGTTGCCGAAGTAATACACCATGGTGTTGGCCTTCCACGCGTTCTTGAATTGCCATTCGGTGAAGGCGTAGTAGCCGCGAAAGACATTCAAGCCGTCGACGGTGTTCCGGAAGGAGGTCGAGAGTCGCACTCTCACCTCGGCGACCGCGGCGAACGGATCGACCGCCCGGTACTCGACGGTGGGCAGCAGGCGCAGGTGGTTCTGCCGCACCATGAAGCCCAGGTCGTTGAAGTCGAGCCGTCGCCCTGACGCCTCCGCCTCGACGGAGCCCAGCCAGTTGCCACCCTCCTTGGCCGCGAACATCAAGGCTCCCGCGTCGACATCTCCCGACGCGATGACCGTGCCGTCCGGCAGGGTGCGCGGTGGGCCGTTCTGGATGGCGCTCATCAGGGCCTGCCCGCTCACCACGTAGTCCCCCGAAAGAGAGCGCCAGGAGCCATCCGCCGACAACACGTAGCTGTCGTGGAAGCAGCGCGCGCTCGCGGCGACCCGCTCACCCCCGGGGCACAGCTGCCGTGACGTTGTGCTGTCCGCGGACGCCAGCAGTGGATATTCCCCGGTCGGCTCGAGCCGCTGGGTCGCGGTGGCCAGCAGGCCCAGCTGGGCCCGCTCGCTCAGGACCGCGCGCATCCGGCCCACCGTGAACGCGCTGCGAGGCGCGGCCAGCGCGTCGCGCAGGGAGAGGTCCGCTCGCTCGACCTGGACATCGTTCTGTCCCGTGAGCGCCGAAAGCAGGCCCCAGTTCAGATGCGTGCCGAGCGTCCCGCGCAGCTTCGCCGCTCCGTAGATGGTGGTGGGCACTGGAATCGACGTGACGCGTTCGGACTCGGGGGCCTGGGTGAGGACGCCTGGCTTCGTCGGCACGGCGCCGATGCGGCGCGTGTAGAAGGTCCGCCGGGACGTCGGGAAGTAGGTCATCCGCGGCACCTGGAACATGTCCATGCCGTCCAGGAAGAAGGGCCGCTTCTCCGGGAAGAACGTCTCGATGGTGGTGAGGTTCAGGACCTGCTCATCCGCCTCGACCTGGGCGAAGTCGGGGTTCACCGTGAGGTCGAGCCCGACATTCGGGGTCAGGTGCACGCGGGCGTCGAGCCCGCCGGTGGCGCCGTAGCCGGTCCTCCCGTCCACGCCCCGTGCCGCGCGGAGCAGGGCGAAGGGACGCAGCTCGAACGGATTGCCGCGATGCAGCCCCTCCATCCTGCTGAGCCGGCCGTACCGCGACGTCTCACCGGCCACGGTGCGTGGGATGTAGGCCCATTCCTGGGTCTCCTGGACCGAGGACAGGTAGCGGCGCGCCTGCAGTCCCCAGTCCCCGACCCTCTCCGGGTCCAGCTGGAAGATGAGCAGGGGGATTCGCAGCTCGGCCGACCAGCCCGTCGCGTGCTGATGGACCCGCGCGTCCCAGACGCCGTCCCAGTCGGCCGAGTAGTCGGTGTCGTTGAAGCGGATGCCGTCTCCCATCACTCCGGCCGCGCTCACCCAGAACTCGAAGGTGCGGGTGCCGTCGCTGATGGTGACTTCGACGCGATCATCACCGACCTTGCGGTCTCTTCGCACCAGCCGCGAGATTCGCGGCGTCTTGAGCTGCTCGCATTCGAATGCAACGTAGAGCGCGTCATCGTCGTAGACGAGCCGCAGGAGGGTGTGCTCGCTGGGGCTCTGCCCTTCGTTGGGGAACTTCTGGGTGAAGGCATCGGTCGCGGCGGCCACGCTCCACACCGGGTCGTCGAGCACGCCATCCAGTCGGGGGCTGTCGTGGGTGCGGATGGCCTGGAGACTCGGCCGCGCTGGCGGTTGGGAGGTGGAGACCGTGTCGGCCATCGCCAGATGGGGGGCGAGCAGGGCGGAGGCGATGGCGAGCAGCACCGCCCCGCGCGCGGCGCGCCTGACGCGGCTGCGTGCGCGCATCGTCAATCAGCTCCGCCGGGGTGATGCTTCGGGGACCAGCACGACCTGCTGCTCCAGCTCACGCATCCGTTGCGCGTCCGCATCGACGCGGGCCAGCTCCGGGTGGGCCAACACGACGAACCCGAGATCGAGGCTGCCGAACAGGTCCTTGGTGATAGCCAGCCGATCGCCGTCGCGGATGGCGATCCGGGAGAAGTGATGGCTCGGGAGGTTCTTCACCTCATCGAGGACCGAGGCGTTCCGTACCCGTCCCGCGCGGCGGGCCATCAGGAACAGCACGCGCACGTGCTGGCGCAGCTGGTAGCTGGCGGGCATCGGCTCGTCACTCACGAATCGGCGCACCACGCGGTCAAGCTGGCTCTCCCCCGTCGCCACCCGACAGAAGTGGGGGTGTCCCCCGCCATGGGGACGGGCGCCAATCTCGATGAGCCGGGGGCCCCGCTGGGTGAGCATGAGCTCGATGTGGGCCGCGCCGAAGCGCATGCCCACCGCGTCGAGCACTCCGAACGCGTAACCCACCAAGTCCGCGTAGGCCGGGAACAGCGGCGACATCCACGACATGGACTCGTAGACGGCCATGTGACCGCCGTTGTCGACCTTGTGGTAGCGGCAGATGTCGCTCACCGAATGGACGCCCGCGTGGCTGGCCGTGTCGACCACGTACTCGGTGCCCTCGCAGTACTCCTGGACGACGAGGCGGTCGTTGAGCAACCCGAGGCGATTTCGCTGGCCCAGCATCGACGTGAAGACGTCGTGCCAGCCTTCGCCCCGGGCGACGCGGGTCACCCCGTCGGTGCTGGCGCTCTTGGGGGGCTTGATGACCAGGTCCCGGCCCCGCAGGCCGGAGCGTTCAATCCACGCCTCGACCTCGTCGGGGTCGTCGGTGCAGATCTGCTCGATGATGGGAAGCCCCGCTTGCGCCACGGCCCGGGCCATGTCGCCCTTGTGTCGGCGCGCGCTGGCGGTCTCGGGCGCGTTGGCGACTTCGGGAACCACCTGGGGCGCGACCAGGTCCGCGAGCTCGACTCCCGACTCGCACCCGGCCAACACGCAGCGGGGACGCAGGGCGCGCAGGCGCGCGATGGCCGTGCTCAGTCCGTCGGACGCGACGATGACCTCGCTGAAGTCCTCCGGGCGGTAGGACGCCGCATAGACGTCGGGCGGGGCGGGCGCGGTCACCAGGGCGACCGAGGGCACCCCAGCCTCGCGGAACGCAGGCGCGTAGAGCGCGCCTGACGAGTACGGGTCTACGATCACCGCGGGACCCGCCGGGGCATACGCACTCATGGTTCAGACCTTCCCCGTGCGAGCGAGCCGGGCCGCGGCGGCGCAGTACCGCCGCCACGCGTCCGCCACCTGGGGGCTCAAGCCGCGCGCGCGCACCGCGGAGTGGACGAGGCCCGGCTCGACGACGAGCTCGACCTGGGTGCCGTTCTCCCTCAGGCGCTGCGCGTAGGCCTGCGAGTCCACGAGCAGCGAGTCCATCTCCGCGCCCATGATGTAGGCCGGAGGCAGGCGATCGAAGCGTCCGCTCACCAGCGGTGACACGTATGGATGGGCGACCTGTCCGGGGAGCGGCGCGTAGCAGGCGGTGTAGTACTCCATCTCTCCGCTCGTCAGGAGTGGCGCGTCCGCTCCTCCGGAGCGCCAGCGGGTGAAGTCGAGCACCGGGCTGATCAACGCCTGTCCGCGCAGCGACGGACCGCCCCGGTCGCGAGCCATCATCGCGACCACGACCGCCATGTTCCCCCCCGAGCTGTCTCCGCAGATGACGACCTTCGCGGGGTCGATCCCGAGCAGGCCAGGAGCACTGATGAGACCGCACACGACGTCGTGGCAGTCCTCGAGCGCCGCGGGGAACGGGTGCTCGGGCGCCAGGCTGAAATCAGGGGCGACCGTGACGAGGCCCGTCTGCATGCAGAGCTCGGCGAGGACCGTGTGGTGGGTCTCGAGGGAGCCGACCACGAACCCGCCACCGCGGATGTAGATGAGCAGCCCATCATCGACCTGTCTCTCGGGCCGGTAGACGCGCGCCGACACGTGGCGCCCGCCGTGCGGGATGCGCACGTCCTGCGTGGTCACGCCAGGAGGCACGTCGTAGGGGAACTCAATGGTCAGCCCCTGGTAGAGGGCACGCTGCTGCTCGTTCGGGAGCTTGTAGAAGTCGGGAGGCATGGCCGCGTTGCAGCGGTCGATGAACTCCTGGATGCCAGGTGCGTAGTCTGCCATGTCATGCTCCGGTATCAGGTTGGGGGGACTCGACCTGCGCCACGGGGAGGCTCGCCACGTGCGGTTGCCGGATGGCTTGCAGGATGCCTCGGCGCAGCAACATGGGCAGACACAAGACGGTGCCGAGCCCTCCCGCCCACAGCGCGACGGGCAGCCCCCACAGATGAATGCACCCGGCCGCCAGGAGGCTGCCAATCGACCCGGCACCCCAGAGGAAGAAGCGCTGGACCGAGTTGACCCGGCTGAGCATCGCGTCGGGGGTCTCGAGCTGCCGCAGGGTCAGGGAGGTGGGACCGAATACCCCTTCGCCCACGCCATGAATCACCCCACTGGCGACCAGGCCCACGAGCGACCCGAGGGAGCAGGCGGCGGCGGTCAGCACGAGGCCGAGCACCGCCACCGACGCGCTCACCACCAGGCTGCGTGCCACGCCGAAGCGCGCGGTGAGCCGGGCCGACAGGAGATTCCCGAGAGGGAATCCGATACCGACCGCGCCCACGACGAGGCCGATGCCGGTCGCGCTCAATCCCAGCACGCTCTTGCAGTAGAGAATCAGGCTGGCTTCGATCATGCCCAGGAACAACACGTAGACCACGCCGCACGAGATGACCGGCTCCACGCGGCTGTGGAGGAAGACGAAGGTCGTCCCCTCGCGGATGTCGCGGACCAGCCAGCCCCGCTCGCGCGGCTTGGGGACGGAGCGGACGGTGGTCGGGCGGATGGCCAGCAACGTCACCAGCGAGGCCATGAAGGTGAGGGCGTTCGCCCAGAGGGCCACGAACGCGCCGAACGCGGCGATCACCGGCCCGGCGGCCATCGGGCCGATGGTCCGTGAAATCGACTCGGAGAAGAACAGCCTCGAGTTGCCGACGTGGAGCTCCTCCTTCCGCGTCAGGAGCTCCGGCAGATACGAGGTGTAGGCGACCTGGAAGAACACCACGGCGCAGCCACTGATGGCGACCAGCGCCATGAGCACGGGGAACGACAACGCATGCAACAGGGCGAGTGCCGCGATGATGGCGAAGGCCACCGCCTGCACCGCGTCACACACCAGCATCGTCAAGCGCCGCGGCAGGCGGTCCACGATGGCGCCGGCGGGAAGGCCGAGCACGAGGAACGGAGCGGACAGGGCGAAGGGCAGGAGCGCCGCCTGCGCCGCCGGGGTGCCCACCATCTCAAGCGCCACGAGCGGCAGGGCGACGACCGCGAACTGGTCTCCCATGAGGCTCAGGGATTGCCCCGCCCACAGCAGGCGGAAGTCACCTCGGCGAGAGGGCAGGTCGGCTGAAGGGGGAGGGGAGGTCATGACGAGGGCTCAGGAGTGCGACAGGGGAAGGGCCGCTGCCGCGCGGTGCAGGTCTCGGGGCGGGGAAACGGACTGCGTCGAGGCTCCGGGTGTCAGCTCACGCCCAGGCTCCTGGCCTCGTCGGCGGAGCCCGAGAGCGTGAAGGCTCGCTCCGCTTCCTTCGCCGCCGCGTTGCACGCCTCGGCGCTCTCACCCCGCACGACCACGTAGCCATAGCGGCATGACACGTGATCGTTCGGAGGCAGGACCAGCCGCTGGCCGGGAGACGCGAGGACGCGCGCCAGGTCGACCGCCGGCGGAAGCCGTGTCTCGTCGACGCGCACGTCCGCGACGACCACATCGCGCTCCGGGTAGAGGAACCGGATCGCCGCGACGTCTCGCCGTGCGTGCTCGACCACGGGGAGCTGGCCGCACGCGACCTCGACCGCGACCCGGCCCGGATCAATTCCCGACGCGAGCCAGCCGACGTACGGAATCATGTCGCCGCCCAGGCGCGCGTTGATCTCCACGATCTTCGGCCCGGAGCGGGTGAGGCGCAGCTCGGTGTGGGTGATGCCCGTCTGGAGCCCGACGGCCTGGTGCGCCCCGGCGAGCACCTGGCGCAGCGCGGGGTCCTCGAGGAGGGGGTCCGCCGCGTCGACGACGTGGCCCGTCTCCTCGAAGTGGGGGTAGAAGCCCGTCACCTTGCGTGCCAGATACAGGGGCTGCATTTCGCCGTCGGCGAAGGCGGCATCGACGCTGATCTCCGGGCCGTCCATGTACTCCTCGATGAGCACCCCGGCGTCGAAGGAGGGGACCCCGTCTTCTCGCGCATCGCGGGCATGGGCGTAGGCGGTCGCCAGCTCACGCGGGCCGTCCACGAGGCTCACACCGAAGCTCGCGCCCAGGGCGCGTGGCTTGACGATGACCGGGTATCCGATGGCCTGGGCGGCGGCGTCGGCCTCGGCGGCCGTCGACACGGCGATGGAGCGGGCCTGGGGTACTCCGGCGGCGGCGAGGGCGCCGCGGGTGCGGTGCTTGTCCCGGCAGTTCGAGATGGCCTGGGAGGGCCCCGAGGGAAGTCCCAGGGTCTCCGCCAGCCGGGCGGCATGGACGATGCGGATTTCATCCCAGCAGATGACGCCGTCGAACGCGACCTCGGCGCGCAGGTCACGCGCCGCCGTGAGCATGGCTTCGACGTCCAGGGTGTCGACCTTCGTGCTGCCAATGACATAGGGCCGCTCCCATTGCGACTCCCGGTCGATGAACAGCCAGACCCTCGCATGGTTTGAAATCATGCGGAGCAGGTACTCACGGTACAGGTGGTATCCGCTGGAGACGAGCAGGACGGTGCGGGGAGATGTCGTGTCAACCTTGAACGGTTGGGGCATGGCTCGGCTTCCTGTGGGGATCGCATGGGGACGGACAGGCCCCGGTTGGAGCGGGTTCATTGGCGAGGATGCCCCGCCACCGCAAGCGCACGAGCGCACCCGGCTCGTCTGGGAATACGGCCACGACTTCATCTCTCAGGGAGACCAGCGGAATGGCTCCTTTGCGCAGGTGCTTGAGCGTGATGCGTCGTGAGTGCCAGGGACATTGGATGGCCCCGGCCTGGGAGTCCCAGGTCCCCAGATGCAACGGACCTCCACGGTGCGGGCAGGCGGACGCGACGAGGAGAAGCTCATCGGAGGAGCGCAAGAGGAAGAAGCGCCGCCCGCCCACTTCCAGGAGATTCACCCGCCGGGGGTCGAACCTTAGGACAGGCACTTGCGGTAGTCCTCGATGGAGTAGATGGTGTAGACGCATCGCTCCGAATCGATGATCGCGCCATGCAAGCGATTGTGTTGGATGACCGTGCCCTCGCCCGCGTTCAACACCGTGTGACGCTCATCACCGGTGACGAAGTGCATCACCCCCGAGTCGATGTGACAAAGCTCATCCCCGTCGTGGACGTGGGTCACGGAGAGCTCGCCACGGGGCTCGATGAACTGCTGCCGCTTGGGCTTGAGCTCACCGCTCTGGATCTTCGCGTAGACGGCCGGGTGCAACGCCTTGTACTTCGGGCCGTCGTCCGCCCAGGCCACCTGGTCGCAGAAGTCCTGCTCGCCGATCCGCCCCAGCAGCCGGGCCTCCTCGAAGCCTCGGACGATCTCGGGGATGATGCCCTCGCCGTAGGCCGCGACCGCGGGCTTCACCAACTCATCCAGCACCATCTGACTGTGATGGTTGTCGATGTGGACGTGCTCCAGGAAGTACTGGGCCTCCGCGTCCGGTCCGAAGACGGCGCGGAGCATGTCCGCCATCTGCGCGCAGGAGGAGATGAAGGCCGTCTCTGCCTGGTAGATGGCCCCGAGATAGCGGAAGACCTTGGTGTGATCCCGGGAGATCCAGTTGTAGTAGTTGTTCAGCAGCAACGACGAGGTCAGATAGAACTGCCAGTAGGCATGCGGCCGCGGATCCAGGCCGTGAGCGCTCATCATCTTCTCGAAGAGCGTGCTGTGCTTCGTCTCATGGACCCCGTACCCGTACTCATCGATGACGATCTTGAAGAGCGCGGACTGGAGCCGGCCGAAGTGGCCCAGGACGTTCCGGCCCATGGCGGAGGCCTCCAGCAGGAAGTCTCCGGCGAGCTGGGTCAGGAACGTGCGCGCCGCATGCTCCCGGTTCGATGAGCCCAGGATGGCCGACATCGCCTTGTTTTCGTCGGAGCGATGGAGTGATTTGGCGTAGTCCTGGAAGTACGACTCCAGTGTCGCGGCCGTCCAGCGACCGCTGATCGAAACCTCCTTCTGGAGGAAGTCGAACGAGTAACGCTCGAGCCAGGGGCGCACCACCGCACCCAGCGCCAGCGAGCGAGGCGAATAGAACTCCTCGAAGTCCGCTCGCTTCGCCTCGAAGTCACGCTCGGGGAGCAGGACGAAGTCCTGCTCATAGAGCGTCAAGAGCGTCCGCTGCGCGGCCAGGCTGCTGTAGGTGAGGATTTCGTCCTGGCTGAGGGGCTTGGCGAAGTCCAGGTGCTTGAAGACATGAGGGCGGAGGGTTCGTCGGTAGGGGTTTCCATGGACCCGCCACTCCTCCGTATCCACGAACAATTCGCTCTCTCCATACTGGATGAGGCAATTCTTGAAGTGGGAGTAGTCTCCGAGATCAACGGCTGCGGGCGTCGTCTTGCTGGGCGTGTGTCTCATTCGGGGTTCCCCATGAACCCGCTTGTATCCAGGCCGTCCGTGCACGCTCTATCCGGTTCTTGCGCTGAGCTGCGTGCCCGGGGGGCGACCGTTCAGCGTTGATCCGATCGGGGCGAATCAAGGGATGACGGCAATAACCGGATAGAGCGTCCGCGAGCCGTTGAACGAGGCTTGTGAACGATTCGCTCCCTGGAGCCGTTCGTGTCTTCTCCCGTCCCTCTTCCATTCTCCACGGAAAATGAGCGTTGGATAGCAGTGGTTGCGCGGGATGTTCGTGCGGAGGACGCGTTTGTCTATGTCATGTCTTCGAGCCGCATCTTCTGCCGTCCGACCTGCACGGCCCGTCGTCCGGTCCGGAGGCAGATCCGGTTCTTCTCGACGCGCGAGGAGGCGGTGGCGGCGGGCTACCGCGCCTGCCGCCGGTGCAAGCCAGACGCGGAGTCGCTCCTGCGACAGCATCAGTTGCTGATCCAGCAGGCCTGCCAGCTCCTGGAGCAGACGGAGGGGCCTGTGTCGCTCGAGTTCATCGCCCGCAGGGTGGGGCTCAGCCGCTTCTATTTCCATCGACTGTTCAAGCGATACGTGGGGGTTACGCCCAAGGAGTATTCGGCGTCGTGCCAGTTCAAGCGGTTGGAGGCGCTGCTTGAGCGCGGCACGTCCATCATCGATGCCATCTACGATTCGGGCTTCAGCTCCACGAGTCGCATCTATGAGAAGACAGACAAGGAGCTGGGAATGACCCCGGCCAAGTTCAAGTCCGGTGGGAGCGGCCTGCACATCTATCACGCGACCGTCGAGTCTCCGGACAGTCATCTCCTCGTCGCGTTGACGGAGCGGGGGACGTGCATGATCGAGTTCGGGGACACGCCGTCGGAGCTGATGGAGAGGCTGATGGCGCGCTTCCCGGGCGCGAAGTTCGCCGGTCCGCATCCAAGGCTCACCGCGGTCCTTCCCCGGATCATCGAGCTGATCGAGGGTCCACGGTCGGACCTCCAGCTCCTGGACTCGCTTCAACGGACGGCCATTCAGCGCAAGGTTCGCAAGGTCCTCCAGGACAGCTGGCCTCCGCGCGAGGGCAGCGGGCGGAGCCCCTCCCTCCGCGTCCCCATGCCGACCCGCGGTTCCCCAACTCACTCCCAGTCCACGGATGGAGCCAGTCACGATGACCGACATTCTTGATGATGCTGTTCGCCTCGCGAACGCCTGGCCGCTTCATGAGTCCATTGAATCGTTCGAGGCGAACCTGGCGCGCCACGTCCCAGAGGGGCTCTCTGGCAATTCGCTCAATCGCATCTACCGGAAGATGATTCCCCGCTGGCACTTCGCCATGCTCAACGACGTGGCGCGCAACCAGGCGTTCTCCTCGGCGTTGCAGGCATTGACGCGATCCGGCGATCTCGTCCTGGACGTGGGGGCGGGCTCGGGGTTGTTGGCGATGATGGCCGTGAGGGCAGGCGCCCGTGCCGTGGTCTCCTGCGAGGTGGTCGAGCCCGTGACCCATATCGCCCGGCGGATCATCGAGGCCAATGGCCTCGCCGACCGAATCTCCATCGTGCCGAAGCGGTCGTCCCTGCTCACGCTCGGTCAGGACCTGCCGGCCCGGGCCGACCTGCTCGTCACGGAGACGGTCGACTGCGGCCTGGTGGGCGAAGGCCTCCTGCCCATCATCCGCCACGCGCGGGCGGAGCTCCTCAAGGAGGACGCGCGGATCATCCCCGCCAGGGCCAAGGTCTTCTTCTCCTTACTGGAGAGCAGCGTCATCCACCGCATCAACTTCGCGAAGGAGGCCGCCGGGTTCGACGTCAGCCTGTTCAACCGCTTCTCTACCCAGGAGTACTTCCCGGTCCGCATCTCGACCTGGGACCATGCCCTGCTGAGCCCACCGGTCGAGGCCCTTTCGTTCGACTTCCGGCACGATGCGCTGGAGCCCCAGACGGTGCGCGTCTCCGTCACGCCCTCGCGCAGTGGCGTCGTCCACGGCGTGCTCTTCTGGTTCGAGCTGGATCTCGGTGGGGGCATCCTCCTCTCCAACGCACCCGAGAACCTCTCAAGTCATTGGATGCAGGCGGTCCAGGGGTTCGAGATGCCACTTCGGGTCGAGGCGGGCCGGCCCCTGTGCGCCGAGATCAACCAGGGTCTGACCAGCATCCACTTCGCGCTGACCCCTTGAGCTGAAGTCCCGGGTCACGCTTCCATTAATAGACCCATCTGCTGTCGCGGCGCGCCTCGGCGAGGCCGGCGGCCTTGAGGGCCCGGCTCAAGAGGCGGACATCCAGCGGGGATTCTGGCCGGCATGCGGACATGAGGCCATGCGCGCATATCGCCATTCCCTCAACCCACTCCTCTGCCGCAGCTGAAGCAGTCCTCGCCCTCGAATGGCGGGAGTGCGGGCCGCCCTTCGACGTCCACCGGCGCTGCTTCCCCCGGCAGGGATACTGCCAGTCTCAGTGCCGCCATGAGGGCGCGTCCGAGCGATGCGCCGCGCGCGCAGGCGACTGTGGCGTTCCGAGGAGGGGCGAGCGGATCACCGGGACGCGGAGTGCCGGCGGCGGGGCTTCGGCGAGCCCGGGCGTGAGCGCAGACGTTTGAGCGCGCCCCATGGGCGAGGAGCGCGGCTTCCGGCTGGTAGGGGACGGCACTGACGTGGCCGAGGCCAACGCCTTCCTGCGCCGCTGGCTCTGCGCGGGCTGCCTCCGGGCTCCGTGCGCGCCTACGCGATGGACCTGGTGGTGCTGCGGCGCTGACTGCAGGGCCGGGTGCTGGCGGCGCGGGACTGACGGAAGCGTTGCTGCTCGACGATGTGCGAGGCCCTGTCCAGGTGGCCCCCGTGGCCCATCGCGGCTGGTCCGGCCAGCCTCCGCGGCTTCCGCGGGCAGGTGGCCTCGGTCGGTTTAGGGCCGGCCGCGCCAGGTTGGCCTGCCCACCTCTCGGCTTCATGCCGCGTTTCCCAGCTCTCACTGCTGGGCAAGGAGGGCTTCTCGTCCGTACTGAGCGGCCGCGGAAGTGAGCGGCGATGGGGCGCGGCGCACCCTGACGCAGGGGCATGGTCGCTGGACGGGCCTCGCGAAGGTGCAGGGCCTCGCCGCGAGGGCAATCTTTGCAAAGAGGGACGGCAATGCTTGCACGGAGGGAATGCAAGCGTTGCTGTCGGGCCCGGCGCTCCCTCCCATGTGACACGGGCCTCCGCGGGACAGGGGACTGGCATGGGCCGTGCTGGCCCGTGCGTCGACGCATGCCGCGTCTTTCTCCAGGAGCCCTCGATGAAGCTCTCCCGCCTGTTGCCCTCCCTTGCCCTGGCGCTGTGCCTCTCCAGCGGAAGCGCGCTCGCGGACACCGCGACGTGTACGCCGTCGCACGTGGCGGTGCTGTCCAACCGCATCCATGTCCGGTGCACGGCCTCGGTGGCCGGAGGCATCTGGTACTTCGCGCTGTCCACGGCCGACGCGGCGCACGCCAACCGGATGCTGTCGCTGCTCACCTCTGCGCTGGTGGGTGGGCGCTCGATGACCATCGACTACAATCCGTCCTCCACGGCGGGGACGGCCATCGGCTGCCTGTCGAGCGACTGCCGGCTCATCAACTACACGATGCTGTTCTGACAGCGTCGGGTCGGAGGTCACACATGAAGACACGACAAGGGCTGGTGCTGCTGGCCTCCGCGCTGGCGGCGCTCTCCGCTCGGGCGGCCACCTGGAACGAGGGCATCCGCGATGGCACACCCACCGTCTGCTTCGTGGGGGACGCGCTCACCTCGCGTCCCGACCGCGTGCAGCAGGTGCTCGGCTACATCCAGGACTACGAGCGCGCGGCCAACATCCGCTTCACGTACCTGGGGACGTGCCCCGCGCCCATCGTCCTCCCCAACGGGACGGAGTGGCACGACGGCGACATCCGGGTGCTCCTGAGGGGCACCGGCGTGCCCTTCCTCGGCAGGGTGCCCGGGGTGGGGTGCCCGATGTTCCTCGACGAAAACGGGCAGTACACGGGGGAGAACAACTCCGGGACGAGCTGGTCGAACGGCCCGAACTCGCTCGAGGAGAATCGGGGCTGCCGCTACAACATGAAGCTGGGGGATGACGCCGACGCCCAGGGAGTCCCCTGGAAGAACCACACCCTCCACGAGTTCGGCCATGCGATGGGCCTGACCCACGAGCACCGGCGCGACGACGCGGACGCCGCGGTGGCGTGCAGCGCCCCGGACTTCGGCGGCGGCAACGGCAGCGGGCACCTGACGGTGTATGACCGCTACTCGGTGATGAACTACCAGTTCCTCACGTGCGGCATCGACGGCAACTATGGTCACTCGGGGCTGTCCGAGCTGGACCGGCTGGGGCTGCACATCCTCTACCCGGAGCCGACGCCCGTCGCGGAGCTATGGGGACGGACGGTCATCCGGACCACGGAGCCGCTGTTCCTCACGTCGGGGTGGGGCGCGCGCGGCGCGGACGTCAGCTTCTCCGCGCCCTTCTTCCTCTGGACGCTGTCGAGCGTCAACGTCAGCACCACGAGCACCCTGTCGATGTCCCTGCTGGCGGGGGCCTATCCGCTCCAGCTGTCGTATCTGGACTTCCGGGGCCGGTTGTACACGTACTCCGGGACGGTGAAGGTGCTCACGCCGACGGAGTACACGCGACGGGTCGTCTCCCCGGTCGCCGCGCTCTCGCCGTTGATGTGATTCGAGCGGTGACGCGGGAGTGCCTCGCTTTCCGTGCCGTACTGGAGGCAGGGCGGGCTCCTCCTGGCCGCCCTGCCTCCGCGGGCCCCGCGTCACCACCCCATGCACGAATTCACGCGATGGGTGCATTGCAGGGAGTCCGAGACGCAGGCGCTCTGGCATACGTCATATTCGCAATAGCCGCAGTTGTCGCGGCAGGCATTGCGACAGGGGATATTGCCAACGCCACATGCGGCATCATAGGTCGACATGCAAGGCGTCAGTCCTTGCCGAAGGGTCTCGACGGAGGGCTCGGAGACTTCACCCTCGGATTGGGTCGTCGCATGCTGGAGTGAACCGACGAATCCACCCCAGCTCAGGACGCCGGCCGTTGGTCGGCTACGGACATGGGCCTTCCCCAGGCGGCCTGCAGGAGCTGCCGCTCACCGTGGGGACAGTAGCGAGCCCTCCATGGGCGTCGAGGAGCTACCGGCCGCCAGGAACCCACCCCTGGGGGGATGGACCAACCGGCTGCACTCTGCCTTCGACCGCGCGGCCTCCCTGCTCCACATGCTCTCCGACGACTTGTCGAGCTGAGAGAAGTCTGCGGGGCTCGACGCGTACTCACTCCCTGTTGTTCGCCGTGCTAGCGACCCTCCATGGATTCGACCCTGTCAAAGAGGGGCGCCAGCGCGCGTTCCATGGCGTTGGCGGTCGCATCGCCGCTTTGGTTGGTGATGATGAACACCCCCAACTGATACTTCGGCACGAGGTAGAGATAGCATTGCGCGCGAGGCACGCCGCCGTGATGCACGTAGTGGGTGCCCAACTGGCTGCTCTGTCCGATGTTCCAGAAATAGCCAATGCTGAAGTCCTCCGCGAAGCGCACCAGCGGCTTGTGTGACTCTGTCACCGCGGGATGGTTGCTCAACTGCAAGCGCAAGTACTTCACCATCTCCGGCATCGTCGCCTTCAAGGCTCCCGCCGCGCCCCAGGGCAGGAGTGGCATCGGCGTGGTGCCAACCGGGTTGTCGCTGTGGTAACCAGGAGCCAAGCGGTTGGCGTCCTGGGCACGCAGGCGCAGCCACGTGTCGTGCATACCGGCTTCCCGCGCCAGGAATTCCGCGAGCAACGACTCGTAGGGAGCCCCGTGGATCTTCTCGAGGGTATGCGCGACCAATTCGGAGCCGGCGCTCGAGTAAGCATAGTCCTTGCCGAGCGGGCCCTTGATGCTGACGGTGTGCAGGTCCTGCCAGAACTGCGGCTGCCCGTAGTCCGCATAGGCGGCATTGAGCTTTGCCGGGGTGGCATGCGCAGTGAAGTCCCTCAACACCTCATTCACTTGCAGTGGCAGCATCCCCGGCATGCCGCTGGTGTGTGTGACCAGATGGCGCAGACGGATCGGTCCGCCGTCTGACTGAAGGTTCGGATAGGCGGACGGCAGATACTTTTGTATCGGGTCGTCGAGGGTCGCCTTGCCTTCGACGACGGCATTTGCCAACAGCAGGCCGACGAAGGTCTTGCTGACCGACCCTATCTCATAGAGGGTCGAATCATCGGGCGGATTGGCCTTGCCGGTCTCCAGCTCACCCCGATGCAGGATGAACTCCTCGCCGCGATAGACCACTGCGATCGACGTTGCGTGCAGCAGTCGTGACTGCAGCAGGGTCGTCGCGGCTTGGTTCATTGCCGTGGGGATATCGCGGGCGGGTGCAGGGCCCGTCGTCTTGCAAGCGGCCAGCACCAGCAGCATTCCAGCAATGGCTACGGAGCGTTTGTTCATCAGGAGCATAAAGGGGATGGGCACTCTCGCACGCTCCCCAGGTCGGAGCCAGACACGCGAGGCCCCCCTCGCGGTAGCAGCGGCTCATGCGCATAGCCTGGAACACGAGAAGTTCTCGGTGTCACCTCGACTTGATTCCCGACGCGTGCTCAGGGTTCATCTCCTCCGCCCCAGGATTCCCTCCTTCGTCCGCAGCCCCGAGGGCAACGGCTGTGCCGAGCGCTTCATCCGCACCCTCAAGGAGCAGTTGCTCTGGGTGCGCACCCTCTCCACCGTGGAGGAACTCCGGAGGGCCCTGCTGGACTGGGCCCACCGGGACAACGAGCACTGGCTGTTGGAACGCCACCACTTCCTCTCACCGAGTCAGGCCCGGCGAGAGCTGATGCAGTCGAAGCAGGCGGCCTGATTACGACCAACCTGGTGTCTCAACAATCCGGTGCGGTACAGGGGTTCGCCCTCCTGCGGTCAGTCGCCTCGCAGTGCCTCCGACACGGGGAGGCGCGCGGCGCGGAGGACCGGGAGGAGGCTCGCGACGACGCAGATGACGAAGAGCAGCGCCGTTGCCGCGCTCAGCGTCACGACGTCATCCGGAGCGACGCCAAAGAGGAAGCTGCGGCCAAGGTGCGCCGCGACGAGCGCCGCGGGAATGCCGAGCACCAGGCCGATGCCCGCCAGTTGGACCGCGTCACGCAGCACCAGACTCGCCACCGACCACGCGGACGCGCCCAGCGCTCTCCGCACAGCCAGCTCGCGCGTGCGCTGCCGGACCGAGTAGAGCAACACGCCGCTGAGCCCCACTACCGCAAGCACCAAGGCGCATGCCCCCAAGGTGCTCGCTAGCAGGGCGAGTGAACGCTCCGTCGAGGAGTCCGCGCGAACGACGTCGTCCTGGGTCCTGACGTAGGTCAGCGGGACGCCGGGAGCCAGCGCTTCGAGCTCCTTGCGGAGCGCGAGAACGACCGACAGCGGGGCGCCCTGGGTCCGGACCTCGATGGTTGCCTGCCCCAGCAACTCCTCGGACGCCTGGGCGAGTGGCACATAGACCGCCCAGCGAGTGCGGCTTGCGTCGTCCCGGATGGAGGGGCGGATGTCCTTGGCGATGCCCACCACCGTCAACGGCTCGCCGCCGCCAGTGAGCCGGACCACGTGCCCCAGCGCGCCCATCCCGGGGGAGAGATAACGGGCAAGGCTCTCGCTGATCACCGCGACGCGTGCCGCGCCGGCAGAGTCGGAGGGGGCGACGTCGCGGCCCGCGACCAGTGCCACCCCCATGGTATCGAAGAACCGAGGCGTCACCGCGTTGATGGACACCCGGGCGGGGCTCCCTCTCTCCCCGCCCTCCTCGAGTTGTCGCTCGAAGTAGCCGCCGAAGTAGGGGGCTCTCGACACGGAGGCCGCCCTCACGCCGGGCAGGGCTCCCAGCCTCTCCGCGAGCTGGGTGTACAAAGCGAGCTCGCGCGTTCGCTCATAGCCGAGCAGCGACGGGTAGAGGCTCGCGAGCAGCACCTGCTCCCGCTCAAATCCCAGCTGCACTCCTTCCACGTTCCTCACGCTGCGCAGCAGCAGTCCCGCGCCGGACACGAGCACCATGGACAGCGCGACCTGGAGCACCACCAGGGCTCGCGCGAAGCGCGAGCGCGGCGCCCCGACAGCTTGGCCTCGGTGGATGCCCTGGCCCATGTCGAAGCGCGTGGCGCGCAGGGCGGGAAACAACCCACACAGGAGCGTCGTGCCGACGGCGGACAGGGTGGAGAACAGCATCACCCTCCCGGAGGGATGGAACGACAGGGATTCGGAGTTCATGTCCTGGCTAAGCAGGAGCAGGAGCCCATCCCCCATCCACCAGGCGGTGAGGAGCCCCAGGCCCGCCGCGAGCCCCGACAGGGCCCCGCTCTCCACCAGGAGCTGCCTCACGATGTGGCCGGAGCGTGCCCCCAGGGCCTGTCGCACCGCCAGCTCGCGCCGCCGCGCGATCGCTTGCGCCAGGAGGAGGTTCGCGACGTTGCCGCACGCCACGAGCAACATCAACAGGACCATCCCCAGCAGAAGCAGGAGGGGGACGCGCAGCGCCTCATGCGCGAAGCTCTCTCCATGGGCGATGCTTCGCAGCTCGAGCCTCGCGGCCAGCAGGCCCGGGTCCGCGCTGGGAAAGCGCTGAAGCAACGCGTCATGGGTGCTGGACAGCTCCGCGAGCGCTGCCGCCGCTGTGGCGCCTTCCGCGAGGCGCACCACCACCCCGGCCTGATGGTCCTTCAACCCCAGACGGGCCTGGAGCCAGAGCGGTAGCGTCACCTGGGGCGGCCTGTCCCCGCGGGCCAGGCCGAAGTACTCACGCGGGGTGACGCCGATGATGGTTGAAGCAACACCTCCGACCACCAGCGTCGTGCCGATGACGGAAGGCGACCGTCCGAAACGCAGGGCCCACCACGCGTCGCTCAGGACGACTACGGGCTCGGCTCCCGGGCGGTCATCCTCCTCGCGAAGCAGCCGGCCCACCTGTGCCCGGACGCCCAGCACCTGATACCCGTTGCCCGTGAGGAACTGGCTCGACACCATCTCGGCTTCGCTGCTGGTGCCCACGACGAGGCGGGAGCCATCCTCCGCAAAGAGCCCCGCGATCGCGCTCGCGCCCGTGCGCCGCTCACTGCGCAGGCCCTCCACCAGCTCCGGAGCGAAGCCACTCTGGTAGCCCCGCTCCGGGAGGTTGCGGCCGACAGCGTAGAGCTGCTCGGGCCGGGTCACGGGCAGCGGGCGGAGCATCACGGCATCAATCAACCCGAAGACCGCGATGGTAGCCCCGAGGCCGAGCCCCAGCGATGCCACCACCACAAACGACAGACCAGGGCTGCGCGTCAGCAGACGCCTCACGCTGGTGAAGTCCTGCCGCAGCCCGTCCAAGAATCGTGAGAACCCCATCCCCATGAAACCTGCAGTCGTCGTGCCGTCGCCCTGCCGACGAGCAGGGCCGAGTCTCACACGGAAGGTGTGCCGGAAGTGGGAACTTCATGTCCCGGAGCCGGACACCCTGAGCGCCGCGATGCCGGCCGCGTGCTCACCACACCTGGCAGGCGTCGGCGCCTCGCGACATGGGGCTCCCCGCCTTGCAAGCGAAGGACTCCTGGAACGCGGGGAAGTTCGCCAGGGAGTTGTTCACGCGGAACCTGGGGAGTGAGTGGGGGTTGGTGAGCACGTGGCGGCGGGCAGCCTCCGGGCGATCCGCGGAGCACCAGGAGAAGGCGAAGGAGAGGAAGAATCGCTGACGGGCGGTGAGTCCGTCGGCGCCAACGTCATCCAGGGATCTTCCCTCTTTCCGGAGCGCGGATTGGAGCGCCAGGAACGCGATGTGAACCCCGCCGTTATCGGCGGTGTCCTCTCCCAGGGTGAACCGCCCGTTCGTCTTGATGCCCAGCCAGGGCAGCTCCCGGGTGTACTGCCGCGCGATGCAGTCCACCCGCTCGTCGTATCGCCTCGCATCCTCCGCGGTCCACCAGTCGCGGAGGTTTCCCAGGCCGTCGAACTTGCGGCCCTGGTCATCGAACCCGTGGATGACCTCGTGGCCAATCACCACGCCAATGGCGCCGTAGTTGACGGAGAGGTCGAGCGAGGGGTCGAACAAGGGCGGCTGGAGGATGCCCGCGGAGAAGTTGACGGAGTTGAGCTGCGCGTCGCAGTAGGCGTTGATGGTCGGCGGAGTCTGCGACCACTCCGCGCGGTCGACAGGCCTTCCAATCTTCGCGAGCTGCCGGCGGACCTCGAACCCGGTCGCCTGGGCGACGTTGCCGAGAAAGTCCGTTCGGCTCACCTTGATCTGGGAGGAGTCGCGGAAGCGCGCCGGGTAGCCGACCTTGTTCTCGAGGGTCCGGAGCTTGGCTCGCGCCGCCGCGCGCGTCTCCGGGGTCATCCAGTCGAGCCGCCCGAGCTGGGCGTCGAGCGTCTGCTCGATCGTCTCGACCATCGCCTCCACCTGCTCCTTGCTGGAGCGCGGGAGGGCGCGGCTCACATAGGCCTGTCCCAGGGCCTCTCCCAGGTCCCTGTCCGCGTACGCGACGCAGCGGCGCCAGCGTGGGCGCAGCTCCCGAGCACCGGAGAGCACGCGCCCATAGAAGCTGAAGTTCTCGTCGACGAACGCCTTGGGAAGGGCCTCCGCCCTGCCGTGGAGGGCCCACCACCGCAAATAGGCCTTCCAGTGGCTGAGCGACTCACGCTGAATCAGCCGCTCGACCGCGTCGAGGAAGCCAGGGGTCGCCACGATATAGTGACGGGCGGCGGGCGCGCCCACGGCCTTGAGGTACGCCGCCCAGTTGAAGGACGGCGTCGCCGCCCTCACCTGCACGAGCGTGCGCACGTTGTCGAGCTTCTTCGGGTCCCGTCGCGCGACGGCATCCATGGAGGCCCGGGCGAGCGCCGTCTCGATTCCGAGCACCGCGTCGGCATCCCGCGCCGCACCCTCAGGCGACGCACCGGCCAGGATGAACATCTCGCGGACGTGTTCCCGATACCGCGCGCGCTGCTCCTGGAGCCTGGGGTCTTCCGACACGTAGTAGTCACGACCGGGGAGCCCCAGACCTCCCTGGTCGATCGCCGCGACAAGGAGGGTGGAGTCCGCGAAGTCCTGCGTGGGACCGAACCCAAAGAGCGCTGCCGGAGTGCCCGTGTCGTTCTTGTTGAAGCCGCCCGTTGAGTTCGGTGCCGACAGGTGAAGCCGGGCGACCTCGGCCGCGAGCGCCGCCTTGCTCCGCAGGCCATCAATGCGGCGTAGGTCCGCGGCGAGCGCGCCCAGACCCGCCCGTTCCACACCGGCTTCGTCCATGCAAGCCGTCCAGTAGTCCCCGATCTGTCGCATGGCGGGGGAGGGCGATGGCTCGAGCCTGGACGCATGCTCCAGGGTCTCGCGAAGCACCGTCTGGTTCCAGAGCTTGAGATTGGAGGTGGTGGTCCAGAAGCCCTGGTCCGCGGGAATTGGGTTCTGGCCGAGCCAGCGCGCGCACGCGTATTGATAGAAGTCCGTGCATGGGTCGAGCGTCGGGTCCGCGAGGTTCGACATGAACCGGCTGAGTTCGACGGAGTCACCCGCGTCCGCAGGGGTGCCAGGGCACAGCGCCAGCAGGCCACAAAGGCCCGCGCCAAAGAGGGAACGTTGCATGGTCGTCCTCTCTTCTGCATCACCCGTGCCTCATGCCCGCGGGACTTCGCTCCCGCGGAGGGGCTTGGCCGGCGCTCCGGAACTGGGAATCGACGTCCCACGTCCGGACTCGGGCTCAGCGAGCCATCGTCGTGGACATCCTTCGGTCACCTCATCTCGGGTGTCCACAAAACCCGGGAAGGGTCATCAGTCAATGACGTTCGGCATACAGACACCCCGCGGGTAGGCCGTACAATACTGCCCCGTGGGGCAGGCCGGCAGGCCCTGTCCACATTGGCGCAGCTCCTGCTCCGCACCCTGGAGGGGCGCCGGCTCCTCGCTCTCCAGCTCCGGGCCGCCACAGCCGATGCCCAGCGCGCCAGCGGCCATCCACAGCACTCCGACCATGCTCAATCGCATTGTTCCTCCGAAGCTGGATTCCATGTTCATGCAGCGACGTCAGTCTATCACGCCTGTCCAAAGGCGCGGAGCCACGGCCGCGTTCACGAGCACGTCGTGGAAACAGGCATTTGCATACGACAGGGGAAATGACGAGTGCCCCTGGCTCTCGCCGAAGAATCCATAGCGCCCGTCAACGCGACTCAACGACTCCATCCCCTGCTCTTCTCCTGGGGTAGAAAGCGACTGCATCCGGGGAGGGGCGGCGCGAGGGCCGAATGGACGGAGGTGCTATCCTCACAACGCCTTTCAACCCGGAAAGGCCTTTGAGGAGGCGTGCATGCACATGAAGTCCTTCGTCATCAAGGCGCTGCTGACTGTGGGATTGCTCGCGGGCTGTGGTGGCGTAGCAGAGGAAAAGGACCCTTCGGTTGAGTCTCTCGCCGAGTGCGGGAGCGTGTGCGACCGGTTCTACGACCGCTGCCTGTTTCGTGAAAACAGGCCGGCAGATGAATGCATCGCGGATTGGGATGCCTGTATGGCTCACTTTTGCCCGGCGGTAGGCGTGGCGGAAGTGGAGTAACTCCCCCATCGTCCGTTTGCACGCCAGCGACTCGAGCGCTGGCGTGCAAGCGCTGCCTCCGCGCAGGTCGAGCAGCCCCGCGTCGGTGACCTTCTCGAGGTTCATCAACCAGGTCGACTCGTCCGTGTCAGTGTCGTGCACGCTGACCACGCCGCCCCTCGCGTGCAAGAGGAGCGTTCGCCCATCCGCGCTGATGTCGTGCGCACCCTCCATGCCTTGTGCCTTCAGCTCACGGACCTCATCCCGGTCGAGCGAGTACTCGTACAGCCGGGGGATGCCGTCGGAATAGTAGTTGCTCTCGATGAAGTACACCGTCCTGCGCCGCGCGCTGGCCGCCGCGAATTCGTGGCCACTGCAATAGGTCTCGTGAGTCCGCCAGACCCTCTCCTGACCGGTGCACAGGTCGACGCGACGATAGGTGCCGGGATTCGACTCGTCGCAGCCCCCCTCATCGAACACACCCTCGCGGTAGAAGACCATCGAGTCTCCGAGCACCACGGGTGTCAGGAGTCCGCGCCGCTTCTGCTTCATGACGGGGCCGAGCTTCCAGGGCTTCGTGCCCGTGGCGTCCAGCGTGGCGACACGGACTCCGCCGCGCTCATGCCTCATCACCGTGCGCGACTCCCCCAGGACCAGGTGATTGCTCGCGGTGTCGGTCACCTGCGCGGGCAACACGCGAATGCCCTCGGGGTGAGTCCCGAAGCTCCAGCTCCACCACTCCGCGGTGGTCACCGTTCCGTTGGCGACGAGCACCCGCGAGCCGTCGGCCGTGAACTGCTCGGGACGCTGCGAGTGGTTGACATGGTTGCTGGTCCACTGCGCCGGAACTCCGGGGGTGATGGCCACGACGCCATCGAGATCCCCCATCACGAGCAGGTTGCCTCCCTTGACGCGTCCGGCTTTGTCGGTGGGCACATCGACCCTCCGGCCCGACAGCGTGATGCTCACCAGTCGGGTCGACGCGATATCTCCCGTGACCGAAACGGCCATCGCCCAGCGCCCCGTGGGTGGGTGCACGGCGAGGTACCAGAGTGAGCACGGCTCGGTCTCCCGAAACAACTTGCCCTTCTCGGCCCCACCCAGCATCCGGCGCTCCTCCACTTTTTCGCAGTCCGCGAGGGTTCGGGTGCCCCGCGGGTCGATATAGAGGACCTTCCCAGGGGCCAGGGCAATCAACGGCACCGGGGACACCGTGGCTTTGGGAGACACGGGGGTTTCGGCCCACGCCGTCGCGGACGTGGCCAGCAGTGCGGTAAGCACCATGCGGCGCAAGATGTCGTGCATGCGCCTGCAGACGGACGCAGGTTGGTTGTATTCACCACGTGTGCGACGACTTCACGGTTCGGTGGAGCGAGCTGACACGTGCTCCAGCGCCTCCATGACCTCCTGGAGCACTCCGAGCAGGGACGTCGTCGTCGTCAAGGATGAGACCATCGAGGTCCTGTGGCTACCGAATATTCGAGTCCGACGAGAAGCACGCGTCAGCGAACGCGTCATTGCGTGCACAGTCCTGAGGATAGGCGCCCGAAGAATGCTGGGGCTTGACGGGGCAAAAATGGGTGAGTGTGCGCAGATGCCTCTGTGATGCCATGTGTCCGTCACAGGGCGCGGCAGAGTTCTGGCGTGCTGGCTACGGCCGGCAAGAATTGCAGGATGCGGGCCTTCGTAAATGCGCTGGCGCAGACGTTACGCTCGGTCTTGCGGAGGCGTTCGGAACTGGCTCTGGAGAATTTGGCTCTTCGCCAGCAACTCGCAGTCTTTCGCGAGAAGCACCCATCACCGAGGCTTGCACGGGGCGACCGCCTCTTCTGGTGGTTCTCCAGCGCTTCTGGCAAGGATGGCGGCGTCCACTGTGCTTGGTGCGGCCGGCGACGGTGGTGAAGTGGCATCGGATGGGCTTTCGGCTCTTCTGGCGCTGGAAGTCCCGGTGCCAGGTGGGACGTCCTCGGGCAACCCAGGAACTGAGGGCGTTGATTCGGCGCATGGCCGACGCCAACCCGACCTGGGGTGCCCCGCGCATTCACGGGGAGTTGCTGAAGTTGGGGATGGAGGTAGGCCAGACAACGGTCGCTCGTTACATGCCCAGGCCGGGAAGGGAAGCGCCGAAACCATCACCAACATGGCGGAACTTCTTGCGCTTGCATCTGGCGGAGTCCGCGGGGATGGACTTCTTTGTCATTCCGACTGCGACGTTTGGAGTGTTGTTGGGATTTGTGGTTGTGAGTCACCGGGACAGGCGAGTCCTCCACCTCAATGTGACAGCGCACCCGACGGAAGAATGGACGAAGCAGCAGTTGCGAGAGGCCTTTCCCTGGGGCAATGTTCCAAGGTACTTGCACCGAGATAGGGACAAGCTCTACTCCGAGGGCGTGCGCGCCACGCTTACCCATTTGGGGATTCGCGAGGTGCCGAGTGCAGCACGGTGTCCGTGGCAGAATCCCGATGCGGAGAGAGTCATCGGCTCGATACGTAGGGAACTGCTGGGCCATGTCGTCGTCCTGAACGAAGCCCACGCTCGGCGCCTGCTGCGTGAGTACCAGCGCTACTACAATGCGAGCCGGACGCACTTGGCGCTTGGGAAGGATACGCCGGAGAGGCGTGAAGTGCAGGGGCCGGAGCACGGAGCCAAGGTGATTGAGCTGCGGGAAGTCTTCGGGCTCCACCATCGGTACGAGCGCCGAGCTGCGTAGAGCCTCGGTCCTTTTAACAGCATCCTCAGAGACCTGCACCGCTGCTCTATCCTGCCTATGTTCGCAGGCGGGGGCGGGTGTGCCTACGCAGGTAGGGACGCGTTGAGGCGTCTGGTTTGGGTGTAATTCCGAACATTATCAAGCGGGAGAAAGGATCCGGCGGCTCGTCGTGCGAATCGCTCACCGTCATGACGCGCGTTTTGACGCAGCCTTGACGCACTCATGACGCAGCGACCGAATTTTGGGTAGGCACAAGGATTGCCGAGCTCAACGCCTTCCGGCCGCCGGTGCCGGAGGAGTGGCTCCCTGTCGTTCATCCCCCGGATGTGGCGAATCCGGAGCGAGTCCTCGAGTCCTACGGCGACTTGTCCGAAGGGCTTGTGGCTGTGCTTCACACGGATGTGCCCTCCATCATGAAGGAGACGCCTGAGTCTCTGACGGACCTCGACTTCCACTTCTGGAAGACGAATTTCCCCGAGCGCTACACACGCGACGTGCTCGACGGACACACGATACCGGCGCTAGGCGCCTACCTGGGGGACGTGCTGGTGCGGCGGTTGGGTGGGACGTGGGTGCTGCGGCAGAAGATGGACGAGTCCCAGGTGCGCGTGGGCAAGCGCGTCTGGCTGCCCTTCCTCCGGGCCCGCCGGTACATGCAGTCGCGCCAGTCACTGCTGGAGTACTCGCTCACGCAGTTCTTCAAGGAGGCGGAGCGGCACTGGCCCTGAGCTGGCTCTGCCGCTCCTTGCGCGCCAGGCGTGTCGGCTGGCGCGCATCCCAAAGAGAGGAAGCGCCACACTGGGGGAAGGAGCCACAGGCGCCGATCAGCCCGCCTCGGCCGATCTGTGTCCACTATGGCCGTGTCGGCGGCTCGCTCACTGGTCCTGACGCACCGACCAACGTGGACTTGACGCACTCAGGACGGAGCGACCAAATTTTGGATAGGCACAGGCATGGATATAGTATGCCGTACTATAGTGCTGCACTACTTGGTGCTACCACGAAGGTCTTTCACTGTGAGGGCGTAAATGAGGGAGTCTCGTCCGAAGGACGCCGTCGAGCCTGCCGAATTCGAAAATTCGGTCTCGGATAAAGATCTTCACGAAGCGCTGTCCGAGACCACTGCCCGCTACCCTCACTTGAAAGCAATTCTCCCTGCTGATTGGCCACATGGGGCTAGGTTTGGGATTGACAAGGCCAAGATGGCTGGCTTTGCAAGGAAAAAGGAAGGCAGTCGTTATTGGCATGCGTTAAACCTCCCGCTCTGCGTGCATGCGGCGGGCGCAGGTTTTCCGGACTCGAAGGCAAGAACACTTATGGAGTCGCTATTGCGAGTCTTGGATGGCTTCGCTCGGGATTTTGGGACGGAGTCAGGGGTGCGGAAAACCCTGGAGCCACTCTGGACTGATTCAGCTTGGAATATTGATCCTCCTGAAATCTGGTCTGTAGTGGCGACAGCCTTCTTAGCCCAAACCTACCAATCGAATGGATTCAAACCCGTCGGATTTGGTCTCAAGATCGGCGAAGGCCAGAAGGACGCGGACATCCAGTTCCGCAAGCCTGATGGCACTGTTGTGCATGTCGATGTCGAGGCATGGCACGCAGTCAAGTTCGCAGAATTGGACCCCACGCAGGCTCGGGCCGAATTGCAACGCCGAGTCGAAGCTAAGTGCGGTAGCAAGTTCAAAGATCTGCCAAGCTCAGAGCGTGGAGTGGCAGCAATCGTTTGTATGGCTGCTGGCACCCACTTCGAACTGATGATGAAGTACTCGAGTTTGGCCGGTATGTGCCAACTTGATGGCAGGTATGCTGGTCAATTCGGGTATGTGTACTGGGTGGGCGGGACTACGGATGGACAGTCAATGTGGGTCGAGCTTTTCGACGAGCCCGCATTGAAAAAGCGTCTCGCAGAGGCATCTAATGATCGAGCATAGCCAGTGCTTGCTTGACGCAATCTTAGAAGGCATCTAGCAGGTTGTTGAGCAGGGCCTTGGGGCATGGAGCGACACTCCACCCCATGTTCATGGGAGGAAACGCGCAGTGGAAGTGCTCGACGTGTGGGTCGCCCGCGCACCAGACGATGTTCGGCCCGAGGAGTCCGGGAGGCGCGTCGCGGAGGACCACCCGCTTCGTCGGGTGAAGGACGTGGCCGATGCGGCTCTGGCGGCGTTCCCCGACATTCGACGAGATGTACTAGAGCACGTCTCATAACCGTGTCCTCGGGTGAAGGCGCCTGAGGAGAAGGACGACGCAGCCGAGCTGGACGAAGCCGAGAAAGTTCTCGGCTTTCTGCTCCCAGCGTGTCGCGATGCGGCGCCAGCGCTTGAGCCACGCGAAGAGACGCTCGACTTTCCAGCGTCGCTTGTAGCGACGTAGCTTGCGGCCATCCTGGTGCCGCCGACTGTTTTTCCGCTTGGGCGCAATGAGCTCGATGCCGCGCTCTTGCTTCAGCCGCAGCTGCAGAGCGCGCCCATCCCACGCCTTATCGGCAATCAGTCGGGGAGGAAGTCTCTCCACGAAAGCAGCGTCGAGAGTTCCTTCGGTGAGCACACTGTCGAATCGGTTTCCACCTGCAATATGGACAGCGAGCGGAAGACCAGCGCTGTCTGCAATCGCCATGAGTTTCGTGGCGTTCCCCGCGCGGCATTTGCCGACGCAGGCCCCCCTTTTTTCGCCGGCACGTAGGTGCCGTCGATGAAGCCCTCCACATCCTCAATTCCGCCGCGTTGCTCAAGGTCTCGTCGGAGCGCCGCGAGAATGCGCGGCAGCACTCCCGCCTCAACCCACGTATCCGTCCGGCCAACGACGTGCTGAGAGGCGTTGAGTGAGGCGTCGGCGCGGTGGACCCTGGGGTGCATGTCGAAGCCAGTGGAGAAGCCGGAGTGGGCGCACGTCGCGGAAGCGTTTGAGGCGAGCGGGCTGACGCAGAAGGCGTTCTCCGCGCAGCGAGGCGTGCGGCTGAGCACGTTGCAGTCGTGGGTGTACCGGGCACGACGTGCCGCGACGACACGAGCCGAGCCGGTGAGACTCTTGCCGGTGCAGGTGG
This sequence comes from Corallococcus silvisoli, assembly GCF_009909145.1. NCBI lineage: Bacteria > Pseudomonadati > Myxococcota > Myxococcia > Myxococcales > Myxococcaceae > Corallococcus > Corallococcus silvisoli. The sequence continues at coordinate 1,492,447 of NZ_JAAAPJ010000001.1, forward strand.
CGGCGAGTCCCGCGGCGACGGAGTCCCTGCTGGAGGTAGTGGCCGAGGGCGTGTCAAGGACCGGGGCCATGGATCGCATGCGGGTCGGCCAAGCGGATCGCCTTGGTGAGCTGACAAGGAGCGGCGA